>NZ_JBVKDT010000004.1:893004-986991 GCF_055633655.1 Amycolatopsis sp. NPDC114503 | reverse complement strand
CTCGATCGGTGGGGCAGACGGTGCATTTGTGTATCTGGCTCGGCTTTGGCGAGGCACGACCAATATCTGGTTCGACGGCTCTGAGGATCTGTCTGTGCAGTCGCGGGTCCCGAGGGCGTGGTCGTGACCGGTGCCGCCCCCGTCTCACCGCGGCACTGCTGACTGTTGAGGACGCGACTGCTCAGCCCCTCGCCCGACCGTCGCTGACTGGCTGGACGCACGCCCGGCTCGCGTATTCTCGGGCCGAAGTCCGCCTGCCCGGCGGGATGAAGGCTGCCAGCGACGAGCGCTCGTGCTCGGTCATCGGGCGAGCGGTGCGGCGCTGTCCGTCCCACATGACCAGCACCGCCTCCGACCTCGCGCGGACGGTTCCGCCGGCCGAGATCGCCTCGGATATCAGCACGCTCGACGTGCCCAGTTCCAGGACTGCCAGGGTCACGGTCACCGTGCCGTCCGCGGGCGTGATTTCGCGCTGGTAGTCGATGTGCTGAGACCGGAGGACGCACGGCGGGTGCTGTGTGCCGAGACTTTTGACCAGCCACGCGGCCCGCGCTTCTTCCAGCAAGCCGAGATACGCGGTCGCAGTGAGGTGGCCCATCGCGTCTATCTCGTTGGGCCGGAGTTGATAGTCGCTTCGCCACATGGACGCACGGTATTCAACCCCGGCCGCGTTGTTCGGACGGCGGGCGGGTTCTCCGCCCGGTCGGGGGAAGCATCCCCCAGCCGGGCGCAGTCGGGGAGAGGTTCCGGTTTGGAACGGGCGCGTACGCCACGGTCAGGCGTGCTCGGCTCGGCGCTGTCCCGACGTCGCGGGCTGTCATTTCGCCGGTGTGAAGCACCCCCGCCGACTCGCGCGGAGCGGGCGCCGCCGGGACCGGGGACAGGTACTACCCGGGTAGTTCCCCGGGTGTCCGGACGCCTGTGACCAGCAATGATTCACATCACAGGTGGATGGCTCACCCCGTCGAGGCGGGTGGTGCAGTGCCCGGCGCGGCGCTGCGGGAGCCGTCCCGTGGGTCGGCGTTGACCGCACGAGCAGCCGGAGGTGCCCGGATGACAGTCATGGCCGTGGAGCGGCCGGTTCCAGCCGGGGAGATCCCGCGCGACCGGTGCCAGGCGCAGCGGGTGTTGATCGTCGAGGAACACGAATTGCTGCAGGCTGGGTTGCGGGCGGTGCTGCACGGCGAACCGTGGGTGGCGTCGTGCCTCGGGGTCTCGACGGCCGATCTGGCCTGGCAGGTGGCTCGGCGGTACCAGCCGCAGCTGGTACTGGTGAGCACGTCGTTGCCGGGCCGGTCAGGGCTCGAGCTGTGCCGCGAATTCCACGCGCAGATGCCGCATGTCCGGGTCGTGCTGATGTCGGCGGAGGGGAGGGTATCCGCCGCGCTGGGCTTGGTGAACGGCGCCGTCGCGGCCTTGCCGAAGCAGATGCCGACCGCGGCACTGGTCGCTTCGGTGAAGCGCGTCGCGGAGGGCGGGCGGGTGTTTCCGAAGGACACCGGGCCGTTGCCGGTGCAGCTTTCCAAGCGCGAGCTGGACGTGTTGCAGCACCTTGTGTCCGGTCAGAGCAATCCCGAAATGGCGCTGTCGCTGAACCTTTCGCGGCACACCGTCAAACAGCACACGAGCGCGGTCTACCGCAAGCTCGGGGTCCGCAACCGGGCGCAGGCCGCCAGCCGTGCGCAAGAACTCGGGCTCGTCGCCTGACCTCGCGTGCAGCGGCTGCGGTACGACTGGGAAACGGCGCACAATTCGGGCAACGGCGCGCTGGGCGGCATCCCGGTTCCGATGCCTGGTGAGCCGGGAACCGGAGACGTACGATGACGCGCGTCCCGGCCACCCATACACGCAGGATGCCCATGGCTTCACCGCAAGGGAGAGCGCCGACGACCGTGCCGGCGGACTTGACGAGTTTCGTGGGCCGGCGGCACGACGTCACCGCGGTCCGGCAACTCATCGCCGCGGCGCGGTTGGTCACGCTCACCGGCATCGGCGGCGTCGGCAAGACCCGGCTGGCCTACCGAGTCGCGGCTGACGTGCGGCGTGCGTTCCCGGACGGTGTGTGCCTGGTCGAACTGGCGGCTCTCGAGGATCCGGCGTTGCTGCCGCACGCGGTGCTGGGCGCCCTGGCTGTCCGGGAGCAGTCCGCGCGCGAACCGGTCGAGGCGTTGTGCGATCAGCTGCGGACCTCGCGGATGTTGCTGGTCTTCGACAACTGCGAGCATCTGGTGGCGGCTGTCGGCGACCTCGCGGACGCGGTGCTGCGCGCGGCGCCCGAGATCCGGATTCTGGCCACCAGCAGGCACTCCTTGAAGATTGCGGGCGAGCATGTCTTTTCGGTGCCGCCGTTGCCGGTGCCGGACCCGGAGGAGCCGAGCACGCCGGGCGCGGCGACGCACTACCCGGCCGTCGCGCTGCTGACCGAGCGCGCGGCGGCCGCAGTGCCCGGTTTCGCCCTTACCGCGGAGAACGAGGCGGCGGTCGTGCGGCTGTGCCACCGGCTCGACGGCATTCCGCTGGCGATTGAGCTGGCCGCGGCGCGGCTGCGGGTGCTGTCCATCGACGATCTCGTGAGCCGGCTCGACGACCGCTTCGCGATGCTGCGCGAGGGCAACCGGAACGTGCCGGAGCGGCATCGGACGCTGCAGGCGCTCGTCGACTGGAGCTACGAGCTGTGCACCCCGGCTGAGCGCCTGTTGTGGGCCCGTGCGTCGGTGTTCGCGGGCGGATTCGACACCGAGGCGCTGGAAGAGGTCTGCGCGGACCTGGGTCTGCCCCGGGAGGCCGTCCTCGACACGGTCGCCGGTTTGCTGGACAAATCGATCTTCACTCGCGACTCGCACGCGCGACACGCTCGGTTCGGGATGCTCGACACGGTCCGGGCGTATGGGCAGTCCCGGCTCGCGGAGGCCGACGAGCGGACGCATCTGGAGCGGCGGCATCGCGACTGGTGCCTGAAACTCTTCGAAGCGGCGGGCGAGAAATGGGTCGGCCCGCGGCAGCGGGAGTGGACGGACCGGGTGCTGGCAGAACACGCCAATCTTCGCCGGGCGCTGGAGTTTTCCTTTTCCGTGCCGGGGGAAGCGCGAACCGGCCTGCGCTTGGCGGCGATGCCCTGGTTCTGGGGAGCCATCACCTCGGTGTCCGAGGGAAGGCTCTGGCTGGAGCGCGGGCTGGCCTTGGACGAGGAGCCGAGTCACGAACGAGCCTGGGCTTTGGCGACCGCTGCCTACGTCGGCGCCTTTCTCGGCGACCAGGACGCGCTCACTGCCGCGCCGGAGCAGGCTCGCGACCTCGCCCGGCAGCTCGGCGACACGGCGGCGCTCGCGTACGCCACGCACGTCATGGGGATGCGGCTCGTGGTGTCCGACGATCCCGCCGGAGCGGTGCCGGTGCTGACCGAGGCGCTGGCGCTGTACGAGCGCGCCTGCGTGAACTCCCAGTACCCGGACAGTTTGAGGGTCGAGCTGGGAGCGGCGCATTTGCGCGCAGGCGAGGTCGGCCGCGCGGCCGACCTGTTCGCCGAACTGTTCGAGCACTGCAAAGCCAACGGGGACCAGTGGAATCTCTCGTACGCGTTGTGGGGGAGGGGTTTCGCGGAACTGCTCCAAGGCGACGTCGCCCGCGCCGAATCGGACTTGCGGGCCGCGCTGCGGATCAAGTGGACGTTCCATGACACACTGGGCATGGCCTTCGCGATGGAGCAGTTGGCGTGTGCGACCGCGGCGAAGGGGGACAGTCAGCGCGCGGCGATGCTCTTCGGCGGTGCGGAAAAGCTGTGGCAGGCCATCGGAGCCCCACAGCCCGGCGCCGGTGCCCGGCAGTTCGGTCCGCAGCGGGAGAAGTACGAATCCGCGGCGCGGAAGGATCTCGGGGACGAGCGGTTCGAAACCGCGTTCGTCCGCGGGGCTGAGCAGCCGCGGGCGGAGATCGTGGCGCTGGCGTTGCTCGACGCTTCGCCGGACAGCGGCCCGGAGCCGGTTCCGGCGGACGTATCAGTGCTGACCCGGCGTCAGCGCGAGGTCGCGGAACTCGTCGCCGAGGGGTTGTCGAACAAGGAGATCGCCAAGAGGCTGGTGATCTCCTTGCGGACCGCGGAAGGGCATGTGGAGAGCATTCTCGCGAAACTGGGTTTTTCGACCCGGACCCAGATCGCGAACTGGATGGTGCGGCCCTCGCGGTGACGCGCGGGCCGCGGCGCCGGGCGCCGTCAGATCTCCTCGGAGACGACCTCGACGACCGGCCCGGCGGGGCGGTTTTCGACGAACAGGGACAGCTCGGCGAAATATGCGCCCGGGTCCACCGCGCCCTCCGGCCCGTGCACGCCGGGTTTCTCGACCACTCCGCGCGCCATCAACAGCGTCGCGACGGCGAGCGGGTACCCGGTCATCTCTCCCATGTTCGCGTTGGGCAGCACGATCGGCTGAGCACCGACCCGGGTTCCCTTGCCGTCCTTGGTTCCTTCGGCGACCGCGAAGAGGTTCGGCAGCGTCGGGGGCGGGCCCGCGACGGCACCCCCGGTGTTCGGTTCGCGCAGGATCTGCCTGGCCGCGCCGGCAACATCCAGTTCGCCGGCCCGAACGCGCTCGGCGACGCGGACCATGCCGTCCATCAACCCGCGGCGGGCCACCATGAGGTTGAGCGAGTCGCGCACCTCGGGGCGGACGCGCGGGAGAGTGAGCGGCTCGGGATGCCCGCAGACCCAGACGGAGCCCGCTTCGCGGCCGGGGTAGGCGAGAGTCGTCTCCTCGAGTGCGTAGGCGTCGACGAGCCCGCCGTCGCGCCAGATCTTGATCGGCTCGGTGCAGTTGTGGACCCAGTGCTCCAAGGCGGCATTCGGTTTCGGGTCGGGATCCTCGGCGGTCGGGTACGGCAGGGCTCCGGCGCGCCAGGCGGTGTAGACGCGGTCGACGGTGTCGCACTGGTTCATCGCCAGCAGCGCGAGGAGGTTGCTTGTGCCGGGGCTCGCGCCCATCCCGATCACCGCGGTGACCCCGGCGGCGCGGGCGGCGTCGTCGAGGCCGAGCATTTCGAGCGTGGGTTCCCAGTCGTCGCAGATGTCGAGGTAGTTCGTCCTGGTCGCGATCGCCGCGGTGAGCACCTCGCGTCCGAAGCGGTAGAACGGCCCGGCTGTGTTGAGGACGATGTCGACCGGCGTCAGCGCGTCGTGGAGGGCGTCGGCATCGGAGATGTCGAGGTCCAGCGGCTGGGCTTTCGGGCCGAGTTCGGCGGCGAGCCGGGTGGCGCGGTTCTGGTCGCGGTCGGCGACGAGGACCGATTCCACCTCGTCGGCCTTGGCGAGGGCGCGGCAGGCGTAGGCGCCCATCTCGCCTGCACCGCCGGTCACGAGGATCCGCTTGCGCCCGCGGCGGTTCGTGGAGGAATTCGTCATGCGGCCATGGTCGGGCGCGCGGCAGGCCCGGGGAGCCGGCGCAGGCGTTCTACGCCCGCTCGGGGGATTCGGGCCGCAGGTCCGCGGGATCGTCTGCGCAGCGGCGGACCGCGGACTTGCCCGGCCCCCCGGGGGGGCTGCCGGATATCGCCGGTTCTGCCCTGTGTTGCGAGCTTTGCGCCGGAAGGTGTGACCGGCGGCATCCCCCATCCGGTCACATCGCGAGTCCAGCGGCAGATCCGGTGCGGGGGCGCTTCTACCTTGTCCGCCACCCAGCGAGCCACTCGAAAGATCGGGATCAACGATGACCCACATGCAAGAGCCGGCGAGCCTGTCCGTCGCCGAAGACGTCGGGGCGCGGTCCGCGCCCCATCGCGCCGCGCTGATCGGGATCGCCGCGGTGCTTGCGACCGTGACCAACGCGGTGGCCTTCATGCTTCCCCCGCTGCTGCCGCTCATCACGATCAGCTACGCGCACAACTCGGTGACCGCCGCGACGTGGGTGTTCACCGCGCTCACCCTGGGCGGCGGCGCCGGGTTCGTCCTGATCCCGAGGATGACCGACGTGCTCAGCGATCGCACCGTTTCGCTGCTGTCCGGCGGATTCCTCACCGGCGGCGCACTGATCGCGGCGGTGGCCGACAACTATGTCGCCCTCGTCGCGGGCTCGGCGCTGATGGGCTTCGGCGGCGCGGCGCAGCTGGTGCCGCTGAGCTTCCTGCGCCGGCACCTGGGCGGCAACGCCGTGTCGACGGCGGTCACCGTGCTGATCATGGCCACCGGCACCGGTGTCGTGCTCGGAATGGTCGGCGGGGGTGTCTCGCTGAAGCTATGGCCGGTGCCGGATCGGCTGACCCTCGATCCGACGACGATGGCCCCGGTCATCCCGCACCAGTCGATCGCGCCGTTCTTCTATGTGCTGGCGGGGCTTTTCGTGCTCACGACCGTCGGCCTACTGGCGATCGTGCCGAACTCGCCGCCGGAGTCCCGCGGGCGGATCGGCATCTTCGGGACCGTGTGGCTGATCGGCTGGGTCGCTGTCATCCTCCTCGGCTTCAGCGCACCCGCCGACACCGCGATCGGCAAGCACGCCGACCTGGTTCTGCTGCTCGGCCTCGTGCTGGCGGTCGGCTGGGTCTTCGCCGAGCGCAAGTCCTCGAAGCCAACCTTCGACTTGGCGTTGCTGCGCAAGCCTTTCGTCGCCACGGCGTGCTTGTCGGCCGGCTTGTTCGGCTGTGTCGATGCCGCGTTCCTGGTGCTCGTCAACTACTACCTGCAGAACCCGAACGACCCGGCGATGCTGCACGGCAATCTCCCCAACCCGTTCCCGGTCGGCGGCGTGAGCCTGCCCGCGGGCACCGGGTGGCCGGATCACGTCGCACAGTACGGCCTGAACTTCAGCCCGCTCGCGACCAGCCTCGTGATGCTGCCGTTCGCGCTGACGATGTTCCTGTCCGGCAAGGCTTCGGAGCGATTCGTCGCACGCGGACGGCCCGGAGTGGTGCTGGTCGCCGGAGCGGTGATCTGCGCGGTGGGCCTGGTTTTCCTTGCCGTCGCGCATGATCAGGTATGGGAATACGTCGTCGGTTCGGGCATCGTCGGCCTGGGCAGCCGGGCAGGCTACAGCGGCGCGTTCGCCGTGCCGCAGTTCGTCGTGCCCGAGGAGCGCGCCGGCATGGCGGCGGGCATGCCGGGCACCGTCATGGCGATCGGGTTCGCGGTCGGCGCGGCGGTGATCACCGTGGTGCAGAACGCGTCGGGCTTCGTCTACCAGTCCGTCGACGCGGCAGTGCTGACCGAACTCGGGACCAAGGCTGCGAGCGGTTCTCCGGCGGCGGTGAAGGCGTACACGGATTATGCGAGCCAGGTGAACCTGAGTACTTCGGACCTGCTGCTGGACGGCACGCATTTCCCGCTCGGGGACGTGTACACCTACGGGTATTGGATCACGCTGGTCTTCCCGGTGCTCGTCATCGTGGCGACGCTGGTGTCCCGGTTGCGGCACCCGCACGGCTTCAGCCTGCTGGTGGGCGCCAGCGACTGACCAGTCCGCCTCGCCACAGCGGAACGCCCCGGCCGATCGCGGCCGGGGCGTTCCGCTGTGCTCAGGAGATCGGTCCTTCGTGGACGATCAGCAGGTCGTCGACCGAGTCCACGGCCGGTTCGACGAACTCCAGGAACACGGAGAAGAAGTCCCGCGGCTCGATGACGCCTTCCGGTGCGTGCACGCCCGGCTTGGCGATGCGGCCCTGGCGGAGCAGTTCGAGCCCGACGGCCAGTGCCGCGCCGGTGCCGCCGCCCATCTTGCCCGGCGGCATGGACGCGGGCTCGATCGAGACCGCCAGGGGTTCGCCGTCGCGTTCTCCCCGTGCCAGCGCCCACACCTGGTGAAGCGGGTCGCGGGTTCGCGGCGTGCCTTCGGGCGGGCCGGGCATGTCTTCGAGCCGGCTGGCGCCCTCGGCGAGCGTCACCCGGCCCGCGTCGTAGTCCGCCGCGACGGAGCGGGCGTGGTCGAAGACCCAGGCCGGACCGGACGTGAGGTTGGTCGAGTTCACGACCGTGGGGAAGCAGCGAGGCAGCGTGATCGCCTCCGGGTGCCCGACTGTGTAGGCCTGAACCTGGCCTTTGCCAGGGTAAAGCAGCTCAACGGGAGCAATGGGCTCGATGTCTTTCTCGGCGCCGTCGCGGTAGGCGCGGATCGAGCCGCTGATCTGGATCAGCCAGTGCTCGACCGCCGCGCCGGCTCCTCCCGCGACGGGTAGGCGGGCTCGTCTTCGAGCACGGCGCCGCGCATCGACCAGCCGGTGAAGATCTCGGTGACCTTGTCGAGCCGGCGGGCGGCCGCGACCGCGGCGAGATTGGAGATGCCGGGGCTGCCGCCGATGCCCTTCACGACGCGCAGGCCCTTCTCCCGGGCCGACGTGTCGAATTCGAATGCCTCGACGGTGGATTCCCAGTCGTCGTCGATGTCGAGGTAGTCGCAGCCGGACTCGACGGCGGCTTCGAGGATCGGCCGGGCGAACTTCGAGAACGGGCCCATGGTGTTGAGGACGACGTCGCAGTCCCCGAACGCCTCGCGCAGCGCAGCCGGGTCGGTAGCGTCCAATCGCACTGCCGCGCACGGCCCGCCGACTTCGTCAGCCAGTTGCTGGGCACGGGCGAGGTCGATGTCCGCGATCAGGAGCTTGCGGGCGGAGCCGAGCTTGGCGATGCCGCGCACGGCCCAGCGGCCCATCGCGCCGGCTCCGCCGACGATGATCACGGTGCCAAGAGGCGGGTTCTGGTCAGACACGGGTGCTCCTTCGGATCTTGTTGCGATTCAACAGCTGGTCGGCTCGGTCGAGCGTGCGGTCGGCCAGCCAGCCCAGGCGAAGCGTCACCGGGTTCACGACGCCGGGAGCGAACCGGGGCGACTCGCGCCAGACAGCGGCGAGGTCGTCGTGCGTGCCTTTGTCGCAGAGCCGGTCGGCGAGCAGGGTGCCGAGGTACGGCGCTTGGGGAAGCCCGTGGCCGTTGCAGGCCAGCGAGTAGTGCACGCGAGGGCTGGCCTGTCCCGCGACGGCCATGTTGGAGGGGGTGAGCCCGATCCAGCCGCCCCAGGCGCGCGCCGGTGCGAGGTCGGCCAAGGTGGGGAAGCGTTCCCGGAAGCCGCGCATCAGGTCGTCGACGACCGCCTGGCCAGGCATCCGGTCGGCGCGCGCCCGGCGCGCGGTCTGCAGGCTGCGCGTGGTGAAGACGATGGTGCCGCGGTTCGTGGTCCGGAAACTCTGCATCACGAAGTGGTTCGTCGTCATGGGGACGCGGCTCGTCCAGCCCGCTTCGTCGAGCTGCGCGGCCGAGACCGGTTCGGTTTCGACAGCGGTCACGTACACCGGCGTGCTGAGGTTCCTCGGCGTGATCGGCAACTGGTTGGCGAACGCGTTGACGGTCAGGATCGCTTGGCTGGCAAGGATTCTCCCGCCGAGAAGGTCGATCCGGACGGCATCGCCGGTGTCGGCGATGCCGGTGACCGGGCTCTGCTCGAAGACGCGGACGTTCGAAGCACGAACCGCCTCGCGGACTCCGAGAGCGAGCTGCCCCGGGTTGAGCGTGCCGCCGACTTTGACGTGCATTCCGCCCGGAAACGCCGGGGGGATGCCCAGCTGCCGAGCGTCGCCCACGACGGATCGGCGGCCCGGCTTGGCGTGCGCCGCCATCTTGCGGAACGCGGCGACGGTCGGGGCGGCCGCGATGTTGCCGGTCGGGCGGTAGCCGCACTCGATCCCGCGGCCGTCGATCAGTTCCTCGGTGAAACTCACGGAATTGGTGGCGAACCGGTACAGACCTCGAACGCGGTCGCGGTAGAAGGTCTTCAGGATCCGGGGGTCGCTGCCCAGCGTCGGCGTGATGTACCCGGCGTTGCGCGCGCTGGCTCCCCAGCCGCACAGGTCGGCCTCGACCAGCACGACGTCCCGGCCGAGTTCGGCGAGCCGGAGCGCGGCGGCCATCCCGCCGAGCCCGCCGCCGATGACCGCGACGTCGCATGTCGTCTCGCCGGACAGAGCCGGCTCGAGCGTCTCCGGCCGGTCGACCCAGCCGGTGCCCGAGAGATAGGTGACGGACGCTCCGCCCGCGTTGTCCATTGTGGTCACTCGATTCGCTCGTCTCTGCGCGGATTGGTCAACTGTCGAGGGTTTCGGTGACGACCTCGTACACCTCGGCGCCGGGCACCGGCGGTTCGGGCGCGAACTTCGCCAGCTCGGCGAAGAAGACCTTCGGATCGATCGCGCCCTCGGGGCCGTGCACGCCCGGCTTGGCGACCTGGCCGCGCGCCGACATCAGTGCCGCGACGGCCAGCGGGATGCCGGTCATCTCGCCCATGTTCCCTTCCGGCTGCACCAGCGCCTGCGCGCCGACCCGGACCGGGGAACCGTGTTTGACGCCCTCCGCCACCGCGAAGATGTTGCTGGGCAGGTTCGGCGACGGACCCGCGGCCTTGCCGCTGAGGTTCGGCTGCCGCAGCAGTTCGTCGGAGGCCTGCCGGACATTCAGCTCGCCCGCACGGACGCGCTCGGCGATCCGGCTGATCCCGTCCATGAGGCCCCGGCGCGCGCTCATCACGTTCAGGGACTCCCGCACCTCGGGCCGGACCCTGGGCAGGGTCAGCGGTTCGGGGTGGCCGCACACCCAGACCTGGTCTTCGCCGCGTCCGGGGTACGCGAGTGTCCGCTCCTCGAGCGCGTACGCGTCCACGAGGCTGTTGTCGCGCCAGATCTTGATCGGCTCGGTGCAGTTGTGCACCCAGTGCTCGATGGCCGCGGTCGCCTCGGGGAATTCTTCTCCTTCGCCGGGTCGCGGGAAGTGCGCGGCGGAAGCGCGCCACGACGTGTAAACGCGGTCGACGGTGTCGCACTCGTCCATCGCCAGCACCGCGAGCAGGTTGCTGGTGCCCGGACTGGCGCCCATCCCGATCACTGCGGTGACGCCGGCCGCGCAGGCGGCGTCGTCCAGTTCGAGCATTTCCAGGGTGGGTTCCCAGTCGTCGCAGATGTCGAGGTAGTCGGTGCCGGCGGCGATGGCGCTGCTGAGCACCTCGCGGCCGAACCGGTAGAAGGGGCCTGCGCAGTTGAGTACGAGGTCGACGTCGGAGAGCGCCTTCGCCAGTGCTTCGGAGTCCGAGATGTCGAGCGCGAGGGCCGTCGCCTTCGACCCGAGTTTGGCCGCGAGCCGGGCTGCCTTCTCCTCGTCTCGGTCTGCGATGACGAGGCTCTCGATCTCGGCGGCGCCGGCGAGCACGCCGCACGCGTACGCGCCCATCTCGCCGGCGCCGCCGGTCACCAGAACGTGCTTGGCGCTGCGCGCGGAAACTGTCGAAGTCATGGCCGCATCGTGGCGGGGAAGCGGGCAAGAGGGCGGTCGTGGCGGAGGCAGTCTGCCCGCCTGGGGGAGCAGCGGCGGACGGCGCGCGAGCGGACTTTCCTTGTCCAGCAGGTCGTTCCGCCGCTGCCGTCCCGGCTAGAAGGTCACCACGCCGCGGATCAGCTCGCCGGCGAGGAGGTCGTCGTAGCCTTGGTTGACCTCTTCGAGGCGGTATTCCCGGGTGACCAGCTCGTCCAGTTTGAGCTTGCCGGTCTGGTAAAGGCCGAGCAGCCGCGGGACGTCGCTTTGCGGGTTGAACTGGCCGAAAATGCAGCCCTTGACCGTCTTCTGGAACATCGCGAGCTGGGCGGCCGGGAGCTGGACGCTCGGGTCGTCCCACGGGCCCATGGCGGTGATCGCGATAGTGCCGGCTTTGCCGACGACGGTGAACGCGGCGGTGACGACCTCCGGGTTCACGTCGCCGACGATCACCATCGCCGATTCGGCGCCCTGGCCGTGGGTCATCTCCCACACCGACTCCAGTGCCTGGTCCGCGTCCGCGAACGCGTGGGTGGCGCCCAGCTTCAGCGCGGTTTCGCGCTTGAACTCGACCGGATCCACGACTACGACGTACTTCGCGCCGGCCGCGGCCGCGCCTTGGACCGCGTTCATGCCGACGCCGCCCGCGCCGTAGATCACCGTCGTGTCGCCCGGGCGGACGCCGGCCACGTTGACCGCGGTGCCCCAGCCGGTCGGTACACCGCAGGAGGTGAGCACCGCGCGATCGAGCGGGAGAAACCCGTCGATCTTGATGACGGAGTGCTGAGAAAGCGTGCCGTACTGCGAAAAGCTGCCGACCGAGCACATGCCGCCGGCGTCCTCGCCGTTCAGCCTGAACCGGAAGGTGCCGTCCGGGAGCTGCCCGTCGAGCAGGTTCTCGCCGAGGTCGCACAGGTTCTGCTTGCCGCTGCGGCACCATCGGCATTCGCCGCAGCTCGGGATGAAGCTCGCCAGCACGTGGTCGCCCGGCTTGACTTTGGTGACGCCCGCGCCGACCTCCTCGACGACGCCCGCGCCTTCGTGGCCGCCGACGATCGGCAGCCGGGACGGGAAATCGCCCTTGAGCAAATGGAGATCGGAATGGCACAGGCCCGCGGCGACATAGCGGACGAGGACCTCGCCCTCCTTCGGGCCCTCCAGGTCGAGTTCGACGATCTCGAATGGCTTGCCGACCTCGGTCAGCACCGCGGCAGTGGTTTTCATTGCGCTTCCTCGGATTGGCTCGTTCGTTCGGGACGGCGAATCTAGGCCGGGCGTGCCCGTTCTCCGCCCCCGTCGTGCGGGGAATGCCCGGACGGGGGAGCCGGGGCGCGCGGCCGCGCCACGAAAAGCCGGAAGCGGACCTGCCCGGTGCGTCAGGCCCGCTTCCAGGGGGCCGGGTCAGGAACTGACGCGGGCGATCTTCGTCGAGGCGAAGAACCCGAGATTGCCCAGACCGGCTTTTTCGGCCTCGGTGAGGTTTTCCACGGCCGCGGCGAGCAGCCGGGCCTTGTGGCCCGCCGACTGCATGGCACCGACCGTGGCGCGACAGCCTTCGGCGTAAACGCTGAGCGTGGCGGTCTCGGTCTCGTGCTGACCGCTCGCGATGGCTGCCACCGCCTCCTTGCCCGTAGTGGCCAGGGTCTGGAACGCCAGCTCGCTGATCGCGTTCAGTGTCTCCGGGTCGACGCCTTGGTCAAGCGCATAGGTGGAGGCTTCGACGTATGCGCTGAGCGCTGCCGAATAGAACCCGCCGATGATCGCGGCGTCGAGAACGCTCGCCGCCTTCACGTTGTCCGAGACGAACATGGAGTACGGCCCGGGTGCGGTCAGGGTTTGCTCGTGCTCGGCCCATGCCTCGGCCGAGCCCGAATAGAGGACCATGCCCTCGTCGGTGCCGACCTGCTGCGGGTAGCAGAGCACCGCGCCGTCGAGGTAGCGAACGCCGCGGGCCTCGGCCCACGCCTTGAGCTCCTCGGCGTCGGCGGGAGTGCCGGTGCCGACGTTGACCAGAGTGGTCCCGGTCCAGTCGGGGACAGCTGCGATGGCTTCGCGAGTGGTCGCGTAGGTGGAGGTGACAGCCACTACGAGTTTCGAGGACCGGACGATTTCGCCGATGTCCGCCACGGCGCGCACGCCGTCGGCTTCGAGCGCTTGGGCCTTGGCCGGGGTGCGGTTCCAGGCGGCGGTCCGGTGGCCCTTGGCGGCGAAGTTGCGGGCGAGGGCGGAGCCCAGCAGCCCGCAGCCGAGGACCGCCACGTCGTAGGTCTTCGTCGTTGAAGAGGTGTCAGTCATGGATTCTCCGCGTTCTTTCGATTGAGTCGGGCGGGTCAGGCCTTGCGGGGACCGAGGCGTACCGGGAGCGATTGGCGCTGGTTGGCGAAGAACGACGCGGTGAACGGCGCGTCTCCGGCGATTTCCATTTCGGGGTAGCGTTTGAGGGTTTCCCCGATCATCACCCGCAGCTCCAGCCGGGCGAGTGCGTTGCCGAGGCAGAAATGCCGGCCGCCCGCTCCGAAGGCCAGGTGTTCCGGGTTCCGGGTCACGTCGAAGCGATCCGGGTCCTCGTAACGGTCTTCGTCGCGGTTCGCCGACGGGTACCACATGACGACCGAGTCGCCTTCCTTGATCTGCGCGCCGCCGAGTTCCACGTCCTTGGTCGCGGTGCGGCGCATCAGCGCGAACGCCGGGAACATCCGCAGTGCCTCCTCGACCACGTTCGGCACCAGCGACGGGTCGGCGAGCACCTTCCGGCGTTCGTCCGGGTTTTCCATCAGCGCGATCATCGCGCTGGTGTAGGTCGCCATCGTGCTGTCGTTGCCCGCGGCGAACAGCAGCAGCATGCCCGCGATGATCTCGTCGTCGGCGAGCTTGTCCCCTTCGACCTCGGCGTTGACCAGGATGCTGATGAGGTCGTCGCCCGGGTCGGCCTTGCGATCCTCGACCAGCGCCACGCACTGCCCGATCAGGTCGGGGATGAAGACGGTCAGCCACTCCTCGAGCCCGCCGGGATTGAAATGCGGGTCCTCGAGGGCGATGTAGCGGCTGATGTTGTGGATCCAGCGGGCGTCGTCTTCCTCGGGGATTCCCATGAACCCGTGGATCACGCGGGCGACGATCGGCTTCGACACGTCGTTGACCAGGTCGCAGGAGTCTTTGCCGTCGAGGCGGTCCAGCACGTTCTTGACCGCCTCGACGACCCGGTCCTCCTCCGCCGCGATGCGGTCGCGGGTGAAGCCCTCGAGGAACAGCTGCTTGAGCCGGTCGTGCCGCGGCGGGTCGAGGTTGATCATGTCCGTCTTGGCCAGTTCGACCAGGTCCTCGGGCATGCCGTGCCAGGTCAGGTCGACCGCTCCCTCGCGGTGGGAGGAGAACGTCTTCCAGTCGCGGCTGACGCGTGCGACGTCCTCGGCTTTCGTGATCGACCAGAAACCGGCCGCCTCGGGCATCCCGGCGATGCCGGACGAGTGGTGCACCGGGCATTTGCCGCGCATTTCGGCGAAAACCTCGTGCGGCGGGCCGGCGGCCCACAGCTGCGGGTCGGCGACTGTGAAGCCGGGGTCGTCGAGTGTGCTCATCGTTCCTCCGCAGTGACGTAGCCAACGCTGATGCGCGCGAACGTAGAGCCACGGACCCGGCGCCAGCGGGGACCGGCGAGGTCTCGGCCCGGTTGGGGGAGGCCCCGTCAGGCCGTTTCGCCGTCCCACGCCGTCGCGGTGATGCCGCGGGCGCGGACTTGGTCCTTGTTCACGCGCTGGGTCGGCGTCTTCGGCAGCTCGTCCACGATCTCGATGAAGCGCGGGACGGCGTGTTTGGGAAGGTCCGCGGCGAGGAAGCCGCGCAGCGCCGCCGGCTCGCATCGCCGGCCTTCCTGCTCGACGACCAGGAGGGCGACGTCCTCCTCGCCGAGGTCCGAGGGCACCCCGATCGCCGCTGCTTCGCGCACGTCCTCGTGCTTGTTGGCGGCGCACTCGACCTCCCAGGCCGACACGTTTTCGCCGCGCCGGCGGATGGAGTCCTTGAGCCGTCCGATGTAATAGAGGAAGCCGTCCTCGTCCGCGCGCATCCGGTCGCCGGTGTGGAACCACAGATTCCGCCAGGCGGCGACCGTCGCCTCCGGTTTGTTCCAGTAACCCGCCATGACGGTGTGCGGTTCCCTCGGCCGCAGGATCAGCTCGCCGATCTCGCCGGGCGGCACGGGCCGGTCCTGATCGTCGACAAGCCGGACCTCCAGCTCGGGCGTCGGCAGCCCCACCGAGCCGACGCGGTGGTGCTCCGGCGTGTTCTGGGTGATGCACAGCGCCTCGGTCATGCCGTACATCTCGACCAGCCGGACGCCGAACCGTTCTTCGAACGCGTTCTGGAGCGCCGCGGGGGCTCCGCCGCCGGTCCCGATGACGGCGGGGTGGTCGCGGTCGGCGTCGCTGGGCTCGGCGGAGTACAGCATCGACAGCATCGTGCCGAGGTAGGCGAAGTACGACGCGTCGGCGGCGCGCACCTCGTCCCAGAATCGGCTCACGCTGAACCGCTTGCCGAGAGCCAGCCGTCCGCCGGTCAGCAGGGCTGCGAGGACGTACGACCGTGCGTCGGAGTGGAACAGCGGCTCCGGTGTGTACGCCGTCTGCCCCGCCCGCATGCCGAGGCCTTCCGCGCCGCGGCGCGCCCAGGTGATCTGGTACGCGTGCGGAAGCAGCACGCCTTTGGACGGGCCAGTCGTGCCGGACGTGTAGATCATCGTCGCGATGTCGCTTTCCAGCGGCGGCACGACCGTGCCGTCGCGGCCCAGCTCCCGAAGCTCGTCGAAGGTCAGGTGCCGGGTGCCGGGCCCGAACGGCGGCTCGCCGTCGTCGGGGTCGATCAGGACCGCGAACTCCGGGGGCTCCGGGACCACCGCGGCGACCGCGCGCAGATAGGCGGGAAGCCCGATGACCACCCGCGGGGCGCAGTCGCGGACGAGATACTCCAGGAACGCTCCGCGCGCTTCCGGGTTGACCGGCACGTCGATCATCCCGGCACAGTCGACGCCGAGCCAGGCGACCACTGTCTCGAGCCGGTTGTCCGACACGATCAAGCCGCGGTCGCCTCGGTCGAGACCGAGCGCGCGCAGACCGGCGGCGATCGCCGTGACCGACCCGAACAGATCCGCTCGCGAGCACTCCTCGCCGTCGATCAGCAGAACCGGAGCGTCCGGGGCCTGCTCGGCCTGCTCCTTCAGCACGGCGAAAACGGTGGCTTCACCCACAGCGGAATTCCTTCCCAGCAATGTCTCTCGGCGGTGCGCGGCGCATCGGCCCGGACGGCAGCAAACCGCGCGAATCGCGCGCAAGCATGTGCTGCCGCCCAAGCGGTGCCCGGCTGGGGGAGCACCGTGTCATCCCCCAGCCGGGCGCACTGTCGCCGGGTCGGCTCCGCGTAGCGGCCGCCGCACGCACGATCGCCCGGTGCAGAGGGACAAAAACGTGCGTGAACAGCAGTGTGAAGTCGTTGTCATCGGTGCCGGGGCAGCCGGTCTGGTAGCCGGGTCGACACTGGCGGAATCGACGGACGTCGTCGTGCTCGAATCCGCGAACCGGCCCGGCGGCCGCGTGGAATCCGTCCGGCACGGGGACTACTGGCTCAACATCGGGACCCAGTTCACCGAAGGCGCCGGGCCGTTGTTCGAGGTGATGGACCGCTACCGGATCGAGCGGGGCTCGCTCGCCGGACGGAAGGCGGCGCTGTACCTCAAAGGCCGCATGGTGACCACGGACAGCCCGCCGCTGTTGCTGCTGCGCTCCCGGATGCCGTTGGCCGCCAAGATGGAGCTGGCGCGGGTCGGCTTGCGCATCAAGTACGCCTACGCCCGGCTCTTCGGGAAGAACGCCGAGACCGCCCGTGCGATGCGGGCCCGCCTCGAAGCGCGAACCGGTGCGGAGGCCCTGATGGCGGGTGTCCGGTCGCGCGAGATGACCGCGCTCTTCAGCGCGTGGTCCGGGCAATGGATCGGTTGCGAGCCGGAGGAAACCGCGGCTACCCAGCTCGCGATCTCCATCGGAACCGCGTTGGAGAAGGCGGCGAAAGTGCCGAACTTCGCGCTGCCCGTCGGCGGGAACCAGTCCTTCACCGACGCACTCGCGGAAGACCTCGGCGACCGGCTGCGGCTCGGGTCCGAGGTACGGAAGCTCACCTGGACGGACAGCAGCGTGACCGTCGAGTACGCCGACGAGGACGGTGCGGTGCGGTTGACGGCGAAACGCGCGATCGTGGCGACTCCGGCCGACTGCGCCCTCGCGGTCATGCCCGACCTGTCGGACGCATACCGCGCGGCGTTGTCGGACATCGAGTACGGCCGGTATGTCCTCGCCGGCGTCTTCACCAAGGAACAGGGTTCGCAGCGGTGGGACGACTACTACGGCATCTCGACGCCGGAGCTGTCCTTCCAGATGGTGTTCAATCACGCGGCTCCGCAGCGCGTCGAAGGTCCGCGAAAGCCCGGCGGTGCGCTGGTTCTGCTGTCCGGAGGTGCCGCCGC
Source organism: Amycolatopsis sp. NPDC114503 (assembly GCF_055633655.1). NCBI lineage: Bacteria > Bacillati > Actinomycetota > Actinomycetes > Pseudonocardiales > Pseudonocardiaceae > Amycolatopsis > Amycolatopsis sp. NPDC114503. Next base: position 969,211 of record NZ_JBVKDT010000004.1, on the reverse strand, counting down.
CGATGAGCTGTCCCGGCTCTCTGACGCGGAAATCGAGGACGTGTTCCTCCGCGACTTGATCCGGTTGTTCCCGGAACTCGACGGCGCGATCGACCGCGTGGTGGTCAAGCGGCAGCCGCGGGTGGTCTCCTACTGGAAGCCGGGCAAGCGGGACGCGTCGCAGAAAACTCTGCGTGTGCCGGTCGGTCCGATCTGGTTCGCGGGCGACTATCTCGGCGATCCTTCGCTGGCGGCCGCGGCGGCGTCGGGGCAGCGCGCGGCCCGGAAAACCTTGCAGAGCCTGGAATCGTGAAACAGGAAGACCGCCGCGGAACAGTGCCGCGGCGGTCTTCCCGCGGAAGGTCAGAGCCCCATGTCGTGGGCGATGATCAGCTTCATCACCTCGGACGTGCCGCCGTAGAGCCGGTTGACCCGGCTGTCCGCGTAAAGCCGGGCGATCGGGTACTCGTTGATGTAGCCGTAACCGCCGTGCAGCTGCAGGCAGCGATCGATCACGCGATCGGCGACCTCCGTGCAGAACAGCTTGGCCGAAGCCGCCTCTGCCGGGCTCAGTTCGCCCGCGTCGAGCGCCTCCAGCGCGCGGTCGGTGACTGCTTCCGCCGCGTCGACCTCCGCCTTGCACGCGGCCAGCTCGAACTTCGTGTTCTGGAACGTCGCGACGGGTTTGCCGAAGACCTTCCGGTCCGCGGTGTAGGCCTGGGCGAGCGCGACAGCCGCCTTCGCCTGGGCGTACGCGCCGTGCGCGATTCCCCAGCGCTCCGAGGCGAGATTGTGCCCGAGGTAGGAGAATCCCTTGTCCTCCTTGCCGAGGAGGTCCTCGGCGGGCACGCGGACGTCGGTGAACGCGAGTTCGGCGGTGTCGGAAGTGCGCAGCCCCAGCTTGTCCAGCTTGCGCCCGACCTGGTATCCGGGCAGCGAAGTGTCGACGGCGAACAGGGAGAGGCCGAACCGGCGGTCGTCCTCGCGGGGCGGGCTGGTGCGGGCGGCGACGATCACCCGGTCGGCGTTGACGCCGCCGGTGATGAACGTCTTGGCGCCGTTGAGGACGTAATGCGTGCCGTCGGCGGAGAGCTTGGCGGTGGTGCGGATGCCGCTCAGGTCGGAGCCGGTGCCGGGCTCGGTCATGGCGAGCGCCCACATCTGCTCGCCGGTGACGAACCCGGGGAGGTACCGCCGCAGCTGTTCGTCGGTGCCGAGCAGCTTCAGGTACGGGAGGGCCAGCAGGACATGGCAGCTGGAGCCGCCGAGCAGGACCCCGACCCGGGCGATCTCCTCGTATTCGATCGCGGTGAACTTGTGCGTCGTCAGACCGGCTCCGCCGTACTCCTCCGGCACCGAGATGCCGAACAGGCCGAGTTCGCCGAGGTCGCGGTACAGCTTGCGGGGGACTCCGCCGGCCGCGAACCATTCGTCGTAATGCGGGAGGACTTCCGCTTGCAGGAACGATCTCAGCGTCTTGCGGAAGGACTCGTGGTCTTCGTCAAACACAGTGCGGTGCATGAATCCTCAGCTTGTTCGGGGGAGTCCGGCGCAGCCGTCGGCGCGCCCGCGGCTTCCGGGAATCTAGGCAGCCGTCCCCGCTGCCTCGCGGCCGTCGCGCGTGCTCGTGCCCGGGTGGGGGATGGAGCGAGCCTGCTCCGGGGCCGGGACACCCCCGGTCGGGCATTCTTTGCCCGCGCGGCGCGGGTGCCCGCCGGGAACGCTCCACACTTCCGGCCAGGTTCGCCGGAACGCAAGGAGAGCACATCATGGCGCTGACGCTCACGATCGACCTCGAAGGATGCACGGGCTGTGCTTGCTGCATGATGGAATGCCCGGATCTCTTCGACATCGACGACGAATCCGGCCAGGCCGTCCTTCTGGAGCCGCACCCGTCCGACGACCGCCTCGAAGAGGCCGAGCGCGCGGTGCGGTCGTGCCCCGAGGGCGTCATCACGTTGGGGAAGGGCTGACGGCGATGGACCGCATCGTCGTGGTCGGCGGCTCGGTGGCGGCGGTGAACGCCGTCGACGGGCTCCGGCGCGCGGGGCACGAGGGCGAGATCACGCTGGTGAGCGCCGAGAACGTGCTGCCCTACGACCGTCCTCCGCTGTCCAAGGACGCATTGCGGGAGGGACAGCAGCGCGCGGCCCTGCTGATCAAAGAACCCGGCTGGTATCAGGAGAACGCCGTCGACGTCTCGCTCGGCGCGGCGGCCGTCGGGCTTGACGCTGGCGGGAAAACGGTGTTCCTCGAGGGCGGCCGGGAGCTGTCTTACGACGGCTTGGTCGTCGCCACCGGATCCCGGACCCGGCCGCTGCCGGTCCTGGAGGGCGTGCCGGGCGTCCACGAGGTGCGGTCGTTGTCGGATTCGCTGAGTCTGCACGAGCAGCTGGTCCCGGGCCGCCATCTGGTGGTGATCGGCGCGGGCTTCATCGGGCTGGAGGTCGCCGCCACCGCCCGGAAGATGGGGCTGGACGTCTCGGTCGTGGAGATCGCGCCGGTCCCGCTGACCCGGGTGCTCGGCGCGGAACTCGGCCGCTGGTTTCAGGACCACCACGTCGGGCACGGGGTGAACTTGCACTGCGGCACCGGAATCGAGCGGATCGAGAGCGCGCCGAACGGGAGCCAGGTCCACTTGGCCGGTGGCACGGTGCTGGCGGCGGACCTCATCGTCGCGGGTGTCGGCGTCCAGCCGGCGACCGGCTGGCTCGGCGGCAGCGGCGTCGAAGTCGCGAACGGCGTGGTCTGCGACGAGACGCTGCGGACGACCGCTCCGGACGTGGTGGCGGCCGGCGACCTCGTGCAATGGCCGAACCGGCTGTTCGGCGAGACGATGCGGGTCGAGCAGTGGCTGAACGCCGTCGAGCAGGGCGTGCACGCGGCCCGGACACTGCTCGGCGAGAGCGAGCCGTTCGCCCCGGTCCCGTACTTCTGGTCCGACCAGTTCGAGGCCAAGGTCAAGTTCGTGGGCCACGTCAGCGGCGACGACCAGGTGAAAATCACGAAGGCGGACGAGAAGTCGCTCGTCGCGATGTTCGGGCGCGGCGACCGGCTCCGCGGGGTGCTCTGCGTGAACGCGCCGCGTCAGCTGGCACTCGGAAAGCGGGCCATTCTGGACGGCGTGTCCTGGGCGGACGCGGTCGGCTCCTGACCGCGCTCGCGACTTCACCGGCATCGACGGACCTGGAGAAGCCAATGGCCGCGGACGGAATTCCGGAAAATCTGACCCTGGCCGAATTCGGCTTGTGGACGGCAGGTCCCCCGCACGGAGTCTTCGCCGACCTCCGGGCGAAGTGCCCGGTGCACTGGTCGCCGGGCATCCCGGTGCTGCCGGAGGAAGAGGGCTTCTGGTCGTTGGCCAAGGCGGACGACGTCGCCGCGGTGAGCCGCGACTGGAAGACGTTCTCCTCGGAGCGGTGGGGCATCGACATCACCAACCACCAGATCCCGCTGGAGTTCGCGCGCGCCGAGTTCATCGGCATGGACCCGCCCAAGCACGACCGGATCAAGCAGCTTTTCCTCAAGGGCTTCACCGCGGAGAAGATCGCCGAACACGAGGAATGGATCCGGGCGATCGTCGTGTCCGTGCTCGACCGCCTCGACGGCGAGGAGACCTGCGACCTGGTGAGCGCGGTATCCCAGCCGATCGTGGCGCGGGTGATCCACGGGCTCCTCGGCATTCCGGAGTCCGAGGACGCCAAGTGGGCCGGCTACATGAAGCGGTACATGGGGCGGGACGACCCGGACCTGAACCCCGGCGGGATCGACGCGTACGTCAACGAGCTGCTGCCGACCTTGGCGGCAGAGGTCACCGAGATGATCGAGACCCGGCGGACGAATCCGACCGACGACCTGATCAGCATCCTCGTGCACGCCGAGATCGACGGCGAGACGCTCTCGGCCGAGGAGATCATGTACGGCACGTTGCTGCTGATCGGGGCAGGCAACGACAGCACGATGGCTACGTACGTGAGCGCTGTTAGGGCGCTGATCGAGAACCCGGGGGAACGCGAGAAAGTCCTCGACGACCCGTCGCTGGTGCCGAGTGTGGTCGAGGAGGCGCTGCGGATGTTCCCGGCGTTCTCGATGATGCGCCGGACGGCGACGAAAGACGTCGAGATCCGCGGCCAGCTGATCAAAGAGGACGACAAAGTCGTGATGTGGTACCCGTCGTCGAACCGCGACGAGGACCGTTACGAGGACCCGGATCGCTTCGACGTGACCCGGAACCCGGAGCACCAGGCGTTCGGGGCCGGCGGCAGGCATTTCTGCCTCGGCAACGCGTTGGCGCGACTGGAACTGCGGCTGATGCTCGAGGAAACGCTGAAACGCTATCCGGAGATGGAGATCGTCGGCGACGCGCCGCACGCCGAGTCGTTCTTCATCAATCAGGTCAAGGCGTTGCCGGTCCGGCTCAGCCCGCGGGCCGACTGACGCACAACACAGCACCGCCGCTGCCCGGAGAACGAGCAGCGGCGGTGCGGTGTTTCAACCGGTTCTTCAGCCCGCTGTCCGGATGAGCTTGCGGTTGACGAACTCTTCCGCGCCGAGCCGGCCGAGTTCGCGCCCGAACCCGGACAGCTTCACGCCGCCGAACGGCAGGCCGGGTTCCTCGGCGCCGACGAGGTTGACGTAAACCATGCCGGCTTCGAGCTGGTCCGCGACCCGCTGCGCCTGCTCCGGATCGGTGCTGAACACGTAGGAGCCGAGCCCGAACGGAGTGTCGTTCGCGACCGCGATCGCTTCCTCCTCCGAGCGCACGCGGTACACATTCGCGAAGGGGCCGAAGAACTCCTCTTTGGCCGCCGCGTTCCCAGCGTCGATGTCGACCAGGACAGTGGGAGCGAAGAAAGCCCCGTCCCGCGTGCCGCCCAACGCGACTCGCGCTCCACCGTCGACGGCGCGGCGCAGCTGCTCCTCGAGGCCCTCCGCGGCGCCGACCGAGGAGACGGGACCGAGGACGGTGTCCTCGGCGGTCGGTGATGCGGGTTCGAGCTGCGCCAGCGTCGCGGTCACCTTCGCGAGGAACGCGTCGTAGAGATCGTCCATGACGATCCAGCGCTTCGCGCCGTTGCACGCTTGGCCGGCGTTGTCGTAGAACCGGGCGCCCAGTGCGGATTCCACCGCGGTGTCGAGATCGTCGGTGCTCAGCAGGAGGAACGGGTCCGAGCCGCCGAGTTCGAGGACTGCCTTCTTGAGGTGCCGGCCCGCGGTCGCCGCGACGTGCGCGCCGGCCTTCTCCGAACCGGTCACCGACACTCCGGCGACCCGGGGGTCGGCGATGATCGAGTCGATCTGGGCGTAGGTGGCGTAGACGTTCTCGTAGGCGCCGGCCGGAAAACCGGCGTCCAGCAACAGCTGTTCGATCGCGGCCGCCGACTCCGGGCACTGGGACGCGTGCTTGAGCAGGATCGTGTTGCCTGCCATCAGGTTCGGCGCGGCGAAGCGGGCGACCTGGTAGTACGGGTAGTTCCACGGCATCACGCCGAGAAGAATGCCGACGGGCTGCCGCCGGATCACTGCGGTGCCTTCGCCCCACTGGAGCGGGACCGGTTCGTCGGCGAGGAATTCCGCGGCGTGCTCGGCGTAGTACTCGAAGATGGCGGCGGCGAAGTCGACTTCCAGGACGCCCTGATTGGTCGGCTTGCCCATTTCCCGGCTGATGATGAGCGCCAGCTCGTCTCGGCGCTCGGCGAACAGTGCTGCCGCTTTGCCGAGCAGCGCCGCTCGGCCGGAGACCGACGACGAACGCTGCCACTGGCGGTAGGCGGACTCGGCGCGGTCGAGCTTCGCGGCCAGCTCGCCGTCCGACAGCGCGGCGTACTCCTTAAGGGTCTTCCCGCTGGTGGGGTCGACAACGGCGTAGGTGCTCACGTCATCCTTCTTTCTCGATCGCCGGGCGCGTGGCGTCCACCCTGGGCGACCCGAAGCGCGGCTGGGCTTTCGTCTCGCAAGGAGTGCCTGGCCGGGGGATGCGCGGCTGGGGGCAGCAATCAGTTCCGAGGCGCTGCGCCGACCAGGCGCAGCGCCAGGCCGGCATACCGGTCCGCGATCTGTTCCGGGGTCCAGCGGCCGCCGTCGCGGTACCAGCGCACGAGATCGATGCCAAGCGAGAGGATCGCGGCCGCGGTGAGGTCGACGTCGGGCACGTCGAACGCGCCCGCCTCGACGCCACGGGCGACGAGCCCGCGCATCTCTGCGTCGATCGCGTGCCGGATGCCGCGGATCTCGGTCAGGTGTTCGGGAGCGAGCGCGGCGAGTTCGTAGTTGACGATGCGCGCGCCGGTCGGGCTGCTCGCGTGGTGCAGGGCGAAATCGTGCATCGCCCGGCACAGCGCTTCGGCCGGATCGCCGGTAGCCGCGATCGCCGCCCGGACCAGGCGGAGCGTTGTTTCGTGTCCGTCCTTGGAGATCTGGTACAGCAGCTCTTCTTTCGATTTGTGGTGCACGTAGAGCACTGCCGGGCTCTTTCCGGCCGCGGCGGCGATGTCGCGCGTGGTGGTCCCGTGGAAACCCTTGTCCGCGAACGCTTTCACCGCCGCTTCGTGGAGGAGGGAACGAGTGTCTCGGGGGTGCTCTGGAGTGTCCGGCACGGGTGGTCCTCTCGTCGGGCCGCCGGGGCATCCCCCAGCCGGGTGCGACGTCGTGGATGTGCCGCGGGATGCGCGGCGGTGCGGCCTAGCTTGACATAAGCGAGCGCTTAGTCAAACCAGGAGAACACATGCCCGAAGCAGTCATCGTCGCCACCGCCCGTTCCCCGATCGGCCGGGCGGGCAAGGGATCGCTCAAGGAGATCCGGCCCGACGACCTCGCCGCCCAGATGGTGCGGGCGGTGCTCGGCAAGGTGCCCGAGCTGGACCCGCGCGACATCGCCGACCTGATCCTGGGCTGCGGGCAGCCGGCCGGCGAGTCCGGCAACAACCTTGGCCGGGCGGTCGCCGTCCTGTCCGGATTGGACCACCTGCCCGGCGTGACCGTAAACCGTTACTGCTCAAGCAGTCTGCAGACCACCCGGATGGCCTTCCACGCGATCAAAGCCGGGGAAGGCGACGCCTATCTCTCCGCCGGGGTGGAGACGGTCAGCCGCTACGTCAACGGCACGGCCGACATCCCCGAGGCGCAGAGCCCGGCATTCGCCGACGCCCAGGCGCGCACTGAGAAGCGTGCCGCTGGCGGTGCGGAAGCGTGGACTGACCCGCGCGAGTCTGGGGAGTTGCCGGACCTCTACATCGCGATGGGGCAGACTGCCGAGAACGTCGCCCAGGTGCTCGGAATGTCCCGCGAGGATCAGGACGCGTTCGGCGTCCGCAGCCAAAACCTTGCCGTGCAACGGATCGAAGAGGGCTTCTGGGCTCGCGAGATCACGCCGGCGACGACGCCGGACGGCACGGTCGTGACCGCCGACGACGGCCCCCGGCCGGGCACGACCCTCGAAGGTGTCAGCCAGCTCAAGCCGGTGTTCCGTCCGGATGGGACGGTGACGGCCGGGAACGCGTGCCCGCTCAACGACGGTGCGGCCGCGCTGGTGGTCATGAGCGACACCCGCGCGAAGGAACTCGGGCTCACGCCGCTGGCCCGGATCGTTTCCACCGCGGTCACCGCGCTCTCGCCGGAGATCATGGGGCTGGGCCCGGTCGAGGCGATCCCGGCGGCGCTGAAGAACGCCGGTCTGGCTCTCAGTGACATCGATCTGGTCGAGATCAACGAAGCGTTCGCCGTGCAGTCGCTCGGTTCCGCGCAGCAGCTGGGCATCCCGCTGGAAAAGCTGAACGTCAACGGCGGCGCGATCGCCGTCGGCCACCCCTTCGGCATGACCGGCGCCCGGATCACCGCGACCCTGATCAACTCCCTGCAGTGGCACGACAAGCAGTTCGGTGTCGAGTCGATGTGCGTGGGCGGCGGCATGGGCATGGCGATGGTGCTGGAGCGGCTGTCGTGACCGGCCGGTTCGCGGGCAAGACCGCGATCGTCACCGGTGCCAGCCGCGGCATCGGGCTCGCCGTCGCCGAACGCCTGGTCGCCGATGGCGCGCGAGTGGTCATCACCGCCCGCAAGCGGGAGGCCCTGGACGAAGCGGTCGCTCGCCTCGGCGGGCCGGAAACGGCACTGGCGGTCGCGGGCAAGGCGGACGACGCCGAGCACCAGGCGGATACTGTCCGGCAGACGATCGACACCTTCGGCAGCGTCGATTTCCTGGTCAACAACACCGGGATCAACCCGGTCTACGGGCCGCTGGTCGACCTCGACCTCGCAGTGGCGCGGAAGGTGGTCGAGGTCAACTGCGTCGCCGCAGTTTCCTGGGTGCAGCACGTGTATCGCGCCTGGATGCGCGACCACGGGGGCGCCATCGTCAACGTCTCGTCGCTCTCCAGCGTCCGGACGGCCCCGAACATCGGCTTTTACGGTGCCACCAAAGCGATGCTGAATTCCCTGACGGAATTGCTCGCGGTGGAACTCGGCCCAGGCATCCGGGTCAACGGGGTCGCCCCCGCAGTCGTGAAGACGAGGTTTGCCACTGCGCTCTACGAAGGACGCGAGGAACAGGCCGCGCAGGCATATCCGCTGAAGCGACTGGGCGAGTCCCAGGACATCGGCAGCGTCGTCGCGTTCCTGCTCTCGCCGGACGCCGGCTGGATGACCGGGCAGACCGTCGTCATCGACGGCGGCGTAAGCCTCACCGCGGGCGAATAGAGGGGGCCTTGTGAGTGGCGGCGCCGGTTAGAACCGGCATAGCCACTCACGAGACCCGGCCACAAACACCATCGACAGGAGTCATGCATGACCACCACCCGCCGTACCGCCGTCGTCACCGGCGCTGCCCGAGGCATCGGCGCCGGTGTCGCCGAACGCCTTGCCGCGGACGGATTCGCGGTCGCCGTTCTCGACTTGGACGAGGCGGCGTGCGCGGCCGTAGTCGACCGGATCACCCAAGCTGGCGGCACCGCGCTCGCCGTCGGCGTCGATGTCTCCGACGAGGAAGCGGTAGAGGCCGCTGTCGGCCGCGTCGCAGCCGAACTCGGCGACCCGGCCGTGCTGGTCAACAACGCCGGGATCCTCCGCGACAACCTGCTTTTCAAGATGACGGCCGCGGACTGGGACGCCGTGATGGGCGTCCACCTGCGAGGGTCCTTCCTGATGAGCCGCGCGGTACAAGGATTCATGACGAAGGCCGGCTGGGGACGCATCGTGAACCTGTCCAGCACTTCGGCGCTCGGCAACCGGGGCCAGGCCAACTACGCGGCGGCCAAGGCGGGCTTGCAGGGCTTCACCAAGACCCTCGCCCTGGAACTGGGCAAGTTCGGGGTCACCGCCAACGCGATCGCGCCCGGGTTCATCGAGACGGAGATGACCAAGGCCACCGCCGAGCGGATGGGCGTGTCCTTCGAGGACTTCCGGACCGCCGTGGTCAAGGACATCCCGGTCGCCCGCGGCGGTCTGCCCGCCGACGTCGCGCACGCGGTCTCGTTCTTCGCCAGCGAAGGCGCCGGATTCGTCTCCGGCCAGGTGCTCTACGTGGCGGGCGGGCCGAAGGCGTGAGGACATTCGACGGAGTCGCGGAGCTGGAACAGGCGGTCGGGAGCCATCTCGGGTACTCGGAGTGGCACACGATCAGCCAGGAGCGGATCGATGCCTTCGCCGGGGCGACGGGGGACCACCAGTGGATTCACGTCGACCCCCAGCGGGCAGCGTCGGGCCCGTTCGGCACGACGATCGCGCACGGATTCCTCACCCTGAGCCTCGTTTCGATGCTGAGCTGGCAGGTCTACCGGATCGACGGAGTGTCGGCCGGGCTGAACTACGGAGCTGACCGGCTGCGCTTTCCCTCGCCGGTTCCGGTCGGCTCCCGCGTACGGGCGGGCGTTGAGCTTCTCGGCGTCACTCGGAAGACAATGGGCTATCAGGTGACGACCCGGGTGACAGTCGAGCGCGAGGACGGCGGTAAACCGGCTTGCGTGGTCGACCTGCTCGCGGTCGTGGTGCCGTGATGGGGCAGGAGTCGTTGCCGGGCCTCGATCTCGGTCGATTGGGGGAGTGGCTGCCGACCGCGGTCCCGGAGGCCGGTGCGGAACTGTCGGCGCGATTGATCGCGGGTGGCAAGTCGAATCTGACCTACGAGGTGAGCGACGGCGTCCGCACGTGGATCGTCCGTCGCCCTCCGGTCGGTCACCTGCTGGCCACCGCGCACGACATGGCCCGCGAATACCGCGTCATGGCTGCTCTGCAGGATTCCGCGGTGCCAGTGCCGCGCACTTTCGCGCTCTGCCGCGACGAGACGGTGCTGGGTGCTCCGTTCTGCGTGATGGAACGGGTCGGCGGGCGGCCGTACCGGTTCCGGGCGGACATCGCCCCGTTGGGTCCTCAGCGGACGCGGGCGATCGCCGAGTCGTTGGTCGACACGCTGTCCGCGCTGCACGCCGTCGACCCGTTCGAGGTCGGACTGGCCGACTTCGGCCGTCCGGACGGATTCCTCCACCGCCAGGTGATCCGGTGGAAGCGGCAGTTGGACGCTTCGCATACCCGGGACCTGCCGCGAGTCGACCAGCTGTACATCGCGCTGCTGTCCTCGGTGCCCGCCGAATCCGCGACCGGCATCGTGCACGGCGACTTCCGGCTCGACAACGTGCTCGTGGACGACCAGGACCGGCTGCGGGCAGTGATCGACTGGGAAATGGCGACACTGGGCGACCCGCTCACCGACCTCGCGCTGATGCTCGTCTACGGCCGCCTCGGCGAGACAGCGTCCGGGAACCAGATCGTGGATGTCGCGTCGGCGCCCGGGTTTCTGTCCGAGCGCGAGATCATCGAGCGGTACGCCGCCGCGAGCGACCGCGATCTTTCCCGGTTCGGCTTCTACCTCGGCCTGGCGTCGTTCAAGCTGGCCGGAATCGTGGAGGGCATCCATTTCCGGTACGTCAACGGGCAGACCGTCGGCGACGGTTTCGCGGAGGTCGGGCAGTCCGTCGAACCGCTGCTCGAGCGCGGCCTGGACGCGATGAGGGAGTACCGCTGATGGAATTTCAGTACGACGCCCGCACCGAAGAACTGCGAGCCGAACTGCTCGACTTCATGGACCGCCACGTTTATCCGGCCGAGTCGGTGTTCCCGGAGCAGCTTGCGGCGTTGCCGGACCGATGGGCGTGGGACAGCGCGCCGATCATGCGTGAGCTGCGAACCGAAGCGCGGCGTCGCGGTCTGTGGAATCTCTTCCTGCCCGGTGAACATGGCGCCGGTCTCACCAACCTGCAGTACGCCCCGCTCGCGGAGATCACCGGACGCAGCGGACACCTGGCGCCAGCAGCGTTGAACTGCGCCGCACCGGACACCGGCAACGCGGAAGTGCTGACCCAGTTCGGCACTGCGGCGCAGAAGGAACGCTGGCTCGAACCTCTGCTGGCCGGCGAGATCCGGTCGGCCTTCGCGATGACCGAGCCCGCGGTCGCTTCGTCGGACGCGACGAACATCGAGCTGAGCATCGTGCGCGACGGCGACGAGTACGTCTTGAACGGCCGCAAGTGGTGGATCACCGGCGCGATGAACCCGAACTGCCGGATCTTCATCGTGATGGGGAAGACGGACCCGTCCGCCGAGCGGCACCGGCAGCAGTCGATGATCTTGGTTCCGAGAGACACGCCCGGTTTCTCCGTCGTGCGCGGCATGCACGTGTTCGGTTACGACGACCACGAGCACGGCGGCCACGCGGAACTGGTCTTCGAGGACGCACGGGTCCCCGCCGCGAATCTGATCGCGGGCGAGGGCGAGGGATTCGGCATCGCTCAGGCCCGCCTCGGGCCGGGACGGATCCACCACTGCATGCGGGCGATCGGTGTCGCGGAGCGGGCCGTCGAGCTGATGTGCGCTCGCGCCGCGGAACGGGTCGCGTTCGGCAAGCCGCTCGCCGAGCAAGGCGTGATCCGCGACTGGATCGCCGAGTCGCGAGTGCGGCTGGAGCAGCTGCGGCTGCTGGTCCTGAAAACGGCGTGGCTGATGGACACCGTCGGCAACCGAGGCGCGCACACCGAGATCCAGGCGATCAAGATCGCCACGCCCGGCACCGTGCAGTGGATCCTGGACAAAGCGATCCAGCTCCACGGCGCGGGCGGGCTCTCGCAGGACTTTCCCCTGGCCGCCGCCTATTCCGCCAACCGGACGTTGCGGTTCGCCGACGGGCCGGACGAGGTGCACAAGAACGCGCTGGCGAAGGCGGAACTGCGTCGCCAAGCCGAACGGAGGCAAGCGAAATGACGCCCGACGAACTCGCCGAAAGGGTCACCGGTTTTCTCGCCGCGCACGACCCCGCGACCACCGAGCGCACCGAGTTCCTGCGGGCCCGGTTCGATGCCGGTCTGGCCTGGGTCGGCTTTCCCGAGGGATACGGCGGCCTCGGGCTGCCGCAAGCGCTGCAGTCCGAAGTGGACCGATTGTTCGCCGCGGCGGGCGCACCGACCAACCGCCCCGAGCGCAACGGGATCGGGCTCGGTATGGCCGCGCCGACGATCCTGAGCTACGGCACGACGGAACAGAAGGACCGCTTCCTGCGTCCATTGTGGACCGGCGAAGAGATTTGGTGCCAGCTGTTCAGCGAACCAGGGGCAGGATCCGACCTGGCGAACGTCTCCACCCGCGCGGTGCGCGACGGGGACGAGTGGGTCGTCAACGGACAGAAGGTCTGGACTTCCGGCGCGCACAACGCGCGGTTCGCGATCCTGCTGGCCCGGACGGATCCGGACCTGCCCAAGCACTTCGGGCTCACGTACTTCCTGTGCGACCTGACCGATCCGGGCGTCGACGTCCGCCCGCTGCGGCAGCTGACCGGCGAGGCCGAGTTCAACGAGGTCTTCCTGACCGACGTGCGGATCCCGGACAGCCAGCGGCTCGGCGCGGTCGGGGAGGGCTGGAAGGTCGCGAACGCGACGCTCAACAACGAGCGCGTCTCGATCGGCAAGTCAGCCGAGCGCGAGTCCGGCATGATCGGCGTCGTCGCCGCTGCCTGGCGGGAGCATCCCGAGAAGCGGACGCCCGAACTGCACGACCGTCTGCTCAAGCTGTGGGTGGAAGCCGACGTCGCGCGCGCCACCGGCGCCCGGCTGCGGCAGAAGCTGGCTCAGGGCCAGCCCGGCCCCGAGGGGTCGACGATGAAGCTGACCTTCGCGCGGCTCTCCCAGGCGCTGTCCGGCCTCGAACTCGAACTGCTCGGCGAGGACGGCCTGCGCTATTCCGACTGGACGATGGTCCGACCGGAGCTGGTCGACTTCACCGGCCGCGACGCGGGATACCGCTACCTGCGCGCCAAGGGCAACTCCATCGAGGGCGGCACCTCGGAAATCCTGCGCAACATCGTCGCGGAGCGGGTACTGGGTTTGCCCGGCGAACCGCGCGTCGACAAAGACGTCCCCTGGAAGGAAATCCCGCGATGACCCCGGCAAGCGATCTCGATCTGCTCCCGACGGAGATCGAGGAGGACCTGCGCGCCAGCGTGCGGGACGTGCTCGCGGACCGGTGCGACCCGAACGCGGTGACGGCGCTGTACGACGGTGATCGCAAGGTCGTCGGCGGCCTGTGGAAGACCCTGTCGGTCGATCTCGGACTGGCTGGCCTGCTCGTGCCGGAGTCTCGCGGCGGGCACGGCGCATCGGCGCGAGAGGCGGCGGTCGTGGCTGAGGAATTGGGCCGGGCCGCCGCACCGGCTCCCTTCCTGACCAGTTCGGTGATCGCCACGACCGTGCTGCTGAACTCCGATTCGCCACTGCTCGCCGAACTGGCGGCTGGGACCCGCACTGCCGCGCTGGCCGTGCCGTGGTCGACGGGTCCGTATGACGTGCTCCCGGCGCTCACCTCAGAGGGCGACCGCGTCACCGGCACTGTCACCAGCGTCGCCGGAGCGCTCGAAGCGGACTTGCTCCTGGTGCCGGTCGCAACGCCGCACGGCGTCGCGGTGTGTGCGGTCGACGCTGACGCCGTCCGGACGGAACCGGTGGTGTCCTTGGACATGACCCGGCAGCTCGTCGACCTCACGTTTGACCGGGCACAGGGCTTGGTGGTCCTCGACGATGCGGAGCCGGCGATTCGGCACGCGCTCACGGCGGGAGCAGCACTACTGGCGGCCGAGCAGGTCGGGATCTCGCGGTGGTGCTTGGAGACGACGGTGTCCTACCTGAAGGAGCGGCGTCAGTTCGGCCGCATCGTCGGCGGGTTTCAGGCGCTGAAGCACCGGCTGGCCGACCTGTACACCGAGATCGAGTCAGGATCGGCGGCCGCCGGTTACGCCGCGGCGACGCTGGCCGCCGACGACTCGGACGTGCCGATCGCAGCGGCCGTCGCCCAGTCCTACTGCAGCGACATGGCAGTGCACGCGGCGGAGGAAGCGGTTCAGCTGCACGCGGGCATCGGGATGACCTGGGAGCATCCGGCGCACCTGTATCTGAAGCGGGCCAAGGCCGGTCAGCTCGCGCTGGGGTCTCCGGGCGCGCACCGAGGCGCCCTTGCCCGCCTGGCGGATCTGCCTCCTGCGCCGGTCCGCCCAGCCTGACGGCTGTCTCGGTGGGACCACTGGGCTCCAGCAGGTGCGGCGCGCGACCTGCTGGAGCCCGTCGGCCGTCGCGGCCAGTTCCACTGACGCGGAAGCCCTGGCAGCGCAAGCGAATCGCTTACCGCCCGTCCGCTTCCTGCTGAAGCACCCAGCTCGCGATCTGGGTGCGCGCCTTGAACCCGCGCTTGGCCAGGATCTTTTCGACATGGCCTTCGGCGGTCCGCAGGGAAATCACCAGTTTCGCGGCGATCTCCCGGTTCGACATGCCCTCGGCGACCAGCCGGGCGACCTCGAGTTCGCGCCGGCTCAGCCCGGACGGCGCGGATTCCGTTCTGCGTTCGGACTGCTGCTGCGGCTCGCGCAGGGCGAACGCGAGCGTTTCTTCGACGGTGAACCTGCCGCCGCGCTCACGGGCAGGCTGGAACTTCTCCGCGGCCAGGTCCATCCGGCCCTGCCGTTCGTACCGTCTGCGCGTTCCGGGCATCAGCCGGGCGCCGATCGTCCGCCACAAACTGTCGGTGGCGCCGACCAGGGTGGCCGCGCGGTCGGCTTCGCCGCGGTCGGCGGCGACCCACGCGAGCACTTCGAGCGTCAAGGCCAAGCCGAGGGTGTCGCGGAAGGGCCGTTTGATCCGCAGCGCCTCGAAAAGCTCGGCTTCCGCCGTCTCGTGCTCGCCCCGGACTAACGCGAGCATCCCGCGCAGCCATCGGGCATACGAGAGATTCCAGCGTTCCCCGGCCGCGGCGCAGCGTTCGAAAAGCTCCTCGACGAGTTCCGCCGCGCGGTCGAACTCGCCGAGGAGGATGTAGGTGGTGGCCATTTCCACCCGGAGGCTGTCGGCGTACTGAGCGGGAACGCCGGCCTCGGTGTATTGCTCGAGAGCTTCGGCGAAGATCGAGAGCGCGGCCCCGATCTTCTCGACCGGGCCGAACGACCGGAAGAACCCGCGGACATGGTTGGCGAACGCCAGTGCGCCGAGGTCGCCCAGTTCGACCGCCAGATCCCGCGCCTGCTCGGGCAGCTTCGCCAAGGTCTGGTCGCCGCCCTCGAAGGCGCCGACGTACGCGGTCGTGGCCAGTGCCCAAGCTCGTTCGCGGCTCGGTGCGGGGTCCAGGGCCAGCGCCCGGTTCAGCCACAGGCGTGCTTCGTCCATGTGGTCCATCGCACCCCAGAACCACGGGACGGAGGCCATGGCAAGGCCGGTCCGGGCCTCGGCCGGGTCGGACACGCAGTACTCCAGCGCATGGCGCAGGTTCGCGTACTCCTGTTGCAGCCGCAGCGCCCACTCTTCTTGCCGCGGTCCCGCCCATTCCCGTTCAGCGGTCTTGATGAGACGGGCGTACCAGTCGCGGTGGCGGCGAGCCAGGGCGGTCTCCTCGCCGGCCGCGGCCAGCCGGGTGCGGCCGTATTCGCTGATGGTTTCCATCATCCGGAACCGGACGTGGGTCCCGTGCTCCTCCCGGACCAGGATGGACTTGTCCACCAGCCCCGCGACGGTGTCGAGGACGTCGGCAGGCGGGAGGCGGTCGTCCGTGCACACCGCTTCGGCCCCGGGGATGTCGAACCCGCCGGCGAAGACCGACGAACGGATCCACAGCACCTGTTCGGCGTCGGTGCAGAGGTCGTAGCTCCAGTCGATGAGCCCCTGCAGCGTTCGGTGCCGTTCGGGGATGGTGCGGTTGCTCTCCCGCAGGAGCTGGAAGCGGTCGTCCAGCCGGTCGGCCAGCTCCTGCACGGTCAGCACCCGCAGCCGGACCGAGGCCAGTTCCAGAGCCAGCGGGATGCCTTCGAGACGATGGCAGAGCCGCACGACGGCGGCCTCGTTTCCGGGCGTGATCCGGAACCCGGGCACGACCGACGCCGCCCGGTCGGCGAACAAGGCGACCGAGGGATAGTGCAGGGAGTCGCCCGGCGCGAGGTCGGCGTTCGGGTCGGGGACCAGCAGCGGGAAGACCGGGTAGAGGTGCTCGCCGCGCAGCCGGATCGCGTGCCTGCTGGTGGCGAGGACGCTCACTTCGGGCGCGGCGCCGAGCACCTCGTCAACGAAGTCCGCGATCGCTTCGACGAGGTGCTCGCAGTTGTCGAGGATCAGCAGCAGCCGGCGCGGCTGGAGGTAGTCGCGGAGAACGGCGAGCGGGCCGGCTGTGGTCCGCGAGCGGATCCCGAGTGCGTCGAGCACGGTGTGCGGAAGAAGGTCGGGGTCCTTCAGCGAGGCCAGTTCGACCAGGCACACCCCGTCGGGAAACGCCCGGTTCAGCTCCTTCGCGACCTGGAGCGCGAGCCGGGTCTTGCCGACTCCGCCGAGACCGGTCAGCGTCACGAGCCGGGTACTCGAGAACAACTGGCGGACGGCGACGATGTCGTTGCGCCTGCCCACGAAACTCGTGAGGCTGGCCGGGACTGTCCTCGTCGTTGAGGCAGACGGAGAAGCCATGAGGTCCTTGGTCTCGCGGTGGGCGGGTCGTGGAGAAGTCTATGCCCGGCCGATCACAGTTGGCGGCTTCGGCATGCGGCTCGGACCGCGCGAACACGGGCGTCGGAGAAGCGGTCAGCACCCGTTCCTGCGCGAAGCGGTCGAAGCCAGTCCGGGCGTGTTCGCCGACTGGACCGAACCCCTCCAGCAGTGCCCTGCCGACACCGGCCTCGACGAGCGCGCGGGCGGTCGTCGAGGCCGGTCTCGCGGTGCAGACGGCCGCCCCCGTCTCGCGCAAGCGGTCAGATCTCCTCGGGCGCTACTCGACGACGGGTCCGGTGCGAGAGTTTCTGGGCTGGGCTAGGCGTCGCCCCTTTCGTCGGGTTTCCCGTCCGGCCGGGGGAGGGAGAGCAGCGCCTGTGCGTAGAGGCCGAGCTTGCCGAAGCCCGCTGCGTCCGCCTCCTCCAGTGTCGTGACCGCGGCCTCGAGCAGCCGCGGCCGGCGGCCGTCCGCGCGCAGTGCGGCGGCCGTCCGTTTCGCGCCCGCGGCATAGGTTTCGAGCGTGGCCTGGTCGGTGGCGAAGTCGCCGCTCTCGATGGCCGCGGCTGCCTCCTTGCTGCTGTGGCCGATCGTGCGCAGCACCAGCTTGGTGGTCTCGCGGAGCATCTCCGCCGGGACGCCCTGCGCCTTGGCGTAGCTGGCTGCCTCGAGGTAGGCGCCCATCGCGGTCACGTAGAACGACCCGATCATCGCCGAATCCACCGCGCTGGCCGCGCCGATCCGCTCGGAGATGTGCTGGGACTTGCCGCCGAGGCACCGAAGGGTCTTTTCGTGCGCCGACCAGACCTCAGGAGAACCTGAGTACAGCACGAGCGCGTCCGGCGAGCCGACGAACTCGGGGAAGGTGAGGAGCGAACCGTCCAAATAGGGCACGCCGCGCTCTGCGGCCCATGCAGCCATTGATTCCGCTTCGGCGGGGACGCTCGTGCCGAGGTTGACCAAGGTGGTCCCGTTCCAATTTCGCACTGGCTCCAGCGAAGAACGAGTTGTCGCGTAGTCGGCCGTGCACGCGATGACGAGCGGCGTGTCGGCGACCGCGTCCTCGATCGCGCGGACCGGCACGATCCCCTCACGGGCGAGGCGCTCGGCGCGTTCCGGCGTGCGGTTCCAGACCGCGACGGCGCGGCCGTGGTCGGCGAGTGTCTGAGCGAGCGCGGCACCCATCAGACCGCAGCCGACGACCGCGACGTCGTGGCGTTGTCCGGTGGCGGTCACTGGGCGGTCAGGCCGCCGTCGACGACCAGCGTGTGGCCGGTCAGGTAATCCGAGGCGGCCGAGGCGAGGAACGTCGCCGGGCCGACGAATTCCTCCGGCTGCGCCCATCGGCCCATCGGGACCTGCCTGCGGATGTACTTCGCGACGGCCTCGTTGGCTTCCAGGTCCGGCAGCATCGCCGTCTGGACATAGCCCGGAGCGATCGCGTTGACCTGCACGTTCTTGCGAGCCCATTCGAGGGCGACGGCTTTGGTGAGGCCGACGAGTCCGTGTTTGGCGGCGATGTAGGCGCTGTCGTCGCGCATGCCGACGAGCCCGAGCACGGACGCGATGTTGATGACCTTGCCGCCGCCGTCCTTCAGGTATGGCGACGCGGCGCGGGTCAGCAGCCAGCAGGACTGGAGGTTCAGTTCGATGACCCGCTGGAAGACGGACGGATCGGTGTCCTCGATCGAGGAGTCGTGGTCGTCCGCGGCGTTGTTCACCAGGACGTCCAGACCTCCCAGCGTCTCCGCGGCCGTCGTCACGCAGGAGTGGATCGCGTCGCTGGACCGCAGATCGACCGCGTGGGCCTGAAAAGTCCCGGCGGTGTCGGCGATGAGCTTGGCGGTCTCGCGCAAACCGTCTTCGGACCGGGCGGCGCCGACGACGTTCGCGCCGCGGCGGGCGAGGCCGACGGCGATGGCCTGGCCGATGCCGCGGCTGGCACCGGTGACGAGCACCCGCTTGCCGGTGAGGTCGAACAGGTCGCTGGTATCGGAGAAGGCGTTCATGGACTGGAGGCTCCCCGTCAACGGGCCGCAGATGCCGTTGGCGGGAAGGAAACCTGCCCAGATGGGTGATGCTTCGCCGGTCGTCCCGGATGTTCCGCCGCGCGGCGGAAGGCAGCACGGTGCCGAGGGCGGGAGAGTCCGTTCCGCGGCGGAGCTTCCCCCAGCCGGGCCGTTTCCCGCCGCGCGCCGGACCGTTCCCCGCGGCAACGACCACTATGGGCGCGCAATGCCGGTTCGGGCGCGTGGGTGCGGCCGCGCCCGAACCTGCATCCACGCGCCCTTGCCCCCGCGCATTCGCGGCCACAGCGCGGGGAGGTCATCGAGTTGGCGGTGCCACGCCCTTCTTCGTCACGGGCGTTCCTCTCCAGCCGGCGGGAAGCCCATCAGCTGTTCCCAGTCCGTCAGCGTGTCGTCGAGGCGCGCGGCCATGTCGTCGAGTTCCGCCTCGGTGATGGTCAGCGGCGGCGAGATCCACATCGGAAGGCCGCGTTCGCCCATGGCACGCCGGTTTCCGTACAGCGCCGAGTAGAAGACCAGGCCGTTTGCCAGACCGACCTGCTGGAAGCGCTGCTCGGCGTAGGCATTCCTCGGGAAGTAGGTCCGCCCGTCAGGGCCGACCAGCTCGAGGACCATGAAGAGACCCCACCCGCGGACGTCCGCCACGGACGGATGGGCCAGCAGGCTCTCGCGAAGGGCGAACAATTGCGCGCTCCGGGCCCGGCAGTTGTCGAGCAGGCCCTCCGCCTTGATGATGTCGATCGTCGCGACGCCGGCCGCGCAGGCCAGTGCGTTTCCGCCGTTGGTGAAGCCGTGGACGAAGCCCACGCCGTTGACGAAGGGCTGATTGACCCGGTCGTGGACGGAGACCGCGCCCAGGGGGACATTGGCCGACGAGATGCCCTTCGCGAAGGTCATGATGTCCGGCACGACGCCGTGGTGGTCGATGCCGAACCATTCGCCGGTGCGGCCGAATCCGGTGACGACCTCGTCGTCGATGAAGAGCACGTTGTTCTCGTCGCAGATGCGACGTACTTCCTGCCAGTACAGCGCGGGTGCGACGATGCCGTAATCGGAGCCGCAGCCGTGCGGGGTGGCGATGAAGGCGGCGATGGTCGGGGCTCCTTCGAACGCGATGAGGCGCTCCAAGTCGCGCGCGCAGCTCAGTGCCCAGTCGTCCCGGCTGACGCCCTCGGGGCGGCGTGCGTCGCTGTACTGATGAATTTTCGGCCAGTGCTGGATCATCGGGTCGTAGTGCCGCAGTGTGCCGGGGTGGCCCGACAGCGCCATCGTCGCCAGGGTCATCCCGTGGTACGACTCGTAGCAGCTGACGATCTTGTGCTTGCCCGGGTTTCCCGTGGCCACGTGATACTGCCGGGCGAGTTTCAGTGCGGTTTCGACTGCCTCCGAGCCGCCTGACACGAGGTAGCTGCTGTTGTGCCCCTCCGGCGTGATCTCGGCGATGGCCTCGCCGAGGTCGATCCGGCGCCGGTTGGCCAGCGTCGGGTGCACGAAGCAGTACCGGTCGAACTGCTCGACGATCGCCTCGCGCATCTTCGGATGTCCGTGTCCGAGGTTGACGGCCATCGGCCCGCCGGAGATGTCGTAGTACCGGTTTCCCTTGGTGTCGTAGATGAAGACGCCCTCGGCTCGCTCCACTTCTACGTCGAGTGCGTGGTAGTTGAAGGCGCGACCCCACTCTCCGTCGGCCTCGAGCGGGGCATAAGCCACCTCTGGAGATTCCGCCATCTCAATCAGCTCCTCGTGTTCTCGTGGACGGTGACGCGCGGCGCGAACCGCGGCTCGCGACCTTCGGCGAAGGCCGCGGCGGCTTCTGTGGAGTCGGGTCCCTGGGACGCCTCGACGCTGGCGAGCGTCTCGCGGCGCATGATCTGCTCCGCGGTGCCTTCCCATGCCTGGTCGACCAGGTTCTTGGCCAGTCGCAGCGCGGTAGGCGACTTGCGCTTCAGGACGGCGACGACGCGGGCGACCTCGGCATCCAGTTCGGCGTCGTCGACCACCCGGTTGACCAGCCCCCATGTTTGGGCTTGCGCACCGTCGAAGGGCTCGCCGAGCAAGATGATCTCTTTCGCGACGACCGGACCGGCGGTACGCGGCAGCACCGCGGTGAAGCTGTTCGTGACGACGAGCCCGACGGCGGTCTCGGTGAAGCGGAACACCGCGGAACCGCCCGCGATCACCAGGTCGCCGCTCAGCGCGATCTCGGCGCCGCCGCCGATCGCGTAGCCCTGCACCCGGGAGACCACCGGAACCGGGCAGGACCGGATGCGACGGGTGATCTCGTGCAGCCGGTCCGTGGCGGCGGCCAGTTCGTCCTCGGTCATCGGTGGTCTGCTGGCCTGTTCGGCGGACCATTTGAGGTCGTGCCCCGCGGAGAACGCACGACCCGCTCCGCGCAGGACGACGACCCGGGTCGACGCGTCCAATTGCTCGAAGGCCTCGTCGAATGCCTGCAGGAGTTCGGGATTGAGGGCGTTGAGTCGTGCCGGCCGGTTCAGGGTGATCGTCAGAACGTCGTCTTCGAGCGAGGTCAGCACCAAGGCTTCCGTCATGGAGGCATCGTCGGCACGCGAGGTGGTGCACGCTGTCGGCCGCAGACCAACCGCACCCAGCCGGGGGAATCAGCGGGTTCGCCGCGCCCCGACCGGACCACGCGGCAGCCGGGCGGTGCGAGTGCTCCGGGCCGGTGACAGACCGGGGTGTCGCCACCCCGGTGGCCACACCCCGGTCCAGCAGGTCATCCGGCAGTCATCGCGGCCCAGGCAGAGAAGGCAGGTTCCGTGTTCTGTGCCCACCACTTGCTGTTATACGCGGCCTCGCCGTTCATCTTGTCGACGTTGTTCTGCGGGAGCCATTCCTCGAAGATCGCGGGTACCTTCGGCTTCGACTTGGGAGTCGTGGGGCCGTAAGGGGTGTTCTCGGTGAACGCGGCCTGCGCTTCCGGCGTCGCGATGTAGTTCAGCAATGCGGCTGCGCCTTCGGGGCCTTCGATCCCTTGATCGCGTACAGCGCCGCCCGCGCGGCGAAGCTGTGGTTCTGGACGACCTTGACCGGGTCGGAAGGCGAGTCGGTGGCAACCTGGACTGCTGTCTTATGCGCGAAGGGCTCGAGCCTGCCTTCTTGGCAGCGGCCAGTGTGTCCCCGCCGTAGTTCACGTAAACGAGCCTTTGGCCGGACAGACTGTCGCTGTTCGCTGGGCGTCGCCGGCGGCGAGGTCGTGAAGGTGAGCAACCGGCGCGGGGCATGCGTGGCTGCCGTCCGGACGACAGACGGTGTCCTGCCCGGTGTCGTGGTGATGGCCACCGGAGGCTGGTATGACCCGGAAAATCCCGGCGAGCCGGGCTCCCTCGACCTCCAGGGCAACCCGAACGTGCTCACCCCCGATCTCGGGACATCACGCCTCGCCCAAGCCAGTTCCGCACAGACTTGTCTCGTCCGCATCTCCGCGTTCCCGGAGGCGCCGAAGAGCCGCGCGTACGAGCCGCCCGTGACGCGGCGCCGGCCAGGCCAGTCGATCTCTTGATCTCGGTCGGGGAGCACCGCCGTCGCCGGCGGATAAGCCCGCCGAAATACCTGGTTGACCCCGCCTGACCTGGTCTTCGTGTCCGTGAGGGGAACCCTGAGGGAATCAGATTCCCTCAGGGAGGCCCTCACGGACCTGCGCACCCGGTCATGCGGGCACTGATCGGGCATTGCGCCGAGTCTGGCATCCTTTGTGGACAGTCGGCAGGCGGGGGACCACGCAGCTGAAGTTCCCGGCATGGGAAATCAGAGTCCGCGAGGGTTCCCCTCACGGATCGCACGCCGCTCCCGCCGGCCCCTTCGACTTGGGCAGCCTCGCTTCAGCCACACCCGCAGCACCGCCTTGAGTCCGCGGCATCGGGTTTGCGGTCAATGAAAGGCCCCTTGAAGGAATCTCCCCTGAAGGGGCCTTCACGGACCTAGCCGTCAATCGGCTGCGTCGACGGTTCCGATGACCACGCCGGCCTTGGCAGCTCCATCGGAATTGGGGAGCGCGACCGAATGCTCGGGGTCCCACGTCGCCAGTACCGGGTCGCCCGCGGCGACGGACGACTGGTTGCCCGACTGTTCCTGCGCGATCATCGAGAAGCCGGCGTCGAGCTGGAGATCGAGCCGCCGGATGCCGCCCATGTAGATCACCTGGGAGACCCGACCCGGGAGAACGTTCGTCCCGGAGGCGGAGACCGCCGTCCCCGTATCAGGCCGGACGAGCACCCGCTCCGGGCGGACGGTCACGACTCCGCACGATCCGGCGGGCAGGACTGAGCCGGATGTGGGCAGCCGCAGGTCGTAGCCGTCGCCGCGCAGCAGGCGCCCGGCGCCGGTGTCGGCCACTGTGCCGGGGAGAACGTTCGAGTCGCCGAGGAACTCCGCGACGAAAAGCGTCCGGGGCCGTTCGTAGAGATCTGTCGCGGTGCCGACCTGTTCGACGGAGCCGTTGTTGAAGACCGCGATGCGATCGGACATGACCAGCGCCTCGTCCTGGTCGTGGGTCACGTAGACGAAGGTGATGCCCAGCTCGCGGTGGATCCGCTTGAACTCCAGCTGGAGGCTGGCGCGAAGGCGGCGATCCAGCGCGCCGAGGGGCTCGTCCATGAGGAGCACCCGCGGCTCGAACACCAGCGCGCGGGCGAGAGCCACGCGTTGCTGCTGGCCTCCGGAGAGTTCGCGCGGATACCGCGCGCTCATGCCGCCCAGTCCGACCAGTTCGAGACTCCGGCCCACCCGCTCGCGAATCTCGGCCTTGGGGGTCTTGCGCCGCTTCAACGGGAAAGCGACGTTGTTGGCGACGGTCATGTGCGGAAAGAGCGCATAGTTCTGGAAGACCATGCCGATGTTGCGTTTGTAGGGCGGCACTTGCTCGATCGGCTTGCCGTCCAGCAGGACATGACCGCTGTCGGGCTGCAGGAAGCCGGCGATCGTGTTGAGGGTGGTGGTCTTGCCGGAGCCGCTGGGCCCGAGCAGGGTGACGAACTCGCCTGCCGGAAGATCCAGGGAGATCTTGTCCAGAGCGGCGACCTCGCCGTAGCGCTTGCTCAGGTCGCGGATTTCGATGGCGGCGCCGAGGACGCGTTCAGGCATTCTTGGCCTCTCTTCTGCCGGCGATGATCCCGGCGACGACCAAAAGCGTTGTGCTCACGGCGATGATCACGGTCGACGCCGCGGCGATCGTCGGGGTGAGGGAGCTGGTCACGCTCTGGTAGAGCTGCACGGGGAGGGTGCGGGAGAACGGGCTGGCCAGGAAGAGCGAGACGATCGCTTCGTCCCAGGACACCAGGAAGGCGAACAGCGCGCCGGTCAGGATGCCGGGCGCGAGCAGGGGCACGGTGACGTGGAAGAAAGTCGCGACGGGTCCCGCCCCGAGGGAGGCGGCCGCTCGTTCGAGCCGGCGGTCGAAGCCCTGCAAGGAAGCGCGCACGGGGATCACGACCATCGGGATCGCGAGGGCGGTGTGGGCGACGACGAAGCCGGTGAACGATCCCGCCAGATGCCACTTCAGGAAAACGTAGTAGACGCCGATCGCGGTGATCACACCCGGCACGATCATCGGGGCCATCAGGAACGCGGACACCGGCGTCGTCCACCGTCCCCGGCCCCGTACGAGCGCGAAAGCACCCAACGTGCCCAGCGAGGTGGCCAGGACCACGACGATGCCGGCCACCTTCAGCGAGAGCACGAACGAATCGGTCCATGCCGGATCGGAGAACAGCTCGCCGAACCACTGGGTCGAAAACCCGGGCGGAGGGAACTGGAAGGTGCGTGAGCTGGTGAAGGCCATCGGAACGACCACCAGCACGGGTGCGACGAGAAGCAGCGCGATCAGAGCGCAGAACGCCTTGAGCGCGATGCGGCGTGGTTGCTTCATCAGCGCACCTCGCTTTTCGTGCCCAGCGCTCGCGTGAAGGGCCGTCCGAGCAGTGAGCCTCCGGCGAGAATCAGGAGGGTGATGAGGAGCAGTGCGAGCGCCATGGCTCCACCTCGTCCGAAGGCCAGCTGGGAGTTGACCTGGCTGACGATCTGCTGCGACAGCAGGCTGTTCTGGGGCGATCCGAGAAGGGCGGGCGTGAAGTAGAAGCCCAGCGTGAGCACGAACACGATGGTGCTGCTGGCGGTGATCCCGGGAACCGACAGCGGAAGGTACACCGTCCGCAAGGCGGTCCGCGGTGTCGCGCCGTGGATCTCGGCGGCCCGCAGCAGCGTCCGGTCGATCTGGGTCAGCTGGGAGTACAGCGGCAGAACCAGGAACGGCAGCATGATCTGAGCCATGCCGATGGTCACGGCCGTCGTCGTGCCCAGAAGGCGGACGTTGCCGAATCCCAAGGCGCGCAGCGCTTTGACGACCGGGCCGCTGTCCCCGAGCAGGATGATCCAGGAGTAGGTGCGCACGATCAGGCTGGTCCAGAACGGCATCAGCACGGCGGCCAGCATGATCATCCGCCACCGGGTGGAGACCACGGTCATCAGATAGGCGTACGGATACCCGATGGCCAAGCAGAGCACGGTGACGAAGACGGACGTCAGGAAGGTCCGGCGCAGGATGGTCAACTGCACGTCGCTGGTGAAGAACCAGTGGTAGTTCGCGAATCCGGAGTCGCCGCTAGACACGAAGTCGGTGAAGCTCCGCACTGACATCGTGCCCAGCGGGTAGACGAAGAACAGGGCGAGGAAAGCCATCGCCGCCGCGGCGGCGAGGACCCATCTCGACCGGTACAGCGCTGCTGTCAGCACATTCATCGCTGGATATCTCCTTGGCCTTGCTCGGCGCCGGCCGCGGTTGTCGTGCGACGACCGCGGCCGGACGCGTCTTCCGGGAGGGGGCTCAGCCCGCGGTCATCGCGGTCCAGGCGGCGAAAGTCTTGTCCGCGTTCGCCACCCACCACTTCATGTCGGCGACCAGTTCGCCCTGCGGGCCCATCTTGTCGATGTTGTTCTGGGGCAACCACTTCTTCAGGTCGGCCGGGACGTTGGGCTTGGCCGAGGGTGTCGTCGGGCCGTAGGGCAGCCGCTCGGTGAACGCACTCTGGACGGCGGGCGCCGCGATGAAGTTCATGAGCGCGGCCTGGGCCTGGGGCGACTTCGAGCCCTTGACGGCGTAGACGGCGTCCCAGCCTTCCCACGCTTTGTCCCACACGACGTCGATCGGGGCGCCCTTCTGGGCCGACAGGGCGGCGCGGCCGAGGTAGCACAGGCACATCGAGAAGTCTCCCGACTCGAGCCCTTGGGCCTCCTGCGCCAGCGTGGAGTCGAGCGTCAGGTTGCTGCCCAGCTTCTTGATCGCCGCGGCGGCTCGGTTCGTGTCCAGCGGGTAGAGCTTGTCCGGAGCCACGCCGTCCGCCAGCAGCAGCGGGTCGATGCTGCCGGGCGCGTAGTTGAAGACGAGCCGCTTGCCCGGATACTTCTGGACGTCCATGAAGTCGGTGATCTTCGTCGGCGGATTGCCGCCGAACTTCTTGGTGTTGTAGACGAGCCCCACGGCCTGCACCATGATCGGCACGCCGCACTCGTCGGTCAGGTACTGGGGAGCGACATCCTTGACGTCCACGCCGATTTCGGAACGTTTCGCGTACAGCGTCCCGCAGCCTTCCGCGCCTGAAACAGAATCGATGTCGATGGCGTCCCAGGTGGTGTTGCCGGCTTGCACCATGGCCTTGACCTTCGCCGGATCCGACGGCGAATCGGTAGCGATCCGGACGCCGGTCTTCTTCGCGAAGGGGTCCAGCCAGGCTGCCTGGGCGGCCTTGAGGGTGTCGCCGCCGTAATTCACGTAAACAAGCTGCTGCCCGGAGAGGCTGTCGCTTCCTTGGCCTGCCGGCGAGCCGCACGCGGCGACCGATGCGAGAATCAGGGCGCTCAGCGCAGCGAGCACGGACTTGGGATTCATGGTCACGGTCCACCCTTTGCTCGGGATACACGGTGAAGGGAGACAGACGATGCGCCTGGTCAGCGGCCCGTTCCTGTCGGCGCGAACATTGTTAGCCCACGTGGGGGAGGCGGGCGGTGCTCCGGGCGGGGGTCGTCAGTCCACAGAGGACGCAGTCAGGGAAGCGGGACCGAAGCTCGGTGCTGGATCAGTGATCCGTGCGTCCGGCGGCCGTGCCCGCGTCAGGCGCCCGCGCGCTGGCGGGTCACCCAGGCAGCGATCTGGGTCCGGGTCTTGAAGCCCTGCTTGGCGAGGATCTTCTCCACGTGCCCCTCCGCCGTCCTGAGCGAGATCACCAGTTGCGCGGCGATTTCCTTGTTGGAGAGCCCATCCGCGATGAGGTCGGCGACCTCGCGCTCGCGCCGGGTCAGGGGATTGACGGACGTGTCCGAGCCGCTCGAAGGCGTCTCGCGCAGTGCGTACGCGACCGTCTCCTCGACACTCAGCCGGCTGCCGCGCGTCCGGGCGGCACTGAAGGCGGTGTCTCCGATCCGGGCACGCGCATCCGCCTCGAAACGGCGGCGCAGGCCGACGAACTGGCGGGCGCCCACGGTCCGCCAAATCTGGTCGGTGCTCCCGATAATCACGGCGGCACGTTCGGCCTCCCTGGCCCGGGCCGCCGTCCAGGACACGACCTCGAGGGTGAGCGCGAAGCCGAGGGTGTCGCGGAAGACGCGCTTGATCCGGAGGGCTTCGAGGAGGTTGCTCTCCGCGGCGGCGGCGTCATCGTCGCGCAGGAGGACGATCAGGGCGCGCAGCCACAGGGAATAAGACAGATTCCACCGTTCGCCGGCGGCGGTGCAGCGCAGGAACATGTCCTCGGTCAGTTCCTCGGCGCGGTCGTACTCCTGGAGGGCGATGTGGGTCACCGCGAGTTCGACGACGACGCTGTCCTGGACCTGACCGCGTATCCCGGACTCGTCGTACTGGCGGAGCGCCTCGGTGAACAACGGGATCGCGGCGCGGATGTCGCCGTGTTCGATCGACGTGCGAAATCCCATGACGTGGTGGGAGAGCGCCAGCGCGGCGAGGTCGTCGAGGCTCATCGCCATCGTGCGTGCGCGCTCGGGCAGTTCGGCGAGCTTCGCGTCGTCGCCTTGGAAGGCGGCGATGTAGCCGCGCGTCGCCAGTGCCCACGCATGTTCGGGAGAAGGCGAGGACAGCATCTTCAGCGCGCGGTCGAGCCAGAGCTGGGCCTCGTTGAGGTGGTCCATGGCTCCCCAGAACCACGGCTGGGCGACGATCCGGACGCCGATCTCCGCCTCTTCCGGACGGGCCATGCAGTATTCGAGGGCGAGCCGGATGTTGGCGTGGTCGAGCTGGAGCCGCCGGGCCCATTCCTCCTGCTCGGAACCGGCCCAGGCAGCGGTCGCGGTCTCCACCAGGTGCGCGATCCAGTCACGGTGGCGTCGGGCGAGGGCGTCGGCCTCCGCGGACCGCAGCAACCGCGCGGCGGCGTACTCGCGGATCGTGTCGAGCATGCGGAAGCGCACGTGGCTCCGGTGGTCTTCGCGGATGACGATCGACTTCTCGACCAGACCAGTCAGCGTGTCGAGGAGGGCGGCGTGCGGGAGGGCGTCGTCGGTGCAGACTTCTTCCAGCGCGGCGAGGGCGAAGCCGCCGGCGAAGACGGAGGCGCGAGCCCACAGCAAGCGCTCGGCCGGAGTGCAGAGGTCGTGGCTCCAGTCGACGAGCGCGCGAAGGGTTTGGTGGCGCCGCGGCACATTGCGGTACCCGGAGCGCAGGAGCTGGAACCGGTCGTCAAGGCGATCCGCGAGTTCCTCGACGGTCAGGACGCGAAGCTGCACCGCGGCCAGTTCGATCGCGAGCGGGATGCCTTCGAGGCGGTGGCACAGCCGGATGACCGCGGCCTCGATTTCTCCGGTGACGGCGAACCCCGGAACGACCGCCGCGGCACGATCGGCGAAGAGCGCGACGGACGGGTAGTGGCTCGAGCTGCCCGGATCGAGGCGAGCCGAGGGATCTGGCGCCAGGAAGGGCGTCACCGGATAGACAGTCTCGCCGGCGATGCGCAGCGCTTGGCGGCTCGTCGCCAGGATCCGCACCTCGGGCGCCGCCTTCAGGATCTGGTCGATCAGGTCCGCGGTGGCGTCCACGAGGTGCTCGCAGTTGTCCAGGACGAGGAGCATCTGACGCGGGCCCAGATGCTCGGTGAGGGCCGCGACGACCCCGAACTTGGGCTGTTCCCGGATCTGCAACGCGTCGGCGACAGTCTGGGGGACCAGGTCAGGCTGCGAGAGGGCCGCCAGCGAGACGAGACAGACGCCGTCGGTGAGGGCGCGCTTCATCTCGCTGGCGGCGCGCAGGGCCAGCCGGGTCTTGCCGACGCCGCCGATCCCGGTGAGCGTGACCAGCCGGGTCGTCGAGAAGATCTGCCGGATCGCGGCGAGGTCGTTGCGCCTGCCGACGAAGCTCGTGATCTCCGCCGGCAAGTTCGGAGCGGACCCGCGGGTCGGCCCGGAAGCTGGCGGAGCGTCCACGTCACATCCTTCACGAGCGGCTGGGTGACCGCGTCGAGCCTATCCCGGTGACTTGGCGTGCGCCGCGATCGCGGCCGTAGCCGTGGTCAGCCGGCGGGCGCGGCCGTGGCCCGCCGCGACAGGACCTGGTCGGCGGCCCTCTTGCCGGACCGCAGTGCGCCGTCCATGCCGGTAGCCCACATGTCCGCCGTGTGCTCACCGGCGAAGTGGACGGGACCGACGCTCTGGGCCAGCAGGCCTGGGAGGCGCGGGAAGTCGCCGAGCAGCGAGGAAACCACTCCGCCGGCGAAGGGCTCGCGAGTCCAGTCCTTCACGATCCCCGCGAGCCGGCGCGCAGGCCGGCCGAGCACGGCTGACACGACGACGTCCAGGGCGGCGAGTGCCGACTCTTCGCCGCGGAGGAAACCGTCGCCGCGATCGGCCGCGAGGCCGAGCAGAACGACCGAATCCTCCGGGCCGACCGGCCGGGCCCAGACGAGAGAGATCGGGCCGTCGCTCATGACGCCGGTGTCGACCTTCTCGAACAACTCGGCACCGTCGGCGTACTGCCCGATCACCTTGCCGCCCTGGGCCATCGGGGTGGCGAGCAGCGCCTCGGTCTTCCACGCGGGCAGGACCGGGTCGAAACCGATTCGCAGCGTCGGCGTCACCGGAACGGCGACGATCACATCGCGCGCGGTGAAATCACCGCGGTCGGTCTCCACGGTGATTTCGCGGCCGGTGCGCCGGACTGCGCGCACGACGTGGCGAAGGCGGATGTCGAGCCCCTCGCTCATCGCCCTGGCCATGGCGTCGGTGCCGTCGGCCATCATCCAGCACACCTTGCCGACGTGGGGCGGCTCGACCATGCTCATCTGGATCTGCGAATCGTCGTGAACCGGGTTGAATCCGGTCAGGGCGCGAAAGAGCCGGCGCGCCAGCGGCCTCAGCCCGGCCCGTGCCGCCCAGGCGGGGACGAGTTCGCTCGGGTCCGGCGGGCAGGCGTCGAGGGCTGCCCTTACCTCGTCGGCGACCTTGTCGCGATCAGCGTCGGGCAAGCGCCGGCCGTCGACGACAGTGGTGTTGCGCAAGGACGCAGCGGCGGAGAAGCGTCCGTCCGGGTCGGAGCGCAGCAGCGCGAGCTGGGGGGTGAGGGCGACTCCGAGTTCGGCGCACGTGCGCAGCAGTTCGTCCTGCCCGAGGTCGATGAACGAGCCGCCGAGATCGGCGGGCTGGCCGTGCAGCAGTCGCTCGCGATCCGACCGGGTACGGCCGCCGACGTACGGCTGTGCCTCGAGGACGACGACTTGCTCGCCCCGGCCGGCCAGCGAACGGGCGGCGGCGAGCCCGGCCGGGCCGGCACCGATGACTACGGTCCTCATGCGCGCACCAGCTTCCGGTCGATGTAGTCGAGGGGTACGCGTGCCGGTGCCCGCAGGACCTCGTCGGCAGCGCGGAGCCCCGAACGGACCGCGCCTTCCATGGTCGCGCAGAGCGAGACGTCGGTGAAGTCGCCGGCGATGTGCACTCGCCGTTCCGGGGTGGCCAGGACGGCGATCTGCGGGCGGCGTGCGGTGAAGCTGGGCATTCCCCCGATGCCGAGCGCGCAGCGATCCGCCGACCAGTTCTTGACGTGCTGAGCCAAGCGGGTCACCGAGCCGCCGATCGCAGTGGCGACGACGGCGTCGAGTTCGGCCAGCGCCAGGTCCTCGTCCTCGAGGACATAGCGGTTCTCGCCGCACACGAAGCCGCTGACGACGGCAGGACCCGTTGTGACATAAGGATTGCTCACCCACGCCGTGTTGACGGGACCGTCCGTGAAGACCGCGCGGGACAACGCGGCACGCACCGAATCCCCTTCGGAGTACTGCGCGATCACCTTCCCGCCGGACGCTCGCTGGAGGGCGCTCAGTGCCCCGGTGAGATCTGCGGGCAACGGCGGGTCGAAGCCGAGTGTCGGCAGCACGAAGGGCGAAACCGCGACGACCGCGTGGCCGGCCGTGAAGCGTTCGCCGGATTCCAGTTCCACCGCAACGGTTCCTCCGGACTGGCGGATCGCGCGAACCGGCGCCCCCAGCCGCACGTTCACCGTCGCGGCGAGGGCGTCGGCGAGACGTTGGCAGCCTCCGACCACGCGCCGGATCTCGCCGATGTGCGCGTGCGTGAGGTAGTGGCTGTCGACCTGGAAGGCGTCGTACTGGGTGGGCATGCGGCCGAATCCGGAAAGCGCGGCCCGCGCCAGGTCGCTCAGCCCGGCGCGGCGCGTCCACTGTTCGAGGACCTCATGCGGTGCCGGCGGAAAGGACGCGAGCGCGGTGTGGATCTCGGTTTCCGCTTGCCTGAAACGATTTCCGGTGAGCAGTTCCCCGTCGACGATCAAGCGTCCCTCGGCCAGGTAGCCGGCCGCCGGGCTCGCTCCTTCGGGGGTGTCGGGCCGCTCGATCCAGACCGGAGCCGACAGCTCGACACCGAGATCGCCGCAGAGCGCCGCGAGAGCGCGGTAATCCTCGGTGATCAACTCGCCGCCGAGGTCGCCGTGCTGGCCGTCCGCGAAACCGTCGGTGACGGTGAACGTGCGCCCGCCGACCCGGTCACGCGCCTCGAGCACGGTCACCTCGATACCGGCGTCGGCCAGCGTCTTGGCTGCGGTCAGTCCGGCGAGCCCGGCTCCGACGACGACGACCGGCGGCCGAATCTCTTGTGAGCTCTGCATCTTCCGATGATCTGAGGGTGCCTCGCCGCTGTGCGCGCAGGAGAAATCAACGGTGCCCAGCTGGGGGATGAATCCGGCGTACCCGGGCAGCATGCTGGCGTGATGAGAACTCTCCCGCGCATTGGCGTCTACGGCACCGGGCGCACGGCCGCCGAACTGGTCGCCGCGCTGCCGCACACCCCGCTCCGGTTGACGACCGCCGTGGTGCATTCGCCTGACAAGGCTGGCAAGGACATCGGGGAACTCACCGGACAAGCGCCCGTCGGCGTACTGGCGACTGCCGACCTGGAGGCCGCCCTGCGCAGTGGCGAGATCGATGTCCTCCTGTACGGCGGCCTCACGGGCGATCGCCACGAGCAGGTTCTGGCCTCCTGCGCCGCCGCCGGTGTCGACCTGGTGCACGCGTGCTTCGTCGATCCGCGTTCGGCGCTGGCGCCGGATGTCCGCGACCGGATCGAGAAGGCGGCGAGCGAATCGGGTTCGCGGATGGTGGGAACCGGCATGATCCCCGGACTCTGGCTCGACGTGCTGCCCGCACTTCTCACGAGCGGTCTGCCCGCACCGGTCTCCGTCCGCGCCGAACGCGTCTCGAACATCTCGTCATGGGGACGTGACGTCCTCGCGCACGAACTCGGAATCGGCGCCACGGCCGCGGGCACCTCGGCGCGCGTGGATGCCTTGCTGCGCGAATCGGCTCGTCTCATCGCCGACGTCCTCGGCCTCGGTGATCGGGAACCGATTTCCACGGGCGGCCTGGTCGCCGCTGACGCGGACACGACCGTCGCCGGTATCGAGGTGCGCCGAGGCGAGGTCGAGGGTTTCGACCAGAGCGTCGTCGTGTCGGACGGCGAGACTGAGCGGCTGCGGCTCAGCTGGGCCGGTTTCGCAGATCCGGCAGCGCGGGAGGGCATCGGCGACACCGACGTGGTCCTGACCCTGACCGGTGGAGACGCGAGCGAACTGCTGGTGCGGGTCAGTGCTCCGGTCGATCCTTATCCCGGTACTGCCGCGCGGATGCTGCATGCCGTGCGAGGGTTGCGGGCGTTGCCGCCGGGCCTGCATCCGCCCACTGCGCTCCCCGTCGGCTGACAGTGGTGAACGGACGGGGACCGACGAAGATGTCTGAAGCTGTGGGTGCAGCGTGGTCTACCGAGGTCGCGCTGCGCGACGACCAGGTGGACTACCTCGGGCACATGACTGCCCACTGCTACTTGGAGCTGGTGGAGTTCGCGCACTGGCGCTGGCTGTCAGAGGTCATGGCGGACGAACGACCGGCGTTCGTCATCGCGGAGATTCGACTGCGTTTCCTGAAGGAGCTGCTGATCAGCGACGGACCCGTGCTGATCACGATCACGCCCAAGGTGCTTACCGAGCGCAGCGTGACAGTCGTCGAGGAACTGCGGTCGGCCGCGGGCGTCCACGCGACGGCTGAGGCGGTGCTCGTGCGCTGGGACCCCGATGCTCGCAGGTCGCGACCGTTCGGGCCGGACGAGCGGGGTCGGATCCGTGCAGAGGCGGTCCCGCCGCCGTGACAAGCAACGCCGCCCCCTCCCGGCGGAGGGGGCGGCGTTGCCCGGTCGCGAGCCGATGGAGATCAGCCGAGCACCTTGCGCAGGACAGCCGGGTCCAGCGGGGCAAGGGCCGGAGCGCGGCGTTCCCGGAGCGCGGCGATCGCCTCGTCGAAGTCGCCTTGTGCCGAGACGCGCTGGACCAGCTCTTCGCCGCGCACGACGGTCTCGTGAAGGTCGCCGGTGCACTCGTTGTTGAGCTGATGCTTGATCACGCCTAGGGAGAGCGGCGAGAGCCGCCCTGCCATTTTCGCGGCCAGCGCCATCGCCTCGTCGAGCGCGGTGCCTTCCTCTGCGAGGTACTGCACGATCCCGAGACGGCGAGCCTCGGCACCGTCGATCCGGCGATCGGCGAACAGCAGATCGGCGGCGGCCCCGTGGCCGCAGATGCGTTGCAGCAGCCACGGAACCCCGTGTTCGGCGACGAGGCCGACGGAGGCGAACCCGGCCGACATCCGGGTGGTTCCGGAAGCCACCCGCAGATCGCACATCAGGGCGAGCGAGAGGCCGATGCCGTGGCAGCCCCCGTCGACGGCGGCGATGATCGGCTTCGCGATGGTCCGGGGGAAGTCGTCGCCTCGGGGATCGCGGACCGCGTGCGAGGTGAGCGAGTCCAGCTCCGGACCGGCGCAGAAGTCCGCGCTGGCACCGGTGAGGACGATGACCCGGACAGCCGGGTCCGCCTCAAGGCTGACCAGGGTGTCGAAGTAGTCGGTCTCCGCGGTGTGGCTCCACCGTGAGCGATCGTCAGGATTGCCGAACCGGAGAAGGGCGACTTGGTCGTGTCGTTCGATGTGCACGTTCGGCTCCTTGCTCTCAGTCGATCACTGCGGTGCCGTTGACCTCGATGAGCAAGTCACTGCGCATGAGGCCGGTGATCCCGATCATCGTCGCGGGCACTGCCTGCATGCCCTGCCTGCGGACCGCGCGCCCGATCCCGCGATTGACCTGTCCGGCAGTGGTTTCGTCCAGTCCGACTACGTAATAGGTGAGGTGCGCGATGTGCTCGGGGCGTGCTCCGCCGGCCGCGAAGGCGAGCAGAGCGTTCTCGACGGCGCGTTCTGCCTGTGCGGTGTAGTCGCCGGGTTCGCCGATCCGAGTGCCCTCGGCATCGACGCCGACCTGTCCGGCGATGCGGACCACACTGTTGCCGGACGTCCGCGACGCCTGGCGGTAGCCGATGGGCTCGGGCAGGCCGTCTCCGTCGAAATACTCGACCATGAGCTGTCTCTCTTCCTGTTGCGGGCTCAGCGCCCGTGGAACTGCGGCGTGCGGCGCTCCATGAAGGCGGCTCCGGCCTCCGCGGCGTCATCGCTGAACGCGCACTCGATGTGCCGCAGCGACTCGCTGGCGACGCAGTCGGCGAAGGACGCTGTCGACGCTTCGCGCAGGTTCTGTTTCATCCGCCGCAGGGCGAGTGGTGCCGAGCCAGCGAGTCGCTGTGCCAATCGCTTGGTCTCGTCGGCGAACTTGTCGGCTGCCACCACCGCGCTGACGAGGCCGATGTCCAAGGCACGTGCGGCGTCCACCTTTTCGTTGAGCAGCATCAGTTCGCGGGCGCGCGCCTCGCCGAGCAGCCGGGTCAGCGACCACGACGTACCGAAATCGCCCGACAGGCCGGCCGTGAGGAAAGCGGAGCGGAAGACAGCGGCCTCAGAGGCGATCCGGAGGTCGGCAGCGAGCGCGAGTCCGAGCCCTGCCCCGGCGCAGGCGCCGTGAATGGCGGCGATGGTGGCGGCCGGCATTGTCCGCAGCAGCTCCGCCGCGCGTGCGTGGCGCCGGAGCTTGGCCACCTCGCGCGGGGCGGACATCGCGTCGCGTCCGGCCGCCATGGCGTTGAGGTCGCCGCCCGCGCAGAAGGCTTTTCCCGCGCCGGTCACGACGACGACGCGCAGATTTTCGTCGTGGGCACAGTTTTCGAGTGCCTCGACCAGGCCGTCGGCCAGCGCCTCGTTCATCGCGTTGAGCCGCTCGGGCCGGTTGAGGACGACGTACCGCACCGGTCCTCGGTCCTCGACCTCGACCACGTCGGTCATGGTGACTCCTCTCCTGGAGATGGGCGGCGGCTCAGGCGGGGCGTGGTTCGCGGGGCATGCCGAGGATCGACTCGGCGAGCAGATTGCGCTGGATCTGGTTCGTGCCGGCGTAGATGCGGCTCGACCGGGAGGCCAGGAAGGTCGTGATCCATCCGGCGCTGTCGGTCGGCGCGCCCGGGGCGTCCGGGCCGTCGGCCAGCACGGCCCGGCGGCCTCGGAGCACGAGTGCCTCGTCGCCGAGGATGTCCATCGCGAGATCGGTGAGGACGACGTGGTACTCGGACCAGTAGAGCTTGGTCATCGCTGCCTCAGCACCGATCGGCTGGCCGCGCAGAGATCTGGTCAAAGCCTTGTAGCCGAGCAGTTTCATGGCGAGCACGCGCGCGCGGCACCAGGCGATCCGCTGCCGGATGTCGCTGTCGGTGTCGCGGCGGTGTTCGCGGGCCAGCTCGCAGAGCCGGTCGAGTTCCTCCTCGAAGCGCACCGCCAGGACCGCCGCCGCGCCGCCGCGCTCGTGTTCGAGCAGAGCCGTCGCCACCCGCCAGCCGTTGTTGACGCCGCCGATGACGTTGTCGTCGGCGGTCACGGCATCCGTGAAGAAGACCTCGTTGAACTCGGCCTCGCCCCACATCTGCCGGATCGGCCGGATCTCGATGCCCGGTTGCCGCAACGGGCAGGCCAGCAGCGTGAGCCCGCGGTGCTTCGGCGCTTCCGGGTCGGTCCGCACCAGCGCGAAGATCCAGTCGGCGAAATGCGCGGTGCCGGTCCAGATCTTCTGCCCGTTGATGTGCCACCCGCCCTCGCCGCGCACGGCGGTCGTCGACACGCTAGCGAGGTCGGAGCCCGATTGCGGCTCCGAATAGCCCTGGCACCATTTGACCTCGCCGCTGAGGATCCCCGGCAGGAACCGGCGTTTCTGTTCCTCGGTGCCGAACGCGAGCACGGTCGTGCCGAACATCTGCATGCCGAAGACGTCGCTGAGGGAAGTTTGGGGGAGCTTCATCCGGGTCAGCTGTTCAGCGACGGCCACCTGGTGCTCGGGGGTGAGGCCGCGGCCGCCGTACTCGGCGGGCCAGTCGACGCCAAGGTAACCGCCCTCGTAGAGGGCCCGGCGAAGATCCGCCGCGAAAGCGGGGAACTCGTCGTGCGGCAGGGCACCGGACCCGGCCCGGCCGGCCGGAAGGACCCGCCGGAGGAACTCGGCGAATTCTCGCTGGAATTCCTGGACGGGAATCGAAAAGACGGGGTTCATGACTGTCCTGACGTGACGGGGAAGGACTAGACCGGGAGCAGAGCGGAGATCCGGGCGCGGTGCTGGCGCGGAGTGCCGAAGAGGGCTCCGGAGGCCTTGGCCCGGCGCAGCCAGAGGTGGGCTTCGTGCTCCCAGGTGGCGCCGATGCCGCCGTGGATCTGGATGTTGTTCCCTGCGGCCTGTGCTGCGGCATCCGCGGCTGCTTGCTTGGCCATGGAAGCGAGCACCGGCGCTTCCGCCTGGCCGGCCGCGATTGCCCATGCGGCGTAATGGGTGAGCACTCGCGCCGCCTCGACCTCGACAAGAGCGTCGGCGCAGAGGTGTTTGAGGGCTTGGAAGGAGCCGATGGGGCGGCCGAATTGATGCCGGCTCTTGCTCCATTCGACCGACTGGTCGAGAGCCGCCTGGGCGGTGCCGACCAGTTCGGCGGCCAGCGCGGCGCAGGCGCGGGTGTCGACGGATTCCCTTACGGCGACAGCCTGTCCGGGTCCGACGATGAGCGTCGCGGGCGTGTCCGTGAGCCGCAGGGTGCCGATCGGCCGGGCGAGGTCGAGGCTCTCCTCGGCGATCGCCTCGACTCCGTCCGCACCGGCTGGGACCAGGAACCAAGCCGGTCCTTCGGCTGTCTGCGCCCACACGACGAAGGCGTCGGCGACGGGGAGGTCGGTGACCCGTGCCTTCGTCCCGGTGAGGTGGTGACCGCGGGGAGTCGCGACGGCCCGGGTCGCCGTGCCGGGCGCCGACCAGGTTCCCGCCTCGTCGGCGATGGCTGCGGTCAGAACCAGATCTCCGTCGGCCACCTGCTGGAGGACGGTGTCCGCGACCTCGGAAGCGGAGGCATCGAGGACCCAGGTCGCCAGAACCGTCGAGAAGAAGGGGCCGGAGAACAGTTCGCGCCCCAGTTCCTCGAAGACGATCATCGACTCGAGGAAGCTGGCACCGCTGCCGCCGCGTTCCTCGGGCACCGTCAGAGTCTGGAGCCCGAGGTCACGGGCCATGCTCCGCCAGACCTCCCGGTCGAAGGCGTAGCCGGTGTGGAGGAGTTCTCGCCGGGCGTCCTCGCCGACTCGTTTGCGCAGGAAGGACCGGACGGCGTCACGCAGGTCTTCCTGCTCCTGCGCGAAGGTGAAATCCATGGAGGACGCCTTCCTGTGATAGCGGGTGAGATCGTTGACCCGAGACCTATCGCCGATTGGCGGACAGTGGTCGACAGCGGCGTCGTATCCCGCCCGACTGGGTGGGTATGCCGGAAGCCGCGCAGCTCTGGCTGCGCCGGAATTCCCCCATGCGGGTGTCGGGCGAGCCACGCACCGAAGCACTTTCGGGGTCTGCGCGCACGATCGGCGAATGAGCATCCAGGACAGCCTTCTTCTCGCACTCCGGACGGCCGCCGCCGAGGATCCCGACCGAGAGTGCATCCGCATCGTCGGTGAGAGCTTCACCCGCCGCGAGACTCTCGATCTGGTCGAGCGCACCGGACGGGGCCTGCGTGCGTTGGGGATCGAGCCCGGCGACCGAGTGGGCATCATGTGCGACAACCGGCCGGAGACCCTCTGGGCATGGCTCGGCACGAACGCCGCCCGCGGGATCGACGTGCCGTTCAACGTCGAGGCGCGCGGCCGGCTCCTGGAGTATTTCGTGCACGACGCGGCGCCGCGGGTCCTCGTGGGAACCGAGGATTACCTTCAGATCCTCGCGGAAACGATCACCGATCGGCCCGAGTTCGTCGTCTGCGTCGGGGAACATTCGACGAAGCCGTTCGGGGACGCCGTACGGCAACTCGGCTTCGACGAACTGCTCGCGCTGGGCTCGGCTTCGGAGGAGGAGTTGGCGGCTCCGCTGCCAGGCGACATCGCGACGATCATGTACACCTCCGGCACGACCGGCCCTTCGAAGGGAGTCATGCTGCCGCAGCGCTACTACCCCGCGAAGGCGGCTCATGCGGCTCAGCTGATGGAGGTTCGCTCGGACGACGTGGTGCTGTGTGTGCAGCCGCTCTTCCACATCGATGCGCGCGCCTTCCTGACGACTGCCTGGTCCGTGGGCGGCAAGGGCGTGTTGGGACGAAGGTTCAGCGTCAGCCGCTTCTGGGACGAGGTACGCGAGAGCGGCGCGACGATCTTCGCCACGATCGGCACGATGCTGTGGATGCTCCACAAACAGGAGCCGCGTCCCGACGACACCGACCAACCCGCCCGGACTGCGATCTGCTCGTCCACTCCCGGCGAGATCCTGCGCGACTTCGAGGCTCGCTTCGGGGTCCAGATCATCGAGGCGTACGGCATGACCGAGTGCGTTCTGCTGACGTCGGCACCTCCCGGCCAGACGATTCCGGGCCGCATCGGCCGGGCCATCCCCGAGGTGGAGATCCAGCTGGTCGACGACAACGACGAGCCTGTGGACGAAGGCCAGGCCGGCGAGCTGGTCTACCGGCCGCGCGAGCCCTTCGCGATGATGCAGGGCTACTGGGCGAAACCGGTGGAGACAGCCGAGGTTTGGCGCAATCTGTGGTTCCACACCGGTGACCTCGTCCGTCAACACCCGGACGGGATGTTGGAGTACATCGGCCGCAAGAAGGACTCGATCCGCCACCGCGGCGAGAACGTCTCGGCATGGGAGGTCGAGCAGGCTGTCGCCGCTCACCCGCAGGTGCTCGAGGTGGCGGCGATCGGGGTGCCTTCTGAGGTGGGCGAGGAGGACGTCGCGGTGCTTGTCGTCCCGGCTGCCGGAGCCGCCCTCGACCCGGCCGAACTGGTCGAGTTCGTCACCCGGGATCTTCCGCGGTTCGCCGTTCCGCGCTACGTCGAGGTCGTCGACAGCCTGCCGAAAACCCCGTCGGAGCGGGTCGAGAAGGGCAAGGTCCGCGAGCGCGGGATCAGTGCCGCGGCGTGGGACGCGAACCTGGCGCTCGGTCGGCGTTGAAGGCTGGGCGGAAGGGCCGCCACGGGATTCCCGTGGCGGCTCTCTAGCTGGAACTTCACGGACCTTGCCCCGGGCCGCGGCGGTGATTGCTTCCTTGCCGGTCGATCTCGGCCAGCGCGCCCGCGCGGACGCAATGCGGGTGTTCAAACACGTAGTTCCCCCCGCGTGTCCCCGCTCACAGTCGCGCAGGCTGGCTATCGCCGCGCGAACGTCGGGTGAGGATTCGCTGAACGCAAGGGAACGTGCCATGACAGTGCTTGCCGAACGCCCGCTTGAGATGACCGATACGACCGATTTCTGCCAGTTGCAGCGCATCCTGGTCGTCGACGAGAACGAACTGATGCAGGCGGGTCTCTGTGCCGTCCTCGAAGCTGCTCCCTGGGTGTCAGCCTGCTACATGGCGAGCACGGCGAAGGACGCGGTCCAGGTGATCCGTCGCCACCAGCCGCAGGTCGTGGTCGTCAGCGCCTCTCTTCGCGGACGTTCGAGCGCCGAACTCTGTTGTTGGATCCAGGACTGGATGCCCCACGTCAAGATGGTTCTCATGGCTGGACTCGGCCGGGTGCCGACGGCGTTGGCGACCTCGCTGGGTGCGGCGGGCGCTCTTTCGAA
Source organism: Amycolatopsis sp. NPDC114503 (assembly GCF_055633655.1). Taxonomy (NCBI): domain Bacteria; kingdom Bacillati; phylum Actinomycetota; class Actinomycetes; order Pseudonocardiales; family Pseudonocardiaceae; genus Amycolatopsis; species Amycolatopsis sp. NPDC114503. The sequence continues at coordinate 928,698 of NZ_JBVKDT010000004.1, read as the reverse complement.
GCACCTTCCCCGAGGTGCGATCGTGTCCGCCGTCAAGCGGGTCGCGGAGGGCGTCCGGGTATTCCCGAAGACCGACGCGACTCCCGAGAACCGACTGTCCCGCCGCGAACTCGACGTGCTTCAGCACCTCGCCGCCGGGCTGAGCAATCCCGAGACGGCGGCCAGCCTCAACCTCTCGCGCCACACCGTCAAACAGCACACGAGCGCGGTGTACCGCAAGCTCGGCGTACGGAACCGTGCCGAGGCCGCGAGCCGCGCCCAGGAGCTCGGCCTTCTCGTCAAGGTCGAACTGTCCGGGAGTGAGCGCCTTGCCAGCTGACGTGGAACTCGGCCGCCTCAACCACATCGGCATCGTGGTTCCCGGCACCGAACATGACACGGTGGTCGATTCGCTGGCGAGGTTGTTCGCGGGGGAGATCAACCAGAGCGGCGACGACGCGGAACTCAACGGGCGCTGGTCGTGGGTCCGGGCCTCCTCGGGCTTGATGCTGGAGGTGTGCTCGCCGTTCGAGAATGCCGCCAGTGCGTTGACTCGCTTCCTGGAACGAACCGGCGGCGGACTGCACCACGTCTCCTTCGACTCCGACGACATCAACGCGTGTCGGGCGGCGGCCCGCGAGCGAGGCGCGACGCTGGTGGGGGAGAGCGACGACCACGCAGGCTGGGCCGAGTTCTTCGTCCGGCCGCAGGAGACCGGAAACGCGCGGTTCCACTGGATGCAGCCCGTCGCGGAGAGCGCGTTCGAGGCGCTTGAGCTTCGCCGACCCCGGCGCTGAGGCGTGGGATCTGCGACTGCCCGCCTTTCCAGGGGAAGCGGGCAGTCGTCAGCGGTCTCACTCCATCTCGAACCCGTGATAGTGCCCCGCCTCGACGCCGTCGGTCACCTGCTTGTACAGCCCGACGCCCGCCACGAAGGGCATGAAGATGCGTTCCTTTCCCGGCACGTTCGCGCCCATGTACCACGACGCCGCCATCGGGAAGATCGTCATGTTCGCGAGGTCGTTGGTCGTGGTGACCCAGTCGTCCTCGTTCTCCGGTTCCGCTTCGATGCGTTCGTACCCCGCGGCTCGCGCGTATTCCAGTGCCCGGGCGATGAACCCGACATGGTGTTCGATCGATGTGACCATGTTCGAGAGGACCGACGGGCTCTGCGGTCCGGTGACCGTGAAGAGGTTCGGGAACCCGGCCGACATGAGTCCCAGGTAGGTGCGGGGGCCATGGGCCCACTTCTCCTTCAGCGTCGCCTCGCCGTTCCGGATGTCGATGGCGTTGAGCGCGCCGGTCATGGCGTCGAATCCGGTGGCCAGGATGATCACGTCGAACTCGTGCTCGCGTTCGCCGGCGAGGATTCCGCGCGGCGTCACGCGGACGAGCGGCTCCTCGCGCAAGTCGACCAGTTCGACGTTCGGCTGGTTGTAGACCTGGTAGTACCCGGTGTCGACGCACATCCGCTTGGTGAAGATCGGGTAGGTGGCCGGGCAGAGCTTCTCGGCGACGACGGGGTCGGCGACGATGCTCCGGATCCGGTCGCGGAAGTACTCCGCGACGACCTCGTTGGCACGGAGATCGAGGACCAGGTCCGTGAAGGCCCAGCCGAAACAGAGGCCGCCGTCGGCCCAGCGGCGTTCCAGCTCCTTCTCGACGTCGATCTGGTCCGACTCGAGCAGCGCCTTCGTGCCGGGACGGCACTCGTAGCCGTCGGGCGCGTTCCGCGCGTTTTCCCGGATCTCGGAGTAACGGCTCTTCGCGACGGCCAGGTCTTCGGTGATCGGCCGGTTGTGCGCAGGCGCCGAAAAGCATGGCGTGCGCTGGAAAACGGTCAGGTTCTCCACGGTCCGAGCGATCGTGGTGATGGTCTGCAGCCCGGACGAGCCGGTGCCGATGACGGCGACCCGCTTGCCGCTGAGGTCAACACCGCCCTCGGGCCAGCGTGACGTGGAGCAGATCTTGCCCTCGAAATCGTCGAGCCCGGGGAAGGCGGGTTGTGTCGGCACCGAAAGGTTTCCCGTCGCGGCGATCACGAACCGCGCGCTCAGCATCGTTCCGTCCGTCGTGGTCGCGGTCCAGCGCCGCGCTGCTTCGCTCCACTCCAACGCCTGCACGCGAGTAGCGAAGGTAATGTCCTTGCGCAGGTCGAACCGGTCGGCGACGTGCCGCAAATAGCGATGGATCTCCGGCTGTGCCGCGAATCGCTCGGTCCACTCCCACTCCTGCTGAAGGTCGTCGTCGAAGGAATAGGAGTACTCGATCGAGTCGATGTCGCAACGGGCGCCGGGATAGCGATTCCAGTACCAGGTCCCGCCCACGTCCTCGCCTGCCTCGACGACGTGCGCGTCGAACCCGGCTTCGCGCAGCCGGTACAGCTGGTAGAGACCGGCGAAGCCGGAGCCGATGATCAATACCTCGTGTTCGTGCACTGCCATGACCTCAGGCCTCCCTTTCGAAGCTGTCGGCGAAGGTGCTGATATAGCGCGACACCAGTTCGATCCCGTCGTGATAACCCGGGAAAATGTTGGCCATCTGGAAAAAGCCGTGCATTTCCCCGGCAGCCTCTTCGGAGGTGACTTCCACACCCGCCGCGCGCAGGGCCGCGGCGTACGCAACGCCTTCGTCGTGCAGCGGGTCGTACTCGGCCGTGTAGACCAGAGCGGGCGGCAGACCGGCGAGGTTCGCGGCGCGCAGCGGCGAGGCATCCGGATTGCTGCGGCTCGCCTCGTCGGGGAGGTAGTGATTCCAGAACCACCGCATCGCCTCGCGCCCGACGAGGAGTTGGTTCGCCAGGTCGAGGTAGGAAGGGCGATCCAGGTCGCAGTCGGTGACCGGGTAGACGAGGACCTGGCCGTCGATCTTCGGCCCGCCGTTGTCTCGCGCCCACCGGGTCATCACCGCGGCGATGTTGCCGCCGGCGCTGTCGCCGGCGACGATCAGCGGGCCTTGCTTGTGCAGGCTCTCCGAAACCCAGGTCAGCGCCGCGTAGCTGTCTTCGAGAGCGGTCGGGAAGGGATGTTCGGGGGCCTTCCGGTAATTGACGAGGACGACCGTGCAATGCGTGCGGTCCACCAGGTCGCGACCGACGAAGTCGTACTGCAGGTCGATGTCGCCCAGCACCCAGCCGCCGCCGTGGAAGTAGACGACCACTCCCCGGGAAGGTCCGGCGGGAGCCAGGACCCGCACGCGGAACCGGCCGTTCTTGCCGTCCAGCTTCAGGTTGCGCACCGATCCGACCTCGGGTCCGCGGCCGGTCAGGCCCGCGGCGACCATGTCTCCCATCCGGGCGATGGCGGGGGTGCTCTCGTGCAGCGGCGGGTCGCCCGCGGCCGCGAGCGCTTCCACGAACTGGGCCGATTCCGGCTCAAGGGGCATCGTGTTCCTCCTGGCGTCTGTCTCGCCGCAGTTTCGTTCGGCTTGAAGACCAAGCGGCCGATAGCGGGGAAATGGGGACCTATTCGGGGGATGTAGCCCAAGTGGGCGCCCTCGTCGCGGCGAATCACTCGCGACGGACGGACGAGGACGACCCTCGAGCGCTATGAGAGCCAACGGAACGGTTGCAGTGGTCACGGGCGGCGGCAGAGGCATCGGGCTCGCGATCGGCGGCCGGCTTGCGAAGCAAGGCCATCGAGTCCTGCTCACCGATATCGACGAGTCGCTGGTTCGCGAAGCAGCCCTTCGCGTCGGCGCGGAGTGCGCGTGGGCGATTCAAGACGTTCGAGACGCCGCGAGCCACGAGCAGGTGGCAGAACGCGCGAACGAGATGGGACAGCTGGGTATCTGGGTGAACAACGCTGGCATCCTGATCTCCGGCGACGGCTGGACCAACAGCCCGGATGACATCGCGGCGAGCTTCGACGTCAACGTCCGCGGCGTGATCGCGGGCTCGAACGCAGCCGTGAAAGCGATGCCCCATGGGGGACGCATCCTCAACATCGCCTCGAACGCGGCACTCGGGCCAGTGCCAGGGCTCGCTGTCTACGCCGCGACAAAGGCCGCGGTGCTTTCGTATTCGACCTCGCTGCAGGGCGACCTCGATCACGCCGGCCTGCCGATTCGGGTCCAGGCGCTGTGCCCCGACGTGGTGGCCACCGAAATGGTCACGTCCCGGTCGAACGACGCGGGAGCGGCCATCCTGTTCGCGGGCGGCCGTCAGCTCGATGCCGATGACGTCGCGACCACGGCGGTGAAACTTCTTGACAGCACCAGATTGGTCCGTTCGGTCCCGCGGACGAGCGGTCTGTTCACCCGGTTCACGGGTCTGGCTCCGTCCGTCGGACTCCGGTTCAGCGTGCTCGCTCGGAGGTCAGGGGAGGAGCGTCAGCGAAAGGTGGGGTGGGAGTGATGGCCATGGCGCGATTCGATGGCAAGGTTGTCCTCATCACCGGTGCCGCATCAGGAATCGGGCTGGCTGCCGCGTGGCGGTTCGCAACCGAAGGTGCCCGGGTGGCGCTGGTCGACGTGAACGAGGAAGCCGGCGCGTGGGCGGAGTCGGCGTTGCGCGCCGCCGGCCACGACGCTGTCTTCCACTCCGCCTCGGTCACCGACGAGCCCGCGGTTGCCGGTGCCGTCGCATCCGTTCAGAAGGAGTACGGCCGCCTCGACGTCCTGTTCAACAACGCTGGGATTGTGCTGGAGAGCTTCGTGGTCTCCACGCCGTTCCCGGAATGGCGCCAGGTCCTCGACGTCAATCTCCACGGTGCCTTCCTCATGGCCAAGGCGGCTATCCCCCTGATGATCGAGGCGGGTGGCGGCGCAGTGGTCAACACGGCGTCGATCTATGGCCGAGTGGCCTCGCCCGGTGCGGCGTCGTACGTCGCGAGCAAGCACGCGATCGAAGGACTGACCAAATCCTTGGCCTTGGAGCACGCCGCGGACCGGATCCGGGTCAATGCCGTGTGCCCCGGCTACGTCAAGACGCCGATGGTCGAACTCGACATCAAAGAGGACCCCACGCTGCTGGAGCGGCATCCGCTGGGCCGGCTGGCCGAACCGGAGGAAGTAGCGGCCGTCGTGGCGTTCCTTGCCAGTGACGAGGCCAGCTTCGTGACCGGCGCGTCGTACCTCGTCGACGGCGGGTACACCGCGCAGTAGCGGCATCGAAGTCGCCCGCGACGAGAAACCGCCCCTCCGGAAAACTCTGAAGGGGCGGTTCTTCGTGGCAGGGCGCTCAGTCGACGACCGCCGTGAGGTCGATCTCGATGAGCGCGTCCGGGTTCGCGAGACCGGTGATGCCGACCAGCGTCATGGCCGTGGACTTGCCGCCGGCCTCGCCGACGCCCTTGCCGAGGCCCTCGTAGACCTTCTCGAGGTTCTCTTGGGTCGCATCGACTACGTAGACCATCATGCGAGTGACGTCCGTGGCGGTCGCGCCGGTCGCGGTGAGTGCCTTGAACGCGTTCAGGGTCGCGAGGTACGACTGTGTGCGGTGGTCGCCTTGACCGACGATCTGCCCGTCGAGGTCGGCTGAGATCTGCCCGGTCGTAGTGATGATCTTGCTTCCGGAGGCGACCATCGCGTGCGCGAAGCCGTGCGGCTTGGCGAGCGTGTCGGTGTTGACCTTCTTTACGGCCATGGTATTCCTCTGCTTTCGGGTTGCCAGGGTTTCAGATGGTTTCGGTGACGACCTCGACCGGCTCGACGCCAGCGGGCCGGTCTTCGACGAAGTCGGCGAGGACGTCGAAGTAGATGTGCGGGTCGACAGCTCCCTCCGGGCCGTGGACGCCCAGTTCGGTCACCTGGCCGCGGCAGAGCATCACGGTGGCGACAGCCAGCGGATAACCGGTGAACTCGCCCATGTTCGCGTTCGGCAGGACGATCGGGGTCGCGCCCATGCGGGTGGCGACGCCGTTCTTGACCCCTTCGGCGACCGCGAACAGTCCGGCGAACGGAGGACGCTCGCCTGCGGCCGGACCGTTGATGTCCGGGGTTTCCGTGAGCGCCACACCTGCGGCCGGGACATCGAGTTCGCCGGCCCTTACCCGGCCCTGGATCGCCTTGAGCGCCTCCATCAAGCCGCGCCGCGCGACCATGACGTTGTAGGACTCCTGGATCTCCGGGCGGACCTTCGGGAGCGTCATCGGCTCCGGATGACCGCAGACCCAGACCGAGTGCTCGCCGACGCCCGGGTAGGCGAGCTTGATCTCGTCGAGCGCGTACGTGTCCACCAGGGTGCCGCCGCGACGAACCTTGATCGGCTCCGTGCAGTTGTGGATCCAGTGGTCGCGCGCTGCGTTGGGCTTGCCTTCCCGCTCCGGCGGGTCCGGCTTGATGCCGCCGATCGACCATGCCGTGCAGACCTTGTCGACCTGATCGAGTTCGGTCATGCAGAGCATCGCGAGAAGGTTGCTGGTGCCCGGACTGGAACCCATGCCGATGATCGCGGTGATGCCCGCGGCCCGTGCGGCGTCGTCCAGTTCGAGCATGTCGACGGTCGGCTCCCAGTCATCGCAGATGTCCAGGTAATGGGTCTGCGCCGCGATCGCCGCGCTGAGCACCTCGCGGCCGAATCGGTAGAACGGGCCCGCACAGTTCAGCACGACGTCGACGTCGGCCAGGGCCTTGCCCAACGCCTCGCTGTCGGAGATGTCGAGCGCGAGCGCTTCGGCCTTGGGACCGAGTTCCGCGGCGGCGGTCTTCGCGCGGTCGAAGTCGCGGTCGGAGACCAGGACCAGGCCGACCTCGGCCGAATCAGCGAGCGCCCGGCAGGCGTACTTCGCCATTTCGCCGGCGCCGCCGGTCACCAGAATTCTTGTGCCTGCGCCGAGGCCGGGGTTGTTCGTCATGCAGGGATTTTCGAAGTTCCGGCGACAGTGCCGGGCCATGGACGGAGTCACTGTGCCCGGGTGGGGGAGTGCCGCCGGCTCGGCGTTCGCTTTTCCGTCAACGACTCTGGCAGGGATATCGATAAACCTGTGCGAGCGCACGACTTCGACCTGCGCCGCGTCGCCCGCGCATTGGCCGGTTAGCCATCAATGCCCCACTTTTTCGCGGCGGCGAGCAGCGACGCGGTGTGGAAAACGATCATCTCGCGGTAGCCGCCGCTCATTTCCCACGTGCCGGACCAACCCTTGGGCGCGACGAACCAGTCGCCGGGGCCGTAAGTGTCCACCCGGCCGTCCGCCGACGTCAGGACGGCCGTGCCGTTGAGGATGTGGACGTGCTCGTCGTAGGGCAGGTCGGTGAAGGCGACCGTGCCGTCGTCGGCCTCGTAGACGCAGGTGGTGATGTCCTCGCCGGAGTACCACACAGCGTTGCGATTGGTCGCTATCGGCCGCGGCATCATCTCGGTCGGCCACAGCGGCATCGGCCGGAGGTTCTTGCCCTCGAGGTGATCGCGCTTGGCCGGGACGGGGTGGGCCGCGGTCACGAGTAGAGCTCCTTGCGGGTGGTGATGTAGTCGTGCAGGGTTTCTCGCGGGTGGCCCAGCATCCGCGTGAGGGTGTCGACGTGCCGGACCGCGGCGTACGAGCCGGTCTCGTGGTTCAGGTAGGTCATCAGCTGGTCGAAGGCCGGTCCCATCGCTTCGCGCAGCGGCTGGTCGTCGTCCTCATAGGCCACTTGTTCGCCGAGCACCTCGGTAAAAAGCCGCGCCAAATCGGCGTAGGAGTGCCGGTCCGGCGAGGTCAGCACGTACTCCTGTCCGGCGTGCTCCGCGGGGTCGCCGGACAGGATCCGGGCGAAGACCTCGGCGACGTCCCCCTCCGAGACCCACATCCGGGGGCAGTCGGTGGTCGCGGGCATGGCGATCCGGCGATGCGCCTTGACGTCCGCGGCCACGAAGGACTGCAGGTTGAACATCAGCCAGGCCGGGACGTTGACGTAGCAGACCGGCAGACTGCTCGCGTCGAGGAGCGGCTTGGCGACGACGTGCAGCCCGGCGCCGCAGCGGGCGCCGACGTACGCCGGGTCGGCCTGTTCGAGGGTGAAGCCGGGCGGCATCCCGAGCAGCCGGACGAGGAGTTCGACGGCACCGGTTTTCTGGGCGGCGCGGATGATGTTCGGGGTGACGACCGACTCGTCGGTGACGAGGTCCGGGGTCACCACGAGGACCTTGCTGACGCCCCGCATCGCCTCGATCAGGCTGGCCTCGTCGTTCCAATCGCAGAGCACGGCCTCGGCACCGGGGAACTGCCGGCTGAGGCGGCGGAGCCCGGCCTCGCGGCTCGTCGCGGTCCGGACCGTCTGCGGAGCGCTGCGGTACAGGCGGGCGGCGGCGAGGCCGCCCAGATTTCCGGTAGCCCCGAGGATGAGTGTCTTTCCCATCAGGCCAGTAGAGCGTTGGTTCGGCCCTGGACCGTGCGATAGCGCGCACAACAACCCCCGGCCGGGCGGGGTGCCGGTCTCGTCTCGGCGACGGTCGGGATCGCGGGATCAGCCGACTCGGTCGGCAGCAGGTCCGGGACAGGGGTCGCCGGTTGCGAGGCCATCTTGTTCGCAACCGCCGAATCCCGCTGGCAGACAAGGATTCTGGCCGGTCGTACCCACGTGATCGGGGACTGCCCGGGGTGATTCGCGACTCGCCGCGCAGGCTGCTGAACGCCCAGGGCCCGCCCGGGCACACCCGTATGCGGGGTGCGGTGATGCCGATGTGCACCCGCTAGGTGCTTCGGATTCGCGCTCGTTGCAGATGCCGCCGCGCGGGCCGCAGGTGTGGCCCGCTGCTAGTTCGGCAGATCGTGTGATCTGAAACGCGTGGTGGCACCTACCATCCGGTTGGTAGGTTCTCGGAGTGTCGAGTTCTCGGGTGCGTGTTCTGGACTGCGGGCTGGCGTTGCTGCGCGCGGGCAAGCAGGTGTCGCTGGATGCGGTGGCGCGGGAGTCAGGGATGACGAAGGCGGGGGTGATGCACTACTTCCGCTCCAAGGAGGCGCTGATGCTGGCGCTGGTCGACCTGGTGGGCGAGCACTGGGAGCGGGAACTGACCGCCCGCCTGCCGATGCCGGCGGCCGAGGCGTCGGCACGGGAGCGGATCCGTGCCTACCTGGACTGGGCGTTGTCGGGTTCGTTCGACGAGGCTGATCTGGTCATGATCGCCGACCCCCGGCTGCGGAAGCAGTTGATCGAGCACTGGCGGCAGCGAATGGCGCCATGGACCGATCTGCTCGCCGGCTTGTCCGCCGACGAGCGCACCCGGCTGACCGCCGTGCGACTGTTGGCCGATGGTGCGTGGCTGGCCGATGCCGCCCTGGTCGACCCTCTGTCCACACAGGAGCGGAATCGGGTGCGGGCGCTGGCCGATCGGCTGTTGGAGGAATAAGACGACGTTCCGGTTACCGCGGCCACGCAACACCGTCGGGTCGACCTTCGGAGATCGACAAACTGTAAGGAGTGAAGGGTGAGTATTCGACGATGACCAAGTGGCTGTTGCTCGCGTGCGCGATCCTCAGCGAGGTGACTGGCTCGCTGTCGCTGAAAGCGGCGACGAACCACCCTGGCTGGTACACCCTGGTCGCGGTGGGCTACCTCGCCGGGTTCGCCTTCCTGGTCAAGGTGCTGCGAGCCGGAGTCCCGCTCGGTGTGGCCTACGGCATCTGGGGTGCGCTGGGCGTGGCGCTCACCGCCGTCCTGGGCGCGGCGATCTTCGGAGAGACGCTGACCCCGGTGATGCTCGGCGGCATCGTGCTGATCATCGGCGGTGTCCTGCTGGTCGAACTCGGTTCCCAAAAAGCCAAGCGGGGCAAGGAAACCAAGAAGGCTCCGGAGGTCACGGCGTCATGACGTTCGTCTTCCTCGCCGTCGCGATCCTGTGCGAAGTCGCCGCGACCGTGTGCCTGCGCATGGCCGCCGCAGGCCGGAAGGCCTGGTACGCGGCCGTCGCCGCGGGGTATCTGGTGGCGTTCGCCCTCCTGAGCCTCACCCTCAGCCGCGGCATCGGCATCGGCGTCGCCTACGGGATCTGGGCGGCTGCCGGTGTCGCCCTCACCGCGCTGGCCAGCCGCGCGTTGTTCAAAGAGCCCCTCACCAAAATCATGGGGCTGGGCATCGCCTGCATCATCGCCGGAGTCCTCGTCGTCGAGCTCGGCGGCAACCACTAACCCCTTCGGTCACAGCCACAGGCAGGCTTCGCCGCAGTGTGGCAACCCGGGGTGGCGGATGCTGTACGTGCCCCGGCGGGGCCTAGGCGACCACAGCATCGTCTCTCCGGCCGAGGAACACGCGCGGCCAACTGGCCCTCTTCGTCATCGGCCGCTGGAACGCAGCCGCGCAGGACCGTCTACGGGCACTGGAGCACGCGCACAGGATCACGGTCACCGGCGCGCGTCTTTATCACAGGTCGGGCTCCCGCAAACCTGCTCGGTCGGCGGAGGCCCGGCCGGAGCGGCAATAGTTGTTCGCGGGATTTCGTCTCGCCCGGGGCGCATGCCTGTTCTTGGCCGATGCAAGGGTGCTTGCTCTAGCTCATAGGGTGTCGCCGACTCGGATTTTCCTGGCGGCTTCGTGTGCTCGTTCAGTGGCGGCGCTGGCTCCGTACTTACGGGCCATCTGTGCGGTAGTCCAGCCGTTGAGCAGCATCAGGTCGCCTTCGCTGCCACCGGACTTGAGGAAAGTGTGCGACTGGAAGTGTCGGCCGAGGTGCGCGTGGAGATTGCGGCCGAGCACGCCGTGCGCGTCGGCGGCGTTGCCGCGTCGGCGGAGCATGATCTTGATGCCGTTCGGCGACAGAGGCGTGCTGCGACGGTGGTCGCTGAGCCACAGCCTGGTGGTGGTGTCGGCGTAGGGGTGGCGCGCACGGACGCGGAGATAGCGACCGAGGGCTTTGCCGGTGGCGGCGCTAAAGGGAAGTGCGCGCCATTTCCCGCCTTTGCCCAGGACGTTGACGACGCGACGGGTTAGGTCGAGGTCGCGTTCCAGGTCGATGTTGGCGATTTCGGCGAGGCGACCGCCAGTGTCCCAGATCAGTCGGATGATCGCTTCGTCTCGTCGGCTGTGAAAGTCGCGCCCCTGGCAGTTCCGGAGCACTTGCTTGATGAATTCCACCGGGGTGATGGGGATCGGCTGGTCCGGAATATGCGGCGGATTCATGCGGGCCATCGGGTGGTGCTCGATCTCTTCTTCGGTCAGAAGCCAGTTGAACCACGCGCTCAGCGCCCGGTAATTGTTGTTCGCGTTTCCGGGGCTGGTCGTGGCGAGGCGGTAGGCGATCCACCGTTTGATGTGGTTCGGTTCGTAGTCTTCGGGCTCGGCCGGTTCCGGCGGAACGGAGGCGAGCCACGCTTCGGGGTCGTCGGCCTCCGGCGGCGCGATCGGGTCGGCGAGCCAGATGTGGAAGAAGCGCACGGTGTCGCTGTAGCCGCGGATCGTGCGGGGGCTCTTGTTCTCGGCCTCGAGTGACATAGCCCACTCGTTGATCAGCGCCTGCCAGGCCGGCGGAGCGGGCTTCGGTGCTCGGGTGCGCATGTGAAAATCCTCAAATAGGAGTGTCACTGAGCGCTGTGCTAGCTCCCGCGCCGCGTCGGACGGCACGAAAAAGGGGCTGAACCCGCAGGTCCAGCCCCTATCGGTCGGGATGACAGGATTTGAACCTGCGACCCTCCGCTCCCAAAGCGGATGCGCTACCAAGCTGCGCCACATCCCGGCACCCCCGAAGCCTCCGGAAACCCCGGTACCCGGGGGGTGTACGACCCACCCTAGCGGGCACGCTAAGCTGGCTTCGCTCCCGGGTCACCGAGGGCGCTGCGGGTGTAGCTCAATGGTAGAGCCCTAGTCTTCCAAACTAGCTACGCGGGTTCGATTCCCGTCACCCGCTCCAACGTTTCCGATGAGGACGACGCCGCATCCGCCTCCAGGCGGGCGGCGATCACGTCCAGCAGCAGATCGGTGTCCACCGGCTTCGTGATGTAGTCGTCCGCTCCCGAGGCCAGGGTTCGTTCGCGGTCTTCCTCCGTCGCCTTCGCTGTGACAGCGATCACAGGCAGGTCTTCGTGGGCCGCTTCGGCTCGGATTGCCGCGATGGTCGCGTTGCCGTCCAGTTCCGGCATCATGACGTCCATCAGCACCAGTGCGGTGTCCTCGTGGCGTTCCAGGGCCCGGATTCCGGCCACACCAGTATCTGCGTAGATGACTTCCAGGCCCGCTTGCTCCAGGACCGCCGCGAGGGCGAAGACGTTGCGCAGGTCGTCGTCGACGATCAGGACCTTTTCGCCGTTGAAGCGTTTCGGGGCGCTATTCGGCTCTGCCACCGTGATGGTGCTCGGCAGGACCGGCAGCTTGGGGGTGGGCCGCACAGGCGTCGTGGGGGCGATCAGGTTCGCGGCGCCGACCGGCAGGTACAGCGTGAAGGTGCTGCCTCGGCCGGGGACGCTGCTGACGCGCAGTTCGCCGCTCAGCAGTTCAGTCAGCTGCTGGCTGATCGACAGGCCCAGGCCCGTCCCGCCGTATTTGCGGCTGGTGGTCCCGTCCGCCTGGCGGAAGGCGTCGAAGATGACTTCCAGCTTCTCCTCGGGAATGCCGATGCCGGTGTCTTCGACGCCGAACGCGATGATTCCGGCCGCCGAGCGCAGCGACTCTTGCTCGACCTCCTCGGGGTCCGCCATCCGGATGTGCAGGCGCACGCCGCCCTCGTCGGTGAACTTCGCGGCGTTCGACAGGAGGTTCCGGAGCACCTGCTGGAGGCGGTGTTCGTCGGTGTGCACGCTGCCCGGCACCGGCGGGTCGATCATGACCGCGAACTCCAGGCCCTTGTCCGCGGTCAGCGGGCGGCACAGCGATTCGACGTAGTTGACCAGTTCCGGCAGCGTCACGTCGGACATCTGCAGGTCCAGCTTTCCGGCCTCGACCTTCGCCAAGTCGAGGATGTCGTTGATCAGCTGCTGCAGGTCGCTGCCCGCCGCCCAGATCGTCTTCGCGAACTGGATCTGCTTCTCCGTGAGGTTGCCCTCGGGATTCTCCGACAGCAGTTTCGCCAGGATCAGCGCACTGTTGAGCGGAGTTCGCAGCTCGTGCGACATGTTCGCCATGAACTCGTTCTTGTACTGCGACGCGACCGTCAGCTGCCCGGCCCGCTCCTCGAGCTCTTGCCGGGCCTGCTCGATCTCGATGTTCTTGACCTCGATGTCGCGGTTCTGCTGGGCCAGCAGCGCCGCCTTCTCGGCCAGTTCGGTGTTCGAGCGGCGCAGTTCGCCCTGCTGGGCCTGCAGCTGCTCGGACCGTGCGCGCAGTTCCTGGGCCAGCCGCTGCGATTCGGTCAGCAGCGCCTCGGTGCGCGAGTTCGACAGGATCGTGTTCACGTTGACGCCGATCGTGTGCCGCAGCTGCTCCAGCAGATCCAGGTGCACCGCGGAGAACTCGTTGACCGACGCCAGTTCCAGCACGCCGAGCACCTCGCCCTGGAACAGCACCGGCAGCACGATCACGTTCACCGGCGGGGCCGAGCCGAGCCCGGACGACACCAGCGCGTACTCCGGGGGAGCGCCGTTGACCAGTATCGTCCGCCGGTCCACCGCGGCCTGGCCGATCAGCGATTCGCCGAGCCGGAACCGCAGCCCGGTGCGGGCCTGGGCGAGGCCGTAGGCGGCGATGCAGTCGAGCAGCTTGTCCGGGTCGCCCGCGTCCTCTTCGTCGTGCGCGATGAAGAACGCGCCCTGCTGCGCGCTCACCAGCGGGGCCAGCTCCGACAGGATCAGCGTCGCCACCGACGCGAGGTCGCGGTGGCCCTGCATCCGCCCGGACAGCCGCGCCAGGTTCGTCTTCAGCCAGTCCTGTTCGCGGTTCGCGGAGGTGGTCTCCTTGAGGTTCGCGATCATCTGGTTGATGTTGTCCTTGAGGTCCGCCAGCTCGCCGGACGCGTCCACGGTGATGTGCCGGGTCAGATCGCCCGCGGTCACCGCCGTCGCGACCTGGCCGATCGCGCGGACCTGCGTGGTCAGGTTGCCCGCCAGCTGGTTCACGCTCTCGGTCAGCCGCTTCCACGTGCCGGACACGCCCTCGACCTCGGCCTGACCGCCCAGCTTGCCCTCGGTGCCGACCTCCCGGGCGACACGGGTGACCTCCGCCGCGAACGCGGACAGCTGGTCGACCATCGTGTTCATCGTGGTCTTCAGCTCGAGGATCTCGCCCCGGGCGTCGACGTCGATCTTGCGCGACAGGTCGCCGCGCGCGACCGCCGTGGTGACCTGCGAGATGTTCCGGACCTGGCTGGTCAGGTTGTGCGCCATGAAGTTGACGTTCTCGGTCAGGTCCTTCCAGGTTCCGGCCACACCGGGCACCCGTGCCTGACCGCCGAGGATGCCTTCCGTGCCGACCTCGCGGGCGACGCGGGTGACCTCGTCGGCGAACGCGCGCAGCGTCTCGACCATGTCGTTCAGCGTCCCGGCCAGCGCCGCGACCTCGCCCGCCGCGTCGATGGAGATCTTCTTCGACAGGTCGCCGTTCGCCACCGCGCTCGCCATCGTGGCGATGCTCCGCACCTGCACGGTGAGGTTGTCGGCCATGACGTTCACGTTGTCGGTGAGGTCTTTCCAGATCCCCGCGACGCCGGGGACCCGTGCCTGACCGCCGAGGCGGCCCTCGGTGCCGACCTCGCGCGCGACCCGGGTGACCTCGTCCGCGAAGGCGGACAGCTGGTCGACCATCGTGTTCAGGATGTTCTTGAGTTCCAAGATCTCGCCGCGCGCGTCGACGGTGATCTTCTGCGTCAGGTCGCCGCGCGCCACGGCGGAGGTGACCTGGGAGATGTTCCGCACCTGGTCGGTGAGGTTGTTGGCCATGAAGTTGACGTTGTCGGTGAGGTCCTTCCAGGTCCCCGCCACCCCCGGCACAGTCGCCTGACCGCCGAGTTTTCCTTCCGTGCCAACCTCTCGCGACACCCGGGTGACCTCGTCGGCGAAGGACGAGAGCTGGTCGACCATCGTGTTCAGCGTCGTCTTCAGCTCGAGGATCTCGCCGCGCGCGTCGACCGCGATCTTCTTAGTCAGGTCGCCGCGCGCCACCGCCGTCGCGACCTGCGCGATGTTGCGGACCTGCGCGGTGAGGTTGTTGGCCATGAAGTTCACCGAGCCGGTCAGGTCGCGCCAGATGCCGGCGACCCCGGGCACGGTGGCCTGGCCGCCCAGCTGCCCTTCCGTACCCACTTCGCGGGCGACTCGGGTGACCTCGTCGGCGAAGGACGAGAGCTGGTCGACCATCGTGTTCATCGTGGTCTTGAGCTCGAGGATCTCGCCCCGGGCGTCCACCGTGATCTTCTGCGTCAGGTCGCCCTTCGCGACCGCGGTGGTCACGTGCGAGATGTTCCGGACCTGGTCGGTCAGGTTGTCGGCCATCTGGTTGACCGAGTCGGTCAAGCCGCGCCACGTGCCCGCCGCGCCGGGGACCTCCGCCTGACCGCCGAGGCGGCCGTCGCTGCCGACCTCGCGGGCGACCCGGGTGACCTCGTCGGCGAAGGACGAGAGCTGGTCGACCATCGTGTTCAGCGTCGTCTTGAGCTGCAGGATCTCGCCCCGCGCGTCGACGTCGATCTTCTTCGTCAGGTCGCCCGCCGCGACCGCCGTGGCGACCTGCGCGATGTTGCGGACCTGGTCGGTCAGGTTGTCCGCCATCAGGTTCACCGAGTCGGTGAGGTCGCGCCAGGTGCCCGCGACGCCCGGCACGCGCGCCTGGCCGCCGAGGCGTCCTTCGGAACCGACCTCGCGCGACACCCGGGTGACCTCGTCGGCGAAGGACGAGAGCTGGTCGACCATCGTGTTGATGGTGTTCTTGAGCTCGAGGATCTCGCCCCGGGCGTCGACGTTGATCTTCTGCGTCAGGTCGCCGCGGGCCACCGCGGTGGTGACCGAGGCGATGTTCCGGACCTGCTCGGTGAGGTTGTCGGCGAGGAAGTTGACCGAGTCGGTGAGGTCGCGCCAGGTCCCGGCCACGCCGGGGACCTCGGCCTGGCCGCCGAGCCGGCCCTCGCCGGCGATCTCGCGCGACAGCCGGATCACCTCGGCGGCGAACCGCGACAGCTGCGCGTTGAGCCCGTTCACGGTCTTCGCCAGCTCGGCGTACTGCCCGCGCAGCGGACGGCCGTCCAGCTGCAGCGCCATCGGCTGCGACAGATCGCCCTCGGCGACCGCGCCGAGCACCCGGTCCAGCTCCACGACCGGACGGCTGACGTCCTCGATCAGCCCGTTGACCGTCTCGACCGCGGTGGCCCAGCCGCCGGGGCCGATCTCGGTGCGCACGCGTTCGGTGAGCTTGCCCTCCTGGCCCACCTCGCCGCGCACGCGCATGAGTTCGGTCACGAGCCGCTGGTTGCGTTCGGCGATGTCGTTGAACGCCGACGCGAGCCGGGCGGTGATCCCGTCCCCGTGCGCGACGAACCGCCGCCGGAAGTTGCCGTCCCCGAGGTCGTGGACGGCGCCGAGCAGCCGCTCCAGCGCCGCGACCTCGCTCGCCGGGACGAGTTCCGGTTCCTGGGCCCCGGAGTTCCGGGGGCTCCCGGAAGTCGTTGTCATCTTTGCCGACCTTCCCACCACGCGTGTGCCAGCCATGGTCGTCGACCCAGCGTGCCATGGTTCGCCCTACACTTCGACCCAGTCCGCCCGCGCACACTGTGCCAACCTGGAAGGACCAGGACCGTCAGGTCGACCCGGAGGCAGGAGGTTCGTGCATGGTGTCACGGCCCGCTCCGGCGTCGGCCCTGCCACCCGGCGCCGAGCTGCCCGGGCACGCCGGATTCTGGCGCTCGGTGCTCGACGACGTGCGGGAGCCGGTGTTCCTGCAGGACCCCGAAGGCGCGCTGCGCTGGGCGAACGCCGCCGCCGAGCGGCTCGGCCCCGCCGAGCTCGTCGGCGTGACCGAGACCACCGGCAAGGTCGGCCACCGGCCGGCCAAGATCCGGGTGCTTCCCGGCGGCTGGCGTGCCTGGACCGTGGTCGACGACGGCCGCCGCCGTCCCGAAGAGTTCCTCGCCGAGGCCGGCCCGAAGCTGGCGCTCGCGCGCGGACGGCACGGCACGGCGCGGGTGATCGCGGAGCTGGCGGCGTCCGCTTTGGGCGATTGCGCCTTCGTGCTGCTGCCGACGACCCGCGG
This sequence comes from Amycolatopsis sp. NPDC114503, assembly GCF_055633655.1. Classification (NCBI taxonomy): domain Bacteria; kingdom Bacillati; phylum Actinomycetota; class Actinomycetes; order Pseudonocardiales; family Pseudonocardiaceae; genus Amycolatopsis; species Amycolatopsis sp. NPDC114503. The sequence continues at coordinate 911,700 of NZ_JBVKDT010000004.1, read as the reverse complement.
CCGCTGGGAGTGGTGGAGCTGCACCGAGCACGGCGCGGCGGGCCACGGCCGGATCCGGCGGGTGCCGGCGCAGCTCGCGCCGGTGGTGTCCGACGCGGTCACCGACGTCGCCCGGCCCGAGGTCCGAGCGGTGCCGGCGACGGAGGTCGCGGCGTTGCCCGCGGCGGTCGCCGAGCCGTTCGAGGGCCATCTTGAGGTTTCGGTGGTCTCGTTCGGCTCCGGCATGGCCGGAGCGGTGCTGCTCGGCAGGCGCGGCGAGCCCGCGTTCGGGGTGTCGCAGGGCCAGGCGGTCGAGGCGTTCGCGGACGCGGCCGGCACGGCGCTGGCCAACGCGCAGCGCTACGCGAGCCAGGAGGAAGCCACTCGCGGGCTTGAATCGACGTTGCTGCCGACGCCGCCCGCGCAGGTCGACGGCGCGAATTTCGAGCTGTGGTACGAGCCGGCAGGCGGAGTGCTGGGGGTCGGCGGCGATTTCTACGACGTCCTTTCCCGCGACGACGGCAGTGCGTTCGTGGTCGTCGGCGACATCTGCGGCAAGGGAGCCGAGGCGGCCGCGCTGACCGGCCGGGTGCGGCATTCGCTGGCCGCGCTGCACCTCGTCGAACGCGACGGCCGCACGATGCTGCGGCTGCTCAACGAACTCTTGATCTCCGGCGGCAGCAACCGGTTCGCGACGCTCGTGCTCGGTTCGGTCGCGGCCGCGGAGTCCGGGCTCGACGTCACGCTCGCCTCCGGCGGCCATCCCGCCCCGCTCGTGCTGCGGCGCGGGGGAGGGGTCGAGGAGATCAGCGTGCCCGGCACCCTGGTCGGCGTGTCGCCGCAGGCCCGCTTCGCGGAGGCGACGACGCACCTGGACGAGGGCGACGTCTGCCTGCTCTACACCGACGGCGTCACCGAAGCCCGCAACCGCACGGAATCCACCGAACTGTTCGGCGACGAACGGCTCTACACGGTGCTGGAGGATTGCGTCGGGCAGCCGGCGCGGGAAGTCGTGCGCCGGCTGCGCGAGGCGGTGCGGGCGTGGCTCGGGAATTCCGGCCACGACGACATCGCGGTGCTGGCGATCGAGGCCGCGCCGCGCGCGGAGTAGCTCAGGCTTTCCTTGCCCGGCACGGAAAATTCACTTTCCGGGCTGGACTTCCGGCTTCGGTTCGGCCTTCGCCGCCCGCTCCGGCGCCGGAGCAGTCTCGACGTCCTGCTTCGGCTCGGTCGCGCGGGCGGTTGCCGGGTGCTCGAAGTGTTCTCGGCACTGCCGCCCGAACCGGCGTGCGTGCGCGGTCATCGCCTCCACCTCCCCGCTCGCCCTCAGGATCGCGCGCCGGAGACGACTTCGCCACCGAATTGCGCCGCGTCAGCCGACCGGGTGGCCGGTCTGTCTAATGTGGAGTCTTCCCGCTCGGCGGGCCGGTGCGGGGGTCCCGGGGCTGTTTTGTCTGTCCCGGCGGGGTTCTCGGCGGGGTCCGGCCGGGCTGGCTCGCCTGACTGGGCTGGCTCGTCCGGCTGGGCAGCGCGGGCATGGTCCCGGCCGCCGTGCCGGGCGGCGTCGTCGTTTGCGCGGGCTGCTCCGCTTGCGTCGAACGGCCCGGCGGCGCGGACGGCGAATGGCGGGGAGCGGAATCCGGTGAATCGGACGGAGCGGAAGAGGACGGGGAAACCGGAACCTGAGCCGGTTCGGGGCCGGGCGCGGACCCGGTGCCCGGACGGAGCGGGGTCGCCAGCAGCAAGGTCCCCGCCGCGACCAGCACCACCGGCAGGCCCGCGGCGAGCACGGCGCGCCGCCGGGACACCTGGTGGCGGCGGCAGAACACCGCGAGCCGCGTTTTGATCGGGAGCCGCAACGCTTCCGTACCGCGCAACGCGCGTGCCACCGCCGCCGCGGACGGTCTTTCCTCGGGGACGCGCATCGTCATCGCGCGGAGTGTTCTCGCCAGCGGTTCCGGCGTGCCCGACGGCACTCGCGGCGCCCGATGCAGCCGCACCACCGCGGTTTCCGCCGCCGTGCCCGGGTATTCGCGGACGCCGGTGAGGCATTCCAGGAGAACGAGCCCCAGCGCGTAGACGTCCGAGGCCGGGCCCGGGTGCTCGCCGAGCACCTGCTCCGGCGAGAGGTAGGCCGCCGTCCCGACGACCGCGCCGGTGTCGGTCACGCGGGTCGCGTCCACGATGCGCGCGACGCCGAAGTCGGCGATCCGCGGGCCGTCGCCGGACATGAGGATGTTGGCGGGCTTGAGATCCCGGTGCGTCACCTCGTGCGCGTGCACGTGGGCGAGCGCCTCGGCCAGCTGTGCGCCCAGTTCCACGACCTGGTCGGCGGGCAGCGGTCCGGAGCGCAGCCATTCGGACAGGTTGGGCCCGTGCACGCAGTCCATGACGAGGTACGCGTGCCCCTCGTCGACCCCCGCGTCGACAAACCCGACCAGCCCCGGATGCCGGACCGCGCGCAGCGCCGCGATCTCCTGGTCCCGGCGGTTGCGGCCCAGTTCGACCGCTCCGGCGTGGAAGAGCTTCACCGCGACCGCGGCTCCGGTTTCGCGGTCCTCGGCCTGGTGCACGGAGGCCGTCGCGCCTTCGCCGATCCGCTCGCCCACCTCGTACCGGCCGGCCAGGACCAGCGGCGCGGGCCCGTAGCGGCCCAGCGCGAACCGTCTCGCGGTCGTGCCCGCGTCCGAATCGCCAGCGCCGGTCATTCGCCGATCACCTTTCCCCCGGGTAGCGGGGACAACTTACTCGCCGGAGGGCGAGGGCAAAAGCCGGTGGCGGGGCCGGGGACGGCCGACGAGGTCACGCGCGGCGTGTAGTGCCTGCTCAGCCGTGCTCCGGACAGCATCTTGACCTCCCGGTCGGTGCGGCCGATGTTCTGCGGCGACCCTCCTGACGTTCCGCGAGTACAGTGGCACCCGGGTACTACCGGCGCGCGCAATACTTGCAGCTACATCGAGACGGGCACGCGCCCGGGCCGCGGCCGCCCGCAACCTGGGCCGCCTGGAGGAGGTGCACCATGTCGGTGTCGGACGACGCCGTCGAGGCGCGCGCGCAAGGCTGGCGGACGCTGGCGGCGCTGCACGCGCGGATCGAAGACCGGCTGAACCGCGCGCTGGAAAGCGAGCACGAGCTGTCGGTGAGCGAGTACACGGTGCTCGACGTGCTCGGCCGCCAGGACGGCTTCCACCTGCGGATGAGCCAGCTGGCCAACGCGGTGGTGCTGAGCCAGTCCGCGACGACCCGCCTGGTCACGCGGCTGGAGGAGCGCGGCCTGCTGTCGCGGTACCTGTGCCAGGACGACCGGCGCGGGATCTACACCGAGGTCACCCCGTCCGGGCAGAAGCTGCTGGCCGCCGCCCGCCCGACGCACGACACGGCTCTTTCCGCCGCGCTCGCCGAGGCGGAGGAGCTGCCTGAGCTGGCACCGCTGGTGACCGCGCTGGGCTCGCTCACTTTCGCTGCCAAGTGACAGGTCCCCTTGGGGGAATCTGATTCCTCCAAGGGGACCTTCACCGACTCTTTAGGGCCGCAGCCGGTGCAGGTCGCGCGGGAAGAGCGTCGCCCCGCGCACGTTGGCCACGCCCAGCACTCGCGCGACCCACCGCTCCAGCCCGATCGCGAACCCGCCGTGCGGCGGCATGCCGTACGCGAACGCGTCGAGGTAGTCGGAGTACTGCTCCGCCGACTCGCCGAGCACGGCCAGGTAGTCCGCGTACCGGTGCAGCCGCTGGCCGCCGGTCACCAGCTCCAGGCCGCGGAACAGCAGGTCGAAACTGTTCGATCGGACCGGGTTCGCTGGGTCCGGGTGGGTGTAGAACGGCCGTTTCGCCATCGGGTATCCGGTCACGAACAGGAATTCCGACCCGTGCTCCCGTTCGGCCCATGCGCACAGCCATCGTTCGTGCGCGGGCGCGAGGTCCGGTTCACCGCGTGGGTCCTCGCCGGTGTGCCGGGCCAGAAGTTCTTGTGCCGCGGCGAAATCGATCGACGGAATCTCTTCCGGCACCATCGGCGCGTCCGGTCCGGCCGCAGCGGCCATCTCCGCTACGACGTCGCGCAGCACTGCCATCACGTCGCGATGGTCGGAGATGAAGCCGAGTTCCGCGTCGAGACTCGTGTACTGAGCCAGATGCCGGGCGGTGTCATGCGGCTCGGCCCGGAAAACCGGTCCCGCCTCGTACACCCGCTCGAACACCCCGACCATGGCCTGCTTGAAAAACTGCGGCGACTGGGCGAGATAAGCCGGACGTCCGAAGTAGTCCAGCTGAAACACATTCGCCCCGGATTCCGTCGCGGTAGCAACGATCTTCGGCGTATGAATCTCAATGAACCCCTGACCGTCCAACGCTCGCCGAAACGCCGCGACGCTGGCCGCAGCCACCTCAAACCGCCTGCGCAGCAACGGATGCCGCAACGCGACTGCCGCATTGTCCAGCACCACAGGCAAACCAGCGGCCACCTCAGGCCGATACAGATCGAACGGCGGCCGTTTCTCCGGCGCGGACAACACCTCCACCGCGGGCTCCCGCAACTCAACCCCGTGCGGTGCCTGCGGATTGGCGACCACCTGCCCGGTGAGCCGTACGACGGTCTCCTCGGCGACGTCCGGCGGCTCGGCGAAAACCGCCTGCGCGGTCCCGGACCGGTCGCGAATGACGAGGAACGCCACGGATTTCAGCACTCGCCGGCGGTGCACCCAGCCGGCGATCGTTGCGGTGGAGCCCACGCGGTCACGCAGGCAGGCCACCGGGGTGCGGGTACTCATTCCTTCTCCTGAGCGCACTCGGCGACCCCTTGGGGGTGCGGGCGAGAAGGGACACTCGCGGTGCCACCGCACCTTCGCCGCCGAATGGGCGGCCTCGTTCTGGCCGGGTGACGGCGGCCGGGCCGGCGGGGCATTTCCTCCCCGCACTCAGGAGTGTCTTCGCGCTGGGCCGCGACGCTGCCTTCTCACCGGCGGCAGCTCTCTGTCCCTCGCGGTGCCCTGCGCTACTCGTCTCCGTCAACGTGTTGCCCGCAACGGTAAAACACCGCCGCCGCCCGCGTCGCCTGATTTACCGGACGCCCAGCAGGTGCTCCAGCGCGAGCTGGTTGAGCCGGGTGAAGTGGTAGCCGCGCCGGCCGGCCGCCTCGACGTCGAACTCGTCGGCAGCGAGATCGTCCAGCGTTTCGCCCTCGGACAACGTCGGCGTGGCCAGTTCCGGAACTCGCGACGCGGCAAGCGCTTCGGCGACTTCCGGATCGGCTCGGAATGCGCGGGCTTTCTCGCGCAGGATCAGGTACGTGCGCATGTTCGCCGCCGCGGAAACCCAGACGTCCTCGGGATCCTCGGTGCGGAGCGGTTTGTAGTCGAAGTGGCGCGGGCCGTCGTAGCCGCCGTGCTCCAGGAGGTCGACCAGGAAGAACGCACTGGTGAGATCGCCGTGGCCGAAGATCAGGTCCTGGTCGTACTTCGGGCCGTGCTGGCCGTTGAGGTCGATGTGGAACAGCTTGCCCTGCCACAGCGCCTGCGCGACGCCGTGCACGAAGTTCAGCCCGGCCATCTGCTCGTGGCCGACCTCCGGATTGAGCCCGAACAGTTCGGGCCGGTCCAGCTGCGAGATGAAGCCGAGCGCGTGGCCGATCGTCGGCAGGAGGATGTCGCCGCGCGGTTCGTTCGGCTTCGGCTCCAGGGCGAAGCGAAGGTCGTAGCCCTGCGAGACGGCGTAGTCGGCGAGGACGTCCAGGCCTTCCTTGTACCGGGCGAGCGCGGCGCGGACGTCCTTCGCCGCGTCGGATTCCGCGCCCTCGCGACCGCCCCACAGGACGTAGGTTTGCGCGCCGAGTTCCGCGGCGAGGTCGAGATTGCGCCGGACCTTGGTGAGCGCGTACCGCCGGATGTCGCGGTCGTTGCTGGTCAGGCCGCCGTCCTTGAAGACCGGGTGGCTGAACAGGTTCGTCGTCGCCATCGGCACGCGCAGCCCGGTTTCCGCCAGCGCCTGCTTGAACTTGCCGATCGCGACGTCGCGGTCCGGCTCGGTGGCGAGGAGGTCGTCGTCGTGGAAGGTGACGCCGTACGCGCCGAGGCCGGCCAGCCGGCGCACGCTCTCGACCGGGTCGAGCGGCGGCCGGGTGGCGACGCCGAACGGGTCGGCCGCGGCCCAGCCGACGGTCCACAACCCGAACGAGAATTTGTCTTCCGGCGCGGGGGCGTAGTCGGCCATGCCCGTCCCTTCATTTAGTTCACGATGTAGACTAAATACTGCGCCGCGGCCGCCCCGGCCGTCAAGAGCGGAGGTTGCGATGGAGCCGGTTCGGCACGACGCGATGCGTGCGCGGAACCTCGAGCTGGTGCTCGGCGAGATCAGCCGGGGCGGTCCGCTGACCCGCGCCGCGCTGGCGGAGCTGACCGGGCTGACGAAGTCGACGGTGTCCACTTTGGTCGGCTCGCTGGCGAACGCGGGCTTCCTGGCCGAGACCGCGGCGGTGCGCGCGGGGGAACGCGGCCGGCCCGGTGTCGAGGTGTCGCTGAGCGGGGCACGGATCGCGTCGCTGGGGCTTGAGGCCAATGTGGACTATCTCGCCGCGTGTGTTCTGGACCTGACTGGCGCGGTCCGTCGGTCTGTCCGGATCGAGCGGGACAACCGTGCGGTGCCGGCGGAAACTGTGCTGGAGGCGGTGCGGGAGCTGGCTTCCGCGGAGTTGGCGGAGGCGCGTGAGCTGGGGTTGACGGTCGCTGGGGCAGTGCTGGCCGTGTCGGGTCCGGTGCGGGACGGCGTGGTGCTGAGCGCGCCGAACCTGGGTTGGCGGAACGTTCCTGTTTCGTTGGAGATGCCGGTCCCGGTTTCGGTCGACAACGAGGCGAATCTCGGTGCGCTGGGCGAGCTGTGGTTCGGTGCCGGGGCGGCGGATTTCCTTTATGTGTCCGGTGAGATCGGCATCGGCGCGGGCTTGGTGGTGGGCTCCGGATTGTTCCGCGGCACGGGCGGGGAGCTGGGGCACGTGCTCGTTTCCCCGTCCGGCCCGTCCTGTCGCTGCGGCGCGGTCGGCTGTTTGGAGACTTACGCCGGGCAGGAAGCGATGCTGACCGCGGCTGGAGTATCCACAGTGGACGCTCTCGCCGACGCGTTGAGCGCGGGCGACGACGCGGCGCTGTCCGCGGTCGCGGCGGCGGGGGAGGCTTTGGGGCTAGCGTTGGCGTCGGCGGTCAATCTGGTGGACGTGGATCGCGTAGTGCTCGGCGGGGTGTTCGGACCGCTGTTTCCGTGGCTGGCCCCCGCTGTGGAGGCGGTGCTGCGGGCGCGATTGACCGGCCTGCGTGGTTCGGTGCCGGTGCTGAGCCCGTCCGCCCTCGGCGATTCCGCCGCGACGCTGGGCGCGGCAGGTCGGACGATCCATCAGGTCCTGGCTGACCCGGGGCCGTTCCTCGCCCGCTAGCCCAGGTTTTCGGCAAGCAGGGTCACGACGTCGCGCCAGGCCCGCTCGGCATGCCGTGCGTGATAGCCGACGCCGGGGACGAGCCTCTGCTCCGGGCCGATCGGCGGGTGGTGGAAGGCGTGCAGGGCACCGCCGTAGACCGTGAGCTGCCAATCGACGCCCGCGGCCTGCATCTCGGCGGCGAACGCGTCCCGTTGCGCTGGCGCCATGATCGGGTCCTCCGAACCGACGCCCGCCCACACCGGGCAGCGAATGTTCGCGGCCTCGCCCGGCCGTCCGGTGACCAGTCCGTTGACCGTGCCGATCGCGCGCAGATCGACGCCCGCGCGCCCGAGTTCCAGCACGATCGCGCCGCCGGTGCCGTAGCCGATCCCGGCGATCCGGCTCGGGTCGGTGCGCGGTTCGGCGAGCAGCACGTCGAGCGCCGCGCCGCCGATGTCGCGCATCCGGTCGGGGTCGTCGAGCAGCGGCAGGCAGCGGGCCAGCATCTCGTCGGGATCGGTGAACCAGCGGCCGCCGTGGATGTCGAAGGCCAGGGCGACGTAGCCCAGTTCGGCCAGTGCGTCGGCTCGTGCGCGCTGAAAGTCGTTGAGGCCGGTGCCTTCGGGCCCGATCAGGACCGCGGGCCGAGGGCCGGTGCCCGCGGGGAGCGCGAGGCGCCCGACCATGGTGAGGCCGTCGGCCTGGTACTCGACGGTGCGTGTCGTGACGGTCTCCATGGGAACCAACGTAATGAGCACCGGGTCCCGGCGGGGTGCTGTTCACCCTCGGCGGACACGTCCATTCAGGTGACCCTCTCGCGGCGGCTCCCCGAAAAATGTTAGGAAAGCTTCCTAACTAAAGGAGAATCCGGATGCGCAAGACGATGGTGCTCACCGCGGCCGTGCTCGCGGTGGCCGGAGCGGTGCCCGCGGTCGCGATGGCCGGGGACGGTCCCGCCTCGGACTTCGGCGGCCGGTATCCCCAGGCGCGCAACATCGTCTACATCCAGGGCGACGGCATGGGCGCGGCGCAGCGGGAGTTCATCCGGCTGGCGACGACCGGCCGCGCGGGCGACCTGGTCATGAACCGGCTCCCGGTCGCCGGCATGGTGCACACCGACCCCGACGACCCGGAAGAACTCGTCACCGACTCGGCCGCGGCGGCGACCGCGCTGGCCACCGGGCACAAGACGCGCAACGGCGCGGTCGGCCAAGACGCGCGGGGCCGTCGTCTGCTCACTGTGCTCGAGCAGGCGAAACGCGCCGGAAAGTCGACCGGTCTGGTCACGACCGCGCAGATCACCGGCGCGTCGCCGGCCGCGTTCGCGTCGCACGTGCCGTCGCGGGATCTGCAGAGCGACATCGCCAAGCAGTACATCACCGAAAGCCGCCCGGAAGTCCTCCTCGGCGGCGGCGAGGACTGGTGGCTGCCGAAGGGCGATCCGGGCGCGTGGCCGGACAAGCCGGGCGAGGAAAGCCGCAGCACGCACGGCAATCTCATCGAACAGGCGAAGCGCTCCGGCTACACCTACGTGCGCAACGCCGGCGAACTCGCCGCCGCCCGCGCGCCGCGGCTGCTCGGGCTGTTCGCGAACGAGGACATGGTCGACTACGGTCCGGACGGCAAGGGCGCGTACCAGCCGAAGGTCGCACTGCCGGTGATGGCGAAGAAGGCACTCGACACGCTTTCCGCCAACCCGCGCGGTTTCTTCCTGTTCCTGGAAGAAGAAGGCATCGACGGAATGTCCCACGAAAACAATGCCCACGGCGTGCTCGACGCCGGCCGAGCGCTCGACGCGGCCGTCGCCGAGGTGCTTCGCTTCACCCGCACGCACCCGGACACCCTGGTGATCATCGGCGGCGACCACGAGACCGGCGGACTGGCCATTGAGGACACCGACGGCGCCCCCGAAGGCAATGAGGACGGTCCGTTTCCCGTTCCCGGCACCAAACTTTCGCTGACCGTCGACTGGACGACCGGCGACCACAGCGGCGTGCCGACCCCGGTCACCGCGACCGGCCCCGGCTCGGACCGATTCGGCGGAACGCTGGACAACACCGACGTCTACCGCGCGATGGTTTCGGCCGCGCGGCTTTCATGAAGCCAGGTTCGTGGAAGGCGTCGTAGTCGCCGACACTGGATGCGCCGACGGTGTCCAGCCGCCGCGGCCGAACCCGTCGCTGGTGTCCTCTGTGGACGATCCAGGCCCTTGCCTGACGCCCTCGAGAGCGACGAACGCCGTGATCGTCGCCCGCGTCAGGAACCGCTTTCCGCGATTCGCGCGAGCTGGGCGGTGACAGTGCCCCACCCGTCAGCGAATCCGAGATCAGCGTGCCGTTCCCGGGCCGCCGGATCCCCGTGCCGGACAACGACGCGATAATCCGTGCCGTCCGGATGGTCGCGAAGCACGACCTCCGCCGTCATCGCGACCGGCTGGGGCGTTGCTGGTCGCCAGCCGCTGTCGAGCGCATTCGTGAAAACGATCCGCTCATAGTCTTCGACGACGAGGAAACACGCGTCGAGATGCGGGACGAAAGCGGTGCCGTCCTCGCTCATCCTCGTGACGAACGCACCCCCAGCGCGCACGTCCAATTCGTCGACGCGACACCGCAGCGGCGCGGGAATCCACCACCGGGCGAGGCTGGCCGGGTCGGTCCAGGCGTCCCAAACGCGCTTGCGGGGCGCGCGGATGACGCGGTCGAGGGAAAGATCGAGGTCGGGGTTCACGGCTGGTCCTCCTGACTGGTGACGAACTGCTCGAGCCGGTCGGTGCGCCCGGCCCAGACGCGCCGCTGCTCGGCGAGCCAGTCCTCGACGAGCGCGAACCGCTCGCGATTGAGCTCGCACGTCCGCACCCGCCCGGACTTCACGGTGCGGATCAGCCCGTGCGATTCGAGCATCCGCACGTGCTTCATGAAGGAGGGCAACGTCATCGGCGCCTCGCCCGCGAGGTCGCCCACGCTTGCCGGGCCCCGCCCGAGCCGCCTGACGACGGCTCTCCGGGTCGGATCGGCGAGGGCGGCGAAGACCCCGTCGAGGGTGGTCGAATACTGAGCCATGAGGCTAAGTATTGCGGGTGGAGGATAGTTAGCGCAAGGGCTAAGTGTTGGTGCTGGCCGAGGCGGTGATCGGCGGCGTTCCCCGAACTTGCCCATCGCGTGAGCCGTGCGCCAAGAGGCGCGGATCAGCTGCCGGAGGGCGAGAACGGGGATATCCAGCGTCGAACGCTGACAAAGCCCACCTGCGGCTCAGCGAAGAAGAAGTGGCAACCGAGGGAGTCGAACCCTGCGCGGCTTGTGAAGGCGGCGCTCCTTACCGGCCCTGACCCTTCGGCGGGCGACGGCTGCCATGCAATCCGAATACCCGTTCCAACGTCCGCCCCCGCACCGGAATTCCCGCTTCACCCGAACGGGCGCGGGCTGGCAGGCTGGGCGCATGGACGATCTTCTCCTCCGCCGGGTCCGGGTCGGGTTGCGGGGTCCGCTCGCCGACGTGCGCGTGCGCGACGGTGTCGTGTCGGCCGTCGAGGAACCGGGCACCGGGGCCGGGTTCGCGGCGCGCGTGCTCGACGGGCACGGCGGCACGCTCCTGCCCGGACTGGTCGACGCGCACGCGCATCTGGTCCAGTGGGCGGGTTTCCGCAGGCGCATCCCGCTGGACGGGGCGAAGTCCGCCGTGGGTGCGGTCGAGTTGCTGATGGAGAAGCTGCTCGACGCTCCGGCGCGGGAACTCGTCGTCGGAGTCGGGTTCCGGGACGGGCTGTGGCCGGACCGTCCGCACAAGGATCTGCTGCAGCGGGCGCTCCCCGGCCGCGCGGTGGCGTTGTTCAGCGCGGATCTGCATACCCTCTGGCTCAGCCCGGCGGCGTTGAAGCTCATCGGGCGGGAGCATCCGACTGGCGTCCTGCTCGAGAACGACTGCATGAGCGCCACTGCCGCGTTGCCGTCCGCGCCCGTCGAGGTTCAGGACGGCTGGGTTGCGGACGCGCTGGCTGCGGCGGCCAAACGGGGCGTGACGTCGGTGGTCGATTACGAATACGCGGACACGGTCGCGGATTGGACTCGCCGGGCAGCGACAGCGAAACCGGCGGCGAGGGTTTCCTGTGTCATCGCACGGTATTTGCTGGAAGAGACTATCCAAAAAGGACACCGGACCGGCGACGTTCTCGAAGCGGGCGAAGGATTGCTCACGGTCGGCCCGTTCAAGCTGTTCGTCGACGGCTCGCTCAACACCCGCACCGCCTACTGCCACGAGGCGTACCCGGGATCCGGCGAAAAGGGGTTGCTGGAGCTGCCGCCGGAGGAACTGGTGCCGTTGATGCGCCGCGCGCACGAACACGGGCTGACTCCGGCGGTGCACGCGATCGGCGACCACGCCAATACCATCGCGCTGGACGCCTTCGCTGAGATCGGCTGTCCGGGCCGGATCGAGCACGCTCAGTTGCTGCGGCCCGAGGACGTGCCGAGGTTCGCGGCGCTCGGGCTGGTCGCGAGTGTCCAGCCCGCGCACCAGCCCGACGACCGCGACGTCGCCGACCGCCACTGGCATGGCCGCACTGATCGCGCGTATGCCTATCGCGCCTTGCTGGAGTCCGGGGCCCGGCTGGAACTCGGCTCGGACGCCCCGGTCGCGCCGCTTGATCCGTGGGACGGGATCGCCGCCGCGGTCGGCCGGACTGACGACGAGCGAGAGCCGTGGCATCCGGAGCAGGCCATCCCGCTCGCGGACGCGTTGGCGGCGTCCTCGGGCGGCCGCCGCGGCGTCCAGGTCGGCGACGTGGCTGATCTGGTGCTTACGGCGGCTGACCCGAGTGGACTGTCCGCGAAGGAGCTGAGGGAGATGCCGGTGTCCGCGACGATCGTGGCGGGGAGGACGACGTACGTGGCGTAGCTCATTTCCCGTGCGGGTCCGCGGCGTTGAGCGTCGCCACCACCTGGTGGTAGTCGCCGCGGACTTCGCCGTGGCGGAGGAATTTGACGTTCTCCACCTGGATCTCGGTGGCGTCCGGCTGCGTTTCGAGCAGCTCCAGGACTTCGCTGACGAAAGCGCCCAGCGGCATCGCGAACTCGCTTTCCTCCTGTCCGGGCAGAAGAGCGGTGCGCACGGACGGCGGCACCAGTTCGACGACCTTCACCGAGGTGTCGGCCAGCTGCAGCCGCAGCGATTCGCTGAGCATGTGGATCGCGGCCTTGGACGCGTTGTAGCTCGGCGTGGCTTTCAGCGGCGCGAAGGCGAGGCCGGACGAAACGGTGAGGATGGTGGCGTCCGGGCGGGTCTGCAGGTGCTCGACGAACGCGGCGATGAGCCGGATGGGGCCCAGGACGTTGGTGGTCACGGTCGCTTCGGCACTGTCTGCAAAGGACTCGGGACGATGCCAGTCCTCGACCCGCATGATGCCTGCCATCGGGACGAGCACGTTGAGATCCGGATGCTTCGCGAGGACCTCCTTGGCCGCGGCCTCGATGCTCGCCGGGTCGGTGGTGTCGATCTGCACGGTGTCGAGACCCGGGTTGTCGGCGGCGATCCGCGCGAGCAGTTCGGCCCGCCGGCCGCCGACGATGACGGTGTTGCCCTTCGCTTGCAGCTCGCGAGCGAGGGCGAGGCCGATGCCGCTGGTCGAGCCGGGGATGAAGACGGTGTTTCCGGTGATGTTCATGCCACTGAGTTTCGGCGCGCCGGCGCGACGGCGGCAGAGACCGCATATCGGGGGATCGGCGATCCCTGGCTGGCGCGCCCGGCCGAGTCGATACTGGACGCATGGATCGAGCTGAGCTGGCAGTCTTCCTGCGCGGCCGCCGCGAACGGTTGCGGCCCGAGGACGTCGGGCTGCCCGCGGGCGCGCGGCGGCGGACGACCGGGTTGCGGCGCGAGGAGGTCGCGGCGCTCGCGGCAATGTCCACCGACTATTACACCCGGCTGGAGCAGCAGCGCGGACCGCAGCCGAGCGAGCAGATGCTGGCCGCGCTGGCCAGGGCTTTGCGGCTGACCGACGACGAGCGGGACTACCTGTTCCACCTCGCGGGCCGCACCGCGCCGTCCCCGGTCGTGGCGGCGACGCACGTCGCGCCGGCGCTGATGCGGGTGCTCGACCGGCTGTCGGACACTCCCGCGCTCATCCTGTCGAACCTCGGCGAGGTGCTGGTGCAAAACCGGTTCGCCGAGGCGCTGTACGGCGACCGGTCGCAGTACAGCGGGCTGGCGCGCAGCGAGATCTACCGGTGGTTCACGATCCCGGACGAACGGCTGGTCTATCCCGCGCACGACCGGGACCGGCAGAGCCGGGCGCTGGTGGCGAATCTCCGGGTGGCGCACGGGTCGATGGGACCGCGATCGCGCGCGGGAGAGCTGGTGCGCGCGTTGACCCGCGAGAGTCGCGAGTTCGCGCGGCTGTGGGACGAACACCAAGTGGCCAAACGGTTCGAGGACCACAAGGTGCTCGTGCATCCGCAGCTCGGGGAGATCGAGGTGGACTGCCAGGTGCTGTTCACCGAGGACCAGTCGCAGGCGTTGCTGGTGCTGACCGCGCCGCCGCGCAGCGAGGCGTTCGAGAAGATCCAGCTGCTGGGCGTGCTGGGGAACGAGCAGTTCGCGGGCTAGCTCGTGAGTGTTGGCACCGGTTCTAACCGGCATTGCCGCTCACGAGAACCCTAGCGAGGCAACGGCCCGGTGTACCCCTCGCGGGCCTTTTCCACGTCCGGCAGGTGCTCGTCAGTCCACTCGGCGAGCGCGGCGAACACCGGCGACAGGCTCCGGCCGAGTTCGGTGATCTCGTACTCGACGCGCGGCGGCACCTCGGCGTAGTAGCGCCGTTGCACCAAACCGTCGCGCTCGAGCTGGCGGAGCCGTTGCGTGAGGACCTTCCCGGTCGCGCCGAGCCGCCGTTCCAATTCGACGAAGCGCACCGGGCCGGACTGGCTGAGCGTCCACAGGATCGGGGTCGTCCACCGGCTGAACAGCAGGTCGACGGCCGGGCTGATCCGGCACGCGGCGAGCGGATCGGCCCCGGTGTCCGAGACGGCGGTCATGCGGCTCCAATACTTTCCCTGGGGAACCTACTGTACGGCGGCTTTTAGCCTCGCGGTGTCGCTTTCGACCCCTAGCTGAGGAGCAAGTCATGATCGTCGTCACTGGTGCCACGGGCAACGTCGGCCGCCTGCTTGTCGAGTCCCTCGCCGGATCCGGCCATGCCGTGACCGCCGTTTCCCGCGGGGTGACGTCCCCGCCGCCTTCGCTGCCCGGCGTCACCCCGATGGTCGCGGATCTGGCTGACGCGGACAGCCTCGTCCCGGCGCTGAAGGGGGCGGACGCCCTGTTTCTGCTGGTCTCCGGCGCGGGAGCGCACGTCGATGGGGAAGCCGTTCTGAAGACGGCCGTCGACGCTGGAATCGAGAGGGTTGTCCTGCAGTCGTCACAGGCCGCCGGTACTCGGCCCGGCGCGGTTTCGCACGCGCCGCTGGCCGCGTTGGAGGAGACGGTCCGGTCGTCCGGTCTGGAGTGGACGGTCATTCGTCCCGGCGGGTTCACGACCAACACCTTCGCGTGGATTCCGTCGATTCGGGCGCAGCGCAAGGTTTTCTCGCCGTTCGGCGACGTCGCCCTCCCTGCCGTGGACCCGCTCGACATCGCTGAAGTCGCCGCTGCCGCGCTGACCGGCCGCGGTCACGCGGGTCGGACTTATGTCCTCACCGGACCGGAGGCGACGAGTCCGCGGCAGCGTGCGGAGATCCTCGGCGCCGCGCTCGGCGAGCCACTGGAATTCGTCGAACTCGACCGCGAACAGGCCCGGGAGCAGATGCTGCAGCTGATGCCGGAGCCGGTCGCCGACGGCACGCTCGCCATCCTCGGCGAGCCCACGCCGGAGGAGCTTCGAGTCAGCCCCGACGTCGAGAAGGTGCTGGGCCGTCCGGCTACGTCCTTCGCTTCGTGGGCCAGCCGTAACGCCGATGCGTTCCGGTGATCAGAAGTCGCGGGAGTGCAGAAGGGATCGCACGCCGAGCTGTCGACGGGGTTCGTGGCGGCGGAGGCCGTCGACGATCACCGCGACCCCGATCCACGTCGCCCCGGCGTCGGCGACCAGCGCTTGCGCGGCGAACGCTTGGCCGCCGGTGTCGATCCAGTCGTCGACGAGCAGCGCGCGGTCGCCTGCCTGCAGCAGACGGCGGCTGAAGCCGAGCCGGAGGTGGCGGTCCTGGTAGTCCGGCGGCGAGGTGCGCTGGAGCCACCGGTCCGAATCGCAGGCCGGGTACCGGTTCTTGCGCACCTCGACGAAGCCCGCGCCGAGTTCCACCGCGACCAGCGGCCCGAGCAGCGACCCGCGGGATTCGGGGCCCAGCACGACATTCGGCCGTTCGTCGGCGAACAACCCGGCGAGCGCCGGCCCCAGTTCCCGCAGCAGTTCGGGCGCACGCCACCAGCCCGTCGGGTCAGGGTAGCGGCCGTAGTCCGTCCGGTCCCCGAGCACGACGGTGGCCTCGCGGATCCGGTCCGCCACGGTGCTCGTACGCATGCGTCGATGGTCGCAGCGGCGCTTGCCCGAAGCGAGCGATTTACGGCTTCCGCGCCGCTCCGGCCAGGATCACCGAATGCGCCGGCGTCAGGAACTCGACCTGCGGCGCGCCCTCGCCGGATTCCTCCGGATGCCACGACGGCGTCCAGGTGAGCCCCGGTTCCAGCATCTCGAACGGCCCGAACAGCGCCTGGATCTCCTCGCGCGACCGCCAGATCACCGGGCTGCTCGACCTGTCGTAGAGCTGCTTCAGCTCGACCAGCCCGGCGTCCACGTCGGCGGGAACGCCCTGGTCGGTGATGTGCGAGATCGCGAGAAAGGAGCCAGGGGCAAGGAGATCGCGGTACTGCGCGACGATGGACGGGCCGAGGTCGTCGGTGCCTCCGCTGTCCTCGGCGGGCGGCTGCTGGACGTGCAGCACCGCGATCAGCAGCAGCGCGAGCGGCTTCTCGACGTCGATCACGCCGGTGGCGGCGATCTGCTCCCACAGCCGCTTCGGGTCGCGCATGTCGGCGTGGATCACCGCGTGCCGGTCGAGGTCGCCTGTCTCGCGCAGCAGGGTTTCCGAATGCGCGACGGCGACCGGTTCGTAGTCGACGTAGCAGACGCGGCTCTCGCCCGGCGCGAGCTCGTCGGCGACCTGGTGCGCGTGGCCCATCGTCGGCACGCCGGAGCCGATGTCGACGAACTGGCGGACGCCTTTCTTGACGAGGTGCCGCACGAGCCGGTGCAGGAACAGCCGGTTGGCCTTCGCGATCGGGCGGATCAGCGGGAATTCGCGGATCACCTCGTCGGCGAAGTCCCGGTCGATCGTCCAGTTCGTGGTGCCGCCGAGGTAGTAGTCGTACACCCGCGCGACGCTCGGGTGGTCGAGATCGACCCCGGGAGGCGGGAAGGGTTCGTCGGCCACCGGTGGCTGTTCCTTTCGTTCGGGACTTCGGTCAGCGGGCGGGCGGCGCGCAGCGGCTCGCCCATTCCTTGAGGTACTGCAGGGACAGATCGCGCGACAGGGTGGCGGCGAGCTGGGCTTCCCACGATTCCTCGTAGGAGGCGAACTCGTCCTGGCCCTGCGGCACGGTGATCAGCTTGACCTTGCTTTCCTGGTAAGCGAAATCGGGCAGGTCGGGGTGGCCGAAGCGGAGGATGGTGAAGTCCTCGTCCGGGTAGGCGGCCGCGTCGCGCGGGAGGATCCGGACCTCGGCGAACGGGTGGGTTTCGACGATCCGGATCATGTGCTCGAGCTGATCGGTGGCGATGCTGGCCTTGGTGCCGTAGACGAGTTTCTCGATGCAGCTGTACTCCATCATGAAGATCGCCCGCGGGCCGGGGCAGGCGTCGAAAAGCCGTTGCCGCGCCTTGCGTTCGGCGACCCGGTCGGTGACCCGCTCCTGGCGGCTCGCCTGGAATTGCGCGAGCATGTAGTACTCCGATTGGAGCAGCCCCGGAATGCGGTTTCCGGTCCAGCTGAGGATCTCCGCGGCAGCTTGCTCCCGTTCGAGGATCTCGCGGAACCACTGCGGCGTGATCATCCTCCGCTCGGCGCGCCGTGCGGAAGGATCGTTGGCCTGGTTGAGTTCCCGCAGCTGGTCGGCCTCGGCGGGCGGGATGTCGAGGACCTCGACGATCCGCTCGAGGTCGTCGGGCCGGGTGCCCGCCTTGCCGCATTCGATTTTCTGGATCTTGGGCTGCTTGCAGCCGATCCCGTCGGCGAGCTCGACCTGGGTCAGCCCGCGTTCGGTGCGCCACTTGAGGATCCGGGACCCCAGCCGGGAACGCTGGGTCCGCAGGGAGGGCGGCGGTTGCCGGATCGGCGAGGTCACCAGGGGCTCCGTCATTTCGTCCAGGGGCCGATGTGAGAACCTCCGATGATAATGCGCCGGCCCGGCGCGGTGCTCGCCGGGTCGGCGCCTTTTTCGCAAGGTTCTCTGCGGCCGGACGGCGGTTTCGGCCGGGCGGGATTGTCGTCGTGCCTGGTCAGCCGTCGAATTCCCCGCGCCGCACCGCGGCGACGAACTCGGCCCACTCGCCGCGGTCGAAGACCAGCACGGGGGAGCTGTCGATCTTGCTGTCCCGCACCCCGACGAGCCCGTCGGCGGCCAGGTTGACCTCGACGCAGTTGCCGGAATTCGGCCCGCACGCAGCGGGTTTCCGCCAAGCGTGGTCGGGGAATTTCGCCCCCGGTCCTGCCGCCGGGATGCGGTGCGCCCGGGCCGGGAGCGCGTGCCGGTGCTCGTGCGGGTCGAAGGTGTCCACTGCAACCCCTCGTTTTCTTGTTTTCGGGTCGGGTAATGGAATATTCCGCGATGCACGGAATGTGTCCGGAATATTCCTGAGGGTAGTGGGCCGGTGGATCAATCGCGCTGTGCTTCGGGGATTTCACCTGAATGGACACTTCTCGTGCATTGGGGGGTGCTTTCGCACGTGCAATACAGAAATGATTTTGCGGATTTCGTTGGGTGGTGGGGTTTGGATTGCTTTTTTCGTGGTTTTCCGGGGGTGGGGGGCGAGTGGGGGTGTCTGCAGTTGGTAACACCTGTTGAGCGGTTGATTAGGTTGGCTGTTCGGTGCTGTTTCGGTTGTGCCGCTTGCGATGCGGCTTTCTGGCTCGGTGACTCCGGGGCGGCTGGGGGTGGTGGGGTGGCTGCGGCGCGGCTCGGGGTGCGGGCTTCGCGGGGGTGTTGCGGATCTGGGTGCCGGGGCCGACGCTCTCTGGGCTGGGCTGGGCTGGGCTGGGCTGGGCTGGGCTGGGCTGGGCTGGGCTGGGCTGGGCTGGGCTGGGCTGGGCTGGGCTGGGCTGGGCTGGGCTGGGT
>NZ_JBVKDT010000004.1:373832-892907 GCF_055633655.1 Amycolatopsis sp. NPDC114503 | reverse complement strand
CGCCGGGCCGGGCCGGTGACCAGGAGTCGGGTTGGCGGGCCGAGTCGAGCTGCCTGGGGCTGGCGGAGCGAAGCGGCGGGCTGGGCGGAGCTGAGTCGGGCCGAGACGAGCTGGGCCCAGCCGTGACCAGGAGTCGAGCTGACGGGCCGGAGTCGCGCCGATTGGGGCGGGAGGAGCGAAGCGGCGGTCTGAGGGGAGCTGAGTCGAGTTGAGCCGAGCTGAGGTGAGCTGAGCCGGTCTGAGTTGAGTCGGGCCGAGCCGGTCTGAATCGGGCCGGGCCGGGCCGGTGGCCGGGAGTCGGGCTGGCGGGCCGGAGCCGCGCCGATTGGGCTGGGCGGAGCGAGGCGCAGGACTGGGCAGGGCGAGGGCAGGTTGAGTCCGGCGGTCGAGCCGACCGCCACCCAGCCGCCGTTTGGGCAGGCCGAGGCGGCAGGTTGAGCTGTGCGGATGGGCAGAACGGATCAAGCCGATGCGCCGAAACTGAGCCCAGCCGAGCCAAACAAGCCCGCGTCATGCCGATTCGGCAGCCGACTCCAGCCTCGCCCTCGCCCTCGCCCTCGCCGTCGACCGCGGTCGCCCCGTCCCTCGCCGGGCGCTGAGAACCATCCGCCGCGACTCCGGGACCGGCTCCGCCGCAGCAACCCTCGTCTCCCGGTGCCCGGCCCTGCCCGGCCGGGCACCGGGAGCGCAGAACGCGGGCGGCCGTGAGCCGCCGCCGGCGTCCGCTTCGAGGGTGGTCAGGCGCGCCGGTTGGCTGTGTGCTGCTTGCGGAGCGCGGCGCCGGTGACGTGTACGAGCGCCACTCCGCCCGCGGTGGCGAGTCCGGCCAGGGCTCCGGCGGTCGCGAAGACGATCGCGGTCGCCCCGACGAGCAGGGTCAGCAACAGCGCGATCAGCTGCCACGGCCGGGTCCCGCCGTCCGGCTGCCGCGCGGCCAGCTCGACCGACGTCCGCGCGGTCTTCCACGACGGATAAGCCGGGCGCGTGCTCGGCCGCGGCGACGGCACGGCCGGCGCTGGTTGCGGCATGCCTGGTTCGTGAAAGGTCACGGTCACCCGGCCGGGGCGTTGACTCACGGCGACGGCATACGGTCTGTCGTCGCCATTGTCCGATTTTTCTGTCCGACGGTATGCCTGGCCTGCATTTTCCGCGCCAGGTCCGGTCATTGTGCATCCTTTCTTGTCCGCCGGAAAAGTGCCGGAACACAGTTCCCAGCCCGCCCCCGAGGGGAACTGGTTCCGGCGGCCGCGGCGGGCGTCCGGGGAATGGAATATTCCACCCTCTTAACCCCTCCTGCCTGCGGCAACGCCATCTTTGCATGCCCGCTGCCGATCGCGCTAACCCGGGGCGGAAAAATCTTCTCCGAGCCTCTCCGTCCCGGTGTTTCGGTAACGGGTATTCGCGATCTGCCGGACTATTCCGAGTGTTATCAATGCGCGCCTCTTTGACCTGATCGGGTGAATGTGTGCAGAGACCCACTTTGGGGATCGCTGTCCTGTTCAACCCGGCGAACGCGACCGGGTCGCTGCTACGGTGAGTGTCTGCTGCGGATGGGGGAGGGCATGGACGTACGGACGCTGGCTCGCGAGGAGCGCGCCGACTTCGCGGACTTTCTCGAGACGCTCGCGCCGGAGCAGTGGGACGAGCCGACGCTGTGTGTCGGCTGGAACGTGCGCTCAGTCGTAGCTCACGTCGTGAGCTACGACGAACTCAGCGGCCGCCAGCTGGCGCAGCGGTTCGTCCGAGCGGGGCTGTCGCTGAAACGGTGCAACGAGGCAGGCCTCGCCGAGTACCGCGTCCGTGCGCCGGAGGAACTGATCGGCGTCATGCGGCGGAACCCGCAGCCGGGCCGGATCCTGGGCAAGTTCGGCGGGATGGTCGGGTTTCTCGACGGCCTGATCCACCAACAGGACATCCGCCGCCCGCTCGGGCTGCCGCGAACGATTCCCGCCGCGCGGTTGCGCCGGGCGCTGGAGCTGTCGCTGCGCGCGCCGCCGGTCGGGGTGTCGCGCCGGCTGACCGGTTTGCGGGCGGTCGCGACCGACCTGGACTGGGCGTCCGGGAGAGGCATTGAGGTCCGCGGCCCGGCGGAGGCGTTGCTGCTCGCACTGGCCGGCCGTCGCGCGGCGGCGGACGATCTGACCGGCCCGGGGCTGGACGTGCTGATCAGCCGCACCGTCGTGGCTTGATCCGGCCCAGCGGGCTGGGCTGCTGCGGAGTTTGGCTTGCTGCGCGTTGCCAGCCGGACGGCTGCGAAGTGCTCCCAGCGTGCTGGATCTTCGCTCGCGGCGCGTTGTGAGCCCTGTTGTTCGCGCCAACGCTGCCGCGCGACCCTGATTCCGCGCCACTGCGGCGCGCTGCCACCCAGTCAGCTGACTATTCGGACCACTGTCGTGTGACAACCCTCGCGCGGGGGTTGCGTATGCGCTTGGCGACAGCAGTCATAGCGGCGACCGCACTCCCGGAAGCGAGGTGATGCCCGAACGGACGCCCGCCGCCTTTCCCCCTCGCGGCACCCGTGACTGCCGCCGCGCCTCGCATCGCTCAGGCAGCACGGGCGCCGTAACGATCGCGGCGGCGTCCGCCCTCCGGGGTGTCACCAGCTGGTGACAGCTAACCCGGCGGTAACCCGCGCTCAGCCCCCGTCGCCCGCCGAAAGTGCTTGCGGCAGCGGGAAAATCCCGGCTGCGATGATCACCCGGACTGGGGGCTTGCGTTACGCGTGGGCGACATCCCAAATGGGACTCCAAG
Source organism: Amycolatopsis sp. NPDC114503 (assembly GCF_055633655.1). NCBI lineage: Bacteria > Bacillati > Actinomycetota > Actinomycetes > Pseudonocardiales > Pseudonocardiaceae > Amycolatopsis > Amycolatopsis sp. NPDC114503. The sequence continues at coordinate 890,156 of NZ_JBVKDT010000004.1, read as the reverse complement.
CACCACAAGGGGAGGAGTCCGGTGTTCAGATGGCAGCAGGCGGAAGGAAAACGGCACGCACTGGACGGACCGTTCGCGCCGAGACCCGGGGAAACGTTCACCGCACTGTGCGGGGCTGAAGTCACGGTCGCCCGGCGCGACGTGCCGCAACTCGGCGGCCACTGGTTCGATCCGACGTGTCCCGAATGCGCGGAGGAATGGCTCCGTCAGGAGGGACCGGCCTGCTCGAGCGAGGCCCGGTGCCTGGCGTGAGCGGTGCGGTGACCGCCTTGCGCGCGCTGGTCGCGGCGGGGGTGGATTCGGCACGAAATGAAGCGGCTGCGGAGCTTGCAGCGCCGCTGGGGCAGTCACATGAATGTGCACCGGTACAGCGACTGGCACTCAGGTTGGCAGTGCCGAAGTTCGCACAGGGGCAGGGAACGGCGCAGAGTGGGGAACCGGCGTCGGGAGTGGCACGACGATGGGCAGCCACGGCGACACCGGCGCTGGCGGCAGCACACGGTTCGGCACCTCGACCGGCATCCAGCGCAGTGGAAGTCCGCCGCGCGGTCGACGCGGCACTCACCGGGAACGGCGCATGACCGGACGCTGGAGCAGGCTCCCGGAGCAGCGCGGTTCGGCGGTGGGGCTCACCGGACCCGAGCTGGTCACCTGGATTCGCGACCTGCAAGCCACCCTGGCACTCGACCTCGCGTTCCTGACCCGGGCGCTCGACGAACGATCCCCGCGCCCGGACGCGGTGCGGGATCTCGGCGAGCGCCTGCTCGACCTCGGCCGGGCGTTGATCCGGCGGGCGGATCACCTGAACGAGGCCGTTCTGGCGAGCCTGCCCGCGCACGGCTGGCTGCCCCAGGCGGGCGCGCCGAAGAACGCGACGCGTCTGGCGCATCAAGTCGGACGCCACCCGCTTCGCTGCGGGCCGGTGTACCTCGGGCTGTGCGGAGCGGCGTGTTTTCCGGTGTTCGGGCGGGATCCGCACGATCACACGAAAAGGTACGAGCGGTGCCCGGAATGCCAGAGCAAGGGCGGGGCCGCGATGCGCCGCGAGTGAAGGGGGAAGCCAGGCGAGGGGAACGGACCGAGCGGTGGAGCTTGAGCCGCGGGCCGGAACGGGCTCGGCTGACGGTGGCATGACCGGTGCGCGAAGTCGGGATCGCGAGCTGCGGGGAAGGCTGAGCGGGCCGGAGCTGAGCTTGTGCGCCTAAATCCGAGCTGCCGGGTGCGCGAACCCGATCGCTAGGTCGCGAGCCGAGCCATCAGGAACCAGAGCACTGGGCCGAAACTCCGAACCCAGGGCAACAGACAGCCACGCAAACCGGATCACCCGTCCGAAACCCGGCTGTCAACCCAGCACCCCCGGGATTTTCCGGTTTCCTGTACCGATGAGCGAGGAGACCTCCACCCGTTCCACCGAGCGGCTGTTCCGGATCGCGATCACGCTGAAGGGCCTCGACGGGGCCCTTCAGCTGATCGGGGCGCTGATCCTGGCGTTCATCCCCGCGACGGTCGTCACCGGGTTCGTGAACGCGGTCATCACCCGCGACCTGCTCGGCGATCCCTCCGGCACGCTCGCGCGGCATCTCGAAACCGCCGCCGAGCACTTTGCCGGAGGGGGCACCAAGACGTTCGCCGTCGCATACCTACTGGCGCACGGGTTGCTCAAGCTCGGTCTCGTGTGGGCACTCGCGCGCAAGTGGGTGCGTGCCTATCCGGTCGCGATGGTCGTGCTCGCGGCGTTCGTCGTGTACGAGATTTACCGGGCCTTCGAGACGCACTCCATCGCGCTGCCGTTCTTCGCCGCGCTCGACGCGGTGATCATCGTGCTCGTCTATCGCGAGTACCGGAACCTCAAACGCGATCACGCCTGACCTCGCTCAGGCGGCAGCGGGAAACCTCTCCGTCACCACCGTCGTCACGTCCGCAGGTTCCACGAACAGGGCCGTCGCGTTGTCGCGGCCGCCTAACGCGATGGCGGTCGCGACCAGAGCCGACGCGCCGCGGGCGGGGTCGGCCAGGATTTCGTCGATAGTGGCGGGCGTCAGGACCTTGTGGACGCCGTCGCTCGTGAGCAGGAGGCCGCCGCTCGGCGTTTCCGTCGTGCCGATCTCCTCCGGTTTCGTCGTGCGGACGCTCGTGGTCACCAGGTGCTCCATCCGCGGCGAGTACGGCTGGTGCCGCGAGCGGAAGTACTCCGCCATCGTGTGGTCCTGCGTGAGTTTGTGGATCATCGACCCGTCCCAGGCGTACGCCCGCGCGTCGCCCACCCACGCGATCCGGTACCCGCCGGCGAAAGGCATCGCCACCACCAGTACTGCGTCTCCGGTCCCGCCCAGTCGGTGAACTGCTTGCTGTGCGGCCAAAATCGCCTTCACCGGGCCGGATTCGACAGGAGTGCGCGCGGCGGCCGCGGCGGCGACCTGAGCGGCGCGACCGGCACCGGGGTCGTCCCCGACGCCGTCGGCGAGCGCGAAGGTGATTCCGCGTGCCCCGGCGGCCGCGAAGGCGCTCACCGCGTCGGCGTTGCGCTCGCGCGGTCCCTGCTCGCTCGCGGTGTGCCAGCGTGGATATCCGGCCATCGTGACCTCCCGGGCATTCGCTGCGGATGACTCTCCGTGCTTTCCAGAATGCGCCTCTTTCCTGGGAGGAGGCTGAGGATCCGCCGTCTCACCGGGTGAGCTGGTAGACAGTTTCGCCACCGACCGTGGTCGCGGTGAAGTTCGCGGCCACCCACTCGGAGATGTCGTTCGACCCGCCGCCGGGACCGCCGCCGCGCCCGCCGTCCACGTAGTACGCCACTTCGCCCGCCGCGACGTACTGCTTGAACTCCTCCAGCGTCGGGGCCGGGTCGCTGCCGTCCCATCCGCCGATGCCGATCACCGACTTGCCGCTCGCCAGCTCCAAACTCGCCGCCGACTGCGACCCGGTCGTCGCGGCGGCCCACTTCGTCGTCGTGCCGCCCAACAACTGGCCGACGGAGCCGCTGGCTTCCTCCATACCGCCCCCGAAGCCGCCCATGACCCCAGTCCGCGGACCTGAAGTCGGGATAGAACCGCTGTGCGGCAAGGAAACCGTCTCCACCGCGTACCCGGCGGTGCCGACCCCGAGCGTCACGACGATCGCCACAGCCAGCCCGATCAACACGGTCCGCGCCCGAGGCACCCCGACCACCACGATGGTGCTCACTAACAACCCCAGCACCACGATCGCCCAGCGCAGCCAGGGCAACCAGTCCGGCGTCCGGTCGAGCAGGATGAAGTCCCACACCGCCGTCGCCGCGATCATCCCGCCCAGCACCGTCCTCGGCGCGGGGTGCGCCCGGCCGCGCCACAGCGCGTGCCCGGAAATCGCGACCAGCGCGGCGATCGCGGGCGCGAGCTGCACCGCGTAGTACGGGTGCACGGTCCCGCTCATGAAGCTGAACACCAGTCCGGTCACGAGCAGCCACCCGCCCCAGACCACCAGCGACGCCCGGGTCCGGTCGGTGCGCGCGGCCCGCCGGGTGAACCACAACCCGGCCGCCAAGCCGATCAGCGCGGCGGGCAGCAGCCACGAGACCTCGGTGCCGAAGCTCGCGCCGAACATCCGCCCGAGACCGGAACTCCCGCCGAAGGCGCTGTTCCCGCCGCCGCCGCCGGGACCGCCGTCCATCCCGCCGCCGTTGCCCTGCCCGCCGAAGATCCGCCCGAGCCCGTTGTACCCCAATGCCAGCTCCAGCAGGCTGTCCCCGGTCGACCCGCCGATGTACGGCCGCGACCCGGACGGCCAGATCTCCACCAGCGCCACGAACCACCCGGCCGACACGATCACCGCGACCCCGGCGTAAACCAAGTGCAGCAACCGTTTCCCGAGCCCGGTGGGCGCGGCGATCAAGTACGCCAGCGCGAACGCCGGCAGCACCAGGAACGCCTGCATCATCTTCGTCAGGAAGCCGAATCCGATTGCCACACCAGCGAAAACGAGCCATCGAGGACTGGCCTTCTCGATCGCCCGCATCGTGCAGTACGCCCCGGCGATGAGCAGCAGCGTGAGCAACGCGTCCGGGTTGTTGAAGCGGAACATCAGCGCGGCGACGGGCGTCAGCGCGAGCATCGCACCGGCCAGCAATCCCGGTAGCGGCCCGGAAACGCGACGCACCGTCAGGTACAGCAACCCGACCGAGCCGACTCCCATGAGAGCCTGCGGAGCGAGCACGGTGAAGCTGGAGAACCCGAAGACCCGCGCGAAAGCAGTCCCCACCCACACCGCGGCAGGCGGTTTGTCGACAGTGATCACGTTCCCGGCGTCCAGCGAACCGAACAGCCACGCTTTCAGGCTCTGCGTCCCTGATTGCACGGCCGCGGCGTAGAACGAGTTGCCGAACCCGGACGCGGTGAGGTTCCAGAAGTACAGGACAGCGGTGAGCCCCAGGAGACCGAACACCGACGGACGAATCCAGCGAGGCGCCGCGCGATCCGGCGCGTTCGGGGCGGCAGCCCGCGCGGACAGGACAGTGCTCAAGACGACTCCTCGGTAGCGGTACGGCGCGGATTGAAGACCCAGCCCCGCAGCAGCAGGAAACGGAGCACCGTGGCGGCGAGGTTCGCCAGCACGAGCACGGTCGTCTCCAGGACGAGGCCGGGATGGGTGGCGTGGTTGAGCAAGGCGAGCGAACCGCTGGTCAGCGCCAGTCCGAGGCCGAAGACGAGCAGCCCCTCGAACTGATGCCGTCCGGCGCCGGTCCGTCCGCGGACGCCGAAGGTCACCCGCCGGTTCACCGCGGTGTTCGCGACAGCGGTGACGAGCAGCGCGGTGAAGTTGGCCGCCTGCGCGCCGACGATCGTCCGCAGCAGCAGGAAAAGCAGCAGATACGCGACGGTGCTGGCGACGCCGACCGCGGCGAAGCGCACGAGTTGTTTCACCAGGCTCGGGGACACTCCGGGGGCCTCCACGCCGATCGGTTCGCGGCCGAGCTGTTCGCGCAGCCGGTGCACGGGAATCTCGCCGGTGAACGTCGCGCGGGTGACCCTGGCGATGCCCTTGAGGTCGGCGGTGGCGGTCGCGACGAGGTCGACCGACGAGTCCGGGTCGTCGACCCAGTCCACCGGCACCTCGTGGATCCGCAGCCCGGCGCGCTGGGCGAGCACGAGCAGTTCGGTGTCGAAAAACCAGCCGGTGTCGCGCACGTGGGGCAGCAGCGCGCGGGCGACGTCGGCGCGGATCGCCTTGAATCCGCACTGCGCGTCGGAGAACCTCGCGGCGAGCGTGCCGCGAAGAATCAGGTTGTAGCAGCGGGAGATGAACTCGCGCTTCGGCCCCCGCACCACGCGTGCGCCGCGGGCGAGGCGGCTGCCGATCGCGACGTCCGAATGTCCGGACAACAGCGGCGCGACGAGCGGGTCCAGCGCGGCCAGGTCGGTGGAGAGGTCCACGTCCATGTAGGCCAGCACGGCGGCGTCCGAGGCGGACCAGACCGCCTGCAGCGCGCGGCCGCGGCCCTTCTCGTCCAGGTGGTGCACCTCGACCTCGGAGAACTCGCGGGCCAGTTCTTCGGCGACAGCAAGGGTTTTGTCGGTGCTCGCGTTGTCCGCGACGGTGATCCGGTACGGGTAGCCGGCGCGTTCGGCGAGATGCGCCCGCAGTCTGCGGATGCACGGTTCGAGGTCGGTTTCCTCGTTGTAGACCGGGATGACGACGTCGAGCACGGGATGCGGGCCGCCGAGGCCGACCGGAGTCGTCCCGGGCCGCGGGGCGCCGCTGCGGGAGGGGGCGGTGGCGTTCATGGGTTCACCGTCGTCCGCCGGGCTTTGGCCACCTTGTGGTGTTCCTGTGCCTGCGCTGTGTGACCTCCGCCCGATCCGGTGATCTTGGCCGCACGGCACGGAATCAGGCAGTCAGGTCATAGACGGTGACACCGTCCACTGTGGTCATTCGGTAGTTCTCGGCCACCCATTGGACGATCCGGGCGGCCGCGTCGCTTCCGCTGCTGGAGCCGCGCATCGGCATGCCGTCGCCGAGGAAGTAGCGGATCTGTCCTTCGCGGACGTACTGCTCGAACTGCGCGAGCGTCGGATACGGGTCGGTGCCGTTGAATCCGCCCACCGCGAGCACCGGTTCGCCGCTGCCGAGCTGGTATCCGGCGGCGTTGTTCGACCCGACAGTCGCCGCGGCCCATCGGTGATCGCCGGATTTCCGCAGCAACGCTGTCAGGTTCGCGCCAGGCAAGGTGGTGCCGAGCAATCCGCCGCCGCCGAACATCTGCCGCGTGTTCGGTCCAGCGGACGGAATCGCGCCGGTGTGCGGAGCCGCTGCGGTGGCTAGGCTGTACGCGCCGGTTCCGGTGAGCAGTACGACCAGTCCCAGCACAGCGGCGACGCGGCCGAAGTGCTGGGCGAAAAACAGGGCGATAGCCGCCAAAATTCCGAGGACGAGCACCGTCGGGGCAAGCCACGGTTGCCAGGAACCGTCCAGGAGCAAATAGGACGTCACCGTCGTCAGCGCGACACCGCCGCTCAAAAGCCCGACGGCAGCCGGATTGCCGCGGATCCGCCACAACTGGACGGCGGCGATTCCGACGAGCGCGGCGATCGCCGGGGCGAGCGCGACGGTGTAGTAGGGATGGATGATCCCGCCCATGAAGCTGAACACTGCGGCGGTCACGATCAGCCAACCGCCCCAGAGCAGCAGCGAAGCGCGGCTGCGGTCCGTACGGGGCGCGTAACGGGTGAACCACAGGCCGGCGCCGAGCCCGAGCACCGCCGCGGGCAACAGCCAGGCGATGCCGCCCGCCATTTCGCTGCCGAACAACCGGAACAGCCCGGTACTGCCCCAACCGCCGCCCGGGCTTCCGCCGACACTGCCGGTCTCGTCTCCGGTGATGCGGCCGAAACCGTTGTACCCCAAGGTGAGTTCGAGCAGACTGTTGTTTTGCGACCCGCCGATGTACGGCCGGTCGGCGGCTGGCCACAACGCCACGACGGCGAGGTACCAGCCTGCCGAAACCACGACCGCGGCGAGTCCGGCGAGCAGATGCAGCAGACGTTTGCCGAGCGTGATCGGCGCGGCCACGAGGTACGCGAGCGCGAAGGCGGGCAGAACGAGGAACGCTTGCAGCATCTTGGCGAGAAAGCCGAATCCGATTGCCACGCCAGCGAAAACGAGCCATCGATGGCTGGCCTTCTCGATCGCCCGCACCGTGCCGTAAGCAGCGGCGATCAACAGCAGGACAAGCAACGCGTCCGGGTTGTTGAAGCGGAAGATCAATGCCGCGGTCGGAGTAAGCGTGAGCACCGCGCCAGCGAGCAACCCCGCCGCAGCACCGGAAGTACGCCGCACAGTCGCGTAGAGCAGCCACGTGGATCCGACACCCATCAGCGCTTGCGGCACTAGGACGCTCCACGCGTTCACCCCGAACAGCCGCGCGGACAGGCTCATCACCCAGAGCGCGGCGGGCGTCTTGTCCACGGTGATGCCGTTGGCCGCGTCGGTGGAGCCGAAGAACAACGCCTTCCAGCTCTGTGATCCGGCTTGTGCGGCGGCGGAGTAGAACGCGTTGGCCCAGCCGGATGCGCCCAGATCCCACAGGTACAGCGCGGCAGTCGCGACGAGCAGCAACGCGAGGCTCGGGCGCACCCACCTCGGTTCGGAGCGCTGTACCGGCGCGGCGGGAGCGGCTGGGTGAGTCGCGACTGCGGTCATGCGGTCAGCCTCGCGGCGCGACCTGGGGCCGGGATGTGCCTACCCTGTGTGCCCGCTGTGGGACTTGGGGTCATGGACGACCAGCGTGCGCTGCGCCGGGACGGCGATCGGCAACCGCACGGCGAAGGACGTCTGGCCGGGGCGGCTGTGCATCGTGATGGTGCCGTGGTGTGCGGTCAGCACTGCCGAAACGATCGCCAGGCCAAGTCCGGTCGACCCGGCCGCCCGCGACCGCGAAGAATCGCCGCGCGCGAAGCGTTCGAACACCGCGGGCTGAAGTTCAGGCGGGATGCCCGGGCCGTCGTCGGTCACGGTCACCACGGCGCTGCCGTCCGCGGATCGCGTGAGGGCGGTGACGACTGTGCTGCCGGGCGGCGTATGGACGCGGGCGTTCGCGAGCAGGTTCGCCAAAACCTGGTGCAGCCGTTGGACATCACCCAGCACGAGGATCGGTTCGTCCGGCATGGCGAGCTGCCAGACGTGGTGCGGACCGGCTACGTGCGCGTCGCTGACGGCGTCCGCGACCAGTCGGGTCAGGTCGACTTCGGCGACGTCGAGCGGGCGGCCCGCGTCGAGGCGAGCGAGCAGGAGGAGGTCCTCGACGAGCGCGGTCATCCGGTCGGCCTCGGACTCGATCCGGGTCATCGAATGCGCGACGTCCGGCGGGGCATGGCTGTCGGAGCGGCCAGCGAGTTCGGCGTACCCGCGGATGGCGGCGAGCGGGGTGCGCAGTTCGTGGCTGGCGTCGGCGACGAACCGGCGGACGCGCAGTTCGCTGGCGTGCCGGGCTTCGAGGGCGGAGGAGATGTGGCCGAGCATGTGGTTCAGCGCCGCGCCGACTTGGCCGACTTCGGTGCGAGGGTCGGTGTCTTGGGCGGGGACTCGGACGGACAGATCGACGTCGCCTCGGTCCAGTGGGAGTTCGGAGACTCGGGAGGCGGTTTCCGCGACGCGTTCCAGCGGGCGCAGGGTTCGGCGGACGGCGAACGCGCCGAGGAACGCCGCGCCGGTCACGCCGGCGGCGGCGACGCCGAAGAGGATCAGGCCGACGGTCAGCAAGGTCTGCTGCATCGGGGCCAGGGGGACGCCGGTGACGACGATGCCGTCGGGGATCGGGATGGCGGTGAGGCGGTAGTCGCCGAGGCTGCCGATGGTGCGGGTGTAGGGGCGGCCGCTGGCGGGGAGGTCTTGCAGCGCCGCCAGTTCGTCCGAGGTGAGGGTGATGCGCTGGCCGTGAGGGGAGAGCCAGCCGCCGGTGCCGTCCGAGCCGTCGGAGGAGAAGTGGGCGGTGACGGTGCCTGCGCCTTGGCCGGGGGCGTCGAGGGGGTTGCGGGGGTCGTTGCCGGGAGGGCCGGGGTGGGTGGCGAAATCGAGGGCTCGGGCGGTGGCGGCGGAGAGTTGGGTGTCGGTTTGGGTCAGGAGGAAGGCGCGGAGGGCGAATTCGCTGATGACGCCGATGGTCAGGCAGACGAGGGAGAGGAGGACGACTACGGAGATGGTGAGTTTTGTGCGCAGGGAATGCCGTCGCGGGTGGGCGGCGGCGAGTCTTGCGCGGAGGGGCATGGGTCGAGGGTGCGGTTTGCGGGTGTGGGGGCGATGTGTGCTCGCTGTGAGTGTGCTGTGCGGGGGCGGGGTTCGGCTCGTCGCCTGGCGGCGACGTTGCGCCCGGAGCGTTGCGTGGGGCGCCCCGAAGCCAAGTGTGCTGACGGTTCGGGGGTGCTTGTCAAGGCGGGAAAGATGCCTTGACAAGCACCCCCGAACCGCAGGGAGGCTTCGTATCGGGGTGCGGGGGAGGGGCTGGGTGCCTCGATGGTTGGGGTGCGCGGGTGCCGGTTTTAGGGCTGTGAGGGGAACCCTGGGGGAATCAGCGTCTGTGAGGGGTCCCCTCATAGACAGCGAGAGCCGGGGTCAGCCCAGTGAGCGCGCGGCCTCGGTCGCTTGCCCGGCGTAGGACCGTCCGAATAGGACCGTGTGCACCAGAAGCGGGAAAAGCTGATGTAGGGCGATGCGCTCTCGGTAGCCGTCTGCCAGTGGCGTGAGTTCGTCGTAGGCGGCCACGATTCGCTCCAGGTGTGGGCAGCCGAACAGGTGCAGCATCGCGAGATCCGTCTCTCGATGGCCGCCGTGTGCGGCTGGGTCGATCAGCACTGCGCCGTCGGAGTCCCACAGGACATTGCCGCTCCACAGGTCTCCGTGCAGTCGGGCTGGCGGCTCCGCTGGGCCGGCTATCGACGGGATTCGCGTGCAGGCTCGGTCGAACACCGCCGGGTCGAGAATCTCGGACGCCATCCGGACGTAGGGGAGGATTCGGTATTCGACGTACCACTCCGGCCACGACTGGCCCGGCGAGTTTCGCATCGGGGCGGTCCCGATCCAAGCGTCTGTTAAGCCGTCGGGGGGAGGGGTGCCGAAGGCTGCGGCTCCGGTTGAGTGCAGCCGCGCGAGGTTTCGGCCGAACTCCTCGGCGTGCGAAGGCGTGCTCTCGGTCACCCGGTCCAGCACCAGCCACGTGTCGTCTGCGCCGTGTACCTGGGGGATGCGCACTGCATCCGCCTCGGCCAGCCAGCGCAGGCCGGCCGCCTCGGCCTGGGTCGCGCCTGGAGCGTGGCCGCGTTTCACCATCGTGTCGAAACGGCGGTTGCCATCGGTTAGTGTGACCTCACTGAGAGTGTCTGAAGCGCTCCGCGTGACTGCCTCGAACCCGGTTAGCCGCGCCGCCGCCGCGGCCGGACCTTCGCTCTGTTGCCCGGAAACCACGGCCCCGACGCTACGGGCGCACGTCGGCGCGTGCTGATCGGCTCGGTTGCGGCAGGTGCCCCGCAGCCGGTCTTGTCAACCCTCTGGCCTAGACTCGGATATCCCGGTCAGCAGGTGACCGGGGCGGTCCTGAGGGACTGTCCGCCCCCATCGTTTACCGCTCGAGGAGAAGACCTTGAAGAGCACCGTCGAGCAGCTCAGCCCGACGCGAGTGAAGATCAATGTCGAGGTGCCGTTCGACGAGCTCAAGCCGAACTTCGACGCCGCGTACCGGAAGATCGCCCAGCAGGTGCGGGTCCCCGGTTTCCGTCCCGGCAAGGTCCCCGCTCGCGTCCTGGAAAGCCGGATCGGCCGCGCGCCGGTGCTCGACGAGGTCGTCAACGAGGCCATTCCGGCCAAGTACATCGAGGCCGTCCGCGCGGGCGAGGTCCGGACGCTCGGCCAGCCCGAGTTCGAGGTGACGAAGCTCGAGGACCGCGAGGTGCTGGAGTTCAGCGCCGAGGTCGACGTGCGGCCGGAGATCGAGCTGCCCGACCTCGCCGGCCTCGAGATCAGCGTCGACGACGTCGAGACCACCGACGAAGAGGTCGCCGAGCAGCTCGACGAGCTGCGCGCCCGCTTCGGCACCCTGACCGGCGTCGAGCGCCCGGCCCAGACCGGCGACTTCGTGTCGATCGACCTTTCGGCCAGCGTCGACGGCAAGGCCGTCGAAGAGGCCTCCACCACCGGCCTGTCCTACGAGATCGGCTCCGGCCAGCTCGTGGACGGCATCGACGAGGCCATCGTCGGCGCGAGCGCGGGCGAGACCAAGGTGTTCACCACCAAGCTGGTCGCGGGCGAGTTCGCCGGCCAGGACGCCGAGGTCACCGTCACCGTGCAGTCGGTCAAGGAGCGCGAGCTGCCCGAGGCCGACGACGAGTTCGCCCAGCTGGCGAGCGAGTTCGACACGATCGACGAGCTGCGCGAGGACCTGCGCACCCGGCTCGGCCGCGTCAAGACGATGCAGCAGGGCGTCCAGGCGCGCGACAAGGTTCTCGAGATCCTCCTGGAGCGCACCGAGGTGCCGCTGCCGGAGAAGGTCCTCGAGGCCGAGATCGAGAACCGCAAGCACGACGCGATCCACCCGTTCGACCACGACGAGGCGCAGTTCGCCAAGGCGCTCGAGGCCGAGGGCAAGTCCCTCGACGAGTTCAACGCCGAGGTCAAGGAAGAGTCGGAGAAGGCCGTCCGCACGCAGCTGCTGCTGGACACCATCGCCGACAAGGAGAAGACGTCGGTCAACGACGGCGAGCTCACCGAGCGGATCATCTACCAGGCGCAGCGCTTCGGCGTCAGCCCGGACGAGTACGTGCAGCGGGCCCAGCAGTCGGGCCAGCTGACCGCGATCTACGCCGACGTCCGCCGCGGCAAGGCGCTCGCCTCGGTCGTGCGCGGCACCACGGTGAAGAACGAGTCCGGGGCCGAGGTGGACCTGACCGAGCTGTTCGGCGCGGACGAAGAAGCTCCGGCTGAGGAGACGCAGGTCACCGAAGAAGCGGCGGCGACCCCAGCCGAGTAAAGCTGTAAGCGAACTTGGGCGGTGTCAGGCATTCTGCACCGCCCAAGTTCGTTAGGGTCGGTTGCAAGATCTCAAGCATCTGAACACGACAGCGGCGGCGCGGCTCTCACAGGCGGCCCGTCGCCGGTGAAAAGGCAGGCAGACGTGAAGCAGCACATGCCCGAGGGGCGGACCGGCACCGCGGGGCTCAACCTCACCGACTCGGTGTTCGAGCGGTTGCTCCAGGAGCGCATCGTCGTTCTCGGCTCCGAGGTCAACGACGAGGTCGCCAACCGGCTCACCGCGCAGCTCCTGCTGCTCGACGCGGACGACTCCGAATCGGACATCCGGTTCTACATCAACTCGCCGGGCGGCTCGGTGACCGCGGGGTTCGCGATCTACGACACCATGCAGCTGATCAAGCCGGACGTGGCGACCTACGCGATGGGCATGGCGGCCTCGATGGGGCAGTTCCTGCTCTCCTCGGGCACTCCCGGCAAGCGCTACGCGCTCCCGCACGCCCGCATCCTGATGCACCAGCCGTCCGCGGGCGTCGGCGGCACCGCCTCCGACATCGCGATCCAGGCGGACCTGTTCAACAAGTGGAAGCAGGAGCTGGCGAAGATCACCGCCGAGCAGACCGGCCAGACCACCGAGCAGATCATCAAGGACGGCGACCGCGACCGCTGGTTCACCGCGCAGGAGGCGAAGGAATACGGCTTCGTCGACCACGTGCTGACCCGCGACAGCGGCCTGACCTCGAGCAACTGAGCCCCGAAGCACCACACAGGAGAGCATCATGAGCAATTTCCGGCTCCCGGGTGACTTCCGGGCACCGCAGACGCCTCAGTCTCGGTACATCCTCCCGTCCTACGTCGAGCGCACCAGCTACGGCGTGAAGGAGTCCAACCCGTACAACAAGCTGTACGAGGAGCGGACGATCTTCCTCGGCGTGCAGGTGGACGACGCGTCGGCGAACGACGTGATGGCCCAGTTGCTGCACCTCGAGCACGAGGACCCGGACCGCGACATCAGCATCTACATCAACTCCCCGGGCGGGTCGTTCACGTCGCTGATGGCGATCTACGACACCATGCAGTACATCCGCCCGGACATCTCGACCGTGTGCCTCGGCCAGGCCGCCTCGGCCGCCGCGGTGCTGCTGGCGGCGGGCACGCCGGGCAAGCGCATGGCGCTGCCGAACGCGCGCGTGCTGATCCACCAGCCCGCCACCGAGGGCACCTACGGGCAGGTCTCGGACCTGGAGATCCAGGCCAACGAGATCCAGCGCGTGCGCCGCCAGATGGAGGTCATCCTGGCGAAGCACACGAACAAGGAACCGGACGAGATCAAGGCCGACATCGAGCGGGACAAGATCCTCACCGCCGAAGAGGCCAAGGCCTACGGCCTGATCGACGAGGTGCTTCCGTACCGGAAGGCCTCGGCGAACTGACCGCGACGGGCCGGTGCGCGGCGAATCCACGACGCGCACCGGCCCGCTGGTCTACTGTCGGTCGTCGACGTGCCCTATGGGGGTCGGGTGTTCCCGCCCGCGCCTTCGGGCGGGTACCGTCGGTGGCAATGCGTGTTGGTTCCGGGAACGTCCGGCAGTCCCGGGGCCGCCATCCAGTAGTGCAGGTGCGCTCGCGCACCGGAGGGGACGAGGTCAACGGCCATGGCACGGATCGGTGACGGCGGCGACCTGCTGAAGTGTTCTTTCTGCGGCAAGAGCCAGAAGCAGGTGAAGAAGCTCATTGCCGGGCCAGGGGTCTACATCTGCGATGAGTGCATCGACCTCTGCAACGAGATCATCGAAGAGGAACTGGCCGAAGCCGGCGACGTGAAGCTCGACGAGCTCCCGAAGCCCGCCGACATCCACGAGTTCCTCGAGCAGTACATCATCGGCCAGGACGACGCGAAGAAGACGCTCGCGGTCGCGGTGTACAACCACTACAAGCGGATCCAGGCCGACGACAAGTCCGGCCCGAAGGACTCCAAGGACGAACCGGTCGAGCTGGCCAAGTCCAACATCCTGATGCTCGGCCCCACCGGCTGCGGCAAGACCTACCTCGCGCAGACGCTGGCGAAGCTGCTGAACGTCCCGTTCGCGATCGCCGACGCCACCGCGCTCACCGAGGCGGGCTACGTCGGCGAGGACGTCGAGAACATCCTGCTGAAGCTGATCCAGGCGGCGGACTACGACGTCAAGCGCGCCGAGACCGGCATCATCTACATCGACGAGGTCGACAAGATCGCCCGCAAGAGCGAGAACCCGTCGATCACCCGCGACGTGTCCGGCGAGGGCGTGCAGCAGGCGCTGCTGAAGATCCTCGAGGGCACCACCGCGTCGGTGCCGCCCCAGGGCGGGCGCAAGCACCCGCACCAGGAATTCATCCAGATCGACACCACGAACGTGCTGTTCATCGTCGCGGGCGCGTTCGCCGGGCTGGAAAAGATCATCAACGAGCGGGTCGGCAAGCGCGGCCTCGGCTTCGGCGCGGAGATCCGCACGAAGGCCGAGATCGAGGGCAGCGACGTGTTCTCCGAGACGATGCCCGAGGACCTGATCAAGTTCGGCCTCATCCCGGAGTTCATCGGCCGCCTCCCGGTGGTCGCCACGGTGAATCACCTGGACAAGGAATCGCTCGTCTCGATCTTGACGCAGCCGCGCAACGCGCTGGTGAAGCAGTACAAGAAGCTTTTCGAGATGGACAACGTCGAGCTGGAGTTCACCAAGACCGCGCTCGAGGCCATCGCGGACCAGGCCGTCCTGCGCGGCACCGGCGCCCGCGGCCTGCGCGCGATCATGGAGGAAGTCCTCCAGCCGGTGATGTACGACATCCCGAGCCGTGAGGACGTGGCGAAGGTCGTGATCACCGAGCAGACCGTGCGGGAGAACGTCAACCCCACGATCGTGGCCCGCCAGCCGTCGCGCCGCACGCGCAGCGAGCGCGGCGAAAAGTCGGCCTGACCCGGCGTTCGCCGGGCGTTAGCAGGAGTCGGCTGTCCGGGTGTCGGCGGCAGGCGCGATAATGGACAGGATGACAACCGTGCCGCTGACCGCACCCCGGGGGGACGAGACTGCCGACCCCGGCGAAGCGGTGCCCGCCGAGACCGAGCCTTCCGCAGCGCCGGTCGTCGGCATCCTGGAGCTGAGCGAGCGGGTGGCCGCGTCGGTGTTCACGCGCTTCCCGTGGCTGCCCCGCGCGTCCGAGATCATGCTGGCGCTGTGCACGCTGGTCTGCCTGGTCGCGGTCGGCACGCGGCTGTCGGCGCTGCCGCTGCTGCCGATCCCGCTGTTCGTGGTGGCGTGGCTGTTCCTTCGCCGGTGGCGTGCTTCGGAGACTCGCGCGCTTCAGCTGAGGTGGTCGCTGCTGACGGCGCTCGCGGCGTTGGTCGGGTTTTGGGTGATGTCCGTCGTGGCCCGCTGGGTCTCGTAATTCCCTCGCGGCAGTAGTCCTCTGCAGTAGAGGATGACGTCGTGGACGCAGTCGTGCAGTGGGTGTGCACCTCGTGGACGAAGAAATCCCGCGGTGCTGTGGGGGCGGGCCGCCGCAATGCGGCTCCGATCGCGTTCCCGCTTCCGGCGTCGGCCGCGCCCTTCACCCACGTGGTGCGGATGGGCGAAGAGACGGATTTCGAGCCGCGGTTCGAGGCAGGGGAAGGCGTGCAGCGAAAAGCGCCTTCGTCGCTGGATTCGACGATCCGCCTCGAAGAGGCCGATGATCAGCTGCGGGTGAAACTGGAAACAACCCCGCACGGGAATCCTCGCCGCTGGCGTCGCCCTCCGGCGCACCGCCTGGCCCGCGGGGAATGGCTGCGGTGGCAGGTGAATTACCGCCTGGTCGGTGTCTGCAGCGGGGAGTGGCACTACCGGCTGGACACGCTGAACGTCGCGTACGGCCCAGTGTCGCCGGAACTGTTCCTCAGCACGCCGACCCATCTGGTCGACGAACTGGGGATTCTCCGCTGAGAAGGATCACGCCTTCTGCCGCAGATGCTTCCCCAAGAACCCCACCATGCTCGGCACCGTCGTCCGGAAGAACGTGTCGCTGTGCTTCCCGTGCGCCGTATACCCAATCGTCGGATGCGTTTCCGCGATATACCGCCGAACGCCCGTGATGAATGGATCTTCCGTCCCGCAGTAAACGGCCGTCGGAATGCCCTGCAGGGACGCCTGGTTGCGCAGCGGGTCGAGCGAAGTCCAGTCGGTCATGCCGGTGAAGATGCGGCGCTTCGCCATTTCCGGCCACGACGTGAGCAGCGCGGGCGCGATCGCGGCGACCGCGGCAGGCGGCTGGCGGCGTTCGGCGCGGCGGCGGGCGTACAGGAGTGCTCCGAAGCCGCCCATCGAGACTCCAGCGCATGCGAACGGAAGGCCGTCCGTGCCGCCGAAACCGCGGGCGCGCAGCCACTGCGGAACTTCTTCCAGCAGCATCGCCATCGGGTCGTCGCCGGGGCGGACCTGGTGCCAGTAGTTGTCGCCGCCGTCGACCGCGACGAAGCCGTACGCCGGCACTGCCTTGCGTGCGACGTCGCTGCCCAATTGCTTCAGCAGGCCGCTCGGCGCGGCGGAGCGCGCGGTTCCGTGCAAGCCGTGCAGCATCAGGGACATCGGCAGACCGGCCGGCGGCTTCTTGCTCGGCAGCTGGAAAACGAGGTCCACTTCCCGGCCGCGGGCGTGCGAGTAGACGCGTTCCACCCGCATGCTGCCGAGCTGGGTGACCGGCGTCGACGACGTCACGCCCAGTGCCCGCTGCATCGCTTGGTTGAACGGCACCACGCCGGTCGCGCTCCCCACCGCGAGCCCGGCGATGCCGAGGCCCGAGGCGCCCGCGATCAGCATGGACCGGCGGCTCACCCGCCTTCGGCCCTCAGTCTCCTCGTTCACCCAATCCCCCTCACCCATATAGCGTAAGACGTGGCGAAGGGACAAAACGTTGCCTTCAGAAGATCTTCATACGGTTGTTGTGACCAGACCCACGGACGCCCGAGCGGCGGCAGGGCTGTCTCCGAGCCCGACGACCAGCGTCACGCAGAGTGGCGAGAGCACCTCGGTCACGCCTCGGTCGCCCCGGCCGAAGTGGCCCAGCAGTTCGAGGGTGACGTAGCCGTGGATCGCGCTCCAGATCTGTGAGGCGACCGACAGCGGATCGCCCTCGAGCCGTCCGGCCTCGATCGTGCGCGCGACAGCAGCGACCATGCCCCGGAACGACGCCGCGGCCTCCGAGTTCGGGCTCTCCTTCATCAGGTCGCCCACTGCTTGCCCTTGCGCGCCCGCCTCGCGGAACATCAGCGTGAACAGCTCCGGATGCTCCACCGCGGTGCGGCGGTAGGCCAGCGCGAGGCCGTACAGATCGGCCACCGGGTCGTCGCTCTGCCCGACCGTCGCCATGTTCGCGATCAGCCGCCGAAATCCTTCTCGCGCAACGGCATCGGTGAGCGCGGCCATCCCGCCGAAGTGGGTGTAGACGGCCATCGTGGACGCGCCGATCTCGGTCGCCAGCTTGCGGGCCTGCAGTGCTTCGGCGCCGCCGTCGGCCAGCAGCCGGATCGCCGCCTCGACCAGTTGCGTCCGCGCGTGTTCGCCCCGAGTCCGCTCGCTCATGCTTGCCAGTATCCCATAACCCTGTTATACCGGTGGCCATAACCACGTTATGGACGGAGCGCGTCATGGGAAACCATTTCCTCGAAGGCAACTTCGCGCCGGTCGCGCGCGAGTACACGAGCACCCGGCTGACGGTGACCGGGCAGCTGCCCGACTACCTCGACGGCCGGTACCTGCGCAACGGGCCGAATCCGACGGACCCGGATCCGGAAACTCACCACTGGTTCCTCGGCCGGGGCATGGTGCACGGCGTGCGGCTGCGCGACGGCCGGGCCGAGTGGTACCGCAGCCGACGGGTCGGCATCGACGAAACCGGGGCCAACACCAACGTCATCGGGCACGCCGGGCGCACGATCGCGCTGGTCGAGGGCGGGCCGCCGCAATGGGAACTCAGCGAGGAGCTGGACACCCTCGGCGTCTGCGATTTCGGCGGCACCCTCTCCGGGTACACCGCACACCCGAAGCGCGACCCGAGGACCGGCGAGCTGCACGCCGTTTCATACCAATTCGGACTCGGGAACAAGGTCCAGTATTCGGTGGTCGGCACCGACGGCCGGGCGCGGCGCACGGTCGACGTCGAGGTCACCGGTGCGCCGATGATGCACGACTTCTCGCTCACCGAACGGTATGTCGTGTTCTACGACCTGCCGGTCACCTTCGATCCGGACCAGGCACCGGTGCCGGTCGACGTGCCCGACCCGCTGACCGCGCGCACCGGCCGCGGCGTGAGTTCCTTGCCGTACCGGTGGAATCCGGACTACCCGGCGCGCATCGGCGTGATGCCGCGCGAGGGGGACAACAGCGACGTCCGCTGGTTCGACGTCGGCCAGTGCTACGTCTTCCACCCGCTCAACGCCTACGACGAGGACGACCGGATCGTGCTCGACGTGATCCGGCACCCGAAGATGTTCGACCTCGCGCTGCACGGCCCGGCCGAAGGCGAGCCGACGCTGGACCGGTGGACCGTCGACCTCACGCTCGGGAAGGTGGTCGAGGAACGGGTCGACGAGCACGGCCAGGAGTTCCCGCGAGTGGACGAACGTCTCGTCGGCTTGCCGCACCGGTACGGCTACACGACGGCGCTCGACGACCGGTCCCGCAGCCTCGGCGCGGTGTACAAACACGACCTGCGCAAGGGTTCCGTGGACGCGCATCGCTTCGGTCCCGGCCGCGAGCCGGGCGAGTTCGTGTTCGTCCCGTCCCGTGCGGACGCGGGCGAGGACGAGGGCGTGCTGATGGGCTACGTCTACGACGCGGCCGAGGCCCGCAGCGATCTCGTCCTGCTCGACGCGGGCACCCTCGAAACCGTTGCCGCCGTGCACCTTCCGGACCGGGTCCCGCACGGCTTCCACGGCAACTGGGTGCCCGCCTAAGCGTGATTACGTCAGGAGCCGCTGGTCTCCGGTGTAGAGGTTCATGCTGTCGCCGCGGAGGAATCCGATGAGCGTCATGCCGTTCTCCTCGGCCAGTTCGACCGCGAGCGACGACGGCGCGGACACCGCGGCGAGCAGCCCGATGCCGGCCATCGCGGCCTTCTGCACCAGCTCGAACGAGGCGCGGCCGGAGACCAGCAGCCCCAGGTCCGGGGCGGGGATCCGGCCCGCCTGCAGGGCCCAGCCGAGCACCTTGTCCACCGCGTTGTGCCGTCCGACGTCCTCGCGCACCACGACGAGCTGACCGTCCGAAGTGAACAGTCCGGCGGCGTGCAGGCCGCCGGTGGACGAGAACACCTTTTGCTGTTCCCGCAACCGGTCCGGCATTTGGGTGAGGACGTCGGACTTCACGGTGAACCCGGACGCGCCGGGGGAGAACCGGCTGCGCAGCTTCACCGCGTCGAGCGCGGCCTTGCCGCAGACACCGCACGACGAGGTGGTGTAGAAGTTCCGCTCGACGCCGGTGTCCGGCGGGGCGACTCCCTCGGCGAGTGCGATGTCGAGCACGTTGTAGGTGTTGCGGCCCTGGTCGTCGACACCGTCGCAGTAACGCGCGACAGCAACGTCCTCCCGGGACCCCAGCACGCCCTCGGACAGCAGGAAGCCGTGCGCCAATTCGACGTCGTGGCCGGGCGTGCGCATTGTCACTGCCAGCGCCTTGCCCCCGACTCGCAGCTCCAAGGGCTCCTCGGCGGCCAGCGAGTCCGGCCGGCGCCGTTCGCCGGCCGCGGAGATCCGCCGTACCGGCCGCCGTACCGTCACTCTGCCCATCGCCTGCTCCACTCGTCCCTGTTGTCGTCTTCGGCGTCGATTTCTGTTGTCATCGACAAGACATTCTCAAGTCATTCGACAGTCATCCGGCGCAACGCCGAGGATCTGGTAAACCATTCCCAGCACCTCGTCACTGTTGGGAGGAGACCGCCGATGGCTGTCCCCGGCTTCCTTGCCCGTTCCCGCATCGTCGCACCGCCTGGCTGGACCCGCTGGCTCGTGCCGCCCGCCGCGCTGTCCATCCACCTGTCGATCGGCCAAGCCTACGCGTGGAGCGTCTTCAAGACGCCGCTGGAGAAGACCCTGGGACTGTCCGGCACGCAATCCGGGCTGCCGTTCCAGCTCGGCATCGTGATGCTGGGCCTGTCCGCCGCGTTCGGCGGCACCTTGGTGGAGCGCAACGGCCCGCGCTGGGCCATGACCGTCGCCACGATCTGTTTCTCCGCCGGGTTCCTGCTCGCCGCGCTCGGCGTCGCGACCGGACAGTTCTGGCTCGTGGTGGCCGGCTACGGCGGGGTCGGCGGGATCGGTCTCGGCATCGGCTACATCTCGCCGGTGTCGACCCTGATCAAGTGGTTCCCGGACCGGCCGGGCATGGCCACCGGGATCGCGATCATGGGCTTCGGCGGCGGCGCGCTCATCGCGTCGCCGTGGT
The DNA here is from genome assembly GCF_055633655.1 of Amycolatopsis sp. NPDC114503. Classification (NCBI taxonomy): domain Bacteria; kingdom Bacillati; phylum Actinomycetota; class Actinomycetes; order Pseudonocardiales; family Pseudonocardiaceae; genus Amycolatopsis; species Amycolatopsis sp. NPDC114503. The sequence continues at coordinate 869,721 of NZ_JBVKDT010000004.1, read as the reverse complement.
CGTCGGCGATGCTCGGCACCTCGCCCACGACGGGCGACATCGCGACCGCGTTCCTCATCCACGGGATCGTGTACGCGGTGTTCATGACGATGGGCGTGCTGATCGTCCGCGTCCCGGCCGACGACTGGCGTCCGGCGGGGGCGGTGAAGCAGGCCGCGGCCAAGCCGATGATCTCCACGGCGAACGTCTCGGCGGCGAACGCGCTGAAGACGCCGCAGTTCTGGTGTCTCTGGATTGTCTTGTGCCTCAACGTGACCGCGGGCATCGGCATCCTGGAGAAGGCCGCGCCGATGATCAGCGACTTCTTCAAGCACACCTCGGCCCCGGTGAGCACCGCGTCCGCCGCCGGGTTCGTCGCGCTGCTCTCGCTGACCAACATGCTGGGCCGGTTCGTCTGGTCCTCCACGTCGGATCTGGTGGGGCGCAAGAACATCTACCGGTTCTACCTCGGTGTCGGCGCGCTGCTGTACCTCGTGATCGCGTTGACCACCAACGGGTCGAAGCTCGTGTTCGTGCTGTGCGCGATGCTGATCCTGTCCTTCTACGGCGGCGGGTTCGCCACGCTCCCGGCGTACCTCAAGGACCTGTTCGGCACCTATCAGGTCGGCGCGATCCACGGCAGGCTGCTGACCGCGTGGTCGGCGGCGGGCGTGCTCGGGCCGCTGATCGTGGACGGGATCGCGGACAGCCAGAAGGCCGCGGGCAAGACCGGGCCGGACCTGTACCAGCTGTCGTTCTGGATCATGATCGGCCTGCTGGTGGTCGGGTTCGTCGCGAACGAATGCGTGCGCCCGGTGAAGGAGAAGTTCCACGAGCCGACCGGGCAGACCGCGGTGGGGAGTGAGGCCTGATGACGAGTGCCGAGGGCCGTTCCGGCGGCCGGACCGTCCTGCTGGTGATCGCCTGGCTGTGGGTGCTCGCCCCGTTCGCCTACGGCGTGGTCGAGCTGATCCGGAAGGTGGTCGGGCTGTTCGGCGGCTGAGCGCCGCCGGACGGCACTGCTCGAAATCAGGGCTGGACAAATGGTCAAGAGTCGTTGACCATTGTCCCCGTGACTGGGGACGACCAGGCGGGCTATGTCCCGCCCCAAGAATCTGTCCAGGTGGAGACGACCGATCAGCTGCGCGCGGTGAGCAACGTCGTGCGGCACCGCGTGCTCGCGGTGCTGCGCGACGGGCCGGCGACGATCACGCAGGTCGCCGAGCAGCTGGACATCGCGAAAGGCAGTTCCAGCTACCACATGCGGGTGCTGGAGCGGGCCGGGCTCGTGCACGTCGTGCGCACGCGGAAGGTGCGCGGCGTGCTGGAGCGCTACTACGCGCACGTCGGCAAGAGCATCGAGCTGCCCGAACCCGCCGCGGGGCAGCGGGACGTGCTGATGCAGCACGCGATCAACGACCTCGCGACCGCGCCCGAGGGCTCGCACCGGTACGTCCGGATGCAGCACACGCGGATCAGCGAGACGCAGTTCGAGGAGTTCGAGCGCCGGCTGGCCGAACTGCTCGACGATCTGCGGGACGCGCGTGCCGCCGACGAGGCGGCCGCCACTGTCGCGGTCGCGTTCTTCCGTCCGGGGCCGGGTGCGGCCAGATGACCGAACCGAAGATGCCTCCCGCGTTCAATCGCTTGTGGACAGCCGCGACGGTCAGTTCTCTGGGCGACGGCGCGTATGTCGCGGCTTTGCCGCTGCTGGCCCTGCTGCTGGACAGCGATCCGCTGGTGGTCAGCCTGGTGACGGTGGCGGTGCTCGCGCCGTATCCGGTGGCCGGGCTGTTCGCCGGCGCGCTGGTCGACCGCTGGGACCGGCGGCGCACGATGTGGATCGCGGACCTGGCGCGGGCGGTGCTGCTGGTGCTGACGGTCGCCGCGGGCGCGTTCGGCTGGCTCAGCATTCCGGTCCTGCTGGTGGTGGCGTTCCTGCTCGGCACTGGCACGCTGTTCTTCGACACCGCCGCACAGGCATACCTGCCGGATCTGCTTGCCCGGGACCAGACTTTGCTGCGCCGGGCGAACGGCTACCTGCGCGGGGCGTCCACTGCCGCCGGGCAGTTCGCCGGACCGCCGATCGGGAGTTTCCTTTTCACCGTGGGAAGAACGCTGCCGTTCGCGGTGAACGCGCTGACCTACGTGGCCAGTGCGGCGCTGATCCGGACGCTGCCGCCGGCCCCGGTGCCGAAACGCGAACCGGGACGCTCGGTGTGGGCGGACTCGAAGGAGGGTTTCGCTTACGTAGTCAAGGATCGGCTGCTGCTCGGTCTCGCTCTGCGGCCCGCGGTCGGGAACCTGGCGTTCGGTGCTTTCGGGGCGGTGCTGGTGGTTTTCGCGAAGGACGCGCTGGGGCTGCACTCCGCCGGTTACGGCTTCCTGCTCGCGGCGGAAGCCGCCGGGGGCTTGGTGGGTGCGATGGTGCTCGCCGGACCGCTGGAGAAATGGCTCGGCACTGGCACGGCGCTCACCGTGACGGCGGTATTCGAGGGCGGCGCGGTGCTGGTGTTCGGCCTCGCCCGCGATCCCTGGCTCGCCGGGGCGATGTTCGCACTGTGCGGCTGCGCCATGGCTGCCACGATGGTGCTCGGCGGATCGCTGCGACAGGTCGTGGTCCCGGCACGGCTGATGGGCCGGGTCGCCGCAGCGTCGCGCCTGGTCTCGGCCTCGGCCGCACCGGCGGGCGCCGCACTGGGCGGCTGGCTCGCCGCGACGGCCGGAGTCCGAGTGCCGTACGTGGCGGCGGCGGGGGTGCTCGTGTCGATGACTCTGGTTACGATGAGCATGACGAACAACAAGCGGATCGAAGAGGCGCTCGCACGGGCGAAAGAGGCTATGCCGATCGCATAGACGCTGCGGCGATGAAGACTATCGGGAGCACCAAGGTGAGCGGGGAAACCGTGAGCCACACGCGGCGCGCTGGTCGTTTCGGCTGGCCCAGCGAAGCGACCAGTGCGCCGATTCCGGCCGCGACCGGCAGCGCGAAAAGCCCGAACTGCGCGAAGGAAGCGAGCACGATGATCCCGAACACGACCGGCAAGCTCAGTCCCTTCGAGCCAGCCGCCACTCCGACGGCGATCCCGCAGAGCACCAGGGCGCAGACCAGGAACGCGCCGGCGCCGTGCAATGCGCCGGTGAGCGCGACGCGCGCTCGGGTCGGTTCGCTCGGGTCGGGGTCCACGCAACGATCCTGACAGGTCGCGACGCGCGGCGGATGCGTGGAATTACTCGGTTCGGATGCGGCCGAGCAAGCTTTCCCTCGCGGACTCGACGTGATGTTCGGCGACCCGAGCCAGGCGCTCCCGGTCGCCGCTGCGGATCAGCTCCGCCAGTTCCCGATGCTCAGCGACCACGCGAGCCCGGTAGTGCTCATGACCGAGCGAAACCCGTTGCAGCTGAAAGAGAAACACCTGCGACCGCACCGAATGCCACGCCTCGGTCAGGCGGCCGTTGCCCGCGGCGGAGTACACGCGGTCGTGGAACGCGATGTCCAGCGCCAGCAACTCCGGCCCGTCGGCTTTTGACCGGACTGCCGTCGCGAGATCGGCGACCAGTGCGTCTAAGGCGTCCAAATCCTCGTCGGTCGCGGTGGTGCGCGCCGTGACCGCAGCGAGCCGGTCGAGGGCAGCGCGGACCGAATAGACCTCATTGACGTCCTCGGCGGTCACGTCGACCACCGTGGTCGGGCGATGCCAGCCGCAGCGGACCAGGCCTTCCCGGGCCAGCTGGGCGATGCCCTCTCGCACCGAACCGCGGCTGATTTCCAGCGACGCGGCGAGTTCGACCTCGCGCAACGGCGCGCCGGGCCGGAAATGCCCGGCGAAGATCGCTTCGCGCACCCGGTCGGCGGCCTCGTCGGCGAGCCCGCGGCGCGCCGCCTTCCTCAGGGGGGTGACTTCCACGTCCTAATGTTGACATTCGAACATCCGCCAGTCAACGTGAAGAGACCGATCCCCGCGCCGAAGGAGTGCCTCATGGCCGTCCGCCCCGCCTTCCACCTGGCCATACCGGTCGACGACCTGCCGAAAGCCCGCGAGTTCTACGGCGCCGTGCTCGGGCTGGCGGAAGGACGCTCGGCGGAGAAGTGGGTCGACTGGAACTTCCACGGCCACCAGGTCGTCACGCACGTGGTCCCGGGCGCCCGCGCGGAAGCCGGCCGCAATCCGGTCGACGGGCACGACGTGCCGGTGCCGCATTTCGGGCTGGTGCTGGACGTCGACAGCTTCCACGAGCTGGCCGGGCGGCTGCGCGCGGCGGGCACCCAGTTCGTGATCGAGCCGTACCAGCGGTTCGCCGGGGAGCCGGGGGAGCAGTGGACGATGTTCCTGCACGACCCGGCCGGGAACGCGCTGGAGTTCAAGGCTTTCCGCGACGAGACGCAGTTGTTCGCGAAATGAACGTCCTCGTCACCGGAGCCTCGCGCGGGATCGGCCGCGCCATCGCCGTCGCCTTCGCCACCAGGGGCGACCGGATCGCTGTCCACTGTGGATCCAACCGGGAGGCCGCGCGCGAGACGCTCGAGGCACTGCCGGGTTCCGGGCACGTGCTCGTGTCCGGCGACCTCGGCAATCCCGACGCCGCGCGGTGGATCGCCGACGTCGCCGAGGAACAGCTCGGCGGGGTCGACGTGCTGGTCAACAACGCCGCGGTCGGGACCACTCCGGCCACCCGCACCCCCATCAGCGAAATGTCCTATGCGGACTGGCAGGAGGCATGGCGGCGCACGCTGGACGTCAACCTTCTCGGCGCGGCCAATGTCTGCTTCCACGTCGCCCGCCACCTCATCGCCCGCGGCGTGCCCGGCCGGATCGTGAACATCGGGTCGCGCGGGGCGTTCCGCGGCGAGCCCGAATACCTGCCGTACGGCGCGAGCAAGGCCGCGCTGCATTCGTTCGGCCAGTCGATGGCGGTCCAGCTGGCTCCGCACGGCATTTCGGTCACCTCGGTGGCTCCGGGCTTCACCGCGACCGAGCGCGTCGCCGACCGGGTCACCGACGAGGTGCGGGAGCAGAGCCCGTTCGGCCGGGTGGCCCAACCGGAGGAGATCGCCGAAGCGGTGGTGTTCCTGGCCTCGTCGGACACGCCATGGGCGTCCGGCGCGATCCTGGACATGAACGGAGCCTCGCACCTGCGCTGAGCTGTGAGCTGTGTCACGAATGCAGCAAATCGGGGCCGCCGGACGTCCAGAGGGGCGTGCGGATCGCAGGAAAAGTTATCGCTGCCACGCTGTCGACGGTGGTCTTCGCCGGCACGGCCTACGGGTTCTCGACGCTGTCAGCGCTGGACGACATCACGCGCAGCGACGTCATCGGCGCCGGCGGATCGGTGGACGAAGGCCAGAAGCACGCCGACGGGGCGATGGACATCCTGATGGTCGGCCGGGACGCGCGCAAAGGCCCGGACGGGAGCCCGCTCCCGCAGAGCGTGCTGGACGAACTGCGCGCCGGCGCGAACGGCGACGACCTCACCGACACGTTGATCGTGCTGCGGATCCCGGACGGGCAGCAGGAGGTCAAGGCGTTCTCCATCCCGCGCGACTCGTACGTCGCCATGCCCGGCGGAAAGGGCAAGATCAACGCCGCGTTCGGCCGCGGCAAGGCGGCCGAGGCCTCGAGGCTGCGCGCGGCCGGGGAAACCGACAAGGACAAGATCGAGAAGGACTCGATGACCGCGGCGCGCAAGGCGACGCGGCAGGCGGTCGAGGACCTCACCGGCATCACCATCGACCACTACGCCGAGGTCAACCTGCTGAGTTTCTCCGAGATCAGCAAGGCGGTCGGCGGGGTCGAGGTGTGCCTGAAGAAGGCCACCAAGGACGAGAACTCGGGCGCGGACTTCCCGGCGGGCAAACAGCGGCTCTCCGGCGGCGCCGCGCTCGCTTTCGTGCGGCAGCGCGACAACCTGCCCGGCACCGACTTCGGCCGGATGCGGCGGCAGCAGGTGTTCCTCGCCTCGATGGCGCACCAGGTGCTCTCGGCCGGCACGCTCGCGGATCCGGGCAAGCTGAGCGATCTCATCGACGCGGTGAAGCGGTCGGTGGTGCTGGACCAGTCGTGGGACATCCTGGACTTCGTCGGCAAGATGCGGGGAGTGTCCGGCGGCGGCATCCAGTTCACGACGATCCCGGTGGTGAACCCGGACTACCGCTACGACAAATCCCATCCCACGGCGACCGCGGTGCAAGTGGATCCGGCGCAGGTGAAAGCGTTTGCGTCCGGGCTGGTCGGCACGGCCTCGCCCGCCGCGCCGCCTGCCGCGCCGAAAGCCGCGGTGGAGATTTCCAACGCGGGCGGCGCCTCCGGCCTCGCGGCGCGGGTGGCGGATGTGCTGAAGGGCAAGGGATTCGCCGCCACCGCGGAGGGAAACGCGCCGTCGCAGCGGACGTCGGTCGTGCGGTACCCGGCCGCGCTCGCCGCCGAAGGCGCGGAGGTGGCGAAGGAACTGGGCGGACTGTCCGTCAAGGAATCGGCGGACGTTCCGGCGGGGCACATCCAGGTGGTGCTCGGGAAGGTCTACTCGGGACCGGGGGTGTCGGACGGCGGGTCTTCGGTAGGTGTGCCGGTGAAGTCCGATCAGCCGCAGCCGGTCACTTCGGACGGGGACAACTGCATCGACTGACGGCTCGTGAGTGTTGGGGGCGGGTTTCACCGGCGCCAACACTCACGACGCCTTGGCGGCCGAACCCAGCGGTGCCAACGCGTTCGCGCCGGAGAGGCCGGTGCTTCCAGGTGGTGCGGGCATCTCGTGAGCGGCTATCCCGGTTCTAACCGGCATAGCCACTCACGAGCTGATCACGCGTGGTTGTGCGGCTCCAGCCGAATCACGACGGCCTTCGAAACCGGCGTATTCGACTTCTCCGCAACAGAATCCAACGGCACCAACGCATTCGCCTCCGGGAAGTACGCCGCCGCACAGCCGCGAGCCGTCGGGTAAGCCACCGCCCGGAAGCTGGGCGCGCGCCGGTCCCCGTCCCGCCATTCCGAGACCAAGTCCACGATCTCCCCGTCCGCGACCCCCAGCGCGGCCAGGTCGTCCGGGTGCACGAACACGACCCGACGTCCGTCCTCAATGCCGCGATAGCGGTCCGAGAGCCCATAGATCGTCGTGTTGTACTGGTCGTGGCTGCGCAGCGTCTGCAGCAGCAACCGGCCCTCGGGCACCTCGGGATACTCCAGCTCCGACACCGTGAACGTGCCCTTGCCGGTAGCCGTGCCGGTGAACTCCCGCGAGTCGCGCGGCGCGTGCGGCAGCACGAAACCGTCCGGTTCGCGGACGCGCTGGTTGTAGTCGTGGCAGCCCGGCACCACGGCGGCGATGCGGTCGCGGATCAGGTCGTAGTTCTTCTCGAACGACCGCCACGGCACCGAGTGGTCCGCGCCGAGCACCTTCTCCGCCAGCCGGCACACGATCGCGACCTCGGACAGCAGCTCGTCGCTCGCCGGAGCCAGCCGGCCGCGCGAGGCGTGCACCTGCGACATCGAGTCCTCGACCGTCACGAACTGCCGTCCGGATTCCTGTTCGTCGCGCTCGGTGCGGCCGAGCGTCGGCAGGATCAGCGCGGTGCGGCCGGGGACGACGTGCGAGCGGTTGAGCTTCGTCGACACGTGCACGGTCAGCGAGCACGCCCGCAGCGCGTCCGCGGTCCGGTCCGAATCCGGGGTGGCGGAGGCGAAATTGCCGCCCATCGCGAAGAACACCTTGCCGCGGCCGTCGAGCATCGCGCGGATCGAATCGACGGTGTCCCAGCCGTGCTTGCGCGGCACGGCGATGCCGAACTCCCGGTCGAGCGCGTCCATGAACGGCTCGGGCATCTTCTCCCACACGCCCATGGTGCGGTCGCCTTGCACGTTCGAGTGGCCGCGCACCGGGCACAGGCCCGCGCCCGGCTTGCCGATCATCCCGCGCACCAGCGCCAGGTTCACGACCTCGGCGATCGTCGGCACCGCGTGCTTGTGCTGGGTCAGCCCCATCGCCCAGCAGTAGATCGTGCGCTCGGACGTCGCGATCATCCGCGCGATGCGCTCGATCTGCTCGCGCTCAAGGCCGGTCGCCTTCTCGGTCTCCGGCCAGTCGATCTCGCGCAGCTGCTTGGCCCAGTCCTCGAAGCCGTGCGTGGACTTCTCCACGAACTCGCGGTCCACAATGGACCCCGGCGCGGCGTCCTCCCACTGCAGCAGCAGATGCCCGACCGCCTGGAACAGCGCGAGGTCGCCGCCGAGCCGGATCTGCGCGAACTCGTCGGCCAGCGGCGTGCCCTTGCCGACCACTCCGCGCACGTTCTGCGGGTTCTTGAACCGCATCAGCCCGGCCTCGGGCAGCGGGTTGACCGCGACGACCTTCGCGCCGTTGCCCTTCGCCTGTTCCAACGCGGACAGCATCCGCGGGTGGTTCGTGCCGGGGTTCTGCCCGACGACCACGATCAGGTCGGCCTGGTGGATGTCGGCCAGCGACACCGATCCCTTGCCGATGCCGGTGGTCGCCGACAGCGCCGCGCCGGACGATTCGTGGCACATGTTCGAACAGTCCGGCAGGTTGTTCGTGCCGTACGCGCGCACCAGCAGCTGGTACACGAACGCGGCCTCGTTGCTGGTGCGGCCGGAGGTGTAGAAGATCGCTTCGTCCGGGCTCGCCAGGCCGCGCAGTTCGTCGGCGATCACGCCGAACGCCTCGTCCCAGGAGATCGGCTCGTAGTGCGAAGCGCCTTCGCGCAACACCATCGGCTCGGTGAGCCGGCCCTGCTGGCCGAGCCAGTAGTCGGTGCGCTCGTTCAGCTCGGACACCGGATGCGCGGCGAAGAACTCACGCCCGACGCGCCGTTTCGTCGCCTCCTCGGCGACGGCCTTCGCGCCGTTTTCGCAGAACTCCGCCATCTTGCGCTTCTCGCCGTCGACCTGCCGCGGCTCGGGCCACGCGCACCCCGGGCAGTCGAAGCCGTCCCGCTGGTTCAGCAGCCGCAGCGTGCGCGCGGTGCGGACCGGGCCCATCTGCTCCACCCCGCGTGCGAGCGAAACCGCGACTCCCGGGATTCCGGCCGCCCAGCCTTTCGGCTTTCCCACCTCGAGGCGGGCTTCGTCCACGTCACCAGTCGGAGCTTCGCGAGTCATGGGCACATCGTCCGCCTTGGCGCCCGAGAACCCAAGACGGGGGTGGTCACACTGTCTGCTCGCGGTCCCGTTCGCGGCGTTCGGCCCGCAGCAGCGCGCGGTCTGCGGCGGTCACGATCAGCAGCAACCCGCTGGTCACGATCAGCACGACGGCCAGCCGGTGCAGCCCGCCGGAGTCGGCGTGCCCGCCATAGCACTGGGCGATAACCGTCGCCGCGACTATCGCGCCGAGGTATTGCGCGGTCCGGAAGAGACCGCTCGCGGTGCCCATCGTCTCGGCCGGAGTCTCGCGGTACAGCGTCGTCTGGTTGGCGACGCTGGTGAGCCCTTGCGCCAGACCGAACAGCGCGGCGAGCACGAGGAGCCAGATCAACGCGGTGCCGTCGTTCACGAACAGCAGTGCGACGGAGCCCGCGAGGAGTGCGGCGCCGACCAGCAGCAGGCGAAGCCGGACGCCGGTCGGTCGGCCCGACAGCGCGGCCGCGCCCACCGCGACCCCGGACATCGGCAGAAGCAGCAGCCCTGCAGCGGATTCGGCGAACCCGCGGGCCTCTTCGAGCCACTGCACGTAGCCGAACATGATCGTGTAGATCGCCAGGAAACTCAGTGCCTGCCGCAAATACGTGCGCAGGACCGGACCGTTCGCGGCGAGCATCCGCAGGTCGATGAACGGCTTCCGGGCGCGCAGTTCCACTCGCACGAACAGTGCGCCGAGCACGATCGCCGCGGCCAGCAGCCACAGATCGCCGATGCCGGGTGCCATCAGGTAGCACAGCAACACCAGCAGCGCGGCGGAAAACAGCGCGATCCCGGCGACGTCGATCCGCTCGGATGGCTTTTCTGCCGGAGTGTCCTTCGGCACCCAAAGCAGAGTCAGCACGAGGGAAATCCCAGCCAGCGGCAGGTTCACCGCGAAGATCGCCGGCCAGCCGAAGAGCACGATCAGCACGCCGCCGAGCGTCGGGCCGATCACCATGACCGTCTGCGCGGACATCGCCAGCACGGACAACACCCGCGCGGGCACGCCTTCGCCGATCTCGTCGGCGCGCCGCCGCAGCACCGCCATCGCGGCCGGGAACCCGGCGCAGGTGCCGATGCCGAGCACCGCCCGGACGCCGGTAAGCCATTCGACCGAGATCGGGATCATCCCGGCGATCCCGGCCACCATCACCACGGCTGCGCCGCCGAGCAGCACGCGCCGCGCGCCGTAACGGTCCACGAGCAGCCCGACGACCGGCTGCCCGACCGCCGTGGCCAGGTACAACGAGGAAATCAGCCAGGCCGTGCGGCCCGGTCCGGCGCCGAAGGCCTGCCCGATCGGGACGAGCGCGACGGCGATGAGCGTGGAGTTGATCGGATTCAGCACGGCGCTCGCGACCAGCGGGGTCACCAGGCGCGCGCCGAAGCGGGATTTCGCGGGGGCGGTCGCGGTGTTCGTCAGTGCTCCTCAGGTCAAGGGGTCAGCGCTGGGCTATCCGCTGCAGCAAGGGCAGCGCGCGCCGGACCGTTTCGAGTTCGTCCTCGGAGAGTTCGTCGGCCAGCGCGGCGGCGAGCCATTCGTCGCGGTGCTGCCGGATCCCGATGACGGTCTTGGCGCCGAGATCGGAGAGGGAAATCACGACGCGCCTGCCGTCGGCGGGGTCGCGCGTGCGGTTCAGATAACCGAGCGTGTCGAGCACGCCGAGCGTGGCGGCCATGGACTGCTGCCGGACGTGCTCCGCCGCGGCGAGTTCGGCCTGGGTCCCGGGACCCTCGCGATGCAGCCGGTTGAGCACGGCGGTCTGGGTCGGCGTGAGGATCTCGGCGTTGTCGACCTGCCGCAACCGGCGATGCAGCTGGCCGACGACGCCGCGGATCCAGCCTGCGGACTCGGCGACGTGCGGCGGGACGGACGGGTCTTCGGACATAAGCACAGTCTAGCCTGTTGAGTCCGGACTGTGCATCCTCGGCCCGAAAGCTGTGAAGGGCTCCTTGAAGGAATCTGATTCCTTCAAGGAGCCCTTCACGGACTTCGAGCTAGAGCGGCTGGTTGCTGGCCGAGCCGGGAGAACCGAGCCCGACGACGTACCCGATCTTCACCTCGTTCACCCCGATCGGCTGAACCTGGTGCACCACGACCGCCGCCGCGAGCAGCAGCACCAGGCCGGCGATCGCGGCGATCCCGGGCCAGCGGCTCGGGACCGCGCCGCCGCGGCCGTACACCGGGGCCGGGGCGGTTCGGCGTTCGCGCTTGCGCCGCTTCTTCATGTCCTTCTTGGCGCCGAGCCACGCGTCCCGCTGGGCGTGCTTGCGCCACTCCGGGTCCATGAGGTCCGGATGGGTTTCCATCCGGTCGTCCGGATCCTCCGGCCGAGTCATCGGCGCACCGCCTTTCCCCCTGCGTAACCCCGCCGCGGCGGGTTCGTAGACTTGTCCATTGTGACCGAGAACGCTCCGCAGCAGAAAACCGACCTTCCGGGTGCCTGGGACCCGGCCGCCGAGGAAGCCCCGATGTACGACCGCTGGGTAGCGGCCGGGTATTTCACGGCCGACGCCTCGTCGGAGAAGCCGCCGTTCTCGATCGTACTGCCGCCGCCGAACGTGACCGGCAGCCTGCACATGGGCCACGCGCTCAACCACACCCTGATGGACGCGATGAGCCGCCGCCGCCGGATGCAGGGCTACGAGGTGCTGTGGCTGCCGGGCATGGACCACGCGGGCATCGCGACGCAGAACGTCGTCGAGCGCCAGCTGGCCGGCGAGGGCCTGTCGCGCCACGACCTGGGCCGCGAGAAGTTCGTCGAGCGCGTCTGGGAGTGGAAGGCCGAGTACGGCGGCAAGATCCTCGGCCAGATGAAGCGCCTCGGCGACGGCGTCGACTGGTCGCGCGAGCGCTTCACCATGGACGAGAACCTGTCCAAGGCCGTCCAGACGGTGTTCAAGAACTTCTACGACGCCGGCCTGATCTACCGCGCCGAGCGGATCATCAACTGGTGCCCGCGCTGCCAGACGGCGCTGTCGGACATCGAGGTCGACCACAGCGACGACGACGGCGAACTCGTGTCGATCCGCTATGGCGACGGCGACGCCTCGATCGTCGTGGCCACCACGCGCGCCGAGACGATGCTGGGCGACACCGCGGTGGCCGTGCACCCGGACGACGAGCGCTACGCGCACTTGGTCGGCACCGAGATCGAGCTGCCGCTGACCGGCCGGAAGATCCCGGTGGTCGCGGACCGGCACGTCGACCCGGAGTTCGGCACCGGCGCGGTCAAGGTGACCCCGGCGCACGACCCGAACGACTTCGAGATCGGCCGCCGCCACGACCTGCCGATGCTGACCGTGATGAACGAGCGCGCCGAGGTCACCGTGCCCGGTCCGTTCGAGGGCCTGGACCGGTTCGAGGCGCGGCCCGCGGTGGTCGCCGCGCTGCGCGAACAGGGCCGGATCGTCGCGGAGAAGCGGCCGTACGTGCACGCGGTCGGGCACTGCTCCCGCTGCGACACGGTCGTCGAGCCGCGGCTGTCGCTGCAGTGGTGGGTCAAGGTCGCGGAGCTGGCCCAGGCCGCCGGCGACGCGGTCCGCGACGGGCGCACGAAGATTCACCCGGCGGAGCTGGAGAAGCGGTACTTCGACTGGGTCGACAACATGCACGACTGGACGATTTCGCGCCAGCTGTGGTGGGGGCACCGCATTCCGGTCTGGTACGGGCCGGACGGCGAGGTCGTGTGCGTGGGGCCGGACGAGCAGCCGCCGTCGGGCGAGGGCTGGACGCAGGATCCGGACGTGCTCGACACGTGGTTCTCGTCGGGGCTCTGGCCGATGTCGACGATGGGCTGGCCGGGCGAGACCGCGGATCTGGCGAAGTTCTATCCGACCAGCGTGCTGTCCACCGGGTACGACATCCTGTTCTTCTGGGTCGTGCGGATGATGATGTTCGGCGTGCAGGAGATGGACGGGCGGCAGCCGTTCGACCATGTTTATCTGCACGGGCTGATTCGCGACGCTAATGGCAAGAAGATGTCGAAGTCGCGGGGGAATGTCATCGATCCGCTGGAGTGGATGGACGCTTACGGCGCGGACGCCACTCGGTTCACGCTTGCGCGGGGGGCCAATCCGGGGACGGACATGGCGCTGGCGGACGAGTGGGCCGCCGGGTCGCGGAATTTCTGCACGAAGCTGTGGAATGCCAGCAAGTTCGCGATGATGAACGGGGCGACTGTTGAGGGGGCGCTGCCTCCTGCTGCCGAGTTGACCGAGTCGGATCGGTGGATTCTCGGGCGGCTCGCCGGGCTGGTGTCCGAAGTGGACGGACTGTTCGAGGACTTCCAGTTCGCCAAGGTCGCCAATGCGCTGTACCAGTTCACGTGGAACGAGTTGTGCGACTGGTATTTGGAGCTGGCCAAGGTTCAGCTGTACCAAGGGGATTCCGCGCGGGTCGAGGCTACGCAGAAGGTGCTCGGGCATGTGCTGGACACTGTGCTGCGGCTGCTGCATCCGTTTGTTCCGTTTGTGACGGAGAAGCTGTGGACGGCGTTGACCGGTGGCGAGTCGTTGGTGATCGCGGCTTGGCCGTCGGCGGTCGAGGGGTACGCGGATCCGGTTGCGGATGCTCGGATCGCTGATGTGCAGAAGCTGATTACCGAGATTCGGCGGTTCCGGGCCGATCAGGGGTTGAAGCCTGGGCAGAAGGTTGCTGCTCGGTTGGCGGGGGAGGCGTTCCCGGAGGGGCATTCTGGTGCGATTCGGTCGTTGGTGCGGCTGACCGAGCCGGAGGACGGGTTCTCGGTCAGTGCTTCGTTGGAGGTTGCGCTGGCTGGTGGCGTGGTGACGGTGGAGTTGGATACTTCCGGGACCATTGACGTCGCTGCTGAGCGGAAGCGGTTGGAGAAGGACCTCGGGGCTGCGCGGAAGGAATTGGCGCAGACTGAGGGGAAGCTGGGGAATGAGGCGTTTATCGCGAAGGCGCCGGAGCAGGTGATCGAGAAGATCAAGGTGCGGCGGGAGACTGCGGTGGCTGATATTGGGCGGATTGAGGCTCGGTTGGCTGCGTTGCCTGCTTCCTGAGGTCGGGGGCGGGGGCGTCGGCGGCTCGTCGCCTGGCGGCGACATTGCGCCTCGTTTGGTGGGGGCACCCCGAAGCTGATGGTGATGACGGACGGCGGGTGCTTGTCAAGGCGGGAAAGATGCCTTGACAAGCACCCGCCGTCCGCATTTTTGGCTTCGTATCGGGGTGCGGGGGTGGTGTGGGTGCCTGGTGGATTGGGTGCGCGTGTCGCGTTGAGGAGGTGGGCGCGGGGCTTGGGGGTGTGGTGAGTTGGGTTCGCGGGTGCGGTTTGGCGGGTGGGCGCGCGGTTTGGGTGCGTTGGTGGGTTTGTGTGCGCGGGCTGCGGTTGGGTGGTGGGTGCGCGCGGCTTGGGTGCGTGGCGCGCGTTGGGGTCGCGGGTGCCGGGTGGTCGTGAGGGGACCCCTGAGGGAATCAGATTCCCTCAGGGGTCCCCTCACGGCGTTTCAGCGGAGTTGTTGGCGGATTACTTTTGCTTCGCCTGCCATGCCTGCGTAGAGCGGGTGGTAGGCGGCTGCGGCCAGTAGGTTCAGGTCTTTGCCGTTGATCCAGGCGACGCCTGGGGGCTGGCAGGCGTCGTGGCCGAAGGACGGGGTGTAGGTGTCCACATAGGACGATTGGCCGTCGGCTGCGACTGCGTTGCTTACGGCGGAGTTCAGGGCCTGTTCGACGCTGGAGAGCCAGGCGTAGTCGCCGTTCGCGAAGGGCAGGACGTCGGGGCAGTAGCCCGTCGCGGGGGCGATGCGCGGGTAGCCGATGGCGAGCACCTTCGCGTGCGGCGAGCGGGCGTGGATTCCGGCCAGTACCTGCTGGATGGCTGCCTGCGTCTTGGGGAGCAGCGCCTTGATGGTGTCTACGCCGTCAACGGTGAAGTGCTGCTGGCACGGATTTCCGGTCGGGTCCGAGTCGCGGAGGGGCGGGCAGGTGTCCACCAGTTTGCCGAACAGGCCGGAGTCGTTGCCGCCGATGCCGACGGTCACCAGGTCGGTGTCGGGGCGCAGGGCGGAGAGCTGCGGGGCGTTCTGGCCTAGCGGCACGTTTTGCGGGTTGGCCATGTTCGAGGTGTCCGCACCGCCGCAGCTGACGTCGGTGAAGCGGTCTACGTCCAGGGAGTCCGCCAGCAACGACGGATAGTTGGACGTCGAGCGGAAGCAGCCGAGCGGATCCAGCCGGGGCAGCGGGATGAGCGGCCCCGACGTGTAGGAGTCGCCTAAGGCGACGTAGTGGCGGTAGTGCCGGGGCGCGGCGCTCGCGGCCGCCGCCGTCGACAGAAGCAGTGCGACCGCGGCGATTGCGGCCAGCACTATCCGGATGATGCGCATGCGAACCCCGTCCTCCCGAGCGGTACGACTCGCTTTACCTTTCGGCAACGGGGTCCGGAGCGCCCTCCGCCGATCGGGTGGTCGGGGCGGAGTTTCACCCGGCTGCGGGGTGATCTGCGGGTTTCCGCCAGGTCAGCAGGTGCCGCCAGAACACGAGCGGGCGGACGGTGCTGCCGGGGAGCAGGCGCGCGGCGTCCCGGCGGACGTCGTTCAGCGGCGGGAATTTCATGTGCACCGGGGCCTTGGCGACGGGGTCCGCGCCGCCGTTGAGCTGGTCTCCGGCGAAGACGATCAGCCTGGCCAGGGCGTTCGTCGGGACGGCGACGAGTTCGCGTGAGTAGTCGCTCGGACGGCTGGGGCGGGCGCAGCCGAGAACCGCGAGTACGCCGCCGGGGGCGAGGGCGTTGCGCAGTCTCGTGACGGTGTCGAACGGGACGTGGTGCAGAGACGCGAGGCAGGAGATGAAGGCGTAGGACTCGGGTTCCAGCAGTTCGGTCGTCACGTCCGCGCGGCGGTATTCCACAGTGCCTGGTCCTGGCGAACCGGCGGCGGCTGCTCGCGTGACCATTTCGTCCGAAGTGTCGATGCCTTCGACGGTCATTCCGGCGGCCGCCAGCTTGCGCGCGAAGCGGCCGTCGCCGCAGCCGACGTCCAGGGCTCGGCCGGGGCCTGGCGGCAGGAGCCGGAGCAGCGTCGGGTGATAGTGGTGGTTGTGGTCGAAGGGCATGGGCCCGACCTTGCCACGGATCGCTGCGGGCGTGATCGCGCCGAAGCCCCGGGGCCGCTGGGCGCAAGGCGGCCCCGGGTACGCTCGAGGGTGTGCCGGGCCGAACCTTTCGCCTGGTCTTCCCGGTCGCGCGACCGCGCCGGGACAGCGACTTCAAGGAGTGCACGAGTGCCGCGCGGTGACGAGCCCGAGGAGACCCGGCGGCCGGATCTCGCCGATCCGGACAGTTTCGCGGGGGTCGACGAACTGGGCGCGCTCGCGCACAGCGATTCCCACGACACCGAGGACGACCCCGGCAACGAGCTGGAACCGGACCTCGACGCGCCGGACGCGGCCTACACCGTCGGCGGCGGGTCGCGCGGCGGGATCGGCGGCATCGGCCAGCTCGGCGACAACCTGGCGCTCGGCCCGGTCCCGGACCTGCACGCCGAAGAGGGCACCGAGCTGCACGAACTCGACGACGAGGGCGCGCCGGCCGAGTTCGGCGACGAGAACGGCCCGGAGGCCCGCCGCGACCTGATGGCCGCCGAGGCCGAGCTGAACCAGCGCTGGCCGGAGACGAAGCTCGAACCGTCGCTCACCCGGATCCAGGCGCTGATGACGCTGCTCGGCGAGCCGAACCAGGGCTACCCGGTGGTGCACGTCGCGGGCACGAACGGCAAGGGCTCGGTCGCCCGGATGGTCGATTCGCTGCTGACCCGCATGGGCCTGCGTTCGGGCCGCTACACGAGCCCGCACCTGCAGCTCGTCACCGAGCGGATCGCGCTCGACGGCCGCCCGGTCTCCGCCGCCCGCTACGCGCAGCTGTACCAGGACATCGCGCCGTACGTGGCGATGGTGGACGGCGCGAGCGAGGACGGCGTGCCGATGAGCAAGTTCGAGGTGCTCACCGGGATGGCGTTCGCGGCATTCGCCGACGCCCCGGTCGAGGCCGCGGTGATCGAGGCCGGCATGGGCGGCGCGTGGGACGCGACGAACGTGGCCGACGCCCAGGTCGCGGTCATCACGCCGATCGGGCTGGACCACACCGAATACCTCGGCCCGACGGCGGTCGACGCGGCCGCGGAGAAGGCCGGGATCATCAAGCCGGGGTCGGTCGCGGTGATCGGCGAGCAGGACCCCGAGGTGCTGAACGTCCTGCTGAAGCGCACGGTCGAGGTCGACGCCGCGGTGGCGCGCGCGGGCAGCGAGTTCGGCGTGCTCGAACGCGAGGTCGCGGTCGGCGGGCAGATGCTGAAGCTGCAGGGCCTCGGCGGCGTGTACGACGAGATCTTCCTGCCGCTGCACGGCGCGCACCAGGCGGCGAACGCGGCGCTCGCGCTGGCCGCGGTCGAGGCGTTTTTCGGGGCGGGCAAAGACAAACAGCTCGTGGTGGAGGCAGTGCGCGAGGCGTTCGCCGAGGTCGAGAACCCCGGCCGGCTCGAACGCGTGCGGGCCGCTCCGGCGGTCATGGTCGACGCCGCGCACAACCCGATGGGCGCGCGGGCGCTCGCCGCGACGATCACCGACGAGTTCAACTTCCGCCGGCTCGTCGCGGTCGTCGGCGTGCTGGCCGACAAGGACGCGCGCGGCATCCTGGACGCGCTGGAGCCGGTGGTGTCCGACGTCGTGGTCACGCGCAGCTCGTCGCCGCGGTCGCTGCCGGTCGAGGACCTGGCCGAGCTGGCCGTGTCGATCTTCGGCGAGGACCGCGTGCTCGCGGAACCCGACCTGGAGACCGCGATCGAGACCGCGATCGGCCTCGTGGAGCAGAACGACGACCCGGAGGAACCGCTCGCGGGCGGCGGCGTGCTGGTGACCGGATCCGTGGTCACCGCGGGCGACGCGCGCACGCTGTTCGGGAAGGAGCCAGCGTGAGCGAGACCCCGGAAACACCCGATACGCCTGACACGCCGGTCAAGCCGCCCGCGAAAGACCCGATGAAGGGCTTCCGCGGCGTTATGGCGGGCACTCTGATCATGGAAGCGATCACCGTCGCGCTGGCGCTGCCGGTGGTCGCCAAACTCGGCGGCGGCATCACCAGCTTCACCGGCTGGACGGTCATCGCGCTGGCCGTGGTGCTGATCGTGCTGTGCGGGATGCTCAAGCACGTCTGGGCGGTGCCGGTGATCCTGCTGCTGCAGCTGGCGATCATCGGGATCGGGATCACCCAGCCCGCGATCGCGATCATCGGCATCATCTTCCTGGCCGCGTTCCTGTGGTTCCTCTGGCTGCGCCGGGACGTCGCGCGCCGGATGGCCGCGGGCACGCTGCCGAGCCAGCAGCCGCAGGCTCAGCGGTAGACGCTGACCTCGATCAGGTTTCGGTCCGGGTCGCGGAAGTAGACGCTGCGGATCGGCCCGGTCGCACCGGTGCGGTCGACCGGGCCTTCCTCGATCGGCACGCCGTGCGCGGCCAGCTCTTCGACGACCTGCTCCAGCGAATCGGCGGTGATCAGGCAGAGATCCGCGCTGCCCGGCGTCGGCCGGTCCGCCTTGGGTTCGAACTCGTGCCCCGCCTCGTGCAGGTTGATCTTGCTGCTGCCGAACGTCAGCGCCTTGCGGCCGGCCCCGAAGGTCACCTCGGTCATGCCGAGGACGCGCGTGTAGAAATCCACCGTCGCTTCGAGGTCGGCGACGGTGAGGACGAGGTGGTCGAGCCGGTCGATGCGCATGGTTTCACCCTATTCCGATGTAACGGCCGGGCCGCCATGGCGACGGTGCAAGTGTGATCGTGGTGCGCGAGCTGAGCGTGGACAACTGGGCGGAGTGGCGCGACCTCCGGCTGGCGGCGCTGCGCGAGGACCCGGAGGCGTTCAGCTCGAAACTCGCGGACTGGCAAGGCGAAGGCGACGCTGAAACTCGCTGGCGGGCCCGGTTGCGCGACGTGTCGCTCAACGTCCTCGCCGACCTCGACGGCGTTCCGGCGGGAATGGTCAGCGGACATCTTTCCGAGCGCGGCGACAAAGCGGAACTGATGTCGATGTGGGTCGCTCCTTCGGCGCGCGGCAGGGGAGTCGGGGACGCGCTCGTCCGGGCCGTCGTGCGCTGGAGCGAAGGGCGTGGGGCAGGCGAGCTGGCACTGCGCGTTGCGGGCGGAAACGAGTACGCGCTGGCCTTGTACGAACGGCACGGGTTCGTGGCGCGTCCGGCCAAGGAAGGCCCTTGCGAGCACGAGATGGTTCGGGAAGCGCACCGAGCGTGACGACTGGCTGTGAGCTTCCTCCTGACGAGTGAGCCGTTCACCCGCCGGTCAGCCCGAGTTGGCCGCTTGGCTGTGGTCGCCGGATAGAACGACCGCCATGACCGAAACGACCCCCTCGCGGCGCTCCGTGCTCAAAGCCGGAATCGCCGTGCCCGCGCTCGCCGCGGCAGGCGGGCTGCTGCTGCCCGGCTCCGCCTCGGCCGCCCCGCTCGTCCGCCGCGACCGCCCGGTGCTCGCCCACGGCGTCGCGTCCGGGGACGTGACCACCGGGTCCGGCATCGTGTGGTCGCGCGCCGACCGCCCGGCGCGGCTGATGGTCGAGGTCGCGCGCGACCCGTCGTTCCGGCACGCCCGCCGGGTGCCCGGTCCGTTCGTCACGCCCGCCACCGGCGGCACCGGCAAGGTGCGCGTCGCCGGGCTGGCCCCGGGCACCGAATACCACTACCGCGTCACCGCTGTGGACCTCGACGGCCGCAGCGCGAGCGAGCCGGTCGCCGGCCGTTTCGCCACTGCGCCGATCGGCCGCGCGAACACGCGGATCCTGTGGAGCGGCGACGTCGTCGGCCAGAACTACGGCATCAACCCGGCGCTCGGCGGCATGACGATCTTCTCCGCGATGGCCGACCGCAGTCCGGACCTTTTCCTGCACAGCGGCGACACGGTGTACGCCGACGGCCCGCTGACCGAAACCGTCACGCTCCCCGGAGGCGGCGGTACCTGGCACAACATCGTGACGCCGGAGAAGTCGAAGGTCGCCGAAACCCTCGACGAATACCGCGGACAGCACGCGTACAACCGGCTGGACGCCAACTTCCGCCGGTTCGCCGCGGAGGTGCCGGCCTATGTCCAGTGGGATGATCATGAAGTAGTCAATAACTGGTATCCCGGCGAAATCCTCAACGACCGCCCCGAATACACCGAAAAGCGGGCCGACGTCCTGGCGCAGCGCGCGTTCCAGGCGTTCCACGAATGGCATCCGATCGACAGCCGCCAGGCCGTGGACGGCCGGGTGTACCGGAATTTCCGCTACGGCAGCCGGGTCGAGGTGTTCGTCCTCGACATGCGCACCTACCGCGACGCCAACACCTCGGACCAGACCAAGCCCGGCCACATCCTCGGCGAGGCGCAGGCCCGGTGGCTGGCTGACGCGCTCCGGCGCAGTACCGCGACCTGGAAGATCGTCCAGGCGGACATGCCGATCGGCCTGGTCGTGCCGGACGGCAAGGACATCGAGGCGGTCGCGAACGGCCTGCCCGGCGCTCCCGGCGGACGCGAGACCGAGCTGGCCTGGGTGTTGCAGCAGATCTCGCGCTGTCGCGTGCGCAATGTCGTCTGGCTGACCGCCGACGTGCACTACACCGCCGCGCACCATTATTCGCCCGAGCGCGCCGCGTTCCAGGACTTCGACCCGTTCTGGGAATTCGTGTCCGGCCCGCTCAACGCCGGCGCCTTCGGCCCGAACAAACTCGACCCGACGTTCGGCCCCGAAGCGGTCTTCGTACACGCCCCGCAGACGCAGAATTCCTCGCCGGTGCAAGGCTTCCAGCACTTCGGGGAGTTGAATGTGGACGGTGCCAGCGGCGCGCTGACGGTCGACCTGCGCGACGCCACTGGTGCCTCGCTGTGGTCGAAGACGCTGCAGCCGCAGCGTCGCTGACCGGCCCGGCCAGGGCGTCGGATAGGCTCGGCCCCCGAATAACACGAATCCGCACAAGGAGAAATACCGTCGTGACTGAACGCACGCTGGTCCTCGTCAAGCCCGATGGCGTCGCGCGCGGCCTCGTCGGCGAGGTCGTTTCGCGCATCGAGCGCAAGGGCCTGAAGCTGGCCGCGCTGGAACTGCGCACCGTCGAGCGCTCCGTCGCCGAGGAGCACTACGCGGAGCACAAGGAGCGCCCGTTCTTCGGCGACCTGCTGGAGTTCATCACGTCCGGCCCGCTCGTCGCGCTGGCCGTCGAGGGCCCGCGCGCGATCGCCGCGTTCCGCCAGCTGGCCGGCGGCACCGACCCGGTCGAGAAGGCCACCCCGGGCACCCTGCGCGGCGACTTCGCGCTGGAGACCCAGTACAACCTGGTGCACGGCTCGGACTCGCCGGAATCGGCCGAGCGCGAGCTGAAGCTGTGGTTCCCGGACCTGTGATCCGGAGCTAGACCTCGCGAACGCCGGGCAGGGACTTCGGTTCCCGCCCGGCGTTCGTGCTTTCTAGACCCCGGTGCCGCCGTCGACGCGCAGGACGGCGCCGGTCACGTAGGAAGCGCGGTCGCTCAGCAGCCACGCGGCGGCTTCGGCGATTTCGGCGGGATCAGCCGCGCGGCCAAGGGGATTGGCGCCGACGAGACGGGCGACGGTCCCCGGAGAGTCCGCCTCCCACTGCCGGATCATCTCGGTCATCGTCGTTCCGGGCGCGATCGCGTTGACCCGGATCCCCGCTGGTCCGTAGGTGACCGCCGCCGATTCGGTGAGGCTGTTCAGCGCCCGCTTGGCGGCACCGTAAACGGGCAGCGCGGGATTCGCGCGGAAGCTGCCGACGCTGGAGGTGTTCACGATGGCCCCGCCGGAGCGCATCGCCTTCACCTCGGCCGCCATCGCCAGCCACGGCCCGCGGAGATTCACCTGGTACAGCCGGTCGAAGTCGGCAAGCGGCACCTCGTCCAGCGGACCTGGCGAGGTGACGGCCGCGGCGTTGTTGAACGCAAGGTCCAGCCGTCCGTGCAGCTCCAGCACCCGGTCGATCGCGGCCTGCACGCTGGCCGGGTCAGCGAGATCGCACCGTACGTAATCCGCGACGCCGCCGTCCGCGCGCACTTGTTCGGCGACCGCTTTCAACTGCGTTTCGGTCCGCGCGGCCAGGACGACCTTCGCGCCCTCCGCGGCGAACAACCGGGCCGCCGCCGCGCCGATCCCGCGCCCGGCGCCGCTGATGAAAGCGATCTTGCCGCCGAGCAGGCTGTTCGTTCGTGTTTCGGTCATGGCTTCGAGGGTTTCTCCGGCGGACCCGGACAACCAGGCACCAGATGTACCTGGCTGAGCCCGTCCGGACTCCGCAGACTGGACAGGTGGACCGAACGGAACTGGCGGGTTTCCTGCGCAGCAGGCGCGAGCGCATCTCCCCGGCCGACGTGGGCCTCCCCGCGGGCAGGCGGCGCCGCACGCCGGGGCTGCGGCGCGAGGAGGTCGCGCGGCTGGCGTTCATCTCGGTCGAGTACTACACGCGGCTCGAACAGGCACGCGGCCCGAATCCGTCGAACGAGGTGCTGGCCGGGCTGACCCGGGCGCTGCGGCTCTCGGAAGTCGAACGCGACCACCTCCACGAACTGGCCGGCGCGCCGCGGCCTCCGCGCGGGCCGTCGCGGGAGGTCCGGCAAACCATCCTCGGCCTGCTGGACCGGTTGCCGCAGACAGCCGGGGTCGTGTTCTCCGCGACGTACGAGGTGCTCGCCTGGAATCCGCTCGCCGCCGCATTGCTGGAGGATTTCTCCGCGTTGTCCCGCGAAGAACGCAGTTTGCCGCGCCGGGTCTTCCTCCCGCGCGGCCGAGGGCGCTTGTACGGCCTGGTGGAAGCCGACGCGTTCGCCCGCGCGATGGCCAACCGGCTGAGGCTGACCGCGGCGAAGTACCCGGAAGACCCGGAGGTTCGCGCCCTGGTGGCGGACTTGCTCGCGGGTAGCGAAAGGTTCGCTGCACTGTGGGCGTCGCACGACGTCGTGGTCGAATCGACGTTCAGCAAGACGTTCGAGCATCCGGTCGTCGGGAGCGTGGCCGTGGACTGCGATGTGCTCGCCGTTGCCGACCGTGACCAGGAAGTCGTGCTGTACACCGCCGCGCCGGGCTCGCCGGGGGAGGAAGCGCTGCGGTTATTGTCGGTGCTCGGAACCCAGCGGATCGGTTAACCTCCACCGGTGACTGCTCTGCCGCTGCCGCCCCGTGACTACCTGCCGCACCTCCGTTCGCTCACCGAGGCGTTCGCCGCGGAAGCGGCGGGCGACCTGGAGAATCCGGTCCCGTACTGCGGCGACTGGACCAAGCGCGACCTCGTCACGCATCTGGGCAATGTGCACCGGTGGGCCGCCGACATCATCCGCACCGGCGAGTTGAGCAAGCAGGAATTCGACGTCTCGCCGAGCGGCGACCTCGCGCCTTGGTACGCCGAAAGCGCCGCCGAACTGCTCGACGCGCTCGAAACGGCCGATCCCGCCGACCCGTGCTGGGTCTTTGGCGCCGCGGCGAAGGTGAAGGGATTCTGGTTCCGCCGTCAGGTGCACGAGACGGCCGTGCATCTGGTCGATTTGTTCGGCGCACGCGGCGGGACGGCGCAGCTTGATCCGCTGATCGCCACGGACGGTGTCTACGAGGTTTTCGACACGATGCTGCCTCGCGTCGCGCGCTGGAAGCACGAGGTTCCGCTGGCCGCACCGATCGCCTTGCGCGCCACCGACACCGGGCACGCGTGGACCGTCGTGCCCGGCGAGCCGCCCGAGCTGGGCGAGGGCGAAGCGGTCGCCACGGTCGCAGCGCCCGCACAGGATTTGCTGTTGCTGCTGTGGAATCGCACTGACGCCCAGCCGGAGATCGCTGGCGACGAAGGCGTCGCGAAGGAGTTTCTGGCCGCGCACATGACACCCTGAGCGGATAATCCTGCGCCATTCAGGTCCCGTTCACCGCAGGGACTTCCGGCGGTCGCGCCGATGGATTTGGCTGACCTGAGCCATTTTCGCGATCGTGGGGTACCTGGTGAAAAGATCAAGATCCGTGCTGCTCAGCGCCCTCCTGGCGCTGACGCTGGCCACTCCTGCCAATGCCGACCCGCTCTCCGCTCCGCTCGGCGCGCCGCCGGTCGAGAGCGCAGCCGCCTTCTCTTCGGCCCGGGAGGCCCCGGCCGTCGCCGCGGCGCCCGGAGCCGACGACGGCCTCGAGACCAGCAGCGCCACCAACGCGGTAGCGCCTGGTCTGAACCTCACCCAGTTCGACCGCTTCGACCCCAAGGGCTGGATCCGCGGCGACGCGCTGAGCGTCGACCTCACCAGCAAGGTCCTGAAGCCGACTTACCTCAGCCCGGGCACCGTTTCCGCGCGCACCCCGCTGTCGCAGCAGGTCGCTCGCGCCGGAGCGGTCGCGGGCGTCAACGGCGATTTCTTCGACATCAACGCCTCCGGCGCGCCGCTCGGTGTCGGCATCGACAAGGGCGAGCTGCACAACGCGCCCGCGTCCGGCCACAACACCACTGCCGCGATCACCGACCAGGGTCGTGCGAAGCTCGCCGACATCTTCCTCGAAGCGTCGGTCACGCTGCCGAACGGGCAAGCTGTCCCGGCCACGAACTTCAACAGCCCGGTCCTCGCGCAGGACGCTCTCGGCGTCTACACGCCGCTCTGGGGCGCTTCGGCGCGCGCGACGTCGGTTGCCGGTGCGCAGCGCGTCGCCGAGGTCGAGGTCCGCGACGGTGTCGTGACGCAGGTGCGTCCGAAGCCCGCGGACGGCCCGATTCCGGCTGGCAGCACGCTGCTGCTCGGCCGTGAAGCTGGCGCGGATGCGTTGTCGGCGCTGAAGATCGGCGACCGCGTCGGCGTTTCGTACGCACCGCGGACCGACGCGGGCAAGATCGCGGTCGCGGTCGGCGGGAACAAGACGTTGCTGAAGGACGGACAGCTGCAGCAACTCGACGACGTCACCCTCGCCCCGCGTACCGGCGTCGGTTTTTCCGCTGACGGCAAGCGGATGTGGCTCGTCACGGTCGACGGTCGCCAGGCCGACAGCCGCGGGATGACCGAACTGGAAATGGCCCGCCAGCTGAAGCGGCTCGGTGCCGACGACGCCATCAACCTCGACGGCGGCGGCTCCTCGACGCTGCTCGCGCGTAGTGAAGGAGAGGCCGCGCCAGCAGTGCGGAACTCGCCTTCGGACGGCGGAGAACGCTTGGTGCCCAACGGCATCGGCGTCGCGACTGTGCCCGGCAGCGGACGGCTGACCGGCTTCGTGCCCGCTCCGGCCCAGGAAGGCGACAACTCGACCCGCGTGCTGTCCGGCCTGAGCCGCGCCCTCGTGCCGAACGGACACGACGAGACCGGTGCCGCGGTGGCGTCCAGGCCGTTCTGGACCACGTCGAACCCGTTCCGCGGGACCGTCACGAAGAACGTTTTCACCGCGCAGCCCGACTTCCTGCACCCCGATGCGCGAGCCGACGTCACTGTCACCGCGCACCAGAACTTCGTCAACGGCCGTACGAAGCTGACCGTGCTGGGCAAGCCGGTCCGGCTCGGTGCGAGCACGAAGCAGGTCGCGCTTTCCGGTGCCGATGCGCGCGGCGAGTTCCAGGTCTACGGCTACGACGCGGACGGCTACGGCACTTGGATCGAACCGTCGGACGTGAAGCTGGAATACGACCCCGCCGTGGTGAAGATCGAACCGTCGGGCAAGGGGTTCGCGGTGTCCGCGAAGACCGCGTCCGGGGCCACCGCGATCACCGTGCACGCAGGCGGGAAGACCATGCACCTGGCGGCTTCGGTGGGCACTGAAGCTAAGGTCGCAGCTCCGCTGGCCGGTCCGGAAGGCTGGTCCGCCACGGTGTACCCGGCCGTCGTCGGCGCCGCGCTGTCGTCGGCGGACGGACGCAACGGCGGCAAGGGCCTGGCGCTCGACTACCGGCTCACCGGCACCACCGCCACGCGCGCCGCGTATGTCAACGCCGCCAACCCGATCCCGGTTCCGGCTGGCACACAGAAGATCGGCATGTGGATCAACGGCGACGGCAAGGGCGCCTGGATCCGCGCGGAACTCCGCGACGGCGCCAACACCGCGTCCATTGTGGACCTTTCGCTGAGCGTCAACTGGACCGGCTGGCGGTACGTGACCGCCGCGGTGCCCGCCGGACTGCCGGACGGACAGCGCTTCACCAAGTTCTATGCGGTGGAAACCGCGGCAGGCAAGCAATACGAGGGCAAACTGGTCTTCAACGATCTCACCTTCGAGGTCGCGCCGACCACGACTGTGCCGCACGATCCGGCCGTCCCGGATCCGGCGCTCGTCACCAACGGCACGCTCGGCAAGGGCGGCCTGAAGATCGCCGTCGTCAGCGACGCCCAGTTCACCGCCGACGCACCCGACGGCCCGCTCGTCGCCCAGGCCCGCCGGGCGTTGCGCGAAGCTGTCGCCGCGAAACCGGACCTGGTCCTGATCAACGGCGACTTCGTGGACCGCGGCACCGCGCCGGACTTCGTTCTGGCCCGCAAGATCATCACCGAGGAGCTGGACGGCCGCGTCCCCTGGTACTACGTCCCCGGCAACCACGAAGCCGAGGGCGGCGACGGCCTGAAGAACTTCCAGGCCGCGTTCGGGGAAACGCACCGCGTGGTCGACGTGCACGGCGTCCGGCTGATCCTGATGGACTCCTCGCGCGGCTCGCTGCGTGCTGGCGGGTTCGACCAGGTCCGCATGATGCGCGAGGCGCTCGACAACGCCGCGCAGGATCGTTCGGTGCGGGGTGTCGTCGTCGCGATGCACCACCCGGTGAAGGACCCGAGCCCGACCGGCAATTCGCAGCTGGGCGACCGGAAGGAGGCCGCGCTGCTGCAGACGTGGCTGACCGGTTTCGAGGAAAAGTCCGGCAAACCGGCGGCTTCGCTGGCTTCGCACGCGGGCGTGTTCGGCCTGTCGCGCACGGACGGCGTTCCGTACCTGGTGAACGGCAACTCGGGCAAGACCCCGGCCGCGGCCCCCGGCGACGGCGGTTTCGTCGGCTGGACCCTGGTGCAGGTCGACCCCGGCGACCGCAGCCAGCCGGTGCGCTTCGAGACGCGTCCGAACGTCGACGCGCTGACGGTGACCGGTCCGGGCACCCTGCCGTGGGGCGGGACCGGGAAGGTGACTGCCGCGGTCACGCAGGAGGGCCGCTCGATTCCGGTGGCGTACCCGGTGAGCGCCGTGTGGGGCGGTCGCGGGGTGCACGTCGGCAGCTGGCCGCCTGCTCCGTGGGACGTGGTGTCGCTCGACCCGGCCACCGGGACGGTGCGGGGATTGCGCCCGGGGACGGCGGAGATCTCGGTGACGGTGAACGGGGTTACCCGTTCGGCGCCGGTTTCGGTGCGCTGAGTTTCCTGGGGCGAGGGGCGGGGCGGTCTTAGGGCTGCCCCGCCCGGTTTTCGGCCCTGCCAGCCGGAACGGGCGCGGCGTTGCGGAGGTCTGTGAGGGGAACCCTGGGGGAATCTGATTCCCCCAGGGTTCCCCTCACAGACAGTTCTGGCCCGCGGATCCACCCGGATGCCGTACCCCGCCCCCGGGAAACCGGTCGAGAATTGTCGGTCCCTCCCTCTACTGTCGTTTCTCGTGGGAGAGTCGGCATCGGAACCAGCGCTCGTGCAAGCGAAGGCGCTGGTCAAACGGTTCGGAGAATTCGAGGCAGTCCGCGGCATCGACGTCGAGGTGCGGCCGGGGGAGGCGTTCGGCTTCCTCGGGCCCAACGGCGCCGGGAAGTCGTCGACGATGCGGATGATCGCGTGCGTGTCCCCGCGCACGGACGGAGATCTGCGCGTCCTCGGCATGGACCCGGACGTCGACGGGCCGCGGATCCGCGCGCGGCTGGGCGTGGTGCCGCAGGAGGACAATCTCGACGTGGAGCTCACCGTCCGGCAGAACCTCCACGTCTACGGCCGCTACTTCGGCCTGTCCCGCGCGCACGTGCGGCGGAAAGCTGTCGAGCTGATGGAGTTCGCGCAGCTTTCCGACCGCGCCGAGAAACCGGTCGATTCCCTGTCCGGCGGCATGAAGCGGCGGCTCACCATCGCCCGGTCCCTGGTCAACGACCCGGAACTGCTGCTGCTCGACGAACCGACCACCGGCCTCGATCCGCAGGCGCGGCATCTGTTGTGGGACCGGCTTTTCCGCCTCAAAGCGCGCGGCACGACGCTGATCGTCACCACGCATTACATGGACGAAGCAGAGCAGTTGTGCGACAGGCTGGTCGTCATGGACGGCGGGCGGATCGCCGCGGAAGGCTCGCCCGCCGACCTGATCGCGCGGCATTCCACCCGCGAGGTCGTCGAGCTGCGGTTCGCGCCGGGGGAGCAGCAGGACGCGGCGGACCGGCTCGACGGGCTGGCCGAACGCGTCGAGGTCCTCCCGGACCGGGTGCTGCTCTACACGATGACCGGCGAGGCCACTCTCGAGCGCGCCCACGAACGCGGCCTGCGCCCGCTGTCGAGCCTGGTGCGGCGCAGTTCCCTGGAGGACGTGTTCCTCCGCCTCACCGGCCGGACGTTGGTGGACTGATGACCGCTCCCGCCACCGGCCGCGTCGTCGGCCGGTTCCACGGCGCCTGGCTGCGTGTCGAGGGCTACTGGACCTGGTACCGCAGACACTGGCTCAGCACGCTCTACTCCACCGGCCTGCAACCGGTGCTGTTCCTCGCCGCGATGGGGCTCGGCTTCGGCTCGCAGGTCAAAGCCGGTCCGGCGACCGGCGGCGTGTCGTATCTCGTGTACGTCGCCCCGGCGCTGCTCGTGGCCGGCGCGGCGCAGCAGGGCGTCAGCGAGTCGAGCTATCCGGTGCTCAGCGGATTCAAATGGCAGAAGGACTATCTGGCGGTCACCGCGACACCGGTGTCGCCCGGCCAGGTCCTCGGCGGGCACCAGATCTGGACGATTCTGCGGCTCGCCCTCTCCGGCGCGGTCTACGCGCTCGTCGCGTGGGCGTTCGGCGCGTGGGACAACGCGGGGGCGCTGCTGGTGATCCTCGTCGGCGTCCTCACCGGGCTCGCCTGCGGATCGCTGATCGCCGCGCTGGCGGCGTGGACCTTCGACGAGGGACAGCGGTTCGGGCTGATCTTCCGGTTCGTCGTCATCCCGATGACCCTGTTCTCCGGCACGTTCTTCCCGATCGCCCAGCTGCCGCTGTACCTGCGCTGGCTCGCCTGGATTTCCCCGCTGTGGCACGGAACCGAGCTGTCCCGCGCCGTCACGCTCGGCGGGCGCGATCTGCTCCCGGCGCTCGGGCACCTCGCGTACCTGGCCGTGCTGGTCGCGATCGGCTGGGCGATCGCGCACCGCGGCTTCTACCGACGGCTGGTGGCGTGATGACCGACGTGCACAACGCCCAGGTTCTCCCGCAGCGGCGCGGAATTCTGCTCCGCGTCCTGCCCGCGGGCATGTACAGCGGGCGCGCGACCGCGCTGATCGAACGCGCGCTCACCGTCTACGGACGATCGTGGACGATCCTCGTGTCCGGCGCGCTCGAGCCGTTGTTCTACCTGCTCGCGTTCCAGGTCGGTTTCGGCAAGCTGGTCACCACCGTGGCCGGCCCGGACGGGCAGCCGATGAGCTACGTCGCGTTCGTCGCTCCCGCGCTGCTGGCGTCGTCGGCGATGAACGGCGCGGTTTTCGAGTGCACGTACAACCTGTTCTTCAAACTGCGCTACGCCAAGACGTACGACGCGATGCTGGCCACCCCGATCGGCCCGCTCGACGTCGCGCTCGGCGAAATCGCCTGGGCGATGATGCGCGGCGGCCTCTACTCGGTCGCGTTCCTGGCGGTCACCGGCGTCATGGGGCTGCTCACGTCGTGGTGGGCGCTGCTGCTCCTGCCCGCCGCGCTGCTCGTGTCGTTCGCGTTCGCGGCCATCAGCATCACGCTGGTCAGCTTCCTGAAGTCGACGTCCCAGTTCGACTACATCCAGCTCGTCCTGATGCCGATGTTCCTGTTCTCCACCACGTTCTTCCCGATCACGGTCTACCCGGAGGCGCTGCAGTGGCTGGTCCGCTGCTTCCCGCTGTACCACGGGATCGAGCTGATGCGCGGGCTGTCCACCGGCATCTTCTCCTGGAGCATGCTGGGCAATCTGGCGTACCTGCTGGTGCTCGCCGCGATCGGGATCTGGGGCGCGACAAGGAGGATCGCGAAACTGCTGCTGACCTGAAACGAGCCGACCGGCGCGGTCAGCGGGCCGGGCTCGGGCCTCCGGTCTGCGCGGGAGCCACCGCGGACCGGGCGTCGACGAGGCCGTGGCCGTAGAAGCCGTTGTATCCGTCGTAACCGGAGCAGTAGGCGTCCTGGACGCCGTCGCCGGTCAGGTCGTAATTGTCCGGGCACGGCATCGGCGTCGCGCGGGAGTCGAGCGCGCGGCGCAGTTCGGCGGCCGACCACGTCGGATGCACCGACTTGAGCAACGCCAGCACCCCGGCGACGTGCGGCGCGGCCATCGAGGTCCCGCACATCGGCGCGTACCCGCCCGGAACGGTCGAAACCACGCACCGGTCGTCGTCGCCTCCCGGGGCAGTGACATCAACCACACCGAGCCCGTAAGAGCTGTAGCCCGACTTCACCCGATCCGGGCTGACCGCCGACGCCGTCACCACGTCCCGCAGCCCGGCAGGCAGCGCCTCGCACTTCCCGGCGGCGGACGGCGAACCCGAGCGGGCTGACGGCGTCAGGCCGACCGCCTCGTTGGTCGCGGCTGCGACGTTCACCGTGCCCTGCGAGGTCGCGTATTCCACCGCCCGCGCCAGCACTTCGTGCACCACGCCGCGGTCGTTGCCGCGCACGCAGGACAGCGACCACGGGTTCACGAACCAGCTGCTGTTGGCGATCGGCAGATGTCGCGCCGCCGACCACATGATCCCGCAGACCGCCGCCTCGGGATCGGCGTAGCCGCGGTCGTCGATGACCTTCACCGACGCGATCCGCACGCCCGGCGCGACGCCGGTGATGCCCTTGCCGTCGTCGGCCGCGGCGATGATGCCCGCGACGTGCGTGCCGTGCGCCGAGGTCGTCGGCTGCCACGCGGCCGGGCTCGGATCCGGGACGCCGGTGAGACAGCCCGCCGAATCCTCCGGGTCCATCGCGGCGGCGAGGTCGGGGTGCTTGGGGTCGACGCCGGAGTCCAGGACGCCGACGACGACCGAACGGCTGCCGCCGGTCAGCTGGTGCGCGGCCGGAGCCCCGATCAGGTTCATGTCCCACTGCTGCGAGGACAGGTCCGCGGCGGGGACTCGCGCCGGGTCGCTGAGCGGGAGCGCGGCCCGTGCGGGCTGCGCGGCGGTGCCCGGCTGTTCGGCGGCGGTCCGGGTGGCTTGCGCGCTGAAGGCCCGCTCCGGGCCGAGCCGGTCCGCGAACGCCCGATCGGATGACGTGACGACCGCCACGGAAATCTGCGGGTAGTAGCCGACGACCTGCCCGCAGCCCGCGCTCGCCTGCTGGCGGGCGGAAGATTCCGGGGTTCCGCGGTCGAACGCGACGACGTAGCGCACCGCCCGCCCGCCGGAGGCGCAGCCGGGACCCGCGACGGCCGGGGGAGAGACCGCGGCGCATCCGGCGAGGACCAGGAGGGAGCACACGGCCGCCCGCAGCGGCCGCGCCAGCACAGACACCGGACCTCCCACCGCGCGCGGGGCTATGCCGGGCGCCCGCGCGAGCGCCCGAGCCCGCACGCTAACCACCCCCGGCCCGGCGCGACAAGCGAAGCGCGGAAGTTCGCCCGAGTGCATGATCGCGGCACGCCCGGGCGCCTGCCGCGGGACACCGACTACACCGGGTGTCCCCCCGGGTGTGGGATACTCGCGTTGGCCGCTGCGCCGACGGGCATCCCGCCCGCGTCGTGAGCGGCCCGGAGGAGTGCCGGACCGGCACCACGCGCGTCGCCCCCGGGAGGCCGGGCCAAGGTCGATGTCGTGGCGGGTGGCCCGGGGGTCGCGAGCAGGCCGGCACCCCGCCGAGCAGACCAGGAACCGAGCGGCCGCCGACCCGGCGGACCGCACGGCTGCCAGCAGGATTCCCGCCGCTGGTCACCACCACGGCGGGCACGGAACAGAAAGGGCCCCTGCGCGGCCGCGTCAGCACCGGTGCGAACCGGCTGACGCGCCCGGGGGCGGAGGAGACATATGTCGAACGCGGACACACCCGCCGATCAGACCGGCGGGAATACCGTCGCACCCACGACCAGCAGGCTGGGCGAGCTGCCGCCGCGCATCCGCGTGCACGCGCTGGCCAAGCTGCTCGGCCTGAGCAGCCGCGACCTGCTCGGCAAGCTCGCCGAGCTGGGGGAGAGCCCCCGCAGCGCCCAGTCGAGCGTGACCAAGGAGGTCGCGCACCGCGTGGCGGTGATCCTCGACGCGGAGACCGCCGGCGACACCGCCCCGGACGCCGAGGCCGCCGCTGCCAGCGGGGCCGAGCAGAGCGCGACCGCCGAAGCCGCCCAGGAAGCCACCGCCGCGGCCGTCGCCGGCAGCGACACCGCGGAGCAGACCGGCGCGGGCGCCCAGCCCGAGGCCGCTCCGGCTGCCGCCTCTCGGAACGCTGCCTCCGCCGGAGCCGCCCAGGGTGCAGCTTCGACCGGAGCTGCTCAGAACGCTGCCTCTGCCGGAGCCGCCCAGGACGCCGCCTCCGCCGGAACTGCCGCTTCGGAGCCCGCCCCGGCCCAGGGCTCCGCCGCCGAGCAGGGCGCTTCCCCGGAAACCGCCGCGCCGGCGAACCGATCGGCCCAGACCTTCTCCGCCGCCGAGACCACGGCGGAAACCGGCCAGGAAGCCGCCGAGCAGGAGTCCGCTCAGGCGAGCGAGAAGCCCGCCCGCAGCCGCACCCGTCGCGCCCGCCGGGCCGTCGCGCCCGCGATCCCGGCCGACCAGCAGGAAACCGAGCAGGCCACCCCGGCCCGCGGCCCCGTGCACGTGCCGGTCTTCGCCGCGCCGTCGCCGGTCTTCCTGCCGCCCGAGCCCGCGCAGCCGCGCACCAAGCCCGAGCCGGTGTTCGGCGTCGGCGAGGCTCCCGCGCAGACCGAGCGTCCCGAGCGTCCCGGACGGACCGAGCGCGCCGCCGACACCGCCGAGGACGAAACCTCCGACGAGGCCCGCGACGAGCGTTCCGACGAGGACGGCGACGACGCGAACAGCCGTCGCCGTCGCCGTCGCGGCCGCCGCGGCCGCGGCCGGGGCAAGGGCGGCGACGAGGCCCAGTCCGAGAACGAGGACGAAACCTCCGAAGACCAGCCGGTCAAGGACGCGAAAGACTCCAAGGACGGCAAAGACTCCAAGGACAAGACCGAGAAGCCGGACGAGGCGGGCGAAGCCGAGGCGGAGTCCGACGACGACTCCGATTCCGACGGGGGCAGCAAGCGCCGTCGCCGTCGCCGCCGTCGCAAGGGCGGGGACGACGACGGGGCCGAGGCCACCGGCGGAGACGACCCGCCGAACACTGTCACGCACGTCCGCCAGGCCAAGGCCGCAGCCGAGGCCGAGCGCCCGGCGCGCGACGAGGTGCGCAGCGTCCGCGGCTCCACGCGGCTCGAGGCCAAGCGCCAGCGCCGCCGCGACGGCCGCGAGGCGGGCCGCCGCCGCGCCCCGATCCTGTCCGAGGCCGAGTTCCTCGCCCGCCGCGAATCGGTCGAGCGCACCATGGTCGTCTCCGAGAAGGGCGATTCCACGCAGATCGCCGTGCTCGAGGACGGGGTCCTGGTCGAGCACTTCGTGACGTCCTCGGGCACCGGCTCGATCGTCGGCAACGTCTACCTCGGCCGCGTCCAGAACGTGCTGCCGAGCATGGAGGCCGCGTTCATCGACATCGGCCGCGGCCGCAACGCGGTGCTCTACGCGGGCGAGGTCGACTGGGACGCCGCCGGCCTGGAAGGCAAGGCGCGCAAGATCGAGCAGGCGCTGTCCACCGGCGACAGCGTGCTGGTGCAGGTCACCAAGGACCCGGTCGGGCACAAGGGCGCCCGGCTGACCACGCAGATCTCGCTGCCCGGCCGCTTCCTCGTCTACGTCCCCGCCGGCGGGGCCACCGGCATCTCCCGCAAGCTGCCGGAGAACGAGCGGCGCAGGCTCAAGGACATCCTCAAGCGGATCGTCCCGGAGGACGCGGGCGTCATCATCCGCACCGCGTCGGAGGGCATCGGCGAGGAGGAGCTCGGCCGCGACGTCGACCGCCTGAAGGCGCAGTGGGACGTCATCAAGGAGAAGGCCTCGGCCGGGTCCGCCAAGAAGGGCGGCGCGCCGACCATGCTCTACGAAGAGCCGGACCTGCTGGTCAAGGTCGTGCGCGATCTCTTCACCGAGGACTTCGCGAAGCTGGAGGTCCAGGGCAACCGGTCCTGGGACACCATCAACGACTACGTCCAGCACGTCGCGCCGGAGCTGACCGACCGGCTCAAGCGCTACACCGGCACCGCCGACGCGTTCGCCGACCACCGGATCGACGAGCAGATCACCAAGGCGCTCGACCGCAAGGTCTGGCTGCCCTCGGGCGGCTACCTGGTCATCGACCGCACCGAAGCGATGACCGTCATCGACGTCAACACCGGCAAGTTCACCGGCTCGGGCGGCAACCTCGAGGAGACGGTGACCCGCAACAACCTGGAGTCGGCGGAAGAGATCGTCCGCCAGCTGCGGCTGCGGGACATCGGCGGCATCATCGTCATCGACTTCATCGACATGGTGCTCGAGTCCAACCGCGAGCTGGTGCTGCGGCGGCTCACCGAATGCCTCGGCCGCGACCGCACCCGCCACCAGGTGGCGGAGGTCACGTCGCTGGGCCTGGTGCAGATGACGCGCAAGAAGATCGGCACCGGGCTGCTCGAGGCGTTCTCCACGCCGTGCGAGCACTGCAAGGGCCGCGGCGTCGTCGTGTCCACCGAACCGCAGCGCACCGGCGGCGGAGGCAACGGCGGCAACGGGCACAACGGCGGCAACGGCAACAACGGCCACAGCCACGGCGGCGGCGACACCAAGAGCTCGCGGCGGTCCCGCGGCCGCGGCAAGGGCGAGGAGCAGCACCACGAGCCCAAGCCGGAGCAGGCCGCCCCGGCGCCGACCCCGGTGCAGCGCGAGTCCGTGGTGACGGCGGTGCAGGCCATGGCCAACGCGTCGAAGGCGAAGCACGAGCACCACGGTCCGGAAGGCTCGGCGGACACCGCCGAGGAGAAGGCTCCGGAGCCGGTCAAGCCGTCCGAGCAGGACGCTGCGGCCGAGAAGCCGGAGAAGGCCGAGAACAAGACGGAGGCCCCGGCCGCCGTCGAGCAGCCGAAACAGCCTGAGCCCGCAGTCGGCCAGGCCGCGCCGGAGGCGGAAACCAAGCAGCCCGAGGCCGCCGAGGCGGACGCGGGAGAAGACCCCGAGGTCGACGTTCCGGCCCCGGCCGTGCGGAGCACTCGGCGCCGTCCGCGCCGCGCCGCTTCGCGTCCGGCAGGGCCGCCGGTGAAGGCTTCGGACCAGAGTTGATCCACCACGGGTACCCCGGGTGCAGCAGCGCCCGGGGCCTCCCGTAACCTGTAGTACGGCTCATCGCAAGCATGAGTTGCTGCGCGAGCACCTGGACCGTCTTCGGGCGGGCCGGCCGCGCCAGCCCCCTAACCCATTGTCGAGTAATGCAGGAGACATCCGTGTCGGCGTACGCGATCGTCAAGACCGGCGGCAAGCAGTACAAGGTGGCCGTCGGCGACGTCGTCGAGGTCGAGAAGCTCGAGGGCGAGCCGGGCACCGAGCACACCTTCCCCGCCGTGCTGTTCGTGGACGGTGGCGAGGTCACCACGGACGCCGACGCGTTGGCGAAGGTCTCGGTCACCGGCAAGGTCGTCGAGCAGACCAAGGGTCCGAAGATCCGGATCCACAAGTTCAAGAACAAGACCGGCTACCACAAGCGCCAGGGTCACCGGCAGAAGCTGACCCGCGTCGAGGTCACCGGCATCTCCAAGTAGTTCTTCGAACTTTCGAGACTGAAACTTTTCTGGAAGGGGCTTGAGCGATGGCTCACAAGAAGGGTGCGTCCAGCTCCCGCAACGGTCGTGATTCCAACGCCCAGCGACTGGGTGTGAAGCGCTTCGGCGGCCAGGAGGTGAACGCGGGCGAGATCCTGATCCGCCAGCGGGGCACCAAGTTCCACCCCGGCGTGAACGTCGGCCGTGGCGGCGACGACACGCTGTTCGCGCTCGCCGCCGGTGCGGTCGAGTTCGGCTCGAAGCGCGGCCGCAAGACGGTCAACATCGTGCCAGCCGAAGCCTGATCTTCGGCGCGAGCTTTTGGGCGACGTGTGTCCGCGGAATACGCGGACCACGTCGCTCGCTTATGTCACCTGGGGGCCCGAGCCCCCGGACCCCCACGGTGCGGCCGCTGGCAGACCCAGCGTGGTCCGCGCCGTTTGTCTTTTCGCGAGTGAAGTGAGGCAACCATGGCGTCCCGGTTCGTGGACCGCGCGGTCATCCATCTGACCGCCGGGGACGGGGGAAACGGCTGTGCCTCGGTGCACCGCGAGAAGTTCAAGCCGCTCGGCGGCCCGGACGGCGGCAACGGCGGCAACGGCGGTGACGTCACGCTCGTCGTCGACGCCAACGTGCACACCCTCCTCGACTTCCACTTCCGCCCGCACGCCCGCGCCGGCAACGGCAAAATGGGCATGGGCAGCAATCGCAACGGCGCCGCGGGCGAGGGCCTGGAGATGAAGGTCCCGCCGGGCACTGTCGTGTTCACCGAGGACGGCGAACTCGTCGCCGACCTCACCAACCCCGGCACCCGGTTCATCGCCGCGCAGGGCGGCCGCGGCGGGCTCGGCAACGCCGCGCTGTCGTCGAAGGCCCGCAAGGCGCCCGGGTTCGCGCTGCTCGGCGAGCCGGGCGAGAGCCGCAACCTCGTGCTGGAGCTGCGTTCGGTCGCCGACGTCGGCCTGCTCGGCTTCCCGTCCGCGGGCAAGTCGTCGCTGATCTCCGTGCTGTCCGCGGCGAAGCCGAAGATCGCCGACTACCCGTTCACCACGCTGGTGCCGAACCTCGGCGTCATCACCGCCGGATCGTCGGTGTTCACGATGGCCGACGTGCCGGGCCTGATCCCGGGCGCGTCCGAGGGCCGCGGCCTCGGCCTGGACTTCCTGCGCCACATCGAACGCTGCGCCGTGCTGGTGCACGTGGTCGACTGCGCGACGCTGGAGCCGGGCCGCGATCCGCTGTCCGATGTGGACGCTCTCGAGGAGGAGCTGGCCCGCTACACGCCGGGGCTGGGCGGCAAGCTCGAGGACCGCCCGCGCGTGGTGGTGCTGAACAAGATCGACATCCCGGAAGCGGCGGAGCTGGCCGAGTTCGTGCGTCCGGAGCTGGAGGCTCGCGGGCTGCGCGTGTTCGAGGTGTCCACCGCGTCGCGCAAGGGCTTGAAGGAGCTGAGCTTCGCGCTGGCGGAGGTCGTCGAGGCCTACCGCGAGGCGCAGCCGGTGCTGGAGCCGGAGAAGATCGTGCTGCACCCGCTCGCGATCGACGACAGCGGGTTCACCGTCGAACGCGATCCGGAGGAAGAAGGCGGGTTCATCGTCCGCGGTTCGCGCCCGGAACGCTGGATCCGGCAGACGAACTTCGCCAACGACGAGGCCGTCGGCTACCTCGCGGACCGGCTCAACCGGCTCGGCGTCGAGGAAGCCCTGGCGAAGAACGGCGCCCGTCCGGGCAGCCCGGTCACCATCGGCGACATCCAGTTCGAATGGCAGCCCTCCACCCCGGGTGTCGCGGTGCACCTGTCCGGCCGCGGCACGGACGTCCGGCTGGAGCGCACCGACCGCGTCGGCGCGTCCGAGCGCAAGGAAGCCCGCCGGATCCGCCGCGACGGCACCGGCGAGGACGAAGAGCCGGTCGAGGATGAGACCGCTCCGTCCGTCGACGCCGAACTGGACGACGTGTGGGACGACGAGGAGCAGGCGGAGCGCGACCGGTGAGCGGCACGCGCCAGGAGATCGCGGACGCTCGCCGGCTGGTCGTGAAGGTCGGTTCCTCGGCACTGACCACCGCGGGCAGCGGGCTCGACGTGGCTCGCCTCGACGCCCTGGTCGACGCCATCGCGGACCGCGTCGCCCGCGACGCGCAGATCGTCCTCGTGTCCTCGGGCGCGATCGGCGCCGGGCTCGCGCCGTTGAAGCTCGGCAAGCGTCCGGGTGACCTGGCCACGCAGCAGGCGGCGGCGAGTGTCGGACAGCTCGCGCTGGCGCACGCGTACGCGGAATCGTTCGGTCGCTACTCGCTGACCGTCGGCCAGGTGCTGCTCACCTCGGACGACGTCGTCCGCCGCGCGCACTACCGCAACGCGCAACGCACGTTCTCCCGGCTCCTCGCGCTCGGCGCGGTGCCGGTCGTGAACGAGAACGACACCGTTGCCACACAAGAGATCCGCTTCGGCGACAACGACCGGCTCGCTGCTTTGGTGGCGCACCTCGTCGGCGCCGACGCGCTGGTCCTGCTGTCCGATGTGGACGGTCTGTACGACGGCGACCCGCGCGACGGCGCGACCCGCAAGATCACCGAGGTGCGCGGCGAGTCCGATGTGGAGGGCATCGCGGTCGGGATGTCGTCCTCGGGCCTCGGCACCGGTGGCATGGTCTCGAAACTCTCCGCCGCGCGCACCGCGGCCGGCGCCGGAATCCCGGTGCTGCTGGCCGCGGCCGCCGACGCCGGGGACGCATTGCGCGCCGCGAACGTCGGCACCGCGTTCGCACCGGCCGACACCCGGCTTTCCGCCCGTCGCTTCTGGCTCGGGTACGCCGCCGACACCTCCGGCCGCCTCCGTCTCGACGACGGCGCGGTGCGGGCGATCCTGCGCCGCCGGTCGCTGCTGGCGGCGGGAATCACCGGTCTGGACGGGGATTTCGAGGCCGGGGATGTCGTCGATCTGGTGGATTCGGCAGACGTTCCGGTGGCACGCGGGGTGGTCGGGTTCGACGCGGGGGAGTTGCCCGCGCTGATCGGGCGGTCGAGTCACGAGGTCCCGGTGGAGCACCGCCGGGAGGTCGTGCACGCGGACGACCTCGTTCCGCTGCGCCGTTAAGAACCAACGGCAGGAACTTAAGTAGCTCCGTGAGGGGAACCCTGAGGGACTCTGATTCCCTCAGGGTTCCCTTCACGGATGTGAAGATGCGGTCAGATGGGGATCAACCGGGGTTTCTGGCTTTGCTGCTAGGAACCCGCGAGATGCCGGGCCACGCGAGCGAGCTGCTCCGCGTAGTACTCCACAAAGGATTCTGACGCCGGATCCTCCCCGGTGAGCGCTTCGGCGATCCGGGGAAGCGACATCGGCGCGCTCGCCGCCGCCATCAGCATCAGCAGCAACGTCTTCGGGTCCACCTCGTCCGGAAAGTCCCCTGCGTCCTGACGGGCCCGCATGTAGTCGAGCTGCCCCCGCAGAAACTCGCGCTGCGACTCCGCCCCCGCCTCGTTCGGGGCGCCCTCGGCCATGTTCTCCCGCAGGAACAACCGGGCCTGGTCCTGGTCGGCGAGCCCGCCCTTGGCGAAGTCCGCGAGCACGTCCGCGAGCGGCCGGTCCGGCGTGGTCATCGCGGCGAACCCGGCGAACGGTTCGCTCGCGACCTCGGCGTACAGGCCTTCCTTGCCGCCGAAGTAATACGAGATCAGCTGCTTGTTCACTCCCGCGCGCTGCGCGATGTCGCTGACCCGCGCGGCCGCGTACCCCTTGCTGCCGAATTCGGCCTTCGCTGCCTCGAAGATGCGGGCCTTCGTGCGTTCGGGATCGCGCTGGCGCTCACCAGGGCGCGGCGCGCGGCGCGGGGTGGTCTCGGACACCCGGGAAGCCTAACCGACGCATTAATCATCCTGAAGGTTGACACAATCATCCGTCTGGATAATTATGGAGGGCGACCGAGAGGGGATGACTGTGAACAAGATCAAGGTGGCGGTAGTAGGCGGCGGCACCGGCGGGTTGTGCCTGGCGCACGCCCTGTCGCGGGCCGGCGTCGAGGTGGCGGTGTACGAGCGCAGCCGCACGCGGACCGAACGCCTGCAGGGCTACCGCGTGCACATCGCGCCGATGGGCTCCGCCGCGCTGCACGAGTGCCTTCCGTCGGCGGCGTGGGAGCAGTTCCTGGCCACCACGGGGGTAAGCGAGGGGACGTTCGGCTTCGTCACGGAGAAGATGCGCGAGCTGGCGACCTTCGACGCTCCGCCCAGCGGAGACCCGACCGCCGCGCACCATTCGGTCAGCCGGATTTCGATGCATCAGGTGCTGTCGTCCGGGCTGGACGGAATCCTCTGGTACGACAAGGAATTCGTGCGCTACGAGACTGGTGCCAAGGGCGTCGGCCTGCATTTCGCCGACGGCACCACCGCCGAGGCAGACCTGGTGATCGGCGCGGACGGCGCGAGCTCCCGGGTCCGTGCACAGCTGCTGCCGCACGCGAAGCGGGTGGACACCGGAATCCGCACCGTCATCGGCAAGTTCCCGTTGACCGAAGAGTCCCGCGCGCTGCTTCCGAGAAGGCTGGCGACGGCCCCGACGCTCGTGCTGCCCCCGCCGGGATGCGGGATGTTCACCGCGCCGCACGAGTTCCCGGCGGCGTCGGAGAACGACGAGACCGCGACCGTCGACCCAGTGCTGTTCGACAACACCAGCAGCTACGTCATGTGGTCCTACGGCGCGAAGGCCGGGCACTTCCCGGCCGACCTCGCCGAACTGGACGCTCCCGCGCTCCGTTCGCTGGTGCTGGACCGGATCCGCGGCTGGCATCCGTCGTTCAGCCGCCTGGTGCAGGACTCGCCGGACGGCACGGTGAGCATGCTGCCGATCCGCACGTCGGTGCCGGTCCGCGAGTGGGAGACCGGTCCGGTCACCCTGCTCGGCGACGCCGCGCACAGCATGACCCCGTTCCGCGGCATCGGCGCGAACATCGCCCTCCGCGACGCACAAGTGTTGTGCCGCAACCTTTCCCGCGGCGGCGGTGACGTGACGGCTGCGGTTGCCGACTACGAACGGCAGATGCGGAAGTACGCGTACCCGCAAGTCCGGGGTTCGCTGCGCAGTGCCGAGCAGTTCGTGACCGAGAGCCGGTTCAGCCGCGGGGCGACGCGCGCGTCGATGACCGCGCTGGGGGCGGGCCTCTCGCTGCGGCGGAAGCTGCGCGGCTGAGGTCAGCCCGCGCCGTACCAGCGTCCGCCGGGCGGCATCGCGTACTCCGTGTACAGGAGAGCGGCCAGGGCATGCCAGCCGGTCTCGTCCGCGGTGAACGTCCGGCCGCCCGGCGCGATCAGCACCGCCTGGCCGCTGGCGTCGGCGACCAGCGAGATCGGCACCCGGAACTCGTCGTAGTCGTGCCGCACGAGCCAGCGCCACCCGATCGTGAACCGGCGGCGAGCGGTCACCGGGTAGCGCATGTCGACGTCGGAGACCCCGGTGCCGACGGTCGTCCACAGTGGAGTGACGCGGAGTCCGGCCAGGTGCACGAGCTGCGGTTTCTTGCCGTCCGGTTCGAAACGGTAGTACGGGCGTTTGTGCCACTGTTCCCAGCGCAGCCGCCTTCGTTCGCGGCGGATCGGGCGGCGCAGCCTGGACAGCGCTTCGTCGACCAGCGCGAGGGCGCGAGCGAAGTCGGGATCGTTGCGGGAC
Source organism: Amycolatopsis sp. NPDC114503 (assembly GCF_055633655.1). Taxonomy (NCBI): domain Bacteria; kingdom Bacillati; phylum Actinomycetota; class Actinomycetes; order Pseudonocardiales; family Pseudonocardiaceae; genus Amycolatopsis; species Amycolatopsis sp. NPDC114503. The sequence continues at coordinate 828,022 of NZ_JBVKDT010000004.1, read as the reverse complement.
ACGAGATTCTCCCCTCTCTCGCGCCCGAAGCTACTGAACCGGCCGGGGACCGGTCCCGTGCTCCTTTTCCACCAGCGAGCGGAGCTGGAACTTCTGGATTTTGCCGCTGGCGGTCCGGGGGAGTTCCGGAAACAGTTCCACGCGCTCCGGCCAGTACTGCTTGGCGATGCCCTTCTCCGCGAGAAAACCGCGCAGCTTTTCGAGATCCAGGTCTGCGCCAGACTTGAGCACGAGGCAGGCACAGGCGCGTTCCTGCAGCCGCGGATCGGGGACCGCGACCACGGCGACCGCTTCGACGTCCGGGTGTTCGTAAAGGACGTTCTCCACGTACGCGACCGGGATGTTCTCGCCGCCGCGGATGATCACGTCCTTGGTCCGGCCCGCGATGCGGAGGTAGCCGTCGGCGTCGACGGTCGCGAGATCGCCGGTATCGAACCAATCGCCGGTGAAGCTCTCGCGCGCCAGCTCAAGCCGTTCCGCGTAGCCGACGAACAGGAACGGCCCGGCGACCTGCAGACGGCCTTCGGCGCCCGGCGGCAATTCGGTTCCGTCCGCGTCGACAACCCGGATCCGCATCCCGGGCCACGGGTAGCCGTCGGTGTCGATCAGCTTGTCGTCCGGATCGCCCGGGATGCCGAGCGTGACCAGGGCGTCCTCGCTCTGCCCCCAGCCGCCGAGCACGACGAGACCGGGCAGTTTCCGCCGCGCCTCCCGCACGAGCGCCCGGGGGATCGGTGCGCCCATGCAGCAGAACCGTTGCAGGGACTGGAGATCGTGCTCGGCGAGGTTCGGTGCGGTGAGCAGGTCGTGCAGGAACGGCGTGGCGGCCGAGGTGTAGGTGATGCCGTGTTCGGCGACCAGTTCGACGAATCGCGCGGCATCCCATACGTCCTGCAGCACGCAGGTCGCGCCGTTCTGCACGCCGAGCCTTGCACCGTAAAGGAAACCGGTGAGGTGTGCGAGCGTCGACGCCATGTGCAGGACGCTGTCGGAGGTGATGCCGAGCCGGTCCGGGAGCGGATTGTTCGCGGCGATCGCGGTGTTGTGCGTGTGCATCACGCCCTTGGGCTCGCCGGTGGTGCCGGAAGTGAAGATCAGCAGTGTGACGTCATTGGGGTCGGGTCGCCACGACGGCAGTTCGCGCCGCTCTTCCCAGGGTGTCGCGGCGAACTCGTCCCAGGACGATCCGACTACCAGCACGTGTTCCAAATCCGGCCACTGTGGACGGAGGCGTTGGACCATCGCCGGATAGTCGAAACCGCGGAATTCATGTGGAACTACAAGGACTTTCGACTTCGCGAGCCCGACCATGAAGCCGACCTCGCGGTCCCGGTAGATCGGGATGAGCGGGTTGCTGACCGCGCCGATCCGGCTCGCCGCGTAGTGCACGACGATCCACTCGATCCGGTTCGGCAGCTGGAACGACACGACGTCGCCCGACCGGACGCCCAGTTCCAGCAGCCCGAGCGCACACCGGTCGACCTCCTGTTTGAGCTGGCCGAAGGTGATGCTGCGCCGTGAATCGACGAACGCGGTCTTGTCCGGCGCGGCCGCCGCGGCGTCGTCGAGGAAGTCGGTGATGGTGCGGTTCACCCAGTACCCGGCGCGGGTGTGGGCCTCGATCGTCTCGTCGTCGAGGATCGTCGCGAACGGCATGGCGGGCTCCGGGTCAGCTCATGGTGAGGCCGCCGCTGACGCTGACGGTCTGTCCGGTGACATAGGCAGCCTCGTCGGAGGCCAGGAAGGCGACCACGTTCGCGATGTCCGACGGCTGCGCGAGCCGTCGGAACGGGATGGCTTTCGTCAGTGCTTCGCGCAGTTTCGGGTTGTCGCCGCCGAGCGAGGCGAACAGTTCGGTGTCGGCGGGACCGGGGCAGACGACGTTGGCGTTGACCTTGCTGCGCGCCAATTCCCGGGCGATCGACTTCGTGAACGCGATGATCCCGCCCTTCGCCGCCGAGTACACCGCCTCGCCCGACGAACCGACGCGACCGGCATCGGACGCGATGTTGACCACGGAGCCGAAGCCCTGTTCGGCCATCACCGGCAGCACCTCGCGGCAGGTGTTGAGCACGCCGTAGAGATTGATCTGCACGACGCGGTCCCAATCGGCGCGATCGGACTCGGCGAACGGGCCCGCCTTGTCCCAGCCAGCGTTGTTGACCAGCACGTCGATCCGGCCGAACTGCGCGCGGACCTGCTCGACCGCGGCGGCGACGGAGTCGGGGGAGGTGACGTCGGTCTTCACGCCGACTCCGCCGATCGCGGCCGCGGTGTCCTTCGCGGTGATTTCGTTGATGTCGCTGACCACGACGGTCGCGCCCTCGGCGGCCAGCTTCTCGGCGATGCCACGGCCGATGCCCTGGCCCGCGCCGGTGACGATGATGACTTTGTCTTTTAGCATGCTGTCTCCCTAGGGGGCGTAGGCGCGGCCGAGCAGATTGCGCGCGATGACGAGCTTCGACACCTGCGCGGTGCCGTCGCCGATCTCCAGGCCGATCACGTCGCGAAGCCGTTGCCCGACCGGGCTTTCGCTGGAATACCCGAGGTGCCCGAACGTCAGCAGGCACTGGTGGATGGTCTCCGCGGCGAGCTTCGGCGCCCAGAACTTCGCCATCGCCGCTTCGGTGCTGTGCTCGGCGTCGTTGTCCTTGCGCCACAACGCTTCGTAACAAACGTGCCGGGCCCCGCGCAGGTAGGTGGCCTGCTCGGCGAGCGGGAACGCGACGCCCTGGAAGGTGCCGATCGGACTGCCGAACGCCTCGCGGTCGCGGGACCACTGCAGCGCCTCGTCGAGCGAAACCTGGGCCGCGCCAAGGCAAGCGAGCCCGATGATCGCGCGCGAGTAGTCGAAACCCTGCATCACAGAGACGAAGCCCTGGCCCTCGCCGCCGACCAACGCGTTCTTGGGGACGGGCAGTCCGTCGAAGTGCAGTGACGCCCGGCCGATCGCCCGGCTGCCGAGATCGTCGAACGCCGCCCGCGAGACATACGCGTCGTCCAGTTCGACCCAAAACGCGCTGACGCCGCGTGCCCCGGGACCGCCGGTGCGGGCGAGCACGAGCGCGACATCGGCGGACATCCCCAGCGTGATCGAGGTTTTCTCGCCGGTGAGCCGCCAGCCGTCGCCGTCCGGTTCGGCCTTCATCTCCAGCTTCGCCGCGTCGGTGCCGTGCCCGGGTTCGGTGATGCAGAACGCGGGCACGACCTCGCCGGACGCGATCGGCGGCAGCCACTCCGCCTGCTGCTGCTCGGTCGCGTTGCGGGTGAGGATGTCGCTGACGAGCGCGCTGACGATGATGAGATAGGCCGCGTTGAAATCGCCGCGCGCGACCTCCTCGGCCGCCATTCCGGCGACGACCGCGCTGGCCTCCTGTCCGCCGTGGCGTTCCGGGATGCGCAGGCCGGTCAGGCCCATCGAGGCAAGGTCCGCGACGAGCTGAGGGCGCAGCTTCGCCGCCTTGTCGTCGGATTGGTAGTGCGGCGCAAGGACTTTCGTCGCGAACCGGCGCAGCTCGTGGCGGTAGGCGTCCTCGTCGTCGGTGAACGTGAAGTCCATGGTCAGTGCCAGTTCACGTGCGAGACGAAGTCCGGCTTGCGCTTCTCCGCAAACGCCTGCGCGCCTTCCAGGCCCTCCGGCGAAGCGGTGAACAGGTCGAGCGCAGACATGGCCAAATTGGACAGTCCGGCCTGGTGGTCGGTGTCCGCGTTGAAGGACTGCTTGAGGAAACGCAGTGCGGTGGGGCTTTTCTCGGCAGCTTCGCCGGCCCACGCTTTGGCGGTCTTGAGCAGTTCGCCCGGCGGGACGACGGCGTTGACCAGACCCATCCGCTCCGCCTCCGCCGCGTCGTACTGACGGCAGAAGAACCAGATCTCGCGCGCCTTCTTCTCTCCGACGACCCGCGCGAGATACGCCGAACCGAACCCGGCGTCGAACGATCCGACCCGCGGACCGGCCTGGCCGAAGCGCGCGGTCTCGCTGGCGATCGTGACGTCGCACAGGACGTGCAGCACGTGCCCGCCGCCGACCGCGACGCCGTTGACCGCGGCGATCACCGGCTTCGGGAGGTCGCGGATGAGCTTGTGCAGGTTGCCGATCTCGAACATGCCGCTCTCGGTGGGGCCGTAGTCGCCGGTCTCCGCGCGCTGTTTGACGTCGCCGCCGGTGCAGAACGCCTTCTCGCCGGAGCCGGTGAGGATCACCGCCTGCACCTGTTTGTCCGCCCACGCCAGGCGGAACGCCTTGATCAGCTCGTCGACCGTCTTCCCGCGAAAGGCGTTGTAGCGCTCCGGCCGATTGATCGTGACGACCGCGGCCGGGCCGTCGATTTCGTACCGGATGTCCTCGAACTCCATCGTCCGCTCCCGTCTGTCGTCTGACCAAGGTGACAAAATTTGACTCTTAAGTCAAGAGTTGAACTCATGGTCAACCGGTAGGCTTTCGGGGCAGCGGAGAACCAGGAGGAGCAGGATGGGCGCGGTGAAACCGCCGTCCGAGCGCGTGCAGCGCAAACGGGGCAAGCGGATCCAGGAAATCCTGACGGCGGCGGCCGAGTTGTTCGGCGAACGCGGCTACGACGCGGTGAGCCTGGAGCACGTCGCCGAACGCCTCGACGTCACGAAGGGCTCGCTGTACTACTACTTCTCCAGCAAGGACGAGCTAGGCACGGCGGCGATCGAGACGCTCGGCGACGAGTGGACGGCGCGGCTGGAGCAGTTGCTCGACGGCACGGAAGGCACGCCGGAAGCCCGGCTGCGCGCGTTGATCCACGAGCACGTCACGATCGCGGTCAACGACTATCCGGCGGCGCTGCGGCTGTTCCTGATGCCGCGCGAATGGCCGAGCGCGCAACGCGAACGCATCAAGGAACTGCGCCTCCGCCACGACGCGCTCTTCCGCGCGCTGATCGAAGAGGGCCTGGCGAGCGGCGAGTTCACCGTCACCAGCGTCGACACCGTGCTGCAGTGCATGCATGCCGCGATGAGCCAGGCGCCCACGTGGTGCGGTGAACTGCCGCCCGCCGCGCAGGGGAAAGCGGTGGACGAGGTCGCCGATACGTTGATGGCGCTCGTCCACATCGGACAGTTCCGGCGGTGAGCTAGAGGCGGCGCGGGGCCTCGATGCCGAGGAGCGCCAAGCCCTGAACGAGCGTGCGCGAGGTGAGCGTGGCCAGCTGTACCCGCGAAGCGCGAAGCTCCGGCGTTTCCGCGCTCAGCACCGAGCACTGCTCGTAGAAGCGCGAGAACGTGACTGCGGTGTCGTACAGGTACGTACACAGCTTGTGCGGCGCGTACGCGGACGTCGCCGCGCCGATCGCTTCGCTGAACCGCAGCAGCGTCAGCGCGAGCGCGCGTTCCGCCGGTTCTTGAAGCAGGACCGGTGCGTTTCCGTCGGTTTCGCCTGCCTTGGCGAGGATTGACTCGATCCTCGCGTGCGCATACTGCAGGTAGACGGACGTGTTGCCGTCCTTCGCGAGCATGCGGTCCCAGTCGAACACGTAGTCGCGTTCGCGGTCGCTGGAAAGGTCGGCGTACTTCACCGCGCCGATTCCGACTGCGCGCGCGACTTCCCGCTGCTCTTCCTCGCTGAGTTCACTGCGCTCGGCCACGACTTCCGCAGCCTGCGCCACCGCTTCGTCGAGCAGGTTGGCGAGCTTGATCGTCTCGCCGGCGCGAGTGCGCATCACCTTGCCGTCCGCGCCGAGGATCGAGCCGAACCCGATGTGCTCGGCGTGCACGCCGTCGAGCCAGCCGGCCGCGCGGGCCACCGCGAAGATCATCGCGAAGTGCTGTGCCTGCGGGGTGCCGACGACGTACAGCAGGTCGGTCGCGCCGCGTTCGGCGGTCCAGTACCGGATGGTGGCGAGGTCGGTGGCCGCGTAGCCGTAGCCGCCGTCGCGCTTGCGGACGATCAGCGGGAGCCGGTCGCCTTCGCGGTTGGCGAAGCCTTCGGGGAACACGCAGACCGCGCCGTCGCTGATCTCGGTGAGCCCGTCGGCCTCCAGTTCGTCGACGACCTCGCCCAGGTACGGGTTGTAGAAGCTTTCGCCGTAGATGTCGTCGTCGGTGAGCGTGATGCCGAGCTGACGGTAGGCCGCGTTGAAGTGCCTTGTCGACTCGTCGACGAGTTCTTGCCAGAAGGCGAGCGTGTCCGCGTCGCCGCCCTGGAGTTTCACGACGCGCTCGCGGGAGCGGGTCGCGAAGGCCTCGTCGGCGTCGAACTTCCGTCGCGCGGCTTGGTAGAAGGCGTTGAGGTCGCTGCGATCTCCGGACGGTTCGTCCAGGTGGTGCTCGATGAGCATGCCGAACGGCGTGCCCCAGTCGCCGAGATGGTTGTGCGGCAGTACTTCGTGCCCGACGAAGCGCAGCAGCCTGCTGATCGCGTCGCCGATCACCGTGGAACGCAGGTGCCCGACGTGCATTTCCTTGGCGACATTGGGACTGCTGTAGTCGAGCGCGACCCGGCGCGGCTTTTCGGCCTCGGCGACCCCGAGCCGGTCGTCTCCGGCTTGTTCGGTGACGCGCTGCTCAAGCCATTCGCGGCGCAGCACGAAGTTCAGGAACCCGGGCCCGGCGATCTCGGGCCGATCGGCGACGCCGTCCAGCTCCAGGTTCTCGACAATCCCGGCCGCGACCTCGCGCGGCGGTTTGCCGAGCCGTTTGCCGAGGCTCATCGCCAGGTTGCACTGGTAGTCGACACCGTCGCGAGTGGACACCGCGATGAGCGCCGCGGACGGGTCGAGGTCGACGTCGAACGCGCGGCGGAGCGAAGCCACCACGCGTCGGGCCAATTCCTCACTAACCTCGGGCTTGCGCACGGTGTCCCTCCTTCGCGTAGTCGATCGGTGAAGCCTACCGACCGCGCGCGAACGGGTTTACCGCAGTTCGCTGCCCTTCGTTTCGGGCATCCGGAGGATCACGAAGAACGCGATCACCGCCCCTCCGGCGACGTACCAGAAGAAGGCCGTGGCAGCGCCCGCCGCAGACAGCGCGCTGAGCACGAGCGGCGCGGTCCCGCCGAACACCGCGACGGTCAGGTTGTACCAAGCGCCGATCCCGAGCCCGCGCAGTTCGGTGGGGAAGAGTTCGCTCATGATCGCCGGCGCCAGCGAGGTCATCGCGGTGTAGAGCGCGAGGCCGACGCAGAACACGATGAGCAGATTCCCTAGCCCGGGCCGCACGAGATAGGAGAGCGGCACGATCACCAGTGCAGTCGCCCCGGACCAGACGAGCAGCTGAGGCCGCCGCCCGTACCGGTCGGTGAGCGCGCCCATCGGGTACTGGAGGAGGACGAAGAGGGCAGTCGCGATGGACAGCGCGAGGAAGGTGTCGACGTCGTTCGCGCCGCGCCCCTTGACCGCGAACGACGGGAGGGCGCTGAAGAAGGTGTAGTAGCAGAGCGTGTTGAGCATCGAGAGCCCGATGAGCTGCCCGACCGCCCGCGGATGCTGGGTGAGCGTGGTGAGCAACGGCCGCTGCACTTGCCGCGCGGTTTCTTTTTTCTCGTGGTACAGCTCGGTTTCCTCGAGACTGCGCCGCAACCACAGCCCGACCAGCCCGAGCGCTCCGCCGAGCAGGAACGGAATCCGCCAGCCGAACGAGGTGAGGTGCGCCTTGTCCATCGTGCGGGCGAGCACGAACCCGAGCACCGTCGCGATGAGCACCGCGGAGCCGGTGGAGATGTAGAAGAAGGAGGAGTATCGACCGCGCCGCTCCTTGGGCGCGACCTCGCCGAGGTACGCCGAAGCGTTCGACACCTCCCCGCCGAGCGAAAGCCCCTGCGCGATCCGCGCGAGCAGCAGGAGAATCGGAGCCAGCCACCCGACCTGCGCGAAGGTGGGAAGAACGCCGATCGCGACCGACCCGCCCGCCATCAACGAAATGGTGAGCAGCATGGCGGGCTTGCGCCCGTGCACGTCGGCGAAGCGTCCCAGCAGGACGCCGCCGAGGGGTCGGAAGAAGAACGCGAGCGCGTAAGTGGCGAAGGTGTTGATCAGCGCGAGCGTTTCGTTGCCAGGAGGGAAGAACGCGCCAGCGAAGTAAATGCTGAAGGTCGCGTAGATGGTCCAGTCGAACCACTCGAGCGCATTGCCCGCACTGGCAGCGAACAACTTCCGCACCGGCAACCGATGCCGGGCGATGCCTTCGGTCGCAGGACCGGCCATCGGGCAACCTCCACACGTCCGCACGAGTGGAACGGGACTTTGCCAGAAATGCCCGGAGATCGGTAGATCCCGGCCCATGATGGCGGTTGGTGCTTGTCCCACTGCGGTCTGTGATGCGGGAATGCTTTTGCCGCAAGGGGATCATGAGGAGCTGCGGACGGTGCAGCTGCCCGGTGGACACTGGCGGTCCAGGGCGGTGCGAGCCATCGGGCCGGTGCTGCGGCCGCACGGTCGATCCCGTGATCACGCCGCTGGCCGGAGCGACTCGGCAGCGTCGGTCGAGCCTCGACTCGTCGCTGCCGCCAGGCCTCCTGCTCGTCGGACGGCTCGTCGCGCATCGATCTTGACCGAGCCGACCCGAACCAGCCGCTGCGCTTGCCAGCCTCAGCTACGCGAGCCGGTTCCGCCCGACCGCCTGGGCCGCGCCGGATCTCAGTCCGGTTCGGTCTGGCTGCCCGGGCTGCGCCGCGTCTCAGGCAGATTCCGTCCGTCGCCTGGGCCGCGCCCGCGCCTCAGGCCGGTTCCGCCTGGCCGCCCGGGCCGCGCCGGACCTAGGACCGGGTCCGCCCGTGCCGCGCCGGACCTCAGACCGGTTCCGCCCGTGCCGCGCCGGGCCCTCGGGCCGGTTCCCCCTGGCCGCCCAGGCTGCGCCGCATCTCAGGCCGCTTGTGCCAGGCCGCCCGGGCCGCGCCGCATCTCACGCCGGTTCCGCCCGGCCGCCCAGGCCGCGCCGCACCTCAAGCCGCTTCCGCCCTTCCGCCCAGCCCGCACCTCAAGCAGTGGTCGCCAACGCGAACGGCAACACCCCCTCCGCCCCGGCCCGGCGCAGCAGCCGTGCCGCCAGTGTCATCGTCCAGCCAGTGTCGATCAGGTCGTCCACCAGCAGCACCGGCCCCTGTGCCTGCGCGACGCTCGCCGCCACGTCCTCCGGCAGGCTCAACCTCCGCCACAGATCGGCCAGCCGTTGCGCGCTGTTCGCCCGCCGAGGCGGCGGCCCGGCCGACGTCAGCTCTCCCAGATAATCCAGCCGCCCGATCGCCGACAACCGCAGCGCGAGGCTGTCCACCAGTTGCGGCCGCGTCGACGACGGGATCGCCACCACCGCCACCGGACGTTGCGCCCACTGCCAGCCCGCGAGCACCTTCACGCACGCGTCGAAGACCGAGTCGGGGACCTCGGCGTCCGGCGCGCCCGGGCCGAGCAGTTCGCGCAGCCGGCCGCCCCAGCCCACGTCCGTGAGCCGGCCCAGCACCTGGCCCTGCTCGGCCTGTTCGCCGGCCGCGATCCGGCCCGACAGCGGCACGTCGAGCCCTTTCATCCCGCTCGGCCACTGTTTCCGCGGCGCCACCGCGACCCCGGGCCGGTCCAGCCGTTCCCGCGTCTCGCCCGCGACTTCCTCGGAAACCGCGGTATTCCAATGCTCCCCGGTGCAGTTGTCGCACCGGCCGCACGGCACCGCCTCCGGATCGTCGAGCTGTCGTCGCAGGTACTCCATCCGGCACCCGGTCGTGCGGATGTACCCGAGCATCGCCTCCTGCTCGGCCGCCCGCGCGACGCCGACGCGTTCGTACCGTTCCCGGTCGTACTCCCACGGCTGTCCGGTGCTTTCCCAGCCGCCGCGCACCCGGCGCACCGCACCGTCCACATCGAGCACCTTCAGCACCATTTCCAGCCGCGACCGGGAAAGCTCGACCGACGGCTCCAGCGCGGCTGTCGAAAGTGGACGGTCGGAGTAGGCGAGCGCGTTGAGCACCTGCGTGACGCGCAGCTCGTCCGGGAACGCCAGCGATCCGAAGTACGCCCAGATCGCCTTGTCCTCCCGCCCCGGCAGCAGCACCACCTCGGCCCGCTCGACGCCACGACCGGCACGGCCGACCTGCTGGTAGTAGGCGATCGGCGACGACGGCGCGCCCAGGTGCACCACGAACCCGAGGTCCGGCTTGTCGAACCCCATCCCGAGCGCCGACGTCGCCACCAGCGCCTTGACCCGGTTCTCCAGCAGGTCGTCCTCCGCGGCCTGGCGGTCGGCCGGATCGGTCTTCCCGGTGTAGGCGGCCACCGGATAGCCGCGGTCGGACAGCAGCGCGGCGACGTCGTGCGCGGCGGCGACGGTGAGCGTGTAGATGATGCCCGACCCCGGCAGTTCCGCCAGGTGCTCGGCGAGCCAGGCCAGCCGGGCCTCGTCGGTGGGCAGCTCGGCCACGGCCAGCCGCAGGCTTTCCCGGTCGAGCGGACCGCGCAGGACGAGCGTGTCCGTTTCGCCGCCGATGCCGAGCTGCTCGGCGACGTCCGTGGCCACCCGGTCGTTCGCGGTCGCCGTGGTGGCCAGCACCGGCACGCCTTCGGGCAGGTCGCCCAGCAGCGTGCGCAGCCGCCGGTAGTCCGGCCGGAAATCGTGGCCCCAGTCGGAAATGCAGTGCGCCTCGTCCACCACCAGCAGGCCGGCGCTGGCCGTGAGCTTCGGCAGCACGCTGTCGCGGAAGTCCGGGTTGTTGAGCCGTTCCGGGCTGACCAGCAGCACGTCCACCTCGCCCGCGGCCACCGACGCCTGGACCTGGTCCCACTCCTGCGCGTTCGCCGAGTTGATGGTGGCCGCGTGGATCCCCGCCCGCGCGGCGGCGGAGATCTGGTTGCGCATCAGGGCGAGCAGCGGCGACACGATGACCGTCGGCCCCGCTCCCTGTTCCCGCAGCAGCGCGGTGGCCAGGAAGTACACGGCCGACTTCCCCCAGCCGGTGCGCTGCACGACGAGCGCGCGCCGATGGTGCGCGACCAGTGCCTCGATGGCGGTCCACTGGTCCTCTCGGAGGGCGGCGTTGTCTCCGGCGAGCGCGCGGAGCAGGGTCTCGGCGCGGGTCCGGAGAGCTTCGGTGGTGTCCACGTCCCCCGGTCTACCCCATGCCCCCGACAATCCCGGAGCCGACCGACCCGGAACGGACAGTTTCCGGCCGTGAACGCAGAGTTATGTGACTCATGTCACAACAGTAACCTAGGTCGCAGCCGCGACGGGAAGCCCTCGCGTGCCCGCGCGTATAGGCTCACCGGCTATGTCACCACGCCGGATCGGGGTCATGGGCGGCACCTTCGACCCCGTGCACCACGGCCACCTCGTCGCGGCCAGCGAGGTCCAGTCGCGGTTCGCGCTCGACGAGGTCATCTTCGTGCCGACCGGGCAGCCGTGGCAGAAGTCCGGCCGCCGCGTCACGCGCGCCGAGGACCGCTACCTGATGACGGTCATCGCCACCGCGTCCAACCCGGTCTTCTCGGTGAGCCGGGTCGACATCGACCGCGGCGGCCAGACCTACACCGTCGACACGCTGCGCGACCTGCAGGAGGAGTACCCGGACGACGAGCTGTTCTTCATCACCGGCGCCGACGCCCTCGAGCAGATCCTCACCTGGCACAAGGCGGACGAGCTGTTCGACTTCGCGCATTTCATCGGCGTCACCCGCCCCGGCTACCGGCTCAACTCGCACCATCTGCCGAGCGGAAAGGTGAGCCTCGTCGAGGTCACCGCGATGTCCATCTCGTCCACCGGATGCCGCGAACGCGTCGAGCGCGGCGAGCCGGTCTGGTACCTCGTGCCCGACGGCGTTGTGCGCTACATCGCCAAGAAGGACCTCTACCGCAAGGACGCCGAGGCCTGACCGGGTACCCTCGTCCGGGCATACCCCGAATCTGAAGGAGCACTGTGGCAGCGACGTCCGAGGCACGGGACCTGGCGGTGGCGGCCGCGCACGCGGCGGCCGACAAGCTGGCCAGCGACGTGGTCGTCCTGGACGTGTCCGAGCAGCTCGTGATCACCGACGCGTTCGTGATCGCCTCCGCGGCCAACGAACGCCAGGTCGGCGCGATCGTCGACAACGTGGAAGAGAAGCTCCGGATCGAGGGGCACAAGCCGGTCCGGCGCGAAGGCGCCCGCGAGGGCCGCTGGGTGCTGCTCGACTACGTCGACGTCGTGGTCCACGTCCAGCACGCGGACGAGCGCTCGTTCTACGGCCTCGAGCGGCTGTGGAAGGACTGCCCGCGGATCGAGGTCGAAGGGCTGGCGACGGTCCCCGCGAACGACACCGGCGACACCGGCGACGCGGACGGTCCGGAGGCGTGAGCCCGCGGCGGCTGCTGCTCTGGCGGCACGGCGAGACGGACTACAACGCCGCCGGCCGCATGCAGGGACACCTCGATTCGGCGCTGACCCCGGTCGGCTGGAACCAGGCGCGTTTCGCCGTGCCCGCGCTCGCGCGGTTCGCGCCGGAGCTGGTGATCGCGTCCGATCTGCGCCGCGCCACCGACACCGCGACGGTGCTCACCGAGGCGATCGGCGTGCCGCTGCAGATCGACAAGCGGCTGCGCGAGACGCATCTCGGCGAGTGGCAGGGCCTGACCGGCGCCGAGGTCGACGAGAGCTATCCGGGCGATCGCCAGACGTGGCGCACCAACGCCGCGTGGGCCCCGCCGGGCGGCGAATCCCGGGTCGAGGTCGCCGAACGCGCCGCCGAAGTGGTCAACGACCTGATGCAGCCGAACTCCGACGTCGGGGAATCGGTCCTGCTCGCCTCCCACGGCGGGCTCATCCTGGCGCTGACCGCGAAGCTGCTCGGCCTTCCGGTCGAGGTCTGGCCGTCGCTCGGCGGGATCATGAACTGCCACTGGGTCGATCTCGGCCACCGCGAGGGGAAGTGGCGGTTGCACGCGTACAACGCGGGCATCACCGGCTGACCCGATGAGCCCGCAGCTGCTCGTTTTCGGCGATTCACTCTGTTTTCACGGCCCCGAGGGCCCTTGCGCGGCCGACGATCCGCGCCTGTGGCCCAACGTCGCCGCGAACGCGCTGTCCGGACAAGCCGATCTCGTCGCCGGCATCGGCTGGACCGCGCGCGACCTGTGGTGGTCCCTCACCGGCGACCCGCGCGTGTGGGCGGATCTGCGTCGCGTCGACGCTGTCGTGCTCGCCGTTGGTCACATGGACACGCTGCCGTCGCCGCTGCCGACGTACTTGCGTCAGGGGCTTCGCTACCTTCGCCCCGACGGCGTACGTCGCGTTGTACGCGGTGCCTATCTCGCTGCACAGCCACGGTTGTCTGTCGTGATGCGCGGACGTCCTCGCGTACTGCCTGCGCGGCTGAGCGTGAGCTATCTGGACCAGTCCGTCGAAGCGTTGCGCGCGCTACGCCCTGAGTTGCCTGTGTTCGGCATGCTGCCTTCGGTGCACCGCGCTGATGCGTATGGGCGCGTACACACTGGGCGCGCCGAAGCAGCCGCTGCGCTTGCTTCGTGGGCCGCGCGACGCGAAGTGCCGTTGCTCGACACGCCCGGCGTGGTTGGCGAACATGTCTTGAGCGGCGCGGGAAATCCCGACGGCATGCACTGGGGATGGGCGGGGCACGAAGCCGTTGGTACTGCGATGGCGAAGCTCGTTGCCCCGCACCTCGGCTCTGGCAACGTAGGCTGACGACGTGTCGGTCGCCGTGGTCACGGACTCCACCGCGCACCTGCCCGAAGGCTTCGCCGAGCGGCACTCGGTGCGGGTGGTGCCCCTGCACGTCCTGGTGGAAGGCGTGTGTTCCCTCGACGGCGTCGAAATGGGTCCCGCCGCGCTCGCGGAAGCGCTGGGGGAGCGCAAGATCGTCACGACTTCGCGGCCCACTCCGGCCGAATTCGCCACCGAATTCCGGGCCGCGCTCGACGCCGGCGCGGACGCCGTCGTGTCCGTGCACCTGTCGAGAGAGCTTTCCGGCACCTGGGAAGCTGCGGTGCTGGCGGCAGAAGAGGTCGGCTCCGATCGGGTCCGCGTCGTCGATTCCCGCACCACAGCGATGGGTTTGGGCTTCGCCGCCTTGCACGCCGCGGACGCCGCCTCTTCCGGAGCCAGCCCGGCCGAAGTCGAAGCGGTCGCGACGAAAGCGGCCGACCGGTCGTCAACGTTGTTCGTGGTCGAGACGCTGGAACACTTGCGCCGCGGTGGTCGGATCGGCTCGGCCGCGGCGTTGCTCGGCACCGCGCTGGCGGTGAAACCGGTGCTGCACATGTCCGACGGCCGGATCTTGCCGCTGGAGAAGGTGCGCACGATGAACCGCGCGATCGGGCGCTTGGTCGAATTGTCCGTGCAGGCGGCGGGGACGGGGCCGGTCGAGTTGGCGGTGCATCATCTTGCTTCGCCGGAACGCGCTGTCGAATTGGCGAACCGGCTGGAGGAAGCGATCCCGGGCTGCGCCGGAGGATGCGTGGTGTCGGAGATCGGCGCGGTCATCGGCGCGCACACCGGCCCTGGCGTGCTCGGCGTGGTCGTGCAGCGCGCCTAGGTGAGTTCCTGGTTGCCGAATCGCGCGAGCAGATGCCAGACGCGTTTGAGATCTTGCTCGTCCTGGCCGGCGGCTTTCCCGAGGATGCGTGGGTCGAGGTTTCCGTCCTCGGCGAGTTCCGCGCCCAGCGCGGTGAATTCCGGACCTCGGTAGTCGGGGTGCCGGAGCAGTTCTTCGGTGTAGATCCGGAATCCGTCGTGCCATTCGACTGCGCCTAATTTTCGGGCCGCCGCCTCGATTTCGGTTCCTCGGTAAGACGGATCGAGCACCAGCGCTTCGACGTCTCGAGCCAGGTCCACCTCTCCGTGCACCTGCGCCTCGATGTAGTCGTCCAGCAAGTCTTTGTCGTCCGCCTCGGCAATCGCGACTAGTTCGGAAAGCTGTGCCTCGACGCCGAAAGCGGTCGGCTCGAAAACGCTGTCGGGGTAAGCGAAAGTCGTGCGGGACATCGTGTGTCGCGCGAGCCGCAGATACGCCGAACCGAACCGCGGCGAGCCGCCCGTCTTCCGGCCGCGAAAATTCAGCGACCCGTATTTCGGCCTGTGCGCGGCAGCGACGTCGTCGTAAACACCAGCGAACAACCGGCTTTCCCAGCGCCAGCGATCCCCTCCCGGACGCGCGGTCAACCCGCCGTTGCTGACGCCGGTCTCGAACTGCGAGCGATACCGGCCGTCGCGCGCCATGCTCTCGAGGATCGGCACCCCGTTGACGAGCCGGTCTGGATGGAAATGCAGCGTGACCCGCCACGACGCATCCGCCGGTCCGCCCGTCGCCGACTCGGCTACGTGAGCCACCGCGCGTTCCCACGGTTCCGCGCGAGTCACGGCCAGGCCATCGTGATCGTGCGCTCGAAGTCGGCGTATCCCGCGCGCCGGAACGCGTTCGCCATCGGGACGTTGCCGAGATCCGTCGCCGCCCGGATGCGAGGAACGTCTTGGGCGGCAAGGATTCGGGTGCCCTCGGCGAGGATGTCGTCGATGTAGCCGTTGCCGCGATGTTCGGGCAGGACGGCGAGATACCCGATGACGGGGTTGTAGTTGTTGCGCGCCGGCGTGACGAACCCGACCGGCGTGCCGTCGGGCAGCGTGGCGACTCGCCACCAGTCCCGCGGGCTGCGGTAGTGCGCCAGTTCGTCCTCGTAATGCCGGATTGCCGCTTCGCGAGCGGACATCCGGGTCAGGTCGTCGCGGCTGTGCGCGTCGAGCGTCCCGTCCAGGACGCGGGTCATCAGGTCGAGGATCTCGTCTTCGTCGCGGATCGGACGGAAGACCAGTCGGTTCTGCGGCGGAGCGATCGGAGTCCCGGGCTGCCACTCGAAACGCAGCCGCTCGGCTAGCAGCTTGGCACCGGTCTGCCCGAGCGCGGTCATCCGGTCTTCGACAACGCTTCGGGTCGCGGCTTTTTCGCGCCAATCCGTGGGGATCAGGCGGTGGTAAGTCGGAGGCCTGGTGCCTGTCGGCAGGATCTCCGCCATCGCGGTCCTCAACAGCCGCGCTCCGACGGCCGCGTCCGCAAGATCGAAAACGTCCAGCACAAACGGGACCGGCTCCTCTGCACGACCCCACCACGCTGCCCTGGCGACGAGTTCGTCACCGCGAAGCGCAACCCACATCCAGCCCGGCCTTCGGCGTCCGGCGGCGAGGTCGTCGGCCAGTTCGTGGTCAAGGGCGTAAGTGAGTCGGCAGAAGAGATCGAGTTCTTCCGGCCCGGTGATCGGGCGCAGGGTCAGGTCGGGGTGATTCACAGTTGCGGCAGGCTCCCGTTCGACGGCTGGCTACCAGGTCTAGCGGATGACACCGGCCGGCGCGAACGCTTTTCGATCACTCTTGCCGCAGGCAAACCAGCCAGTATGACCGCGCACCCCGACAAATTCCGGCGCGTCTCCGGCCGCGACGGCTGAGTTGTCCCCAAGGGGCGGGTTGTCCACAGATCGCGCAGAACCCTCTCGCCGCCGAGCCGGCCGACGCCTAGCGTCGATCGTGTGTTCGAGAATTCCGCCCGGGATCCGGGCACTCCCGTCAACGTCAGGCTCACCTGGCTGGCCGACCAGCTGGCCGTGGTCCCGCATGCCGCCGGACCCGGCGGCCGGTCAGCGCGTCGCTGGCTGCCCATCGGCCGCGCGGGCCGGGCAGCGCGCGGACGGTTGTCGGCAAGTGCGGACAGCCAGCTGTCCGTGGGCGCCGAGTTGCCTGGCGTGCGTGTTCGGGACGTGGGGGCGAAGCGCCGAGCGTCTGCAGGTGCTGACAGTTCGCCTTCTCTCGACGATCAGTCGCTGGATCTGGCGAGCCGACCCTCGGCGATCGTCGACGGCCCGGCAGCCGACTCAATGCCGCGCTCGCGACCACTAGGTTTGAAGGCCCGCCTGTCTGCATTCGCTGACAGCACACCCCTTCTGGGCGGCCAGTCCGCACCCGACGCGGACGGTTTGCTGTCCAAGTCCATGCCACTCTCGCGGCCAGCGGGTCGAAAAGGCCGCCTGTCTGCAGCTGCCAACAGTTCACCACTTCCAGACGGCCAGTCGACGGCCGCGGCGGACGGCTCCCCATCCAACTCCGCACGCCTCTCACAGCCCACGGTTCTCACCGCCCGTTTGTCTGCACTTGCCGACAACCCGCCCGCACCGGAAAGCCAGCTGCCTGGCGGCAAACTGGTCCGCAGTTGGCTGCCGGAACACACCGAACAACGGTGGACACGCCGCTGGCTCCCCGGCGCAACCGGCCTGCCGGGCTTCCTCGGCCGCCGGGGAATGTTCTTCGCCCTGGCCTTGCTGGCAGCCGCCGCGGTCGTCGCCGGCGGCCTGGCCATCTTCGGCCGCTCACCCGCAGCCGAGATCGCCCCGCCGCTCCCGACCGCCCGAGCGCAGGCACCGCACGCCTCGAAAGGCAACGAGAACCTGGTCATCAGCGTCGTCGGCCATGTGCGCTCCCCAGGACTCGTCACCGTGCCCTCGGGTTCCCGTGTCGCAGACGCCCTTCGTGCGGCCGGAGGCGCCGACCCGGGCGTCGACCTGACCGCACTGAACCTCGCCCGCAAACTCACCGACGGCGAACAGTTGGCGGTCGGCGTCCCCGCTGCCCAGGCCGCACCGGCCGGTTCAGCCGCCGCGGCCAGCAAGATCGACCTGAACTCCGCGACCGCCGAACAACTCGACAGCCTCCCCGGCGTCGGCGAGGTCACCGCCCGGCGCATCACCGACTGGCGCACCCAGCACGGCGGCTTCTCGAGCGTCGAACAACTCCGCGACGTCGACGGCATCGGCGAAAGCAAGTTCCAGAAACTCCGCGAGCAGGTGACCGTCGGATGAAGCTGGAAACCGAGGAAAAGTCGCGGCGTGACCACGATTTCCGCCTCGTCCCCGCCGCCGTCGCCGGATGGGCGGCCACCCTCGCCGGACTGCAACTCGGCTGGTGGGCCGCGACCGTGGCCGGAACCGTCGCGGTCATCGGAGCCGCGGTGCTTCTAGTGCGCGGCCGTTCGCGATACGCGGGCGTCGGGGGAGCGTTGCTGCTAGCAGGGCTCGTTGCCGCAGTGCCAACAGCTCTTCGCATTCACGACGCGGCATCCGACCCGCTGGGAGCAGCCGCTGCCCATGGCGTCACAGCGACGCTGCGGGTCGAGGTCAGCGAGCGCCCACGGCCGATCCATCAAGCCGGCTACGCCGACCAGCAGGCGGGCACCCGGTCGGTGGCGATTCCCGCCCGCGTCACCGCGGCCACAGTGGACGGTCAGCCAGTCGAATCGACGGGCCGGGTTCTGTTGCTGGCACCGGTAACCGGCTGGAGCGGTCTGCTGCCGGGCCAGGAAGTGACGACGTCCGGACGGCTCCTCCCCGCGCGCGGCGGTGAACTGACCGCCGCGGTGCTTTCCGTCCGTGCCGCACCCGCAGACGCCGGGCCGGCACCGTGGTGGCAGCGCGCCGCCGCGGCCCTGCGGAACAGCTTGCATTCGCTGTGCGCGATCCTGCCGGAGGAACCGGCGGGGCTGCTGCCCGGACTGGTGCTCGGCGACACGAGCGCGTTGCCGCAGCGGGTCGAAAGCGAGTTCACCGCCTCCGGGCTCACCCACTTGATGGCGGTGAGCGGCGGAAATCTCGTCATCATCGGCGGGGCCGTCCTGCTGCTGTGCCGATTGGTCCGTGCGGGCCCGAGGTTTTCCGCAGCGGCGGCTGGCACCTGCCTGGCGGGATTCCTCGTCCTGGTGGGCCCTGAACCGAGTGTGGTGCGGGCAGGCGTCATGGGCGGCATCGGTTTGCTCGCGCTGGCTCTCGGACGACGCGGTTCAGCGCTGCCCGCACTGGCGTTCGCGGTGTGCGTACTCGTGGCGTGGGATCCGACGATGGCGGCCAATTTCGGTTTCGCACTCTCGGTTCTCGCGACGGCCGGGCTGGTGCTGCTCGCTCCGCGCTGGGCGGATTCGTTGGTACGACGGGGAGTTCCGCCCGGCTACGCCGAAGGCCTCGCCGTTCCTCTTGCCGCGTTCGTGGTCACCGCACCAGTCATCGCCGGGATGGCGGGCACGGTCAGCCTGGTCTCGGTGGTCACGAATGTCCTTGCGGCACCAGTGGTCGCGCCGGTCACCGTTCTAGGCGTGCTCGCGACAGTCGTCGGGCCATGGTGGCCAGGAGCCGGGCAGGTGCTGATCCATCTGGCGGACCCGGAAGCGCGGTGGCTGATCACCGTCGCCCGGCACGGCGCAAGGGCGCCCGGGGCAGCGCTGTCCTGGCCCGGTGGCTGGTGGGGCGGATTGTGCGCGGCGGGCCTGCTGGTCGTAGTCGTGGTGGCGGCGAGGTTTCGCCGGCTTCGGCTGCTGGTAGCGATCGGACTGGTTGTGGTGCTGCTGACGGTCGTGCCGGCCAAAGTGCTGACACCCGGCTGGCCGCCGGACGGCTGGGCGATGGTGGAATGCGATGTCGGACAAGGAGATGCGGTAGTTCTCGCAACTGCCGAGCCCGGCCGTGCCGTGGTCGTCGATACCGGACCGGAGCCGGGGCCGGTCGACGAATGCTTGCGGAGGCTGGGCGTCGAACGGGTGCCGCTGCTCGTGCTGAGCCACCTGCACGCGGACCACATCGGAGGCCTCGCCTCGGTATTCGACGGACGGGCGGTAGGTGCGATCGCGGTAGGGCCCGGACGTGCTCCGGCGTGGGCGTGGCAGTCGGTTTCCGGCGAGGCGCGGCGTCGTGGCGTGCCGCTCGTGCAGTTGAGCGAGGGGCAACGGCTGGAATGGCCGGGATTGTCGCTGGACGTACTGGGTCCGCGCTACGCCACCACTCGGTCACCTGCCTTGCAGGACGGCACGATGATCAACAACAGTTCGGTGGTCATGCGCGCCGGCACCTCGGCCGGCCGGGTCTTGCTGACCGGAGACGTGGAACTGGCCGCGCAAGCTGATCTGCTCGCGGAGGGCGTCGACCTGCGGGCCGATGTGCTGAAGGTGCCGCATCACGGCTCGAGGTATTCGCTGCCGCAGTTTCTCGCGGCGGTGCGGCCGCGCACGGCGCTGATCAGTGTCGGCGCGGGCAACGGATACGGACATCCGAGCAAGTCCACAGTGGACGTTCTCGGCACGATGGGAGTACTGGTCACCCGGACCGATATCGACGGCGACACCGCCGTTCTGCCCGCCGGAAGCGGACCGGCGGTCGCGCGCCGGGGCGAGCCGCGGGGTCCGCCGCGGTAGGGCGGCGGACCCCGGGCCGGCGGGTCAATAGCCGAGCGCCTTGGCGACGGCCGCGGCCGACGGCGGCACGGTGGCCTTCGGGCCGATGTGGTTCTCGACCGCGTCGAGGGTCTTCAGGCCGTCGCCGGTGATGAGGAGGACGGTTTCGGCGTCCGGGTCGAGCTTGCCGCTTTCGACGAGCTTCTTCGCGGTCGCCACGGTGACGCCGCCCGCGGTCTCGGTGAAGATGCCTTCGGTGCGCGCGAGCAGCCGGATGCCTTCGACGACCTCTTCGTCGGTGACGTCCTCGATCGCGCCGCCGGTGCGGTTGACCACGTCGAGCACGTACGGGCCGTCGGCCGGGTTGCCGATCGCGAGCGAGCGGGCGATGGTGTCCGGCTTCACCGGCTGGACCACGTCGTGGCCGTTGCGGTACGCGGTGGAGACCGGCGAGCAGCCGGTGGCCTGTGCGCCGAACACCTTGTACGGGCTGGCGTCCACGAGGCCGAGCTGGCCCAGCTCGCGGAAACCCTTGTCCACCTTGGTGAGCTGGGAACCGGAGGCGATCGGCACGACGATCTGCTCGGGAATGCGCCAGCCGAGCTGCTCGGCGACCTCGTAGGCGAGCGTCTTCGAGCCCTCGGAGTAGTACGGGCGGACGTTCACGTTCACGAACGCCCACTTCGGGTGCTCGCCGGCCAGTTCGGTGGCGAGCCGGTTCACGTCGTCGTAGTTGCCGTCGACGGCGATCAGGTCGCCGTCGTAGACCGCGGTGGTGAGGATCTTCGCGCGCTCGAGGTTCTTCGGGATCAGCACGACCGACCGCCAGCCGGCGCGCGCCGCGGCGGCGGCGGTCGCGTTGGCCAGGTTGCCGGTCGAGGGACACGCGAGGACCTCGAAGCCGAACTCGCGGGCCGCGGCGAGCGCGACGGCGACCACGCGGTCCTTGAACGAGTGCGTCGGGTTGCCGGTGTCGTCCTTGACCCACAGGCTCTTGAGGCCGAGCTCCTTCGCGAGCCGGTCGGCGCGCACGAGCCGGGTACAGCCGGGTTCGGTGTTCGGGGTCTCCTCGACGGTCGAGGGGACGGGAAGGAGTTTCTTGTAACGCCAGATGTTGCGCGGGCCCGCTTCGATGTCCTCGCGGCGGACGCGGCCGAAGTCGTAGGCGACCTCGAGCGGCGAGAAGTCTTCGGCGGAGACGAATTCCGGAGCGAGCGGCTGCCGGTGCCCTTCTTCCTTCGACACCAGTTCGACGGCCGGACCGAGGTCGATCGTCTTGTTGGCGGAGGTGGCGGTGAGGGCTGCAGTCATCGCGAGGTTCCTTTCCTCATCTGTCCCGCCGAAGCGGGCCGGAATTGGCACCGTGGTCGTCAGCTACCCCGCGATCGCGGGATGACAGGCTGTACGCCGGTTGCCGGGGCTTCGTCGGGCCGTTCCCTCTGCCCCTCTGGATGAGCGGTATTCGATTGTCGGAGCGCGGGTGGGCGCGTCCTCGCCTACACCGTACGACATCCCGATCAGCTCGTGCCACGGAGGCGGCCCACATCACCGGGGCGGACGGCCCGGCGGCCGGGTGAGAAGATGGCGAGGTGACCACCGCACCCGCGCCGCTGCACCTCGTCACGGGCGAGGAAGAACTGCTCATCGAACGGGCTGTGCGAGCGTCCCTCGACGCGGCCAAGGCCGCGGACCCGACGGCGGACCTCACGCGGACGCGGGTGTCCGATCTCACACCGCCTGTCCTGGCCGAGCTGGTCAGCCCGTCGTTGTTCGCCGAGGGGCGCGTGATCGTTCTCGAGTCGGCGCAGGACATCTCGCAGGAGCTGTCCGACGCTGTCCTGGCGTACGTGAAGGCTCCGGCCGACGGCATCGTCCTCGTGGTCGTGCACAGCGGCGGCGGGCGGAGCAAGGCCGCGAAAGCGCTGCCGGGCGCGTTGAAAAAAGCGGGCGCGGAAATCACCGAATGCCCGAAGCTCACCAAACCGGCCGAGCGCGAGGCGTTCGTCCGCAACGAGGTGCGCCGCGCGGGCGGCAAGATCGACGGCGCGGGCCTGCTGGCGCTGCTCGACTCGGTCGGCTCGGACCTGCGCGAACTGTCCTCGGCGGCGACGCAGCTGGTCGCCGACACCGGGGGAGCCATCGACGAGCAGGCGGTCCGCCGCTACCACACCGGACGCGCCGACGTGACCGGCTTCGCGGTCGCGGAGAAGGCCGTCGCGGGCGACCGGGCGGCCGCGATGGAGTCGCTGCAGTGGGCGATGCAGCTGGGCGTCCCGCACGTCCTGATTGCCGACGCGCTGGCCGACGCGGTCCGCACGATCGCGCGCGTGTCCGCGGCCGGCCGGGGCAACCCGAACCAGATGGCGGGCGAACTCGGCATGCCGCCGTGGAAGATCCGCAAGGCGCAGGGCCAGTCGCGCGGCTGGGGCCCGGACGGCCTGGCGACCGCGATGCGCGTCGTGGCGCGGCTGAACGCCGAGGTCAAGGGCGCGGCGGCCGATGCGAACTACGCTCTGCAGCGCGCGGTCCTCGAGGTGGTCGCGGCCAAGGAGAACCGCTGACGCTCAGGTGACAGGCGGCCCCTGACCGGCTGCTGACGGGGGTTCCGCTGGACGCCGTGACGAGACGGGAGTTCCGCTGGACGCCGTGACGACCACCGGCTGAGGGTCGCGGGCAGCCGTCGCCCTGTCGCCCGGGCCGAGCCGATCCGCGACCCCCGGGCCGAGCCGATCCGCGACCCCCGGGACGCGGAAGACTCCGGGACGCGGAAGACTCCGGGACGCGGAAGACTCCGGGACGCGGAAGACTCCGGGACGCGGAAGACTCCGGGACGCGGAAGGCCCCGGGACACGGAAGCCCCGGGACACCGAAGACCCCAGCACACCGAAGACCCCAGCGCACGGAAAAGGCCCGGCAGCCGAAGCCGCCGGGCCTTCCGGAAAGACTGCGCTCAGAGCTGGTTCGCGCGCTTCGCGAGAGCCGACTTCTTGTTCGCGGCCTGGTTGGCGTGGATGACGCCCTTGGTGACGGCCTTGTCGAGCTTGCGAGCGGCGTCGCGCTGCAGTTCGAGGGCCTTGTCCTTGTCACCGGCTTCGGCGGCCTCGCGGAACTTGCGGATCGCGGTCTTCACCGAGGACCGGATCGCCAGGTTGCGCTGCCGCGCCTTCTCGTTGGTGTCGATGCGCTTGACCTGCGACTTGATGTTGGCCATGGAGGCGTTCCTCTTTCACTCGGTGAAGGTCGCTGCCGCGTCTGTGTGGCTCCAGGCCTGCCCCGAGGGGCGGCCGGGTTTCCTCCCTGACGGAATGCCGCACGGCAACAGTCGAAAATCTTAACAGCCCTGCTCGCGGCCCCGGCGCGGACCCCGGAGCCGGGAAACCGCTCGGCATCCCGCCGACGGCTCGGTTACGGTGGATCTCGGTAGTGCCTAGGGTTCCGTCGCCTGCCCGTGGTCCCGCAGAGCGGGTCGCGAAGACAACGAGGGCGGGCGGGCCTGGTCCGAGCGGCACCTTCGGCGGGACACCGAGCCCTGCCGTTCATCTGACGGGACAAAAGCCTGGAGGACCCGGTCTTCGGCGTGCGCTGAAAACCTGAAAGGGTCCCGGATGAACACCACTGCTCTCGCCATGGTCCTCGTCGCCGCGGTCGTGCACGCCGTGTGGAACCTCGCCGCCAAACGGGTTTCCGGCGGCGGGCCGCGGTTCGTCTGGCTGTACTACACGGTTTCCGCGGCGGCGATGCTCCCGGTGATCGCGGTCGCGCTGGCCGTCGAACCGGAACGTCCACAATGGACTTGGCTGCTCGCCGCGCTGGTCACCGCGGTCCTGCACGTGGTGTACGGGACCGTGCTGCAGCGCGGCTACGAGGTCGGCGACCTGTCGATCGTCTACCCGCTGGCCCGCGGCACCGGTCCGCTGGTGTCGGTGCTCGTGGCCGTCACGGTCCTGGGCGAACGGCCGGGCGTGCTCGGGCTGGTCGGTGCCTTCCTCGTCGTCGCGGGCGTCCTGGTGATCAGTCTCGGCGGCAGCACCGGCGACGCCAAGGCTCGTCGCGCCGGGGTGTTCTACGGCGTCGCCACCGGAACGGTCATCGCGGCTTACACGATTTGGGACGCGCATTCGGTCACGTCGCTCGGCGTGCCCCCGCTCGTCTATTTCGGCGGCGGCGCGATCGGCCAGAGCATCCTGCTCGCGCCGGCTGCCGCCCGCGGTCGCTCCGAGATCAAGCGGCTGTGGCGCGATCATCGGCGCGAGGTGCTGATCGTCGGGCTGGCCTCGCCCGCCAGCTACCTGCTGGTCCTGTACGCCTTGCGGATCGCGCCGGTCAGCCTCGTCGCTCCGGCGCGCGAACTGTCGATCGTCTTCGGCGGGGTCGCCGCCTGGCTCGTGCTCCGCGAGCGCAACGCGGTGCGGCGGCTTGCCGGATCGCTGGTGGTGCTGGCCGGGATCGCTGCGATTGCGGTCGCCTGAGCGGCTCGGGTAGGCAGGAGCCATGGACGTACTGAGCAGCCGGATGCTGATCCACCCTCGCGACCACGAGGTGTCGACCGCGTTCTATCGCGACGCGCTCGGCCTCGCGATCGAGCGCGAGTTCCCTGGCGGCACCCGGTTTTTCGCCGGCGGCGGCTCGATCGAAGTGGTCGGAACCGGCGAAGAAGGGCCGGGGCCGGACGTCAATCTGTTCCTGCAGGTCCGCGATCTCCCGGCGACCCTGGCCGAATTGGCCGGGCGCGGGGTCGAACCGGTGCGCGAGGCTCGTCGCGAACCGTGGGGCACCGACGAGGCGTGGATCGCCGACCCGGACGGATTGCGGATCGTCCTCGTCGAGGTCCCGGAGGACCACCCGTTGCGGCGCGACAAGCGCTAGCCCGGTTTCACGGCTCGAAGCTGGGCCGCGAGCGCGGCGAACCCCGGAGGGTCCCAGGTCCAGGTCTGCAGGTCGGTGAATCCCGCTGCGGCGGCCTCGTCGGCCAGTTCGTGCCGCGTCACCGGGAGCCATTTCTCGTGCGCCGAGAGCAGCAGACGTCCGCCTGGCCGCAGCACCCGGAACAGCTCGGCGAAGCCCGCCGCGCGGTCTTCCCAAAGCTGGACGTTGTTCACGGTCAGCACGACGTCCGCCGACGCGTCCGCGCAGCCAGTCCGAGCCGCGCTGCCCGCGCGCACTTCGGCGCGGTCGCCGCAGCGGTCCGTGCAGAGGTCTCGCATCTGAGGCGAGGGTTCGACGCCGATCACCTCGCCGGCGAGTTCGCTCGCCGCGTCGAGGCCGACCCCCGGACCAGGGCCGATGACGAGAACGGTCTCGTCGGGTTCGAGGCGGGCGAGGCCGACGACGCGGTGCTCGGTCGCGGCGTTGCTGACCGCCATCAGCTTGCCGCCGAGCCTGCCCAGCAGGCCGCTGGGGTGGCCGAAAGCCCGGTCGAGCGCGGCATCGAAGGCACTGAGGGCGCCGGGGCCGGGCGGCGAGGGGGAGGGTGAAGTGGTCATGCTTCGAGGTCATCACGAGACGCGCGGGGCCGCATCGGGGATGACCCCCACCCGCACCCGGAGGTCCATGGGACGATGGGGTACGGACATCCCCCACCATCCCGAGGACAGCCCGAGTGACAGCGCCCAAGACGTTCGCCGACACCACCTTCACGCCGCCGGAGTTGATCCGCAACTTCTGCATCATCGCCCACATCGACCACGGCAAGTCGACGCTGGCGGACCGGATGCTGCAGCTCACCGGCGTCGTCGAGGAGCGAGCCATGCGCGCGCAGTACCTCGACCGCATGGACATCGAGCGGGAACGCGGCATCACGATCAAAGCCCAGAACGTGCGGCTGCCGTGGCAGGTCGACGGGCAGGACCACGTCCTGCACCTGATCGACACGCCCGGCCACGTCGACTTCACCTACGAGGTCTCGCGGGCGCTCGAGGCGTGCGAGGGCGCGATCCTGCTGGTCGACGCCGCGCAGGGGATCGAGGCGCAGACGCTCGCGAACCTGTACCTCGCGCTCGAAAAAGACCTGCACATCATCCCGGTGCTGAACAAGATCGACCTGCCCTCGGCCGACCCGGACAAGTACGCGGCGGAGATCGCGCACATCATCGGCTGCGAGCCCTCGGATGTGCTGCGCGTGTCGGCGAAGACCGGCATGGGCGTCACCGAGCTGCTGGACGAATGCGTGCGCCAGGTCCCGCCTCCGGTCGGCGACGCGGACGCGCCCGCCCGCGCGATGATCTTCGACTCGGTCTACGACACCTACCGCGGCGTCGTGACCTACATCCGCGTGGTGGACGGCAAGATCACGCCGCGCGAGAAGATCAAGATGATGTCGACCGGCGCGACGCACGAACTGCTCGAGGTCGGGATCATCTCGCCGGAGCCGAAGGCCAGCAAGGGACTCGGCGTCGGCGAGGTCGGCTACCTGATCACCGGCGTGAAGGACGTGCGCCAGTCGAAGGTCGGCGACACCGTGACGTCCGAGCGCCACGGCGCGACGGAACCGCTGGCCGGCTACCGCGAACCGAAGCCGATGGTGTTCTCCGGGCTGTACCCGGTGGACGGCTCGGACTACCCGGAACTGCGCGAGGCGCTGGAGAAGCTGCAGCTCAACGACGCCGCGCTGACGTACGAGCCGGAGACGTCGGTGGCGCTGGGCTTCGGCTTCCGCTGCGGCTTCCTCGGCCTGCTCCACCTGGAGATCACCCGGGACCGGCTGGAGCGCGAGTTCGGCCTGGACCTGATCTCGACCGCGCCGAACGTGGTGTACCGCGTGGTGCTGGAGGACCGCAGCGAGGTGATCGTCACGAACCCCTCGGACTGGCCGGGCGGGCTCAAGATCTCCGAGGTGCACGAGCCGGTGTCGAAGGTGAGCATCCTGGCGCCGTCGGAGTTCGTGGGCACGATCATGGAGCTGTGCCAGGCGAAGCGCGGCAACCTGCTGGGCATGGACTACCTGTCCGAGGACCGCGTCGAGCTGCGCTACACGATCCCGCTGGCGGAGATCATCTTCGACTTCTTCGACACGCTGAAGTCGCGCACGCGCGGCTACGCGTCGCTGGACTACGAGGAGTCCGGCGAGCAGGTGGCCGATCTGGTGAAGGTCGACATCCTGCTGCAGGGCGAGACGGTGGACGCGTTCTCCGCGATCGTGCACAAGGACGCCGCCTACACGTACGGAAACCGCATGGCGACGCGCCTGCGCGAGCTGATTCCGCGGCAGCAGTTCGAGGTGCCGATCCAGGCGGCGATCGGTTCGCGGATCATCGCGCGCGAAACGATCCGCGCCATCCGCAAGGACGTGCTGGCCAAATGCTACGGCGGCGACATCTCGCGGAAGCGGAAACTGCTGGAGAAGCAGAAGGAAGGCAAGAAGCGGATGAAGACCGTCGGCCGGGTGGAGGTGCCGCAGGAAGCGTTTGTCGCGGCACTGTCCACTGAGGACAACGGGAAGAACAAAAAGTAGTCCACCTTCGGGTGAACGGCGGCTCCGGGATTCCCGGGGCCGCCGTTTTTTGTCGGTGGGGGCTGGTGTTATCGGCTGCAGACAGGGACTCTCTGGCGCGAACAGGGAAAGGAGAGCACCATGACGGTCATGGCGGAAATCCAGAATCCACCCGGGTCCGGTCCCCTGACGGTGCAGGACCTCGAGGGGATGCCGGATGATGGCCGCCGTTACGAACTCATCGACGGGACGCTCCTCGTGAGCCCCGCGCCAGGTCTGAGACACCAGACCATCGGCTACCGGCTGTACGGCGTGCTCGACGCGGCCTGTCCGGAAGAAATGTTCGTCGTCGGCGCGCCGTTCGCAGTGCACGTGGGCGATCGGATTGAGCTGCAGCCGGACGTGCTGGTCGGACGGACCGAGGATTTCACTGCCAAGGATCTGCCCGTGCCGCCGGTCCTTGCGGTCGAGGTGTTGTCGCCGAGCACGTCGATTCACGACCTGAACACCAAGAAGGCGCTCTACGAACGGCTGGGCGTCCCGAGCTACTGGGTGATCGACCCGGCGACTGCCGAACTGGCCGTGTTCGAACTGGACGAGGACGGTCGCTATCGCCAGCCCGCCAAGGCCGCGGGCGCCGAGGTTTTCGAAGCACAGCGGCCGTTCTCGGTCCGGGTGGTGCCCGAGGAGCTGATCGGAAGGAGCTGATCGGTTCCGGTCGAGCCGCCCGTGCCTCGCGCGGCGGCGGACCCGCTCAGCCGTTCCCGATGATCCTGCCCACCTCCACGAACACCGCGGCCCGGCGTTCGGCGGCCATCACCCGGTCGTACTCCGCCCAGTCGTCGTGGGTGCCGGTGGCGGCGCGGAACACCTCGCGCAGCAGGGGCGGGAGGTCGTCGGCGGGGAAGGACGGGTCGGGGTCGTCCGGGCCGATCAGGCGGACCGGGCCGGACACCGAGAGCCAGCGCCAGCCGCGGCGGAACGTCACGGTCGCGTGGCCGTTGCGGCGCAGCAGCGCGAGCTTGCGCGCGCCTCCGACGGCGACGAAGCCCACGCTCGGCTTGCCGGTCACCGGGTCGTTCAGGATGCCCGCGTTCACCACGGACGCGTGCACGGTGCCGTCGGCGCGGGTCGTGGCGACGGTGGCGAGGCCGTTCTCCTCCACGGTCAGCGCGCGGAGCTGTTCCAGGGTTGCCGTCATGCTTTTCTGCAACGCGGCGGCCGCCCGGCGCATTTCCGGTCCGGCACTAGGCTCGGGGACATGTTCGATGATCTCGAGTTCCCGGTGATCGCGGCGCCGATGGCGGGCGGGCCGACGACTCCGCAGCTGGTCGGCGCCGTCACGGAGGCGGGCGGGTTCGGTTTCCTCGCCGCCGGCTACCTCAGCCCGGAGACGCTGGACGCCCGGATCGCGCACACCGCCGACCTCACCGGCGGCCGGTTCGGCGTCAACCTGTTCGTCCCCGGCGGCCGGTCGGTGGCCGACCTCGCCGCGCACCGCGAACGGTTGCTCGCCGAAGCCGTGCGTTACGGCGTCGAACTCGGCGACCCGGTCTGGGACGACGACGAGTACCCGGCGAAACTCGACCTCGTCGTGCGGCACCGGGTTCCGGTGGTGTCGTTCACGTTCGGCGCGCCGACGTCCGCCGAGGTGCTGCGGATCCACGAAGCCGGCGGCAAGGTCGCGGTCACCGTGACGAATCCGGAGGAGGCCGACCTCGCTGCCGCGCGCGGAGCCGACGCGCTGGTCGTGCAGGGCTTCGAGGCCGGCGGGCACCGTGGACTGTTCACCGACGACCCGGGCAACCCGGCCGGCGGCGAGGAGTACGGCCTGCTCGCGCTGCTGCGTTTGCTCGGCGCGCGCACGAGCCTGCCGCTGATCGCGGCCGGGGGACTGGTCAACGGCGCCGACATCGCGGCGGTGCTCGTCGCCGGGGCGTCGGCGGCACAATTGGGCACGGCCTTCCTGCTCGCGACGGAAGCCGGCACCGGCGACACCCAGCGGCGTGCGCTCGCCGAGGCTGGCCGGGCGACGGCGTTCACGCGCGCGTTCAGCGGACGCCCGGCGCGGGGCATGGTGAACCGCGTCCTGAGCGACCTCTCCGCGGACGCGCCCGCCGCGTACCCGCAGCTGCACCACCTGAGCAAACCGGTCCGCGCGGCGGCCGGCAAAGCTGGCGACCCGGAAGCGATGTCGTTGTGGGCTGGGCAAACGTATCCGCTCGCCAGCGACGGTTCAGCGGCCTCGATCGTGGCCCGGCTGCGCACGGAGGCGAAGGCTGCGGCGGAACGGCTCGACCGGTTGCGCTGAGAACTCTGGCGCGGCGAGGAACGGGGACCACGGCGGCTGGACCGCTGCGGTGACGCCTCCTGCGATGCGAGGAACAGGACCACGACGGCTCAATCGGCCGTGCTGAGAGTTTCCAGTGCGCGCGGGATGCGTTCGTATGCCTGGCGGAGCGCGTCGGGCATCCGCGCGTGGTCTGGTCGCGGGCTGTGTTCACGAGGGCGGTTCGCGCGGTGGCACGGTGTGCGCTCGTGGCCTGGGAACGGTGCCCGATTGTGCATACGAGCAATGGCGAGGCGGGCTCAAGCGAGCCTCGCAGAACCTAACGAGCCAGTGGATCTCCCACAGGGCCAAAGAAAATGCGGGGGACACCGCTCAGGCGTCCCCCGCATCACAACCGCAGCATCAGTCCGAAGTGGACTTCACTCCGCCGGCGTCCCCGTCGCCGGAGCCGGCGGACCCGCCCCGCTCCATCGCCGAATGCCGTTTGCTGTAGGAGAAGTAGATCACCATCCCGATCGCGAACCAGATCGCGAAGCGCAGCCACGTTTCCGGCTTCAGGAACGTGATCAGCCAGATCGAGAAGACCACCCCGATGACCGGCACCACCGGCATGCCCGGCGTCTTGAACGTGCGCGGCAGCTCAGGACGCTTGTAGCGCAGCACGATCACCGCGATGCACACGACCACGAATGCCAGCAGGATGCCGATGTTCGTCAGCTCCGCGGCCTCGCCGATCGGCAGCACGCCCGCGATCAACGCGGACGCCGCGCCCAGGATCCACGTGATGCGCGAAGGGACCTTGCGCACCGGGTGGGTCTTCGCGAACCACTTCGGCAGCAAGCCGTCGCGGCTCATCGAGTAGCCCACGCGCGTCGCGCCCATCAGGAAGGTGAACAGCACCGTCAGGATGCCGATGATCGCGCCTACCGCGATGATCGCGCCCAGCCAGCCGAGGCCGACCTTCGCGAACGCGCTCGAGAAGGCCGCTTCCGGGTTGATGTCGGTGTACTTCACCATGCCGGTCAGGACCAGGCAGGCCAGCACGTACAGCACCATCGAGATCGCCAGCGAGTAGATGATCGCCTTCGGCATGTGCTTCTGCGAGTCCTGCGACTCCTCGGCCGCGGTCGACATGGCGTCGTAGCCGAACACCGCGAAGAACACCGTTGCCGCGCCGGTGAAAGCGCCGCTGAGGCCGAACGGGAAGAAGTTGCTGTAGTTGCCGCTCTGGATGTGGAAGGCGCCGACCACGATCACCAGCAGCACCAGGCCGACCTTCAGGTACACCAGCAGCGTTTCGAACCGCGCCGCGTTTTTCATGCCCTGGTTCAGGATGAAGGCGATCAGCAAGCACAACAGCACCGCGAACAGGTTGATCTTGTACGACCCTGGTTCGACGCCCGCCGGTTCGGTCCCTGGAGCGCCGGACATCCAGTGCGGCAGCGAGACGTGCAGGAAACCCAGCAGATCGTTGAAGTAGCCCGAGATCCCGATCGCCACCACGGACACGATCGCGGTGTACTCCAGCAGCAGGTCCCAGCCGATGAACCAGCCGACGATCTCGCCGAGCACCGCGTACCCGTAGGTGTAGGCGGAGCCCGCGCGCGGGATGAGGCCGGCGAACTCGGCGTAGGAGAACGCGGCCGCGGCGCTCGCGATGCCCGCGATCAGGAACGAGATCAGCACGGCCGGGCCCGCGGTCTTGTTCGCGACCGCTCCGGCGAGCGAGAAGATGCCGGCGCCGATGATGCCGCCGACGCCGATCGCGGTCAGCTGCCGCAAGCCGAGCGTGCGCTGCAGGCCGCTTTCCCCCGCGTGCTCGATGGTTTCGATCGGCTTCCGCCGGAAGATCCCGGACCCGGAGCCCAGGTTAGGGCCGCGCGGAGCTGACATCGATGTCTCCTCAGACTGGTGGTTCTGCCAGGACCAGGGTTCCGGGTCCTGGCAGGGCACCGTACCTGGCGGCGCCCCGCCTGTCACCGACTCCACAGTGTGACGATCTCGCCAGTCTGAGTCACCCGGTCGCGGAGTCGTCCTCGACGTCGTTGACGGTGGGCGCCGGGCGCGCGGTCGAACGGACCGCGCCGGCGGCGAAGAAGGTGAGGAGCTCGGCGACCTCGGCCGGGTCGTCGAGTTGCGGGCAGTGGCCCCAGTCCTCGCGGACGACGAGCCTGCTGTGCGGCACCAGGGTGTGCAGCTTCCGCCCGGACGCGGCGGTCACCAGCTTGTCCTTGCCGCACGCGACCGCGAGCAGCGGGATCTTGATCTGGTCGAGCCGGTAGGCGTCGGCCAGCTCCGCGACGAGCTGGCGGGCCTCTTCGAGCCGGGACGTGGTGGCCCGGTAGTCGGGAAAGAGCGTGGTGAACCGGCGGACCTGGCCCGCGTCGGCGTGGCGCGAGTCGGCGTAGAGGATCCGCGGCACGAGCTGTTCGGCGACCGCGCGGACCAGGAAACCCGGCACCGGCAACGGAAGCGAGGAGTACAGCCGCAGCGGCAGCGGGTTGCGCCCGACCGTGCGCACCAGCCACGAGTCGACGAAACCGGGCGCGGCGATCGACACCGCGCCCGCGGTCGGCAGCCGGTGGTTCTGCGCCGCGCGCAGGCTCATCGTGCCGCCGAGCGAGTTGCCCGCGAGCACCACCGGGCCGAGCACGGCCTGCTCGCGCACCACCGCGGCGGTGAACGCGTCGAGTTGCGGAAGCATCTGACCGGGGCGCAGCGGCTGCGCGTCGCCGAAGCCGGGGAGGTCGACCGCGACCGCGGCGATGCCCGCCTCGGCTAGTTCTCCGAGTACCGGACGCCACGTGTCCGCACTGTCGCAGTACCCGTGGAGCAACACGAGCCGGGGCGCGCGGGGTTTCCCGTCGCCCTTGCGGCGCGTGCGCTTGGGTGCGGGCGCCTCGGCGACGGGCGGCCCGACCTCCAGCACGCGCGTGCGCATGCCGGCGAAGCGCCGGAAGGATTCCCGGATCGGCTCCGGTTCACTGGGGTGCCGGCCGCCCCGGCCGGCGGGGTCTGGCCGCTGCGTCGCGGTCATGTTCTCCAGGTTAACCGCCCAAGGTCGAGTTCTGGTGGAACTTTGGGGGTCACTATCTGATTGCGAAGCTGGGGTGTTGACGATTCACCGGAAACCAGGTAAAAGCGCTGGCCTGGACTTGTCCGGAGAGGAAAAGCCCAGGTCAGCGCCGCAGGGTCGCGCTCAGCGAGTGAAGACGATCTTGCCCGCGGTCTCGCCTGCGGCCATCGCGGCGAATCCCGCGGGGGCCTCCGCAAGGGGGAGCTCGGTGCCGATCTGCGGCTTGATGCCCTTCAGGTCGAGGTAGGCGAGCAGGTCGGCCAGCTCGTCGCGGGTGCCCATGGTCGACCCGAGGACCCGCAGCTGCAGGAAGAAAACCCGCTGCAGGTCGGCCGACGGGTCGGGGCCGCTGGTCGAACCGGACACCACGACCACGCCGCCCGGCTTCAGCGACTTGAGCGTGTGCCCCCAGGTGGCCTTGCCGACGGTCTCGAACACCGCGTCCACCCGCTCGGGCAGCCGCGCGCCGGACTCGAACGTCTGGTGCGCGCCGACGCTCTCGGCCAGCGCGCGCTTCTCCTCGGTGCGCCCGGTGACCCACACGCGGAACCCGGCCGCGCGGCCGAGCGCGATCAGCGCGGTCGACACCCCGCCGGACGCGCCCTGCACCAGCATCGTCTGGCCCGGCCGCAGGTCCGATTTCACGAAGAGCATCCGGTACGCGGTGAGCCACGCGGTGCCCATCGTCGCGCCCTCGGCGAAGCTCAGGCCGGCCGGCTTCGGCACCGCGTTGCGGGCCGGGACCACGACCTGGTCCGCGAACGTGCCCTGGTGCTTTTCGGTGAGCAGGGTGCGCTTCGGGTCGAGCGTGTCGTCGCCCTGCCAGCCCGGCGCGTTGATCACCGAATGCAGCACGACCTCGGTGCCGTCGTCGAGCGTGCCCGCTCCGTCGCAGCCGAGGATCATCGGGAACTGGTCGGGCTTGATGCCGACGCCGCGCAAGGTCCACAGGTCGTGCATGTTCAGGCTGGCGGCTTTGACGTGCACCCGGACCCAGCCTTCGGGCACTTCGGGTTCCGGCCGCTCGCCGACGACCAGCGAATCGAGCGGGGACTCGGCGTTGGGTTCCTGCGCGTATACGGCGAACATGGCAGCAACCTACCTCCCCTGCGCGACCCGGCGCAGGCGAGCGCGCGTAGGCTCACATTCGTGTTCGAGGGGCTGGCCAACTGGTGGGACGGGGTCGAGCTGTGGCTTGCCCAAGCCTGGTTCCCCGTGCAGTTCGTGCTGGTGATGGCGGTGCTCGTGCCGCTGTGCCTGCTCGCCGCGTGGGCCATCGACAAGCTGGTCGAACGCTTCGGCCGCTGGTTCGGCACGGCCCGTGACGACGACGGTCCCGGCCGCTCCTAAGCTGGCACACCATGGTCAACCGTAGGCGGATCACCGCTGCGCTCGTCGGTCTCCTCGTGCTGGTGCTCGGCGGGTGGCTCGTCAAGGAAACCGCCGGCTCCTCGGATTCGCCGGCGCCCTCGTCCTCGTCGGGCGCTCCCGCCGCCGCTTCCGGGAAGGTGCCGGGCGCCGATTCCAAGCTGCCGGTCAAGCCGTTGTCTTCGCTGCCTTCGCAGGCGAAGGACACGTGGAGCCTGATCCAAAAGGGCGGGCCCTATCCGTATCCGCGCAATGACGACGTCGTCTTCCAGAACCGGGAAAAAGTGCTGCCCGCGGAGAAGAACGGCTATTACCACGAATACACCGTGAAGACGCCGGGGAGCCCGGACCGAGGGGCCCGCCGGTTGATCACAGGGGCGGGGAAAGAGTTGTATTACACAGGCGATCATTACGCGTCGTTCGTCGTCGTGGATCCCGCGCGGTGAGCGGCGAGACGGCGCGGGCCGCGGCGGACGCGGCATTCGCGCGCGGGGCTTATCCGCATCAGGTCGACGGGGCGCGGACGCTGGACAAGCTGTCCGCGTTGGACGCGATCGGCGAGGCGCTTTCTTTTCCGTCTTATTTCGGGCGGAATCTGGACGCGCTGTACGACATGCTCACGGATTTGTCGTGGCTGCCGACCGGCGAGCACGTGCTGATCTGGACCGGGTCGGACGGGCTGAAGGCCGCCGAGCCCAAGGCGTATCTGGCGGTGCGGAGCGTGTTGTCGGACGCGCAGCGGGCGATGGGCTCCGGCGAGCGGCGGCTGACCTTGGTGCTGGTGGATTCCTGATCGTTGAAGGGCTGTGAAGGGAACCCGGAGGGAATCAGAGTCCCTCAGGGTTCCCCTCACGGACAGCGTCAGTCCTGCGGAACCCAGTTCGGCTTGCGCTTCTGGGCGAAGGCCTGGATGCCTTCCTGGCCCTCTTCGCTGGCGAAGAAGCCCGCCGAGAGGGCGTTCATGTCCGCGAAGCCTTCGGCCGGGGTGGCCGGACGCGGGCGGGCCAGCAGTTCCTTGGTCGCGGCCAAGGCTTTCGGGCCGCCCAGGGTCAGCGACTTGAGGTAGCCCTCGACGGTCTTGTCCAGCTCCTCGGCGGGGACGCAGGCGTTCAGAAGGCCGATCTCCACCGCGCGCTTCGCGTCGAAGACGTCGCCGGTCAGGAAGAGTTCGTGCGCGGCCCGGGCGTTCAGCCTCGGGAGCACCGTCAGGCTGATGACCGCCGGGATGACGCCGATGCGGACTTCCGAGAAGGCGAAGGTCGCTTCGGGCACCGCGACCGCGATGTCGCACGCGGCGACCATGCCGATGCCGCCCGCGCGAGCCGGGCCGGCCAGCCGGGCGACGACCGGCTTCGGGCTCGTCCACAGCTGGTCCAGGATCTGCGGGAACTCGTTCACGCCCTGGTCGGACGAGCCGGCGCCGCGGGCTTCCTTCAAGTCCATGCCCGCGCAGAAGACGGGGCCGGTGTGGGTCAGTTGCACCACTCGCACCGAGTCGTCCTCGCGAGCCTTGGTCAGCGACTCGCTCAGTTCCCGCCGCAGCTGCGCCGACAGCGCGTTGCGGTTGTGCGGGGAGTCCAGGGTGATCGTGGCGATGCCGGCCGCCACCTCGTAGTGCACCAGTTCGTCAGCCATGCCTGACACTTTCGCACACCGCCTGCCCGGGAGCGGGTGTGAAGTTCATGCACGAAAACCCGTGCATCAAAACTCGTGCACCGCTACCTTGGGAGCATGGCAGAACGTCGCCCCGCTGATCTGAAAGCCCTCAAAGCGCTCGCGAGCCCGTTGCGGCAGCGGATTCTCGAGGCGCTCGCCGCGTCCGGACCGGCGACGTCGACGACGCTCGCCGAGCGGTTGGGCGTGACCAGCGGCGGGACCAGCTACAACCTGCGGATCCTGGCGGAGAACGGGTTCGTCGAGGAGCTTCCCGAACGCGCGCGCGGGCGCGAACGCTGGTGGCGCGTGGCGGATTACGACCTGCGGTTGCCTCCCGCGGACGAACGCGACGATCCGGCCAAGGCGGCGATCGGCGAGCTGCATCGGCTGTGGCTCGCGGGCGACACCGAGCTGTACGAACGGTTCGAGCGCGACCGGCCGCAGCTCGGGGAGTGGGCGGACGCGGTTCCGTACTCGCGGGGCGCGATCACCGTGACGCTGGACGAGCTGGGGGACTTCTTCGAGGCGTATCTCGCCTTGCTGCGCCGGTATCAGCGGCCGGACGACGAGACGCCGGAGGGGGCGCGCCGGGTCGAGACGCGGATGATCGCGTTCCCGGCGTCGGCCGGAGAGGAGGCCGGCCAGGACTGACCTCAAGGAAGGCCCTGGGTGCCGAGCGGCCACTCGGCACCCAGGAATAAGGGAAAACGCGCACGATCTCCCGAAGCAAGGAGAACACTTCATGCTGCCCTGGGGCAAATCGCGGCTCGCCGCCGCGATCCTCGTGCTGGGCTCGGTCCTGCCGGCCGCCCAGCCAGTACAAGCACAGCCGTCCGGCGACGTCAGTTTCGCTGGCGCCGGCGGAATCACGTTGCACGGCACGGTATTCCGGCCGGAAGGACCAGCGAAGTCCGCGATCGTCCTGCAAGGAGGGTCGGACTGGCGGACGCGGGACAACCTGCGGCTGCAGGCCGAGATGTTCACGCGGCTCGGTGTCACGACGCTCGTGTACGACCGGCGTACCAGCGGCTATTCCAAAACCCAGCGCGATTACGGCGTGCTGGCGGACGATCTGGTCTCGGCGGTGCACGCGTTGCGGGCCCAGTCGGGAATCAACGACGTCGGCGTCTGGGGTGTCAGCGAGGGCGCGTGGGTCGCACCGCTCGCGGCCACGCGGACGGCTGACATCTCGTATGTCATCACGGTCGGCGGATCCGGGTTGGGCGGGGCGCGGCAGACCTCGTGGTACTGGGGGAATGTCCTTCGCCACCAAGGGATTTCCGGCTCACTGCTGACGACGTTGCCGGTGCGGGCCACGCGCTTCGTGGTCGGAGCCGGACTGTTTCCCGAGGCCGATTACGACCCGGTGCCGGTGTTGCGGCGGCTGAAACAGCCGATTCTGGCGTTGTGGGGAGACCTCGACATCAACCACGCGCCGGTCGAGAGTTCCCGGATCTTCGCGGAAGCGCTCGCTGCGCACCCGAACCACACGATTCGGTTCGTTGCGGGCGGCGGGCCGGATCTGTACGCGACCAGCGATGCCGGGTTCGACTGGCTGCCTCGTGTTATGCCCGGTTATCCGGCGGCGGTCGGGGAATGGCTGGCGGATCGGCAGGGCGTGCATGTCGAGACCGCGGCGTTCACGCAACGGCCGACGGAAGCGCTCCGGCCGCTCGCCTGGTGGGAATCTGTTTGGGCGCAAGGGATTGCGCTTGCGTTGTTGCTCGGCGGGTTCGCGGTCGGCGGCGTGGTTTCGCTGGTGCGCCGCCGGGGGACCAGGTCGTCGCGGTGGCTGGCCGGGCTGGGGACGGCGTCTGTCGCCGCCTTCGCGGGATTGCTCGGCTGGGCGCAATTGTCCGGGATGAAGGATCTCGGACCGGTGCTCGTCGGGCGGCCGTTGCCGTGGCTCGCGGTGCAAGCGCTGGCGGTCGCGACGGTGGCGGCGTTGGCGGTAACCGTTGCGGGGCTGCGGAAACCGGACCGGCGGCGCGGGGCGATCGCGCCGCTCGTGGCCGGGCTGGTGTTCGTTCCGTGGGCGGTTTACTGGGGACTCTTGCTGCCGTGAACCGGGCGCGGCCACCCGGGCGCAGCGGGTGGCCGCGGTCCGGGTCAGCCGATGGTCGTGGTGGTGAAGACCGGGCTCGGGTTCGGGAAGCACGCCGTCGGCGCGGTCACGTCGCCGATGATGCTGCTGGCCACGGCCTTGAAGGTCAGGCCGGGGTCGCTGTAGCTGGTGCCGGACAGTTTCGTCTCGATCGTGCCGGAGTCGCCTGCCTTGAGGTGCGCGGTGACGGTCGGCAGTTCGAAGGTCGAACCGCCGGCGATCGGGCCGGGGAAGCTCAGGGTCGCGACGCCGTCGGCGACGGTGATCGTCGGCGGCGTGTCGCCGAGGCCGGAGCCTCCGGCGAGGTCGGCGCTGACGTAGGTCGAGTTCGCCGGGATCGGGAACTTCAGCGCGAAGGTGTTGATGTTCTTGACCTTGTTGCCGCCCACGTCGCTCGGGACGGTGTTGGGCGCGGGGTCGATGACGACGTCGAACGCGCCGCCGGGCGCGACCGTCGCGGGCGCGGTGACGTCGGCGTTCTGGGTCAGCGACACCTGCTGCGGGCCGACCACCGGTGCGTCGGCCTGGCAGTCGAAGTTGATCGCGGTCGCGGCGGACGCCGGGGCCGCCAGCGCGAGCGGAAGGGCGGCGACCGCCGTCAGCGCGGCCAGCCGGTAAAGGTGAGGTGCTTTCATCTGTGTGCTCCTACCTGCGGGTTTCACGGGGGAGAGAGAAAGCTGCGCAGCGATTAGAGAGTTACCGGCAAGTTAAGTAGCGCGTCAAGGATTGACCGTTCACAGGCGCGCACCGTGACGGAAAATGTGAATACAGCTCACCTTGTGGCGGTAGGAGTGGTCTGATCGGCCGTTCGGGTCTACCGACGGTGGTCTGACAGGGCGAGCCAGGCCAGTTCGGCCCAGCGTTGCCGGGCGGGTTCCGGAACGTCCGCGCCGGGCGAGGTGGCGAGGAGCAGTCCGACGTCCTCGGCGGAGATTCCCGGACGCAAGGTGAGGTCTCGGTGTGCGGTGGCGATGAGGGATTCGAGCGCCTTCGTGGCGTGCTCGCGCATCGCTTGGAGCGGCTCGGGCGAGAGGTTCGAGAGTGCGGCGCGGAGAAGGCGTTCCTCGCCGAGGTCGACCACTACTCGACGGATCAGGTCGAGAAGTTCGTCGGCTGCAGTGGTCTGGCCGGCGGCGACACGCGCTGTGGCAGCGTCGAGCACTTCGGCGATCGCGGTGCCGAGGTCTTCGGCGATCTCGCGCACCAGGTCCTGTTTGGTCGGGAAATGCCGATAGAGGGTGCCGACGGCGACTCCGGCTTCGGCGGCGATCTCGTCCATTCCGGCTTCGGGGCCCTGAGCGATCAGCAGGGTTCGCGCGGACGTCAGGATTGCCGCCCGGTTTCGTGCCGCGTCTGCCCGCACTGCCGCTCCTTGCCGATAAAGGTGAACTGGTGGTTCACTATATAACATGAACGAGTGGTTCAGGTTAGAGAGTGATCAGCACGGCCGCGTCGCGGTGGTCACCGGCGCGAACACCGGGATCGGCTTCGAGACGGCCCGCGCGCTGGCCGAGCGCGGGGCTCAGGTCGTGCTCGCCTGCCGGGACCTGCGGAAAGCGCACGACGCGGCGAGCGGGATCGGTCCGCGCGCGGAAGTGGTCCGGCTGGACTTGGCGTCCCTGGATTCCGTGCGGGAGGCGGCCGGCGAACTGCGCGCCCGGCACGCCCGGATCGACCTGCTGATCAACAACGCGGGCGTGACCAATGCGCCCGGCCGGACCGCGGACGGGTTCGAAATGCAGTTCGGGGTGAACCATCTCGGGCATTTCGCCTGGACGGCGTTGCTGATCGACCGGCTGCTGGACGTGCCGGGATCGCGGGTGGTGACGGTCAGCAGCATCGCGCACCGGTTCGGTCGGATCGATCCCGAGGATCTGCGCGCGGCCGGCGGGTATCCGGCGTCGAAGCTGGCCAATCTGCTGTTCGCCTACGAACTCGCGAAACGCTTGCGCGGCACCGAAACCGTCTCGCTGGCCGCACATCCCGGAGGAGCGACCACGGAGATCTTCCGGCACTCGTCGTCGGCGTTCCGGAGCGCGAACCTCGCGGTGGCCCGGCTCTTCGGGCGGACGCCTGCGATGGGCGCGCTGCCCACCCTCCGCGCGGCGACCGATCCCAGCGCGAGCAACGGCGAGTATTACGGCCCGGGCGGGCTTTTCGAGATCCGCGGCTATCCGGAGCCGGTCAAGTCCAGCGCCCGTTCGCACGACGGCAGCCTGCAAAACCGGTTGTGGGAGGCGTCTTTGCAGTCGACCGGGGTGGGCTGTCCGGTGTGACGGTCAGGCGGCGGACCGCAGCAGTCCGGAGATGGCGGCGGCGTACCGGCCGATCACGACGTCCGCCACGCGCGGGTCGTCGGCGAGCGGCTCGGCGATGAACACGCCCGGATCGGCCTCGCGGGCCAGCGACGCGATCCGGTCCGGCAGCAGGCCGGGGGCCAGGAACCACGACGCCACCACGAGATGCCGTACGCCGCGAGCCCGCAGGCGGGCGGCCGCGGCCGGGATGTCCGGCTGGGTGGCGCTGGCGAACGCCTCGCTCACCGGGAGGCCGAGCTGCTTTTCCCAGCGTGCGGCCACTCCTGCGACGACCGCGTTGGCCTCGGGATTGGACGAGCCGACCGCGCTCAGCAGCACGCCGGTCCCGCTGCGGCGGCGGGCTCCGGCGATCCGGTCGAGGGCGACGGCTTCGAGCGCCGGGTCCGCGCCCAGCACGTCCGACACCTGGATCCGGAACCCGGGGCATTCCGCGGTCACCTCGTCGACCAGCGCGGGCAGGTCGACCCGGGCGTGAAAAGCGCTGCCCAGCAACAACGGCACGACGACCGCGGAGCGATGCCCTTGCGCGTAAAGCCCGCGCAGCACGTCGGTGACCCGCGGCTCCGACAGGTCGAGGAACGACTCGTGCACGTCCAGCCCCGGCGCCTGCGCACGGACGACGTCGACCAGCGCCCGCACCGTCGCGGCGGAGCGCGGGTCACGACTGCCGTGCGCGACGGCGACCAGGGGCGGCGTCACGAGAACCGCTCGCCGACGAGACCGGCGGCGAGGGTGTCGCCGTCCTTCGGATCGATCACCAGGAACGCGCCGGTGCGCGGGCTCACGCCGTAGTCGTCGACCGGCAGCGGCTCGGCCAGCTGCAGGCTGACGCTGCCGATGTCGTTGAGCTCCAAGCTGTCCGGCGAGTCCACACTGGACAGTGTCTGCTCGTCGAACCGGGCGTGCAACTCGGTGGTGAGGCCCTGCACGGTCCGGGCGCCGTGCTTGATCAGCACCCGCGCGCCGGTCTTGAGCGGCTTCGAGGACAGCCAGCACAGCGTGCCGGTGATCTCGTCAGTGACCTGCGGCGGCGCGTCGGCGGCGGCGATGAGGTCGCCGCGGCTGATGTCGATGTCGTCGGCGAGCAGCAGGGTCACCGAGGTTCCGGTGCCCGCTTCCTCCAACGGCCCGTCCGCGGTGTCGATCCTTTCGATCCGGCTGCGGATCCCTTGCGGCTGCACGACAATCTCGTCGCCCGGACGCACCGTGCCCGCGGCGATCTGGCCGGCGTAACCGCGGTAGTCCGGGTACTCGGCGGTGCGCGGGCGGATCACGTACTGCACCGGGAACCGCAGCGCGGAATCGTGCGGATCCGGCGCTACCGGCACGTTTTCGAGGTGCTCCAGCAGCGACGGGCCGTCGTACCACGGGGTTTTCTCCGACCGGGTCGCCACGTTGTCGCCGACCAGCGCGGAAACCGGGATGGAGACGACGGACGCCGAGTCGTAGCCGAGGGATTCCGCGTGCGCGGTGAACTCCTTGGCGATGACGCCGAAGGTGTTCTCGTCGTAGTCGACGAGGTCGATCTTGTTCACCGCCAGCACCAGCTGCGGCACACCGAGCAGCGCGAGCACGGCCGCGTGCCGCCGGGTCTGCTCGACCACGCCGTTGCGCGCGTCGACCAGCAGCACCCCGAGCTGCGCGGTGGACGCGCCGGTGACCGTATTGCGGGTGTACTGCACGTGCCCCGGGGTGTCGGCGAGCACGAACGACCGCTTCGGCGTCGCGAAATACCGGTACGCGACGTCGATCGTGATGCCCTGCTCGCGCTCCGAGCGCAGGCCGTCGACAAGCAGCGAAAGGTCCGGAGTGGACAGTCCTTTGTCGACAGACGCGCGGGTGACCGCGTCGAGCTGGTCGGCGAGGACGGACTTGGTGTCGTACAGCAGCCGTCCGACCAGCGTGGACTTCCCGTCGTCCACGCTGCCCGCGGTGGCCAGCCTCAGCAGGCTCGACATCAGAAGTAGCCCTCCCGTTTGCGGTCTTCCATGGCCGCCTCGGACATCCGGTCGTCGGCGCGGGTGGCACCGCGTTCGGTGAGCCGCGAAGCCTGGACCTCGGCGATCACTTCGTCCACAGTGGACGCCGTGGATTCGATCGCGCCAGTGCACGAACCGTCGCCGACGGTCCGGTAGCGCACGCTCAGCGCGCGGACGTCCTCGCCGGGACGCGGCCCGCCCCAAGGCCCCTCGCTGAGCCACATGCCGTCGCGCTGGTAGACCGCGCGCTGGTGGGCGTAATAAATCGAAGGCAGCTCGACCTTCTCGCGGGCGATATAGTTCCACACGTCCGCTTCGGTCCAGTTGGACAGCGGGAACACGCGGACCTGCTCGCCAGGACGGTGCCGTCCGTTGTAGAGGTTCCACAGTTCCGGCCGCTGCCGGCGCGGCTCCCACTGGCCGAAAGCGTTGCGCAGGCTGAAGATCCGCTCCTTCGCGCGTGCTCGCTCCTCGTCGCGGCGACCGCCGCCGAAGACCGCGTCGAACTTGTTCTCCGCGATCGTCTCCAGCAGCGGGGTGGTCTGCAGCGGATTGCGCAGGCCGTCGGCGCGCTCTTCGAGCCTGCCGTCGTCGATCCAGTCCTGGACCTTCGCGACGACCAGCCGCAGTCCGTGCTTTTCGACCACGCGGTCGCGGAATTCGAGGACCTCGTCGAAGTTGTGCCCGGTGTCCACGTGCAGCAGCGGGAACGGCACCGGCGCGGGCCAGAAGGCCTTGATCGCCAGGTGCAGCATCAGCGTCGAGTCCTTGCCGCCGGAGAACAGGATCACCGGACGGTCGAACTCGCCCGCGACCTCGCGGAAGATGTGGATGGCCTCGGATTCGAGGGCGGCGAGATTGTCTACCGCGGCATCGGCCGCCGGTTCCAAAGTCGTCATGCTTCCTTCCTCAGCCATGCAAACCGCACTCGGTCTTCGACTGCCCGGCCCACCGGCCGCTGCGCGGATCCTGCCCCGCCTCGACCTTCGCGGTGCAGGGCGCGCAGCCGATCGAGAGGTAGCCGATCGACACCAGCGGGTTCTCCAGGACCCCGTTCTCGTGCAGGTAGCCGTTGAACTCGTCGTCGGTCCACGCCGCGATCGGGTTGATCTTCACCAGGCCGTTGCGCTCGTCCCAGGTGACGATCGGCGTGTTCGCGCGGGTCGGCGCATCCACCCGGCGCACGCCGGTGACCCACGCCGAGTACTTGCCGAGCGTCTGGCGCAGCGGTACGACCTTGCGCAGGAAGCAGCACTGGCCGGGGTCGCGTTCGTGCAGCTTCGGCCCGTACTCCGCGTCCTGTTCGGCGACGCTCTGCTCGGCCTGCGCGTTGACGATCCGCACGTCCGGGTACACCGTCTGCACCGCGTCGCGCACCCCGAGGGTTTCGGCGAAGTGGTAGCCGGTCTCCAGGAACAGCACGTCCACCGCGGGCTTGACCTTCGTTGCGAGGTCGATCAGCACGGCGTCCTGCATGTTCGACGCCACGATGAAGTCGTCGCCGAAGGTCTCGACCGTCCAGCGAAGCGCCTCCTCGGCGGTCGCCTCGGCCAGCTCTTTCTCGGCGCGTTCGGCCAGCGCCCGGTAGTCCGCCACCGCGGTCACTGC
Organism: Amycolatopsis sp. NPDC114503; assembly: GCF_055633655.1. NCBI lineage: Bacteria > Bacillati > Actinomycetota > Actinomycetes > Pseudonocardiales > Pseudonocardiaceae > Amycolatopsis > Amycolatopsis sp. NPDC114503. Next base: position 784,069 of record NZ_JBVKDT010000004.1, on the reverse strand, counting down.
AGCACCCCTTCGTCCGCCCGCAACGCCCACTGCGGGAACCGTTCGCCCGGCTCGCGGCCCGCGACGTACGCGCGCACCACGCGTTCCACGTACTCGACCAGTTCGCCCGCGGTGACTTTGTGGCCGCGCAGCTTCCGGCCGAATCCGGCGTCGAGCCCGAGCCCGCCGCCGAGGTGCACCTGGAAGCCCTCGACCTGGTTGCCGTCGGCGTCGGTGACGATCTGGCCCTTCAGCCCGATGTCCGCGGTCTGCACGCGTGCGCAGGAGTTGGGGCAGCCGTTGAGGTGCACCGTGACCGGCGTTTCGAGCTGCGCGTTGATGTCGGCGAGCGACTTCTCCAGGTCCGCGACCAGCTGCTGCGCGCGCACCTTCGTCTCGACGATCGCGAGCTTGCAGAACTCCAGCCCGGTGCACGCCATCACGCTGCGCCGCCACGGCGACGGATTGGTCTGCAGGCCCAGCTCGGCCAGTTCCGCTTGCAGCGCCGGGACTTTCGCCTTGGGGACGTCGAGCACGACCAGCTTCTGGTGCGGGGTCAGCCGCACCCGCTGCGATCCGGCCCGCTCGGCGGCCTCGGCGACGGCGATCAGCGTGCTGCCCGACACCCGGCCGGCGACCGGCGCGGCGCCGACGTAGTAGTTGCCGTCCTTCTGCGGGTGCACGCCGACGTGGTCGATCGGGGTCGCGGGGTTCTCCGGCGGCGGGCCGTCGATCAGCTTCCGCTTCAGGTATTCGGTTTCGAGAACTTCACGGAACTTTTCGGCGCCCCAGTCCTTGACCAGGAACTTCAGCCGGGCCCGCGAACGCAGCCGCCGGTAGCCGTAGTCGCGGAAGATCGAGACGACGCCCTCCCACACCTGCGGCACCTCGTCCAGCGGGACCCACGCGCCGAGCCGCTGCGCGAGCATCGGGTTCGTGGAGAGCCCGCCGCCGACCCACAGGTCGAAGCCGGGGCCGTGCTCCGGGTGGTCGACGCCGACGAAGGCGATGTCGTTGATCTCGTGCACGATGTCCGGCAGCCCGGAGATCGCGGTCTTGAACTTGCGCGGCAGGTTCGCGAACCGCGGGTCGCCGATGTAGCGCTCGAGGATTTCGTCGATCGCCGGGGTGGCGTCGAGCACCTCGTTCTTCGCGATGCCGGCGACCGGGGAGCCGAGCACGACGCGCGGGCAGTCGCCGCACGCCTCGGTGGTGGTCAGGCCGACGTTCTCCAGCCGGGACCAGATCGAGGGCACGTCCTCGATCTCGATCCAGTGGTACTGGATGTTCTGCCGGTCGCTGATGTCGGCGGTGTCGCGCGCGTGCTCCCGCGAGATCTCGCCGACCACTCGCAACTGCTCGGTGGTGAGCGCGCCGCCGTCGATGCGGACGCGCATCATGAAGTAGCGGTCGTCCAGCTCCTCGGGCTCCAGCAGCGCGGTGCGGCCGCCGTCGATGCCCGGCTTGCGCTGGGTGTAGAGGCCGAACCAGCGGAACCGGCCGCGCAGGTCGCCGGGGTCGATCGAGTCGAAACCGCGGTGGGCGTAGATGTTCTCGATCCGCGCCCGGACGTTGAGCGGGCTGTCGTCCTTCTTCGAACGCTCGTTCGGGTTCAGCGGCTCCCGGTAGCCGAGCGCCCACTGGCCCTCGCCGCGCTTCTGGCGAGTCCGAGGCGTGCGGCCCTTCGCGGGCGTTTCACGCGGGGGTGCGGACATGGAGATCCTCCGGGCGGGGTGATCGAGGCGGCTCCGCCGCGGCGTCGGTGCGGGGCGAGAGCGGGCCGGTGGTCCAGGTGGTGGGCTGGGCAGGCTTCGGCGGGAGTCAGCGAACAGGCCGGCAGAGCGCGCTCGCGACCCGGACAAGGTCGACGTGGCGGCGCGCCACGAGAAGGACACCGGCAGGACTCACCGGCTCAGATTGCCACGCGGGCCGAACGTCGTCCAAGGGCGTCCGGATGGTGGGAGAAGGCTCACTGCGGGGGTGCGAAACGGCCCCGGATGTGCATCGGCCGGGCGATCTGCCAGGTCTTTCCCGGCTTTCGGACGCATCGTGGGACGGTTTCGGGCGCTTGTCGACCGGGTGCGCGACGGGTGGTGCATCGTTCGGCGGCCGAACTTTCCGCCGGGTGGCGCAGGGGCGCGCGGGAGCCCGCGCGCCGCGGGGGAGAATGGACGTCGTGCCTGTTCCCGACACTCACCGCCCGCCCGCCGGACTGCCCGAGACCGCTCTCGCGGGGCTCGGCACCCGTCCGTTCGGCGTGTACGTCCACGTGCCGTTTTGCGCGACCCGCTGCGGTTACTGCGACTTCAACACCTACACCGCGGGCGAACTCGGCACCGCCGCCTCGCCGCGGTCGTGGCTGGAGGCGCTGCGCCGCGAGCTGGAGCTGGGCGCCGAAATCCTCGGCAACGCGCCCAAGGCGGAGACGGTGTTCGTCGGCGGCGGGACGCCGTCCATGCTGGGCGCGGACGGGCTGGCCGAGGTGCTCGACGGCGTCCGGTCGGCGTTCGGGCTCGCGCCGGGCGCGGAGGTGACGACCGAATCGAACCCCGAGTCCACTTCGCCCGAGTTCTTCGCGGGCATCCGTGAGGCGGGTTACACCCGAGTGTCGCTGGGCATGCAGTCCGCGGCCCGGCACGTGCTCAAGGTGCTCGACCGCGTGCACACCCCCGGCCGTCCGGTCGACGCCGCGCGCGAAGCCCGGGCCGCCGGGTTCGAGCACGTCAACCTCGACCTTATTTACGGCACGCCGGGGGAGCGGGTCGAAGATCTGCGCGCGTCGCTCGACGCAGTTCTCTCCGCGGGTGTCGACCACGTGTCGGCGTACGCGCTGATCGTGGAGGACGGCACCGCCCTCGCCCGCCGGGTGCGGCGCGGCGAACTGCCCGCGCCGGACGACGACACGCTGGCCAGCTACTACGAAATGATCGACTCCGTCCTCGCCGGCGCGGGGTTGACCTGGTACGAGGTGTCGAACTGGGCGACCGGCGAGGCCGCGCGGTGCCGCCACAACCTCGGCTACTGGCAGGGCGGCGACTGGTGGGGCGCCGGACCGGGCGCGCACAGCCACGTCGGCGGCGTGCGGTGGTGGAACGTCAAGCATCCGGCCAAGTACTCCGGCTTGCTCGCGGAAGGCGCGAGCCCGGAGGCCGATCGCGAGGTGCTCACCGACGAAGACCGGCACCTGGAGCGGATCATGCTGGAGCTGCGGATCTCCGACGGCCTGGCGTTGTCGGCGCTCGACGAGCCGGGGGTCAGGCAAGCCCGGGCGGCCGCCGCGGAGGGGTTGCTCGAAGTGTCCGATTTGGACAGTGGGCGCGCGGTGCTCACCGATCGCGGGCGGCTGCTCGCGGACGCGGTGGTCCGGAGGCTGGCCGGCTGAATTTTCGCCCGCCGGGCATAAATCCGTTCGATCGTTTGTTGGGCTAAGCATACGAGCGAGGGAGACGCGTATGCCGCAGGCGGTCAGATACGGCGAACACGGCGGGATCGAAGTGCTGCAGCTGGCCGAAGTGCCTCGGCCGGCGCCGGAATCCGGGCAGGTGCTCGTGCGGGTCCGGGCCGCGGGCATCAATCCGGGGGAAGCGAAGATCCGCACCGGCGCTCTGGCCGAGCGCTGGCCGTCCACCTTCCCGTCCGGACAGGGCAGCGACCTGGCCGGAGTAGTGGTCGAGCTGGGCGCGGACGTCGAAGAAATCCAGGTGGGGGACGAGGTCGTCGGCTTCGTGCACACCCGCTCCAGCCACGCCGAGTACGTGCTCGTCCCGGCGGAGCATCTCGTTCCGAAGCCGAGCGGGCTGTCGTGGGAGGTCGCGGGCGGTCTGTTCGTCGCTGGAACCACTGCGTACGCCGCGGTGCGGGCGGTCAGCCCGCGCGAGGGCGAGACGGTCGTCGTGTCCGGAGCCGCGGGCGGGGTCGGTTCGCTGGCCGTGCAGCTGGCGAAGCTCACCGGCGCGACCGTGATCGGCATTGCCAGCGAAGCGAACCACGAGTGGTTGCGCGAGCACGACGTCGTCCCGATCGCGTACGGGGAAGGGCTCGAAGAGCGGCTCCGCGAGCTGACTGGCGACCGGGTGGACGCGTTCATCGACACTTACGGCGACGACTACGTCGAACTTGCCTTGCGGCTGGGCGTTTATCCCGGCCGGATCGACACAGTGGTCGACTTCGACGCCGCCGAGAAGTACGGGGTGAAGATCGAGGGCAACATGGCCGGGGCGAGCGCCGAGGTGATGCGCGACCTCGTCGCGTTGGCGGACAAGGGATTGCTCGAGGTCGAGATCGCCGCGACGTACCCGCTGGCCGAGGTCCAGGCCGCCTATCGCGAGCTGGAACAGGGTCACACGCGCGGCAAGATCGTGCTCACTTTCTGACCATCGCCGCCAGCCCGGCCACGAACGCCTCCAAGGCGAACTCGAGCCGGGCCTGGCTGGTGTCCGCGGTGAAGAACTCCCCGGCCTGCAACAGGTTCGGGAACGCGCTGGCGGGCAGCGACTGCATGTAGTCCGCCATCTGCCGCTCGCGCTCGCTCATTTTCTCCGGGTCGTAATCGCCGAACGTCCAGCCGCTGGCTTCGTAGGCGAAAGCCTTGGTGTACGTGCTCAACGCGTCCCCGGCGAACACTGCCTGCTGTAGATCCAGCCCTCCCGCACGCAGCAGCTGCAGCATGACTTCGCCCTGCCGCAACGAGTTCGGCGTGACCGGGATCGGCGTCTGCCACGCGACTTTCGCGATGCCCGGATACGCCACCATTGCCCGGATCTGTTGCCGCACTTGCTCTTTGACCTGTTCGGTCCACCGCCGCGGATCCGGCTCGGGGCACGGCACTTCGCTCAGCGCCGCGTCGAGCAACAACTCGTCCAGCTCCTCTTTGTTGGCCACGTACGCGTACAGCGACGCAGGCCCGGTCTCCAGTTGCTGCGCGACCCGGCGCATCGAGACGGCGTCGATGCCCTCGGCGGCCAGGATTTCGAGCGCGGTTTTCACGATCAGTTCCTGCGACAGCATCTGCTTCGCGGCGCGCCGGCGCGGGCTCGGCGTCCGGCGCCAGGGCGGGGGCGGTGCGGTCATCCCCGAAGCCTAGACGAGCCCCGCGCTTGACGCGAACGGTGTTCGTGAGTACAACTTGTCTCGTACGCGAACGTCGTTCGTTAAGGAGAAAAGCATGTCGCAGCACGAAGAAGTCCTGGCTGTCCTCGCGCGTCTCGCCGACGCCTGGAACAGCGGCGACGCGGATGCCTACGGGAATCTGTTCACCGAAGACGCCGACTACGTGACGTTCTTCGGGCTCCGGTCCGTCGGCCGCCAGGCGATCGTGGACTCGCACCGGGAGCTGTTCCAGGGAGCGCTCCAGGGCTCGAAGCTCACCGGCTTCGGCGAGCCGCGGGTGCGGTTCCTGCGGGACGACGTCGCGGTCATCGTGACCGGTGGCGGCTCGTCGCTGACCGGAGGCGACGACCCGGCCGCCGAGGGGCGCGAGAGTTCGCTGACCTACGTGCTGGTGCGGGGTGACGAGGGCTGGCGGATCACCGCTTTCCAGAACACGCGGGTCTCGAAGCCGTGGGAAGCATGAGAACGATCGTCGAGGTCTCCGGCGTCGTTCCGGCCGCGCCGAGGGAGGTGTTCTCGCGGCTGGAAAGGCAGTTGACGGCTTCGGATTACCCGATGAAGCTGGAGGTCGACCGCGAGCGCCGGTTTCTCGCCGCGCAGGGCGGTTGGTGGTACCGCGGGGAGTACGAGGTCGCCGACGATCCGGTCGGATCCCGCGTCACGCACCGCGTGCGGAACGCCGCCGCCGGGCAGTGGTGGGCAGTACTGGTGGCGAACCGGTTTTTCGTGGGGTTCCGGGAGCGGGTCGGGGCGGGTTTCCGGGCAATGCTCGCCGAACTCGGGGACGGCGGTACTGGGCGGAACGGGTGAAGGCGCGTACCGTGGGACACGCTACTTAGGTAAACCTTACTGAAACAGGGGTGTTCGATGGCCGAAGGTCCGGCGCGCAAGGGGAGGACCGCGGTGCGGCTGGAGGTGCTGCGCAAGGAGCACCTCACCCCGCACATGATCCGGATCGTGGCCGGCGGCGAGGGGCTTCGAGATTTCCGCCCGAACGAGTTCACCGACGCGTACGTGAAGGTGATCTTCAAGGTGGACGGGGTGGAGTATCCGGAGCCGTTCGACCTGAACCGGATCCGCGAGGAGCTGCCGCGCGAGCACGCGCCGCGGCTGCGTACCTATACGGTCCGCTCGTACGACGAGGCCGCGGGCGAACTGGTGCTCGACTTCGTGGTGCACGGCGACGAGGGTCTGGCCGGGCCGTGGGCGCAGCGCGCACAGCCTGGGGACGAGCTGTTGCTGGTCGGTCCGGGCGGGGCGTACGCGCCGCGCGCCGACGCCGACTGGCACCTGCTGGTGGGCGACGAATCGGCGTTGCCCGCCATCGCCGCCGCGCTCGAAGCGCTGCCGCCGGGGGCGTTGGCGCACGTGTTCTTGCTGGTGGAGGACAAGTCGGAACACCAGCCGCTCGCGACGAAGGCCGACGCGCAGGTCACGTGGCTGCACCGCTCGGCGTCCGACGATCTGGTCGCTGCCGTGAAGGCGCTGCCGTGGCCGGGCGAGGACGTGCACGCGTTCGTCCACGGCGAGGCCGGGTTCGTGCGGGAGCTGCGGCGGTACCTTTTCGACGAGCGCGGCGTCGCGCGAGACGCGGTGTCGTTGTCCGGATACTGGCGCGAGGGCAAGAACGACGAGGCCTGGCGCGAGGAAAAGGCGGCGGAGCGGAAAGCGGCGAGTTCGGCGTAAGGTCGCCGCCATGGCGACCGAGGTGAAGGTGGAGGCCGATCCGGCCGACGCGGGTTTCGACGGGGCACGACTGCGGCGGATCGACCGGCATTTCGCCCGGTACGTCGAGGACGGCTTGCTGCCCGGCTTCCTCGCGGTAGTGAGCAGGCACGGCCGGATCGTGCACGTCGCGTCGCACGGCTCGCGCGACGTCGAGGCCGGTGCGCCGGTCGAGACCGACACGATCTGGCGGATCTTCTCGATGACGAAGCCGGTCACCTCGGTGGCGGCGATGACGTTCGTCGAGGAAGGCCTGATCGACCTCACCGACCCGATCTCGCGGTGGCTGCCGGAATTCGCCGAGCCGCAGGTGTACGTGAAAGGCTCGGCGCTGGCTCCGGTCACCGAGCCGGCGACCGAGCCGATCCGGTTGTGGCACCTGCTTTCGCACACCGCGGGCCTGACCTACGGCTTCCACCACACGCACCCGGTCGACGCGGTTTACCGGGCAGGCGGGTACGAGTGGGGGACGCCGCCGGGGCTGGATCTGGCGGAGTGCACCAAGGCGTGGGCGCGGTTCCCGCTCGTGTTCCAGCCGGGTGCGGAGTGGAACTACTCGGTGGCCAGCGACGTCCTGGGCCGGTTGGTCGAGGTGCTGGCCGGGAAGCCGCTGGACGAGGTGTTCGCGGAGCGGATCTTCGGCCCGTTGGGCATGACGGACACCGGCTTCTGGACTTCGGACACGGACCGCTTGGCGGCCTTGTACCTGCCTGCGCCCCGGACGAAACAGCTGGTGCGCAACGACGCCTTCGGCGCGGTGGGAACGTCGCGCCCGGCTTGCCTTTCCGGCGGCGGAGGCCTGGTCTCGACGGCGGCCGACTACCACCGGTTTACCCAGATGTTGTTGCGCCGCGGGGAACTCGACGGGGTGCGGGTGCTGAGCCCGCGGACGGTGGATCTGATGACGGCCAATCATCTGCCGGGACATGTGGATCTGGAGGCCTACGGGCGGCCGCTGTTCGCGGAGATGCCTTTCGACGGGTACGGGTTCGGGCTGGGATTCTCGGTCCTGATCGACTCGGTCAAGGCGAAAACCCTTGCTACGCCGGGGGAGTACGCGTGGGGCGGGGCGGCTTCGACGGCGTTTTGGGTGGATCCGGACGAGGATTTGACGGTGGCGTTCTACACGCAGCTGCTGCCGTCGTCGACCCATCCGATCCGGCAGCAGCTGCGGCAGCTGGTGTATCAGGCGATGCTGGACTGATCCTTACGGAGCTGTCACGGCACCGTTCTCGACCGGCGATTGTCCGTTGCCGGTAGATGTCTTCGATGCGGTCGATGGGAACCCGTGTCTCCGTCTTCGGGCTGGTTGAACTGAGCCGCCAGGATGCGCTTGAGCCGGAGGCGGACAGGAGGAAATCACGCGGTCAGCTTCGGAATCACCTGCGCCCCATACGCGGCCATCGTCTCCTCCCTCTCGTCATGCATCAGATACAGCGCGAACTGGTCCACCCCCAGCTCCGCCAACTCCTCCAGCCGTGCGATGTGCGCCGACGCCGGGCCGAGCAAGCAGAACCGGTCCACGATCTCGTCCGGGACGAATGCGGTCGACGGGTTGCCCGCGCGGCCGTGGTGGGAGTAGTCGTAGCCTTCGCGCTCGCGGATGTAGTCGGTCAGCTCGTGCGGCACCGGGCCGGACGAGCCGTAGCGGGCGACCAGGTCCGCGACGTGGTTGCCCACCATTCCGCCGAACCAGCGCAGTTGTTCCCGTTGGTGCGCCAGGTCTTCGCCGACATAGGCCGGAGCCGCGACGCAGATCGTGATTCCGCCGGGATCGCGGCCGGCGGCGCGGGCGGCGTCCCGGACCGCGCCGATCGTCCAGCGGGCGATGGCCGGGTCGGCGCATTGCAGGATGAAGCCGTCCGCGTGTTCGCCGACTGTTTGCAGTGCCTTCGGGCCGTATCCGGCCATCCACATTTCCAGCCGCCCGCCGCGGATCCACGGGATGCGGACCGCGGTGTCGTTCATCGTGACCTCGCGGCCCTCGGCGAGGTCCTTGACCACGCGCATGCATTCGCGCACGGTGGCCAAAGTGGACGGCGGGCGGCCGACGACCCGGTGCGCGGAGTCGCCGCGGCCGATGCCGCACACCGTGCGGTTGCCGAACATGTCGTTGAGCGTCGCGAAGGTCGACGCCATCACCGACCAGTCCCGCGTGCCCGGGCTGGTCACCATCGGCCCCACGACCAGCGCGGACGTCGCTTCCAGGATCCGCGCGTAGATCACGAACGGTTCCTGCCACAGCACGCACGAGTCGAACGTCCAGCCGTACCGGAACCCGGCGTCCTCGGCGGCCTTCATCATCCGCACGACCTCCGCCGCGGGCGGGTCGGTCTGCAGCACGATCCCGAAATCCATCAGGCTTCCCTCAATTCAAGTATTGATTGAGTTCGCGAGACAAGAACTTGCCGTGCCCGGCGCTGCCGTGGAATCCGTCCGGCGACACCACGACCCGGCCGCGCGACAGTACAGTGTGGACCTTGCCGGTGAGCGAAAACCCTTCGTACGCCGAGTAATCCACGTTCATGTGGTGCGTCGCGGCGGAGAGGGTTTGCGACGCCGAAGGGTCGTACACCACGATGTCCGCGTCCGAGCCCGCCGCGATCACGCCCTTGCGCGGGTACAGCCCGAACATCCGCGCGGGCGTCGCCGAGCACGTCTCGACCCAGCGGCCCAGCGAGATCTCGCCCGCCACGACGCCCTGGTGCAGCAGGTCCATCCGGTGCTCGACGCCCGGTATCCCGTTCGGGATCGCCCGGAAGTCGTTGCGCCCCAGCTCTTTCTGGTCCTTGAAACAGAACGGGCAATGGTCGGTCGAGACCACGGACAGGTCGTTCGCGCGCAGCCCGCGCCACAGGTCGGCCTGGTGCGATTTCTCCCGCAGCGGCGGGGAAGCCACGAACTTGGCGCCCTCGAAACCGGGTTTCGCCAGGTCCTCAATGGACAAGTACAGATACTGCGGGCAGGTCTCGGCGAAGACGTTCTGTCCGTTGTCCCGCGCTTCGGCGACCGCGGCGAGCGCTTGTGCAGCCGACAAATGCACGATGTACAGCGGTGCTCCGGTCACCTGCGCGAGCCGGATCGCCCGCGAGGTCGCCTCGCCTTCCAGTTCGGGCGGCCGGGTCAGGCCGTGCTGCACCGGGTCGGTGTGTCCGGCGGCGACGGCCTGCGCGGCCAGTTCGTCGATCGCGATGCCGTTTTCCGCGTGCATCATGATCGTCGCGCCGATCTCGCGCGCCTGCTGCATCGCGCGCAGGATTTCCCCGTCGGTGGAGTAGAAAACGCCGGGGTAGGCCATGAACATCTTGAAGCTGCCGACGCCGCCGTCGACGCACGCCCGCATCTCCTTCAGCGTGGCGTCGTTGACGTCCGACACGATCATGTGGAACCCGTAGTCGATCGCGCAGTTGCCGTCCGCTTTGGCATGCCACTTGTCCAGTGTGGACAACAATGACGTTCCCTTGGCCTGCACGGCGAAGTCGATGATCGTCGTCGTCCCGCCCCATGCGGCGGCGACGGTGCCGGTCTCGAACGAATCGACGGAATGCGTGCCGCCGAACGGCATCTCCATGTGCGTGTGCGCGTCGATTCCGCCGGGAAGGACGTACTTGCCGGTCACGTCAAGGGTTTCATCGCCGGTCAGCGTGCCGGGAGCGCCTACCGCCGCGATGGTTTCGCCGTCCACCAGCACGTCGGCGGTGACCGCGCCGGACGGCGAAACTACTTGCCCGCCAGAGATCAGGACACTCATCAGGCCTCCGCAAGGGGTCCGTAGCTGTCCGGGCGGCGGTCGCGGTAGAACTGCCAAAGATCGCGGACTTCGGCAAGCCGCCCCATGTCGAGATCGCGGACCACGATCTCCTCTTCGGTGTCCGACGCCGCTTCGCCGACGAGCTGACCGCGCGGGTCCACAAAGTACGATTGGCCGTAGAAGTCGTTGTCGCCCAGCGGTTCCACGCCGACCCGGTTGATCGTGCCCACGTAGTACTCGTTCGCGACAGCAGCGGCAGGCTGCTCCAGTCGCCACAGGTACTCCGACAGCCCGCGGCTCGTCGCCGACGGGTTGAACACGATCTGCGCCCCGGCCAGCCCGAGTGCGCGCCAGCCTTCGGGGAAATGCCGTTCGTAGCAGATGTACACGCCGATCCGGCCGACTGCGGTGTCGAAGACCGGATACCCGAGGTTGCCGGGCTTGAAGTAGAACTTCTCCCAGAATCCCTTCACCTGCGGAATGTGGTTTTTGCGGTGCATTCCGAGGTATTTCCCGTCGGCGTCGATCACCGCCGCGGTGTTGTAGTAGACGCCCGGCTGTTCCTGTTCGTACATCGGCACCACGAGCACCACGCCGTGCCGCTCCGCGACCTCCTGCATGAGCTTGGTGGTGGGACCGTCCGGGATCGCTTCGGTGTAGGAGTAGAAATCCGCGTCCTGCACCTGGCAGAAATACGGGCCGTAGAACAGTTCCTGCAGGCACACCACCTGTGCGCCTTGCGAGGCCGCCTTGCCGATGGCGTCGACCGCGTTCGCGATCATCGACTCCTTGTCGCCTGTCCACCGCTGCTGGATCAAGCCGGCTCGGACCGTGTCAGACACTGGTTTCCTCCTCGTTCCGGTGCGCGTTCAAAGGAAGGCTGAACAGGACGTAGGCGACGAAAGCGCCGACGAATCCCACCGCCCAGTTGTAGTCGTACAAAGGCTTCAGGAAAGGAATCAGGCCGTCGGCCGGGAACGGACCGCCGTAGGCGCCGCCGACCGCGAGCACCGCGCCGATCAGGGTCGCGACGAGCGCGCGCCAGTGCCAGCCCGCGGTGAACCAGTACTGCCCGCTCGGCAGGTACAGGTCGGCCAGCTTCAGCCGCGTGCGCTTCACGACCCAGTACCCGGCGACGAGCACCCCGGCGACCGCGCCGAGCAGCCCGCCGTAGAAGCCGAGCCAGGCGAAAATGTAGATGTCCGGGTCGGAATAGAGCCGCCACGGCTGGATCAGGATGCCGATCACGCCGGTGATCAGCCCGCCGAGGGCGAAGGTGATCCGTTTCGGGAAGGCGTTGGAGAAATCGTAGGACGGGCTGACGACGTTCGCCGCCAGGTTGGCCGAGATCGTCGCCAGCACCAGCGCGACCAGCGCGACGACCACCACGACCGGGCTGGAGAACTTGTCCGCCAGCTGCGCCGGGTCCCAGATGTCCTGCCCGTAGAGCACGTGCCCGCCGGACGTGGTGAGGATGGCGACGACCGCGATGAACGTCATCGTCGTCGGCAGCCCGAGGATCTGGCCGCGCATCTGCTTGCGCTGGCTGCCGCCGAAGCGGGTGAAGTCCGGCATGTTCAGCGACAGCGTCGACCAGAACGCGATCATCGCCATCAGCGACGGCGCGAACACCTTCCAGAACCCCGGCCCCCAGCCGAGCTTCCCGCTGTCGTGCAGGATCGGGCCGAACCCGCCCGCCTTCACCAGCACGTAGCCGAGCAGGATCAGGAACCCGACCGACACCAGCGGCGCGGTCCAGTTCTCGAACTTGCGGACCGCCTCCATGCCGCGCCAGATGATCAGCATCTGCACCAGCCAGAACACCGCGAACGACAGCCACATCGTCCAGTGCTGCCCGGCGATCACCGCCGAATCGCGCCAGCCGGATCCCGCCAGGCGTCCGACGATCACGTAGATCGCCTCGCCGCCAACCCAGGTCTGGATGCCGAACCAGCCGCACGCGATGAACGCGCGCAGCAACGCGGCGAGGTTCGCCCCGCGCAGGCCGTAGAACGCGCGGGCGAACACCGGGAACGGAATGCCGTATTTGGTGCCGGCGTGGCTGTTGAGCAGCATCGGCGCGAGCACGATCAGGTTGCCGATGGTGATCGTGATCAGTGCCTGCAGCCAGTTCATGCCGAGTGCGATGAGCGACGCGGCCAGTGCGTACGAGGGGATGTTGTGCGCCATCCCCATCCACAGCGCGAAATAGTTGTAGGTCGTCCAGGTCCGCTTCTCGACCGGGACCGGGGCCAGTTCGTCGTTGAAGAACCGGCTGCCTCGCAGCGCCCGCACGTCGCCGAGGTCCACCCGGCTGTGCTCACGTGTCGTCGGCTCCATTGCGGAATCCTGCGCGCCGGGCGGGGGCCGGGGGCAGAGACAGACTGTTCACTGTTCGGACGCCCTTGGCGCAGTCTGTCGATTGCGCCGAACCGCGCCGGGATGCATGACGTACGTCACAACCTGGTCGTCATCCCGGGGCAAAACGGCGGAAACATCTCCACCGGATCTCCACATCTCACCCGGATGGCCTCCACGGCGGTTGCCTAAAGTCGGCGGCATGGACAACGGGGGAAGACGGGTGCTGGTCGTCGAGGACGACCTCACCATCGCCGCGTCGATCGACGCCCGGCTGAGCGCGGAAGGGTTCTCCGTGACGGTCGCGCACGACGGTCCCGCGGCGGTCGAGGCGGAGGCGGCGACCAGCCCGGACCTGGTGGTTCTCGACGTGATGCTGCCCGGTTTCGACGGTCTCGAGGTGTGCCGCCGGATCCAGGCGCGACGGCCGGTGCCGGTGCTGATGCTCACCGCCCGCGCCGACGAAACCGACCTGCTGGTGGGCCTCGGGGTCGGCGCGGACGACTACCTCACCAAGCCGTTCTCGATGCGCGTGCTGTCCGCGCGGATCCAGGCGTTGCTGCGGCGGGTGGAGCGCTCGTCGGCCGCGGCGGAGGAACGGATCGTGCTGGGGGATCTGGAGATCGACATCGCGGAACGCCGGGTTCGCCGAGGGGGCGAACCCGCCCAGCTGACGCCGATCGAATTCGACCTCCTGGTGCATTTCGCGCGCCGTCCGCGCGCGGTGCAGCCGCGGGAACGGCTGCTCAGCGAGGTGTGGGACTGGGACGTGCAGGCGATCGGAGCCGGCACCCGGGCGGTGGACAGCCACATCAAGGCGCTGCGGCGGAAACTGGGGGCCGACTTGATCCGGACGGTGCACGGAGTCGGCTACGCGTTGGAGGTTCCCGCGTGAGAGTGCTGGTGGCGAAGGCCGTCGATCTGCTGCCGCGGCCGCTCGACCCGATCCGGTCGGTGAAGCTGAAGCTGGCGATCCTGATGGTGGCGTCCGGCGGGATCGCGTTCGGGTTTTTCCGGTACCAGATCGGCTGGCTGCCGCCGCAGACGACGGTGATGGCGATGGTCATCGCGCTGGTGACCTCGCAGATCCTGGCGCACGGCATGACCCGCCCGCTGCGCGAAATGACCGCCGCCGCGGGCGAAATGGCGAAGGGCGACTACACCCGCCGCATCCGCGCCACCGCGCGCGACGAGGTCGGCTCGCTGGCGGAGGCGTTCAACCGGATGGCCGCCGATCTGTCCACCGCGGACCAGCAGCGCCGGGAACTGATCGCGAACGTCTCGCACGAACTGCGGACGCCGATCACCGCGCTGAACGCCGTGCTGGAGAACCTGGTGGACGGCGTCGCCTCGCCGGATCCCGCGACGCTGCGCACCGCGCTGCACCAGACCGAACGCCTGGGCAGGCTGGTCGCCGAACTGCTGGATCTGTCGCAGATCGACGCCGGAACCCTGCCGCTGGACCGATCGACGGTCGACCTGGCGGACCTGCTGGCCGAGGTGGCCGCCGAGGCGGAGGCGATGGCCGCGGCGGCGGGCCGGGGAGTCCGGTTCACGGTCTCGGTGACCCCGCCGGGCGCGACGGTGCCCGCCGACCGGGAGCGGCTGTACCAGGTGGTGGTGAACCTGCTGGAGAACGCCGCGCGGCACGGCCCGGCCGGGGGAGAAGTGGCGGTGCTGGCGCGGGTCGAGGCCGGGGAGGCGCGGATCGAGGTGCACGACCAGGGCCCGGGGATCGCCGAGCCCGACCGCGACCGGGTGTTCGAGCGGTTCACCCGGGGAGAACGCGCCGGGGGCGGCGGGACCGGGCTGGGGCTGGCGATCGTGCGGTGGGTGGTGGAACTGCACGGCGGGACGGTCGCGGTGGTCGACGCGGAACCCGGCCGGGCGGCTGCCGGGGGAGGCGGGCCGGGGTGCCGGATCCGGGTGACGTTGCCAGCTTGAGCTGAAGCTCGGGTCGGCGGCCGGGTGGCGGCTGCCCTGGAGGCCAGCGGGCGCGCATCGGTGCCGCGGACTCGTTGCGGGGCGAGCCTCTGGTCGCGGTGGAGCTGCGGGGTCCACAGTGATCGGGGAAGCATCGGCTGGCCATCTGCTCGCCGAGGTCGGTGGGTGATCGCGGGGATCGCCTGGCCATGTGTTCGCGTGGATCTTCGCTGGCCGGGTGCTTCCGTTCCCTCAGCGCCTCCGCTGAAGCACTTCGGCCGGCCAGCCCCGTACCCGCTCTCCTGAACCTGCTCGTTTCTCCTTCCCGGGAGTGAAATCCCGTCCGATGTTTGCTAATGCGAAGAGAGGTTTCATGTCCGAGGACGTCGAAGTCCGGCCCGCGCACGCCGTTCCGCCCGGGATTGTGCTGATCGACCAGCGGCGTCCAGGGCCGCGGCCGTTGTTCGCCCGCGCCGAGGCGGCGGTGCCGGTCGGCGCGAAGCTGGCGGCGGTGGCTGTCGCAGTGGTCGCCGCGGTGCTCGTGCCGGTCGATCGGCCGGGGGTCGGGTGGGTGGTGTCGGCGGCGCTGGCGGGCATCGCGATGCTGGCCGTAGGGGCGGGGCCGGGTCTGCGGTGGCGTCGCGCGGGGTGGGGCGTGCTGGCGATCGCGTTGCTGGGCGTGGGCGCGGTGCGGGCGGCGGACTGGCTGTTCGTGCTGTGCGTGCTGGCGGCGGGAGTCGCGGCGTCGCTCGCGGTGGTCGGCAGGCGAACCGTGCACGGCACCACCTACGACGCCCTCGCGATTCCCCTCGAAGCTTTCCGCGCGGTGCCGTGGGTGCTTCGCCGCGCTCGGCGTCCGGGGCGAGGCCAGCCGCGGGTTTTCGCGGCGGTGCTGGTGTCCGCGTTGGTGCTGGTGGTGTTTCTTCCGCTGTTGATCAGCGCGGACGACAATTTCGCGCACTTCGTCGGCGATCTCGTCCCGACCGCGCGACCTGATTCGGTTTTCCAGTGGGCGGTGGTGTTCGCCGTGGCCTTCGGCGGTACCGCCGGCGCCTTCCTGATCTCCGCGGATCCGTTGCCGGAACGGGAAAACCGGACGTCCACCGTCGGCGACCGTCTACTGTGGACGGCGGCGCTCTCCACGCTGGCGGTCCTGTTCATCGCCTACGTTCTGGTGCAGGCGGTAGCCCTCTTCGGCGGTACGGACTACGTCCTCCGCACCGACGGCCTCACCTCGGCCGGCTACGCCCGCAACGGCTTCTGGCAGCTCTGCGCCTGCACCGTCCTGACGCTCGGCATCGTCACCGCGGCACTGCGCTGGGCCCCGAAAACCAGCCGCTCCGACCGAATTCTGCTGCGCGCGCTGCTCGGCGCCTTGGCGGTGCTGAGCCTGGTGCTGGTGCTGTCGGCGTTGAGTCGCATGTGGACCTACCAGGAGGCTTACGGGTTCACCGTGCTTCGCCTGGTGGTGGAGGTCTGCGAGATCTGGCTGGGCGTGGTGTTCCTCCTGACGGCGGCGACGCTGGGCACGTTCCGCGCGACCTGGCTGCCCCGCGCGGCGATCGCGACCGGGGCGCTGGCGCTGCTGGTTTGGCCGCGGCGAACCCGGAAGGCCTGATCGCCGACGCCAACCTGGACCGGGCGGCGCACGGCAAACCGCTGGACGTCCGCTACCTGAGCCGGTTCTCCGCGGACGTGGCTCCGGCGGTGGCGCAGCGCCGCACCGACGCGGCCTGCCTGTTGCGCCCGATCGTGGGGTCTCTCGCCGACGACGCTTGGCCTGCCTGGAACCTGGGCCGTTCCCGGGCCCGGGAGATCGTCCGGTCGCAGGCGCCGTGCGAATGACGGGGCTCGCGCCGGGTTTCAGTT
Source organism: Amycolatopsis sp. NPDC114503 (assembly GCF_055633655.1). NCBI lineage: Bacteria > Bacillati > Actinomycetota > Actinomycetes > Pseudonocardiales > Pseudonocardiaceae > Amycolatopsis > Amycolatopsis sp. NPDC114503. The sequence continues at coordinate 767,355 of NZ_JBVKDT010000004.1, read as the reverse complement.
CCGGGACACGGTCAGCCGCCAGTCGACCACGGGGTCTTCGTCTTCCGGAAGGTGCTCGGAGCGGCGCACCGCGCAGCGATGGCGCACCAGGTCACGGCGCTCCGCCGGGGTCAGTTTCGCACTGCCGAAAGGGCTTTCCTCGTCGATGTCCACCTTCGCGTCGACGTTGAACCGGTAGGCGTCCGCGGTCAGGTAGTCGCGGCGGAATGCGGTCTTCCATTGCGAATTGTGCCCCCACCCGAGCGATCCGTCGCTGGTCGGCCGATGGCGGCGAAGGAACGTGTCCTCCAGCGTCGACCGGTCCGCGATCCCGGCTGTCGCGTGGCGTTCCCCGGCCCGCACTGCGACGCCGGCCCGGCCGAACAGCATCTCGCCGAGCATGAGGCATGGCCACTGTTCGGCGACGATCTCAATCGGCGCGTCCGGATCGCCGGTCTGCTCGACGGCCGCGATCTCGTGAAAGAACGGATCGAACCGCGCGACCTCCACCCGTCGCAGGCCCAGAGCGGAGAAAAAGCCGACGTAGTCCTCCGCCGTGATCCGCGCGAGGTGCTCGGGCAGGTGCAGGCAGTGGGCGAACGGCTGGTCGGCTCCGTCCGGAAGACCGGGCTGGAAGCGCAGCAGCAGGAGATCGCTGATCCGGCTGAGCGCATACGCTTGCTCGAGCAGGTCGCCCCAGACGTACTCCGTCCGCTGCCATTCTCCCCAGACCGCCAGCGGGGCGAGCAGCTCGCGCGCGGCGGCCGCGTGCTCGTCGAGCCACGGGGAAAGCACGTCGGAGAACAACGCCGGGCCGGTGTGGCCGTGCACCACGTTGTACAGCTCGCGGAAGGTCGTCGGGGCCGTCACGACGCCGCAGCCTACGCAGGGTCGCGGCGGCACCCTACCGAATTGTTCAGCGAGGCAACCGATTCCGCCTCTGTCCGGGGGAAGCGGCCCGGCGGCTTTTGCCGTTCGCGACCGCCGGGCCCACCAGACAGCGCAGCCAGACCTAAAGCGCGAACACCCCGTTCGACTGGCTGTCCGCTGCGCACTTGTTCGGGTACGTCGCGCGATACGTCACCCGCGTGCCCCGCCAGCTGCCCAGCGCCGTGACGTCCACCGGCGAGTAGATCATCGTGCACTTCTGCCGATGCGGGGCGATGCGCGCGAAATCGCCGTCGGCCGCGGTGAGCGTCGCGCAGGCGGTGTCGCGGTGGCGGTGCGTGCCGCCGGTGGGGTCGCAGGTCAGGGACGCGCTCGTGACGCGCCCCGAAGTCTCGTGCACGGTCAGCTGCATTACGGACTCCGGGACGTGCGGGGCGGCCAGGCCGCCGAAGCCGATCAGGGCGGCGGCGACCGGAGCGAAGGAAGAGAACACCATACGAGGGATATCGGCTCGCCGAACCCGATCACTGTGGTCCTCGTCCGGGTGGGTTTTCCTCGCTCGGACGGGTGGTGGCACCGAGGTCGTGCGCGAGTAACGCCACGTAGAGCGACAGCATCGACTCCGGATCTTCCAGTCGCACTCCCAGCACCTGTTCGATGCGGGCGAGCTGCTGGTAGTAAGCCGTCCGCGAAGTGTGGGCGGCGACGGCTGCGGCGGACTTGTTGCCGCCGTGCGCGCAGTAGTGCCGCAGTGCCGGGACGAGGCGGCTGCCGGAAGCAGCGTCGCGCTCCAGGAGCGGGCCGAGCTCTCGTGCGGCGAAGGCGTGTACGCGTTCGTCGTCGGCGAGAAGGTGTAGTAGGCCGCGTAGTCGAACGTCCTTGAGCCGGTGGAACGGTTGGCCGTCGTCCTCATCAAGGGCAGCGGCAGCGACATGCGCGGCTTCGACCAAGGTGCGTTGTGCCTCAGCGGGTCCCGTAACCGTTGTGCCTACGCCGAGCGCGGCAGGAGCGGAAGCGCGCGCGTCGTGAATGTCGGTAGCTAGCCGCTGAAGCACGGCGTCGGCATTGGCTTCCGGCGAGAGAGCGAGAAGCGCGCGTACGGCGGTCTCGTCCGTCGAAACCAGCGCGGACACCTTCGCCCGGCGCGTCGCGAGCGCGGTGGCTTCAGCCAGTTCGCGCAACAGCGGCGGCGTCGACAGCGTCGGTCGCGTAGTTGCGGTGATGCGTGGCCGTACCGCGAGGCCGACCAGCTGTCGTCCCGTCAGCGGCACCGCGAGCGCAGAAGAGCGCGCGAGGATGTCCGCGGTCGGCGCGGGCGAATTCAGCAGTTCGGTCAACACTGCGCGGTGCGCTTGCCGTTCGAGAGTGTCGGAGTCGCGCGCGACGAGACGGTGCACCGCGAGCGCGGAGGCCGCTCGCTCGGCGACCACCTGGTACCGGTGCGGCGGCGGCTCGGCGCACACCAGCACCAGCCGTCCCCAGTCGTGCCCGCGCGCGCCGACCACGGTGACCAGCCAGCCCGCCGCCGGGTGGTAGCCGGTGCGCTCGCCGACCTGCACCACCCGCGACCGCGCCGGCCAGCCGATCAGCAATTCGCCCGGATCCGTGCCCGCGGTGTCGTAGGCGAGCACCTCGTGTTCCAGCGTTTCCAGCACGACCGGCTGTTCGGTCAGCCGGGCCACCTCGGCCAGCACCGCGGCGGGCGCGGCTCCGGCGACGGTCAGCGACGTGAACGTTTCGTGCACCCGTTCCGCCGCCCGGAGCTCGGCGAGCTGCGCGTCCACGATCATTCCGTTCACCGCCTCGGTCACCGCGACATAGCGCGTCTCGCGAGACAGCGTCACCAGCGGCAATCCGCGCTGCTCGGCGGCCGTGACGAGGGCGCGTGGCAGCCGGTCGTTCCAGTGCCGCACCAGCTCGACCACCAGGCCCGCGACGCCCACTTCGGCGAGGTCATCGACGTACCGGGTCAGCGTCGCGTCGTCGTCCGGGAGCGCGACGCCCGTGGTGAGCACGAGTTCTCCGCCGCGCAGCAGGTGCGCGATGTCGGCGACCTCGGCCGCGTGCGCCCAGCGCACCCGCCGTTCGAGCCCGGCGCTGCCCGCGACGACGCGCGGACAGCCCTGGCGCAGCACCGGCAACGCGAGCGCCTCGGCGACGGTCGGGTACATCGGTCTCCCTTGCTGGCCGGCAGGGCACAGACTGTACGGCGGAGAGGGGTAGTCCGTACACGTTGTCGATGGCGGACCCGGGCGCCTCGCCCGGAGACTCGGGGGCACCCGACCGGAAGGAGCGGACGTCGTGACCGACCGCATCAGCCATTGGATCGACGGCAAGCCGGTCGTCGGCACCGGACGCACCGGCGACGTATACGACCCGGCGACCGGCCAGGTCAGCGCCCAGGTGGACTTCGCGGGGCCGGCCGAGGTGGACCAAGCAGTGGCCGCGGCGACCGCTGCGTTGCCGGGCTGGCGGGGCACGTCGCTCGCCGGGCGTACGCGCGTGTTGTTCGCCTTCCGCGAGCTGCTTCAGGCGCGCAAACACGAGCTGGCGAAGATCGTGACGAGCGAACACGGCAAGGTCGAATCGGACGCCGCGGGCGAAGTCGCGCGCGCGATCGAGAACGTCGAATACGCGTGCGGCGCGGCGCAAATGCTCAAGGGCGGGTTCAGCGAGAACGCTTCCACCGGCGTCGACGTGTACTCGATCGCGCAGCCGCTCGGGGTGGTCGGCGTGATCTCGCCGTTCAACTTTCCCGCGATGGTGCCGCTCTGGTTCGTGCCGAACGCGCTGGCGTGCGGCAACACCGTCGTGCTCAAGCCGAGCGAGAAAGACCCGTCCGCCGCGCTGTTCATCGCCGAACTGCTCGCCGAAGCCGGCCTGCCGTCCGGCGCGTTCAACGTGCTGCAGGGCGACAAGGTCGCGGTCGACGGACTGCTCGCGCACCCGGACGTCAAGGCGATCTCCTTCGTCGGTTCGACCCCGATCGCGCGCTACGTCTACGAAACCGGCACCAGCCACGGCAAGCGCGTCCAGGCGCTCGGCGGGGCGAAGAACCACATGATCGTGCTGCCGGACGCAGACCTCGACCTGGCCGCGGACGCCGCCGTGTCGGCCGGTTTCGGGTCGGCGGGGGAGCGGTGCATGGCGGTGTCGGTGGTGGTCGCCGTCGAGCCGATCGCGGACGAACTGGTGGCCAAAATCGTTGACCGGATGCGAAAACTGCGCGTCGGAGACGGACGCAAACCGTCGTCGGAGATGGGCCCGCTGGTCACCAGGGCGCACCACGAGCGCGTTTCGTCCTATGTGGACACCGGAGTGGCCGAAGGCGCGGAGCTGGTGATGGACGGCCGGGGCGTGGAAGCAGACGGCGCGAACGACGGATTCTGGCTCGGCCCCACGCTTTTCGACCGCGTCACGCCCAGTATGGCGGTGTACACCGACGAAATCTTCGGCCCGGTGCTGTCCGTCGCGCGAACGACGAGCTTCGACGACGCGCTGGCGCTCATCAACGCCAACCCGTACGGCAACGGAACCGCCATCTTCACCGGCGACGGACGCGCCGCGCGCCGCTTCCAGAACGAGGTCGAGGTAGGCATGGTGGGCGTCAACGTCCCCATCCCGGTGCCGGTCGGCTATTACTCCTTCGGCGGCTGGAAAGACTCCCTGTTCGGCGACACGCACGCGTATGGGCCGGAGGGATTCCACTTCTTCACGCGGACGAAGGTGGTGACGTCCCGTTGGCCGGACACTTCGCACGCGGGGGTGAACCTGGGGTTCCCGAAGAACTCCTGACGCGGGTCAGGCCGGAAGGATGTTGACCACGAGCTTGCTGCGCGGGATCAGGCAGACGGTGTTGTTCCGGTCGGGCCGGAGCGATTCGAACTGCCGCTCGGTGAGCCGGTAGGTGATGCCGCCCGCGTTCATCTCCCACTGCGAGGTGCGGGCGAAGTAGTGCCGGACGCAGATCGGGTAGGCGTGGGAGTGGCCGTCCTGTTCGAAGTTGTGGGTCCAGCCGGTGATGACGGTGAGCGGACGGCTGAGGTTCTGGTAGCTGCGCAGGCAGCTGACCAGCAAGGCCACGATCAGGATGAGCACGAACGGCGCCGCGCCGAGAGTCTGGGCGCGGTGCGGCCCGTCGAGGACGCTCGTGGTCAGCGGCAGGACGATCGCGAGCGCGATCAGCACGCCGGCCAGTCCGAGCTGGAGGCGGAACCATCCGCCGACCAGCAGGGATCGCTGGGACGGGTGCAGCCGCCCGGCCAGGTTCGCGGTCGCGACCTCGGCCGGGTTCGCGTCCGGTTTCATCGGGCGCCGCCGTCGAGCACGATGTTCACCAGCCACCGCCCGTTCCCCAGGACGCAGACGGCGGTGATCCGCTCCGCGGCCATGCGATCCCACTGCGCGCGCTGGACGGGGTAAGTGCGCCCGCCCGCGCGCAGCTGCCATCGCTCGATCTCGCCGGGGCCGCGCGGGGTGTGCTTGAGGCCGATCGGGTAGTCGTCGGTGATCGGACCGGAGCCGAAGTCGTGCGCCGGCCCTCGGATGACAGTCAGCGGTTCGCGAAACTCGGCGCAGCGCCGCACGCTGAACCGGATCGCGGCCGCGACCGTCACCACGGCGAACACCGCCGCCGCCGACGCGGAGGCAGTGAACCCGGACTTGACCACGCCCACGACCCCGACCGCGCAGATGGCGGCGGTGAACGCCCAGATCGCCCAGAAGAGGGCGTCGACGACGACCCCGCGCTGGCTCCGGTGGAGCCGCCCGGCGAGATTGGCCGCGGCCACCTCGCCGGGATCGGCCTTCGCGGTCACGCCGCGACCACGTTGACCAGGATCTTGCTGCGCGGGGTGATGATCGCGGCGTTGGTGCGTCCGCCGAGCACCCGGTGGCGCAGGTCGTAGTCGAGCCGGTAGGTCTTGCCGTGCACGACGAGATAGGTGAACTTGATCCGGTCGGTCATCTCGTACAGGTACATCGCGTGCTGCCCCCGCGGCGGGATCTTGGTGACGTGTCCGTAGTCGTGCGTCCAGCCGGGGACTACGTCGAGCTTGCCGCTGCGCACCTCCGCCAGCCGCTGCCGGACAATTCGCCCGGGGAACACCGCGAGCGCGAGGAAGAACACCGTCAGGAGGTACACCTGCCAGTTCATCGACCAGTACGAGACCGGCGGGGTGCCGAGGTCGGCGTGCACCGCGTTCAAGGTCCGCAGTTCGTCGCCGCTGACGCCGATGCCGATCGGCGCCAGGACCGCGGCGGCGACGAACAGCACGATCCACGTGACCGCCATCGAGAAACCGGCGTTCAAGACCATGGTCCGCTGGGACGGATGCAGGCGGCCCTCCCGGTTGGCCTGGTCGGCGGCCGCCTGCACGGTTTCGCTGTTCACTCCCCGGTGCCGCCTTCGCCGCCGCCCTCTGTTTTCTCGTGCTCCTTCCCGTAGGCCTCGGAGCCTTCGGAGTACCGGTCGTACTGCTCGTTCTCCTGCCGCCGGGCTTCGGTGCCCGCTCCTGCGTAGTCGGCCATGGTGAACGGCGGCCTGCCTTCCCCCTTCTCCCATTCCTGGAGCTTGAAGAACTTGCGCCCGTCCTCCGAATACGTCTCGCCGGCGTGTTCGAAGTGCTCGCGCCCCGGCACCTTCTCCTTGGCCGAGCTGGTCCAGCGCTCGGCCTTGTCCGCGGCGCTCTCGGCCTTGCCCGCCTGCTTGAGGTCGCCGGCCTTCTTCTCCAGCCCGGCGGCGATGTCGACGCTTTTGTCGGTGACCTTGCCCGCAGCCTTGCCGACCTTGCGCAACGCGTTCGCCGCCTGCTCGATGGCGGCCTTCGACTTGCCCGCGCTCTCCGCGAGCTTGTCCAGCTTCTCCACGACCTTCGCGATCCGGGTGCCGATCTTCTCCGCCAGGATCCCGCCTTCGACCACGGTGTCGGCGATGAACGCGGCGACCGTGCCGCCGAAGGTGCACCACGACGACGCGAGCGCGGCGATGCCCTTGACGATCAGCTCGCCGACGAACGACGAGATCATGTCGCGGATCAGCCCGCGCTCCGTGCCGACCAGGGCGGCGGCGACGTTCATCCCGGTGGACGCGCTGCTCGCGTGCCCGGCCGCGCCCCGGAGCGTGTCCGCGTAGCCCTTCGCGGTCTTCTGGTACGCCTCGCCGCCCTGGCCCTGGAAGTCCGGCGCGATCTTGCCGGCCGCCTGCTCGTACCGGTCCGCGCTCTCGTTCAGCTGCTTCGAGATGTTCGACCAGGTCACCGCCTTGGCGGTGACCGCCTCAGGATTGCCCGCGAGCTGGTCCAGTCCCTCCTTGAGGAAGCTGATGTGCTCGATCAGCCAGCCCACCCCGGCGCTGGCCAGCGTGCCGAGCGGGTCCATCGCGGCGCCGAGCAGGTCGAGGCCGTCGGTGGCGACGTCCACGCCGAAGTTGCCCCAGTCGCCCTTGCGGGCGTCGGTGAGGGTCGCCGCGACGTCGTTGAGCATGCCGGAGCCGGAGGTCTGGGCGTTGAGATTGTCCAGTTCGTTCGAGGACGACCCCATGTTCGTGGTCAGGCCGCTCGGCGACTCGGACTTCGCGACCAGCGGGTTTTCCTGCGTCTCGGTCATTCCGGCAGCTCCTTGCCGAGGCCGTTGATGTGGCCGACGGTCTGCTTCTCGTGGTTGTCGTAATGATCGTGCGCCTGCTGGAGCCGGTCCGCGATGTCGTCGGCCTGTCCCGCCACGTCCTCGACGAACGAGGTCGCGATCGACATCCAGATCTGCAGCGGCATCGCGAACACCTGGCCGACGATGCCGAACGCGTCGTCCCCGAACGGCTGGCCGGACTCGGTGGCCTGCGCCGCGGTGTGCACGCCCGCCGCGATGTTCTCTACCTCGCTCTTGTGCTCGCGCAGCGACGGAAGGTCGACGTGAGGTCCGGTCATCAGTTCCTCCCCAGGAAAGAGCCGCCGCTGTAGTAGTCGTCGTCCTCGGCCGGGTCGGCCGCCGGGCGCGCGGGCCGGGACGGCGGCGCGGGCCGGGCGGGCGGTGCGGCGGAATCGTCCTGGGCGTCGAAGAATTGCGGCTGAGGCGTCGAAGGCGCCGCCGGTTCCTCCGGAACTTCCGGTTCCGGGATCTGTTCTTCGAGGAATTTCATCGCGTCGCTGTTCTCGCCGATCACCGGAGCCATGATCGCGGTCAGCTGCTGCGCCGCCTGGGCCTGGGCGCGTCGCGCGGTGGCCAGCACGGCGGCGGCCAGAGCGGCGCGCGGCATCTCGTCCGCGCGGGAGCCGAACTGGAGTTCCTGCAGCGCACCGGCAGTGTTGACGGTCGCGGTGACCGCGCCGTCCTGGCTCGTCGCGGTCGCCGACACGTGCTTCAGCCGTTCCTGCGCCTCGGCGGCCCGCTGCCGGATTTCGGCGATTTCGGGAGAAAGTGCGTTCATGTCGGCCACTGCTTTCGGATCGCGTGGTTCATAGTCTTTCCGAGGCAGAAAACCGGGTTCCGGTTCCCGGTGCAAGCTAAGATCCGAGTTGCCCGGTTCGTCGCTATTAAAAATTGTTTGCCCGCCATTTACCCGGCGCTGCCCGGACCGGAGGGCGCACCGGGCACTCCCGGGTCCGTAAACTCGTTGTGAGTACCAGGACGACCGCGAAGGAGGTGCCGGTGGCGAACACGGACGAGCGTCGCTTCGAGGTGCTGCGGGCGATCGTCGCCGACTACGTCTCCAACCAGGAGCCAGTCGGGTCGAAGACGATCGTCGAGCGGCACAACCTCGGCGTTTCCAGTGCCACCGTGCGCAACGACATGGCGGCCCTCGAGGAAGAGGGGTACATCGCCCAGCCGCACACCAGCGCCGGGCGGATCCCCACCGACAAGGGCTACCGCCTGTTCGTCGACCGGCTTTCGGAGATCAAGCCGCTCTCGAGCGCCGAGCGGCGCGCGATCACCAGCTTCCTCGACTCCGGCACCGATCTCGACGACGTGCTGCGCCGGTCGGTCCGGCTGCTCGCGCAGCTCACCCGCCAGGTCGCGGTGGTGCAGTACCCGATGCTCACCAACACCGTGGCGCGCCACCTCGAAGTGGTCCCGCTCACGCCCGCGCGGCTCATGCTCGTGCTGATCACCGACTCCGGCCGGGTCGACCAGCGCACCGTCGACCTCGGCGACGTGGTCACCGAGGAGACCGTGCTGCGGCTGCGCACCGTGCTCAACGGCGCGCTCGCCGGGCGGCGCCTCGCCGACGCGGCGGCGAACGTGGCCGAACTGCCCGAAGCCGCTCCCGCGGACCTGCGCGACCACCTCACCCGGATCTGCACCATGCTGGTCGAATCGCTGGTCGAGCACCCCGAGGAGCGGATCGTGCTCGGCGGCACCGGCAACCTCACCCGCAACGTCGCGGACTTCCCCGGTTCGCTGCGCCAGGTGCTTGAAGCGCTCGAGGAACAGGTGGTGGTGCTGAAGCTGCTCGCCGCGGCCCGCAACCCCGGTGCGGTCACCGTGCTCATCGGTGAGGAAAATGAGGACGAGCAGATGCGCAGCACCTCGGTCGTGTCCATCGGCTACGGCCGGGACGACATGCTGCTCGGGGGAATGGGCGTCGTCGGGCCGACCAGGATGGACTACCCCGGCACGATCGCGGCGGTCCGCGCGGTCGCCAACTACGTGGGGCAGATCCTGTCCGGCCGCTGACCGGCGGCGAGGGCGGAACACGAAGGAGAAGGCAGAGCAACGTGGCGAGGGACTACTACGGGATCCTCGGGGTGGCCAAGAACGCGAGCGATCAGGAGATCAAGCGCGCGTACCGCAAGCTGGCCCGTGAGCTGCACCCCGACGTGAACCCGTCGGAGGACGCCCAGCACCGCTTCGGCGAGGTGACCACCGCGTACGAGGTGCTCTCCGACCCGCAGAAGCGCAAGATCGTCGACCTCGGCGGCGACCCGATGGACGGGGGCGGCCGCGGCGGAGGCGGCGGCGACCCGTTCGCGGGCTTCGGCGGGCTCGGCGACATCATGGACGCGTTCTTCGGCGCCGCGGGCGGAGGCGGCGGGCGCGGCCGAGGGCCGCGCAGCCGCGTGCAGCCCGGCTCCGACGCGCTGATCCGGCTCGGCCTCACCCTCGAGGAATGCGCGACCGGCGTCGACCGCGAGATCACCGTGGACACCGCGATCGTCTGCGACCTGTGCCGCGGCGCGGGAACCGCCGAGGGCACGAGCACCAAGACGTGCGACACCTGCGGCGGGGCGGGCGAGGTCCAGTCCGTGCAGCGGTCGTTCCTCGGCCAGGTCGTCACGGCGCGCCCGTGCCCGGTGTGCCGCGGCTTCGGCGAGGTCATCCCCGACCCGTGCCGCCAGTGCGGCGGCGACGGCCGGATCCGGTCGCGGCGCGGCGTCACCGCGAAGATCCCGCCCGGCGTCGGCGACGGCATGCGGATCCGGCTGTCCGGACAGGGCGAGGTCGGCCCCGGCGGCGGCCCGGCGGGCGACCTCTACGTCGAGATCGACGAGGCCCCGCACGAGGTGTTCGTCCGCGAGGGCAACGACCTGCACTGCAACTTCCGGATCCCGATGACCACCGCGGCGCTCGGCGCGACGGTCCCGATCGCCACCCTGGTCGACGGCGACTACGAACTCGACATCGAGCCCGGCACCCAGCCCAACACCGAACTGGTGCTCACCGGCAAGGGCATGCCGCGGCTGCGCTCGTCCGGCCGCGTCGACGGCCGCGGCGACCTGCACGTGCACATCGACGTCGTGGTGCCCACGAAGCTCGACGAGGCCCAGCGCGACCTGCTCGTCGACCTCGCCCAGCAGCGCGGCGAAGAAGTCCCGACGCTCGCCGCCAACGGCAGCAAGCACGGCGGCCTGTTCTCCAAGCTGCGCGCGAAGAACCGCTGACGGTGCCGGACACCACCCTGCCGGTCTTCCTCGCCCCGGCAGTGCCCGCCGAAGGCCGGGCGCTGCTCGACGGCGAGGAAGCCCGGCACGCGGCCACCGTGCGCCGGCTGCGCGTGGGGGAGCAGCTCGTGCTCTCCGACGGCGCCGGCGCGATGGCCCGCTGCGCCGTGGACGCCGTCGAAGCAGGCCGCGCGGCAACGGTCACCCTCACCGTTCTCGAGCGGTGGCAAGAGGAACCGCCCGCGCTGCGCGTCCACGTCGCCCAGGCGCTCGCCAAGGGCGACCGCGGAGAACTCGCAGTCGAACTGGCCACCGAAGCCGGCGCGGACGCGATCGTGCCCTGGCGCGCCGCCCGCAGCGTCGCCCGCTGGGACGACGGACCCCGCGGCGAAAAAGCACTCGCCCGCTGGCGCGCAACTGCCCGCTCGGCCGCGAAACAAGCCCGCCGCGCCCACGTGCCCGCCGTCGCCGAACCGGTCGGCACGCGCGAACTCGCGCAGCTGGCCGCGACGATGTCCGCGACGCTGGTCCTCGAATCCGGCGTCACCAGCAGACTCACCGACCTCGACCTGCCCGGCGGAGGCGACATCCTCCTCGTCGTGGGTCCTGAAGGCGGTATCACCGACGACGAACTCGCCGCCCTCGAAGAGGCCGGAGCCACGACGGTCCGGCTCGGCCCGACCGTCCTGCGCACCTCCACCGCGGCCGCGGTGGCATTAGGCGCACTCGGCGTCCTCACCGGCCGCTGGCACTGACGCATAACCCGGAGAACCCGGCAGAACCCCTAAACATCCGCACCAGGTGATGGCGCGCCGCACCCCCGGCGGCTACTCTGCTTCGCAACGTGCGAACACAAGGGTTTCAGCCCGCCCGCGGGCGGGCATTACTCTTGAGTACGAACCAGAACCCCGCCGGGCACCTCCCCCCTCGGTCCGGCGGAGCCGCGGCGGCGGTGGAGCGACCCCCAGGCTCCACCGCGCCGCGGCGTCTTCGTATCGCTGGCGCGATCCTTCGCTGCCGCGGTTCCGCTCATTACTCCCGGGGGGCCGAGCCCCCCGGACCCCCACGGTGCGGTGGTTGCGTGTCGTGCGTCGGTCGCGTTGGGTGCGTGCGGTGGTTGCGTGTCGTGCGTCGGTCGCGTTGGGTGCGTGCGGTGGTTGCGTGTCGTGCGTTGGTCGCCTTGGTGCGTCTGCGCTTTGTAGGGTGGGCTTATGAGTGATGCGGGTGCTGCGGAGACGTTGTTCGAGCGGATTATTGCTGGGGAGATTCCGGCGGATGTGGTGTACGAGGACGACGCCACGTTTGCGTTTCGGGACATCAATCCGCAGGCGCGGGTGCATGTGCTCGTGGTGCCTCGGAAGAGGTATCGGAACGTGGGGGAGCTGGCGGAGGCGGATCCGGAGTTGCTGAGTGCTGTCTTGTTGACGGCGCGGAAGGTGGCGGAGATCGAGGGGATCTCCGGCAGCGGGTATCGGGTGGTGTTCAACACTGATGCTGATGCTGGGCAGACTGTGTTTCATGTGCATGCGCATGTGTTGGGCGGGGAGCAGCTGGGGTTGTTCGGGAAGCCGCAGGCGGGAGCGCACTGAAACCGGGCTGCGGGTGGGTGTCGGGGACAAGTAGCATCTATGGGGTCCCTGTACGTTGACTTGCGAAGTGCGCAGAAAGCAGGACCGAGGCCACGTGGCCGGAACTGAGACGGGTGGAGCCGCCCGACCTGACAATCGGGTATCGGCCGAGGCACAGGTTCGATTTCCGATCCCGGAGGGGGCTCAGCTGAGCCTGCTGGGGTCGCGGGACGAGAATTTGCGGGTGGCGGAGGAGCTGCTGGCCGCTGACGTGCACGTGCGCGGCAACGAGGTCACGTTGACCGGTTCCGCTGCCGATGTGGCGTTCGCGGAGCGGGTGTTCACCGAGCTGGTGCAGCTTGCCGGCGGCGGGCAGCAGGTCGGGCCCGACACCGTGCGGCGGACTGTGGGGATGCTCTCCAGCGGGGACGCGTCGCCCGCGGAGGTGTTGAGTCTCAACATCGTTTCGCGGCGGGGCAAGACCATTCGGCCCAAGACGCTGAACCAGAAGCGGTACGTGGACGCGATCGACAAGCACACGATCGTTTTCGGCATCGGGCCCGCGGGTACTGGCAAGACGTATCTCGCGATGGCGAAGGCCGTGCAGGCGTTGCAGGCCAAGCAGGTCACGCGGATCGTGCTGACCCGGCCGGCGGTCGAGGCGGGCGAGCGGCTCGGGTATCTGCCGGGCACGCTGAACGAGAAGATCGACCCGTATCTGCGGCCGCTTTACGACGCGCTGCACGACATGGTCGAGCCGGAGTCGATTCCGCGGTTGATGCAGGCGGGGACGATCGAAATCGCACCGCTGGCGTACATGCGCGGCCGGACGCTGAACGACGCCTTCATCATCCTCGACGAGGCGCAGAACACCACGCCCGAGCAGATGAAGATGTTCCTCACCCGCCTCGGGTTCGGCGCGAAGATCGTCGTCACCGGCGACATCACGCAGATCGACCTGCCCGGCGGGCAGCGCAGCGGACTCCGCGTCGTGCGCGACATCCTCGGCGGCGTCGAGGACCTGCACTTCGCCGAACTCACCAGCCAGGACGTCGTCCGGCACAAACTGGTCGGCGACATCGTCGACGCGTACGAGAAGTGGCAGGCCGTGCAGGACGCGCAAGAGCAGCAGAACGGCGGCTGGAAGGGCACCCGCCGATGAGCATCGAGATCGCCAACGAATCCGGCGTCGACGTCGACGAGGCGTCCATCGTCTCCGCCGCGCGCTACACGCTGGAGAAAATGGAGGTCAGCCCGCTCGCCGAGCTGTCCATCCTGTGCGTCACCCTCGAGGTGATGGAAGACCTCCACGAACGCTGGATGGACCTGCCCGGGCCCACCGACGTGATGGCCTTCCCGATGGACGAACTCGACTCCTCGCGCCGCCCCGACGCGCCCGACGCGTCCCCGGCGCTGCTCGGCGACATCGTGCTCTGCCCGGCCTTCGCGAAAGACCAGGCGAAAACCGCGGGCCACCGGCTGATCGACGAACTGCACCTGCTCACCGTCCACGGCTGCCTCCACCTCCTCGGCTACGACCACGCCGAACCCGCCGAGGAACGCGAGATGTTCGGGCTGCAGAAGCGGATCCTCGGCGAATACCAGGCCGCGGTCGCGGCGCACCAGGCCCGCGACGCGCAACGCGACGTCGACGACCGCGTGCTCGGCATCGCCGGGCTCGACGCGCCGCAGCCCGGGGAAACGCCCTAGGCTCCGACCATGGGAAACCCCCCGGCACAGGTCGTCATCGCGGTGACGCTGGTGCTGCTCGCGGGCGTGTTCGCGGCCGCGGACGCCGCGGTCGGCACGGTGTCGCAAGCCAGGGTCGACGGCCTCGTCCGCGCCGGCCGCGTCGGAGCCCGCCAGCTCGCCGCGGTCGTCGCCGAACGCCGCAGGCACATCAACCTGCTGCTCCTGCTGCGGCTGGCCTGCGAACTCACCGCCACGGTGCTGGTCACCGTGTCCTTCGTCGCCTGGTTCGACCGGCTGTGGCTCGCGATCCTGGTGTCCGCGGTCGTCATGGTCGTGGTCAGCTACGTCATCATCGGCGTCGGCCCGCGCACCATCGGCCGCCAGCACCCGTACCGCGTCGGCACGATCGTCGCCGGTCCGGTCCGCGTCCTCGGCACGGTTCTCGGCCCGCTGTCGCGGCTGCTGATCGTGCTCGGCAACGCGATCACCCCCGGCCGCGGCTTCCGCGAAGGCCCGTTCACGTCCGAGGTCGAACTGCGCGAACTGGTCGACCTCGCCCAGGAACGCGGCGTCGTCGAGGACTCCGAACGCGAGATGATCCACTCGGTGTTCGAACTCGGCGACACGGTCGCCCGCGAGGTCATGGTGCCGCGCACCGAAATCGTGTGGATCGAGCGCACCAAAACCGTCCGCCAGGCCCTCGCGCTCGCGCTGCGCACCGGCTTCACCCGCGTCCCGGTGATCGACGATTCCGTCGACGACATCGTCGGCGTGGTCAACATCAAAGACCTCATGCCCGAGTACATGGGCCCGGACGGGCCGAGCACGGTCGTCGGCGCGGTGATGAACCCGGCCAGCTTCGTGCCCGACTCGAAACGGCTCGACGAGCTGCTCAAGGAAATGCAGCGCACGCACAACCACATGGCGATCGCGGTGGACGAGTACGGCGGCACCGCGGGCCTGCTCACCATCGAGGACATCCTCGAGGAGATCGTCGGCGAGATCACCGACGAATCCGACGCCGACGAACGCCCTGACGTCGAGGAACTCGAGGACGGCTCGGTCCGGGTGTCGTCCCGGCTCGGCGTCGACGACCTCGGCGACCTGTTCGGCATCGACCTCGAAGACCACGACGTGGAGACCGTGGGCGGGCTGCTCGCCGAGCGACTGGGTAGGGTCCCGCTGCCGGGGGCAGAAGCCGAGGTCGCCGGTCTTCGGCTGTTCGCCGAAGGGGGCAAGGACCGCCGCGGCCGGATGCGGATCACGTCCGTGGTCGTCCGGCCGTCGTCGGCGCGCCCGCGCACCCGCCCGCCCCAGCCCGAAGAGCACGACAGGAGAGTCGAACATGCCTGACCTCGACGCCGAGGACCAGAAGCTGGTCACGCTGGCCCGTTCGGCCCGCGCGCGGACCGGCGCGGACGAAGGCGCCGCGGTCCGCGACACCGACGGCCGCACCTACGCCGCGACCACCGTCGACCAGCCGTCGTTCCAGCTCACCGCGCTGCAAGCGGCCGTCGCCGCCGCGTTGTCCAGCGGCGCCGAAGGACTCGAAGCCGCCGCTGTGGTCACCGCCGACGCGCTGGTCGCCGAGGCGTCCGTGAACGCGGTCCGCGACGTCGCGAAGATGGCGCCGATCGTCCGCGCCGACCCGTCCGGCGCCGTGGTCGAGGTGCAACGCCCGTGACCGAGCCGCACCGTTCCGGATTCGCCTGCTTCGTCGGCCGCCCCAACGCGGGCAAATCCACGCTCACCAACGCGCTCGTCGGCACGAAGGTCGCGATCACCTCCAGCAAACCGCAGACCACCCGGCACGCCATCCGCGGCATCGTGCACCGCGACGACGCGCAGCTGGTGATCATCGACACGCCCGGCCTGCACCGCCCGCGCACGCTGCTCGGCCAGCGGCTCAACGACGTCGTGCACGAGACCTGGTCCGAAGTGGACGTCGTCGGGTTCTGCGTGCCCGCCAACGAGAAAATCGGCCCCGGCGACCGGTTCATCGCCGCCGAGCTGAAGAAGATCGCCCGGCGCACCCCGGTGATCGGCGTCGTCACCAAGACCGACCTGGTGAAGCCGGAGCAGATCGCCGAGCAGCTGGTCGCGCTCCAAGAGGTGATGGAATTCGCCGACCTCGTGCCGGTGTCCGCTGTGGACGGTTTCCAGGTGCAGACCGTTGCCGATTTGCTGGTGCAGCGGCTGCCCGAAGGACCGCAGCTGTACCCGGGCGGCGAACTCACCGACGAGCCCGAGCAGACCCTCGTCGCCGAGCTGATCCGCGAGGCCGCGCTCGAAGGCGTCCGCGACGAACTGCCGCACTCGATCGCGGTGACAGTCGAGGAAATGCTCCCGCGCGAGGACCGCGACGACCTCATCGACATCCACGCGCTGCTGTACGTGGAACGCCCCAGCCAGAAGGGGATCATCCTCGGGCACAAGGGCGAACGGCTGCGCGAGGTCGGCGCCACCGCGCGCGAGCACATCGAACGGCTGCTGGGCACGAAGGTGTATCTCGACCTGCACATCAAGGTGGCCAAGGACTGGCAGCGAGACCCGAAGCAGCTGCGCCGGCTGGGATTCTGACCGGTTCTGATCGTGCCCGGCGACGCGGGAGGGTAGCGTCGGGCGCAACCGTATCCGATTTGTCCAGGGGGACCGCATGACCGGCCCGTATCCGCCGCAGGGCCCGTACCCTCCGTCGTACGGCTATCCGCCGCAGTATCCGCCGCCGCCGGACAGCAACCTGGTGTGGGCGATCCTGGCGACCGTGTTCTGCTGCCTGCCGCTGGGGATCGTCGCGATCGTCAAGGCCAGCCAGGTGAACACCCTGTGGTACCAGGGATACGCGGCCGAAGCGCACCGCGCGGCGGACGAGGCGCGCAAGTGGGCGATGTGGTCGGCGCTCAGCATCGCCATCCTGATCGGGCTGTACGTGATCGTCGCGCTCGTCGTCCTGCTGATCGCCGGAAACGTGCTCTGGTTCCGTTGAGCACCGTCTACACCGGACTGCCGGCGCGCGGAACCCGTGCGGTGGCAAGGGCTCTCGCCGGTCCGGCGGCCGCGGCGGGCGGGATCGGTCTCGCGTGCGTCGCGGTGTGGCTCGGCGATCCTACGACCCCCGGTGGCCCGCTCCCGGTGTGCCCGACGAAGCTGCTTTTCGGGATCGACTGCCCCGGCTGCGGCGGGATGCGCATGGCCTACAGCGTGCTGCACGGCGATTTTTCCGCCGCACTGCACTACAACGCGGTGGCTCTGGTGTTCGTCGCGCTCTTCGCGTGGAGCGGTCTCGCTTGGACGATCGGACGGCTGCGCGGACGGACTGTGCGCTCCTGGCTGCACTGGCGCTGGACGCCGCACGTCGTCGCGGTCGTGTTCGTGCTGTGGTTCGTCGCGCGCAACATTCCGTTGGCCCCGTTCACCAGCCTGTCTGTCTGAGTTAGCCCCGTTTTCGCCGTGCCCGGAACCGGTCCGGCGGCCGTCGAGTCCCACGGGTCACCCGATGCGGACACCTGCTCGGCTCAGCCCGGATGGACGAGGTACGCTCCCGCGCACTGGCGTGTCCACAGCGGCCGCGATCAGCACTCGCCTGCCGAGACCACGAACGAGGGGGACACTCGATGACCTATCCCTACGGCCAGCCCGGCGGCCCGCCTCAAGGCGGACCGTCGTTCGGCGCGCCGCCGGGACAGCAGGCGCCGGGCGGCTACCCGCAGCCCGCAGGATTCGGGCAGCCCTACGGTCGCGTCTACGCGGACTGGGGCCAGCGCGCCGGTGCCTATCTCATCGACTTCGCCCCGCTCCTGGCCGGGATGCTGATCGCCGTGCTCGTGTCGCTGGCATCGGGCGTCGCGGGCACGATCGTCTATCTCCTGGCGGTTCTCGGCAATCTCGCCTGGACGGTCTTCAACCGCTGGATCAACGGCGGCAACACGGGACAGTCGCTCGGCAAACGGATCGTCGGCATCAAACTCATCAGCGAGGCCACCGGCGAGCCGATCGGCGCCGGGACGGCGTTCGTCCGCGACCTCGCGCACGCGCTGGACAGCATGGCGTTCGCCCTCGGTTTCCTGTGGCCGCTGTGGGACGACAAGGCGCAGACGTTCTCGGACAAGATCTTGAGCACGATCGTGGTGCCCGCCGATCCCGCGCCCTCGGGCACGCCGGTCGCGGGATTCGGTCAGCAGAGCGGATTTCCCGGCCAGCCCGGCGGGTTCGGGCAGCCTCAGCCGGGCGGTTTCCCGGGGCAGCCGGGCGCCGCGCCGGGATTCGGCCAGCCGGGCGGTTTCCCCGGGCAGCCGGGATTCGGGCAGCCCTCCTCGGGCGGGTTCCCCGCGCAGCCGAACGCCGGATTTCCCGCCGCGCCAAGCGGATTCGGGGTTCCGCAACCGGGATACGGCCAGCCGCCGGCCCCGGGAACCCCGCCGCAGCAAGGATTCGGGCAGCCTGGTCAGGTCCAGCCCGCGTTCGGGCAGCCAGGTCAGCCGCAGCCCGCGTTCGGTCAGCCGGGCCAGCCGCAGCCGGGATTCGGGCAGCCGCCCGCCGCGCCGGGCGCCGGAGGAACGCCGCAGCAGCCGGGTCCGACGGCGTTCGAGCAGCCCGAGCCGACCCAGGTCGTGCGCCCCGCCGCACCCCGGCAAACACCTTCCGAAGCGTTCGGCGCCGCCGAACCCACCCAGGTCGTGAAGCCGGCAGCCGAGCCGGAAGCGACGCAGATGATCAAGCCGGAGACACCGGAGCCCGGTCCGGCACAGTCCTGATCCGCAGCGGATCACGGAAAGCACGGTAAGCACGAGAAACTCGGGGGAACCCAGATGACCAATCCCTACGGCCAGCCGCAGCAGCCCCAGCAGCCCTACGGCGGCCAGCCGCAGCAGCCCTACGGACAGCAGCCGTACCCGCAGTCCGGCGCGACGCCGGCGCAGCCGTACCCGCAGCAGCCCTACGGCCAGCCCGCGCCGTACGGCCAGCCCGCCTACGGCGGCCAGCCCGGCGGCGACATGAGCGCCATCAAGGACTACAAGGGCTGGGCGATCGGCTGCATCTTCCTGATGTGGATCGTCGCGATCTTCGCGATCATGAAGTCGAACGAAGTCCAGTCGTACAAGATGCAGGGCAACTACGCGATGGCCCAGCAGGCGTCGCAGACGACGCGCACGCTGTGCCTCGTCGCCACCATCATCGGCGCGCTCGGCTGGGTGTTCGCGATCATCATGATCATCATCAGCCTCGTGGCCGCGTCCGAGGTGCACAGCTACTACTGCACCGGCAGCTACTGCTGAACCAGGGCGCCACGCCCCGGCATCGCCTCCGAAGTGGGACGATGTCGGGGTGGTGAACCTCTACCGCGACACCGGGGTGGTGCTGCGCACGCACAAGCTGGGCGAGGCCGACCGGATCGTCACCCTGCTCACGAGGCGGCACGGCAAGGTCCGGGCCGTCGCGAAGGGCGTGCGGCGCACGTCGTCGCGGTTCGGGGCGCGGCTGGAGCCGTTCGGGCACGTGGACGTGCAGTTCTATCCCGGACGGTCGCTCGACGTCATCACCCAGGTCGAGACCGTCGACGCGTTCGCCCTGCCGCTGGTGGCCGACTACCAGCGCTACACCGCGGCGTCCGCGATCGCGGAAACCGCGGACCGGCTCTCGGCTGAAGAGGGCGAACCGGTTCTGAAGCTGTACCTGCTGGTCGTGGGCGCGTTGCGGGCTCTGGCCGGCGGGCAGCGGGACGCGTCGCTGGTGCTCGACGCGTTCTTCCTCCGCGCCATGGCCTACGCGGGCTGGGCCCCGGCGATCACCGAATGCGCCCGCTGCGGCCTGCCCGGCCCGCACGCCGCGTTCAACGTCGCCGCGGGCGGCTCGATGTGCCCGGACTGCCGCATCGCGGGCTCGGTGCATCCCTCGCCCGAGGTGCTGACCCTGATGGACGCGCTGCTGCAGGGGGAGTGGGCGGTCGCCGAATCCTCGCCCGGGATCACCCGCCGGGACGCTTCCGGCCTGGTCGCGGCGCATCTGCAGTGGCATCTGGAACGGCAGCTGCGGTCGCTCCCGCTCGTGGAGCGGCGTGCCCGGGAGGCCGCCGGGCCGGGCCCAGTAGGGTCGGCCGGGTAGGAAATCCATTCTTCAGGAGGCCGCGAGTGCTGCGCAGGGGACGGGAGACCCGCTCGGCGGGGTACGAGCTGCGGGCTCCGGAGCCGCATGCCTCGGGCGCGAAACCGCCGGAGATCCCGGCGGACCTGGTGCCCAAGCACGTCGCGCTCGTCATGGACGGCAACGGCCGCTGGGCCAACCAGCGCGGCCTGCCGCGGATCGAGGGCCACAAACGCGGCGAGGCCGTGATGATCGACGTCGCGAGCGGCGCGGTCGAGATCGGCGTGAAGTGGCTGTCGGTGTACGCGTTCTCCACGGAGAACTGGAAGCGCAGCCCCGAGGAAGTCCGGTTCCTGATGGGCTTCAACCGCGACACCATCCGCCGCCAGGTCGACTATCTGGGTTCGATCGGCGTGCGCATCCGCTGGGCCGGGCGGCGGCCGAAGCTGTGGGCCAGCGTGATCAAGGAACTGCAGGTCGCCGAAGAGAAGACCAAGAACAACACCAAGCTCAACATGACCATGTGCGTCAACTACGGCGGCCGTGCCGAACTGGGCGACGCGATGCGCCGGATCGGCCAGGACGTCGCGGCGGGGAAGATCAACCCGGACAAGATCGACGAGCGCACCATCGGGAAGTACCTGTACCAGCCGGAAATGCCGGACGTCGACCTGTTCCTCCGCCCGTCCGGGGAACAGCGGACGTCGAACTTCCTGGTGTGGCAATCGGCGTACGCGGAGATGGTCTACCAGGACACGCTGTTCCCGGACTTCGACCGGACACACCTGTGGCAGGCGTGCCTCGACTTCGCCAAACGCGACCGCCGGTTCGGCGGCGCGGTGGACCAGGCAGGGAGCACGAAATGAGCACCGCGGAAGCCGCCGAGACCGGAGCGTTGCTCACCCGTGCGCGCGAAGCGCTGGAACGCTACCTGGAAGTCCACGTCGACGACGACGGCGCGATCACGTTCTCCCACGCGGACGTCCCGTGCGTCATCCAGGCCACCCGCCTCGCCGACGGTTTGACGGTCCTCAGCCTGACCTGCGTGGTGGCCTGGGACCTGCCCGACGACCCGGCCCTGGCGGTAGCGGTCGCGGAGCGGGCCGGGCAGGGGCTGTTCGGGACGCTGGGCGTCGGCCACACGGAGCGAGGGGTGGACGTGACGCTGCGGTACGCGTTCCCGGCGGAGGGGATGGACCCGTCGCCGTTGGGGACGTTGCTGATGCTGGTGGTTTCGACTGCTTCGCAGCTGCGGACGGAGTTGCCTGGGGTGGAGGCCTGAGCCGGGTTTCTGTCGGGCGGCGGGTTGCTCGCCGGGCATGAGCCGGTTTTTGTTTCCTGTCGGGTTTTGTCGTCTGGCTCGCCTTGGCCGCACGCGGAGGTAGCTGATGCCTCACCTGCATTTGTTTCTCCTGCAACGGAGATCTCCTTAGCCGGACCGAATTTCGCGACTCGGCCCAGTTCGCTGCTGGCCCCTTGTCTGCTTGGTTTCGCTGCTGGCTTCCGCGTTCGCGGCTGCTCCGCCGCTCGCCTCAGCTCCGGTCTCGCACTGTGTCTGCAGCCGTACCGCTCGAAGTGTTAGTTCGCCGCGGTTTTCTCCGTGCGAGCTGTTTCGCTTCGTGTTCCGTTCCGTATTCGCCTTCGCTGCCCGCATCCTCAATGCGCTGGTCCGCTGCGGGTTTGCCGGGTCGGCCGTTCTGCTGTTGTGGCATCGGAGTTCTGCCCCGCACACGCCCCTCTTGTCCCGCACCTGCTCGATTTGCCGCTTCGCCGCCAACCTCTCTGGTCCAAGCCTCCCGTCCGCCTCGAGTCCCAGCCGCACCTCTCGTCCAAGCCTTCCCACCTGTCCCGAGTCCCTGCCGCACCTCTCTCCATCCCCGAGCCGCCCGCCCGATTCCACCCCTTCCTCCCTCCCAATCGGGTGACATTCACGCAAAACCGGCGCGAGCGGACCCCTCGCGACACCGGCGGCTGGGGTTCCGTCGGACCCGGCTGGCATCATCGCCTTCGTGGAAACCCTTTCCAACAACGCCGCCGAGGAGCGCCCCCGCACGCGACGGTTCCGGATCAGCTCCATCGAGATCCTGTGTGCCGTGTTGCTCGTCGCCGTCCTCGCGCAAAGCAAGCTCCAGGACCTCTTCGACGTGCCCGCGCTGCGAACCGGGTCCACCGTCTTCGTCGCGGTGTGCGTGCAGGCGCTGCCATTTCTCGTGCTCGGCGTGCTGATCAGCGGTGCCATCGCAGCCTTCGTGCCCGCCCGCGCGCTGGAACGGGTGTTGCCGAAGAAGGCGTCGGCCGCGGTCGGCGTCGCAGGGTTGGCCGGAGTCGCCTTGCCCGGCTGCGAATGCGCGTCGGTTCCTGTGGCGCGCCGGTTGATCGGCCAAGGCGTCGCGCCCGCCGCCGCGCTCACTTTCCTGCTCGCCGCCCCCGCGGTGAACCCGGTGGTGCTGGTGGCCACCGCGGTCGCGTTCCCCGGCCGCCCGGAAATGGTGTTCGCGCGGTTCGCCGGCTCGCTCGCCACCGCGATGGCGATGGGCTGGATCTGGGCCCGCTGGGGCAAACTGTCCTGGATCACCGAACGAGCGCTGCGCCGGTTGCCCGACGTCCAATCCGGACAGCGATGGCGCGTCTTCGCCGAAACCGCCCGCACCGATCTCGTGGAAGCCGGTGGTTTCCTCGTCCTCGGCGCGTTGATTTCCGCTTCCCTCAACGTTCTCGTGCCCGCGAAGTGGTTCGAAGTGTTGTCCGGACAGATCATCGTCGGCGTCGTAGTGATGGCAGTCCTGGCCGTGGTCCTCGCACTGTGCAGCGAGGCCGATGCCTTCGTCGCCGCCTCGCTCACCGCCGTGCCCTTGCTGCCGAAGCTGGTGTTCCTGGTGGTCGGCCCCGCCGTCGACGTCAAGCTTTTCGCCCTGCAGACAGGCACTTTCGGCCGATCCTTCGCCGCCCGGTTCGCCCCGGTCACCTTCGTGGTGGCGATCGCGTGCGGCACGGTCGCGGGCGTGATCTTCCTCGGAGGCGTCCGATGAGGCGCGAAACCCAAAACGTGCTACTGATTCTTCTGGGCGGTGCCCTGGTGAAGATCGCGCTCAACGGCGACTACCTGCGCTACGTAAAACCAGCCCAGCAGCCATGGATCATCGCCGGCGGCGCAGTGATGCTGGTGCTAGGCGCGACAGCCGTCATCCGCGACATCGCGACCGCCCGCGCCGCAGCAAAAGCAACCCGGCAACCAGCCGCCGCCGACCATCCGGACGCACACGGCCACCACCATCACCCGGCGCGCTCAGCCTGGCTGCTGGTCGTCCCGGTACTAGCGGTGTTCCTGGTCGCCCCGCCCGCTCTAGGCGCGGATTCGGTCACCCGCACCGAAGCGCGCCTGCCGGCCAGCGCCGCGACCGCGTCCGCAGCCGCGTTCCCGCCGCTCCCCGCCGGAGCCGTGGTGCCGATGGCGATGAACGAGGTAGTCACGCGCGCGGGCTGGGACGCCAACGGCACCATGAACGGACGCACCGTCGAAGTCTCCGGATTCGTCGTCCACACCGGAGGCCAAACCCTGTTGGCCCGCCTGGTGATCAGCTGCTGCGCAGCCGACGCGGCCCCTGTCACCGTGCACCTCAAGGGCGGCGACGCCGACCGCTTCCCGAGCGATACTTGGCTGCGCGTCACAGGCCAGATCGTCCCGGGCACCGCGACCGAAGCCAACAGCTACACACCGGACCTGGTCCCGGTGACGGTCGAGCGGATCACCGCGCCCAAGGATCCGTATGAATACTGAAAGGAGCGATGCCGCCGCCCCCTCCGTCGCGACCTCCTCGCAACGCGGCCCGCCGCGCCCACTCGCCCGGTGCACCTGAGTCTCGCCGACCGATCCCGGAGCGGTTCTGGGTTCGTGCGCTCGCTCAAGCCCTCCCCAGCTTGAGACCGCTCCCGAACGGAACCCGACCGCGATCGGCCCGAGTGGCTCAGAGTTGCGAAACCCTGCGTTGCGGAACCTTGCGGCCAGACAGCCTCGCAGCGACTCCGCTCGCCCCGGAACCCGTGCCTCGAACTTCCTGTGACGGGCACGCCGCTCCGGCCAGCCCCGGAACCGTTCCGCCGCCGGGCCGGGTCGCCTCGCGTGCCAGGCGTTCCTGCGTGCCGGACTGGGCGGCCTGAGTGCCCCGCGGTCCTGAACTGCTGGACCGGGTCGGCTTGCGTGCCCCCGGCGGCCACGAGGGCCGGACCAGGACGGCTTGAGTGCCCGGCTGTCCTGAGGCACCGGGCCGGGTGCCTCGCGCGCCCAGCGGTCCTGCGAGCAGGACCGGACCGGGTCGCCTCGCGTGCCCGGCGGTCCTGCGTGCCGGACTGAGTCGGCTCGCGTGCCCGGCGGGCCCAGAGCGCCGGACGAGGGTCAGCTCGCGTGCTCGGCGCAGGTGCCGGTGATCTCCACGGTGTGGCTGATCTCGGTGAACCCGTGGTCCGCCGCGATTTTCTCCGCCCAGCGTTCCACCGCGGGACCCTCGACCTCCACCGTGCGCCCGCACACGCGGCACACGAGGTGATGGTGGTGGTGCGACGAGCACCGGCGGTAGATCGCCTCGCCGGAGTCGGTGCGCAGCACGTCGATCTCGCCCGCCTCGGAGAGCGACTGCAGCGTCCGGTAGACGGTGGTCAGGCCGATGCCGTCGCCGCGCTTGCGGAGTTCGTCGTGCAGTTCCTGGGCGGAACGGAAGTCGTCGACCGTGCTGAGCAGGTCGACCACCGCCGCACGCTGCTTCGTGGAACGCCGGCCGGGCACCGGGACCGGCTTGGGGGCCGAGGACATCGTCACTTCCCTTCCTGCACGTGGGCGACCGCGTCGACGACGATGTGCGCCAGGTGATCGTCCACCAGCCGGTAGACGACCTCGCGACCGCGCCGCTCGCCCTGCACCACGCCCGCCGTCTTGAGGACGCGCAGGTGCTGGCTGATCAACGGCTGGGCGACGTCGAGTTCGTCCACGAGCTCGTGCACGCATCGGTCCGCCTCCCGCAACTGCAGCACGATAGCGATCCGCACCGGAGCGGCGAGCGCCCGGAGCAGTTCGCCCGCGTCGGCGAGCACTCCCGGGGGAAGACCCGCCGGTCCGGAGCCGGGGGACCGGTCAGCCGCGGCGTCCGCACCGCCCGCGTCGACGGGATGCGGCGGGTCCGCGGGCGGCTCCGCCTGCCCGCCGCCGACCGGCTCGTCCGCGTGTTCAGAAGCGGCATGCCCGGCGGGGGCCGAGCTCGCGTGCTCCGCTGGTGCCTCGTCCGTGGCTGGATGTGCTGCGGCTGTCTCGCCCGCAGCTGCGCGGTCTGTGCCGGTCGTGCCACTGCCGGTCGTCGCCGCGGCTGAACTTGCGACAGTTGTCTCTGCCAGGCCCGCGTGCTGCCCGGCCGTTGCCGAGTCCGCCCCGGCCGGACCCGTCGAGCCTGCCTCCGCCGCTCCCGCCCCAGCCGAACCAGCCGCCCCCACGCCCGGAGACCCAGCCCCCAGGCCGTCGGACAGGGCGCTCGAAGGTGCCGACTTCATCGCTGCCTCCACTCGCGTCCCGCCGCCCGCCTCGTCCCGCCTCCCCCGGGCCTGGCAACGGCGCGAACCGTGGCCTGCCCGGAGGCGGCGTTTCCGAAGCCGGATGTCATTGCCGATAACCGTCGCCGCCATCGTAGTGTTTCCTTCTCCGGGCTCGGTGATCGCCGGGTCGCGAGGGGACTAGCCTTCCGCGTGACCCGATCGGGTGAGTTCGGGAAGATTTGGCTTGTCGGCTTCGCAAGTCGTGGCGGACGGTGCAAGGTTGTCGCGGGGGCGTTTCGTCGCGTCTCGTACAGTGGCGGATCGCTCGGGGTTGCCGGAGGGCAGTGGGGAGACATGACTCGTTTCGTGACGAAGGCCGCGGTGGCGGCCCTGGTGGCACTTCCCGCACTGGCTCCGGCCGCCGCGGCGCAGACTCCGGCCGGGCAGGCCGTCGACGAGAAGACCGGGCCGGTGTCGTTCGCCAACGTGGCGTCCGTGCGGCTCGGCGGCGACCCGCAGCACGGCGGCGCGCTGATCACCGAGACCCAGCGGTCCCCGCTCACGCCCGGACAGTCGCAGCTCGGCACGGATCGGGTGGCGGTGCCGAAGAACGACGGCGAGCGCAATACCTTCGGCCCGAACTACGAGATCGACCTCGGCAAGTACGGGGACAGCTCGGGCAGCCCGTACCCGGCCGGGATCGCGAGCCGCGACCACCAGGTCGTCGCCGCGCTGCAGACCACCCACGTGCCGACCGCGGTCGCGGAGACGAACTACGCGCTGCGCGACAACGGCCGCAAGAAGCTCAAGCAGCTCGACAACACGATGCTGGTCCTCGAGGGCGCGCGCAGCTCGGTCGACTGCTCCGGCCCCGGCAAGGTCACCGGCTCCACCACCGCCGCCCGCGTCTGGGTGCGCGGCGAGGACGACGCGCTGAAGCAGGTCGCGATGCCGGCCAACGGGACGCTCAGCGTCACCGGCCTCAAGATGGGCTCGCCCACGAGCGTGCAGAACAGCGACCCCGGCAAGACCACCTCGGACGTCGTCGTGTCTCGCGTTTCCGCGTTCGACCAGCTGATCAAGCAGGACGGCTGGCGCTCCGGAGACGTCACCGCGCAGGCCGGCTGGCGCGTCGAAATCACCACCCACGCGCGCGACGCCAAGGACACCAAGCTGAGCGACGTGCAGACCACCATGGTGCTCGGCGGCGTCAGCTGCTCGATCCCGAAGAACTTCGTCGCCGCGGCGGGCAACGGCTCGGGCAGCGGGGGCACGGTGCAGCAGCCGTCGGTGCCCACCGAGGTCCCGGCCGGCTACCTCGGCGCCCAAGCCGCCGCGCCGTCCGACGACCTGCGCCTGCCGCTCGGCTTCGGCCTGCTCGGCGGCGGTCTGCTCTTCGGCGCGGTCGCGATCGTGCTCGGCCGGCGCCGCGCGGCGCGGGTCGTCCGTTCCCGCGGCGAATAGACCGTGCCGCGCACCGTGCTGACGGTCGCGTCAGCGGTGATCGCCGTCCTGGCGATCGCGGCCGGCGTGATCGTCCTGACCTGGGTGCCCGCCCCGAACCCGGCCGTCGTGGCCGACCCGCCTGCCGGTTCGCTGCCGGGCGAGGACGGCGCGCCCGCGGAACTGCCCTCGGACGGCCAGGCGATCGGCCTGCAACGCCCCGGCAGCATCCGGCTGCCCGACGGCTCCGAGGCCCGGCTGAAGCGCACCGAGATCACCCAGAAAGGCATCCTGCCGATCCCGCGCGGCCTCGCCGACGCGGCGTGGTGGGGCGCCCGCCTCGGCGCGGCGCAGGGCGCGGCGGTGCTCTCCGGACACGTCAACTGGGCCGGCACGAAGGGCCCCTTCGACGACCTGTGGCGCGTCCGCACCGGCGACAACGTCAGCATCGTCGACGCGTCCGGCGGCCGTTGGCTCTACCGCGTCACCGGCGCGACCACGATCCCGAAAGAGCAGCTGCCCGCGCAGGCCCCCGGCTGGTTCGCCCAGACTGGCCCGCACCGTCTGGTCCTGGTCACCTGCGGCGGCGACTACGTCGGCGGCACCGAGGGCTACGACGAGAACCGGATCGTCACGGCGGATCTGGTCTCCCGGCCGGACTGAGCAGCCCGAGAAGGCGAAGGCTCCGGTCAGCCCGGCGAAAGTCCGTGCAACCCCAGCGCCGCCCCATCGCATGTCTCCCCGGAGAAACCTCCGGACCAGGGAGCACGATGCAGGGGACACAGGCCCAACCAGCACGCAAACGCGGCGCATTGATCGTCATAGCGGCCGTCGTAGTCGTGGCAGCCGTCATCGCCGCGGTGCTGATCTTCTTCACCGGCAAAGACGACGTGGCGCAGCCGCAGCAGCAGACCGGCACCTCTCAGGTCGGCGCCGGCCAGCCCGGAAGCAGCCAGGCCGGAAACACCCAGCCGGATCCCGGACAGACTCCCGGCACCGTCAAGCTGCCCGGCGGCGGACAGGCGAAGCTGATCCCCGAGGAGGTCGGCGCGGACGGTGCGCTGCCGATCCCGAAGAGTCTCGGCGAAGCAGCCTGGTGGGGATCCGGCGTCGGGGCCGCCCAGGGCGTCACGCTGCTGTCCGGGCACGTCAACTGGGCCGGCAAGACCGGTCCGTTCCAGGAGCTCTGGCGGATGAAACCCGGCCAGATGGTCACGGTCACCGACGCCGCGGGCAAGCAGTGGGAGTACAAGATCGACGAGGCGCGCACGATCCACAAATCGGATCTGGCCGCGGAATCCGCGAAACTCTTCGACCCCGAGGGCCCGCACCGGCTGGTGCTCGTCACGTGCGGCGGCGATTACGTCGGCGGACAGGAGGGCTACGACGACAACCGGGTCGTGACGGCCTCCCCGGTCACCCGTTCGTGACCTCCGACCTGCGCGGAGGCTCCGGGGACCGGCCGGATACGCTGGACCTTCCGATAACTGTCCCCGCATGCGTCCGGAGCGTGGAGTGCCCGCCAACAAAATCGAAACCGTCGTCAGCCTGTGCAAGCACCGTGGCTTCGTCTTCCCGTCGGGAGACATCTACGGCGGCACCAAGTCGGCGTGGGACTACGGGCCGCTCGGCGTTGAGCTGAAGGACAACATCAAGCGCCAGTGGTGGAAGACCGTCGTGCAGAGCCGCGAAGACGTCGTCGGCATCGACTCGTCGGTGATCCTGCCGCGCCAGGTCTGGGTCGCCTCGGGCCACGTGAACGTGTTCACCGACCCGCTGATCGAATGCCTTTCGTGCCACAAGCGGTTCCGCGCCGACCAGCTCGCCGAGGACTTCGAGGCGCGCACCGGCAAGGCGACCACCGAGGACGACCTGTCCGAGGTGCCGTGCCCGAACTGCGGCACCCGCGGCAAGTACACCGAGCCGCGCGACTTCAACATGATGCTGAAGACGCACCTCGGCCCGGTCGAGTCCGAGGAAGGCCTGCACTATCTCCGTCCGGAGACCGCGCAGGGCATCTTCGTGAACTTCCTCAACGTGCAGAAGGCCTCGCGCAAGAAGCCGCCGTTCGGCATCGGCCAGATCGGCAAGTCCTTCCGCAACGAGATCACGCCGGGCAACTTCATCTTCCGCACGCGCGAGTTCGAGCAGATGGAGATGGAGTTCTTCGTCGAGCCGGGCGACGACGAGCAGTGGCACCAGTACTGGATCGACGCGCGCACCGACTGGTACAAGGACCTCGGCATCAAGGCCGAGAACCTGCGCCACTTCGAGCACCCGAAGGAAAAGCTCTCGCACTACGCGAAGCGCACCGTCGACATCGAGTACCGGTTCGCGTTCAACGCCGGCCAGGAGTGGGGCGAGCTCGAAGGCATCGCCAACCGCACCGACTTCGACCTGACCACGCACTCGAACCACTCGGGCGTGGACCTGTCGTTCTTCGACCAGGCCTCGGGCCAGCGTTACCGGCCGTTCGTGATCGAGCCCGCCGCGGGCGTCGGCCGTTCGATGATGGCGTTCCTGGTCGACGCGTACGACGAGGAAGAGGTGCCGAACGCCAAGGGCGGCACCGACAAGCGCACCGTGCTGCACCTCGACCCGCGGCTCGCGCCGTTCAAGGCCGCGGTGCTGCCGCTGTCGCGCAACGCCGACCTGTCGCCGAAGGCGCGCGACCTGGCCGCGCGGCTGCGCAAGCACTGGAACGTCGACTTCGACGACGCCCAGGCGATCGGCCGCCGGTACCGCCGCCAGGACGAGATCGGCACGCCGTACTGCGTCACGGTCGACTTCGACACGCTCGAGGACAACGCCGTGACGGTCCGCGAGCGCGACAGCATGAGCCAGGAGCGCATCTCGATCGACCAGGTCGAGTCGTACCTGGCCGGTCGCCTGATCGGCTGCTGACCGACGCGAAAACCCCTCCGGACGGCCCTTTCCCGCATTGCGGGGGAGGGTCGTCCGGCATTTCGCCCCCGGCGCCCCCTGACACCTGTCATGGTCGGGTCGTGACGCTCGGCCTGCGTATCGGCCTCCCCAGCGCGGCACGCTTCACCGCATGGACAACACACAGGCAGTCGCGGCGGGGGCGGCGATCCGGCTGGGCGGGATCGCGAAGCGCTACGGCGACGTGCGCGCGGTCAAGCACGTCGACCTGACCATCGCGCCGGGGGAAGTGGTGGCGCTGCTCGGACCCAACGGGGCGGGCAAATCGACCACCGTGGACATGATTCTGGGGCTCACGAAACCCGACGAGGGCACCGTTTCGGTGTTCGGCCAGACGCCCGCCGACGCGGTGCGCGCCGGGATGATCGGCGCGATGCTGCAGGGCGGCACGCTGCTGGACGACCTGACCGTGCGCGAAACCGTCGGTCTCGTCGCGAAACTGCACCGCCGTCCGATGCCGGTGCGCGACGCGCTGCGCAGCGCCGGTGTCGAGGACATCGCCGACCGGCGGGCCAACAAGCTTTCCGGCGGGCAGAAGCAGCGCGTGCGGTTCGCGGTCGCGCTGGTGTCCGATCCCGATCTGCTCGTGCTCGACGAGCCGACCGCGGCGATGGACGTCGGCAGCAGGCGCGAGTTCTGGAAGTCGATGTACTCGTTCACCGACACCGGCCGCACCGTGCTGTTCGCGACCCATTACCTGGAAGAGGCGGAGGAATTCGCCGACCGCGTGGTGCTGATGCGGGCCGGGGAGGTCGTCGCCGACGGTTCTGTCGCGGAGGTCCGCGCCCTCGCCGGAGGCCGCACCATCCGCGCGGTGCTGCCGGCCGGGGTCAGCGACCAGCTGGTCTCGACGCTCCCCGCGGTCACGTCCTTCGAACTGCGCGGCGAACGCGTCGCACTGTCCAGTTCGGACTCCGACACCACTTTGCGCGCGTTGCTCGCCGCCGTCCCGGCCGTGCACGACATCGAAATCGGCGCGGTCGGTCTCGAAGGCGCGTTCCTTTCCCTGACCTCCGACGAAACGGAAGAAGCAGTCCGATGAATCCCGCCTACCTGGTCGTCGAAACCCGCAGGCTGTTCCGCTCGCCGCGGTTCCTGGTCTTCGTCGTGGCCTTCCCGGTCATCATGTTCCTGTTGCAGGCCACGGTGTTCACCGACAAGTCCGCGCCGGACCACGTCGCGGTGGCGGGCGTGCTCATGGTCAACATGATGACGTTCGGCACCTTCGCCGCGGCCACCACGAACGGCGCCCGGCTCGCGATCGAGCGGGCCGGCGGCTGGCAGCGGCAGCTACGTCTGACCCCGTTGTCCGGTGCGGGCTACCTCGGCGGCAAGGCGCTGTCCGGAATGCTCGCCGGGCTGCCCGCGCTGATTCTCGTCCCGGCGATCGCCGCCTTCACCCAGGGCGTGCGCCTCGACCCGGCGGGCTGGCTGCGGATCTTCCTCGGCATTTTCCTCGGCACTCTTCCGCTGGTGCTGCTCGGACTGCTGCTGGGCCAGTTCGGCACGCCGGAGTCGATGCAGCCGATCAGCATGATCGTGACCCTCGGCGTCGGATTCCTCGGCGGGCTCTGGATCCCGCTGGAGGGCATGCCGTCCTGGATGCACGACGTCGCGCAGATCATGCCGACCTACTGGGTCCTCGGACTGGTCCGGCCGGCGGTGACGAACCAGCTGCTGGTGAGCTTGCCGACGGCGGTCGGCGTGCTCGGCGCGTGGACGCTGGCGCTCGGGATTGTCGTGGTCAGGCGATACCGTAAGGACAGCGCGCGGGTTTGACCGGGCGGGGAGGGAAGAACGACGTGTGGCCACTCGGCCGAGAGGCGACGACCGGGAAACCGGTCCGCCGCCGGTACGCGCTCAGCGACCGGGAGGCGTGGTGGGACGACCCGCTGCCGGATGCGCGGCGCGCGCCGAGCAGGCCGGGCTGGGCGATCTTCTCCGCGGCGTTCCTCCTGCCCTTCTTGATCCCGGCGACCCGCGGCCTGGTCGAGCATCCCGGGCCGCTGTGGGCGCGGATTCTGCTCGGCGTGGCGACCTACGCCTACGCCGTCTGCTACGCGGCGTTCCCCGCGCTCTTCGGCAAGCCGCGGCGGGTGAAGCTCTGGTTCGGCGGGGTCATGCTGGTGCTGGGTCTGCTGAGCGCACTGCTCACCGACGCCAGCCCGTACGTCCTGCTCTACGCCACCGCGACGCTCGCCTTCCTGTTCCCGGCCGCCTGGGCGGTCATCTTCGACGGGGCGGCGCTGGGCCTGCTGGTGCTGGTGCTGTACTCGCGAGGAGATCTGGCCGACCGGATGAGCGACGTGACCACGGTCGGCTCGGTCACGCTGGCGATGTTCTTCATGTCCAACCTGATCCGGGCGATCCGGCGGCTGGAGCTGGCGAACAAGGAGATCGCGACGCTCGCGGTCGCCACCGAACGCGAGCGGGTCGCCCGGGATCTGCACGATCTGCTCGGGCACAGCCTCACCACGATCACGGTGAAGGCAGGGCTCGCCCGGCGGGTGCTGGAAAGCTCCGGCGACATCGACCGGGCGGTGCAGGAGATCCACGAGGTCGAAGGGCTGAGCCGTTCGGCGCTGTCGGATGTGCGGGCGACGGTGACGGAGTACCGGGAAGTGTCGCTGCCCGCCGAGATCGCGGGGGCGCGGGCGGCGTTGCGCGCGGCGGAGATCGAGGCCGAACTGCCGCACGCGGTGGACAACGTGCGCGCGGAGCTGCACAGCACGTTCGGCTCCGTGCTGCGCGAGGCGATCACCAACGTGCTGCGACATTCCGGCGCGAAGTCGGTGAAGGTGCGGCTGGGCCGCGACTGGCTGGAGATCGAGGACAACGGCTGCGCGACGGGGGACGTCACGCCGGGCAACGGGTTGCGGGGATTGTCCGAACGGCTGGGCGCGGTCGGGGGCACGGTGACGACGCGGGTGCGGCCCGGGGGAGGATGGGTCGTCCGGGCCGAGGTCCCGGAGCCGAGCCCGGACGGATCCGCCGTCGCGGTGCGGGCCGAACCCGCTGGAGGACTGGCGTGATCCGGGTGCTGCTTGCCGACGACCAGGCGATGGTGCGCGGGGCGCTGGCCACCGTGCTCGGCCTGGAAGCCGACATCGAAGTCGTGGCCCAGGTCGGCAGCGGCGACGAGGTGGTGGCCGCGGCGAAGGAAACGGCGCCGGACGTCGCCCTGCTCGACGTGCAGATGCCCGGCATGGACGGCCTCACCGCGGCGGCCGAGCTGAAAACCGCGCTGCCGGCGTGCCGGGTGATCATCTGCACGACCTTCGGCCGCCCCGGCTACCTGGCCAGGGCGATGGCGGCGGGCGCGGCCGGGTTCGTGGTCAAGGACGCGCCGCCGGAGCAGCTCGTCGAGGCGGTGCGTCGAGTCCACAGTGGACTGCGGGTGGTCGACCCGGCGCTGGCCGCGGAATCGCTCGCCACCGGAACGAGCCCGCTGACCGCCCGGGAACGCGACGTCCTGAGCGCGGCCAAGGACGGCAGCACGGTCGCGGATATCGCGAAATCCCTTTTCCTGTCCGACGGAACGGTGCGCAACCATCTGTCGTCGGCGATCGGGAAGACGGGCGCGCGCACCCGTGCGGAGGCGGTGCGGTTGTCGGAGGAACGCGGCTGGCTTTAAGGGCGCGGGCGCACGGCGAAGAACTCCGATGCGGCAGTGAATACGCCACCGTCGCGTCGGGTGCGTTGGGGATGCACCCGATGCCACGGCACGCGAGCGCGTCGAAGGCCGCAGTGGGAACGTACGCAGGCGGGCTCGAGGGACCCACTCAGAGTGGCATCGGGGCGCCTTCCCGACCCTCGGCAGCGGTTCTGCGAGGATGGCCGCCATGGATGCGTGGACTGGTCCCACTGCGGGAAACTGGGTGCGCCGCATCGTTTTCGGTGCGGTGCTGGCCCTCGTCGCGGTCATCGGCGGTACCGCGTTCCGCGTGTGGCAGGTCGCGCGCGAGAACGACCGCACCCCGGCGGACGCGATCGTCGTGCTGGGCGCCGCGCAGTACAACGGCAAGCCGTCGGAGATCTTCACCGCCCGGCTGGAGAAGGCGCGCCAGCTCTACGCCGACGGCGTCTCGAAGACCGTCATCACCGCTGGCGGCAAGAAGACCCGCGACAACTACACCGAGGCGACGGCGGGCGCTCGGTGGCTGACCAAACACGGCGTGCCGGAAGCCGCGACGCTGCCGGTCGGCGAGGGCAATGACACCCTGCGCAGTCTCCGCGCGGTCGCCGATCAGGTGAAGGCGCGCGGGTGGCATTCGGTGGTGCTGGTCAGCGATCCGTGGCATTCCTACCGGTCGCGGGCGATGACCGAGGACCTCGGGCTGGAAGCGTGGACCGCGCCGACGCACAGCGGGCCGATCGTGCAGGAGCGCTCGACGCAGGTCCGCTACATCTTCCGCGAAACCGGGGCGCTGCTGTTCTACGAGCTCACCAAGTCGCCCGCGGACGACCTGTTCGGCACGACGATGGGCTGAATTGTCGGTCCCCGCGCCTAAGCTGGCGGGGTGAGTGACGGCTACCGCGAGCACGACCGCGCCCGCGTGCTGGCCGAGGAACCCAAGGGCGCGGCGCTGGCCGGTGCGCGGCCGGACGGGCGCAGCGCGTTCGCCCGCGACCGCGCGCGGGTGCTGCATTCCGCCGCGCTGCGCAGGCTGGCGGGAAAAACCCAGGTGGTCGGCCCCGGCGAGGGCGCGGAGGTCAGCGGCGCGCCGCGGACCCGGCTCACGCATTCGCTGGAGGTCGCGCAGATCGGCCGCGGCATCGCCGAGGAGCTGGGCGCGGACCCGGACCTGGTCGACACCGCGGGGCTGGCGCACGACATCGGGCACCCGCCGTTCGGCCACAACGGCGAACGCGCGCTCGACCAGGCGGCCCAGGCGTGCGGCGGGTTCGAGGGCAACGCGCAGACGCTGCGCATCCTCACGAGGCTGGAGCCCAAGGCAGTCGGCCCCGACGGCTCGACGGCCGGGCTCAACCTCACCAGGGCGTGTCTCGACGCCGCCACGAAATACCCGTGGCCGCGCCGCTCCGGGGAGCCGAAATACGGCGTGTACCCGGACGACACCGGGGTGTTCGGCTGGATCCGCGAGGGCGCGCCGGGCCTGCGCCGGTGCCTGGAGGCGCAGATCATGGACTGGGCGGACGACGTGGCCTACTCGGTGCACGACGTCGAGGACGGGGTGCTGGCCGGCCGGATCCGGTTGCGGCTGCTGGCCGATCCGGAGGAACGCGCGGCGGTCGCCGAGGCCGCTTCCCGGCATTTCTCCACGCTGTCGGTGTCCACTTTGGAGGGTGCGGCGAAGGAGCTGCTCGACCTGCCGGTGGTCGCCGAGCTGGTGCGCGCGGAGCCGGACGGTTCGCTGCGCGCCCAGGTCGCGCTCAAGCGGCTCACCAGCGAACTCGTCGGCCGGTTCGCCTCGGCCGCGGTCACCGGCACCCGCGCGGGCTACGGCGAGGGCCCGCTCACCCGGTACGCGGCGCGGCTGGCGGTGCCGGAGCAGGTCGGGGCGGAGGTAGCGCTGCTCAAGGCGCTGGCGCTGCGGTACGTGATGAGCGATCGCCGCCGGCTGGCGATGCAGGACGGGCAGCGGGAGGTCATTACCGAGCTGGTAGCGGCGTTGTGCCGGCGCGCGCCCGAGGCGCTGGACCCGCTGCTGGTGCCGGCGTGGGACGCGGCGACAGACGACGCGGCGCGGTTGCGGGTGGTGGTGGACCAGGTGGCGTCGCTCACCGACGCGCAGGCGTACGAATGGCATCGCTGGCACACCGGACGGCACGGAACGGCACCGCCTGCCGAACCGTGAGCCGCGGAACCACCCGTTCCGGTACGGTCGCCGCATGGCCCTGGACAGCCACCTCACTTTCACCCTGGCGTTGCACGGTGCGACCGCGCCCCCGGGAACCGACGCATGTCTTTCGCCCTACTCGGCGGCGAGCGCGCTCGGTCTAGCCGAACAGGCCGCGCGCGGACGCACCGCGGAAGAACTGGTCGCCGTGCTCGGCCGCGACCAGAGCGGACTGCTCCACGCCGCGGCCGAGCTGGGCGACAAGGCCCAGCTGGCGGTCGCGAACACGCTCTGGGCCTCGGACCGGATCACCGTCGAGGACAGCTTCCAGGCCGCGCTCGTGCGCTGGCCTGGCGGCAAAGCCGAGACCGCTCCGTTCGAAACCGACCCCGAGGGCGCGCGCCAGCGGATCAACGCCGACGTGGACCAGACCACTCACGGGCTGATCCCGGAGCTGCTGCCCGAAGGCGCGATCCACCCGCACACGCGCGCCAGCCTGGTCAACGCGCTCTACCTGAAAACCGCCTGGCGGCACCCGTTCCCAGAGCACGCCACCGCGGACGCCGACTTCCACACTCCCGATGGCGTACGCCAGGTGCCGACGATGCACCTGGACGAATCTGTCGGCTACGCGCACGAAAACGGCTGGCAGGTCGTCCGGCTGACCGCCGAGGGCGGCGTCGAGACGGTGATCCTGCTGCCGGACGGCGACCTCGACAGCGCCGAAGCCGCGCTCGACGCGCAAGCACTGCGCGGGCTGCTGGAAAGCCCGAAGCAGCACAAGATCCAGCTCTCGCTGCCCAAGATCTCGCTCGACGTCCGCGCGGACCTCGAACGGGCGTTGCAGGGCCTCGGCGTCCGGGAGCTGTTCGCCCAGGACGCCGACCTCACCGGCCTTACCCGCGACCGGCCGTTGTGGGTGGACAGCATCCTGCACCAGGCCGTGCTGCGCCTGGACGAACAAGGCCTGGAGGGCGCGGCCGCCACTGCGGTCCAGATGCGCACCTTGTCGCTCATCTCCGGCGACCCGCTCGAAGTCCGGGTCGACCGGCCGTTTCTGCTGCTCGTCCGCCACGCCGAAACCGGCGCGGTGTACTTCTTCGCGCGGGTGGTGCGCCCCGCGTGAGCGTGTTCCGGCCCGAAGCAAACCCCGAAGCTAAACCTGAAGCACCGCCTCGCGAACCCGGCGCGACCGCGGTCGCCGCCGAACCGCGGATGCGCCGGTCCTGGGCCGACGCCGGGATCATCGGCGCGTACCTGGCGTTCTCCGTGCTCCTGTTCGGCGGCCTGTGGGCCGACCTCGGCCAGGGCTACCTGTGGAACAGCGCGTCGGACCAGAACCTGTGGGAATGGTTCTTCGCGGTCACCGCGAAATCGGTGCAGCACCTGGAAAACCCGCTCACCAGCGGACTGCAGAACTACCCGCTCGGCGTGAACATGATGGCCAACACGGCCATGCTGGGCCTGGGCATCCCGCTCACCCCGATCACGCTCGCCTTCGGCCCGACGGCCACCTGGGCGATCGCCCTCACCGGCAGCCTCGCCGGCAGCGCGGCGGCCTGGTACTGGGTGTTCTCCCGGCATTTGGTGCGGCACCGGGTGTCCGCGGCGATCGGCGGCGCGTTCGCCGGCTTCGCGCCGCCGATGATCTCGCACGCCAACGCCCATCCGAACTTCGTCGCGTGGTTCCTGCTGCCGTTCATCGCGCTCAAGGTGATCCAGCTGGCGCAGGGCAAGCGCCCGGTGCGCAACGGGATCTGGCTCGGCGTGCTCACCGCGTACCAGATTTTCCTCGGCGAAGAGCCGCTGCTGATCTTCGCGCTCGGCTTCCTGATCTTCGCGGTCTCCTACTGCGCTTCGCGGCGCCGCGAGGTCAAAGCGATGGTGCGGCCGGTGCTGCTCGGCGGCGGCATCGCGGTGGTGCTGACGCTGGTGGTCGTCGCGTTCCCGTTGTGGTGGCAGTTCTTCGGCCCGGACAGCTACACCGGGCTGGAGCACGGCCAGGTCGGCAACGACACCGCCGCGATGACCCGGTTCGCGACCCAGTCGGTGTCCGGGCAGCCGGAGGCGGCGGCCGCGGTGTCGCTGAACCGCACCGAGGAGAACGCGTTCTTCGGCTGGCCGCTGATCGTGCTGATGGTCGTGGTCACGGCGTGGCTGTGGCGCGAGGTCGTGGCGCGTTCGCTGGCGATCTCGATGTTCCTGATGGCCTGGCTTTCGCTCGGCTCCGAGATCACCGTGCTGCACGAGAACACCGGCGTGCCCGGTCCGTGGAAGCTGCTGGCGGACCTGCCGTTGTTCGAATCGCTGCTGGAATCGCGGCTGGCGATGGCGTGCGTGCCCGCGATCGGCGCGCTGCTGGCGATCGCCACCGACCGGGTGTTCGCCGCGGCCGGGAAGGGCGAGCTGAAGCTGCCGGTGCGGCTGATCTGGCTGGGCGCGGTCGCGGCTGTGCTGCTGCCGGTCGCGCCGACCCAGCTTCTCGTGCAGAAACGCCCGCCGACGCCCGCGTTCTTCGCCGACGGCACCTGGCAGACGTACGTCGCGCCCGGCGGCACCGTCGTGCCGGTGCCGCTGCCGAGTTCGGGGGAGTCGGAGCCGCTGCACTGGCAGATGGACGCCGGCCTGCGGTACGCGATGCCCGAGGGCTACTTCGTCGGCCCGCAGGGCCCGAACGACAAACGCGGCCGCTACGGCTCCTACCAGCGGCCGACCTCGACGCTGTTCGACCGGGTCCGCGACTCGAAGCAGGCGCAGGAGGTCACCGACGCCGACCGGAACCAGGCGATCGAGGACCTGCGCTACTGGAACGCCAGCGTATTGGTGCTGATCCCGCGCGAGCACAGCGACGCCTACCGCGCCACCGTCGACCTCCTGCTGCGCAAACCCGGGCAGTTCGTGGACGGCGTGTGGATCTGGGATGTGCGCCCGATCACGGGGCGCCGCTGACGCTGTCACATCTCGCGCGGCTGTCCCGTTCCTCCCTCGAACCACTCAGAAGGAGGACCCGACATGCCTCGTATCCCGGTCAAACGAGCCACTGACGGCGGCCCGGTGCTGAAGCTCTTCTACCGGATCGCCGGGAAGCGGTACGGCGCGGTGCCGGAGCCGATGGCCGTCGTGGCGCACCACCGCGGGCTGCTGCGGACCAGCATCGCGCACGAGCTGATGGCGGAGAAGGCGTCGAAGCACCTGCCCGCCAACGTGCGGGAACTCGCCGTGTACCGCGTCGCGACGCAGATCGGCTGCTCGTGGTGCGTCGACTTCGGCACCATGCTGCAGCGGCACGACGGCCTCGACATCGACCGGCTCAAGCACATCGACGAGTACGCGACGTCGCCGCTGTTCACCCGCCAGGAGCGGCTGGCGCTCGCGCTCGCGGACGCGATGTCCGGCCCGGCCGTCACGGTCACCGACGAGCAGATCGCCGAGCTGGTGGCCGAATTCGGCGAGAAGGGCGTGGTCGAGCTGACGTATCAGATCGGCCTGGAGAACTCGCGGGCGCGGATGAACAGCGCGCTCGGCATCGTCGACCAGGGCTTCACCTCGGGCGACGCCTGCCGCGTGCCGATGCCCTGACCCCGGAAAGGTCCGTGAAGGGAACCCTGACGGACTTAGATTCTGCTGCCGGGGACTTAAGGCGGCGCTCTGGGTGCGGTTGAGCTGCGTTTGCCAGGGTCGATGGAGTCGGCGCGGCTCTTGCCAGGCCAACGCGGACGGCGGGAACGGACTACTGCTCCGGCCGGGTGATGCGAGTGAGTTTCTCCGGGTTGACCTGGTCGTAGACGCCGACGATGCGGCCGTCGCGCACGCTGAATGTCTGCACGCGCTCGTCGAGGGCGAGGTAGCCGTCGACCGCGGGCAGCTGCGGCAGCCACAGGCCGAGATCGCCGTTGACGAGCACCGGCCGCCCGTTCTCCATCGTGCCCGGCGCGTACTTCGCCAGTACGCCGAGCACGAAGCGGGCGACCTTGTCCGGCCCGACGATCATCCGGCGGCTGGTGCGCGAGCGGCCGTTGGAATCGCCGATCATGACCACGTCCGGGTGCAGCAGTTCGGTGACCGCGCGGATGTCGCCCGCCAGCAGCGCGACCACGAACTTCTCCAGCACCGGCTGCTGCTCCGCCAGTTCGAGCCGGGCGGGCGGGTCGGAGTCCTCGACCGCGCGGCGGCCGCGGGAGGCGTGCTGGCGCGCGGCCGCCGGGCTGCAGCCCAGGACGTCGGCGATCTCGGCGAACGGCACCGCGAACGCGTCGTGCAGCACGAACGCCACGCGCTGCTCCGGGTTGAGCCGGTCGAGCACCACCATCGCGGCCATGCGCAGGCCGTCGTCGCGCACCGCGGCTTCCAGCGGATCCTCGCTCGCGGGCACGCCGAACGGCGTCACGATCGGCTCGGGCAGCCACTCGCCGACGTACTTCTCGCGCTGCACCGCCGCCGACCGCAGCCGGTCGAGGCAGATCCGGCCGACCACGGCGGTCAGCCAGCCGCGCAGGTCGCGGATCCCGGCGCGGCCCGCGTCGTCGAGCCCGGACAGCCGCAGCCAGGCCTCCTGCGTCGCGTCCTCGGCGTCCGCGCGGGTGCCGGTGAGCCGGTAGGCCGCGGCGATCAGGTGCGGCCGGTGGGCGTCGAACTCCGCGGCGAACTCCTCCAGCGCGGTCGGTGTGCTCATGTCCCCGAGTGTGCCGCACGGCGCGGCGGCGGGGAGAACTATTGTGGTGTCGTGGCAGGACTGATTCGGGAGAGCGATATCGCGGAGGTGCGTGAGCGCAACCGGATCGACGAGGTCGTGGGGGAGTACGTCGCGCTGCGCCGTGCCGGCGGGGGCAGCCTGAAGGGCTTGTGCCCGTTCCACAACGAGAAGACCCCGTCGTTCAACGTGCGCCCCACTCACGGGACCTTCCACTGCTTCGGCTGTGGCGAGGGCGGCGACGTCATCAAGTTCATTCAGAAGATCGACCTCGTGTCGTTCGTGGAGGCGGTGGAGCGGCTCGCCGACCGGGTCGGCATCCGGCTGACCTACGAGGGCGGCGGCGCGTCGGTGCAGCGCGACCGGGGCACCCGGTCCCGGCTGATCGAGGCGCACCGGGCGGCGGC
This sequence comes from Amycolatopsis sp. NPDC114503, assembly GCF_055633655.1. Classification (NCBI taxonomy): domain Bacteria; kingdom Bacillati; phylum Actinomycetota; class Actinomycetes; order Pseudonocardiales; family Pseudonocardiaceae; genus Amycolatopsis; species Amycolatopsis sp. NPDC114503. The sequence continues at coordinate 726,471 of NZ_JBVKDT010000004.1, read as the reverse complement.
CGAGTTCTACATCGAGCAGCTGGGCACCGACGAGGCGCGGGCGGCGAGGGACTTCCTGACCGAGCGCGGTTTCGACGCCGCCGCGGCCAAGCAGTTCGGCTGCGGTTTCGCGCCCGGCGGCTGGGACAAGCTCACCAAGCACCTGCTCAACCGCGGGTTCGAGGTGAAGGAGCTGATCGCGTCCGGCCTGTCGAAGGAGGGCCAGCGCGGCCCGATGGACCGGTTCCACCGGCGGCTGGTGTGGCCGATCCGCGACGTCGGCAACGACGTGGTCGGCTTCGGCGCGCGGCGGCTGTTCGACGACGACCGGATCTCGGCGAAGTACCTCAACACCTCCGAAACGCAGATCTACAAGAAGTCGCAGGTCATGTTCGGCCTCGACCAGGCCAAACGCGAGATCGCGAAACGGCACCAGGTCGTGGTGGTCGAGGGCTACACCGACGTGATGGCGATGCACGCGGCGGGCGTGCCGACGGCGGTGGCATCCTCGGGCACCGCGTTCGGCGAGGACCACATGAAGGTCCTGCGCAGGCTGATGATGGACGACGACGCCTTCCGCGGCGAGGTCATCTTCACCTTCGACGGCGACGAGGCGGGCCAGAAAGCCGCGCTCAAGGCGTTCGAGGGCGACCAGACGTTCGCCGGGCAGACCTACATCGCGGTCGCGCCGGACGGGATGGACCCGTGCGAGCTGCGCATCGCGAAGGGCGACACCGCGGTGCGCGACCTGGTGGCCCGGCGCACGCCGCTGTTCGAGTTCGTGATCAAGAGCATGCTCAAGCAGTTCGACCTGGATTCGGTCGACGGCCAGGTTTCCGCGCTGCAGAAGACCGTCCCGATGGTCGCCGCGATCAAGGACCGGGCCAGCCGGGACGGCTACGCCTCGAAGCTCGCCTGGTGGGTCGGCTGGCAGGACGTCGCGCAGGTGGTCAACCGGGTGCGCGGCGCGGCCGGAGCGGCGGCCCGGCGCGGTCCGGCCGAACCTCAGCAGCGGCGGGGCGCGGCTCGGCAGGAGGCCCCGGCTCCCGAGCCCGAGAAGCAGGATCTGCCGCGTCCCGCGCCGAACGATCCGCGGTTCGCCGGGCAGCGCGAGGCGCTCAAGGCCGCGCTGCAGCAGCCCGCGATCGCCGGTCCGGAGTACGACTCGCTGCCGGAAGAGGCGTTCACGCATCCGGTGTACATCGCGGTGCACCTGGCCGTGCTGAAGGCGGGAGGGGCGGCGTCCGGGCTCACCGGGCCCGCGCTGCTGGACGCGGCGTCGAGGCACTGTCCGGAAGGGACGGTCCGCCGGGTGCTCAGCGAACTGGCGGTGGAACCGTTGCGCGCCTTGGGAGAAGTGGACTCGCGCTACATCTCCGGCGTGCTCGCGGGCGTGCAGGAGAACCTCGTCGGCAGGCAGATCGGCGAGATCAAGTCGAAGCTGCAGCGGCTGTCGCCGGTCGAGGCCCCGGACGACTACCGCGCGCTGTTCGGCGACCTGGTGGCGCTGGAGCAGTACCGGAAGTCGCTGCGCGAGCAGGCGGCGAGCGGGTGGGAGTGACGTGGGACTGCTGAACCGGTTCTTCGGCGGCGGGCTGCCCGCGGGGTTCCCCGGCAAGCTGGACGAGGGCGAGGACCCGGTCGCCGCGGCGTCGGTCGAGGGCGGCGGGCACCTCGTCGTGACGTCGCTGGGCCTGTGGATCCCGTCCGGCGAGGGCACGACGCGGCGGGTCGGCTGGCACCTGGTGGGCAAGGCGACCTGGGGCGACGGCGTGTTCGCGCTGACCGAATCGGAGGAGACCGGGCGGGCGGGGGCGGTCGCGGTGCTGGCCGACCGCGAGCCGGTGCGGTTCCGGCTGCCGCAGCCGGGGAAGGTGCCGCAGCAGGTCCGCCTCCGGGTCGACGGCTCGGTGCGCGGACGGCACCGGCACGAGTTCCCCGAGGGCGGTGCGTGGTTCGTCCAGCGCAAGGTCCCCGGTCGCGACGGCGTGGAACTGCAGGTCCGTCCCGACCCGGGCACCGACCCGGCGCTGGTCGAGGCGGTCGCGACGGAGGTCGCGGAGAAGCTGGCCAACCGCGCCGAGTAGCAGTACGCTCGTACTCAGTACGGCTGTACTGTTACTCGGCGGGAGGCTGCTCGTGTGGGATCCGGCAAAATACCTGGACTATTCCGACCTGCGCGGCCGGCCGTTCTACGACCTGATCGGGCGAATCTCGGCTGCTTCGCCCCGTCGAGTGGCCGACCTGGGCTGCGGCCCCGGCACCCTGACCCTGGACCTGGCGCTCCGCTGGCCGGACGCTGTCCTGGAGGCGATGGACAGCTCGCCGGAGATGGTCGCCGCGGCCCGTGAGCGCGGGGTGGCCGCCGAGGTCGGCGACGTCCGGTCGTGGACGCCGAAGCCGGACACCGACGTGGTCGTCTCGAACGCGGTCCTGCAGTGGGTGCCCGGCCACGAGGACCTGCTGCGCCGCTGGGCCACGGAACTCCCGGCCGGCGCGGTCCTGGCAGTGCAGGTCCCCGGCAACTTCTCCGCCCCTTCGCACGCCATCAGCCGTCAGCTGGCCGCTTCTCCGGCGTGGGCTTCACGGCTGTCCTCGGTCACTCTGCGCGCCGAAGACGCAGTCGGCGAACCCCGCGACTACGCGAACCTCCTCGCCGACGCCGGATGCCTGGTCGACGCCTGGGAAACCACGTACGTACAACAACTTTCCGGCCCGCGAGCAGTCCTGAAGTGGATCACCGGCACCGCGCTCCGCCCCATCCGCGCGGCGCTGGGCGACTCTGATTGGGCCGAGTTCCAAGACGACTTGGCTCCGCTCCTGGACGAGGCCTACCCGCCCCGCCCGGACGGCACGACCTGGTTCGAATTCCGGCGGATCTTCTTCGTCGCGAAGATCCCGGAATGAGGTCGTACTGGAACACGAACGTCGCCCGCCGGGATCGACAAGTCGCCGGAGGCGGTCGCTCAGGCCCGTTCGCTATCGTCCGACACCTCCGTCGAGGGAGACTTTCTCTCCGCTGACCTCGGTGCCTACGACTTCATCTGCTCCGTCGCCACGGTCCACCACCTGGATTTCGAGCCAGCTCTCGCCCGGATGTGAGACCTGCCGCGAGTTGGTGTTCGTCGGCCTGGCCCGCGACGCGAGCGTGACGGACCGGGCAGCGACGATCGCGGCCGCGCCGATCGTGAAGGTTCTTCGCGTGAGCACACGGCCCGGACGGCATGCCGGGCCGTGCAGCCGCGAATGAGCTACCGCGAGGTACGCACGGCGGTTGCCGCCAGGAGCGCGATACCGGCGGCACGTGCTGCGCCGGTACTCGCTCACCTGGAAAAACCAGCCTGAGCTGGGGATTTGTCCGGGACCCGCTCAGCCGTTCCCGCGCCCGAACTTCTCGCCGAGCTTCGCCCGCGCCACCCCGGCCGCGCCCTGGACCATCGGATGGTCGGCCAGTTTGCGGTAGGTGCGCACGATCTGCTCGTACCGTCCCCGGCCGGCCTTGGTGCCCAGCACGTACCCCAGGCCCACGCCCAGCAGGAACTTCTTCATCGGCGGACACACCTCTCGTCAGCAGGACTTCCGACTGTCCATTGTCCAACACAACCGGCTTCCGTGCGGGATCCCCGGCGCCGGGCCGAAGACCCACCCCCCTGTGCGAGGCCGGAACGGCATGGGCTAAAGTTCTTCCTGTCAGCCCGGAGAGATCCGGACCGGCGAAGCACGATCCCCTGTAGCTCAACTGGCAGAGCATTCGGCTGTTAACCGGAGGGTTCTTGGTTCGAGTCCAAGCGGGGGAGCCAAAGCCCAGGTCTTAGGCCTGGGCTTTTTTGCTGCCCGGAAGCAGGGGCGATTTAGTGTCGATTTTGACGGTCGTCCAAGCGGTCGGCTGTCGGGGGTGCCAGCGGTCCGCTGCGGTTGCCGGTGGCCGTTCGGAGCCGTTGGGCTGGGCTGCGTCGGTCGCTGTTGGTCCTGGCGTCGGTTGATCCCGCTCGATCTCGATTCGTCGCATGACTCGTGCTTGCAGCGCCTGTGGCACTTTTAGGTTGATGATCGAGCGCGCGTTCGGTGTGGGCGGGCAGGTTGCTGCCGCGAGTATTCGAGGTATCGCTGCGCGGTTCGGGCCTTGCAGGGGTCGAGTTCGGTGAGGTTGAAGTGATCGATGCGGGCTGCGGGTGAAACATCGCAGCGATGAAGAGGACAGGTCGCAAAGGCGTGGTGACCCCCGGATGGTGCGTTGTCCGGGATCCGGCGTTCGGACGTCAATCGTCGTGCGGCGAACCGCGATCGGGTGCCGACTTGTGCCGTGTGGGCGCGGTGGTCGAGCTAAAGATGCGAAGTTTAGCTTGATTGCCGCCGGAGCCTTCTTTTCCTGTGTCAATAGGCATCGTGAAAGTGGGCGGATAATGATCTGCTGGACTGCATTCTTGGAAAGCGTGTCAAAGTAGTTGAGGCAGCGCTTCCGTCGAGCTATTCAGCTGGTCGTGCTGCGGCACTGTCCTGTACTGCGGGGGTCGCGTTAGCTGGATGTCCTGACCTGCGGTTATCGAGAACCTGCTGGACGGACGCCGCAGTTGACCGCACCTGAGCGCGGTTCGAGGCTGTTCGGCGTAGTTGGAACCACGGTCCTGCTCCAGCTTTGCTCCAGGAAAATTCGCATGAATGCGCATTATGCTTTCATGCCCACCGCATTGCCTCGCGGTGCGGACGTGTTGTCCCAAACCCGTGGTGACGAGGACGGTCTGTGCTCGGTTGTCGGTTGGAGAGGTCGACGATGTCAACTGGGTTCTAGCGAGGAGCACGGCGAGGACGTCCTCCGCAACACGGGCTGGCTGATCGTATCCCTGCTTGCGTGAGGAGAACGCGCCCGAGGTCACGCTCGACGTTCATCCTTCCGGACAGCCCCGATCGCGCGGGGACGGCTGGGAGACGCTAGAGACCACTGTCGGAGCGGAGGGACCACCCCCGCTCGCGAGGGGAAGACCCTTCGTGACCTAGGAGTTCACCTGGCACCGGGTGCGTTCTCGTTCACTTTCTTCTGGCGACTGTGTTGGTCGTCTGTGCTAGTCGGCGTGGTGGAGGGGGCTGGGTTGGTCTTGAAGGAGGGCGGGTGTGGTGTCTCTGGGTGACGAGCTGTCGGCGTGTTCAGCGCGGTGATGCGGACTGTCAGACACGGAGGAAGGTGTCCTTCAGCGTGAAGGCCGGTTGGAGCTGCACGAGTGTCCGGCCGTGACTGGCTTCCGTGCGGTACTCCACCACGACGACTGGTCCGGTTTCATGGGCTTCGATCGTGAGCAGGGTCGCGTGTTCCCGGTAGATGTCGACGATGACTTCTGCGTACCGCTTGTACCGGATGCGGACGCTCCGATCACATGCGTCCCAAGTGATGTGGAGTTCCTCGGTCCTGGAGACGAGCGCTTTGACCTCTCGCACGAGGTCGTCACCCGATACCTCCTCGAACTGTGGGAGGACGCCGAAAACGGAGAGCCACACATCGTCTTCGGCAACCACGAACTCCACCCGGCCAACCTACCCGCCAGCCCACCGCCGCCGGCAATGCGCGTCGCCAGCCCACAGCACGGGACGGGGACGGTCAAGACCGCGCTGAACCGCAGTGTGCCGCAGCCATAAGGCTTGGCTCAGCACCGCACCTCAGAATCGGTACAAGTCCTCCGTCTCGGCAACACGCTTGAGGACAATGTCCAGGAGACCGATTCCCACATCGCCGCGACCGTGAACGCCGGCTGCTCGAAGCCCTTCCGGTTCGACGGGAACGCGGCTGTCGGAAGCATGACGCTGTCCGACGACCGCGCGTGGCGGGGGATGGCTGTCTGGGCGCGGTGCTGGGTTCTAGGCCCGGTCGCCGTGGGATGCCCGTCCGCCGGGGCGAGCAGTGCGGGAGCGGAGACCTGGTTGCGCTCGCACCGGTAACCGCGCTGTCGGGCCGGACTTCTGCATGAACGACGAGAGCCGGTCGCCGCGCACAGTGGCGGCGACCGGCTCATCGAGGTGTTGTGGGGTCAGACGGGGATGATGGTCCATTGCTGGTTGGGGTGGACGAGGTCCATCCATTGCTGGACGAGTGTCGCGTTTCCGGTTTGGTTGCCTGCGGCTTCGATGACTTTGCCGGAGGCGACGTTGCGGAGTGCGACGGCGCTGCCGGGCGCGGTGGTGATTTCCCATTGCTGGGCCGCGCCGTTGTGGCAGGTGTACTGGGCGATGTTCGCGCCGTTGTCCGCGCCCGCGGCGTAGAGGTCGAGGCATTTGCCGGAGTTGCGGTTCTTCAGGGCGTATTTGCTGCCGCCGAGGTCGACGACGTCCCAGATCTGTTTGGGTGCGGCGGTGGAGCAGTCCCAGAGTTCGGCTCCGGCGAAGTCGGCTTTGGCGTCGTTGCCGACTCCGGCGATCTGGATGCAGCGTCCTGATTGGACTCCCTTGAATTCGACGGCTTTGGCGGTGACGGTGACGAGGGAGTAGGCGATGGTGAGGCTGCTTTCGCTGCTGTAGTCGATCCGTCCGCCGGCGAAGGTGTTGCGGCGGCCCTTGGGCAGGGGGAGTTCGTCGCTGGTCGGGAAGCCCAGGAAGGATTTCTCCGCGCCGAGCGAGAGCCACTTGAGGCGGATGTCGCCGTAGACGGCGTGGGCTCCGGTGGCGGGGGACCAGTAGATCGAGGCTCCGTTGCTGAGGGTGATGAATTCGCCCTTGCCGTCGGCGGTCTTGGCGGTGTCGGCGACGGGGTAGCCGAGGAGACCGGTTTCCTTGCCGAATTCGGCGTATTTGGCTCCGATGGTGCCGTAGACGGCCCCGGGGAGACCGCCCCGGTCTGGGCCGCGATCACCGCGTCCGCGAACAAGAACCGCACTGCCTGGACCGGCGAGGGCTCGTTCGCGACCGGGCAGACCGTGCACTGGACCGACGTCTCGGGCCAGGCCCAGGCCGGGGTCGACCGGATGTCGAAACCCGCCTGAACCCGTTCTCCGCTGATCTTCCGCGGCTCCGCCGGGGCGGTGTCGTGCGCTCTGTTCTGTCGACGAGGGGTGCGTTGCTGTGCGCAGACTGTCCAGAAGACCAAGAAGACACGCCGCGACGACCTCCGGATGGCATCGGGGCCTCGTCGTCGCGATGACCGCCGCCCTGCTGGCCGTGACCGCCGGGGAAGGCGCGAACGCCGCCGCCGCGTCGGCGGCAACGGCGACTCACGGGCAGTGGCAGCCGCCGGACAAGAAGCCGCCTGCGGTCGCCGCGCATGCGGCCGCGGCGGGGGGACTGGATCCCGAAGACGCCGCGCTGATCAAGCAGATGCAGCGGGACTTGGTCACCGACATCGCCGACCACGACGAGGACCAGGAGGTCCGCGACGCCGCGCGGGAGACGCTGCGCCGTACCGACGCCGGCGACGCGGGCGCGATCGACGAGTTCTTCGCGCACGGCAACATGGACGCCAGAGCCAAGGCCAGGAAACGGAAAGCCGACGCGGACGCGGCCAACCGCGCGCTGATCGAGCCGCTGGCCGGGCAGGGCGGCCCTGAGTTCAACGCGGCTGTGGATCGGGCGTTGAAGGGCGATGCCCGCGCCCGGGAGAACTTCCTCGCCTACGAACGCGACATCGCGGCCGAGCAGGACCGCAAGAACGACGCTTTCGACAAGGCATACAAGGCCCGGCGTCGCGGATACGTGCAGATGGTCACCGACCTTGGCAGGCCGGAAGTGTCGGCGGCGGCGAAAGCCGCGCTGGCGCAGGGAGATGCCGCGATCGAGAAGTTCTTCGCGACCGGGTATCTCGAGGCCGCGAAACGCGACGCCGACGCGCGCGAGAAGCATCTGGCGGATTTGGAGAAGCAGCGCAAGGAGGCCGAGGCCGCGTCCGATCTCGCTCAGCGCACGGTGCGGGCGATGGCCGCGCGCCGATACCTGCTGTCCGCCCACGCCGACGGGGTCCGTGCGCTGGAACGGGCCGCGAACGACATGACCGCCGCCGCCAACACTTCCCGCGACATCGCGAACACCCTCGCCGCCGACCAGGCCGGGCACAGCTATCACGCGGAGCTGTACCAGCGGGCGAAGGACGAAGTCGCCAGGCACGTCGCCAACGCGGCTACCGACGCGCAGAACGCGCAGGCCGCTGCGGGTGCGGCGGTGGCGCAGGCGAACATCGTGGTGCAGAACGGGATGCCGCACGGCTCGGAATGGGCGAAGGTCGTGCAGGCGATGGGCGCGTCCGCGACCGCCGCGAAACAAGCCGCCGACACCGCCTCGCACGCCGTCGACGCGATCGCCGCAGACGCCGCTGCCACCGACGCTTCGGAAAAAGCCAAAGCACACGAGGAAAACGCCCGCCAGTGGCGCGCCAACGCCGAGGTGAACGCCGCCGCAGCCAAGCAGCTGGCACAGGCCGCGGCCGACCAGGCTGCCGCGGCGGCTACCGCCGCCGCGCGGGCCAAGCAGTCCCACGCCGACGCGCTCGCCGCTTTGCATCAGGCGCAGCAGCACGCGCAGAACGTCAAGGACTCCCGCGCCGCCGCCGAACGCGAGCGCGACATCGCCGCGGCCAAACGCGCCGAAGCCGAATCCAACCGGCAGCAGGCCGCCGCGAAGCGCGCTGAGGCCGAGGCCAAGCAGCGCGAAGCCGCCCAGCAGCGCGACATCGCGGTGCGCGAAGCCAACGTCGCCGCCCAGAAACGCCGCGAAGCCGAAGGCCAGGCCGACATCGCCGCGCAGAAACGTGGTGCCGCCCAGCAGCAGGAACAGATCGCCGCTGACCGGAGCAAGGACGCCCGCCGCCAGGAAGTGGTTGCCCGCGACGCCGACACCGACGCGCAAACCCAGGAAGCCAACGCGAACCAGGCCCGGGACTACGCCGCCGAGGTGGCGAAGTCCGCGGAGACCCTCAACCGCAAGGCCGAGATCCTCGAGGCCCTTGCGCAAAAAGCACAGGGCATGGCCGAGGTTGCCCAGGCCGATAAGGACCGTGCCTGGAACGCCGCGCACCAGGCTCGTGCCGACGCCGACCAGGCTGCTGCGGCCGCGAGGCAAGCACGGTCGGACGCCGACGCCGCCGGCACCGCCGCGGCCAACGCTCGCAGCGCAGCGATCCAGGCCAACTCCGCGGCCAGCAACTCCCGCGCTGCCGCTGACCGCGCCCAGGCCGCAGCCTCCCAGGCCCGTGCCGCCGCTGACGACGCGGAAGCGGCGGCGGAGCGGGCTCGGGTCGCCGCTACCGAAGCCCAGGCCGCCGCTGCCCGCGCGGACCAGGACGCCACCCGCGCCGAATCCGAGGCCGCGCTCGTTCACCAGGCCGCGATGCGCGCCAACGCCGCTGCAGCCGATGCCACTGCTGCCGAAGCGCGCGCGGCGCAGAACGCTCGCAACGCCGCCGACCTCGCCCAGCAGACTGCGGTCAAGTCCGCACAGGCGCTGGAGGCCGCGCAGCGCACCCAGGACGAGGCCAACGCCTCCGCGGTGGAGGCCTCGACCGCCGCGCTGCAAGCGGGCATCGCCACCCGCGCCGCAAGTGCGGCGGTGCAGTCCGCGTCCGGCATCGCCAACCCGGCCGACTCCGCGATTGGTATGGCCGCTCCGTTCGCGGGTACCGATGTCGACGCCGACTTCGCGCAGAACGTCGCCAACCGGGCTCGCGACACCGGTGCCAGCCAGGTCGACGCCGCCCAGGCCGCGGCCAACGACGCCGCCGAACGCGCCCGCATTGCCGCCGAAGCCGCAAAGAACGCGGCGGGCGAAGTCGCTCCCGCCTACCAGGCAGCCGCCGACGCCGCCAACTCGGCGTCCGCCGCCTCGCGATCCGCGGCAGATGCTCAGGCTTCTGCGGCCGAGGCCGCGAAGGAAGCCGCCGGGGCGCGTCAGGCTGCCGCCGACGCGAACGTCGTCGACACCCAAGCCCAGGCCGACGCCCAAGCCGCCCGCGCCGCAGCGAACCAGGCCGCAGCCGACGCCGCCCTGGCCGGACTGTCCGCTGACCAGGCCGAAGCCGACGCCCGCGCCGCCCGCACCGCCGCCGACAACGCCACCCGGGCAGCCAACGAAGCCTCCGCCGCGGCCACCCGCGCCGCTGCGGACGCCGCTGCGGCGCAACAGGCGGCAGCGCAAGCCGCCAGGGATGCCGAGGCCGCGCGTGCGGCAGCAGACCGGGCGGAGCAGCACGCCAAGGACGCCAACGACGCGGCCACCAACGCCGAGAACTACGCCCGCGACGCTGAAACCCGGGCGAAGAACGCGGCCAACGACGCCAAGGACATCCAAGCCGAACTCGCCAAACTCCAAGAGGAGTTGCGCAAGGCCGACGAGGAAGAGCAGCGCAAGGCCGCGGAGGAGGCGATCAACGACGACAGCGAGGTCCCCGCGCTCACCGCGGACGAGGAAACCGTCCTCCGCAAGGAAAAGGGCCAGCAAGGCGTCGACGACTACAACAACAACCGAGCCAAGGCCAACGCCGGCCTCATGGGGTTCATCACCGAACAGGGCGGGCAGGTCCTGCTCGACCTCATCGGCTACACCGACGCCAAGAAATGCTTCACTGAAGGCGACTTCATCGCCTGCATCATGACCGTCGTCAACGCCCTGCCCCTGTTCAAGTTCATCTCCGTCCTCTCCAAAATCCCCGACGCCGTCTCCGCCACCGTCCGCATCGTCAAAGGCATCCGGTCGTTCAAGGACGCCGTCGTCGCCGCCCGCCGCATCACCACCAACCTCCGCAACTACGTCCGAAGCCTCATCAAATGCCGCGCACCTGCACTAGCCGGCGGCGGGGGAGAGGTCTGCACCGTCGTCGACAAAGAAGACGAGCTCAAGAAACCCGCACCCCGCGTAAACGCCGACCCTGGCCTCTGGCTCGACCCGATCAAGGACAAGAAAAAATTCGACGAGTGCGCCAACGGTGCCATGCCCAGAGACGTTCCCCTCAACGATGATCCGGAGCCGTTCACCTACCTCGGTGAACCGAACCTGCGCGCAGTCGGTGGCATTGAGTGCGTCGTCAACCCCAAGCAGGGCCCGAGCTATCGGGCAGATCCCGCCGGTTTTGACAGGGCGAAGTTTCAGCGTGGTCACCTGATCCCACGGCGATTCAGCGCCTCAGGTCCGCTGAAAAACATCGTCAACCAATACATCAAGACCAATCATCCGCTCATCAGCGGCATCGAAAGAGCCGTAGCCAACGCGCTAGGCTCCAACGGCAACACGGAGATCATCTACCGTGTAAGGGTCCAGTACCCCAGCAGCACGGCTGCGGTGCCGCAGTGGATCTTCATCGATGCCATCGGCAACAACGGCTACCGCTGCCAGGCCGTCGTAGAAAACGTCGAAAGCGGAAATTCGCCTAACACCAAGATCGACTTCTGCTCCTGATAGCATTTCGCCCAACACTGCACGCGTTCGTTGAACCAGCGAGGAAACATGAACCAACCATCAGCATGGCGATCGATCGACGACCTCGCCGAGGTCTCCCGATGGACTGGTGGAATCCGTAAAGGCAGGAGTTGGGAGGAAGTTGAGCGGGCTGTAGGCATCGGGTTCCCTGACGACTACAAAGACCTGATGTCCCGGTTTCCATCAGGTTTCTTCCGCAACAGTATCTCCTTCAATAATCCCATTGACGCACGTACTGACCTGGACGCGTTCGTTCGCGACGACATCCAGGGTGTGCTCGGGGCATTTTCTTATGGGGGAGGAGAATTCATGGAGGGAACAGATTACCGGCTGTTTCCCGAACCTGGCGGTCTTCTCCCTTGGGCTAACGACTCCGATGGCGGAAAGCTCTTTTGGCTGACCAAGCCTGCTGACCCGAATCAATGGCCGGTGGTATTCTGGGATCGAGGTTCTTTTGAGTGGACCGAGCATCTGGGTGGGGCCGTCAACGTGATCTGGGAAGTGCTTGTCAATCCAGGTGAAGACAATATCATGCGTATGAATTTTGGTTACGAGGAGCCAATTTTTCGGGTTCCGTCTACGCATTTGGGGGACGGTAAGTGGCTTCCTCATGAGGATTATCGTTAAAGCCTGGCTTCCTTGCTGGACGGCGAACCCTGGGTTATTGTCCTTTATGTCCCGTGGTTGGCAAGGAAATTTCCGGCTAACGGTCTGGTCGAACGACGAAAACTGGAACGGGCTGCCTGGCTGGCGACCCGCTCAGGTATGACTGGCTGGGTCAGGTTGCGCGCCAGGGCGTCGAGAATCATGAGCAGCTTGGCCCCTGGCTGTGAGTTGGGCAACCGTCATGGTCACGTGACATGTGACCATGACGGCGAGGCCTGTCCTTCTTCTCCGCGGATCGCTCCACGGTCTCCTGTCCTCCGGAATGCACTTGCAGGACTCGACAGGTCCACGTCCGCGGGGCACACTTCGGCGCTCCTGGACCGGGCTGGCGACGCGGGCTGATGTCAATGCGGGCCGCGGTGCGTGCGCAACTTGTCACCGGCCTCAATGCGCTGGCCGGTCCGCGACTGGTTTGCTTGCCGCTTGAGTGGTCACGCGGCAGGCGTCGGTTGCAATAGCCGAAGAAACCTCGGGACAATCGTCCGATTGGCGACATGTCCTGGAGCGGAGCATGCGCCCAATGTGAAATGGGGTCAGGGCTTGCTCCAGTGTTGCTCCAGCTACTGAACGGTAACTGAACTTCGGCTGCATAAATGTCACCGCGAAAAAACCGACCTGCCAGGACCTTTTGATCCTGCAGGCGGTGTTTCGTCACGGTGGAGCTAAGGGGGCTCGAACCCCTGACCCCCTCACTGCCAGAGTGGGCCGGGCAAGTCCCTGACCTGCGGTTATCGAGAACCCGCAGGACGGCCGCCGCAGTTGACCGCACCTGAGCGCAGTTCAATACTGCTCGGCGGCGTTGGGGCCATGGACCTGCTACAGTTCTGCTCCAGGAAAATTCGCATGAATGCGCACTACGCGTTCATGCCTGCCGCATTCTCTCGCGATGCGGAGGCGTTGAGTTCGCCGACCTGGTCGCGGAACGCAGTGCTGCAACCGGCCCCACCCTGAAGACACCGGAGCTGGCGCTGCTGGCCGAGCGAGACCAGTTGTCGGATTCGGTCTTTCCCGAAGTGCTGGCGCATGACACACCGTGGGAGAACTTGTACGGGGTCCTTGTGCGTGGCACCGGCAGCGGGTACACGCAGGTCCGTGAAGGCGTGATCCTGTCGCCCCTCAAGCCGCCGCGGCCGCGCCGCGTTCACCGGGTTCGTCTCGCCCTCACCGCATCGACACTGCAGCATCCGCTGGGCACAGTCCCGGCGATCTCCGCCACCCGCTGGAATGTGACCCGTCGGCCGCACGACGCGGGGCCTACGCCGGTCTACACGCCCGAAACCGTGCCCCGGACGGTCTTGGCCACCATTGCCGAGCTCAAGTCGCGTCGGCTGGCGCGTGCCCGCTTGCAGCCTGCCCTCGCGACCCTGAAGTCCCGCTCCGGACTTAAAGAGATATATGCGATTGCCGACGCTGTGGAGATGTCGGCGACCAAGAAAGCGCAGACTGACGCGAAGTGTCGTCGGACTTGTGCCGCTTGCCGCTGCACCTAGGACGACACGATCCCGAAGGCGTCCGATGGTCGGCGCTACTGCAGGGAACACCATGCTTTGGCGGAGGGGCGCTGGGAGCGGGCGATGCATCCCAGCTGCGGGATCTCCGGACAGCGGGCAGAGCGGCCGGGGGCGAACCGAGCACGGTCAAGGTCTCTTCTGGCGAAGTGGGTGTCACCCGGTCGGCTGCTTGCCGAACCCGTCTGCCGTGCGCTGCAGGGGTGACCTGCTGCTTTTACCGCGTCCGGGGTGGTCTGGACAAGAGTGTCCTTGCTCTCTGTTCCGGATGTAACGACAGGATGCGGATGAAGCGATGACTGATTCGCAGACCGGATGAACGAGATATTTCGGCTGTCCCGGCCAACGGGCATGAACGCTTCCGGCCGGTGTTGCGCGGCGCTGTCGGTGCCGGGCTTTCGGGTTGGCGCGAGCTGGAGTTCGCGTCGCGGGGAGGGACATTCGTCGTGCGCAGGTTGTCGCGTGCTGCCGAAAAGAGCCAGGTGCTCAGAGTTGTGTTGGTGCTGCTGATCGCGGTGCTGCTGGCCGGCACCACGGAAGCGGTCGCCGCACCCGCGAAGCGAGCGGAGGCCCCGGCGAGAGTCGATCCGCACGACGTCCCGTTCCTGCCGTCGCCGCCGCCGAGCGCGCCCCAGCTTGCGAAGCCGTCGAGCGCGGACTTCTCCGGGCTGTCGCGGTTGGACGGCGGCGCTGGCACGCATTTCGATCCGCAGCGTTCGAAGCCGGTGTCGCGGTCGATGTTCGCGACGGAGTACGAGAACCCGGACGGCACGCGTTCGGTGCGGCAGTCGAACCAGCCGATGAACGTGCAGGACGACAAGGGCGCGTGGCAGCCGGTCGACACGACGTTGAAGGCCGACCCGGCGACCAAGCGGTCGGATGCCGAGCAGCATCCGTTGAGCCCGTCGCTGGCGGGCAAGGCGAATGACCCGGCGGTGTTGCAGGTCGAGTCGGCCGGGCATACCGCGAGTCTCGCGCTGGATCAGGCGGCTCCCTCGCAGGCTGCGGTGAAGGGCGACTCGGTGACTTATCCCGAGGTCGCGGCGGGCACGGATCTGGAGTACGAGGTCACGCCGGGTGCGGTGAAGGAGACCATCAAGCTCAAGCGCCCGCCCGCGGACGGCCGGTCGAGCTGGCGATTCAAGCTCGACACCGGCGGTCTGACGCCGAAGCTCGACGCCAAGGCCGGATCGGTCTCGCTGCTGGACAAGGACGGCAAGGCGAAGATCGTGCTGCCGCCGGTGGAAACCTGGGACTCGGCGGGCAAGGGCGAAACCGCACCGGCGATGACCGGCGGCGCCTACGGTCTCGAGCAGACCGGCGACGAGTGGTGGCTGACCGTCTCGGTCGACGCGAACTGGCTGAAGGACCCCAAGCGCGTCTACCCGGTGTCGGTCGACCCGACGGTGACGTTCGGGGTGCAGTACTCCTACTCGTTCCGGTCTGACGGCAGCAGTTGCACCAACTGTGGTCTGCGGATCGGCAACAGCCAGGCGAACGGCGACACCTACAACCGGACGGTGGCGCATTTCGACTATGCGCCGTTGTGGGGCAAGACAGTGGTCGGCGCGACTGTGGACGTCACCCGCAATACGAGCGTGGTCGGCTCGGTCAAGACGTGGAACGCGAACCTGTTCCACGCGTCGGACAACAATTTCAACGGTGTCGGCCCGTTCCTGGCCAGCGGCTTGGTCGGGGATGTCGGCTCGTTCTCCAGCCAGGCTCTGACCACGTTCCTGCGTGAGCGGGTCAACGCCCGCGACAGCAACGTTTCCTTCATGCTGACCGGCGCGGAGAACCCGGGCGTCTGGACGTACAAGAACCTCAACGCCACCCTGACCGTCGACACCGGAAGCCCCGCTCCCGCAACGACGTTGGTCGCTCCGGCGGACAACTCGGTGGTCACCACGCTCACCCCGACCCTGTCGGTCAAGCCGGTGACCGACCCGGACGGCGACGCGGTGAAGTACTGCTTCCGCGTCGCGACGGGTTCGGACGCGAAGTCCGGCGTGGTCGTCGAGTCCGGCTGCCTGCCGACTCCGACCTGGACGATCCCGCCGGGGGTCCTGCAGGACGGCGTCGCCTACACCTGGCAGGCGATGACGTTCAGCGGCTCCACCACGATCACCCCGACCTGGGTCGGGCACCTGAAAGCCGACCAGCGCATCGGCGACCACGGCCCGTCTCCGACCGACGATGCGGGCCCGGTCACGGTGAACCTGGCCAACGGGAACGCGTCGCTGTCGCAGCAGAGCCCGTCGTTCACCACCGTCGGCGGCAACGCCGGGCTGAGCTTCACGTTCAACTCCCAGCAGCGGGAAACCAAGGGCCTCAAGGCTTCCTACTTCGTCGACCTCTCGCACAACGGCCTGATCAACGATGCCCAGCAGCCGGTGCTGGTGCGGACCGAGCCGCAGGTCAACGTCGACTGGGGCACCGACTCGCCGTTCCCGCCCGCGCTTCCCGCGGACTGGTTCGTCACCCGCTGGGAAGGCTTCTTCCAGGCCCCGGTCGCCGGGACCTATCAGTTCGCCGGGGTGCACGACGACGGCGCGGTCGTGTGGGTCAACGGCGCGAAGGTCTACGACGTCGGTGTCCCCAGCGACGTCAACTGGACCCAGTCGACCAACGTCACGCTGACCGCCGGGCAGCGGGTGCCGATCAAGGTCGAGAACGCCGAAGCCACCGGCGCGGCGAAGATGCGGCTGTTTGTCCGCACCGCCGACAACACGACCGTCGCGCCGCAGATCGTCCCGGCGGACTGGCTGTTCACCAACGACCTGCCCGCGCTCCCGCAGGGATGGACCCTCTCCGCAGACTTGGACGGTGACGGTTCCAGCTACACCGAAGCCAAGATCACCGACCAGAACATCGTGCTCACCGACGCCACCGGCGCCAAGCACACCTGGACCAAGAAGAGCACCGGCGGCTACACCCCGCCCGACAATGAAGACGGCGTCCTCGCCCTCGACACCAGCGGCCGGGTCACCCTGCACGACGGCGGCGACGTGTTCGCCTTCCGCGCCGACGGCAAGCTAGACACCCAATCCTCGGCCGTCGACTCGCGCAAACCCGCCGCGCTGCAGAACATCTACACCGGCGCGCCCGCGCGGCTGACTCAGATCAAGGACCCGGTCTCAGGCCGCGCGCACACGCTGCACTACAACCGCGCCGGCGACGACTGCTACGGCAGCATCAAGGTCCCAGCCGGAGCGGACGCGCTGCCGCCGTCGCAGATGCTGTGCCGCGTCAGCTACTGGGACGGCACCGACACCGCACTCTGGTACGTCCAGGGCCGCCTCGCCCGGATCGAAGACCCTGGTGCGGAGAGCAACGACTACCTCTACGACGAAGGCGGCCGCGTCACCGCTGTCCGCAGCCCGCTCGCCGCGGACTGGGTCGCGGCCGACCCGGCGAGCCGGAACCTGATCGACTACTACACCACCATCGGATACGCGGGCCAGAACGGCAAAACCCAGGTCACCAACGTCACCGAACCCGCCCCCGCACCCGGACAGCCACGCCCGAAGACGACCTACCGCTACGACCCCGCCAACCGCACCAGCTACACCGACACCGCCGGACTGACCCCGGCCACCGGGTTCGCGAGCAAGGTCACCTACGACGACGCCGACCGCACACTGTCCACAACAGACGCAGCTGGCAAGACGTCGACACAGGAGTGGAATCCGAAGGACCTGCCGCTGTCGACCACCGACCCTGCCGGGCGGAAGACGACGACGGTCTACGACTACGCCGACCGGCCCACCGACTCCTACGGTCCCGCGCCCGCGTCCTGCTTCACCGGGCAGCAGCCCAACGGCACCTGCGGAATGTCGCAGGGCCACACCAGGTATGACGAAGGCATCAACGGCCTTGCCGCTGCCTTCTACGACAACCCGACCCTCTCCGGCGCGCCGAAGGTCTGGCGCACCGGAATCGGCCCGGCGGACGGCAGCATCAAGAGTCCGTGGGAGTACAGCAACGACGTCGTCCCCGGGCTGAGCGCGGACTCGTTCTCCCTGCGCATGACGGGCGACATCGTCTTCCCCGCCGCGGGCGACTACAAGCTGCGGGCCAACGTCGACGACGGCATCCGCATGTGGATCGACGACCAGCTGGTCATGGACTACTGGCAGGTCAGCAACCCGGCTTGGCGCGAAGCGACCGTCCACAGCGACGCCGCGGGCCAGGCCAAGAAGATCCGCGTCGACTACTACGACAACGGCGGCTACGCCAAACTCGACCTCGACTGGATCGCACCCGGCAAAGCCGAGGAACTCATTCCAGGCAGCGCGTTGCACCCGCGCTACGGCCTGAAGACCTCCACGACAGCGTCGGAGTCGGACGGCGTGCCGGACAAGGCCGCCACTACCCGGTTCGACGAGAACGGTCTTGACCCCGTCTACGGCCTGGCCACGTCCGGGCAGGGCAACCCGGCAGGACTGAAGATCAACGGCTCGGTCTCCTATGAGACCCCCGGCACCGGCTTCCTGCGCAAGACCGGGAAGACCATGGCCACGGGCGCCAAGACCGTCTACGCCTACTACGGCGACACCGAAACCCGCGCCAACCCTTGTGCCGCGGGCAGCGCACCGGTGAACCAGGGCGGCCTGGCGAAACTGGTCACCTCGACCGCGCCGGCGACCGGCCCGGCACGGGTGGACGAACAGGTCTACGACGCCAGCGGCCGGGTAGTCGCCGAAGCCACCGGCGGCGACTGGACCTGCACTGTTTACGACAACCGCGACCGGCCCGTCGAGGAGCGGGTCCCCGCGTCGGCGACGTCGCCGGCACGCACTGTGAAGCACGACTACGCCGTCGGCGGCGACCCGCTCACCACCTCGGTCTCCGACGAGCAGGGCACCATCACCACGACCGCCGACCTGCTCGGCCGCGCGGTCGCCTACACCGACGTCAACGGCGTACGCACCGTCACCGGTTACGACCAGGCGGGACGGGCGACCTCCAGCACCATCACCCCGCCCAACAGCGCGGACGCACCGCACACGCTCACCTTCGCCTACGACGACGCCGGACGCGTCCAGAGCCAGAAGCTGGACAGCACGGTGCTTGCTGGCATCGCCTACGACAACGCCGGCGAACTCGCGTCCGTCACGTACGCAAACGGCACCAGCCTGAGCGCCGTCGGCAAGGACAGCGCCGCCCGGCCGTTGTCGCTGGACTGGAAAACCAGCGACAACAAGCACATCGTGTCCCAAGTCGGCCGCACCGCGGCCGGCACGATCATCGACGAGTCCCTCGCCGGGAACGACGCCCGGCCCAACTCGCCGAACTACGTTTACGACGGTGCGGGACGCCTGACCGAGGCCTACGTCACCGGGCACCACTACACCTACGACTACACCTCCACCGCATCCGCGACCTGCCCCACCGGCACCCAGGCCAACGCGGGCCTCAACACCAACCGGATGCGCCTGCTCGACCAGACCGCCTCCGGCACCGCGGAAACCCGCTACTGCTACGACGCGGCCGACCGGCTCCTGTCCACCGAAGGCGCCGCCGCGCTCACCGGGTTCACCTACGACGCCGACGGCAACACCACCAGCTGGAAAGCCGCCGACGGCAGCACCACGACCCTCACTTGGGACGGTTCCGGCCGCAACACCGGAGCCCGCACCACGGGCTCGGCCCCGGCGCTCAACGCCGACATCGCCTACACCCGCGACGCTACCGACCGCATCGTCCGCCGTGACCCCCGCGATTGCGACAACAACACCGTCGCCCGATACGGCTTCACCGGCGACGGCGACACCCCCGACCTGACCCTGAACACCGACAACCGCCTCACTTCGCTGTCGCTCGCGCTGCCCGGTGGCGTTCTCTACACCAGCAAACTCGGCAATGACGGCTCGTTCACGCCCAACTACGACCATCCGTCCGTCCGCGGCGACCTCGTCCTCTCCACCGACGCCGCCGGACACCAGGTCGGCGAACTGCGTTCGTACGACCCCTACGGCCAGCCCCTGGCCCCGTCGGGCGCGGTGGACACCCAGAACGTGCCGGACAACTCGCCAGGCTCGATGGACTACGGCTGGCTCGGCCAGTATCAGCGACCCTACGAGCACACCGGCGCACTGTCGCTCATCCAGATGGGCGCCCGCCCCTACAGCCCGCTCCTCGGCCGGTTCCTCTCCGTCGACCCCGAAGAAGGCGGCTCCGCCAACGACTACGACTACGTCGCCGGCGACCCCATCAACGCCCTCGACCTGGACGGGCACGGCTGGTTCAGTTCGCTGATCAGCGCCGTCACGAAGGTCGCGGAGGTGGTCTCCTGGGTTCCCGGCCCGATCGGAGCCATCGCCAGCGGGGTCGCCGCTGTCGGCAACGCGGTTCAGGGGAATTGGGGCCGCGCGGCGATGTATGCGGCCAGCGCCGTCACCATGGGAGCTGCCAAGTACGTAAGCGCCGCGGTGACAGCGGTCAAGGTCGTCAGCAGAGTAGCGAAGGCGGGCTCCCGCGCTGTTGCCCGCTTCGGCAGCAAGGCGAGCAAGGCACGGGTCGCCATGCGGACTGCCTTCGCGAAGAAGAAGAAACTCTCGTTGAACCAGTCCGGGCGGAACCCACATCACAAGGGAGCTAGCAAGTCGACCTCGGACAAGCACCAGAACGCCGCCAAACATGGTGGTCGTCGGCACATTCCGGTGAATCCCAACAAGCGAAACCGCGGTCACCACGGCATGGCGTTCAGCTGGTAAACGGCGGTACGGGCGGGAGGACCTGAGTTCTCTCGCCCATGCCACCGCGCCGTAGAGTGGGCAGCGTCTGGGCCGTGACCGGGCAGCTGTCGATGAAGGAGCAGGCGTTGAGCTCGCAGGAGAGTCCGCTCACCGACCGGGCGATCGACCTTCGGTACGAAGGGCGGAACGATGAAGCCATCGCCCTGTTGAAGCAGGCCGTCGAGCTCGACGAGCCGGAAGCTCTCCGGGAACTCGCATATGCGCTGGTGGGCTCTCCGGACCCGGCGGCGGCGGTCCGGTTGATCAAGAAGGCGGTCAAGCGAGGCCGGACCGACCTCTGGAGCCTGTTGGCTTCGCTGGCCTCCGACGTCGGCAAGGCAAGGACCGCTGACCGGGCTTACCGGGCCGCGATCGAAGCGGGAGATATTTCCGCACTCAACGATTACGGCGTATTCCTCCGCGAGCAGGAGCGTTACCGCGAGTCTGTCGAGGTTCTGCGGCGGGCGTGCGACCACGGCGATGTGCTGGCCCCGGGGAATCTTGTCGCGACGTATGCCGACAACTTGTCGGACCTGCCTGCGGCGATTGAGGCGGGGGAGCGATACGCCGACCCCGAACGGCCGTCGGTATATCCAGCGTTGGCTGTCGCTTACGCACGAGCCGGTCAGCTCGACAAGGCGGACGCTCTGTTCCGGCGCGGGATCGCGGCCGGCGCGAGGAAAGCGCATCAAGCGTATGCATGGTTCCTTTGGGACGACAAGAAAGACGTGGCCGCCGCGGAGCGCCAGTTCTGGCTGGCGTTCGAAGCCGACGAACCCGGCTGGAGCTTGGGGCTGGGAGAACTGCTGACCGAACTCGGCCGCGATGCGGAGGCCCGGGCCGTGCTGGAGCGAGGCGCGGAATGGGGTGACCTGGACGCCCGTGCTCTGCTCGAGGAACTCGACCACTGACTCGCGTGGCGGGCCTCCGTCGCAGCTGGTCGCCGTCTCGGCAGTAACGCAACGACCATCGGGTCAATCAGCAGAGGCAGGTGACCCGGGCTGCGCGGAGGTCAGCGGATTCGGCGGGGGCACTGGTCTCCTCGGCTGCGAGTGGCTGTGGTTCTCAGGCCAGCGCTGCGAGTGCGGCGGCGACTTCGTGGATATCAGCGCGCACATAGGTAAAGGTGGTGCCGGCGTTGCTAGTGCTGGTGGGCACGGCATAAGCACAGGCATGGTGCAGTGCACGCAACCGATACTGGCGAGCGCGTCGGTATCGGGTTTTCGGGCGGCCTCGCCTCGGCGACGCGGATCTGTGTGCCTCGCTGAATGACGGTCCTCGGTCAGCGCTCGCTGGTAGGAGTTTCATCTTCGCCGAAGCAAGATTTGACGCGGTCGGGCTGATTCTGGCGGCGGCACAAGCGGGATGCGTGCGCCTGCTGGTCGTTGCTGAGGCCTAGCGCGGCGGATGGCGACTGCTGGCCCGTCCATCCGAACGGCACAGCTGGGCATCGGCTTCGGCGGAGTTCGTCCTTTCCTCGGCGAACCTTCGACGCCCATCGTCGGCACCGCAACCGCGACGGCTGAGACCACGCCGGCCGGATTGCAGATCGGGGAAGACGGGAAAGGTGCCCACGCTCCCGGATGTGCGCAGACGCGACTGGACGCGCCTGCTCCGGAGGGAACGGCACCGTTTCCAAAAGCTGCGATCATCGCGTCCGGGCGTGCGCGGGCTGCCAGGAGTAGTCCGCGGCGACGGTTCTTGGTTCGAGTCCAAGCGGGGGAGCCAAAGCCCAGGTCTTAGACCTGGGCTTTTTTCTGTCCGGAAGCAGGGGCGATTTAGCGTCGATTTTGCCGGTCTACTGAGGTAGCGGCGATACCGCGCTGGCCGCTATCGATGCTGGCGTGGTTGGCCTCGCTCGATATGTCGATTCGTTCCTCGACGAGTGCACGCGACGTCCTGAGGCAGCTTCAGGTTGCTGATCGAGCCCGGAACCGTGCGCAGGCAGGTCGTGGCCGCGTGAACGTTCCTGGTGCTGTCAACGTCAAGGCCCAGCGGACCGACCCGCGGCCGAAGCACCTCGAGAAGACGAACCGCGCCCGCCGGCCGTTCAGTTCAGTGCAGCGGTGAGAAAGCCGTCGGGATGGCGATGCTCGAAGTCGCCCGGGCGATGTTCTCCGGACCGTTCTCCGGCGGCCAGATTCCCCGTTCGTAGGACTCGCGGCGGATGGCGAGGCGTCCGTCGAGGCTGGGGAACGGCCAAATGTGCGTGATGCGCGGGATGCCGTCCAGGCCGTACATCGCTGTGGTGAGCGGGAAAAGCTTGGTGCGTTCCGGAAGCGCGGCCTCCCAGCCGGCCATGGTGGGCGGCAGGCCGCCGACTTTGAGTTCGTAGGTGCGGAATTCGTAGACGTCGCCGAAGTGCCCGGTCTGCACGGGCGGGAGGAACGGGAAAGGCGCGTAGCTGCTGACGGTGAACGAGTCCAGGTGCTCGCCGACCCCGAACGGGTTGGCGCTGGCGAGGATCCGTTGCCGTTCTTCGGCGAGTGCGGCCGCGTCCTCGAACTCTCGGAGCAGCAGCACACGGCCGACGATCTCTCCGTGTTCGGTCTCCCAGCAGCCGAGCAGCCTGCCGCGCGCCGTCGCGTTCGTGGCGTAATCCTCCAGGGCGGGCAGTGCTTTGGGGACTGTGTAGAGCTTCAGTGCGAGATGGGTCAGTTCGTAGAGCATCGCGACGCCTCCGTAAGCATGCGTATTGAGCGTAAGCATGCTTATACTATCAACCATGGGCGAAGACCTCGTGGGAGAACTGGCGGATTTCTGCGTGGGGACCACCACACAACTGCTGCCGGAGGACGTTCTCGACAAAGCCAAGCTATGCCTGGTGGACTTCCTGTCCGCGGCTCTGGTGCCTTCCGGCGAGAGCCGCATTGCCTTGCGCGCACTGGGAAATCCCGACGCTGATGCCGCGTTCGTCCTCGGTGCCGCGGCCCCGACGGCGGCGTACCTCAACAGCGTGCCCGCGGCGGCGACCGGCCGGACGGACACGCACGTCGAGAGTTCGTCGCATCCCGGCATGGTGGTGTTCCCCGCGCTGCTGGCCTTGGCCGGGCAGCACGAGGTGTCCGGCGGGCGTTTGCTGTCCGCGGCGGTGGTCGGCTACGAGGTGATGTGCCGCCTCGGCTCGGCTGTCATCACGTCCGAAATCGCCGCGACTTTCCGGCCCACGGGCGTGCTCGGCCCGGTCGCTGCTGCTGCCGCGTGCGCCCATCTGCTCTCTCTCGACGAGGTCGCGACCCGGGCGGCGCTTGGCATGGCGGCCAACGCGGCGTGCGGCCTCAACCACTGGGCGCGGGCCGCGACGCAGGAGCATGTGCTGCATTCGGCGATGGCTGCGCGGACCGGCGTCGAGTCGGCTTTGCTGGCGGCCGCCGGGTTGACCGCGTCCGGCGGGGCGGTCGACGGCGAGGCGGGATTGCTCGCGGCCTTCGGCGCCCGGGGCCGGGCGCACCGGCTCGCCGGGGGACCTGGCTTCGCGATCCGCGACATCGTGCACAAGCCCGCGCCGGCCTGCATCTACGTGCAGGGGCCTTGCCAGCTCGCCGAGGAGATCGTGCGGCGGCACCGTCCCGATCCGGCCCGCGTCGAATCCGTCCGCATCGGGCTTGCCGAGCAGGCGGTCCGGTATCCCGGCTGCGACAACAGCGGCCCGATCGCCGACGTCGTGGCCGCGCAGCTGAGCGTGCAGTTCAGCGTGGCTTCGGTGCTGGCGTCCGGCGGAATTCTCGACCGGAACTGGCGAAACCCGGCCGATCCCGAGGCGAACCGGCTCGCTGCCCGCTCCCGGCTGGTCGCGGATCCCGAGCTGACGGCGCGATTTCCGGCTCGCAACGGATCCTGGGTGCGTGTCCTGCTCGACGACGGGCGAGTGCTCATCGCCGAACAGGACACCTTCCCTTCGATGACCGCCGCCGAGATTGTCCGGCGGTTTCATGCGGCCGCTGACCAGGTTTACGGCCGGGCGGGCAGCGAGGCGATCCTCGCGTGCATCGATCGGCCGTCCGCGTCCGGCCTGCTGCACGCTCTTCAGCTGCGCTGAAGAGCCTCGGTCACGGCGGTGCGGCCTGCCGAACGGCCGAACACCGCTGCCCGCATCAGTGCGGCGCCGCCGGGATAGTCGCCGTAGAACAGGCCGCCGGTGGCCTCGCCCGCCGCGTACAGCCCGGGCACGGGTGCGCCGTCGGAAGCCAAAGCGCGTCCGTCGGGGTCGATTCGCACGCCGCCGAAGGTGAACGTCAGCCCGGCCACCGCGTGGTAGGCGACGAACGGCGGCCGGTCCAGAGGGACGGCCCACTGCGATTTGGCCGGCTCGATCCCGTTCGTGCTCCCGTCTTCCCGGCAGGCACGGTTGAATTCCTCCACGGTGCGGACCAGCGCCTCGGCGGGCACGCCGAGGCGCTCGGCGAGCGCGGGCAGAGTCGGCGCGGTGACCGGGACCGCGGCCCCGGCGAACTCGTCCGCCACGCGCGCCGCGGCGTGCTGGTCGAAGATTTCGTACGCTTCGCGACCGGGCTGGCCCATGATCGCCTTGCCCATCTTCGAATAGTTCTTGACCCACGGGCCGGGCCCTTCGTCGACGAACCGCTCGCCGTCCCGGTTGACGAGCACCCCGAGCCAGAACCCGTGCAGCGGGAACGGCGGTGACGCCTCGCTGCGCTCCGGCGCGGGCATGGTGGGGTCCACGGCGGCGGAGTGACAGGTCGACCAGATCCCGGCGGGACCGGCCCCGGCCCGCAACGCCGCCGCGATGCCGTCGCCGGTCGCCTGGCGGGTGCCACGTAGTTTCACGTTCTCCCATTGCGGTCCCAGATGCCGGAGCCGCAACTCGCGGCTGGCTTGGAATCCGCCGCTGGCGATCACCACCGCGTCCGCCGGAAGCACCCCGTCGGCGGTCCGCGCGCCGGTGACCCGCTCGCCTTCGCGGACGACGTCGACGAGCGGGGTGGACCAGCGCAGTTCGACGCCGATCTGCTCGGCGTACCGCAGCAGCGGCTTGATCACCTCGAACCCGCGCGACATCCCCTCGCCCGTGCTGGTCAGGATCTGCCCGGGCGGGATGTGCAGCACGCCGTCCCGCACGCCCGCTCCGACTGTCCGGTTGAAGGTGAAGCGCACTCCTTTCGCGGACAGCCACCGCACGGTGTCCAGCGAGCGTTCCGCTAGCGCTGCCACCAGTTCCGGGTCGGCCTGGCCGTCGCTCATCGCGGTCAGTTCGGCTGCGTAGGCCTCGCGGGTGTAGGGCGGGGCGACGATTTCCTCGGCGTGCATGCCGGGTTCGAAGTCCTGGGTGATCGAGGTGAGGTCGTCCGGGCCGTCGTAGCAGAAGAGGAACAGCCCGCCGGAAAACGCGGCGTTCCCTCCGACGTCGGCACGGCTGCCCTTTTCCAGCAGGACGACGTCCGCTCCGGCTTCGCGGGCGGAGATCGCGGCGGCGAGCCCCGTCAGGCCCGCTCCGGCGACGACAATGTTCGGCACTGGTCCTCCTTGACCGGTTGCGATGATCGGTTCCGGGAGAAGATCCCGGTTCACCAGCGGAAGGCGAGCGGCTGCCCGGGGCGGTCCGGCACCGGTCCGGTGCGCCGGACGAAACCCTTGCCGGGCACGCCGAGTTCGTCCGCGAGCCAGTTCGCGGCGGCGATCAGGCGCGGCAGGTCGATTCCGGTGTCCACATCGGACAATTCGAGCAGTTGGACGGCGTCCTCGGTGCAGATTCCACCGCCCTGTGCTCCCGGCATGGCCGGATGCCCGCCGCTGCCGGCGAGCGCGGTGTCGATGTTCCGCACGCCGAGGTCGAGCAGGGGCAGCAGGGCGGCCAGGCCCATGCCGCGGGCGTCGTGGATCTGCACGGTGAGGTTTTCCGCCGGTATGTGCGCGAGCGCGGCGGAAACGAGGTCGCGGATCTGCGGCGGGGCCGCGTAACCGGACGAGTCGGCGAGAATCCACCGGTCCACGCCGAGGTCGCGGAGCCGGCGGGCCAGCGGTTCCAGTTCGTCGGCGCCGCGGGCGGGCCCGGTCGGGCCGCCCCAGGCGAAGATCACGTAGGTGCCGAGCTGGAGGCGGTGGCCGGCGGCGTAAGCGGCCATGCGTTCGAGTTCGGCCAGTGAGTCCATTGTGGAGCGTCCGATGTTGGCGCGGGCGAAATCTTCGTCTGCCGAGAGAAGGAACGACGCGCTGTCCGCACCCGCGTCGATCGCGCGGGCCAGGCCGCGGACGTTGCCTACACAACAGCCGAGGTGCAGGCCCGGAGTGCCGCGCACAGCCGCGAAAACCTCCTCGGCGTCGGCGAGTCCCTTGATCAGGTCGGGACGCACGAACGAAGACAGCTCGAACGCGCGGACCCCGGCGTCGACGAGCCGTTGCACAAGCTCGACCTTGACCTCGGTCGGCGCAATGTGGTCCTGGAATGTCAGGCGTGGCGCGATTTCGCGGATGCGCACCGCCTTCCGCTCAGACATGGCGGGTCGGGGTGAGTCCGGCGGCCTGTGCGTCCCACGCCTCGCCCCGGCCTTGGCCGCGCAGGTCGGTCTTGCGGACCTTGCCGGTCGGGGTGACGGGCAGCTGCTCGAGCACGCGGTAGTAGCGGGGGACCATGAAATGCGGCAGGGCCCGGTCGCAGTGCGCGAACAGCTCCGCGAAGTCCGGCCTCCGCCCGGATTCCAGCTGCAGCACGGCGAGGACCTCGTCCTCGCCCAGCTCCGACGGCGTGGCGACTGCCGCCGCCGCGACCACGCCGGGGTAGGCGAGCAGGACCGATTCGACCTCGTGCGAGGAGATGTTCTCGCCGCGCCGGCGCAGGGCGTCCTTCTTGCGGTCGATGAAGTAGAAGTACCCGTCCTCGTCGGTGTAGCCGAGGTCGCCGGTGTGCCACCAGAGGTCTTTCATCGTCGCGAGGGTGGCCTCGGGTTCGCCGCGGTAGCCGGAGAACATGATGTTCGCCTCGCGCGGCCGGTACACGATCTCCCCGGCTTGCCCGGGCGCCGCGCGGTTCCCGGAGTCGTCGTGGACCTCGAGGATCGATGACTCCGTGGGCAAGCCGATCGAGCCGATCTTGCGCGCTGCCAACGGGTTGTAGAGGACGTTCTTGATTTCGGTGAGCCCGTAGCCTTCCACGACCTGGATTCCGAACCGTTCCTCGAACGGCTCCAGCACCTGCGGCGGAGCGGGCGCGGCGAACACTCGCTTGACCCGGTGGTCGCGGTCGCTTTCGGACGGAGGCTGGGCCAGCAGCACCGGCAGGATCGAGCCCAGCGCATTGAACTGGGTGACCCCGCCGTCCCGGATCTCGTCCCAGAACCGGCTCGCGGAGAACCGGCGGCCGAGCACCACGGTGGCGCCGGCGAACAGCCCGTGCAGCGTGATGTTGACCTGGGCCGCCCCGTGGAACAGCGGCAGGCAGGTGTACAACCGCTCGTCGGCGGTGGTCCCCATCTGCTGCGCGCATTCCTTGGCAGCGACGACCTGCATGCGGTTCGGGTACACGACACCCTTGCTGCGTCCGGTGGTGCCGGAGGTGAGCATGACCGCGACCGGATCAGCCGGGCCGACCGCGGGAAGCTCGCGGGCGGGGTCGCCGGAGGCGAACAATTCGGGCCAGCCCAGCACCCGCACCCCCGGCGGCGTGCGGCCGGGCGCGGCGTCGTCGAGCACGACGACGGTGGTCAGCGTGTCCGGCAGGTCCGGGAGGTCGGCGACGAGGCCGAGCAGCGCGGGCTCGGTGACCAGGATCCGGACGCCGGTACTGCGCAGCGCGTGGTCGAGGAACTGTCCTTTGTAGGCGGTGTTGACCGGGACCTCGACGAGCCCGGCGCGGGCGGCGCCGAACCAGGCGAGCAGGTATTCGACGCGGTTGGGCAGGAGAATGCCGACCGAGTCGCCCGGCGCGGCGCCGGTGGCGAGCAGGCCGCGCGCGACCTCGGAGACCGCCAGGTCCAGCTCGCCGTAGGTCAGCTCGGCTCCGTCGACCACGAGCGCGGGTTTGTCCGGGTGCTGCCGTGCCCGCTCGGCGATCAGCCCGCTGACGGTCTCCGCCGCGAGGTCTTCGGATCGCGGGACCGAACGCGTCATGCCAGCTCCTTCTTCGCCAGGGCGAGGAATCCCTCCAGGGCCGGGTCCCACGCCGCTTCGGCGCCGGTGGTCACGAGGAACGCGTCGACGCCGAGGTCACGATAGGTGCCCAACGTGTTCAGGATGCGCTCCTCGGTGCCGACCAGCGCTTGCGAGTTGGCGAACCCGCCCAGCAGCTTGGTCAGCCCGGTCCAGAAGCAGTCGTCGTGCAGTTCCTCGTCGGTCAGCGCGAGAGCCCGCTGCCTGCCGACCGAGGTGTCGGTGGACGACGAGCGCAGGAACTTCCCGGAGGCTTCGGCGATCTGCCGTTCCGCCGCGCGCGCTTGGGCCCAGGCGTCGTCGTCGGTGTCGCCGACGAACAGGCGCAGGCTCAAGGAGAACCGCATCTTCCGGCCGTACCGCTCGGCGGCGTCGCGGACGCGGTCGATGCGTTCCTTCGTGCCCGCGAACGGCTCGCCCCACAGCATGTACAGGTCGGCGTGGCGGGCGCCGAAGTCGACCGCGTCGTCGCTTTCGCCGCCCATGAAGATCGGCACCTGGCCCTGCACGGGCTTGGTCAGGATCTTCACCGCCTCGGCGGTGTAGTACTCGCCGTGGTGATCGAACTGTTCGGGAGAGGTCCAGGTGCGCCGGACGACGTCGAGGTATTCGACCGCGCGCCGGTAGCGCTCGGCCTTGGGCAGGTCGTCGGATTCGCGGCGCAGGTCCTTGTCGGAACCGCCGACGACCACGTTGATCGCGAGCCTCCCGCGGGCGAGCACGTCGAGCGTGGCGAAGTAGCGCGCGGCGGCCGCCGGCGGCATGACGCCCGGGCGGTGCGCGACGATCGGCGAGAACTTCTCGGTGAGCGCGAGGGCGAACGGCGCGGTCGCGTGATTGTGCGGCCAGGTCGAGGAATACCCGACCAGGACGCGGTCGACCACCTCGGAACGGTCCAGTTCCCGGACTCGCGCGAGCAGGGCGTCCGGGCTGGTTTCGCCCGCTTCGAGGGGCTGCAGCCCGGTGAAGAATTCGACCATCGGGTCCTCCTTATTCGTGTGCCAGCCAGGCCTGATGCCTGGCGAAGTGGTCGGGCCGCCGGGTGCGGAGTTCGGCGCTGGCGGCGGCCAGTGCGACGGTGCCGCCGGCGAGGGTCATCCGCGCGGAGACGTCCCAGCGCCGGCCGTCGTGGCTGTCGATCCGCGCCGTCACCGTGAGCGGTCGTTCGACCGGAACTGGGCGGTGGTAGGAAATGTGGAGCGATTTCGTGACCAGCCGGGCTTCGCGGCGCAGGGCGGCGGTGTTCAGCACGTCGTCGAACACCGCCGCGGTCCAGCCGCCGTGAGCGACCTCGGGACCACCGCACCAGTGCCGCGGGCAGACGACGTCGAACGTCGTCGCGACTTCGCCGGCGTGCGCGATCTCGACGCCGAGGCGGCACCGGTCGTCCGGGGCGCAGCCGCCGCACAACAGCCGTCCCGACGGCGACGGGCCGATCCGGAAGTCGTCTGCTCGGTCACTCATGCGCGATCTTCCGCAAAGCCGTGACCACCGCGTCCGGAACGTCGATCGTGCCGCGCCGCAACGCTTCTTCGCGGCAAGCGGCGGACCGGTCGAACGGCACGCGGACGGCGGGGCCCCCTTCCACGGGCCGGGTCGCCCGGATCGACGCGGCGTACTCGCTGACGCGGCGGCGGTAGTCGTCCGGGTCGGTGAGCGTGGCCGGATCGACCAGCAGCACGAAGAACCCGCAGTCGGAGATGCCCGGCGGGGCCGCGGCCGCGCCGCTCATCATGCCGAGCAACTGCACCACCATGGCCAGCCCGGAACCCTTGTGCCCGCCCCACACGCCGAACGCGCCGCCCAGCGCCGCCGCCGGGTCGAGGGTGGGCGCCCCGGAAGCGTCGAACGCCTGGCCCTCTTCGAGTTTTTCGCCGAGCCGCGCTTTCAGCACCACGTCGCCGTACATCACCGCGGAGGTGCCGATGTCCCAGATGACCGGAGTCGGCGACGCGGGGAATCCGAACGCGATCGGGTTGGTGCCGAACCTGCCCTCGGTGCCGCCCTGCGGGGCGACGACGGCGGGCCCGCTGCCCGCGATCATCCCGGCGAGCCCGGCCGCGGCCGCCTTCTCCAGGTAGTAGGAAAACATGCCGGTGTACCAGGTGTTGCGGGCGCCGACGACGGCCATTCCGTGCGCGCGGGCCTTCTCCGCCGCCAGGTCGAGCGCCCGCATGCCGACGAGGTAGCCCACCTGGTCGCCGCCGTCGAGAGCGGCCGAAACCGGAGTTTCCGCGAGCACCCGGATCGGGTGCGCAGCCCCGTCCGCGGCGCGGATACGCTCCACAATGGACAGTGCGCGGGCGAGCCCGCCGAACGTCAGCCCGCGCAGTTCGCAGTCGAGCAGGTGTTCGGCGATGACGGCGGCCTCGTCCGGGGTGTGCCCGGCCTGGGTCATGGCGGCCACGACGAGATGGTGGGCGTCGGTCAGGGGCAAGGTGGTCATGAGCCGGACTCCGCGGTCAGGGGAAGGGCGGACGGGGAAGCTGCGGGGGTGCGGGCCGCGCGGCGGGTGAGCGCGAACGCGGCGAGCGCGCTGGCGGCGGCCGCGGCCAGCAGCAGGTACGCGGGGGAGCGGCGGTCGCCGGTCAGCTCGACCAGCGCCTGGCAGATGAACACCGCCGAACCGCCGAGGATGCCGACAGTCACGTTGTAGGAGATGCCGACGAGGCTGCCGCGCCGGCGCACGGGAACGAGCTGGACGTAGGTGATCGGCGCGACGCCCGAGTAGAACGCCGGACCGGCCGACAGCGCCACCGTGCACACGACGATCAGCCACAGCGGAGGGTCGCTGGCCAGCGCGGCGAACAGCGGGTAGCTCACGACGAGCACCGCGAGCGAGGACGCCAGCAGTACTTTCGGACGGCCTCGCCAGTCTGCGGCGCGGCCGCCCGCGAGGACGAGGAAGACCCCGACCAGCAGCGCGAACGCGATCACCGCGGTTGCCGCGACGGGGGACAGCCGCAGCTGGATGAGATAGCTCTGCACATAGGTGTAGACCATGTAGATGCCGACGATGTGCAGCACCGACACGCCGACGAGCAGGAGCACCGAGGACCATTGCCGGTCCTCCGACCGGTCCGGGGCGGACGGCCGGTTGCGGGCGTCGAGGAACTCCGGCGTCTCGCCGAACCGGCTGCGCAGGTAGAGGCCGATCCCGCCGATGGGAAAGGCCAGCAGGAACGGCACCCGCCAGCCCCACACGAGCATTTGCGCCGGAGTCAGCGCGGCGCTCAGCGACAGCACGACGACCGCGCCCAGCAGGAATCCGGCCAGGCTGCCGACCTGCACCCGGCTCGACAGCGCCCCGCGCCGGTGCGGCGGGGCGAACTCGGCGACGTAGATGATCGCCGTGGTGAACTCGCCGCCGCCGGCCAGCCCTTGGGCGAATCGCAACAGCACCAGCAGGATCGGCGCGGCGACGCCGATCGTCCCGGTCGACGGCAGCAGGCCGATCAGCGTGCTGCCGCCCGCCATCAGCAGCAGCGACGCCACCAGCGCGGGGCGGCGGCCGTGCCGGTCCGCGATCGGGCCGAACACCAAGGCCCCCGCGGGCCGCGCCAAGAACGCCGAGCCGAACACCGCGAACGACGACAGCAGGCCCGCGCCGGTGCTCGCGGCCGGGAAGAACACCTTCGCCAGCACGGCGGAGAGGAACCCGTAGACGGCGTAGTCGTAGGTCTCCACGGTGTTGCCGATCGAGGCCGCGAGCGTCGTGCGTCTCGCTTCTGCCGGTGTGGTCATGACGTGCCTCTCCGTTGAGGTCGGGGCTGACTGACGCGGGCGCGGCTCAGGCCGCGAGGTGGTGGTACTGGCTGCGGAAGAACAGCAGCGGCTCCGCCGTGGTGTCGGCGGCCAGGTCGTCGACGCGGCCGAGGACGAGGTGGTGGTCGCCGGCGTCGTGCACGGCCTCGATCGTGCAGGCGATCCAGGCGACGGCCCCGTCGAGCACGGGATCGCCGTTCGGCCCGGGATGCCAGTCGACGCCGGCGAATTTGTCCCCGCCGGAGACCGCGAACGCACGGCAGACGTCCTCCTGTCCGGCGGCGAGGACGTTGGCGCAGAACGTGCCGCGCCGGGCGAGCACCGGGAACGTCGAGGACGTCTTGCCGGGCAGGAAAGCCACCAGCGGCGGATCGAGCGAGACCGACGTGAACGACGAAACCGCCAGGCCCGCCGGGCGTCCGTCCTCGTCCCGTCCGGTGATCGCCACGACGCCGCTGGGGAAATTCCCCAAAGCGGAGCGGAACCGTGATGATGTAAGCATGCTTAAACCATATAAGCGTGCGGATACGAATGCAAGCATGCTGACGCACATCCGCGCCCGGCGCTCTACGCTGCGGGAGTGACCGATCCCTTGCCTTACGTAGACCCGTTCGACGACGGCCGCTCGCCCGCGCGCGCGGAGACCGGCATGGACGAGGCGTCCTCCCTGATCGACGCCGTGTTCCGGTTCGAGCGCGCGGTCTCGCGGATCGGCAACGCGCGGCTGCGGCGGTGGAACATGACGTTGTCGAGCTACACAGCGCTGCGAATCCTGGCCAACCGGCCGCATCTGACGCTGGCCCAGCTGTCCCGGCGGTGCTACGCCCGCCCGCAGACGATGACGCGCATCGTGACCCAGATGGAGAAGCGCGGGTTCGTCGCCCGCGGCGCGCACCCGGAAAGCGAGCGGGCCCTGTCGCTCGAGGTCACCAAGGCCGGTCTCGCCGCGCTTGAGGAGATGGACGCCGAGGTGCTGCGGATCAGCGACACCCTGGGGTCGGTTCTCGGCCGGGACGAGATCGTCGCCGCAGATCGTCAGCTGCGCCAGGCCGCCCTTGTCGTCGAGGGCGAGCTGCGCGAGATGGAGCGCGGCGAATAGTAAGCATGCTCATTTAACGTAAGCATGCTTATACTGGCGTCATGGACCGAATGACCATGGCGCTGGACGCGCTGCGCGAGGGCAGGCCGGTGCTCGTCACCGACGCCGCCGACCGCGAGAACGAGGGCGACGCAGTGCTGGCCGCGCACGCCGCGTCGGCGCACTGGGTCGCGTGGACCGTGCGGCACACCTCCGGACTGCTGTGCGCCCCGATCACCCCGGGCCGAGCGGCGGACCTCCGGCTGCCGCCGATGGTGGAGCACAACGAGGACGCGCGCGGCACCGCCTACACCGTGACGGTGGACGCGAAAACCGGCGTGACCACCGGAATCAGCGCCGCCGATCGCGCCCGCACCCTGCGACTGCTGGCCGACCCGACGGCCGGCGCCGCGGACTTCACCCGCCCCGGCCACGTCCTCCCGCTGCGCGCACGACCCGGCGGCGTCCTGGAGCGGCCAGGACACACCGAAGCGGCGGTCGATCTGTGCCGGCTCGCAGGCGTGCCACCGGTCGCGGCCATCGCGGAACTGGTGGCCGACGACGGATCGATGCTCCGCGGCCCCGGCGTCAAGGAACTCGCGGGCCGGTTCGATCTGCCCGCGCTGAGCATCGAGGAGCTGATCTCCTATCGGCTGCGGAATCCTCTTCCCGTCGGCGAACAGCCGCGCGTGGTGCGAACCGCGGAAACCGAACTCCCGACCCGGTACGGCCGCTTCCGCGCGGTGGGCTATCTGGACCTGCGCACCGGTGCCGACCATGTCGCGCTCATCCGCGGCGAACCGGGCGACGAGGCGACCGTACGCGTGCACTCCGAATGCCTGACCGGCGAATCCCTGGCCTCCACCCGCTGCGACTGCGGCCCGCAACTCGACGCCGCCCTCGCCCGGATCAGCCGCGACGGCGGGGTGCTGGTGTACCTGCGCGGGCACGAGGGCCGGGGCATCGGGCTGGCGAAAAAGCTGGCCGCGTACGAGCTTCAGGACCGCGGACTGGACACAGTGGACGCCAACCTCCGCCTGGGCGAACCGGCCGACGCACGAGAATACGGGGCTGCGGCGGCCATCCTGCGGGATCTGGGGATTGCGCGGACGCAGGTCCTCACCAACAATCCCGGGAAGATCCGGGATATGGAAGCGGGCGGGATTTCCGTCCTGCGGAGGCTTCCGTTGACGGTGGGCGCCACGACGGCGAATCTTCGTTACCTGGCAGCGAAACAGCAACGCATGGGGCATCTCTTCACCGAACGCGAGAGCCTCCGGCGGTAGTCCGACAACGGATTCCGGGGGTTGCCCAGTCCGCTTGGCCGGACGAGCCCGGTTGCCCGTACGGACACCCGAACACGAGCAGCCTGACGCACTTCGGCGGGCGGGGGATCCCCACTCCGAGGCTGGCGACGGCGATGTTGCGGGCGCCAATCCCTGACCACCAGCAAGGACGTGACCCGGGAACACGACGACGGCGCGACGCTGATCGGGCCGTCGACCTCGGGCTCGCCGGACACGAGATCTCCGCCGCCGCGCCCGCGCGGAAGCGACCCGGTTGATCGACCCGGCTCGCCCCGGCCAGGAGGTACGGCATCGGTGCGGAGCCGTCCGATCCCGCCGAGGCGTTCCCCGGCGGACGAAGCGGCCTGATCCGGCCCTGGGCGGTATTCCGCGCGTGAACCGCTTTCGGCGGAGTCGATCCGGCAGGTCAGCCGAAGCGGTCCGAAGGGCCCGTCTCTGCGAGCGGCAGCTGCCAGGTGACCACCGTGCCGCCGCCCGCGCGGGCGGCGGTCGCGAAGTCCCCGCCGAACCGTGTGCTGTGCGCGGCCGGTGCCGCTGGAGTTCCGTCGTCCTCGACTCGCGCGTACACGCGGCCAGGCGCCGGTTCGGGGCGCAGTTCGGCGATGACGAGGACGTGCCGGGCACCGGGACGGCCCGCTACATCGGACAATGCGGTCTTCAGCATTTCGAGCAATGCCGCCGCGGCCTGATCGCCGAGCGCGGTGTCCAGCCGGCTGTCGGCCCGGGTCGTGGTGGCGACGCCGAGCGTCGCCGCGGCGCTGTCGACGAGATCGTGGATCCGCCGGTGCAGGTGGCGTTGCGGGGCGGGGTCGTCCGGCACCGCGAAGACGGCGGAGTTCAGCTGCCGGATGACGTGGTCCAGTGCTTCGACCGCGTCGTGCACGCGCTCCGCCGCGGCCGGACGCTGGATGAGCTTCAGCGCCGCGGTCAGTTCCATGCCGATGCCGGAGAGCCGCGCGACCACGGACGTGTTGAGCTCGCGGGCGATCCGTTCGCGGTCGTCGAGCAGCGACAAACGCGCCGCGTCCGACCTTCGCTCGGCCAGTTCCAAGGCGATCGCCGCCTGCGCGGCGAACAGCTCCAGCGATCGCACGGCCTGGCGCGCGGCGACGGTGCGTCCCGGTTCGTTGACGACGGCGAGGACGCCGCGCACCGCGTCTGGCGACCCCAGCGGCACCCCGAGCGCCGAGCCCACGGCGACCTCCGGGCCCAGGCCGGCGTCACGGCCGGCTTGCGCGGCGTTCTCGTTGATCGCCGACTCGCCGGTCCGGTAGACCCGCACGGCCAGCGGTTCCGAGCTGGAGCCTCCGGCGAGCGGCAACCGCAGCGTCCGGTACGCCTGCGACTGCGCGCCGGCCGCGGCCGCGGTGACGAGATGCTCTCCGTTGTCGTCGGGCGCCAGCAGCAGCGTCTGGTCGACTTCGGCGATCTCGCGCGCCCGGGCCGCGATCAGGTTCAGCACCTCGGCAGGCGCGACGTCCGCCAGCAGCGCCGTGGAGATGTCCGCGGCCGCGGCGAGCTGCTGATTCGCCTGGTGCAGTTCCCGGCTGCGCGCGAACACCTCGGCTTGCATCGCCTGCACCTCCCCGGTCTCCGGTTCGGGCCCGGCTGCGCGCAGTTGACGCAGGAAACCCGTCACTTCCTCGACGCGGTGCAGGATGAGCCGCACCGAACCGTCGGGACCGAGGACAGGTGCGTTGACCGGGCTCCAATAACGCTGCTCCACGACGCCTGGGTGCTCGGGGACCTCGACGTCGTAACGCTGCAGCGGCATCGTGTGCCGTCGCCGGGTGGACCGCACCCGCTCGAGCGACGCGCGCAGCGCCCGGGCCCCGCGCGGGTTCTGCGGATCGTCCGGGAACGCCGCGAACACGTCTCGTCCGAGCAGATCGTCCCGGCGGCGGCCCGAAACCGCCTCGTAAGCGTCATTGACCGCGAGGATGACGAATTCCCGCGACAACACCGCGGTCGGCGACGGCGCGGCCAGGAACACCGCTTCGAAATCAACAGAGTCCGGCATCACGCCCCGATCTTCCCCCGCTGGGGACCCTCGCCGACGTAAACCCGCCGGAATCAGGACCGTCCGGACCGATTCGCATCGGTCCGGACACGTACGAGGAGCAGCGCGCGGACGCGAGCGGCACACGCACGGCAGCCTCTTGCGGCCGGCACGCCCGGAACGGAATTCCTCCCCGAGGACCAGCCGGCGATTTTCGCGAGGTGACTTTGGTCCCCGTTCGCGGGCCGCATGTCTCTGCCGGTGCCGGTGCTCGTCCGGCACGCTCGTAGCGGCAGGGACGGGTGTGCGGGGCGAGGGGACGACCGTGGCGGCAGACGAGCAGGGCTTCAGCGGTTCGGCCGGTTCCCGCGGCGTCGGCGTCTTGTCGCGTCCTGAGTTCCAGCCCGGCGCCGGAGTTTCCGTGCTCGACGATCCCGTCGCGGAGGCGGCAGTTCCCCGGGCCTCCGGGCGGCTGGCCGACGAGGAACTGCACTCGCTGCTGCTCGCGGCCAGGGACCACGACAAGATCGCGATCGCCCGCCTGCTCGCGATTCTTCGTCCGGCGGTCACGCGATACTGCCGGGCCCGGATGGGCGGGCGGGATCTGCGGTACGTGTCCGCTGACGATGTCGCCCAGGAGGTGTGTGTCGCCGTCCTGCGGTCGCTGCCCGTCTACCAGGACCGCGGCGGGTCGTTCCTGAGCCTGGTGTTCGCGATCGCGGCGAACAAGGTGGCCGACGCCTACCGGGCCGCGGCGCGCGACCGGCTTCAGCCGTTCGCCGAGGTGCCCGAGGTCGAGGTGTCGGGAAACGAGCCCGAAACGCAAGCGCTGCGCCTCGACCTGGGCAGCACCCTGCAGGCGCTGCTCGCCCGGCTCACCCCGATCCAGCAGGAGATCCTGACGCTGCGCATCGTGGTCGGCCACACCGCCGACGAGACCGCGCGGGCGCTGGGCATTTCGGCGGTCAACGTCCGCGTCACCCAGCATCGCGCGCTGGCCAAACTGCGCGAGATGCTCAAAGACCAGGACTGGTGACCCGAGCGGCGGCTGGTCTTTGGAACACCGGGCGTGCCGGGAGAATCGCCTGCTGCTGATGCTTCTCTCCGGAGCGGGGTCCGCTCCTGGCGGAAGACTTGTGCTGGCCTATTAGTACGCGCGCTGCTCGCCTGGTTCCCGTCGAAGCAGGTGCGGTTGCCCGCCGAGGTGCGAAGCCGACACGGTGGCGCTGGCGGAGGGGGGCCGGCCGAACTCGCCGGGAAACGGGCCCGATTCGACGCGCTTTCCCTGTGGGACCGGTCCCGCGCCTGTCTGAACGGCGTCTTCCGCGGCGCGGCGCGGGGAACTGGCGGGCTTTTTCCGGGAGAGCAGAAGACGATGAATGACGAATCCGCAACTGTGAAGGTATCTACCGGTGATTTCCGCATCCTTCGGCGTACGAGCTGACTGAAATAGCCGACACGCGGACCGAGAACTCGGCTCGGGCGTGGCGCTGTTCGCCGGTCACGCCCGGTGTCCGCCAAAGCGGCAGCGACGTCGCCGGAGCCCAGTGGCACCCTGGCCGCGACAATCACCCAAGGCATCGGGCAATATCCCCCAGGACACCAAGGCGAAGACACGATGCTGACACCAGGAGGTCAGGCGCTCTCGCCTGTCCCCTCCAGTCTCTGGGAGAGCCGATGACCGAAACCTCTGCCCTGTCCCTGGTCGACGAGATCGCCCGGCTCCTCGACTGGCGCGAAGAGTTCACGCCGGAAAATGATCGACCACAACGTGTCGATGCGGCGGACCGATTATGCTTACATCAACGCGGTGAAAAAGGCCAACGGAGCCCACGTGCGGCATGACACCGACGCCGCGGAAGCTCTTGGAAAACTGAATCCCGGAAATCCCGCTGCTGGCGGAATCTATCAATAGGATATCTGTGACTCTCTCTCGATTTCGTGTGGCCCTGATCGGCATTGCAGGCGCGGTGGCTGTTGCGGTCAGCGGGTGTTCCGAACCGACGCGGGGGACGGCAAGTCCGACGCCTTCCGGTGCCAGTCGAAGCGGTTCGCCCTCTTCGTCGGGGAGCGAAACTGCCGAGGCGCCGAAGGTTCCCGCTCCGGTCAATGTGGACAAGTTCCTTGCGGATCCGTGCAGCATGCTGACGTCAGCGCAGCTGTCCGCGTTGCAGTTGAGCCAGCCTGAGGCTGATAAAGCGTCCAGCTCCGTCGGTTGCGGGTGGCGGTTAAGCGACGGCTACACGGCCGTCAGCGCGACGTTTCTGACCACGGTGAAGAACGGCCTAACGAACGCCTACCGGCAAAACGCGTCCGGATACTACAAAGACGGCTACTTCGAGCCGACGGTCGTGAGCGGTTTCCCGGCCGTGCTGGCCAACACCGCGGATCGCCGCAGCCAAGGCCAGGCGACCATGCTGGTCGGCGTGTCGGATCAAACCGAGATGCAGGTGCTGATCCAGGGCACGCCCGGCAGCGACGCCACGACAGCGGCCACGAACGTGACCAAGGCGGTCCTGTCGACCATGCAAGGCGGGCAGTGAGATGGCGGGGCAGTCGATGCCCGCGGAGCAGATCTACGACAGTTTCGCCAACGTGGTCGGGCTGGTCGGGTTGATGCGGGCGGCCGACCACGTCACCTCGTTCCAGTCCCGGTAGCGCTGGCCAAACTCGCCGACATCATTGTGCTCAGCGCCGGCTTCCAAGGCGAGACGGTGGTGTTCGAGCCGTGGCTGACGCTGCTGGTCGACACTGGCGACAGGGCGCTGTTCACCGGCGTGTACCGGCCGTCGTTCCCGGCCGACGACGCCACGCCGGGCCTGCCGGATCTGTGCTGGCGACGCTCGGAGTGGGTGCGCGACATCGACGCCGCGCAAGTCGGCGACGCGCTCGATCGGCCGGCATACCTGGCCGGCGACAAACAGATCGCGTCCACGATCCAGTTCGCCCGGCTGGACCGGCAACCGAGCCTGGCCTCGCTGATCCAGCGCTCCGTGGCCCAATTCGCCGACGGCGTCGCGGTCGCCGCGGCCCGCCGGCCTGATGCGGCGTGGCATTGGCTCCAGGTCACCGTGGCCGACGACAGCCTCAGCAGCCGGATTGAGTACTCGCCGCTGCTTGCCCGGTCAGACGCCGTCGAAGCCTGGCTCCCGCGCTGGC
Source organism: Amycolatopsis sp. NPDC114503 (assembly GCF_055633655.1). Taxonomy (NCBI): domain Bacteria; kingdom Bacillati; phylum Actinomycetota; class Actinomycetes; order Pseudonocardiales; family Pseudonocardiaceae; genus Amycolatopsis; species Amycolatopsis sp. NPDC114503. The sequence continues at coordinate 686,788 of NZ_JBVKDT010000004.1, read as the reverse complement.
TGGGAGCCGTCGACGCCCTCGACAGCACGCAGCTCAGCCAACCAGACGACGAAATAACAATCAGCTACCGTCGTTCGCTGCCCGAAATGCTGGCCGCTACGCGCAGCGGAACCGAAGGGCTTGGATCTGGCAAGGGCGCGACGCCAGCGTGATATCCGCGGCGGAATCGATGGGAACGGATTCGAGAGCGGGCTTGTGCCGCGTCAATTCCTTCGACCGCCGCCGGACACGGTATCACTCTCGCTCGCACGACGAGAAAACTTGGCTGCGCGGACGGGATTGGCCGCGTTATCGGTCCTGGTTCTCGCCAGGTCAACGACAGTCCTGCCCGCGTTTGTCACCGGCGAGCGAATGCTGCCGAGGCGGCCCGGCCGGGTCCTCGTGTGCTGGATTCCCGCCCCAGCGGGCGTTTTCCGGGACCTCTTCGCCCTTCATGAGGAAGGAATTCGCGGAAAGCGACGAGCCCTGGCCCATTCTCACGCCGTAGTGCACCAAGGCGCTGACGCCGACGGAGCAATCATTGCCGATGGCGATGCGGTCCATCTTGAAACCGCCGTCCTCCTGTGAATGGCACTGGACGATGGAGCCGGCGTTGAGCGTGACGTCGTTTCCTATTCGCACCAGTGTTTTTTCCGCGATGAAACAGCCGTCGTCGAACAGCTTGCGGCCGACCTTGGCTCCCAGCAGCCGCCACGCCAGCGCCTTGAACGGGGTGCCGTTGAGCAACTGGATGTGCTCGGTCGCGGACGCCGCTTTCCAGAACCGTTCGTGCCGCCAGAACCGCCGGTCGTAGATCGAGCACGACATCGGGCGCAGCGGCCGGACGAGGACGGCGATCCGTTCCACCGCAACGAAATACGCGACGCTGTAGAGGGTCATGCCGACCGCGTCGAGCGCGAAGAGCGGCGCGCCGAGCTTGGCGTAGTAGATCTTCGATGCCCAGGCCAGCAGTATCAGCCCGAAGGTGAACAGCCAGTGGTACAGCACGAACATCAGCATGGACACCGTGTTGTGCCGGGTTTTCGCCGCCAGCCCGCGCCGGAATTCGGCCGGGGTTCCCGGATGGCCGAGCTGGCTGTCGCGGTCGACCGAGCGCGGGATTTCGAAGCTCGGCGAGCCGAGCAGCCCGACGTTCGAGCGGAGCGGGCCGTCGAGGGGCACCAGAACCTTGGTGGCCAGCAGGCAGTTGTCCCCGGTCCTGGCTCCGGCGGGGTAGGCGATGTGGTTGCCGAGGAAGTTTTTCGCCCCGACTCGCACCCGGGACAGGCGGAAGGAAGTGCTGGTGTATTCGGCGTTGAGGACCGACAGCCCGTCGGCGACCATCGTGCCCGCCCCGGTCGCGAAAAGGAACGGGTTTTCGAACTTCTCCTGCTGCCCGAAATTGGAACCGGTCTGCTCGGCCTTGGAGATCTTGCAGCCGACGCTGCGGAGGTAGTGCACGATGGCCGCGCTGTCGCCGAAGACGTCCTTGAAGAACCGTGTGTTGGCGAGCCGCCGGATCACCCGGTGCGCGGCGTGGCGCGGGCCGTAGAACCGGTAGGTCTCGCCTGGTTTGAGGAGCGGGTTGAGCAGCCGGGGCACGGTGACGCTGACTGCGAAGCTGAGCAGCCGCACGCCGGCGAACAGAATCGCGGAGACGATCAGGGCCTTGCCGTAGAACTTCGCGTCGGTGAAGTCCAGCTCGGCCGAGCCCAGTCCCAGGACCGGGTTGAGCTGCGGAGCGGCGACCAGCAGCAGGTAGAGCATGCCGAGCGCCAGCGGGATCGCCACGAGGACCGCGAACAGCAGCTGGCGCACGGCGAACCAGGCCCGGCGGACGCCGCCGCAGGCCCTCGGCTCGACCCGCCGGTACTGCACGGCCGCCGGGACCGCGGGCGAGCCGTGCCAGCTCTCCCCGTCCGGGACCGCCTGCCCGGGGTGCAGCGCCGAGGCATGCCCGAGCTCCGCGTTGTCGCCGATCCGGGTGTCGATGTCGAGCACGGACATCTCGCCGAGGTAGGCGTGCGCGCCGATGTCGACCCGGCCGGTCCGGAGCACTCCGCCTTCGGCGCGGTAGGTGGTGAAGTAGGTGTCCTTGCAGATCACCGTGCCTTCGCCGATCGTCAGCAGGTCGGTGCACACCGGCACGAATGCCGACAAGGCCGTCACGCCGTGGCCGATCCTGGCCCCGAGCGCCCGCAGGTACAGCGAGTAGAGCGGAGAGCCGGAGAAGAACGGGAGCAGCGGGTTCCGCTGGACGAGGGTCTTGACCAGCCAGAAGCGGACATAGCCCAGGCTCCACACGCGGATCTCCCTCGGCGTCCACCGGCCGACGAGGACCCATTTGAGCGCGATCGGGACCGTGCCTCCGACGAGCAGCACCGCGGCGCCGAAGGCGACCGAACGCAGGTAGCAGGTCAGCACTCCGGAGCCGGCGATGAGCCAGTCCGCGCCGATGCCGAGGATTTCCGCGGCCAGCAACGAATAAGCTGCGAAGAGCAGCAATTGCAGCACTCCGCAGCCGAGGTATTCCAGCGGGCTTGCTCTTCGCCGCACTCCGGCCGGTCTCGCCGGGGGCTGCTCCGCGGCGCGCCCAGGGGGTTCGGCGGACTCGGCGACGGCGGCGGTCGCGAGCCCGGCGGCGGTCGGGGTGCGGTACACGTCTTTCATCGACACCGACGGCAGTTCCGGCCGCTTGCGCACCCGGGCGCAGAACTGCGCCATCATGAGCGAATTGGCTCCGAGATCGGAGAAAAAGTTGCTGTCGACCGGAACGTGCTGCCGTCCGGTCAACTCCGCCATCACGTCGGCGAACGCCTGCCCTGTTTCGTCCGGAGGGCGGGGACGGACGACCGGGGATTCGGTGCGATCCATGCCGTCACGATCGCATGACGTGATTTCGGCGTAACCGCCCGACGGCGGAGTTGGCTCTTTCGCAACCATTTTGATGTGCAATGTGTATGACAAAAGACCCAAGGTGGTTAAGGAAGGTTCAGGCCGCTGTGGATTATGTTTCGTGCGGCCGAGTGTAATCGGCACTAAAAACGCTGTCCAGTGCTGGAATCAATGCGGTTATCGCAAGTCGGTACCGGCCGGTATTGTTGTCGGATAAGTATTTTTGATGGCTGACGGGGCCGGGTGAATGGGAATATTCATTTTCTGGCTTCTCGCGGCGGCTCAGCGCCGCCGGAGGAACAAGGTGATCGCGGCGGACACGTTGGCGCGCACGAACTCTTCCGGTTCGGCGGACAGCACCGCACGCATCGGCTCCACGCTGCTTTCGGCGCCGGGCAAATCGAACACCGCGCAGCCCGCGGCGTTGCGGACGTCCCAGTCGTCGTCCTCGCGGGCGAGCCGGAGCAGCTCATCCCGGCACCGGTCGGCAAGAGCGGGCTCGGCGAAGTCCAGCAGCGGAATCGCCCGGATCGCTTCGATCCGGACCAGGTCGTCCTCGGCGACGTCGTTCGCGGTCGACAGCAGGAACGGTTCGAGCACCGGCGAATCCCCGGAGCCGGGGACCAGCAGCCGCAGCGCCTGGAAACGGTCGTCGGCGGTCATCTGGCCGAAGTGGTCGACCAGTTCGCGGGCGGTCGGCTCGGCGGGCACGGTCCTGATCGTATCGAGACGGCCGGCCGGGGGATGATCAGGTCCGGTCGTGGGGGGCCTGGCATGCCGGCGCCCGCACACGCCCGGCTCGACTCTCGCGACCCCTTGCCGCAAAAGGGGAATCGGCGATGTCGAGCCAGGCATGAGCGGATTCGCGCCACCGGAGAGTTTCTTCTGGGACTCGATGTCTGAGGAACATGATCGGCTGGGCGGTCTCGTTGTGCGGTAAGCGGATCACGGTCCCGCGGAACGAGGAGATGCTGGGCCGGTGCAGAATTGGCCGGGCTTAGCGGCCGAACATGGATTTGAATCCCTCGGGGACGCGCTCGCCGTGGATATCGGCCGCGGCCGCCTCGATCCGTTGCAGGTCGCCGGAGGTCAATTCGACATCGACCGCTCCCAGGTTCTCTTTCAGGCGGTGCAGTTTGGTGGTTCCGGGGATCGGCACGAACCACGGCTTCTGCGCCAGCACCCAGGCGAGAGCGATCTGGGCCGGTGTGGCTCCCTTGTCGTCGGCAATCTGCCGCAGCAAGCCGATCAGGGTTTGATTGGCCTGCCGGGCTTCGGGAGTGAAGCGCGGCAGCATGCGGCGGAGGTCGTTGTCGGCCAGCGAGGTGCGAGAGTCGATCGTGCCGGTCAGAAAGCCCTTTCCGAGCGGGCTGTAGGGCACCAAGCCGATGCCCAGCTTCTCCAAAGCCGGAATGATCTCGGCTTCGTGCTCTCGCGTCCAGAGCGAGTATTCGCTTTGCAGCGCCGTCACGGGCTGCACGGCGTGGGCGCGGCTGATCGTCGTCACGCCGGCCTCCGACAAGCCGAAGTGCTTGACCTTGCCTTCGGCGATCAGTTCCTTGACCGTGCCAGCTACTTCTTCGATGGGCACGTCGGGATCGACGCGGTGCTGGTAGAAAAGGTCGATGCGATCCGTTTGCAGGCGCCGGAGCGAGGCCTCGGCCACGCGGCGGATCTGCTCGGGCCTGCTGTCGAGCCCCGAGGCCGGGGTCGGCCCGTCCTCTCCGTGCTTGAGACCGAATTTGGTGGCGATCACCACCTGGTCGCGGACCGGCGCCAGCGCCTGGCCGACCAGCTCTTCATTGGTGAAAGGACCATAGACTTCGGCGGTGTCGAAGAAAGTGACCCCGAGGTCGGCCGCGGCCCGCAGCAGCTTCGTCATCTCGGCGGGGTCCGGGGTCGAACCGTAGAAGAAGCTCATGCCCATGCAACCGAGTCCCAGGGCGGAAACTTCGAGGTGCTGTCCGAGTGTGCGTTTCTGCACTGGAAAGTGCTCCTTCGGTAAAGGTCGTCCGGCCTGGTGCTCCCGCTGTTCAGCAGGGGCCGGTTACCGCAGGTTAGGTCGCTGCGCGGGCGGCGGGGAGGGCCAGCCGGTACAGGTACTGCCGGTGCCCCCTTGCCCGGCGGGCTGAAAATCTGTCCGCGTGGAATTGTTCTAGTCGCGCTATCGCGAAACGGGCAACTCTGACGGCTCTTATTGTCGGGACGAATATGCAGCGAAAGTGCACGGAAACCTGATTCCTCCCCGGCCGGCCGCCGCTACCGTCGGACACGGGCGGCAATCGCCCCGAGAGGGACGACAGGGAGGAATTGCACATGCGCAAGCTCACTGCGGTTTTGGCCGGTACGGCGGCCACAAGCGCGCTGCTGCTGGGAACCGGGCCCGCGATCGCGGCCGCGCACGCCCGGCAGGACGGCGCCTACATCGCCACGATCCAGGTTTTCTCCAGCGGCGACATTTACCGGGTCGAACTGCTCAAGCAGGCCGACGCGGACCAGGCGGTCAGACTCATGAACGGCCAGGCCACGCATCCGGGAATTCCCATCGGGGACATTGTCCGGGGTTCCTCCGGCGTCAACACCGGATATGACTGGCACATCGACCCCGCCACCTTCCAGTGGGCGGACAGCACCGCCGAAGCGTGCGACGGCCAGCCGCACGAAGTCAGCAACGCGGGCGAATGGAAAGTGAAGCAGTACTGCCCGTGGACCATCAAAATCGTAGCGGTTACCCCGGAAAGCTGACCACATTCGAACTGGGAGCGGTCACGAGGCCGTTCCCAGTTCGAATGCGTGTGTGGGGGAATAGGCATCGAGAAGCTCGGGAGAGGTCAGTCGGGGCAGAGAAAGGCCTTCAGGCCATCCGCCCGGTTGAGCCACCACATCCGGCCGACAGGAATGGTTCTGCTCCGGCACGGGAGATCGACCGTCTCTCGGCCGTATCGACCCGCACAACCTCGTTCGTCACCTTGGCTCGTGGCCGGAAGACCCGAGGCAGTCAGCGGGAACCCGGCCGGGGAATGCGGACACCGGCGGAGCGGAGCTTGGCCTCGACCAGCGCAAGGCCCTTCGCCGCCGCCGAGCCCTGTTCTTCGCCGTGGTGGGCGATCAACTGGTACCGGGTCGCGGCTTCGGTGCGGGCCTGCAGGCCGGTCACGATCTTCAGGTGCGCCGGGTTGGCGAGAAAGTGCTCGGCCATCGCGGTGGCGAGTTCGTCGACCCGCGGGTCGTCCGGTTCCCAGGTCGCGGCTTCGGCGCCACGCTTGATCAAGGCTACGTAGCGGGGGTCGTCGAGGGCGTGTTCGAGATCGGCGAGGTAGTCGTCGAAGCCTTCGGGCGCAAGGGCTTTGGCCAGTACCCATCCTTCCCTGGCCGCCGCCACCTCGGGTGCGGGGAAGCCAAGGTCGCGCATCCGCTCCAGCAGCGCCGCGGCGCGGTCCGACAGCAGCGCTCGGTCGCCGTCGGCGAGGCGGCCCAGGAGGTCGCGTCGCTCGGTCAGTTCCTCAATCCGTTCGGTGAGCTGCCGTTCGACGTCGGCGAGCGCGGTGGCGAGCGTGGCGGCGTCGGCGTCGAGCAGGGCTCCGATCTCGGCCAGCGGCACTCCGGCCGACGCCAGGGTCCGGGCCTGGACCAGACGCAATAGCTCGCCCGATCCGTACCGCCGGTACCCGGAGCTGTCGCGTTCGGGCTCCGCGACCAGGCCGAGTTTGTGGTAGTGCCGCACCGTTTTCACCGTGACGCCGACGAATGCCGCCGCCTGCCCGATGGTGACCCCGTTCTTCATCCGCTCAGCCTGCCTTGTGCTCGTGCGGCATGGCCCGGGTCCCCTCAGAACACTTCGCGGAGAAGCTTCTGCTGGGCGCTCTGGAACGCTGCGGCGACGGACATGCTGGCGTCGTCCACGCAGTTCAGGGCGGCGGTCAGGGTCTTGCTTCCGTCCGGAGTGCTGTACATCAGCGCCGCGTGGCCGCCTTGGGCTCCGTTGTGGGAGATGACGGTGCCGCCGGTTTCCGTGGTCAGCACGAACACTCCCAGGCCGTACTCCATGTTCGGGATGCCCGTCGGATGCGGGGCGCACATCTCGGCCAGGAGATCGGCCGGAAGGAGTTTGCCGCCCAGCAGGGCGGAGATGAACGTGGCCAGGTCCTGGACCGTCGAGATCATGTCGCCGCCGGCGGACACCCAGGAGGGGTCCTGACGGGTGATGTCGACCGTCTTCTGCTCACTGGCGTTCCCGTGCCGGTAGTAGGCGTGCGCGTGCGGCGCGGGGATCTCCGCGTCGCCGGGCACCAAGGTGCCGGACAGCCCGAGCGGCTCCGCGATCCGCAGCCTCGTCTCCTCGGCCGCCGAACGGCCGGTGACTCTCTCGACCAGCAGCCTGGCCAGCACGTAGTTGGTGTTGGAGTAGCTCCAGCCCGTCCCCGGCTCGAACCGCGCCGGGCCGGCCAGCGCCAGTTCGACCAGTTCCTGCGGCCGGTACGTCGTGAACCGGCGGTTCAGCCACTCCTCGCCCTGGGGGCCGTAGGGCATGGGAACCCCCAGTGCGAACGTCCCGTCCTCGTTGACCTCGCCGGTGAAGTTGAACAGCCCGCTGGTGTGCTGCAACAGCATCCGCACCGTGATCCGCTCGTCCAGGCCGAACTCGGGAAGGCAGCTGGCCACCGGGGTGTCCAGCGCTATCCGGCCCTCGGCGACCAGTTGCAGCACCAGGGTCGCGGTGAAGGTCTTGGTGTTGCTGCCGATCCGGACATGCCCGTCGATCGCCGGTTTCGCGCTCCCGCCCAGCTCCGCCGCCCCGGCGCTCGCGGCCCACTCGCCTCGGCCGTCCCGTACCTGCAGCGAAACCCCGACGAAGCCGGAATCGACGATCTCCTCGAGCGTCCGCCGCAACTCGGGACGGTCGAGGGCGACGTGCTTGTCCTGGCCGGAAAAGGGGATCGTCATGGTGATTCGCTCCTGCGGGTCGGTACTGCCGGGGCGGCTTCGTGCCGCTGGGACGAGCCTCCACCCTGACCCGAGGTCAACCTCAACTATGACCTGGCTCACGCCTCCACCGGGTTTGCCCGAGGTTGTCGATCAGGCTGAAGGCGTGGTCGACCCGAGGCGTTCGGCGGGGCGAACAGCCATGCCGATTTCCCGCGCGAATTCCTGGAACTGGCCATCGTCGCGCCCGGAGGCAGCAGGCCGGACCGGTGTGGTCGCGGACCTGGGCCCGCGGATTCAGGCCACTGCGGCAGACGGCGCCGGGGGATGTCTTCGTCCCGGCCGAAACAGCACTCCGCTTTCCGCCAAGCCGACGAAGCCGCCAAGGCGTCCGGTTTGGCTGGTGGCGACGGCCCCGCTCGCCCGGCAGCTCCCGGTTTACTGCCGGTTACCGGGCGGTTTTCCGGCTGGTCTGGGACACGTCGCGGTTCCATGGTTGTCGGTGGCATTCCGGCAGCCGATTCCCGCTCGTCGCGCGCAGTCCACCGTGAACCGCGGGCCGGGGCGTGATCTCTCGGAAGGGATTCTCGCGATGACCCTCGTTGCGCGCGGCAGCCGTTCGCGCTGTTTGGCCGGGGACCACGGGGCCGCCTTGCGTTCATTGCGCGCGGCGGCCGAGCACTATGCCGAGCGGGGCTGGGCGGTGTTGCCGGGGCCGGTGTGCGACGGGCTGACCAGTTGGGATCCCGTCACTCTCGAGTTGCTCGGCGGCCGGGAGACGGCAGTGTCGCCGTCCGGTGCGAGCGTCGACCGGCGCGTTATCTCGGAGTGGTGGTCGACGCATCGGCAGGCGATTCTCGCGCCGGTCGGGCGGCGGTTCGACGTCCTGCGCACTCCGACCCACCTCGGCTGGCGGACGCTGGCCGCCTTCGGTGGCGGCTTGCCGCTCGGGCCGGTGGCGCTGTCGCCGCACGGGGCGTACTTCTTCGTCGAGCCCGGCCTCCGCGTGGACCGCGAACCGGCGCCCGGGGTCGAGGTCCTGGCACCGGGAGACCTGGTCGTTCTTCCGCCGAGCAGGGTCGTCTCAGGGGTCGTGTGGTGGCGCATTTCCCCGAGGGACCGGGACGCGTTAGGCGACGGCGCCGGAATTCTGGACAAGCTTGCCGAACTTTCCCGCGAATCCGGGGGCTGAACACACCGGCCCGGGCCAGAGGGGATACGCACGGCCCCTCCGGCCCGGGCCGCGCCGATCAGACCCCGGAGACCTGCTGAATCCAGTCCCGGCCCGCGGCCACGCTGCCGTAGGTCGTGACGCTGGAGCGGTCGCTCGTCGAGCACACGCCGACCTGAACGCCGTCGTCCACCATCGGGCCGCCCGAATCTCCGCCCGCCACCGCGCCGTTCGGCGTGCTCGCCGTGATCGCGGGCCCGCCGGCGTTGTCGCTGTCCTGGGTGTTCGAGATCGTCACCACGGCCTGCTTCAGCACGCTCGACTGGTGGTGGCCCTCGTCGCTGCTCTGCGTCGCGCCCCAGCCGTACACGGTGGCGCTGTCGCCTTCCTGCGCGTCGTTGGAGCTGCTGGCCAGGCGGGCGAACGTGCTGCCGCCGTCGGTGTTCAGTTTGATCAGCGCCAGGTCGCCGCCGGAGTAGACGTACGTAGACGAGGCTTTGGCGTGCACGCCGCCGCTGGCGCTGTTGGAACCGATGTACAGGTCGATGTCCGTGAGGCGCCGGCCGTTGTTGTCGTACATGCAGTGCTTCGCCGTCAGCACCCAGCGGCTGCCGATCAACGTGCTGGTGCAGAAGAACGTGTACCCGTTGGCGTGGCCGTTGAACCGCGTGATGTAGCCGGGGTTCTGCGCGGTGCTGCCGCCGATGATCGACGGCTGGGCCTCGGGCGTGGCGGGGCTCGCGGACGCGGGGGTCACGGCGAACGCGCCGAGCACCGCGCAGGAACCGGTCAGCACGGCGAGGGCCCGGGTGAGTGCGCGCATGTCGCTCCTTGGGAGACGTTTCCGATGGGGACGCTTCCGAACGTAAGCAGCGCGCCGCCGCGGCGGAATCCGCCGAAACGCCCGTGGCGGGCAAGCGGCGGCGACGCGACTTTCGACGGGTTGCCAACCGGTGAACCAGTGCCGACAATCCGTCTCAGTCCGTTTTTTCCAGGAGGGGCGAAATGCGGTTGTTCGCCTCGGCTCCGGTGCGGGAGCGGCTGGCTCAGGCACTGGCCGAGGGCCCGTTCGAACGCGCCCTCTCGCTGGCGATCGAGCGCAGCGGCCTCGGCCTGGCGCGGTTGCGCGAACGGCTCGCGGCGTCCGGCGTTCCGGTCAGCACGACCACGCTCAGCTCGTGGCGCACCGGCCGCAGCCGTCCGGAGCGGCCGGAATCGTTGCGGGCGTTGGCTTTGCTGGAGCCGGTGCTGGACGTGCCGCCGGGCACGCTGCGCGCGCTGCTGGACCGGCCGCGCACCGGTGGCCCGGCCCCGCGCGCGGCGCGGTGGGATCGGTTGTGGGAGAACCGCAGCCTGCTTCCGATGGTGCTGAATTCGTTCGAGGATTCTTCGCCGGAATCGGTCAGTGTGCACGAAACGCTGCAGGTCGACGCCAAGGGCCGGATGCGCAGCCTTCACGTGCGAGAAGTGCTGCGCGCGCTGGACGAACCGGCTTTCGTGCGCATCGTCGCGCTGCGGGGATTCACTCCCGGGCAGTCGCCGGAGCTGGTGTCGTCGCGGTACTGCCGCCCGGGGATCGTGCGGACGACGCCGGAGCAGGCGTTCTCGGTGACGGAGCTGGTGCTGGACCACCCGCTGGCGCCGGGCGAGACGGCGATCGTGGAGTACCGGTTCGCGTTCCGGGACGAGGAGCCCGATTCGCGCTACGACCGGCGCTTCCGGCTGCCGATCGCGGAACACTTGCTGGAAGTGCGTTTCGATCCGGCCGCGTTGCCCGTGGAATGCGTTTCGTACCGGCAGGATTCGCCTGCCGGGCCGGAGCTGGAGTCCGCGGAGGCGCGCGTGCGGTCCGGCGTGCCGGTGCACGTCATCAGGACCGGGCAGGGGCCTGGAATTCACGGGATGCGGTGGCGGTGGTGAGCCGCCGGGCGTCCGGCTTCCACTGAGGACGCCCGGCGTTGAGTCCTTCGTGGACGGACAGAGTCTTCCGTGCGGGCAGCGGCTGAGGGTTCGTTTTTCCGCTGACTGGCGGGGCAGCGCTGCGCTGTTCGGCCGAATTTCTGCTCTTCCCGGCGAGTAGCCAGTTTTGGCGGGGACGGTCCGGGTAGCCGACTCCACATGTTCAGACGGCCAGAGGCGAGAGGAAGCGACGACGGCCGGAGGCGGGATGGCTGAGGAGCGCCGATCGCCTGCCGGGCTCATGCGTGATGCGCGTGCGGTGTTCGAGGAGCTGACCGAAAAGGACATCGAGTCCGTGTCGGCGTTCACCAAGGACGGCGACGGATGGAAGCTGCTGGTGGAAGTGCTTGAGCTGGAACGGGTTCCGGACACCACCAGCCTGATGGCCACCTATTGCGTCCGGGTGGACGCACAGGGCGGCTTCCTCGGCTACGAGCAGGTTCGGAGGTACGCGCGCGGCCAGGTCGACGCGTGAGGAAGGGAAAGGGGATTTCATGACCATGGCGACCGGACGGCCGGGCACCGGCAGTCAGCAGCAGCGCGGACCGGGCACCGGAAACCTTTACGACATTCTCGAACTGATCCTGGACAAGGGTCTGGTGATCGACGCTTTCGTGAGGGTTTCGCTGGTGGGCATCGAGTTGCTCACCGTGGACGCGCGGATCGTGGTGGCCAGTGTGGACACTTACCTGCGGTTCGCCGAGGCGTGCAACCGGTTGGACCTCACCCGGGCTTCGAGTGCCACGACGCTGCCCGACTTGCTGGGCGAGGTCACCGAGAAAGGCGCCAAGGGAAAGTCCAAAGGCGCGCTGACCGGTGCTGTCGAGACCTTTGCCGAGCAGTTCCAGAAGTCCAGCGACAAAGACGGCGAAGAGGCTGAGGAGCGGCCCCGCAGCCGCAGCCGGCGCAGCACTGCGAGGTCGAGCGAATGAGCACTTATCTGTATGGCATCACGTTCGCCGATCATCCAGCCAAGGTGGGCGATCTGCGCGGCGTCGGGCCGTCCCCGGCTCCCGCGCGGGTGCTGCCCGCCGGGGACGAACTCAGTGCGGTAGTAGGCGACGTCGAGGGTGAACTGAGGGCGAAACGCCGTGATCTTATTGCACACCAGGAGATTCTGCAGGCATTGTGCGACAGCGGACCGACGTTGCCGATGCGCTTCGGTATCGTCGCGGACGACGATACCGCCGTGGCACACGAGATCGCGGCCAAAGCCGAGCTGTATACAGCTGTCCTGCACCGCGTCAGCGGGCACGTGGAGATGAACGTCAAAGTCTCGCACCGGGAAGAGGTCGTCCTCGGCCAGATTCTGGCCGGCGACGAGGAAATCCGGAATCTGGCCGCGAGTCTGAGGGAGGACGCCGGTCGCGGCGAGGCGGAGCAGGTCCGGTTCGGCGAGCTGGTCGCCGGCCGGCTGGAGGAACGCGAGGCCGCGGACGCCGACGCGGTTCTCGGATACCTGCTTCCGCTGGCGTCCGAACATTCTCCGGGCCCGCCGGTCGACGGATGCTTTTTCAACTGCTCATTCCTGGTGCCCAAGGAGAAAACGTCCGAGTTCCAGGAAGCGGTGCGGCGGTTGACGACTCTCGTCGAGGAAGTCGCGGAGGTCCGCGCACAGGGACCGTTGCCGCCCTACAGTTTTACCGAGGACAACTAGTGGGATTGCTCGGCGAGCTCCTCCTGCTTCCGCTGGCGCCGGTGCGGGGAGTCGCCTGGGTGACGGAGCGGGTCGTCGACGCCGCTGAGCGCGAGAAAATCGCACAGCTGCAGCGAGAACTGGTTTCCCTGGAAAGAGAGCTGGTGGCGGGCGGCATCAGCGAGGAGGAGTTCGACCGCAGGGAAGACGAAATACTCGATCTGCTCGAAGAATTCGACCGGGGGGTTGCCGGATGAACGGAGCGAACAGATGACACCGGGAATGAAGGTCGCGGCCGCCGTGGTCGGCGGTTACGTGCTGGGGAGACGGAAGAAGGCCAAATTGGCCATCACCATGGGTGCGTGGCTCGTCGGGAGGAAACTGAATCTCGACCCGAGGAAGCTGCTCTCGGACCTCACGCACGAGCTGGCTTCGTCGCCCGAACTGGCCGGCGTGCGGGATCAGGTGCGGGACGAGGTAGTGGGAGCGGGCAAAACCCTGGCCGCGGACATCCTGGCGCATCAGGCCGGGCGGCTGGCCGGTTCGTTGCAGGGGCACACCGAGAACCTCCGGGACAAGGCCGCTGGTCTTCCGGTCGGAGGCAGCCGGGACGACGAGGACTCGCATGATCGCGAGCCGGACGACGGCGACGACGGCGAGGACAGCGACGCTGAAGAAAGCGGTACGCGGACCCGCAAACGTCCGGCGAAACCGCGCGGCTCGGCTCAAGGGGAACGCAAACCCGCGCGCAAGACGTCCAGCAGTTCGGCGTCGCGGAAGCGGGCGTCCTCGAGCAGCCGGACGCCGAAGCGTTCGGGCACTGCGGGGGTGAACCGTGGCTGAATCCCGTTCTGGCAGCGACGAAATCGGACCCTTGGCGAAGCTTCGGGAATTGGCCTCGCGCAATCCCGCGACAGAGCAACTGCTGCACGCGGGCGAGGAGTACGCGCAGGCGAAGGCTGAACAGGTGATGTCGTCGGCGGGCAGCAAACTGGGCGAGGTGTCCCGTCGGCTGGCCGATGCCGGCGGAAGCGGCTCGCTGAAGGGATTGTTCAGTGCCGGCGAGAAAATCGCCGAAGGGAAATCGCCGGTCAAGTCGATGGTCGAGGTCGGCGGCAAGGCACTGAAGAACTCCGTGTCGGGTCTCTTCGGCAAACGCGGGGGAGGCTCCGGCGGCAAGAAGGTCATCAACATCATCGAGGACATCGACGTCGGCGTGCCGGTCCGCGAGGCGTACGATCAGTGGACGGAGTACCAGAAGTTCAGCAGCTTCACCAAGGGCGTCACCAGCGCCGAGCAGACCGGCGACACCACTTCGCAGTGGCGCTTCAAGATTTTCTGGTCGAATCGGTCGATGAAGGCCACCGTCACCGAACAGGTTCCCGACGAACGGATCGTGTGGAGCGCCGAGGGGGCGAAGGGCTCGATCAAGGGCGTGGTGACCTTTCACGAACTCGCCCCAAGCCTGACGAAGGTCCTGCTGGTCATCGAGTACTGCCCCTCCGGGCTGTTCGAAAAGACCGGCAACATCTGGCGCGCGCAGGGTCGCCGCGCGCGGCTGGACCTCAAGCATTTCCGCCGGTTCATCACGATGGCCGGGCAGGCCTCGGGCGACGGCTGGCGCGGCGAGATCCGCGACGGCGAGGTCGTGCGTACTCCGGAGCAGGTGCGCGAGGACGAGGAAGAACCGCACGAGGAGGGCACCGGCGGCGAGCCCGAGGACGAGGAGTTCGCCGAGGAGGAGCCCGAAGAACCCGAGGACGTCGACGAGGAAGACGAGGATGTCGAGGACGTGGACGAAGACGACGCCGAACCCGAGGAAGACCGGCCCCGCAGCCGCCGGACAGTCTCGGCAAGGTGACGAGGAGGCAGCCAGATGAGCGAGTCCAGCCTGCCCGCCGGGAGGCCGGCCGGAGTGTCCCGCGCGGGTTCCGGCGGCGGCGCGAACCTCGCCGACATCCTGGAACGGGTGCTGGACAAGGGAATCGTGATCGCCGGGGACATCCAGGTCAACCTGCTCGACATCGAGCTGCTGACGATCAAGATCCGGCTGCTGGTCGCGTCGGTCGACCGGGCCAAGGAAATGGGCATCGACTGGTGGGAGCACGACCCGTCCCTGTCGTCGGGCTCGCGGCGGACCGATCTGCTCGAGGAGAACGAACGACTGCGCGCGCAACTCGAACTCGCGCGGGGAGAGCGAGCCGAACAGTGAGCTGGTATTGCTACGCGGTCGCCGAATTCGCGCCGGAAAACCCCGCCGAGGGCCTGACCGGGCTCCGCGACCGCCCGGTTTCCGCCATTTCCGAAGCCGGGCTGACCGCACTGGTCAGCCCGGTCCCGGACGAGGAGTTCGACGACACCGTCCTGCAGGCCAACCTGGAACACCTTCCGTGGCTGGAAGAAATCGCCCGCGCGCACAACGCAGTAGTGGACGAGGCGAGCCGTCGTACCGGAGTGCTGCCGCTGCGGATGGCGACGATCTATCGAGACGAGAACCGGGTGCGGGAAATGCTCGCCGAGCATTCCGCGCAATTCTCGGCAGCGTTGCGGCGGGTCCGGGATCATGCCGAATGGGGTGTCAAAGTCTTCGCCTCGATCCGCAGCGTTCCTGAAGAGGAGGAACCCGCCGACGGCCGTTCCTACTTGCGGCAACGACTCCGTCAACGCAAAGCACGGGACGCGCGTACTGACGAAGCAGTCGGGGTCGCCGAGCGCATCGAGCGAGAACTTGCGCAGCTGTCCGCGGAAATCCATCGGCACCGCAACCAAGATCCAGCCCTGACCGGCCGTGCGGACAGCAACATCCTGAACCTGGCTTGTCTGGTACCCGACACCTCCCGGGAACGCTTCCTCGCCCGGATCGCGCAACTGCGGCAACCGGAGGAAGCCGGAATCGTCGTCGAGGTGACCGGTCCGTGGGCCCCGTACTCCTTCGCGGGGATCTTGTGAGCGCCGCGGTGGAGCAAACCGACCGGCTTGCACTGGTCGATCTGCTGGACCGCCTGCTCGCCGGCGGCGTGGTGCTCACCGGCGATCTGGTGCTGTCGGTCGCCGAGGTCGACCTGGTGCACATTTCCCTGCGCGCACTGATCACCTCGGTCCGCGAAGACCGCCAGGCGCCTTGGTGAAAGGAACGACGATGAACGAGGCCGAGGAACTCCTCGGAGCAGCGCTTCGCGACGCGCCCGCTCGCCTGGAGACAGATGCCGATTCGGTGGAACGCGACCTGATGAAACTGGTCCTGACCATCATCGAACTGCTCCGGCAGCTGATGGAACGCCAGGCCCTGCGCCGCGTCGAGGAAGGCGGGCTGAGCGAGGACCAGGAGGAGCGGCTCGGCCTGACCCTGATGCTGCTCGAACAACGGCTGACCGAGCTCCGCGACCAGTACGGTCTTTCGGCGGCGGATCTGAACCTCGACCTGGGTCCCTTGGGGACCTTGTTGTGACGCCGCGGCGCTCCGGGCAGCGGAGGAGCCGACGGTTTCCCTCCATCCGAACCCGGATCTCCCGGCAGGGCGGCGACCAGACGGGCCCTTCGCTGTGCGGCGGCGCTAGCGTGGGACGATGCTGATCGAACATCGAGGACAAAAGCCCGTGGTGCCCGAATCGGCGTACGTCGCCCCGTCCGCGGTGCTGTGCGGGGCCGTCGTCCTCGGCGAGCGGGCCCGGGTCCTGCACGGCGCGGTGCTCACCGCGGAAGACGGGGAGATCCGCACCGGCTCGGACGTCGTGATCATGGAACACGCGCTGGTCCGCGGCCGGGCCGGACATCCCGTGACGCTCGGGGACGCGGTCCTGATCGGGCCGCACACCCACGTCAACGGAGCCGTCGTCGAGGACGAGGCGTTCGTGGCGACCGGGGCCTCCCTGTTCCCCGGCTCGGTCGCCGGAGCCGGGGCCGAGCTGCGGATCAACAGCGTGCTGCACGTCAATTCCCGCCTCGAACCCGGTGCGGTGCTCCCCATCGGCTGGATCGCCGCGGGGGACCCGGCCGAGCTTTTCTCCCCGGATCGGCACGACGAACTGTGGGAACTCCAGCGCACCCTGGACTTTCCGGGCACCGTGTACGGCGCGGCGAGAGGCACCTCGATGCGCGAGATCATGGCCCGGCAAGCCGAGTTCTACGGCTCCCATAAGGACGATCGCGTTCTTGAGGAATGACCGCTACCGCGCCTCGAGAAACGCCCTCCCCAACGGCGTAAGCGAGTGATGCACCCCGACCCCTCCCGCGTCGTCGTGATCAACCCGGCCGTCCGCAAGGTTTTCGTATGCTGACTGACCGCCGCCGGTGAAAACCCCCAACCGCGCGGCCAACACCGTCGTCGATGCTTCCGCTGCCAACTGGCACAGCAACCGGGCCCGGGTACGGCCCACCAGCCCGGTCAGCTGGTCCTCCCGGGTGCCCACCGGTTCACGCGGCACCACCCCGACCGCCGGGCGCCCGCCGCTCCAAGACTGGCCGCGCAGGCCCGAGGACCAGGTCGCTGTACTCGCGCAGGGCGTGCACGACACCACGCGTGCTGCCGTCGGCGCGTAGACCGTGCGGGCCCAGCGCGGTACGCGGCGGCACCGGGCGAAGGTGCGGGCGATGTCCTCGCGCAGGACGGCTTTCGGCTGGGAGAGGATGGCTTCGAAGTGCGCTCCGACGTCCGTTTCGTGCAGCGCGGGCGTCAGGAAGTCCGGGAAGTTCCCGGCCGGGACCAGCTCCCACGTCGGGTGCGCGCCACTCGCACCCGGCACAGGTCTCCGGCGGTGAAGATCATCCGCAGCATCGAAACCACCCCTGGTCCGCGCCTCCCCAGCGCGGCTCTGCGTCCAGCATGCGGCCCGGGACCGCGGTCTGGGAAGCGGAGACCGTCGCGGATCCGTCGGCGGGCGGGGCCGCGACGGCTTCCCAGACCGCGGGCGGATCACGCCTTGCTGCGGATCACGTCGATCAGACTGGTCCAGCTGTCCCGCCCGTGCCCGGCGGCGATGGCGCGGTCGTAGTGCTCCTTCACCGCCGCGGGCAGAGACACGTCGATGCCCGCGTCCCGGCTGGCGGCGAGGATGTGGTCGGCCGTCGCGCCCATCATCTTGGCGTTCGCCTCGTCGCCGGGGTGGGTGCCGCTGTCGACGTTCTTCGCGGCCTCGTCCAGGAACGTCTGCACGAGCGTCAGCAGTTCCGTCGCGTACGGCACCAGCGTCGCGGCGGACACCCCGGCCGTGCCGACGAGCGCGGCGGAGTGCAGGAACGCCGAGAGCGTGGTGAGGAACAGGTCCAGCAGCGACTGGTAGTACAGCTGCGCCAGGCCCGGGTCCGCGCCCCGGTAGTCCGGCCGTCCGATGACGCGCAGGGCGGGCTCGATCCGGTCGAACGTCGGCTGCGCGCCGCTGTAGAACACGAAAGAACCCTCGGTGCCGACGACCTGCGCGGGCACCATGATCCCGCCGGCGATCATCTCCGCACCGCGCGCGGCCAGCCATTCCGCGGCCACCCGCGTCCGCTCCGGCGTGTCCGAGCTGAGGTTCACCACGATCTTGCCGCGCAGCGCGTCCTCGGTCGGCGCGAGAATGTCGTACATCGCCTGATAATCGGTCAGGCTCAGAAGCACCAGTTCGTTCGCGGCCAGCGCTTCGGCGACAGTCGCCGCCCGCTTCGCGCCCTCGGCCACCAGTTCGTCGGCCCGGCTCGCGGTGCGGTTCCACACCGTCACCTCGTGGCCGGCGGCCAGGTAGGACCGCACCATCGCCTGGCCCATCGGGCCGAGGCCGAGCAACGTCACATTCACGGGTTTCTCCTTATTTCTTCAGCAGTTCGATGACGCTCGTGAGGTTTTCCGCGCCGTGGCCGTCGGCGGCGCGGCGCAGGAGCAGCTGGTGCAGCGGCGCGAGCAACTCGGAGCTGACGCCCTGGTCAGCCGCCGCGGCAGGCAGGTTGTCGAACGCGGCGGCCTGCATCCCGAGGTTCGACACGACGCCCTGGGTGTAGTCGCCGCTGTCGATCTCCTCGGCGGCGCGTTCGGCGAAGGTGCCCATCGCGGTCAGCCATCCGCTCAGCAGCGGCGCGAACTCGACCGCTGAGAGTCCTTCGCTGCGGATCAGCGCGTAGGCCTGCAGGATGCCGATGAACTGGCCGTACATCCCCGACAGCAGCGCGAGGTCGTGCAGCGCGGCAAGCCCCGGGTCCTCGCCGACGTAGTTGCTGCCGCCGAACGCGTCGAACGCCGCGCGGTGCGTGTCGAACAGATCCTTGGGTCCGCTGTAGAACACGAACGCGCCCGGCTGCCCGATCATCGGCGGAACCGCCATGATGCCGCCGTCGAGGAACTCCCCGCCCTGCTCCGAGACCCATTCGGCCAGCTCGCGGGCCTGTCGAGGGGTGCCGTTGGTCAGGTTCGCCACCGTCTTGCCCGCCAGCGAGGCCGTGCCGAGCACCTCGCGCACCGACGCGTCGTCCAGCAGGCAGACGATCACCAGCTCGCTCGCCGCGACCGCTTCGGCAGCCGACCCCGCGGCCGCCGCACCTCGCTCCACCAGCGGCTTCGTCTTGTCCGCCGAACGGTTCCAGACCGTCACCGGCCGTCCCGTCTCCAGCAGCGCACCGGCCAGCGCGCTGCCCATCGCACCGAGCCCCAGCACGGTCGCCGAGGTCGCATTCCCGGACATGTCGTCCCTCCAGTTCGTCGATCTGCCGACCACGGTGCCGAGGCGTGCGCACGGTTCGCTGGGGGTCCGCGCACGAGTGCGGTTACGGTGGATTCGTGCGATTCGGCATCCTGGGGCCCTTGGCCGTGAGCAGTGACGACGGCCGCCTGGTCCGGGTCCCCGAGGCCAAGGTCCGGACCCTGCTCGCGGTCCTTCTCGTGCACGAGGGCCGTCCGGTGTCGGCGGACCGGCTGGCCGACGACCTGTGGGGCGACCAGCTGCCCGGCAATCCGGTCAACACCCTGCAGACGAAGGTCTCGCAGCTGCGCCGCGCGCTCGAAGGCGCCGAGCCGGGGCAGGGCCGCGCGCTGGTGCATCAGGCACCCGGGTACGTCCTGCGGATCGAACCGGAGGCGGTCGACGTCGGACGGTTCCGTGCGTTGACCGCTGCGGCGGGCACGGCGGAGGATCCGCGTTCGAAGGTCGAGTTGCTCACCGAAGCGCTGGCGTTGTGGCGGGGCTCGGCGCTCGCCGAGTTCGCCGACGAACCCTTCGCGCAGCCGGTGATCCAACGGCTGGAAGAGGACCGCCTTGTCGCGCAAGAAAACCTCGCCGACGCGCGGCTCGCTCTGGGCGAACATGCCGCGCTCACAGCGGAACTCGCGGACCTCGTCCGGCAGCATCCGTTGCGGGAACGGCTGCGCGCCCTCCAGCTGCGCGCGCTGTACGCGGCGGGGAGGCAAAGCGAGGCGCTGGCTTCTTACGACGAGCTGCGTCGCCGTCTCGCCGACGAGCTAGGCCTCGATCCCGGTCCCGGAATCGCCGCGCTGCATCGGTCGATTCTGGCGCAGGACCCGGCGCTGACCGCCGTCGTCCCGCAGCTTCCGGTGCCGCTCACCGAACTGGTCGGCCGGACCGCCGCGGTGCGGGCGGTCAGCACGCTCGTCGGCGAATCTCGCCTGGTGACGCTGACCGGGCCCGGCGGCGTCGGCAAAACCCGGCTCGCGCTGGAGACCGCGCACCGGCTCGGCGGCGACTTCGCCGCGGGAGCGTGGCTCGTCGAGCTGACCGGCATGGACCGGCACGAATGCGCGCTGAGCCAGTGTCCGCCGATCGAATGGGTGGTGGAGGCGATCGCGGCGACGCTGGGGATCCGGGACGCCGCGGCGCCCGCCCCGGCGGATCCGGCGGAACGGCTGGCCGAGTCGTTGCGGGGCAAGGAAACCCTGGTCGTCCTGGACAACTGCGAGCAGCTGATCGAGCCGGTCGCCGCGATCACCGCGCGACTGCTGGCCGCCGCGCCCGGGCTGCGGATCCTCGCCACCAGCCGGGAGCCGCTCGGGATCGCCGGGGAAACGCAATTCCCCGTGCCGCCGCTGGACCACGACAGCGCCGCGCGGCTTTTCACCGCGCGGGTCGCCGACACCGGGTTCACTGTGGACAGTGCCGACGCGGCTGCGGTCGCGGAGATTTGCCGGAAGCTGGACGGATTGCCGCTGGCGCTCGAACTCGCGGCGACTCGGGTCCGCGCCTTGGGCGTGCCGGAATTGCTGCGGCGGCTGGACGACCGGTTCCGCCTGCTCGACACCACTCGCCGCGGAGTGCCCGCCCGGCAGCAGACTCTGCGCGCGATGATCGACTGGAGCTGGGAACTCCTGAGCGAGCAGGAACGTCTTGTGCTGCAACGCTTGTCGGTGCACACCGAGGATTGCGCGCTCGACGCGGCCGAGGCGGTCTGCGCGGGCGACGGCGTCGAGGAAGGCGGAGTGCTGGGTCTGCTGGCGAAGCTCGTCGACCGCTCGCTGGTCGTGCCCGCGAACACCGGCCTGCCGCGGTACCGGCTGCTCGAATCGGTGGCGGTTTACGGCCTGGAGCGGCTGCGCGAGGCCGGTGAGGCCGAAAAGACCCGGCGTCGGCACGCGGAGTACTACGTCCGGCTCGCCGGTGTCGCGGATGCCGGTCTCCGCGGCCGGGATCAACGGGGCTGGCTGCAACGCCTTGACGCGGACTTGCCGAATCTCCGTGCCGCGGCGGAGAATCTGGCCGGCTGGGGGAGCGCCGACGACGCGTTGCGGCTGGCGAACCGGCTGTCCTGGTACCGGTTTCTGCGCGGCCGGATGGCCGAGGCGATGCGCTCCCTGCGCGCCGCGCTCGGCTTGCCCGGCGGCGATCCCGAACTGCGTTCGGAAGCACAGGCGACGCTCGCCGCACTCGGCATCCTGGCCGGCGATCGGCCCGACTGGCGTCCCGTAGCCGAACAGCCGATGAGCGCCCGGGCCAAGTGGTTCATCGGCTACGCACTGTCCACAGTGGCCGATCTGTCCGGTGCCGAGCCGTTGACCTCGGACGCCCTGGCCGCCTTTGAAGCGGTCGGCGACCGGTGGGGGGTCGCTGCCGCAAGTGGCGACCGTGCGAGCCAGGTGTTGTCGAGAGGCGATATCGCGGCAGCGTGGCGTTACGCCGATCGTTGCGCGGACCTGTTCGCGGAAATCGGTGACAAATGGGGCCAGCTGCAGGCGATTTTCGCGCGGGGCGCGCTCAGTTCCCTAGCCGGGAATTACGCGCGTTCCGAGGCGGTCCACGTCGAGGGATTGCAGATCGCCGAGGAACTGGGCCTGTGGCCGGAAGCGTCGTACCAGCTGTCGTGGCTAGGCCGGGTGGCGTTGCTGCGCAAGGATTACGCCGCCGCCCGCGAACTGCATGAACGGGCTCGCGACCTCGCCGCGGAGCACGGCTTCACGCCGGGGGAGATGTATGCGCTGACCGGGCTGGCCCTCGGCGCCCGGCGCGAGGGCGACCTCGATCTCGCCGAGGAGCATTTGCGGACGCTGCTCGAGTGGAACAAGCAGGTCGATTTCGAGCCGGGGAACACGTTGATCCTCGCGGAACTCGGTTTCGTCGCCGAATTGCGCGACGATCCGGAGACTGCGTTGCTGCGGCATCGAGAAGGTTATGAGATCGCGCGCCGGACAGGGGATCCGCGGGCGATCGCGTTGGCGTTGGAAGGGTTGGCGGGTGCGCACGCACTGGCCGGTGCGGCTCGCGACGCCGCTCGGCTGCTGGGCGCGGCCGCGGCTTCCCGCGCCGGGGTCGGCACTCCGCTGCCCGCAGCGGAGCGGGGTGACGTGGACCGGATCACCGCCCGCGCGAGCGGCGTTCTCGGCGCGGAGGAGTTCGCGGCCGAGTTTCGCGCGGGCGGTGAATCAGGAGCCTCAGAAGACGGGCCGCTGATTCCCGTATCCGGTGGCCTGCTCGAAAGCGTGCGCGGCGCGCAACAGCCCTAGCTCGCCCCGCATCGGCGCGATGATCTGCAGCCCCACCGGACGTCCGTCTTCAGTGAACCCCGCGGGCACCGAAAGCGCCGGACAGCCGGTCGCCGAGATCGAATAGGCCGAGCGCATCCACTCCAGGTAGTCGTGCATCGGTTGCCCGGCAACGGTTTCTGGGTACTCCCACTCCACCGGGAACGGCGGAACCTGGCTCACCGGCGCGAGCAGCAGGTCGTACTGGGCGAAGAACTCCCGCATCCCGGTGATGAGCTGCAGCTGCCGCGTCTGCGCGCTCGCGATGTCGGCACCGGAAAGCGTGGCGCCGAAAGCGATGTTGTCCACGAGGGTCTGTTTCATCTTGTCCGGATGTTCTTCGAGCAGGCCGCTGAACCCGGCGTGGAAAAGCCAACCACGCAGGGTGCGGAACACCTCGTCGGCCGCGGCGAGGTCCGGGCAGGCCGGTTCGACGCGACAGCCGAGATCGGCGAACACCTTCACCGCCGGTTCGAGCACGGCGCTGACGGCCGGGTCGACCGGCAGCCCGCCCAGATCCGGCGACCACGCCACGCGCAGTCCGGCGAGGTCGGCGTCGAGCGGTCCGGCGAAGGGCGCGGCGGGCTGGTCGAGCGAGATCGGGTTGCGCTCGTCGTGCCCGGCGATCACGGACAGCAGGAGCGCCACGTCCGCGACCGTCCGGCCCATCGGCCCCTGCACGCCCAGTGCCTCCCACGGCAGCGTCGCCGGCCAGGTCGGCACGCGGCCCGGCGACGGACGCAGGCCGACGACGTTGCAGAACGAGGCCGGGTTCCGCAACGAACCGCCCATGTCGCTGCCCTCGGCGAGCGGTTGCAGGCCCGCCGCCAGCGCCGCCGCCGCGCCGCCGCTGCTGCCGCCAGCCGACAGATCCCGCCGATACGGGTTGCGCGTGGCCCCGAAGACCGGGTTCATCGTGTGCGAACCGGCCCCGAACTCCGGCGCGTTCGTCTTGCCGAGCGTGATCGCGCCCGCGTTTCGGATCCGCTCGACGACGAGCGTGTCGCTGTCCGGCACGTGGTCGGCGAAAATGGGGGAACCGTAGGTCGTGCGGACACCGGCGACGTCGTGCGTGTCCTTGTGCGCCACCGGAATCCCGTGCAGCGGGCCGACCTCCTCGCCGTGCGCGAGACGTTCGTCGGCGGCCGCGGCCTCGCTCAGCGCGCGCTCGGCGGTGAGCGTGACGATCGCGTTGATCTGAGGGTTGACCTGCTCGATCCGGTCGAGATGGGCTTGGGTCGCCTCGCGGGCGGACAGTTCGCGGGTGCGCAGCCGACGGGCCAGCTCGCGGGCGGGCAGGTAACAGATCTCCTCGGCGCTCACTGGCTTCCCTTCCTGACCCGGTGTCCGTTCGAGACGTCAGCTTCGCGCGCGGTGCTGGGGTCGGACAAGAGCTGCTCGACAAATGACGGAATCAGCCAGAGTATTGGCTGATGACCGCACGCTTGGACCCTCTCGACCGCCGGATCGCCGGCGCGTTGCAAGTCGACGGCCGCGCGTCCTGGCGGCGGATCGCCGAGGTGCTGGACGCGCCCGAGCGCACAGTGGCCCGTCGTGGGACACACCTGTTGCGCACCGGCGTCGTGACGGTTGTCGCCGTTTCACCGCACGGCGTGCCGCTGCTGGTCCGCGGTCGCTGCCGGCCCGGGCTCGGCCGTCCCGCGGGCACGGCGCTCGCGGGACGGCCGGAGACGAGCTTCTGCTACCTCATCACCGGTCAGGGCGAACTGGTCGCCGAGGTCTTCTGCGACCGCAACCGGCTGCCGACCTTCATGTTCGACGAGATGGCGGCAATCCCCGGCCTGCACGATCTGACGGCCGATACCGTCACCCGCTACTACCGCACCATCCACGAATGGCAGCCCGGCCTGCTCAGCCCGTCCGAGACAGCGGCGATCTCCTCGCTGCCGCAGCCGACCCCGCAGCCCCGGCAGCCCGACGGCGTCGCCTTCAGCGGCGACGAACGCGCCATCGTGCGCGCGCTGCGCGAGGACGGCCGGCGGACCCACGAGGAGCTCGCCCGCGCCGCCGGGATCTCGGAATCGACCGTCCGCCGCCGGCTGGAAGCGTTGCGGCGGGAGGAAAAGGTGTTCATCCGGGCGGTGGTGGAGCCGGCCGTGCTCGGGCTGCCGGTCGAGGCGCTGCTGTGGATCCGGTGCCGGCCGCACGACGTCGACGACATCGGCCGGGCGTTGCTGGCCTCGCCGTACGTGCGGTACGCGGCGGCGATGACGGGCGAGTATCAGCTCCTGGCTGACGTGACCTTGCCCGACATCGCCGCGTTGCACGAGTTCGTCGGCAGCTCCGGATGGTCCCGGCAGGCGGATTCGGTGCATACCGGGGTGGTGCTGAAAGCGTTGAAGCGCAGCAGCGTCCTCGCTCCCGAGCTGCGCTCCTGACGGTCAGATCCGCTCTTCCAGCCCGTTCAGCACCGACGGCAACGCGCCGCGGTGCAGCACGCCGAGCCGTTGCGTCGCCCGGGTGAGCGCGACATACAGCTCTGCCGCGCCGCGCGGGCCTTCCGCGAGAATCCGGTCCGGGTCCACGAGAAGCACGGCGTCGTACTCCAGCCCCTTCGTCTCCGACGCCTGCACCGCACCCGGCACGTCCGACGGCCCGATCACGACGCTGGTCCCTTCCCTGCCCGCTTCATCGCGGACGAATTCCTCCACCGCGGCAGGCAATTCGTCGTCGGTGACCTTCCGCGACCACGGCCGGACCCCGCACGCGCGAACCGATTCCGGCGGCTCGACCCCCGGCGCGAACTCGGCCAGCACCGCGCCCGCGACGGCCATGATTTCCGCCGGGGTGCGGTAGTTGACGGTGAGCGACCGGTAGACCCAGCGGCCCGGGACGTACGGATCCAGCATCGTGCCCCAGTCCGTCGCCCCGGCTGCCGAGCGGCGCTGCGCCAAGTCGCCGACCACGGTGAACGACCGGCTCGGGCACCGCCGCATCAGCACCCGCCAGTCCATTTCGGACAGTTCCTGGGCTTCGTCGACCACCACGTGCCGGTAGGTCCAGTCCCGGTCCGCGGCGGCGCGTTCGGCGAGGTCGCGGGTGTCGTACTCGACGAACCGCTCGGCCAAGTCGGTGTCGTAGAGCAGGTGCTCCGCCGACAGGCCGATGTCCTCGTCCATCTCCTCGCGGTCGAGCCGCATGATGTCCAGCACACCCGCCGCGTACTCGGCCTCCGCCTCGCGTTCGGCTTTGTCCTCCTTCTGTTTCGCCCGGTCCGGTGCCTTGCCCAGGAGGTCGATCAGCTCGTCCAGGAGCGGGACGTCCGACACTGTCCAGGCGTCGCCCGGCTCGCGCAGCAGCGCCTGGCTGGCACCGGCCGCGGTGAGCCGTGCGGGGGAGGAGTACAGCGTGGCCAGCAGGTTTTCCGGAGTCAGGATCGGCCAGAGGCGGTCGATGGCCTTGACGAACGCGCTGTCGGCGAGGAGTTCCTTGACGAGCGTGGAACGGAAGTCCTCCCACTCCTCCTTGTCGTCGCGCGTAAGCCAACCGCGCCCGATGCGGGCGATGGCGCGTTCGGTGAGCACGTAGGTGACGATCTCGACGAACACCGCCCGCGCTTCGTTGTGCGGCCGTCCGCTCTGCCGCGCCTCGTCGCGGGCCCACTCGGCGGTCGCCGCGTCGATCCGGACTGTGGTGTCGCGGAGTTCGATCAGGATGGGTTCCTCAGGCAGCTCCTGCCGGTCCGCGACCGCCGCGCCGAGGACGTCGAGCATCCGCAGAGATCCCTTGAACCGCGCGACTTCCGGCTCGTCTTCGGCACTCGTCTGCAGCCCCGGAAGCAGCCCGCCCGGAGTGGTGAACACCACGTCGGACTCGCCGAGCGACGGCAGCACGCGGCCGATGTGGTTCAGGAACGAAGGATTCGGCCCGAGGACGAGGACGCCGTGGCGCTCCATCCGCTCGCGCTGCGTGTACAGCAGATACGCGACGCGGTGGAGCGCCACGACGGTTTTCCCGGTTCCCGGCCCTCCCTCAATGACCAGGACGCCGGGATGGTCGAGCCGGATGATGCGGTCCTGCTCGGCCTGGATCGTCGCGACGATGTCCCGCATCCCCTCGCCGCGAGGCGCGTTGACCGCGGCGAGCAGCGCGGCGTCGGCGTCGTTCTCCTCGTCGCTGCCCGGCCGGCCGAAGACCTCGTCGGTGAAGGACGTGACCTGCCGGCCATGCGTGTGGAACTGCCGCCGTCGCCGCATGTCCTCGGGGGTGGCGGCGGTAGCGGTGTAAAACGCGCTCGACGCCGGGGCGCGCCAGTCGAGAAGGACGGGTTTGTACTCGTCGTCCTGGTCGAAAAGCCCGATCCGGCCGATGTAGGAATGGTCGCCTTCGAGCGTGTCGAGCCGCCCGAAACACAACCCGGAGTCGGCGACCGACAACCGCCGCGTTTCGCGAGTGAGCGCGCGCACCTCGACGTCGCGCTCGCCCGGAGTCTCGTCGTTTCGCTTGAGAGCAGCGGTGTAGCGCTCGCCGGCCCGCCGGCGCTCGTCGTCGAGCCGCCGGTACAGACCGGCGACGTAGTCCTGTTCGGACCGCAGTTCTTCTTCGTACCCCTGAGTTGACACGTGCCCCTCGCTGCTGTTATTCTGAACCCAGATTCGGCGCGAACTTCTGATTTCCTGGTGAAGACGCGTCGATTTTTTATTGTCCACCCTTTGTCAAGTGGTGGGTTGGACTGGTGCTTTTCCGGCTTTTTCTCGCCGGGGTCGAGCCCGATGCGAGTGGGACTGGCTCGCGGCTCGCGGCTCGCCAGGCTCATCGCGGACGTCTAGGTGCTGGCGAGCTCGGGAGCGGCGGGCTGGGCCGAGTCCTCGGGTGAGCTGAGTCGAGTCCCTCGGTGGGCTGGGCCGAGTCGCTTGGTGGGGCGGCCGAGTTTCCAGACGAGCCGAGTTCCAGGTGGGCTGAACTGGGTCCCGGGCAAGGAGCCTGAGCCCCCAGGCGAGCCGTGCCGAGCCGGTTCACGACGTATCCCGGCCGCAGGAACTGGTCGAACTGGCGCTGGCCGGCCCGACGCGATTCGAGCTAGGTCCCGGGCAGCGCTGCCGAGCCCGCAGGCGGGCTGAGTCGAGTGCTCCGGCAGGACGGCCGAGTCCGAGGGCGAGCCGAGCTGAGTCCCCCGGCAGGCGGGGATCGTGGTGTCGAGGACCGAGCCTCGGGCCGTGGTAAGCCAAGCCGTCCCGATCCGGCGGGCGGGCTGGCTCCTGCCGTGCGGACGTCTCGTCTGCGCAGTGCCATGCTTGTCTTCCCGCGCGCCCCAACCCCTGACCTTGCCCGCGACAATCGCACGCTCGCTCCCGACAACTCGAATTCCGTGATCGAGCAGCGATTCTGCGGCATCCCCCGGGGCTTGCGGCAAGCCCCGGGGTGCGCTATATCTTAGAAAGGGCGAGGGAAATCATTTTTCACAGTGCGCGGAATCCCGCGCGGTTCACGGCTGCTTCGCCGGCACCCAGTTGCGCACCGCCGGCCGATAGCCCTCCGGCTTGTCGCCCACCTTCGCGCCGGGGTTGATCAGCCACGACTGGTAGTCCGGCGTGAACATCCGGTACGGCCCGGCCGGCGGCGTCTCGCTCGCGCGGTCCAGGGCGTCGCGCAGGTCGGCGGGCAGGGTGAAGTCGAGCGCGTGCATCGTCGCGTCCAGTTGGTCCGCGCTGCTCGCCCCGACGATCGCCGACGCGATGCCCGGCTGCGTCGCCACCCAGTTGATCGCGACCTGCGCCATCGTGACGTTCAGCTCGTCGGCGACCGTCTCGAGCGTCTTCAGCAGGTCCCACTGCTGCGCCGTCCAAGTCCCGGCGGCACCCTCGCCCGCCAACCGGCCCTCGCCGCTCAGCCCAGCCGACGAACTGCGGTATTTGCCGCTCAGGAACCCGCTGCCGAGCGGGCTCCACGCGGTGATTCCCAGGCCCAGCTCCTGGCCCGCCGGGACGTGCTCGGTCTCGATCGTCCGCTCGATCAGCGAATACGGCAGCTGAAGACTGATCATCGGCGGCAGCGAATGCGCGTCGGCGAGGGTCTGCGCGCGGCTGGCGTACCACGCGGGCACGTCGGACAGCCCGGCGTACCGGATCTTCCCCGCCCGCACCAGATCGTCGAACGTTCGCAGCACCTCCTCGACCGGCGTGATCCGGTCCCACGTGTGCAGCAGGAACAGGTCGAGATAGTCGGTGCCCAGCCGGCGCAGCGACGCCTCCACCGACCGGATCATGTGCTTGCGCCCGTTGCCGCCGGCGTTCGGATCGCCCGGGCCGACGCTGTTGGTGAACTTCGAGGTCAGCACCAGCCGGTCCCGCTCGCCCGTCTCGGCGATGAACTTGCCGAGCAGCCGCTCGCTCTCGCCCGCGGTGTAAAAGTCCGCAGTGTCGATGAAATTGCCGCCTTCCTCGACGTACTTGCGGAAGACCGGCCGCGCCTCTTCCTCGGACTTCCCGTAGGCCGCGTGGAACCCGTCGGTGCCGAAATTCATCGTGCCGAGCGCGAGCCTGCTGACCCGCAATCCGGACCGGCCGAGCAGGTAATACTGGTCAAGAGACATCGGGGTCATCGCTCCGTTCCCGAAAACACGTGCGGGCCGTGCCCGCCTGGCTCGGCCAGGGTGCCTTCGGAAAAATGGACCAGCAAGTCCAGAATCTGAAGGGCGCCGGGCAGGAGGGAGCGGCTGTGGGTTGTCGGCGAGCAGGCCGCGGTCGGCTGGGGTCCTGGAGCAAACCGATGCCCGGGAGGGTGCTCGACGTCGGGATGCCTTGAGCCGGTCGCGAGGTGAACTGAAATAGCAGCCGCAAGCGAAAGAAGCGTCGGCTGGCGTGAGCGACAAGCCGAATGTTCCGCTCCGAATAATCCAACTCGCAGAGCGTGCGCTTCCCTTGTCTGCCAATGACTTCCCTGAACGAACGCCGCCCGTTCCGCCCGCTCGCCTGTGATCCGCCGAGCTGCTGCCCGCCGAACCCCTGCTCATCGAGCCGCATCGCCCCGGCCGCTGCTCGCCGAGGCGCAACCTGTCCAGCCGCAACCCGCCGAGTCGTAACCCAGCCAGCCGCAATCCGCCCAGCAGTAACCGCAACCCCGCCCAGCAGTAACTCGCCGAGTCGCAGCCCGGCCAACCGCAACCCGCTCAGTCGTAGTCCGACGAACCGCAACTCGCTCAGCCGCAACCCGCCCAGCCGCAAGCCCGGCGAACCCCAACCCGCCGAGCCGCAACTCGCTCAGCCGCAGTCCGGTGAACCCCAACCTGGCGAACCGCAATCCGCCGAACCTCAACCCGCCGAGCCGCAACTCGCTCAGCCGCAGTCAGGCGAACCCAACCCGGCGAATCCCAACCCGCCCAGCAACAACCCACCCATCCGACCCACCCAGCCGACCCGCCTCCGCCCAGCCGCACCGCGCCAGCCCCAACCCAGCCCACCCCGCCCGACTCAACCCACCCCGCCCGAACCCCCGCCGGGACGTAAGCTGCGGGACATGCCGTCGAACATGATCAGCCTCCGCGGCGTGCGCACGCACAACCTCGCCGACGTGGACGTCGACATTCCGAAGCACCAGCTGGTCGCGGTCACCGGCGTTTCCGGGTCCGGCAAGTCGTCTCTGGCGTTCGCGACGCTCGCGGCCGAGTCGCGGCGGCAGCTGTACTCGACGATGCCCGCGTTCGTCCGGACCAAACTGCCGCACGATCCGGCCCCGGAGGCCAGTTCGCTCAGCGGGCTGACCACCGTCGTCGTGGTGGATCAGCGGCCTCTGGGCACGAATTCGCGGTCGACGGTCGGCACCGCCACCGAGGTGTGGACGATGCTGCGGATGTTGTTCTCCCGCCTCGGCGAACCGTCCGCGGGGTACTCGCCCGCCTATTCGTTCAACGATCCGTCCGGCATGTGCCCGGCTTGCGCGGGGCTCGGCACGGTCACCGACATCGACGGCGAGCGGATGATCGACCGCAGCCGTTCGCTCAACGACGGGGCGATGGTCTTCCCCAGCTTCGCGGTCGACAGCTGGATCTGGAAGCGCTATGTCTACTCGGGATTCTTCGACAACGACCTGCCGTTGCGGGAGTGGCCTGAGGAACTGGTGCAGTTCCTGCTGCACGGGCCGACGCAGAAGCCGCCGAATCCGTTGCCCCGGTTTCCGGCGAGTGCCAAGTACCAGTCGATGGTGCCGCGGATCCGGCGGCTGCTGGTCGAACGCGAGGCCAAGATGGGGCCGGCGGTGCGCGCGGCGCTCGCGGACGTGACCCGGCAGCGGCCGTGCCCGGACTGCGGCGGCAGCAGGCTCGCTCCGGCCGCGCGGGAGAGCCGGATCAACGGGGTGTCCATTGTGGACCTCGGATATCGCGACGCGGCGGGGTTGCTGGAATTCTGCGCCGGACTCGAGCACGAGTGGGCGCGGCCGCTGGTGGCGGCGCTGCGGTTGCGGCTGGAATCGATGATCACGCTCGGCCTCGGGCATCTGCACTGTTACCGCGCGACCCCGACGTTGTCCGGCGGCGAATCGCAGCGGCTGAAACTGGTGCGGCACTTGGGATCGAGCCTCACCGACCTCACGTACGTACTCGACGAACCGACGGACGGGCTGCATCCCGCTGACGTCGCGTCCCTCGTTGATGTACTACGAAGGTTGCGTGATCACGGCAACACGGTGCTGGTGGTGGATCACCACGAAGCGGTGATGGTCGCAGCGGACCACGTGATCGATCTGGGGCCGGGAGCGGGAGAAGCCGGCGGGCGCGTGGTGTTTCACGGCCCGCCGGCGGAGTTGCGGAAGGCGGACACGACGACCGCGCGGGCGTTGCGCACGGGCGTCCGGCTCAAGGACACGCTGCGGGAACCGACCGGCTGGCTGCCGTTGCGCGGGCTGGACCGGCACACGCTGCGCGACATCGACGTCGATGTGCCGACGGGCGTGCTCACGGTGATCACCGGAGTGGCCGGGTCCGGGAAGTCCACGCTGGCGGGCGAACTCGCCGAGCGGCACCCGCGGTTCACGGTGGTCGACCAGAGCCAGATCGTCGCGACGGCGCGGTCGACGGTCGGCACCTGGCTCGGGCTGGCCGATCCGGTGCAGCGCGCGTTCGCGGAGGTGAGCGGCGAGTCGCCGAAGCTGTTCAACCCGCGTTCGCAGGGCGGGTGCCCGGCCTGCCGCGGCACCGGCGTCCGTCGGACGGACCTGGCGTTCCTGGAGGACGTCGACACGCCGTGCGAGGAGTGCGACGCGACCGGATTCCGCGCTGAGGCACTGGAGACGCGGCTGGAAGGGCGGACTGTGCTGGAGGTGCTGGGCACGCCGGTGTCGGCGCTGGCCCGGTACGTCCCGCATCCGGACGTGGTCCGGCTGGCCGCGCTGCTCGGCGAACTGGGGCTCGGGCACCTGGCGAGCGGCCGCACGCTCGACACGCTGTCGGGCGGCGAGCGGCAACGGCTGAAACTCGCCCGGCAGCTCGACTCGACCAGCGACGACCTGCTCGTCGACGAACCCACCGCGGGCCTGCATCCCAGCGACACCACGCGGATGGTGGCGCTGCTGGACCGGCTCGTCGACGAAGGCCGGACGCTCGTCGTGGTCGAACATTCGCTGCACGTGGTCGCCGCGGCGGACTGGGTGCTCGACCTCGGCCCCGGCGCGGGCGAGAACGGCGGCCAGGTGCTCTACACCGGCACGCCGAAGGGACTCGCCGAGCACGACGGCGCGACGGGACGGTACTTCCGGGCGGCGCTTGGCGAATAGCGGCGATCCGCCGGTGCGAGCCCGTAGCTCGCGCTGCAGTGGCAGGCGGATTCGGTAAGGGGCCCCTTCACGGACCTTCGGGGACGTGGGGTTCCGTGAGGGCCACCCTGAGGGACTTTCGGGGCCTGGGGTTCCGTGAGGGCCATCCTCGCGGGCTTTCGGGACCGCGGAGTTCCGTGAGGGCCACCTTCACAGACTCTGAGGCCCTCAGGGTTCCCCTCACGACCCTCGCGACCCACGGACCCGCCAGTCACGCGGCAGGGGAGCGCGGTCAATGCGGGAACCGGCGCGCCCCCGCGCCGCCTTGGCCGAGGACGTCGTCCGGATTCGAGTACGGGCAGGATTTCAGCGACAGGCAGCCGCAGCCGATGCAGTCGGTGAAGCGGTCCCGCAGCGCGGTCAGCTCCTCGATCCGGGCGGTGAGGCGGTCGTGCCAGCGGCGGGAAATGCGCGCCCAGTCGCGTTTGGTGGGGATGCGCTGGTCCGGCAGTTCGGCGAGCGCGTCCTTGATCTCTTCCAGCGACACTCCGACCCGCTGCGCGGTCCGGATGAAGGCGATCATGCGCAGCGTGTCGCGCCGGTACTCGCGCCGGTTGCCGCTCGTGCGCCTGCTCGCGATGAGCCCGCGGCTCTCGTAATAGTGCAGCGTCGGGACGCTCACGCCGGCGCGTTCGGCGATCTGTCCCGGCTTCAGCCAGACGACCTCGCGCGTGATCTGGGGCATGGCAGCTCTTTCCGTGCTTGACATCAAGTCCGCTTGATGAAGTCCACTGTAAGCACCGCCCGGACGGCGGCGGAGATCGCGCGTGAAGGGGATTTTGTGACGACTACGACCCTGCGGGTGTGGGCCGACGTGCTGTGTCGGTGGTGCTGGACGGGACATCGCCGCCTCGCGCAAGCGATTGCGGAGTCTGGCGTCCCGGCGCGGATAGAGCATCGGGGTTTTCTTCTGGTGCCGGAAGGTCCTGGTCCGCAGCGGCGGCGGATCGGCGAGAATGAGGACTATGTGGCGGAAGTGTTGGCGGATCACGAAGAAGGACGATTGCTGGGGGGCCATTCGGTACCGACAGTCGTGCATGGCGACCGCTTTGTCGCCGGGGCGAGAAGCGTCCAGGATCTGACGGAATTCGTTCGGTCGGCAGCGAAGGCGGTGGCGTGATGTCCGAGATTCCGGCTGTGATGCGTGCTGCCGCGATTGACGAATTCGGCCCGGCTGAACGGCTGACCGTCCACCGCGTGCCGACGCCGGTCGCGGGGCCCGGCGAGGTGCTGGTGCGCGTCGAGGCTGCCGGCGTTCAGCCGACCGACGTCGCGATCCGGGACGGCTGGACGCCGCCGGGCGCGACCATCGAGTTTCCGCAGATTCTGGGCAACGAGTTCGCCGGGACGATCGTCGAGGTCGGTGCTGGGGTGGCTGAATTCGAGACAGGACAACAGGTTGCCGGGTTCCGGACGCTGGGCTGCTATGCCGAGTACGTCAGTGCGCCAGCTGACCAATTGAGCATTAAGCCGGAGAAGGTCGACTGGCTGACGGCGGGGGCGCTGTCCGCGTCCGGGCAGACGGCGCATACCGCGTTGGAACGGCTCGGTGCACGGTCCGGCGAGACGATCCTGATCCACGGCGCGGCTGGTGGCGTCGGCTCGATGGCGGTTCAGTTGGCGCGCCATCGCGGGCTGCGGGTAATCGGGACCGGCAGCGCGCAGAACCAGGAATATCTCCGCGCACTTGGTGCCATACCAGTGATATACGGCGAAGGCGAAATCGAACGCCTCCGTGAGGCTGCCCCAGCTGGTATAGACCTCGCTCTCGATACGGCCGGAAACGGAAACCTTCGCGCCGCGGCGGAGATCGTGGCTGATCGCGGCCGGATCGGGTCCATTGTGGAGCCTGCGCTGGCCGCCGAACTCGGCGGACAGTGGATCACCAGCGACCGGTCCGCCCGGCGGCTCGGCGAACTGCTCGACCTGTGCGCGCGAGGCGAACTGCGGGTCACCGTCCGGGCGGAGTACCCGCTGGACGACGCCGCGAGCGGCCATCGCGCGGTAGCCGTCGGGCACGGTCGCGGCAAGGTAGTGCTGCGGATCGGCTGAGGAGGAATTAATCGGTGGACGGGGTCGCCGGACGCCGTTATGGTTCGCCCGACCGTGACTCGACACCGGGAGGTGAGCCCCATGAACGCTGTTTCGATGTGGGTGCTCCCCGTGTCGTCACGGTCGGGCGACTGACGTAGGGGTTGCCAGGAGCGCCTTGAGCTGAAGGCACTCCGAAAGGTGACCATCATGGACACTGTGCGTTTCACCGCGGGCGAACCCGCGGTGAGCATCACCCGGGTCGAACCCGGACTGTGGCAAGCGTCGGACGACGGCAGGCTGGCCGGTCGCGGCGAGGCCACCACCCGGCCGGACGGACGGGTTTTCCTGAGCATCGACGCCTGGCACCGCTCAGTCTTCGACCAGCTCGCCCGCGAAATGCTGGCAGGGCTGCCGGACCCTCTCCACACCGTGGTCGACGAGACCGACCACGAACTGCTGGACGGCTGGCAGCAGGCCGGTCTGACGATCCGCCGCCGCGAGTGGGAGTACGTCGTGCCCACCGACGCGGGAGGTGCCGGGCCGGTTGTCCCGCCGCCCGGCGTCGCCATCGTGCCCGCCGGATCCGCTGAAGAGGGTCCGTTGCGCGAGCTGGACCGCGTCGTCCGGGCCGAGGTCGAGGCGAGCGTCGGCTGGTCGGAGATGCCAGCCGAAGTGCTGCCGCATCCGGCTGGCGACACAGTCGTGGATCCGTCGAAATACGCCGTGGCTGTCGAGGGCGGCGAATACGTGGGGCTGATTCGCGTGGTTCAGGTGACGCGCCTGCCCCGGATCGGGCTCGTCGCCGTCCGCGCTGACCGGCAACGCCGGGGCATCGCGCGCGGGCTGCTGCTTCACACGCTCGACGTCCTGCATCGAGTGGGGATTAAGACGGCGTCGGCTGAGGTGAACGAGGCCAACGCGGCGGCGACGGCGCTGTTCGAGGGCATCGGCGCACGGCGGGCGAACAGCACGGTGGAGTTGATGCGCGATGGCCGGTAAGGGCGGGATCGAAGTGGAAGGAACCGTGGTCGAGTGCCTGCGCGACGCCCGGTTCACCGTCGAATTGCCCAACGGGCACCACGTGCTGGCCCACATCAGCGGCAAGATCAGGAAGAACTTCATCAAGATCGTGCCGTATGACCGGGTTTTGGTGGAGCTGAGCCCGTACGACCTCGACCGGGGCCGGATCCTGTTCCGGTACCGGAACTAGCCCGGTCAGCCGCCTGCGGTCCTGGTGCTCCGGCCGGGACCGCAGGAGCGGTCAGCTCGTTTTCGCGGCGGCGAGCCGGGTCAGCGCGTCGCATTTCCGGCCGAAGTTCGCCACGATGTCGGCGCCGATGATCCGGACCATGACCGCGCGCAGCGGAGTGTCGAGGACGATGCGCTGGGTCAGCTCGGCTCCGCCGGGGGCAGCCGCGACGCTCAGCCGGAGGTCCATCGTCCCGAGCGGAACGGGCTGGCGGAGCGTGAAATCGTGTCCGGGCCGCCAGTTCGTGAAGGTGAAGTCCTTCGCGATTTTCGCGTGCACCCTGCCGCGGAATCCGCCGCTGGGGTAAAGGAATCCGGTCGATCCGGTAGTGATCGGGCCGTGCAGCTTGACGCGCGCGACGTCCGGGTCCCAGCGCGGCCAGTTCTCGACGTCGGCGAGGACGTCCCAGAGCGCAGCCGGGTCGACGGCGAGGGTCCGGGCGGAGGTTCTGTCCCAGGTCATGCCCCTGAAGATATACGGAACTGTCAGTCTCGTAAACTGTGCGCCATGACGCACAACCGGCGCGGACGGCCGCGGGAGCAGGGGATCGACGAGGCGGTGCGGGCCGCGGTCAACGAACTGCTGGAGGAGGTCGGCTACCAGCGATGCACGGTCGACGCGATCGCCGCGCGCGCCGGCGTCGGCAAGGCGGCGCTCTACCGGCGCTGGAAGTCGAAGGCGGAACTCGTCTTCGCAGCCGTCGTTCACGACGACGCGCTGACACCGCCACCCGACACCGGCACTCTGCGCGGTGACGTGGCAGGCGTTCTCGCCGACATCCAGTCCGCTTTGGACGGACCGCAAGTGCGAAACGCCTTGCCTGGCCTGCTCGCCGACCTCCGCGCCGAAGACGCGCCCACAGCCCGCCTCGGCGAGCTGTTCCTGGTGCGGGAGCGGGCTTATCTGGCAGAGGTGCTCGACCGCGCAGTCAACCGCGGTGAGCTGCTTCGACGCCCCGAAGTGCCCGTAGTGCACGCGATGCTGCTCGGTTCAGTCTTCGCGTGGCTGCACCTTTTGCGGGAAGCAGTGCCACCCGGCGGTCTCGCCGAGGCGCTTGCGCCGGGTTTGTACGGCGCCCTTGCCGAACTGGGCGGCGTTGCTCATTTTCCCACGTAACCGCAACGGAATTCGGCGTCACCGACGAGGTCGCGGCGAAGGCTTACGCCGTGACAGCTCGTCCGCGATTATCGCGTCCAGACGGGTGTTCGCACTGCGAAGCGCACGGTATCCCCGGTGCGCCGCCACGATTACCGCAATCCCGACGACCGAGGCGATCGACAGGACCACCCCGTGCGAGATCAGGGTGTCCCGGTAGTCGCGGGCGAGATAGCCCAGCCCGAGCCCGGCGGCGAGAGCATCGAGAAGCGCGAGCGGAACCTGTCCGGGGATGCGCATGGCGGTCTCCTCTCGGGACCCGACCCCAGCAATGTAGGCGACCGGAGAGCTCCGCGAGGGTTCCCGACCCGATCGGCCTACGCCCCCGGCCCGCGCGGGCCCTGTGCTAAGTTGACCTGAACTGGGGGGATCGACCTGCGGAAGCGAACCCAGGGGCCGGTAGCTCAGTTGGTTAGAGCAGGGGACTCATAATCCCTTGGCCGTCGGTTCGAGCCCGACCCGGCCCACTCTGCCCTCCCCTTGTATAGGGTCTGACCTGTGGAAACAGGTCTAATAACGATCTTGGGACGAGTTCCGGCGACGGGGTTCGAGACGAGCACGGCGCTGGTAGGCCAAGGGACCTTCAAGGACGACTGCTTTCCTGACCGTTGTTGAAGCTTCGGCGGAGGTGCTCGAGCACGATGACATCCGCGAGCTTGTCCCGGACTGGAGAACGCACCTGAGAGCCGTGTCGGCTCGACGATCGATGCGTGCCTCCGCAGCCTGGCCATGCTGGTCGACTACCTCGACGACGAAGACATCTCGATGCTGACCTTGGAAATCGGGCGACGGTAGCTGGAGCGGTATTTAGAATACCTTCGCCAGCGGCCTAATTTCCGCACCGGTGAGTCGCTGCCGCACAGCTACATAGCGAAGCAGTATCGGCACCTGCAACAGTTCTGGCGTTGGCCCGACGATGGGGAAGAGATCGTCGAATTGTCTCCGTTTTACAAAATGGAGGTGCCTCACGTCTCGGAGGGGCCTCCGGCGGTTCTGCGTGGGTCCGAACTGAAGTCGCTGCTCGACACTGCAAAAGGGAAGGGGTTTGCTGAACTCCGGGACCGGCGATTGCCGCGCGCGCGACGTGCCTTTCAACCCTGCGACGGCGGAGGTGCTCAGGCGCTACTTTCGTGCCCGTGCACGCCATCCTTACGGCAGGCGCACGACGGCGGCTTGGCTCGGTCGCCTCGCCTATTTGAGGTCAAACTGCCGAATCCATTCCGGATCGCCCATTGCCACGGTGGATACCAGCGCGCCGTCGAATCGCGATGCTCCACTGTAGTGCTCGACTCCTTCGTCGAAGGTGACGTCGGGCGCGTCCGGACGGCCGATCAATCCGCTCGTCGGCGACCGCGGCCGGCGGGCCTTGTGCCGGATTTTCCAGCCGGGTGGGAGATTGCGGTGCGCAGCTGTTCGGCGACCCGGGCGCGTGCCATCTCGGAGACGGCGGGCTGGCAGCTGTCTCGAAGCTTTATTGCTTCGCGTGCTCGTCTGCGCTGACCTTTGCTGGTCGTCTTCTGGGGTTCTCACAATGCGGTGCCAGGCGGTGCTGGCTGTGGGCGTGCGCGGCGTCGCGGTGGCTCCTGCCGAGGCAGAGCCAGTTGCCAGGGCAGGGCGGTCGGCTGCAGTTGAGTTCGCCGGGCCGCTCATGCCGAGTTCCGATGAAGGCATGGCCACATCGAGGTTTTCTCGGCAGCGGTGGTGGTGGTCGTGGTGGGTGCGGACGAGGGTCGCTTGGGTGATGCGGCCGATTCGTTTGGGGCAGAGGGTGAGGTGGCGGAGGGCTCGCCAGCGGGTTTCGAGGATGGCGGCGGCGCGTTCGCTGAGGCAGCGCAAGCGGGTGGGGAGCAGGTGCGGCCGAGGGGAGGGGGCAGCTTCAGAGCGGGAGCCCTGCGGAGGAACTGGACGTTTCCGCCGAAGCGGCGGTGTTTGCCCGCGTACCACAGGTGCACGGTGGCTCCGCTGTTGCGGCCTGTGGTTTTGGCCGCGGTGACCCGGTCGCAGCCGATGCGGACGCCGTCGAGATCACGTGCGCGTCCCGGCCGCGCGGCGCTCGGGCAGGACCTGGGGCAGGTCCGGGGCCTGCGCGGTGATCGCCTCGTGCAGATACCGGTAGGCGGTCGCGACACTGATGGCGTGGCCGACGGCGAGGCGGTGCACCGGTGTCGCGTCGCGGAACCAGGCCAGCACCAGCACCGCCTGCTTGTAGGGCGACAGGGCCCGCCGCGGGCGCGGCGCTCGGCGTGCAGGACAAGCGCGACGAACAGGGCCGACTCGCGCTCCACGTCAAGCGCGGCACCATAGGCAATCTCCGGAGTTCTCGGACTCGATCTTCGAAAATCCAGTCCTGCCAGCGCCCCCGCGCCCCACCCCCGGCGACACACACCCCGCCCAGCCCTGCTGGGACAACCTCAATGCGGCATGGGAGAAACAGGGAGTCTCCCGTGCCGCATGGGAGACTCCCGGCCTGCGGCAGAGCCGCACCGACACGTCAAGAACAGCACTGAACAGCCCCTGCCTTCAGAACAGGGAAGGGAGCCTTCACGGACTCGTCCCGTGGGGACCCACGCGGCCGTAGCACCGGACGGAAAGGACTCATTTGTCAATTGACACTCAATCCCGGGGTTGATGGACGCGATAATGTGGCGGTCGGCGCCGGCGGGTCGGCGCCGCGGACCTTGGGAGGGGGCCAGTGGCGCGACCGACGCAGGCTCTTGACCGGACGATCGTCGTGGCGGACGTAGCGGGATTCACCTCCCCGGACAGGTACCTTCCCGATCGGCTGGCCGTCCGCCAAGGCATGTACGACGTGCTGAAGACCGCGTTCGCGGAAAGCGACGTCGACTTCGATTCCTGCGCGCGGGAGGATCGCGGCGACGGCGCGCTGATCCTGTTGCCGCCCGGCACGGCCAAAAGCCTTGTCGCCGACCGCTTGCCGGACCGGATCACGGTCGCCCTCCGCCGGTACAACCACACCCGGACTCCGCAGGCGCAGATCCGGCTTCGGGTGAGCCTCAACTCCGGTGAGGTGCTGAACGACGGCAACGGCTGGGTCGGCGAGGCCGTCGACACGGCCTTCCGCATTCTGGACGCGCAACTCGCGAAGGACGCGTTCGCGGAATCCGGCCGGATGGTCGCCGTCATCTCTTCGGAGCGCTTCTTCGCCGACGTCATCGAGCGGGATCCCGGACTCGTGCCCGAGTCGTACACACCGATACCGGTTTCGGTGAAGACTTTCACTGGAACGGCTTATTTACGACTGCTCGGCGAACCCGCGGCGCTGATCTCGAAACCGTCCGCCGTCGTGCCGGAACCCCCGGACGCCCTGTTCCTCGCGGACGTGAACAGTGCGGTTCTGGATTTGATCCCCCGCAAGGATCTCGCGGGCCTCCACCGCCATCTGACCCGGATGGAGGTCCCCCATTTGGCGGTTATGGTGAGCCGCGCGCTCGGCCCGGCGGTTCCGCTGCCGCGACTGGAGGGAATCACCGATGCGTGGAGCGCCTTTCACCTGCTCGCCGACTTCAACGCCGGTCCGGACGGGATCCCGCCCGCCATAACGTTTCTGCGCCTGCTCGCCGAGAACGCCGAGGGGGAGCCGGGCGCCACGATCGCCGACTGGATCGCCGACCAGGCCCGATCGCTGCGCCTCGGGCCCGCCCTGGACCGCCAGCGGCATAACAGGCTGCCGATTCCGGAATGCCCGCATGTGCATTTGATGATCATGCTCGAACCCGTTTCCGCGGATCCGACGCGATGCACCCTCGCATTCTGGCGTCAGGATGACCCGGAAGTGTGGCCGCCGGCGCTCGGCGGGGTGTGCGAAATCGGAATAGACGAGGTCGAGTTCAGGGTCGACGACGTCATCCTGGAGACTGAGAGCGTCTGGGCAGCCCAGAGCGTGTCCGCGTCGGTGGAATTCCTGCTGCCGAGGACGTTGATCAATTTGCCCGTGCAGCGGTGGGCCAAGGAACATGAGACCGGCCAGCCCCTGCCCCTGCGCTACGGGTACCGGCTGGGAATACGGTCTCTGGAGAGGATGCGGGCGAGGCATTGGCATCGCGCATGGCATGTCCGCTGGGACTCGATGGTGAAGGATCCGTCCGCCGACCGCCTGCACTATTCCGGCAGCGCGGAGTTCGGAGAGCATCCGATCGACGAGATACTCAGCGACGATCACTGGGTCGGGCTCGTATTGGAGAAACCGCCGCCGTCCCAGGCGGAACCGGGCGCCGAACCGGACGGGCTGACGTGTGCCCTCCGCAGTGGACTTCCGGTGGTGCTGTGGCATCCGGACGCCGAGCCGGAGGATCTGCGCGAGCTGCTCGACTGGGTACTGGCCGCGGAGTCCGGATTCATCGAACTTCCGGACCGCCGGAAATTGGCGAATTCCGGTGCGGCGGTACCGTTCAAGAATTCTCTGGCTCACGATCTGGTGGTAATGTGGGACGACCCGAAACGCGTGATCGTTCTGGACCGGCCGTTGATCCCGAGCCGACAGTGAGGGGACGCCGCGGATGAGCGCGAACGATCAGGACGCGACGGCGGACGGCCGGACGCCGCAGCCCGACGCACCCGATTGGTGGATTTACCGGGGCACCGGCAGGCCGATCCACGACATCGATCTCGCCCAGCTGCTGCCCGCGCCGCCGCCGTGGCGTTCCTATCGCGGCGACCCGCCGCCGGACGACGTGCCGCCGCCGGACGACGGCGAGGCGGAGCGCCGGCTCGGCACCGCGTTCACGCTTTCCGAGCAGGACGCCGACGCGGGCGAATTGAACATGGTCAACGCCGCCCTGTATCTGCGGAGACCCTTGCTGGTCACCGGAAATCCGGGAACCGGGAAGTCCAGTCTCGCCTACCGGATCGCCAGGGAACTCGGCCTCGGCCGGGTGCTGCGCTGGGCGATCACCAGTCATACCGCGCTGAGTTCCGGGCTGTACGGCTACGACGCGATCGGCCGGGTCCAGGCCGCGGCGACCAGCCAGGCCCAGCGCGGCGGCGAGGCCGAGGAGCCGCCGATCGGCGATTTCGTCCGGATCGGCCCGCTCGGCACCGCGTTCCTGCCCAGCAGGCTGCCGCGGGTGCTGTTGATCGACGAACTGGACAAATCCGAGGCGGACCTGCCCAACGACCTGTTGTCGATTTTCGAGGACGGCGAATTCTCGGTCGAGGAATTGGCCAGGGTCCGCAACCGGCATCCCGAAGTCACCGTGCACACCGCCGACCCGCAGCGCACCGCCGTCGTCCGCGACGGCCGGATCGCGTGCCACGCCTTCCCGATCATCGTCATGACCAGCAACGGGGAGCGGGAATTCCCGCCCGCGTTCCTCCGCCGGTGCCTGCAACTGCGGATCGAGAACCCGGATCACGACCAGCTCGCGGCGATCGTGGCCAGTCATCTGGTCGGCGAGAACGGCGAACACCGTGACAAGCTCGTCCGCGACTTCGCCGAACGCAGCAAGGCGGAAGGCGGACTTCCCACCGACAGGCTGCTCGACGCCGTCTATCTGGCCACTTCGGGTGCCTACCGGCCGGATCAGGAGGCATGGCCGCGGCTGGTGGACGCTCTTTGGCAACGACTGACGGTGCGGTGACATGGGCGTGCCGGGCGGTGCCCCCGCCTCGCGCTCCGTCCCGGCGGCGGAGCAGCGGGCGACCGACTTTCCCCAGAGCGGCCGGCGGTTCGAGTTCGAAGACCTGAACTGGACCGAGGTCGCGGACATCGTCTGGCTGGCAGCGGCCATCGCGCCCGCCTCTCCCGTGCGCGAGGATCGCGTCCAGGAGCCGGAACCGGCGGCCGAAGACGTGCGGATTCGCAACGCGCCTTCGGAACGCCGGGAGATCTCCCCGCCGCCCGAGCCGCGACGGTCCCCGATCGCCGACGTCCCGTCGCCGGGCGAGGACGGGGGCGAGGCGACCGGGATCGGCGTCGTGCGCGGCGAACTGCCCGAACCCGCGGTCGACGGCGCCGGGCCCGGCGGCGCCGCGCTCCTGGAATCGCTGGAGTACTTCCGGGCGCTGAGAACGTTGAAACGAGAGAAGCCCTCGCGGCGACACAACAATGTGGTCCTGGACGAAGAGGCGACCGCCGTCCGGGTCGCGGAGACCGGCCGGTGGTGGCCGGTCACCCGATCGAGAAAAGAGCGCTGGCTGGACCTGACGCTCGTCCTCGACAATGGGCCGTCGATGGCGCTGTGGCGCCCTCGTGTGTCCGCTTTCGTCGAATTGCTCCGGCAGGCAGGTGCTTTCCGCACCATTCAGGTCCGCCTGCTGGAAACAGCCAAGGACAACGGCCGGCAAGATCTCGTGATCCGCGGCGGCACGGCCGGCGCCGCCGCCCGCGACCCGAACGAGATCCTGGACGCGTCGGGACGGCGCGCGGTGCTGCTGCTGACCGACGGGGTCGGGGACACCTGGCAGAAGAAGGACGCGCTGTACCCGATTCTGGCGCGCTGGGGCGCGGCGATGCCGGTGAGCATCGTGCATCTGCTCCCGC
Source organism: Amycolatopsis sp. NPDC114503 (assembly GCF_055633655.1). Taxonomy (NCBI): domain Bacteria; kingdom Bacillati; phylum Actinomycetota; class Actinomycetes; order Pseudonocardiales; family Pseudonocardiaceae; genus Amycolatopsis; species Amycolatopsis sp. NPDC114503. Next base: position 643,589 of record NZ_JBVKDT010000004.1, on the reverse strand, counting down.
GATGGCTGTGGGGACGCTGCGGGATGAACCCCCGCGAGGCCCGGCTGCGGGTCCCGAACGCGTTGGCCCCCAACGGCCGGTGGGCTTTCGACCTCGCCGACTCCTGGCTCGAGCCCGGTCCGCCGGCGCCCGCCGGCGTCGTGCCGGTACCGGTGCTCGAACTGCGCCCGCGCGCGCTGGAGTGGTGGGCCGGACTGATGACCGGCGAAAACGCCGCCGCCGAAGGCACGATCGTGCTTGCCGCGGAACGGACTTCCCGGCCTGATCCCCCCGACCCGCCGGCAGCTTTGTCGCCCGTCGAACGAGTGCACCAATTCCGCAGTGTCGCGTCGCCGCCGGCGCTACGCTTGGCCCAGGTGCTCGCGGCGGTACCGGTCCGACTCGACGTGGCGAAGCTGGTGGGACAACGGTTCGTGCCGGAAGCCGGACTGGAGCACCTCCTCGAACTTTTGCTTTCGGGGATCATGTACGCTCCCGGACTCAGGGAGGGGAAGTCCACTTGGGACACAGGTGGGGTCTTCGCTTTTCCCGAGGCAGTCCGGGAATTGCTGCTCAGCGGCGCGCGACGGTCGGAAACGGCCAGTGTCGTCCGAGTGGCCGCCACCCATTTCGGCGGCCGGATTCCGCTGCTCGGTCACCTCCGAGACGCCATCGCCGACCCGAACAACACGCCGGATCCTGTGCTCACCCAGGAGTCCTCGTCCGACGTCGAACTGGAAAGCGTCGTCATGCGCGCGCTGTCCGGGCCGTATCTGTCCCGCGCGGACCGGTTGCGGAATGTGGTTCAAGGCCGAAGTGCCGTCCTGTCCGGATCTGAATCAATCAAGAAATCAATCAAGAGTGAGAGCCCAAAGATGCCCGAGACGGCCGAACGTCCACCTGCCGCGACACCTGCGACGCAGGGACGCTCGCCTTACCTCAGCGAATCCGAAGCGAACGAGCCGACGACCCGGATCGTTCATCCCGCGACCGCGAGTACCTCGCGCACCTTCCCGGCGCGCCGGCCGGACGATCCGCCCTTGATCTTCGGGAACGTCCCGCCGCGCAACCCCAACTTCACCGGACGCGACGAGCTGCTCGACCAGCTCACCAAGCGGTTGAGCAGCGGTACCACCGCGGTGCTCCCGTCGGCGTTGCACGGTCTCGGCGGTATCGGCAAGACGCAGATGGCCGCCGAATACATCTATCGGCATCTCCAGGATTACGACCTGGTGTGGTGGATCGACGCCGCGCACACCACGCAGATCCGCGCGAGCCTCACCGAACTCGCCGGGGTCCTCGGTCTCCAAGGCGCGTCCGAGGCGAACATCGCGGTCCCCGCGGTGATCGAGGCGCTCCGCACCGGACGGCCGTTCCGCCGCTGGCTCCTGATCTTCGACGCCGCGGAAAGCCCGGAGACCGTGCTGCCGTTCTTCCCGCGCAACGGTCCCGGCGAAATCCTGGTCACCTCCCGGAACTCCGATTGGGCCGGCATCGCGCGCCCGCTCGAACTCGCGGTCTTCAAACGCGAGGAGAGCATCGAACTGCTCGGCCGCCGCGGACCGGAGATCGACCCGGACGACGCCGACGAACTCGCGGAGAAACTCGGCGATCTGCCACTGGCCGTCGAGCAGGCCGCGGCCTGGCGCGCGGTGACCGGGATGCCGGTGCAGGAGTATCTGCGCCTGTTCGACGAATCGGTCGAGGAAATCCTCAACACGGCGTCGGCTCCGGATTACGAGGTCTCCGTCGCCGCGGCGTGGAACGTCTCGTTCGAGGAGCTGAAGACCCGCAACCCGGCGGCACATCAGATCCTGCACATCTGTGCTTTCTTTTCCCCGGAACCGATTTCGCGTGAGCTGCTGACCGGGGTCAGCCGGGTGTCCATCTCCCCGGAGCTCGACGCTGCTCTTCGCGAGCCGATCAAGCTGGCTCGCGCCATCCGTGACATCAACCGGCACGGTCTCGCGAAGATCGACCACGGCAGCAACACCCTCCAGCTGCACCGTCTGGTCCAGCTGGTGCTGCGCAACCGGGTCATGGCTCCCCAGGTGCACGCGCGGATGCAGCACGGCGCGCATCAGCTGCTGGCCGCGCTCGACCCGAACGATCCCGAGTCCAGCAGGCACTGGCCGCGCTACCGCGAACTCCTGCCGCACGCGTACGCGGCGAACGTGCTGGACTGCGACGACGACTGGCCGCGTCAGCTGCACATCAACCTGATGCGCTACCTGTTCGAATACGGCGACCACGAAGAAGCCGCCCGCCTCGGGCTCGAGGCGCGGAGCCGCTTCACCGAAGTCCTCGGCCCGACCCATCCGCAGACGCTCGAAGTGTCCTCGCGGCTCGGGCTCTACCTGTGGTCGATCGGCCGCTACAGCGAGGCCGCCGAACTCAACCAGCGCACACTCGCGCTGCGCCTGCAGGTATCCGGCGAGGAGAACGAGGAGACCTTCGCTCTTCAGCGGAACATCACGATCGACCTTCGCGCGCGGGGGGATCTCGCCGCGGCGAACAAACTGAGCGAAGAGATCTACCACAAGGCCGAGCGCATGTTCGGCGAGGACGACCCGGAGACGCTGAACGCGGCGTTCCAGCACGGGATCAGCCTCCGGCTTTCCGGCGCCTACCAGGCGGCACTGGAACTCGACCAGGAAACGCACCGGCGGCGTACCGAGATCCTCGGCCGTGATCACGTCCGCACCTTCAGCGCGAACAGCGCGATGATCGTGGACCTGCGCGAGGCAGGCGAGTACGGTCAGGCCCGGGTCCAGCAGGAACGGCTCACCGAGACCTTCCAAGCGCGCTACGGCGAGGACCAGCCGGACTCCGTCACCAACTCCTTCCTGCTGTCGGTGGCTCGCCGGAAGGACGGCGACCACCCCGGCGCGCTGTACCTGTCGACGGACGCGCTCCGTCGGTTCCGGCTCGTCTACGGGGACGATCACGCCACCACGATGGCCTGCGCCCTCGCCCACTCGATCGATCTCCGGCACTCGGGCGACCTGGCGGCGGCGAAGAAACTCGGCGAGGAGACCTTCGACCGGTACCGGAACGGGCTCGGCGAGCACCACCCGCACACGCTGGCCGCCAGCGCCGACCTCGCGGTGACGTTGCGGCTCCAGGGCGACGTCGCGGCCGCACGCGTCCTCGACGAACGCGCCCTCGAGTACTTCCGCGCCGGCATCGGCCCGGATCACCCGTACGCGGTGATCGTCACGGTCAACCTGGCCAGCGAGCTGTCCGCGTCGGGTGAACTCGACAAGGCGATCGAGCTGGGCAGGGATGCCGTCGAGCGCGGCAGCCAAGTGCTCGGGGAGGACCACCCGACCACCTTGGCCGCGAGTTTCAACCTCGGCTTGGATCTCGCCGCCGCGGGCCGCACGGAGGAGGCGGCTCCCTTCCAGGACCCGATTTTGGGCAAGTACCGCCGGGTGCTCGGCGAGGCCCATCCCGGGACCCAGGCGGCGGTGCGCGGTGCTCGTGCCGACTGCGACATCGACCCCATGCTGATGTGAGGGTCAGCCCGAAACGAGCTGGCCGATCCACGCGGCGATCCGCTCCACCGACGGTGGCGGCGGAGCCAGCGTGCGCAACCGACGGTGCACCGCGCGGACGAGTTCCGGGCGGCGCAGCAAAGCGCGGGCGGCCGGGTCCGGACCTCGCGCGGAGAGCGTGAGGCCGAGCCCGGCCAACGAGGCCGGACGGTCGGGGTCCGTGGCGAGTTCCGCGCGATAGCCCGCTGCCGCCTCGGTGAATTCGCCTCGGGCGTAAGCGAAATCGGCGGCGGTGGCGCCGGGGACCGCGGGCCGTCCGGCCGGGTCGAGCGGTGGTGCGGCGTCACCGACGGTGAGCCGGATCAGATCGGTCCGCGCCGGGGACCAGGCGCCGTCCGGCACCGGTGTGGGCGGCAGATCGGTGGTGTGCAGGGTGGTGGGCGGTCGTGAACGGCCGCTCAGCCACGCTTCCGTCACCGCGGTGACCAGCGCCGGACTCGGGCGGAGATGACGGACGCGCCAGCCTGCGAGATGGTCCCGGCCGGCGGCGTCGGCCAGTTCGCTCGCCTCCGCCGGGACGCTCTCGTCCTGCCAGGGGCCGAGGCGTTCCGCGATACCGTCGAGGAAACGACGGCCCGCGTCGGTGAGAGTCGAGTCCGTCCGCAGCACCTGCAGGGTGCGCCAGGTTTGGCCGCGCCAATAGGCGTATTCGAAGGCCGAGCGCCGTGGCGTCAGACCGGCGTTGGCGAGCGCCCGCCAGAAGGCCGTCGCGCCGAAGAAGGCGTAGACCCCTTGCAGCGCACCGCTCAACGGCCGCGGATCGTCTCGCCAGGCGACGTAGATCCGTTCCCTCGGATCCGGCTCGTACAGTTCGACGAGGTGCAGCAGGCCGCCGAGCACGATGTGCTGGAATTCGTGGATCAGGGTCTCGGCGAGCGCCGCGCCGTCGGCGGGAAGGGCGACCACCGCGCTGCCGAAAGCCTCGCCGGTCGACGCGCTCGGATTCCGGAAGAGCACGTGCGGTTTGGGGACCAGCGTGGCCAGCCCCACCGGCATGATCCGGGCCAGCCCGGGCAGATGGGCGTCGATCAGACGGCAGGCCTCGTCGATCAGCCGTTGCCAGTCCGCGATGTCCTTGCCGGGCAGGCGATCCGGCGGGATCGGCTCGTAGAGTCCGCGATACGGGTCGAGGTCGTCGAGCCACAGCGAAAACCGGTGCGCGCCGACCTGGCTCCGCACCTGGCGGATTCCCCACCAGCCCGGGGCGTCGGAATCGGGCGCATCCGGGATGCGGACCGTCGTTTCGGCGTTCGATACGGAGTACCGGCCGGCCGCTCCTCGCACGACTGCCGAAGCGAACGTGCCGATGCCCGGGAATCTGGCCATGCCGAGGGACGGGAGCATCGCGTTGCCGTGCCACACCGGGATGGCGGTCTCGAAATCCAGCCCCGCCCGGATCGCCGCGGCCGCCGCGATCGCGTACGCGTGGCCCAGGTGCATCCACAAAGGACCGACGCCGTCGATTCCGTTGCGCAGCAAGCGAGTCGTGTAGCCCGCCCAGCTCCCGGTGTACGGATTGGTGAGCATCCGTTTGACCGCGCGCGGTTCCCTCGCTTCCGCTCGGCCGAGGAGCTCCCAGGCGGAATCCAGCGGCGGCAAGGGCCCTGAGTGGTCCGGGATCTTCGTGGCCTCGGTCAGCAGGGCGTGGATCAGGAGCTTGCGTCTGCTCCGCTCGGCCCGGCGCAGGCGGCGGGCCATCTCCTCGTCGCCGTCAAGGCGCGCGAGTGCGTCGAAATCCCGCCAGGGCAAGCGGTGGAACGCGGGGCCGGCCTCGGCTGGAGGTGACATCAGTCGATCCGCTCGCCACCTGTGGCGTTCCCGCTCCGGTAGCGTGCGTGCACATGCCTGGTGCGCTCGACGACGTGGTGCGCCGAATGGCGGAAGGCTTCGCTGTCCAGTTCCCGTAACGCGGTGAAAGAGACCGCGTCGAGATCGATCAACGCGGATTCGATGTCCGGTTCCGTACTGGCCGAGAAAGAACTCATCGTGCCGATTCCCTCCACCCCGTGGAACGGTTGCGAGAGTTGGACCTTGACAAGGATAGCCGAGATCTCGTGCCCGATCAGTCCTCTTCCGGAGGGGCGGCCAGTTCACCGAGCCGCGGGGCCCGGTGATGGCGACGCTGAGGGCCGTGCGCACCGCCCCCCGGTGCCGGAGTTCGTCGAGGCCGCGGATCGGGGTGGTGCGGGAGACGCGCGCGAATCCGGCCCGCTGCGGCCGGTCGCGGCAGTGCCTCAAGGAGCTTCTCCCTTCGGCACGATGAACGTACGCATCTCGTCGATCGCCGACATCGTGGCGGACCGGGGGAGACCGGACATGCCGGCGGACATCGCTCAGCATATCGAGCGCCCCAGTTTTGCGACCGGTCTTCCGGCGGCCGCACACCACGACCAAGTGGTCGTCCAGCAGACGTCGCAAGGTCGCGTGGCAGCCCGTGGGGCAAACGAAGCCCTGGAGAGCGGCCTGCGGGCGGCAGCCGAGCAGTTCCGGGTGACAGCGCAGCTGAAGGTCCCCGCCGGGGGCGAAGATTGAGGGGTACGGTGGAGGCTGGGCTGTGATCCCCGATTGGGGGGATCTTCCCCAACCCAAGGGATTTCGCCGCTCATGCTCACCGCTGACCTGCGTTTTCGCGGGTCAGCACACCGTTCGGCCCAGGAGGGCTCATCCTCCCGTGGCCGTCGGTTCGAGCCCGGCCCGGCGCACTCTGCCCTCCCTTTGCATAGGGTCTGAACTGCGAAACCAGGTCCAATGGCGATCTTGGAGCGAGTTCCGGCGGCGGGGCCGGAAGCTCTCGCGGAGGTGCTCGGGCCCGATGAAATCCGCGAGCTTGGTCGACATCTCGATGTTGACCCTGGAAATCGGGCGGCGGGAGCTGGGGCGGTATTTCGAATACCTCCGCACAACTCGGTCGTGATCGAGCTGGACCTCTTCAAGACGCAGCCGCAGGAGTGCCTAGCGAGGCAGGCGCAGGCGGCCGAACGGTACGTCCGGCACTGGCGGGAGACGGGCAAACGCAAGACCAAGCCCGTCTGGAGCACCGGCTGGCCGAGGGCGGAACCGCCTTTCGCGTTCGGGTCCGCGAGTTCGGCGACGAACCCGGCTCGGCGGCGACGTCCGTGACCGGTGGCGACGACGCTTCCTGGACAACCCCTGGCGCGGCTGAGGCTCGTGGGGCGGCAGGGAACCTCCTGCCGCCCCACGCTCACAGGTGCTTGCCGAAGAACTCCGCCAGCTTCTCCGCCGCCGCGCCGACCGCCGCCGCGCCGACCGCCGCCGGCCGGTCGTAAAGGTCTACATGGGACGCTCCGGCGACTCGGAACATCTCCTTCGGGCCGGTGGCCCGCTGGAACGCCTCGATGCTCATCCACGCGGTCTCGGCGCGGTCGCCTACGATCATCAGCAGCGGCCGCGGGCCGAGCAGCGAGAGCGGCGCGAAAGCGTCGAAGAACGCGAGCCGGTCGATGCTGTCACTGGTCAGCGTCTTGGCGGACCGGGGGTGCGCGCCACGCGGGGTGCAGTAGTACTCCCAGCCCTCGTAGGCGTGCTGGCCGGCGGCACGGGCTTCCTGTTCGTTCGCGGGGAAGACCGGCAGGCCGCCGGAATCGGTGCGGGAAGCGGTCAGCATCGCGTCGAACACCGCCGGGTTCTGGGTTCCGTCGGCGCCCAGGCGCAGCTGGCGGGAGACATCGGCGGCACTGACCGTGGCGACGGCTCGCACTCGGCGGTCGGTGGAGGCGGCGGTCAGCGAGTAGCCGCCGGACGCGCAGATGCCGAGCAAACCGATCCGGGCGGCGTCGATGTCCTCTCGGCTGGTCAGGTAGCTGACGGCGGCTTTGAAGTCCTCGACTCGCTGAGCAGGGTCTTCGAGTCCGCGCGGCAGGCCTTCGCTTTCGCCCTGGTAAGCGGCGTCGAAGGCGAGAGCGGCATAGCCGTGCGCAGCCATCAGTTCGGCGTACGAGCCCGCGGTCTGTTCCTTGACACCGGTGCCCGGGTGCCCGACGACCAGGGTGGGGTGCGGGCCAGGGGTGTCCGGGAGATAGAGGTGGGCGGCGATGCGGAGGTTGTTGCTGGGGAAGGAGACGTCGTTTCGCATGCCTTCAGTTTCGGCGCGGTCCAGGGCCGCGAACCAGGGACAGTGTCGCCTATGCACCCCAGTACCAGGCAAGCAGTTCGACCCACCCTGCACACTGGTGACATGGCAAGCGAACTGGGCGACTTCCTGCGTGCCCGCCGAGCGGCGCTCGATCCGCGGCAGGCCGGGTATCCGGACGACGGACGGCGACGGCGTGTCCCCGGATTGCGCCGCGAGGAGCTGGCTCAGCTCGCACACCTCAGCATCGATTACATCGTGCGTCTCGAGCAGGGCCGCACGAACCGCGTTTCCCGGTCGGTGCTCGACGCGCTGGCCGATGCCCTGCAACTCGCGCCGGACGAGCGCGCGTACCTCTTCACGGTCGCTGACGTCGCGCCGGTCTCGCCGCGGCCCCCGATCCGGCCCGAGGTCGCGCCCCGGTTGCGGCAGTTGCTGGACACGATGCGCGACATTCCGGCCATGGTGCTGCACCGCCGCATGGACGTGCTGGCCTGGAACCGCGGGAGCGCCGCATTGCTGACCGATTTCGGGAAGCTGCCGGCGGCCGAAAGAAATCTGATCCGGCTGACCTTTGTGGACGAATCGTTTCGGTCGTTGTACGCGGACTGGCCGCGTGCCGCGCGCGAGTGCGTTTCGGTGCTGCGGATGGAAGCCGGCCGCACGCCGCACGATCCGGCGTTGAGCGCGCTGGTCGGCGAGCTGAGCGTGCGGGACCCGGATTTCCGGCGGTGGTGGGCGGATCACCAGGTGCGCGGGCCGCGCGCGCTGTCGAAGGTCTATCGCCATCCGGTGGCCGGGAAGCTCGAACTCGACGTCCAGCAGTTCACAGTGGACACTCATCCGGAGCAGCTGCTGGTCGCCTACACCGCGGAACCGGACTCGCCGAGCGAGGAGGCGCTGCGGTTCCTGCTGCAATGGTCTCCCGAGCGAGCTCGCTGAAACTCGGGGAGCAGCGCGGGTTCTCATGAGTTGGGCCACGGTCACTGCCGACCGGACAGCCGGGGCCTCTTCCTTAAGCCGAACACGACCTCGCCAGTTTCCTTGCGCTGCCAGCCGAATCGCGCAAAGCCAGGTCTCGAGCGAAGACGCGGCAGCACGGCGCGCGTGGCATCGAGCCGAGGAGGTCGGTGACGTCTCCGAGGTTCGTGTGTCCGCTGTTGAGCAGGACGAGGATCTGGCGGCTGGTCGGGTCGAGCATGGTGAGGAAGTCGGCGAATCGGATCTTGACTTTCGAGCGGGGGCGGGCTGGTGGCGTACCGACAGCAGGGCGGCTCCTGGACTAGATACGTCGAACTCGGGTGGAGAGAGATCGAAAAGGTGTACTTCACGGCGAGTGGGTACGATTCCGCTGTTGCCCTGTACGCGAACACGAGCCGTGGCAAGCGCAAACAGCATTTGGTGGACTCTCGGCAGTTGAACGGCGGGCAGTGGAGCGAACTTGCGTCGGTCGTCGAAGCTGCTGCTCCGCTTGCGCGCGCCGCTGTGGGCTGATCTCGCTTCGACAATCGACGGCTTTCCACTTGTGTCCAAAGCAGTTCCTGGACGACCGGTTGACCTCTAGCTATCTAGAGGTTTGAGAATCGCGGTCATGACACTATGGATCTGCGACCGATGCGGCATCGAGCAGCCCGGCTCCCCGGAGCCCCCGCACTGCGTGATGGACCGCGGCGAGGTCGGCATCGAGGAGCGCGGGGATCTGGGCCCGCATTCCGGGAGCTGGCGCACTCACGAACAGCTCGCCGCCGAACCGCATGCGGTGCGGCAGCGGGATCACGGCCGCGGGGTGCACAGTCTGAGGCGGGAACCGGTGGTGGGCATCGGGCAGTGGTCGTTCGTCGTGCGGACCGCGCGGGGGAACGTCCTGTGGGATCCGCCGACCTCCATCGAACCGGACACGCTCGCCGCGGTCCGGGCGCTCGGCGAGGTCGCCGCGGTGGCGACCAGCCACCCGCACATGTTCGCCGCCCAGGTCAGCTGGAGTCACGCGTTCGGGCGGATTCCGGTGCTGGTGAACGCCGCGGGCCGGGAATGGCTGGGCCGCACCGACCCGGTGCTCGAGTTCTGGACCGAGCACGCCGAGCCGGTGCCCGGGGTCGAGCTGATCCAGGTCGGCGGCCACATGCTGGGCAGCGCGGTGCTGCGGACCCCGGACGGCACGATCCTGTCCGGCGACACGATCAGCGGCGGCCTGGCGCCGAACTGGGTGTCGTTCCAGCGCAATTTCCCGAAGCACATCCCGCTGTCCGCCGCGGTGGTCCGGCGGATCGTGGACCGGCTCGACGGCTGGTCCTACGACCGGTTGTACACGCTCGGCGGCGACACCGTCGACGCAGAGGCAAAGGCCGTTGTGCATCGTTCCGCCGAGGCGCATATCCGGTGGGTCAGCGGTGAATTCGACCATCTGACCTGACCGGAGGAATGGGCTTACTGGAGAGTGGCTGCCAGCTGCGAGCCACTCTCCAGGTTGCGCCTGCTTCGGCTGTCATTGCCTCATGGCCGGGAGATCCGCTCCCGGCCACGCTGGATCGCACGTCACGATCGTCTCCTCACGCCAGCGCCCGCAGCGGGGTTAGCGCGATAGTCCGGCTAGGACGCTGGCAGCCTAGCCGACAGCATGAGCGGCTCCCGGCACCCGGTTTCCGTCGGACGTCTCAGGCGAGCGCGGATGTCTGGGAGGAATGCGAACGAACCGCTGGCGCGGCAATCCTTGGGCGGTGCTGGTGACGCTCAGCCTGGGATTTTTCCTGACCCTGCTGGATTTGACGGCGGTCAACGTCGCGATCCCGAGCATGAGCGAAAGCATGGGCGCCTCGCTGGACGAGGTCTTGTGGGTGATCTACATCCTCGTCCTCGCCGCGCTGCTGATCGCGTTCGGCAGGCTGGGGGACGTGTTCGGACCGCGCACCATGTTCGTCGCGGGCACCGCGGTGTTCACGGCGGCGTCCGTCCTGTGTGCGTTGTCGCGAGATCCGGCGCAGCTCATCGCCGCTCGGGCGGTGCAGGGGCCGCCGCGTTGGCGCCCCAGACGATGACGATCAACTGGGCTTCGCGCTCGGCGGTTTCGCGCCGTCGATCGCCGCGGCTCTTGCCGGAGCGGACTTGAAGAACTGGCTGCCGGTCGCCGGTCTGACCGCCGGGGCGGCGGTGGCGGCGGGGCTCGCGGTGCTGACCATGCGCGAGACTTGCCGGACGCCGCTTGAAGAACTGGGTCACCGCGCGCGGCGGACGAAAGCCGGGCAGTGGCGGCCTGACACGTTTCCGGAAACGCCGACGCTGCGACAGACTCATCGTCTGCCGCAGCGTCGGAGGGAGCTCGGTCAGCTGCCAGCCGCGGCGAGTTCTTCCGGGGCGGGCGCCGCGGCGGGGCGTTCCGGGCGGGATCGCTTGCCCAGCAGGGCGTAGGCGGCTCCGACCAGAACGCCGCCGCCGACCAGGTTGCCCAGGCCCACGAACAGCAGGTTGCGGCCGAACTCGCCGACGGTCGCGCCGGGAACGCCGTCCATCAGGCCGAGCGAGAACGTCGTCATGTTGGCGACCACGTGCTCGAATCCGGAGCTGACGAAGGCCAGCAGGCACCAGAAGATCAGCGCCAGCTTGGCCCCGTCCGACTTCGTGCGCGCGGCCATCCACACGGCGAGGCACACCAGGAAGTTGCACAGCACACCGCGGAAGAACAGTGCGCTGGCGGACTCCGCGGCTTTCGTCTTGACCAGGCTCGCGAGCAACGCCGCTCCCGGCCCGGCGTGGCCGCCGGTGCCGCCGATCGACAGCACCCCGCCTTCGTGGACGAGCCACGCGAACACGATCGAACCGAGCAGGTTGCCGACGAACGACACCACGATGACCGCGGCCGCCGCGCCGACGCCGCGGCGCCGGGCCAGGACGCCCTGGACCATGGTCATCATGTTGCCGGTGGACAGTTCCGCGCCGGCGAACACGACGGCGGTCAGGGCGATTCCGAACACCAGCCCCTGGACCACTTTGGTCCAGGGGGAACTCGCCGCGTTGAGCGGCCCGGTCGCGGAAAGCAGCAGTACGACCGCCACCCCGATGAACGCCCCGGCGAGCATCGAGCTCACCAGGTACCGGCCGGGGCGGCGCAGGTCGTCGATCTTCCCGTCGGCGACGTCTGCTTGCAGGTCGAGGGCATCGGACACGGGAATCGGCATGGGACAAAGCCTTCCGGTGAGGTCAGGTACCCGGGCATTCGACCGCGCGGATTCTTCGTCCCGGTAGCGCGGTGATCAGCACCGGGTATCCGAGTGCGCACAGCCTGAGGCCCGCGCGGGTGAATTGCCGCGCCGAGGCCCATTTCGGACAGTCCGCTCAGTCCCGCTCGGGACCTCGGCTGATGCGTGCCGCGACGATTCCGCCCGCGATCAGCAGCACCGCGACCGCGGCGATCCATACCCAGACCGGTATCCCGCCGCTCGCTTCGTTGCTGGCGGCGGCCGGTGCGGCGTGCGCGGCCTGCGTCGCGGGCGGGGGAGCGGCGAGCGGCGCGACTCCGCTGCCTGCCTTGGCGAGGGTGAAGGAATAGGAGCCGGACACCGGATGCCCGTCGGCGGACACGACGCGGTATTCCACGGTGTATTTCCCGGCCGGGCCGAGTGGTTTCACGGGCGCGGAAAGGGTCGGGCCGGCGACTGTGGCGGCCGACGACTCCCAATGCGTCGCGCCGTCCGGTCCGAGTACGGCCAATTCGGTGAAACCGCGGTCCAGCGGTTCGTTGAAGGTGAGCACTACTTTCCCGGGTGCCGAGGAGAGTTCGGAATCCTTCGCGGGTGTGCTCGATTCCAAAAAGCTGTGCGCCTCGGCTGCCGAGGTGGGGAAAAACGTTGCCAAGAGAATGAAGGCAATTACCGCGAGGACGCGCACGAGAAGCGCGCGCGGGCCCGGCTGGCGGCGGACGGGGGCGGAAATCCCGCATGATGGTCGCATGAACCCTGCTTCGCTGAGGGGACAGGTGTCGGAACGAGATGGTTTCGGCGCCGCGTTGTCGGCGGCGGGTCGAAGGCGAAACGGGAAGGTTAAATAGTTCTCACTGCCGGTCGCGGTGGCGAATTCACTGCTTGCCGGTTGTTGTTCGGAGATCAATTTTACGCTCCGGTCACGATTCAGTCGCCTGCCGAAACGCGCGGTTTGATGTGGTGCTCCCCGTCGTGATCCGGCCGGGTCGGCGGCAGGCGTCGGGGAAGGAAATGCTTGTGGTGGCTTCAGTGGGACGCGGACCGCGGCGGGACCAGGTGGTCGCGGCCTGTCTGGCGGGCGCGGTCGTGGTCGTGGTGGGGTATGCCTCGGGAATCGGGTTGAAGACGACAGCGGCGAGCGGTCCGGTCTCTTCGGATCAGCCTCCGGCACAGGCAGCGCCCGCGCCGCAACCGGTTCTGCCCGACGGCGAACTGCCTCCCCCTGGCGCCGTGCAGACGATGCCGCCGATGCCCGCCGGCGGGATCCCGCCGGGCGACGCACCTCCAGCGGCTCCGGTGGCCGACATGCCGCCCGGCGAAGTCCCGCCGCCGACCGGGGGTCTCCCGCAGCCGTCCGGTGCTCCGATGCCGCCCGCCCCGCCGGAAACACCGCCGCAGACTCCGCCGGACACTCCTCCGCCGACGGGGACGCCGACGTGCCGGCCCGGCGCGGTCCAGCCGGTGCTCGACACGGTGAGCGGGCTGCCGCTCGTCGGCGGTCTGACGACCGGGCTCGCGGTGACCGGGCCGGACGGGCTCCTCGCGACGCTCATCGGTTCCTGCCCGGCAGCTCCGGCGCCACCCGCGGGATCCCCGGCCCCCGCGGCGATTCCGTCGAGCGGCGGCTGAGCCCATGGACCTCGGTTCCGCGAAATTCTGGTACGTCCTCGCGCGCTGCGTGGACTATTCCGGGCTCGCATTGTTCGTCGGCGGGCTGTTCTTTCTCGCGCTGCTGTGGCCCGCTGGAGCGGACCATCGCCGGGCGCGCGGTGTGCTGGTGACCGGTTGGGTGCTCGGGTTCGCCGGGACAGTGGCCGGGCTCGGGTTGCAGGGCGCGTGGGTGGCACAGCGGTCCCCGGCGGATCTGGTCGATCCGGATCTGCTCGGCCAGGTCCTCGACAGCCAGTTCGGCCGGATCTGGTTCGCCAAGGCGCTCGTGTGGGTGCTCGCCGGAGTGGTGCTCGCCGATGTGCTGCAACGCGGCCGCCGGGCCGCGAGTTCAGTGGCGTGGCGGGTCGGCGCGGGTGTGGTCGCCGCCGGGCTGCTGCGCACGACCGGCCTGACCGGGCACTCCGCGGAAAGCGCGCATCCGCTGCTGAGCCAGCTCGCGGATTTCGGGCACCTGGCGGGAATCTGCGCGTGGGTCGGCGGGCTCGCGATGCTGCTGTTCGGCGTGCTGTCCCGGCGCGATCCCGGCGAGCTCGCCGAAGTCGTTCCCCGCTATTCGAAACTCGCCTTGACGTCGGTGCTCCTGGTGATCGTCGCGGGGGCCGTGCTCGCGATCGGGACGCTCGGCGACGTCGGGCGGGTGTTCACCACCGGCTACGGCCGGATCCTGCTGACGAAACTCGCGGCGCTCGCGGTAGTGCTGCTCTTCGCCCAGGCCAGCAAAAGCTGGGTCGCGCGCCGGCTCGACTTCGCGGTGGTGCTGCGCGGAGACGCCGGCGCGGTCCGTCCCTTCGTCTATTCCGTCGCCGCGGAAGCCACGCTCGTCGTCGTGGTGCTGTTCGCGGCGAGCCTCCTCGTCACCGCCAGTCCCGGCCGGTGAACGTCCCACCCCGGAAAGGAATCTCCTTGATGGACAACCCGGAACCCACCTCTGCCGCCGCCGGAACGCGGCCGGAAGGCCCGCCCGAGGCGGCTCGCCGGCGCCGGTGGCCGATCGCGGTCGCGGTCGTCGCACTGGCGCTGGCCCTGGTCAGTCTCACCACCTTGCGCACGGGACAGCAGACGGCCCCGGTCGCCGCGCCGGCCTCGCCGCAAGTCGACCTCGCGGCGCTGGCCAAGCAGAGCCCGCTCGCGGTCCCGCTTTACCAGGGACTGGCGCAGCGGCAAGGCGGCGCTGCGGCACCGGCCGCGGCGGAGGGCCCGGCGGCGGGCTCGGCCAAGTCGGTCGAGATGAGCGGGTACAAGTTCTCGCCGGCCAGCTTGACCATCTCCGCGGGCGACACGGTGACGTGGACCAACCACGCTTCCGCGCCGCACAACGTCGTCGTCACCGACGGGCCGGAGAAATTCACGTCGCCGACCATGCAGACCGGCGGCACCTTCTCGCACACCTTCACCAAGGCGGGCACCTACTCCTACTACTGTTCGATCCACCCGGACATGAAGGCGACCGTGACCGTCCAGGGCGCGCCCGCCCCGCCGCCGTCTTCGCCGACCGCCCCGCCGTCGTCGTCCTCGGCTCCGACCGCGCCGTCCAGCCCGACGCATCCGATGCCGATGCCCACCGACGCCCCGCCCGGAAACTGCGTGCCCAAGGGTGTGCTGCAGCCGATCATCGACCACGTCAAGGCCGCGCACCTGGAGGAGCCGCCGGGCCAGCAGGTCACCGATCTGCTGAATCTGGACCAGTACATCAAAACGCACACCGTCTGGCTGGAAAGCGTGCTCAAGCCCGTGCTCGACGGTTCGGCCGACAAGGTCGTCACCGACACGCTCGCGCCGATCATCGCGCACATCAAGGCCGCGCATCTCGAGGAGTCGCCCGGCCAGCAGGTCACTGACCTGCTGAATCTGGACCAGTACATCAAAACGCACACCGTCTGGCTCGAAAGCGTCCTGACGCCGCTGCTGAACCAGGCGTCCTGCTGAGGCGTGCCGACCCGGTCCGGGGCGGGCCGCCGCGCCCGCCCCGGACCACCTCGACCCCGGAGGACTTCGTGCCCACTGACACCCGGTTCCTGCCCTCGGCCGGCGCCGCCGACTCCTCTGACCACACCGCCCACGCCGCCCACCGGATCCGGCCCGACCGCTGCGTCCTGGAGCTGACGCAGCGGCTGCTCGGGATTCCCGTGCTGCGCGGGCGATTGACGGTCCGCCGGGCGACGTTCGCCCGCGATCCGGAAGGCAGCAGCCTCACCGCCGAAATCGACGGTTCGTCGTTCCGGTCCGCCTTCCCGCTTCCGGCCGCGCTGGTCACCCGGGAACTGGGCGAGGTGTGGTTCACCGGCGAAGAGATCGCCGAACGCCCGCCGATCGAGTTCGCCGGACGACTCGGTTTCGGCGACTCGTCGCGCGATCTGGTGCTCGGCGGCGAACTTCGCGAGGCCGGACCGGATCGCGTCATCCTGTGGCTGCGCGGGACATTGCCGCCACCACGCCGTCCACTGAGGACCGTTGGCTGGTTCGCGCGACTGCTCGTCCGCCGGCCGATCCGCGTCGAGTTCGCTGGGGAGTTCGTGCAGTGAAACGTTTTCTCGCTCTGCTGGCCGCCGCGGTACTGCTCACGCTCGCCGCTCCCGTGACGGCTCCGGCCGCGGCGGCGGCCCAGACCGTGATGATGCAGGACTACGCCTACTCGCCCGCGTCGATCACCGTGCACGTCGGCGATACTGTGACGTGGACCCAGCACGACACCGCTCCGCACGACGTGGTCACCACCAGCGCGCCCGTCGCGTTCCGCAGCCCGCAGCTGTCCCAGGGCCAAAGCTGGAACTACACCTTCCGCACCCCCGGCACTTACTCCTACTACTGCTCGGTGCACCCGGACATGCGAGCGCAGGTCATCGTCCAGCCGGCGGCCACCCAGCCGCCGCCTCCACCTCGGGCGCCTTCCGCCGCACCCGCTTCGCGTGCCGCTCCCAGCCGTACCGCCGTGGCAGCGCCTCCTGTGGTGCCGACTGCTACGACCCCACCGTCCACAGTGGCCACTTCGGCGGCACCGAGCCAGCCAGGTGTGGCGGCGGCCCCTCCGCCGTCGGCTGCGGCGCCGCCGGTCGCTCAGGCTGCCGCGACCACTAGCCTCGACCCCAAGCTGCTCGTCGCCGGTCTCGTGACGGCGGTCGCGATCGGCTGCCTCCTGCTCGTGAGTTCGCGGAAAGCTTGACCGCGGCGAGAAACGGGCCGATCGGAGGGGGTCAAGCGGCTTCGCATCTTGGCGGCTATGTCTGGGATTTTCTTCCGGACACCATCGACGAGTACGGCCCTCAGGCGCAGCACTATCTCCGCGCGGTGGCGATCCCGCAACGGACGAGTTTGCTGGATCCGGCGGGCCTGCTCACGGCGGGCCGAGTCGCGACTTCGCTGTCGTGGGCCGTTACGGTCTGGAGTTCAGCCAGGTGATCCTCGGCGTGGACGACGGGAATCCTGCGGTGCTGGAGGCGATGATCGAGGATCTCCTTCGGAAACGCGCCGATCCGAAGCTGCCGGAGCGAGTGCGCGACCGAGCCGAAGGTCGTCGCTGAGCTTCAGGTCAGCGACGGCTCGAGTTCGCGGTGGGGTCGGCGGGCGGTATCGCGTCGAGGGGGACGAGGCGGGTTCCGGTCCAGTGGTAGCGGACCGTCGCCGAGTTGGCGGTGGGGCAGCACTGCGGGTCTTCGGCGTTGTAGAGCTCGTAGGAGAGGGCGATGGTGGTGTCGGTGGACCACGCTTCCTGGATGCCGGCGCTGTCGACCGAGGTGTCGGTGCCGAGGTATTTGCCGTCGTGGAAGAAGAAGGCCCGGTTCGCGTAGCCGTCGGCCGACTCGGCGATGGTGGCGAGGATGACCTGCAGGCCGTCGGCCGATTCCCAGGAGGTGCCTGGATAGGGGCGGTATCCCTTCGCCTGGACGACCGCTTCGGCGTCGGCGAGGGTGTTGCGCGGGGCAGCCGGTGAGTCTGAATCCTCGGTCGCGGTGGAGGTCGGGGTGCTGGACTGCGGGTCGCTGCTCGGCTGCGGGTCGCTGGTGGACGGTGCCGGGAGAACGGGTTCCGGCGACGCGGGAACGGCCAGGGCCGGTGCGGGCGGGTCCGTCGTGCTGTCCGCAGTGGAGCGGGTAGCTCGGTCGATGCCGGTGGCGGCGGTCAATCCCAGCGTGGCGACCACGATCGCGACCGCGCAGGCAATGCTGGAGAAGACGGCATGGCCGGAGGCTCGCGGCGGTCGGGTTACAGGCCGCGGCACCACTGCGCCGGCGAGCATGAAGAGCGCGCCGATGACGCTGGCCCAGGGGCCTAGCCCGATATGCAGGAGGCCGCCGGAGTTGGCGAGACCGCTCAACAGGCTGACGAGGAGCAATCCGCCCAGGATTCCGGAGACGCCGAACAGGACGAAGCCGGTCGCTCGGGCTGCGACGCCCTCCCGCAGCACGACAGCCGAGACGATCGCGGCGACCCCGCAGACCACCAGCGCGACGGGAAGGAAGACGAGCGGCACGGTCCGGCTGCTGGCCAGGCGAGCGACGTCGAACAGGCTCGCGTTCCCCAGCAGCATGACCTGAAACCACGGCAAGACCGGTGACACCCCGACCAGCACGCCGCCCGCGGCCAGCCCGGTCGCGGCGGCGAACCGCCGGACGTTCTCGCCCGGCGTGGCCGCCGGAGCCAGCCGGTTTCCGCATCGCCAGCACCGCACCGAGCCTGCCGGGACGGGTTGTGCGCAGTACGGGCACGGGAACGCGGCGGGCGGAGCGCCCGGCCACGGCGCGGGGCCGCCAGAATGGGAATCGGTCATCGCTGCACTCCTCGTCTGTACCAAGACAGACGGCGGAATCCTGGATCGCGTTACCGAGCCTTCAAATACTCGTGCCGCTCGATCGTTTCACGCCCGGCACGGTGGAGCGGTTGCGCCGTCCGCGAGACGCCGGGGTCCGAGAAGCTCGCGATGTCCCCGCGGCGGCGGTCGCCACGGTCTGAGCCCGGCTCTCCGGCCGGGCCCAGACCGAGCTTCGCTCAGGCGCAGATCACCTTGTCGATCAACGAGTAGAAGGCGGCATCGGAGGGTCCGCGCCCGAGCGTCAGCGACGCTTCCACCCGGCGCTTCCCGTCCGCGCTGGTGAACGCGATCGTCCCGTATCCGGGAATCCCGCCGGTGTGCCCGAAAACCGGGATCCCGCACGGCGTGGTCCGGATCTGCAACCCCAGCCCGTACTCCTCGGCCGCCGATCGCGGGGCGGTCATCTGCTTCAGCAGTGCCGGGGGCACCAGCCGCCCCGCCGCGAGCGCCTGGACGAATTTGTCCAGGTCCGCGGTGGTGGAGATCATCTCGCCCGAGGCGCCGGCGATGCTGGGGTTCAGTTCGGTGACGTCGGCCAGCTGCCCGTTCATTTCCTGGTACCCGTGTGCGTGCCGGCCGGGAATCCGGGTGCGGTCGCCGGGAATCACCGTCTGGTGCATGCCGAGCGGGCGCAGGATCCGCTTGGCCGCCTCGTCGCCCCACGCATGCCCGGTGGCCCGTTCGACGAGCATGCCGAGCACGACGTAGTTGGTGTTGGAATACGAGAACTTGCTGCCCGGCGGGAAATCGAGCGGCCGCGCGGTCGCGATGGCCACCAGCGACTCCGGCGAATGGTGCTGGTAACGGATTTTCTCCAGGTCGGTGCCCTTCAGCGAGATCGTCCGGAGATAGTTGTAGAGCCCGCTGGTGTGCTGCAGGAGCATCCGCACGGTGATCTCGTTGCCCTGCGGCAGGAGTCCGGGCAGGTACTTCTCCACCGGGGTGTCCAGCCCGAGCCGGTGTTCGGCGACGAGTTGCAGGACCACAGTGGCCACGAACGACTTGGTCGTGCTGCCGATCCGGAACCGGCCGGTGGGCGAGACCGGCTTTCGGGAGTCCAATTCGGACACTCCGGCGGACACGGTACGAGAGTGTCCGTCGTGGACTGAACGGATCTGCACGCCGGTCGCGCCGGCCGCGACCGTTTCCTGCGCGACGGTGCGAAGGGGGTCAGCCGCGGTCGGTGCGGAGGGAGCGAGCAGGGCAGCGGTCAGGACGAAAGGCATAGTGGTAAGCATTGGTTTCCTCGTTCAGTGTGGGCATTCAGTGGCAAAAGACTTTGTCGAGCACGGCGCGAGTCCAGTCGAAATCGGGGCCCCGCCCCAAAGTCACCGAAGCTTCGACGCGCCGTGTCCCGTCCGGGCTGGTGAACGCGACGGTCTGGAACCCGGGAATCCCGCCGGTATGCCCGAACACGCGCACTCCGCACGCGGTGGTCGGGGTTCGCACTCCGAGCCCGTACTGCTCGGTCGCGGAACGCGGGGTGGTCATCTGTGCCAGGAGGTCCGGCGGCACCAGCCGTCCCGCCGCCAGCGCGCGGACGAACTTGTCCAGGTCAGCCGTGGTGGAAATGATCTCGCCGGCCGCCCCGGCGACGCTCGGGTTCAGTTCGGTGACGTCGACGAGTTTCCCGTCCATCTCCTGGTACCCGTGCGCGTGCGGACCCGGGATGCCGGTGCGGTCGCCGGGAACCGACGTATGGTGCAGTCCGAGCGGTGCCAGGATGCGCTTCGCCGCCTCGTCGCCCCAAGCATGCCCGGTGGTCCGCTCGATCAGCATCCCCAGCACGATGAAATTGGTGTTGGAGTAGGAATGTTTGCTGCCAGGCGGGAAATCGAGCGGCCGCGCGGTCGAGATCGCGACCATCGACTCCGGCGAATGGTGCTGGTACCGGATCTTCTCCAGTCCGGACCCGAGCAGCGGGAGAGATTCGGTGTAGTCGTAGAGCCCGCTGGTGTGCTGCAGGAGCATCCGCACGGTGATCTCGTTGCCGTGCGGCAGGAGCCCGGGCAGATACCGCTCGACGGGAGCGTCGAGCCGCAGCCGGTGTTCGGCGACGAGTTGCAGGACCACGGTGGACGTGAACATCTTGGTCGCGCTGCCGATCCGGAAACGGCCAGTCGGCGAGACCGGCCTCCGAGAGTCCAGTTCGGACACTCCGGCGGCCACCGTGCGAGAGTGTCCGTTGTGGACTGTCCGGATCTGCACGCCGGTCGCGCCGGACGAGACGATGTCCCGTGCGAGCGTGCTAACCGGGTCCGGGGCAGCGGCGGTCGGCGCCGCGGGCGCGAGCAGCGACGCGGCCAGCGCCAGCGGTACAGCGGTCACCACGGGCGTCAGTCCTTGCGGCGCGCGGCGAAGCGCACGATCAGGACCAGCAGACACGCCACGGCGATCCCGTCGGAGGTCATCCGGAACATGGTGTCCAGTCCGGTGAAACCGCCGATCGAGTTCGTCGCGGCCCCGGCGACGAAGAACAGGCCGAGCAGGGTGGTGACGACCGGGCCGCCGGCCTGGCGGCTGCGGGTAGCTTCCATTTCCATGCCGACGACACTAGAAACCGGCGGCGTCCGTCAACATGCCTTGAACCCCCAACTTCACGGTAGCGCTGGCGCTACCGTGAAGTCGTTCGGACCGGCTGTCTACATCTCATGCTCCCAGCTGCCGCGCGTGTCGACGTCCGCCGCCTCCGCCAGCGACTCCAGCTCCGCGATCTCGTCGTCGGCGAGCGCGATGCCTTGAGCGCGGACCAGCCCGTCGACGTAGCTCGCGTTCGTGACCCCGATGATCGGCGTGGTCCCCTTGGCGATGGCCCAGGCGGTGGCGACGTCGGCGGCGGACGCGCCCCGGTCCTCGCCGATCGCTCCCATCCTGTCCGTGAGCGCTTGAAGCTGGGGCAGAATGCCGTTGTAGACGGCCGCCCGGCTGGTGCCCTCCGGCAACGGACGGGCCGGGCTGTATTTGCCGGTCAGCGCCCCTTGTTCGAGGACCATGTAGGAAAAGAACCGCACGTCGTGCTCGCGGCAGTGCTCGAGAATGCCCGCGCGCTCGGAGCTCCGGTACAGGAGGCTGTAGTGGTTCTGGACCGCCTCCACCCGGAAGCCTGCCTCTCCGAGGATCTCGTCGGCGAGAGCGATCTCCTTCAGATTGTGGTTCGAGACGCCGACGTGCTTGATCTTGCCGCTCCGCAGCAGCGGGATCAGCAGCGGCGTCCAGCGGGCCACGTCGGCCGGGTTGTGGATCCAGTACAGATCGACGTAGTCCGTGCCCAACCGGTCGAGGCTCTGCTCCAGCATGTCCGCGACCGGATCGTCGCCGTCGCCCGCGATCTGCGGGGTGAACTTCGTCGACAGCTGGTACTCGCTGCGGGCGTAACCCTTTAGCGCCTGAGCGAGGACTGTCTCCGAGCGGCCCATGCCGTACACCACCGCGGTATCCCACGTGGCGAGTCCGTTCGAGTGTGCCTTCTCGACGACCTCTCGCAGGCCGGACGCGGTCAGCTGACTGCCGAAGTAGCCGTCGCCCGCCTCGCCGCTGTCTCCCCAGGCCCACGTGCCCAGCGCCACCGTCTTGCTCGTCATGTCCTCTGACTCCATTCTCGTTTCCCCTCACCGCTGGGGTCGTTCGATCTTCAGGAGACTGCGCCGGCCGCAGCTGGAGAAGGGCGTGCTTATCGGGGGTAGGGCTTCAACCCCCCCTCGCGCCGTGACCGGCGGCTACCGTGGACGACATGGACCAGCAGCCCGGAAACCGCGGCGAAATCCGGCACTTCCTCTCCAGCCGGCGCGCCAAGATCACGCCGGCGGAGGCCGGGCTGCCGACCAGCTCCCGTCGCCGGGTCGCCGGGTTGCGGCGCGAGGAGGTCGCGGTCCTGGCCGGCGTGAGCACGGAGTGGTACACGCGGCTGGAGAAGGGGCACATCGGCGGCGTGTCCGAAGCCGTCCTCGACGCGGTTGCGCGCGCCCTGCGGCTGGACGACGACGAACGCACCTACCTGTTCGACCTGGCCCGGTCGTCGCGGTCCGCGAGCCGCGCGCCGTCGCGGCGCAAGGACGTCGAGGTCCTGCCCCGGGTGCAGTGGCTGCTCGACTCCATGACGATGTCCGCGGCGTTCGTGCGCAACGGCCGCACCGACATCGTCGCGAGCAACCCGCTCGCCCGAGCCCTGTACGCGCCGATGTTCGGCAGTGCCACCGTCGACCGGCTCGGCCGCCCCAACATCGCCCGCTACATCTTCCTCGACCCCGGCGCGCACTACTTCTTCGTCGACTGGGACGCCGCCGGCAACGCCACCGCCGCCCTGCTGCGCGCCGAGGCCGGGCGCGAGCCCCGCGACCGGGCACTGCGCGAACTCGTCGGCGAACTGAGCACTGTCAGCCCCGAGTTCCGCGAGCAATGGGCCGCGCACGACGTCCTGATCCGCCACGACGGCGTCAAACGGCTCCAGCATCCTGAGGCCGGCCGTCTGGAGCTGACCTTCCAGTCCCTGGACCTGCCCCTGCCCGGCCGAGCCGTGCACGACCTGATCACCTACACCGCCGAACCCGGCACCGAATCCGAGGACCGGCTCAAACTCCTCGCCAGCTGGGCAGCTACGCAATCCCGGGGGGCAGCACCCGCTCGCGACTCTCGGCCAGGGCCGCGCTGATCCGTCACGGTCACTGCTCGTCGGGGCGACCGGGCGAGGGACAGCCGACCTGTGCGGGATTTCCTCCGCGCGGCAAAGGTTCTGCGGCGTTGGAGCGGGAGACGGACTGGCGGTACACGCGGACGAGAGCTTGGGCCCGCGCGAATTCGGCGGGGGTGAACGGCAGCGACGGACGGTGTGCCTCGATGAGTTCGCCGGCGCGGCCGTGCAGCAGCATGGTGGCGCCGGTCAAACGCTCGTCTCGCGCGCGGCGGCCGGTTTTCCGCTGGACCGTGCAGGACGGGCCGAGCAGTGTGCCGAGCAGCTGGGCGAGATCGGCTCCCGGGGCGGCCGCCTGTCCGGCGATGGCGAGCATGCGGGTCGGGAGGTCGACGAGTTCGTGCACGTCCGCGCGCACGACCCAGACGTGGTCGCCGCCGCCGGACCTGGCCGCTTCGGCGAGGTCGGCTTCGGTCGTGCCGTCCGGGGCGCGGAGGAGGAATTCGTCGACGGCGCCGTCGGGCACGGCGAGGACCTGCATGGCCGCGATGTCGTAGCGATGCGCGGCCAGGGTGGCGGTGAGGGCGGCCAGGCTTCCCGGCACGTCGCGCACGGTCGCGCGGAGGCGCCATTCGGTCGCGTCGGCCGGTTCGGCCGCCGTGGCGCGTCGCGGCGGCCGGTGGCTCCAGCGGTGCCGCAAGGCGGCGGAGACGATGAAGAGCCCGCCCAGGGCGAACATCAGCGCGGGCCCGACGCGGTTGTTCGAGAGGGTGCTGACGAACAGATCGGCGATACCGGTGGCGAAGAACAACGCCGCCAGCTCGACCAGTTCCCGGTTGACCGAACGCTTCCGGCTCTCGGATGCTTTCATGCCCTCCAGCGTCGCGGCGGGCGTTTACCGCTGGCGTCGCCGCTCGTCACGATTCAGTTAACCGGCCCGGCCGGCGGGGTCCACACCAGCCGCGGATCGGTCTGCACGAAGCTGCCCAGCAGCTGGTCCACCCGCATCAGCACGTCCAGATCCAGACGGACCCCCGCGGCCTTCGCGTTTTCGGTCACCTGCTCCGGCGTGCTCGCTCCCGCCACCGTCGCGGCGACGGTTTCGTGCTGCAGGGTCCAGGCGAGCGCGAGCTGGGCCATGGTCAACCCCGCGTCGTCCGCGACGCCGCGCAGAAGCTCCACCCGGTCCACCAGCTCCGGGTACCGCACCGGCCGTGCGTACGCCGGTCCGGTCGCGCGGGAACCCGGCGGGACCGCGCCGTTGCCGTATTTGCCGGTCAGGACGCCTTGCGCCAGCGGGACCGCGGCGAACTGGCCGATGCCGAGCCGGTCGGACACCGGGATCACCTGCGCTTCGGCCACCCGCCACAGCATCGAGTAATGCGGCTGGTTCGAGATCAGCGGCACGTCGTACCGCGCGGCCGCCTCGGCTGCCTGCGTCAGCTGCTCGGCCGTCCACTCCGCGGTGCCGACGTAGCGCACCTTGCCTTGCCGCACGAGGTCCGACAGGGCCAGGAACGTCTCCGCGACCGGCGTCTTGTAGTCGAAGCGCAACAGCTGGTAGACGTCGACGTAGTCGGTGCGCAGCCGCCGCAGCGAGCCCTCCAGCGACGCGATCACGTGTTTGCGGCTCAGGCCCGCGTCGTTGGGCCCGGGGCCTTCGGGCCAGAACACCCCGGTGCACAGGACCAGATCGTCGCGGCGGATGCCGGCGAACGCCGCGCCGAAGGCGGCTTCCGCGGCGCCGCCGTCCCAGGCCGCCGCCGTGTGGAACGTCGTGACGCCCGCGTCCAGCGCCGCGGCGACGCAGCCGGGCGCGTGGTGGTTGAACCAGTTGCCGTAGGCGATTTCGCTCACGGCGAGCCCGCTCGCGCCGAGCCTGCGGTACTCCACTTCAGCCTCCTTGGACGGCCATCTCGTCGATCCACGCGTCCACCGCGCCCGCCTTGCGGGCGAACGATTCCCGCACCGATTCGTGCGGCAGGATCAGGAACTCGTCCCGGGACAGCCCGCGCACGACCGCGTCGGCGACGTCCTCGGGTTCGAGCAGCGGCGCGGCGGCCGCGATCGCCAGCGCGGCCGGGTGGCCCGCGGCGAGGCCCGGCTCCAGCAGCGCGGTGCGGACGCCGAGCGGGCACAGCGCGCTGACCCGCACCCCGCGCGGCCGGTAGGTGATCGCGAGCCATTCGGCCAGCGCGACGGCCGCGTGCTTGGTGACCGAGTACGGCGCGTCGCCCGGCACTCCGAGCAGGCCGGCGGCCGACGCGGTGAGCAGCAGGCAGCCCTCGCCGCGGGCGAGCATCGAAGGCAGCACCGCCTGTGCGGCGTGGACATGCTGCATCACGTTGATTTCCCAGGACTTCGCCCACTGTTCGTCCGCGGCGTGCACGCCGGTGCCGAACGCGGCGCCTGCGTTGGCGCAGAACAGGTCCACCGGCCCGAACTCGCCGCGCGCGCCCGCCACCAGCGCTTTCAAGTCCTTTTTGGACGTCGCGTCGGTCGCCGCCGCGACGGCCCGGCCGCCCGCGTCCCTGATCTCGGCCGCCACGCGTTCGGCCCCGTCCGCGTCGAGGTCGGACACGACCACCCCGTGCGCGCCCTCGGCGGCGAATCTGCGGGCCATGGCGGCGCCGATTCCGTGCGCCGCGCCGGTCAGCACGACTACCCGTCCGGTCAGTTCCACCTGCGCTCCACTATTTCCCGGGACATTGTTACGGAGGTGAGCAAATTGTATTTCCCGACTGTGATCCGGATGATAAAAGCCCTGTTCAGAGGCTTGCGATGAGTTCTCTGCACGGTTTCGGACATTAGCACGGCGGGGGTGTCGATGGTACGCTCCGCGGCAATTATTCACTGCCGGTATTGCGTTTTCCGCGGCCGATGCGTTATTGCTGTAAACGGTTCCGCGACGATCACCCGCGGACAACTGCCCATCCCGGTACAGGAGGTCAGCCGATGGTCGAGCTTGTCCCGCCGTCGCACGCTCGACGGCTGCGGTGCCTTGGCGTGGGCGATCCCGGCACGGTGGCGGCCGTCGCCCGCGGCGGGGGACTGGGCGTGCTCGACGGGACCGACCCGGTGGAGCTGCGACTGGTCGCGGCCCGGGTTCGCGTGCCCTACGGCGTGCGCACTGACGGTCCGGTGCCCGCTGGTGCGGCCTTTGCGATCCGGACGAAAGCGCCGTGGCGGGGCGCGCTCGCCGAGGCGGCGGACGCGGAAACCGCCGCCGAAGCGGTCCGAGGCGGTGCGCTGGGTCTCGTCGCCGGGGCCGGAGAGCTGAGCGATTTCGTTCTGGTGCAACAGCTTTTGGCGAGGTTCGAGGTCCCGGTGTGGGGCCGCGTCGCCGGGCCTAGGACGGCGGTGGGCGCGCTCGCCGGCGGTGCGGCAGGAGTGCTTCTGCCGTCCGCGACGGAAGCCGGCGTGCGCCGGATCATCAGTGCGGAGCTGCCCGCGATCTCGTTGGGCGATCGGCTGTGCGCCACGCTGGGCACCGCGCTGCCGATCGTGCAGGGTCCGATGACGCGCGTCAGCGACCAGCCCGCGTTCGCCGCCGCGGTCGCGGACGCGGGCGGGTTTCCTTTCCTCGCGGTCGCCACCGCGAACGGCGTGCGGACGACGGAGCTGTTGCGCGGCACCGCCGAGCGGCTCGGCGACCGGCCGTGGGGCGCGGGCATTCTCGGCTTCGTGCCCGACGGCCTGCGGGCCGAGCAGTTCGCCGCGATCCGGGCCGCCCGGCCGCGGTGCGTGCTGATCGCCGGCGGGAAACCGGGGCAGGCCAAGGCGTTGGAAGCCGAGGGCATCGCGACGTTCCTGCACGTTCCCTCGCCGATCCTGCTCCGCCAGTACCTCGACGCCGGAGTGCGCCGGTTCGTCTTCGAGGGCGCCGAATGCGGCGGGCACGTCGGTCCGCGGTCGAGCTTCGCCTTGTGGGAAGAGCAGATGGCGGTCCTCGCGGGGGAGAAGGACGTCGAGGTGTTGTTCGCCGGCGGGATCCATGACGCCCGTTCGGCCGCGATGGTCGCCGCGATGGCGGCGCCGCTCGACGGTGCGGGCGTTCTGCTCGGCACCGCTTACCTCTTCACGAAGGAAGCCGTGCAGCACGGCGCGATCACCCGGCTGTTTCAGGAATGCGTGCTCGCCGCCGACACCACCGTCACCCTCGAAACCGCGCCGGGCCATAGCACGCGCTGCCTGCTCAGCCCGTACACGACGGAATTCGAGCAGCTCAAGGCGAACCTGACCGACGTGCCCGCGCGGGAAGCCTGGCAACGGCTCGAAGAGCTGAACACCGGACGGTCGCGCATCGCCAGCAAGGGCGTGCGCCGCGACGGAACGCGGCTGAGCGCGCGGACCCAGCTCGCCGACGGGATGTACCTGGCCGGCGAGGTGGCCGTGCTGCGCGATCGCCGGACGACGATCGCGGAACTGCATGCCGAAGTCGCCTCGGGACGGACGTTCGCGCGACCCCTCGAAGAGCCGGAGAGTTCAAGCAGGGACATCGCGGTCATCGGCATGGCCGGTACTTTCGCGGGCGCGCCCGACCTCGAAGCGTTCTGGTCGAACATCCTGCGCGGCGAGGACGCGATCACCGAGGTGCCGCCGGGGCGCTGGGATCCGGAAGTCTACTTCGGACAGTCAACGTCGAAATGGGGCGGTTTCCTGCCGCCGCTGCCGGTCGATCCGCTGGACTACGGCATTCCGCCGTCCGCGATGGGCAGCATCGACCCGGCGCAGCTCGTGTCGCTGGAGACCGCGCGCCGCGCGCTCGCCGACGCCGGGTACGAGGACCGGGATTTCGACAGAGAACGCACGAGCGTCGTTTTCGGCGCCGAGGCAGGCGGCGACCTCGCCAACGCGAGCACGCTGCGCTCCCTGCTCGACGGCTATTTCGAGGAGGTCCCAGCCGAACTCCGGGACCAGCTGCCCGAACCGACCGAGGACACTTTCCCCGGCACGCTCGCCAACGTCATCTCCGGCCGGATCGCCAACCGGCTCGACCTCGGCGGCGCGAACTACACCGTCGACGCCGCCTGCGGATCCTCGCTGGCCGCGCTGGATCTCGCGGTCAAGGAGCTGCGCTCCGGGACCAGTTCGCTCGTGCTGTGCGGGGCGGTCGATCTGCACAACGGCATCCACGACTACCTGATGTTCACCGCCGCCGGCGCGCTGTCGCCGACCGGGCGGTGCCGTCCGTTCGACGCGTCCGCCGACGGCATCGCGCTCGGCGAGGGCGTCGCCTGCCTGGTGCTCAAACGGCTCGCCGACGCCCAGCGGGACGGCGACCGGATCTACGCCGTGGTCAAGGGAGTGGGCGCGGCGAGCGACGGGAAGGCGCTGGGGCTCACCGCGCCGCGTCCGGAGGGACAGGCTCGCGCGCTGGAACGGGCGTACCGCGACGCCGGGGTGTCTCCGGCGGACGTCGGGCTGGTGGAGGCGCACGGCACCGGCACGGTCGTCGGCGACGCGACCGAACTGCGCACGTTGACGGGGTTCTTCGCCGGTGCCGGGGCCGAGCCGGGCTCCTGCGCGCTCGGCTCGGTCAAGAGCCAGATCGGCCACACGAAATGCGCGGCCGGGCTGGCCGGGCTGATCAAGGCCGTGCTCGCGCTGTGGCACGAGGTCGTCCCGCCGACGCTGCACCTGGCCGAGCCCAGCGCGGCCTGGGACGCGGCGGCCAGCCCGTTCACGTTCACGACCTCGGCCCGGCCGTGGGCGGACCCGGCCCGGCTCGCCGGGGTGAGCGCGTTCGGCTTCGGCGGCACCAATTTCCACGCTGTGCTCGGCACCGGCCCGGTCGCTCCGGACCGGCGGCACGGGTTGCGCGACTGGCCCGCCGGAACCGGGGAGATCCTCGGCGGAATCACCACGGCCGCAACCGATCCCGGCAAAGTCGCGTTCCTGTTCCCCGGCCAGGGAAGCCAGCGCGTCGGCATGCTCGCCGAGCTGTTCGTGCACTTTCCGGAACTGGCCGACCTCCTGCGCCTCGCGCCCGACGTCGCCGCGACCGCTTTCCCGCCGAACGCGTTCGGCCCCGATGCCGTTGCGGCACAAGAGAACGCGCTGACCGACACCCGCGTCGCACAGCCCGCGCTGGGGCTGGTCGAAACGGCGGTGGCGCGGCTGCTGGACGAAGTCGGCGTCCGGCCGGATTTCCTCGCCGGGCACAGCTACGGCGAGCTGGTCGCGCTGTCGGTCGCGGGTGCGTTCGACACCGCGACGCTCGTGCGGCTCAGCCGGGCCAGGGCGAAGGCTATCGCCGACGTCGCCGCGCCCGGCACGATGGCCGCGGTCAAGGCGTCGCGCGACGTGCTGACCGCGACCCTGATCGGCCCGGACGTCGTGGTGGCCAACCACAACGCGCCCGGGCAAAGCGTGCTGTCCGGGCCGGTTCCCGCGGTGGAACGGGCGATCCGGCGGCTGCGGGAGACCGGGATCGCGGCCAAGCGGATTCCGGTGGCCTGCGCGTTCCACAGCCCGCTGGTCGCCGGAGCGGGCGACGCCTTCGCCGCGACGCTCGCCGAGGAGAACATCTCGGCGCCCCGGCTGCCGGTGTGGTCGAACCGGGAGGCGCGTCCCTACGAAGGCGACGTCCGCAGCGAACTCGCGGCGCAGATCGGCGCACCCGTGCGGTTCCTCGACGAGATCGAGTCGATGTACGCGGCGGGCGCGCGGACATTCGTCGAGGTCGGGCCCGGCCGGGTGCTGACCGGGCTGGTGGCGGAGATCCTCGGGGACCGCCCGCACACCGCCGTCGCGTGCGGGCCCGACCTGAAGGGGTTCCTGACCGCGTTGTCCCGCCTCGCGCAAGCGGGTGTCGCCGTTCGCACCGAACGGCTGGCCCGGCCGCCGCGCCCCGAACCCGCCGCCACCGCCTGGACAGTCGACGGCCGGTCCGTCCGCGCACCCGGCGCCGAAGTCCCCGCCCTCCCGCCTGCCCGACGGATACGGAGCACCGCGATGACCGAACCCGCCCCCAGCCGCGACCAAGCGGTGGTCGACTTCCTGCGCACCGCCCGCGAACTCGTCGCGGCGCAGCGCGACGTGATGCTCGGCTACCTCGGCGCCCCGGCCGCCGCACCCGCCCCGGCCGCTCCGGTTCCAGTGCCAGCGGCGGTTCCGGCGGCGATCGAGGCACCGGCGGCCGCGCCGGAACCTCCCGAGCCCGAGGCAGCGCCCGACGTGCTGACGACGGTGATCGGCGTGATCAGCGACCGCACCGGCTACCCGGCGGAGATGATCGCGGGCGACCTCGACCTCGAGGCGGACCTGTCGATCGATTCGATCAAGCGGACCGAGATCGCCGGAACCTTGCTGGGCAGGCTGGGCTTGCCCGCCGACGACCGCACCGATCAGCTCAGCCGCGACCGGACCGCGAATGCCCTGACCGCGCACCTGGAGAGCTGGTTGTCGCCCGCGCGGGCGGCCGCCGCGCCGAAGCGGTACCGGCTGGCCAGAGTGCCGGTGCCGCTCGACCCGGATCCCGCGCGGCTGCGCGGAAAGCGGGTGGCGCTGCTGGGCGGCGACGAGTCGGTCCGCGAGGCTTTCGCTTGCGCGGGAGCGAAAATCGTCACCGAGGATGCCGAGCTCACCGTGCTGCTCACCGAAGGCGCTGATGCCCCAGAGGTTTTCGCCCGGCTCAAGGCAATGCACGGATCCGTCCTGATCGCGGCGGAACCGGGCGCTGCCGGGCTCCGCGGCCTGGTCCGCTCGGCCGCGCTCGAACGCGAGGGAACCACCCGGCTCGTCGAGGTCGCCCAGGATCTCGCGAAGGTGCTCGTCGACGAAGCCTGCAGCGACGGACCGTCCGTCGTCGGCCATGACCACGACGGCCGCTTCACGATCGAGCCGCAGCCCCAGGATCTCGGGTCGCTCGCCTACTCCGGAGCCGGACCGGGCGGCGGGGAACTCGCCGCGCTGAACCTCGGCCCGGATTCCCTGGTGCTGCTCGTCGGCGGGGCTCGCGGGATCACCGCCGGCGCGGCGGTCGCGTTCGCCGCGTCCGGCTGCCGGGTCGAACTCGCCGGCCGGACCCCGTGGCCCGGCGAACCCGACGACCTGCCCGCCGATCCCGCCGCGATGCGGGCTGTGCTCGCCGGACGCGGCGGGTCGGTGGCCGGCATCGAACGCCGGGTGCGGACCGTTCTGGCGCAACGCGAGATCGGCCGCACCCTCGACGAGATCCGGGCCGCGGGCGGCGACCCGGCGTACCAGTCGCTCGACGTGCGCGACGCGAACGCCGTGCACCAGCTGGTCAAAGACCTCGTCGCGCGCCACGGCCGGATCGACGGAGTCGTCTTCGCCGCGGGCGTGATCGACGACAAGCTCATGGCGGACAAGGACGAGCGGTCGTTCCGCGACGTCTTCGAGACCAAAGTGGACGGTGCCCGCGCGTTGCTCTCGGCGTTGACGGAATTCGGGGTCGAGCCGGGGTTCGTCGCCTTCTTCGGCAGCATCGCCGCGGTGCTCGGCAACCGCGGTCAGACCGACTACGCCGCGGCGAACGACGTCCTGGAAGCGCTGAGCACGAGCTGGCCCGGCCGGGCGGTCACTGTCCACTGGGGACCGTGGGCCCCCGGCGGCGGCCACGGCGGGATGGTGTCGCCGGAGCTGGCCCGCGAATACGAACGCCGGGAGATCGGCCTGCTCGACGCCGGGGAAGGCGTCGCGGCCCTGTTGCGGGAACTCGCCTACGGAACTGATCGCGCGGTCCTGTACACGGCGTCACTGTGGTGAGGCAGGAACCGGTCGCGCTCGTCGGGATGGGTGTCTTCCTCCCCGGAGCGTCCACTGTGGACCAATACTGGCGGAACCTCGTCGAAGGCGCCGACGCCGTCACCGAGATTCCGGTGGAGCGCCGCGACCCGGCGTTCCACGGGCGAGACGGCTCCGCGCCGGACCGGACTCACGGCCGTCGAGGCGGTTTCGCTCCGGACACTCTCGAATTCGACCCTGCTGCCCACGGAGTGGCGCCGACCTCCCTGTCCGGGATCGAGCCGGACCAGCTGACGGCGCTCGCGGTCGCCGTGGCCGCGGTCGACGACGCGGGCGGTCTCAGCGGGCTCGGCGACCCCGAACGGATCGGCGTCGTGCTCGGCCGCGGCGGCTATCTTTCGCCTGGCCTGCAAGGATTCGACCAGCGGGTCCGCACGGTCCGGCAGCTCGCCCGCACGGTCGGCGAGCTGGTCCCGTCCGCCGGGCCGGACGTGCTCGACCGGCTGCGCGCGGCGGTGCGCGAAACCCTGGGCGAGTTCCGGCCGGAGACCGCCGCCGGGCTGGTGCCCAATCTCGCCGCGGCCCGTGTGGCCAACCGGCTCGACCTCGGCGGCCCGGCCTACACCGTCGACGCCGCGTGCGCGTCGTCGCTGGTCGCGGTCGACCAGGCGATCGGGGAACTGGTCCGGGGCCGCTGCGACGCGGTACTGGCCGGCGGCGTGCACCAAACGCACGACGACACGCTCTGGTCGCTGTTCACCCAGCTCGGCGCGCTGTCGCCAAGCCAGCGGATCAGCCCCCTCTCGCGCGCCGCCGACGGGATGCTGATCGGGGAGGGCACCGCGATCGTCGTGCTCAAGCGGCTGGCCGACGCCCGCCGCGACGGCGACCGCGTGTACGCCGTGCTCCGGGGCAGCGGCACGTCGAGCGACGGGCGGGGCGCGAGCCTGCTCAGCCCGTCCGTCGCGGGGCAGGTCCTCGCGCTGCGCCGGGCCTGGGACGGGATGGACCCCGCGGAAATCGGCCTGCTGGAGGCGCACGGCACGGCAACGCCCGCCGGGGACGCGGCCGAGCTGACCACCGTCGCCGAGGTGTTCGGCACGACCGGCGGCCCGCGCGCGGTGATCGGCTCGGTCAAGTCGATGATCGGGCACACGCTGCCGACGGCCGGGGTCGCCGGGCTGGTCAAGGTCGCGCTCGCGCTGCACCACGAGGTGCTTCCGCCGACGCTGCACTGCGAAGACCCGAACCCGCTGCTCGACAAGACGCGGTTCCGGGTGCTGGCCGAGGCGCAGCCGTGGGACGCGCTGCCGCGCGTGGCCGCGGTCAGCGCGTTCGGATTCGGCGGGGTGAACGCGCACCTGGTCGTAGGGGCCGGTGACCCGGCTCCGAAACGCACAGCGCGCGTCACCGAGCCGGAGCGCGTGCTGCGGCTGGCCGCGAACTCTCCGGAGGAGCTGCTGGAACAGCTCGACCGGCCGGGGGAGCCCGGGGACGGGCGGTGCCGGATCGGGATCGTCGGCCCCGACGAGCGCAAACTGGCCATGGCGCGCAAGGTGATTGGCAAAGTGGCGGCCACCGGCCGGGCGTGGCACAGCGCCGACCTCTGGTGCACCGCGGATCCGCTTCTGCCGCACGGGAAAACCGTGTTCCTGTACCCGGGATTGGAAGCGGACGCCGAACCCCGCCTGGCTGATGTCGCCCGGCACTTCGGGCTCGACCTTCCGCGCTGGTCGACCGCGAGCGTGCCCGCGCGGGCGGCGAGCGTGTCGGCGGCCGGGCTCGTGCTCGACCAGGCGTTGCGGCGGCTGGCGATCCGCCCGGACGCGCTCGCCGGGCACAGCGCCGGCGAGTGGACCGCGATGCAGGCCGCCGGGATGTACCGGCCGGAACCGGATCTCCTCGACCGGTACTGGCCGGAGGGATTCGAGCTGCCCGTCGCGGACTACCTGGTGCTGGGCTGCCCGGCCGAGCGCGCGGCCGGGTTGCTCACCGGAGATCTGGTCGTCTCCCACGAAAACGCGGTGCGGCAGACGATCGTGTGCGGCCCGCCGGACGCGGTAGCGGCGTTCGCCAAGACGTGCCGGGGCAACGGAATCGTGGCCAGGACGCTGCCGTTCCGGTCGGGCTTCCACACCCCGTTGCTGCGGCCGCATCTGGCGCCGTTCGCCCGGCTCGCCGCGGAACTGGACCTGCGCGAACCGGCGGCGCCGGTGTGGTCGGCCACCACCGCGCGGCCCTATCCCGCCGAACTGGACGCGATCCGCGAGCTGTACCTGGAGCACCTCGTGCGCCCGGTCCGCTTCCGCGAGCTGACCGAGGAGCTGCACCACGCCGGGTTCCGCGTGTTCGTCCAGGTCGGCGCCGGGCAGCTGGGCTCGTTCGTCGCCGACACGCTCGGCGACCGGCGGCACCTCGTCGTCGCGGCCGGGTCCGGGTCCCGCTCCGGGCTCGCTCAGCTCCGCCGGGTCGCGACGGCCTTGTGGACCGAGGGCGGCGCCCCCGACTTCGCCGCCGCGGAGCCGCGGCGGATCCGGCTCAACACCGGACAGCCGTTGCTGTCGCTAGGGAACCGGGCGCGCGGCCTGCTCGACGACCGGAGCCTGCCGGAGCTGCCCGCGGGGACGCCCGAGGCGATCGCCGCGGAGTTCAGCGCGCTGCTCGACCAGACCCGCCAGACGGCGGCGGACGTCGTCGCGGCCGCCGTCCAGCGTCCGGTCGAGTCCACTGTGGACGTCTCGCTCGACGCGATGCCGTACCTGCGCGACCACCGGTTCTTCCGGCAGCGCGCCGACTGGCCCGACGAGACCGACTTCCGCCCGGTGGTTCCCGCGACCACGCTGGTGGATCTCGCCTGCCGAACCGTCGAACGGACCTGGCCGGGCACGACGGCGGCAACGGTGCGCGACGCGGTGTTCTCGCGGTGGCTGACCGCCGCTCCGGCTCAGCGGGTGCCGTTGTCTCTCAGCCGCCGGGGCGACCGCGTGACCGTCGAGATCGGACCGTACGCGCTGCTGACCGTCGAGCTGGGACCGTATCCGCCGCCACCTCCGCGCACCGGAATTCCGGCGCCGGAGACCCCGCCGCCCTTGTCCGCGGCCGAGATCTACGCGCGCCGCGAGATGTTCCACGGCCCGGCGTACCAAGGTTTGGCGCGATTGACCGGTCTCGGCGAACAGCACATCCGAGGCGAGCTGGTGGCGCCGTCCGCTCCCGGCGGGCTGCTCGACAACGTGGGCCAGCTGCTGGGCTGCTGGCTGATGGCGACCCGGTCCGACGACCTGCTCGCCTTCCCCCGCTCGATCGGCCGGATCACCTGGCACGAGGCGGAACCCGAGCCGGGCGCCCGAGTCGAATGCCTCGTGCGGACGCGGCTGCCGCGGCCCGACGTCCTGGAGATGGACGCCGAACTGGTACGCGACGGCCGGGTGGTCGCGACCGTCGAAGGCTGGCGGGACGTCCGGTTCCCGTGCGACCGCGCGGCCCATCGGGTCTACGCCTTCCCGGACCGCCACCTGCTTTCGGAGCGCTTGGACGGCGGGCGCGTATGCGTCACCGACCGCTGGCCGACCGTCGCCGCGCGCGAGATCTACGCCGGCGTCTACCTCGCCGCCGAGGAACGGGCCGAATTCGCCGCAGTGCCGCCGCGCGAGCAGCGCGGCTGGCTGCTGACCCGGATCGCGGCGAAGGACGTCGCCCGCGCCGAGCTGGGCGAGGGGATCTATCCGGCCGAGATCCGCGTGCACGCCGACGGCCGGGTGTCCGGTCGCGGTCGCGAGTTGCCTCTCCTCGCCGTCTCCGTCGAGCTGAACGGGGACACCGCCATCGCACAACTCAGGAGCACGACATGACCATCGACCACGCCTCGGCTGTCTTCGACGTCGTCGCGGAACTGCTCGGCGAGCTCGTCGGCGACGCCGAGGTGCTCGGCGTCGAGATCACGCCCGGCACGACGTTCCACGAGGACCTGCAACTGGAAAGCATCGACCTGGTGACTTTCGCGAGCATCCTGGCCGAGCACTTCGGCGAAGATGTCAACCTCGCCGAGTACTTGGCGGAGAAGGATCTCGACGACGTCATCGGGCTGACCGTCGGCGACATCGCCCGGTTCGTGGGGGAGCGCACGTGCCCACGATGACGGTGAACGGGCTGCGCACCAACGTGCAGCTCGTCCGCGCGGGCGGGCCGGAGACCGTGGTGTTCTTGCACGGCATGGGCACCGACAGCCTCGCGAGCTTCTACCTGACGCTGGCGCCGCCGGTCGCGGCCGCGGGCATCGACGTGATCAGCTACGACCTGCGCGGGCACGGCAAGACGGAGCGGCCGGAACGGGGCTACACCCTGGCCGACTTCGTCGCCGACCTCGACGACCTGCTGTGCCAGCTCGGCGTCGAGCGGCCGGTGCACTTGGTGGGCAACAGCTTCGGCGGAACGCTCGCCTACAGCTACGCGGTCGCCAATCCGGCGCGGGTCCGCAGCATCGTGTGCATCGAATCGGAACCCGCGACCGAGGTGTGGGCCGGGAAAATGAGCGAAATCCTCGCGCACACCCTGCGCTTCCTCCGGACGGAGGAGAGTTTCGCCTGGATCGAGGCGAACTTCAGCGCGCACCACCGGCGGCTGGCGCGGCTGGCGGCCGAGCGGATCATGTCGACGAAAATGGCCGAGGAGGTGCCGCTCGGACCGCTGCTCACCTGGGAGCAGGTGGCGGCGATCGGCTGCCCGGTGCTGTCCGTGCTGGGCAGCCACGGCTACCAGGCCGACGATCTCGAAGCGCTGACCTCGATGCTGCCGCGCGGCGAACTGCACGTGTTCGAAGGACAGGGGCATTCGGTGCTCGTGGAACAGCATCGCGAGGTGCGCAAGCTGGTGCTCGAATGGATCGGACGGCATTCGGCATGAGGTTCCTGCTGGTCGTCCCGCCGCTGGCCGGGCACATCGCACCGCTGCGCGGAGTGGCCGAGGAGCTTTCCGCGCGCGGGCACGAGGTGGCTTGGTGCGGGCCCTCGCCAGGAGTGTCCGAAATGGTCTCCGGACAGGTGTTCGCAGCGGGGGACTCGCGGCAGTTTTCGGTGGCGCTCCGGCCGCCGGAACTGCGCGGGTTCGCCGCGTTGAAATATCTCTGGGAGTCCTATCTGGTCCCGCTCGCGGACGCGATGGTCCCCGGTGTCCAGCGGGCGCTCGACGCGTTTCGCCCCGACGTCGTCGTGGCCGACCAGCAGGCGCTGGCGGGCGCGCTGGTCGCCGCGCGGTGCGGGCTGCCGTGGGCGACGTCGGCCTCGACGTCCACCGAACTGGCCGACCCCCTCGCCTCGATGCCGAGAATCGCGTCCTGGGCGGCCGGGCTCCGGACGAGACTGTGCGCGCGGCACGGAGCCGCCGTCGCCGATCTGCGGTTCTCGCCGCACCTGGTGCTGGCGTTCACCACGCGGGCCTTGGCCGGGCAAGCCAGGGTGGCGGCACCGGTCTGTTACGTCGGACCAGTGCTTCCCGCCTCCCCCAGCGGATTCGCGAGGTCCTTTGTGGACACTCGGCCGCTGGTGGTGGTGACCCTCGGAACCTCCAACGCTTCGGCGGGACAGCGGTTTCTCGCCGAGAGCGTCGCCGCGCTGGCCGGAATGCCGCACGTGCAAGGGCTGGTCGTCGATCCGACGGGCACGCTGGAGAGCGAGGAAGTCGCTCTGGCGTGGCGGATTCCGCAGGTCGAGGTGTTCGCGCAGGCGTCGGTGGTGGTCTGCCACGGCGGGCACAACACGGTGTGCGAGGCGTTGGCGGCCGGGCTGCCGCTGGTGCTCGCTCCGATTCGGGACGACCAGTCGATGCTGGCGCAGCAGGTGGTCGCCGCGCAGGCCGGGGTTCGGTTGCGGTTCGACCGTGCCCAGGCCGCGGATATTCGCGAGGCGATCGAATCGGCTTCGAAGTATCGCGAGGGTGCGGCTCGGATCGGTGCGTCGTTCGCTGCGGCCGGGGGTGCGTCGGAGGCGGCGTCTCGGTTGGAGGCGTTGGCCTAGGCGAGCTTGGCGGTGCGGCTAGCCGCGATCGCGAAACGTACGCGCCGCCAACGTACTCCCCGCCACCGCGGCGACCGCCGCGATCGCGAGCGCCGCCGCGACCGACCAGCCGACCGGGCGGTGCAGAGCCAGCGCGCGGGTCGCGTCGATCGCGTACGTCAGCGGGTTGACCGCCGACACCGCGCGGACCCATTCCGGCATCGAGTCCAGCGGCATGTACGCGCTGGAGGAGAACATCAGCGGGAACATCACCACGAACGACGCGGCCTGAAGCGTCTCGGCCTTGCGCAGCCACGTCGTGATCGCGACGAACACCCAGCTCAAACACCAGCCCACGACCAGCGTCAGCCCCAAGGCCAGGCCGAGCCCGACCACCCCGCCCGCCGGGCGGAAACCGAGGAACAGCACGCTCGCGGCCGATGTCACGAGCAGTTGCACGCCGAGCCTCGCGGAATCGGCGAGGGTGCGGGCCGCCAGCACCGAGAACAACGAGATCGGCAGGCAGCGCAGCCGCGCGGTGAACCCGCTGTAGATCTCCGCGAGCAGGCCCGCGCCCGAACTCATCGCGGTCGTCATCGAGATGTTGACCAGCGTCGCGGGCACCAGGAAGTTCACGTATCCCTGGTAGGCCGCGACACTCGGCAACGCCCCGACGCCGCTGAACACCTGGCTGAACAACAACAGCAGGACGACCGGCTGCAGCAAGCCGAAGAAAACCAGCCGCCAGTCGCCGAACGCGGTGCGCAGCGAACGCTCGGCGAGCACGCGGACCTGGGTCGAGAAGCCGGCTTCGGGCCATGCCAGCGGCGCGACCGGCGCACGGTGGCGGGATTGCGTCACGAACCCGCCGCCGTCGCGTGCAGGGACAGGTACACGTCGTCGAGCGTCGGCTCGGTCACCGTCAGGTCCCGCAGCGGGGCTTCGGCCGCATCGAGCGCGCGCACCAGCATCGTGATGTCTCCGGGGCCGCGCAGCGGGACAGTCAGCGTCAGCCCGGCGTGGCCCGCCGAGAGACCGAGGCGGGACACCGCGTCCGACGCGCGCCGCAGCGTGAGCTCGCTGCCGAGGGTCAGCGTCGCGGTGCGGCTGCCGAGCCGCGCTTTGAGCTGAGCGGGCGTGCCGGAAACGGTGACGCGCCCGAGACCGAGGACGACGACGTGGTCGGCCAGCCGGTCCGCCTCTTCGAGGTACTGGGTGGTCAGCACGACCGTGGTGCCGCGCGCGGCCAGTTCCTCGACGACGTTCCACAGCCCGGACCGGCTCACCGGGTCGAGTCCGGTGGTCGGCTCGTCGAGGAACAGCACTTCCGGCGCGCCCACCAGTCCCGCGGCCAGGTCGAGCCGCCGCCGCATGCCGCCGGAATAGGTGCGGGACGGCCGGTCCGCCGCGTCCTCGAGCCCGAACGACGCGAGCAGTTCCGCGGCCCGCGCCTTCGCTTGCGGCGGTTTCGCACCGAGCAGCCGCGCGATCAGGATCAGATTCCCGCGTCCGGACAGGGCTTCGTCGACCGCGGCGAACTGCCCGGTGACCCCGATTCGCCGCCGGATCGCGCGGCCTCGCCGGACGACGTCGTGCCCGCAGACCCGGGCGGTGCCCGAGGTCGGCCGGACACGCGTGCTGAGAATGTCGATCAGGGTGGTTTTTCCGGCGCCGTTGTGCCCGAGAATCGCGAGCACCGTTCCAGGCGCGACGGTGAGGCTGATCCCCGCGAGCGCGGTGACATCACGGTACTTCTTCACGAGGTCCGTCACGGCGATGACCGGCGGGCGCATAGCCGCTCCTTCCCTTTTCCGGAAAGGTAACGAGCCGCGGCCACGAAAGGCAAGAACCCCGTCTGCCGCTGTCCCGCGCGTGACAGTTTCCCGCGCGGCGAATAGCACGTGCGTGACAAGTCATGACCCGGGTCACTCTTTTTCTTCCGGGCATTCCGACGGGTCTGACAAAGAATTTCCGGGCAGTTGTTGAGAGGGCAATCGCGGAGGTATTTTCCGGAAACATTGTCAAACATTGTCCCGATTCCCCGAGGTGACGAGCCGTGAAGTTTCCGTGGAAGTCGAGAAAACCGGCAGGCGTGCTGGCCGTGGTGACCGTCGCGAGCGCCGCCGCGGCCGCGGCTCTGGCCGGGGCCGGACTGTCGCAGGCCGCGCCGGCCAGCCTGACCTTGAACTACACCTGCCCGTTCCCGCTCATCGGCGACCAGGTGCTCGCGGTGAAGATCGACACCAACCTGCCGGACAACGCGGTCGCGGGTTCGGCGTCCACCCCGATCAAGTTCGATGTGGACGTCACCGTTCCGGAGACCGCGACGGAAGGCCTCGCGCTGGTCGGCGCGACGACGCTGGACGGCTCGGCCAAAGCCGCCGCCCAGCTCAAGTATCCGGTCGACAAAACGCTGAACCTCGGCCTGCCGCTGACCATCCCGTCGACGCCGGTGCCGCCTTCGGGCGCGTTCCACGTCAAGACCAGCGGCCAGGCCCCGGCCGTGACGTTCCCCGCCGCCGGGACCGCGTCGGTGACCGTCGGGAACTTCAGCACGACGATGACACCGCGCACCGCGTCCGGCCAGCCGACCGACCTCGGCACGTTCACGTCGGACTGCGTCGCCGTCCCCGGACAGAACCAGCAGCTGGGCACCTTCGAGATCAAACCGGGCGGCGGCACCACGACGCCGACGGTGCCGACGACTCCCACCTCGCCGACTTCGCCGACCTCCCCGACTTCGCCAACCTCGCCGACCGTGCCGACGTCACCCACCTCGTCTACCGAGCCGACTCAGCCCACCTCGCCGACGGAACCGACTTCGCCAACTCAGCCCACGTCTCCGACACAGCCGACGTCTCCAACCCAACCGACTTCGCCAACCCAACCAACGTCGTCCACCGAACCGACCCAGCCCACCTCCCCGACACAGCCGACGTCCTCCACCGAACCCACGCAACCGACTTCCCCGACGCAGCCGACCTCATCCACCGAGCCGACCCAGCCCACCTCTCCGACTCAGCCAACCTCGCCCACCGAACCGACTTCCCCGACCCCGCCCACGTCCTCGACACAACCGACCTCGCCGACGTCGTCCACCGAACCGACCCAGCCGACGTCCCCCACCCAATCCACGGAACCGACGACCCAGCCCACCACCACTCCGCCGGGCACCACCGCGTTCACCTACTCGCTCCGCGGCAAGACAACGCTCAAACAACTGCACGCCACCCTGCCGCTCGGCCCCGGACGGCTCGAAGCGAAACTCGACGCGGCCGCGGGCAAGCTCGACGCCCAGTTCGCCCTGCCGAAATCGGACGTGTACTTCCGGCTGTTCGGCTTCCTCCCTGCCTCCGCGACAGTCAAGCTGAGCCAGGCGGGCGCGATCGAAGGCACCTTCACCGGCGGTGCCGTCACAGCGAACGCGAAGGTGGACGTCCGGCTCGCCAAGGTGCGGCTGTTCGGCTTCCCGATCATGACCTCGAACTCGTGCCGCACGACCACTCCGGCCGAGGTGCCGCTCTCCTCCGCTCCCGGGTTCGACCCCGGTGCGGGCGGCAAACTGACCGCGACCTACACCGTCCCGGCATTCACCGGCTGCGGTTTCCTGACCGGCCTGATCACCGATCTCGCCTCCGGTCCGGGCAACAAACTGGACGTGACGCTCACGCGGAAGTGAATTCGCGCCGCGAAAACGCCGACCGGCGTGACAAGAAAGCGGAAATCCTTGTGGCGCAACGATAATCGTCAGTAGCTTCG
Source organism: Amycolatopsis sp. NPDC114503 (assembly GCF_055633655.1). Classification (NCBI taxonomy): domain Bacteria; kingdom Bacillati; phylum Actinomycetota; class Actinomycetes; order Pseudonocardiales; family Pseudonocardiaceae; genus Amycolatopsis; species Amycolatopsis sp. NPDC114503. The sequence continues at coordinate 602,204 of NZ_JBVKDT010000004.1, read as the reverse complement.
GGAGGAACGTCTTCGATGAGGAAGTCCGAATGTCTGCGCTGACCCGGTTCTCGCTGCCGCTGGTACTGGTGCTGGCCGCGTTTTCGCTGGGCTCCGCGCAAGCCGCGCCCGGCGCAAACGCGCCAGCACCGGCCCCCGCCGCCGTCAATTTCCCGGTCGGGTTCTCTATCGGCGACGCGCAGCAGCCGACCACCAGCCACGTCGCGAAACTGGGTTCGGACCTCAGCTTTCCGCAGGGCCGGTTCGACGGCGCCCTGCTCGGCCTCAGCGGTCGCGTGCCGCTGACCGGAAAGCTCAGCATCCCGCCCGCCGACGCGTATTTCGTCGCCTTCCGGTTCATGCCCGCCACCGGCACGGTCGAACTCGTCCCGGACGGCGACGTCACCGGCACCACCCAGGTGCTGACCGGCAAGGACACCAACTGCAAGCAGACGCGGACCAATCTCTGCGCCGATTCCGAGGTCACCGCGCGGGTCTTCGTCAAGCTGTCGAATGTGAAAGTGGACGGCAAGCCGCTCGACGTCGGCCCGGACTGCCGCACCGCCCAGCCCGCTGAAGTGACCCTGAAAGCCTTGCTGCCGCTGGCTTTCCCGGCGCCGCCAGCGAAGGTGACGACCACCTTCACGACGCCGCCGTTCGCCGGCTGCGTGGGCCATGAGGACCTCAGTCGCCTGTTCACCGGGCTGGTTTCCGGGCCTGGCAACACTTTGGTGACCGATCTGGTGCTCCGCTGTGTCGGCAGCTCCGGCCCGAACGGGTGCGGGACGGCACCGTGACGACCCTGCTGACCCAGATCCCGCGACGGGCGGTGAGCGGCCTTCGCGAGTTCGGCCGGATGTGCGCGATGGGGCTGGACGTCATTCTCGCGATGTTCCGCCGCCCGTACCAGGTCCGGGAATTCGTCCAGCAGTTCTGGTTCATCGCCAGCGTGTCCATCTCGCCGGCGATTCTCGTCTCCATCCCGTTCGGCGCGGTGATCTCGCTGCAGCTCGGCTCGCTCACCAGCCAGATCGGCGCCCAGCAGTTCAACGGCGCGGCGAGCGTGCTGGCCGTCGTGCAGCAGGCCAGCCCCATCGTCACGACGCTGATCATCTCCGGCGCGGGCGGCAGCGCGATCTGCGCGGACCTCGGCGCGCGCACCATCCGCGAGGAGATCGACGCGATGGAAGTGCTCGGCGTTTCGGTGATCCAGCGCCTGGTCGTGCCGCGCGTGCAGGCGGCGGTTCTCGCGTGCGTGCTGCTCAACGGCCTGGTCAGCGTGGTCGGGGTGCTCGGCGGCTACTTCTTCAACGTCATCGTCCAGGGCGGCACACCCGGCGCCTACCTGGCCAGCTTCAACGCCCTCGCACAGCTGTCCGATCTCGTTGCCAGCTCGGTGAAAGCGGTCATCTTCGGCTTTCTCGCCGGGGTGGTGGCCTCCTACCGCGGCCTGAACCCGAAGGGCGGGCCGAAGGGGGTCGGCGACGTCGTCAACCAGTCGGTCGTCATCACGTTTCTGCTGCTGTTCTTCGTGAACACCGTGCTGACCGCCCTGTACCTGCAACTCGTTCCGGCGAAGGGAACCTGAGTGGTCAACCTCAGCAAGCCCGGCGACAAGCTGTTCGACCTCGGCGACCAGCTGGTCTTCTACGTCCGCGCGCTCGCGGCCGTTCCGCTCGCCGTGACCCGCTACTCCCGCGAGGTCGTGCGGCTGCTGGCCGAAGTGACGTTCGGCAGCGGCGCGCTCGCGGTGATCGGCGGCACGATCGGCGTGATGGTCGGATTGTGCGTGTTCACCGGCGTCACGGTCGGGCTGCAGGGGTTCAGCGCGCTCAACCAGATCAACATTTCGGCGATGACGGGATTCCTGACCGCGTATTTCAACACCAGGGAGATCGCGCCGCTCGTCGCGGGGCTCGCGCTTTCGTCCACTGTGGGCAGCGGGTTCACCGCCCAGCTCGGCGCGATGCGGATCTCCGAGGAGATCGACGCGCTCGAGGTGATGGCGGTGCGGAGCATGCCCTACCTCGTGACGACGCGGATCGTCGCCGGGTTCGTCGCGATCATCCCGCTGTACGTCATCGGGCTGCTGATCTCGTATCTCGGCTCCCGGCTGACCACGGTCGTCTTCTTCGGACAGTCCGGCGGCACCTACGACCATTACTTCACGCTGTTCCTGCCGCCCGTCGACGTGCTGTGGTCCTTCGGGAAAGTGCTGGTCTTCAGCGTCGGCGTGATCCTCACGCACTGTTTCTACGGCTATCGCGCGAGCGGCGGCCCGGCCGGCGTCGGAGTCGCGGTGGGCCGGGCCGTGCGGACGTCCATCGTGCTGATCAGCGTGCTCGACCTGTTCCTCTCGCTGGCGATCTGGGGCGCGACGACCACGGTCAAGGTGTCCGGATGAGCCGGGCGGCCACGCAGCTCGCCGGCGTCGCGTTCCTGGGCGTGCTCGCCCTTCTCGGGTACCTCGCGGTGGCGATCTACGACAAGGATTTCGACGATTCGGCGCTGGTGACGCTGGAGGCCGACCGGGTCGGCAGCCAGCTCGCGCCGACGGCCGAAGTGAAGGTCAAGGGGGTGCCCTTCGGCGAGGTCCGGGCGGTGCGCAGCACCCCGGCGGGAGCCGAGATCGACCTGGCACTCGACCCGGCGAAGATCGGGCAGCTGCCGGGCAACGTTTCCGCGCGGCTGCTGCCGAAGACGGTGTTCGGCGAGCGGTATGTCAACCTGGTGCTGCCCGCTCGCCCGGTCGGCGCGCTGCGCGCGGGCGACGTCATCGCGCAAGACCGCTCGGCCAACGCGATCGAGCTGGAGCGCGTTCTCGGCGACTTGCTGCCGTTGTTGCGGGCCGTCCAACCGGAGAAGCTGAACAGCTCGCTCGGCGCGATCTCGCTCGCCCTGGACAACCGCGGAAAACCGCTGGGCGACAGCATTGTGCAGCTGCAGGACCTGCTGTCCAAGCTGAACCCCTTGCTGCCGCAGTTCAAAGCCGACATCACCGGTCTCGCCGACGCGGCCGACGTCTACACCGGCGCGGCGCCGGACATCCTCCAGGCATTGAGCGATTTGTCGACCACCGCGAAGACCATTGTGGACACTCGCGGCGACCTCGGCACTCTCTACTCGAGTGTGACCGGAGCCGCCGGGAACCTGAACGATTTCCTGCGGAAAAACGCGGACAACCTCATCGGCGTTTCCGCCGCGAGCCGGCCGTCGCTGGAACTGCTGTCGCGGTACTCGCCCGAATTCCCGTGCCTGTTCGACGCCGTCAACCGGCTCAAGCCGTTGATGGAGAAGGCCCTCGGCAAGGGAACGAACGAACCGGGCCTGCACGTGACGCTGACCGTCCAGGACCCGCGCGAAAAGTACGTGCCAGGCCGCGACAGCCCGCGCTACGACGCCACCGGCGGCCCGAAGTGCTACGGCGGCGGCTCGGCTCCCGGTGCCGCCGAGGGTGATCTCGGTCCGGCGAACTCGCCGGGGGAGCGGCGGCTGGTCGCCGAGCTTTTGAAGCCCACCTTGGGGGATGTGCCTGATTGGAGCAGTGTCCTCATCGGACCGGCACTGCGGGGAACGGAGGTGACTGTCCGATGAGGAGTGTCGCGGGCCCCGCGTTCAAGGGCTTGATCTTCTTCGTCGTCACGGTGTGCGCGACCGCGGTATTGGCGATCACGATCGCCAATTCGAGCGTGGGCACGACGATCGGCTACACCGCCCGGTTCACCGACGCGACCTCGGTCAATCCCGGCGACGAGGTTCGCATGGCGGGCGTGCGGATCGGCCAGGTCGACGAGGTGCGGGTCGTGGAGCACCGGCTCGCCGACGTCACGTTCTCCGTCGACCGGACCCGCCGGCTCACCGCCGCGGCCTCAGTCGTCATCCGCTACCGCAACCTGGTCGGGCAGCGTTATCTCTCGGTCGACCCCGGCGTGTCCGGAGCGTCGCCGATGCTCGAGGACGGCGCGCTGATCCCGCCGGACAAGACGAAACCGGCGCTCGATCTGACCGCTTTGTTCAACGGTTTCAAACCGCTTTTCCAAGCCCTGTCCCCGAAAGACGTCAACCAGCTGTCTTTCGAGATCATCCAGGTGCTGCAAGGCGAGGGCAGCACGATCGAAAGCCTGCTTCAGCACACGGCGTCGCTGACGTCCACTTTGGCCGGCAAGGACGCCGTGATCGGAAAGGTGATCGGCAACCTCAACACGCTCCTCGACACCGTGAACGCGCAGGGCGACCAGTTCGACGCACTTGTGGACACGACGGCGCAACTCGTCACCGGCCTCGCCGCGGACGCGAAACCGATCGGACAGGCCATCGGCGGGCTCGGCGAACTCACGACGTCCACCGCCGGGCTGCTGCAAGCCGGTCGCCAGCCGCTCAAGGACAGCATCTCCGCGCTCGGCGACCTGTCCGAGAACCTCGCCGACAACACGCCGGTGTTCGAGCAGTTCATCAGCAATCTGCCGAAGAAACTCGACCGCATCGGCACGATCTTCTCCTACGGTTCGTGGGCGAACTTCTACCTCTGCTCCGTGCAGACCGACGCGAAGCCCGCGCCCGGCGGGCCGATGCCGGGTATTCCGGTCACGGCTGCGAGGTGCCGGTGAAACCGCCGCGGATCAAGCCGTTCCGGCTGCGCAACCCGATCGTTGTCGGTGCGGTGACCGCATTGGTCATGGCCTTGATCGGCACCGCCACCTTCTTCTCCGACGACCTGCCGGTGCTGGGCGGCGGCACGACGTACAAAGCGGAGTTCCGCGAGGCCGCCGGGCTCAAGCCGAACGACGAGGTCCGGGTCGCCGGGGTGAAAGTCGGCGAGGTCACCGGCGTCGGGCTGGCGGGCGGTCACGTCGAGGTGCTGTTCCGCGTCAAAGACGCCTGGGTGGGCAACCGGACGACCGCGGCGATCAAGATCAAGACCTTGCTGGGGCAGAAGAACCTCGTGCTCGATCCGGTCGGCGACGGCGAGCTGGACCCGGACCAGCCGATCCCGGTCGGGCGGACGAGTTCGCCGTACGACGTCACCGCTGTTTTCAACGACCTGGCCGGAACCGTCGGAGCCATCGACACCGGCCAGCTCGCGCAGGCGTTCCGCACGCTGTCGGAGACGCTCGGCGCGTCGGCGCCCAGCGACGTCCGGACCGCGTTCACCGGGATCGCCGCCCTGTCCCGAACGCTGGCGTCACGGGACGACGAGCTGGTGAAGCTGTTCCAGAACACCAACAAGGTGTCGAAGACCCTCGGCGAGCGTTCCGGCCAGATCCAGGCGCTCATCCGTGACGGCACCACGTTGCTGAAAGAACTGAACGACCGCAAGGACGCGATCGCGAAGCTGTTCAGCGGCGTCAAGAACCTGTCGGTCCAGCTTCGCGGGCTGGTCGCGGAAAACCAGAAAACCCTGGGGCCCGCGCTCGACCAGCTCGACCGCGTCGCGACCGTGCTCCAGCGCAACCAGGGACACCTCGAGGACAGCCTCCGCCTGGCCGGCCCGTTCTACCGGCTGCTCGGCAACGCGGTCGGCAACGGCCGCTGGATCGACACCTACCTCTGCGGGCTCGTCCCGAACGGCTCCGCGCCGGGCAGCTGCCTGCCACCGAAGAACGGGGGACGCTGATGGCACACCAGCTCATCGACCTGGGATCCCAGGCCCGGCGGCGGGCCAGGCTGCGCGCGCTCGCGCTTGGCGTGGTGTGCGCGCTTCTGGTCGCAGCGGGATGGCAGGTGGCGACGATGCCGCGCGACCGCACCTTGACCGCGTACTTCAGCGCCGCCGTCGGCATCTACCCGAATTCGGACGTGCGCGTCCTCGGGGTCGCCGTCGGCTCTGTGTCCAAAGTGGAGCCGAACGGCACCGACGTCACAGTGACCATGACGCTCAAGCCGGACGTGCGGCTGCCCGCGAACGCCGGCGCGGTCGTCATCACGCCCAGCCTGGTCGCCGACCGGTACGTACAGCTCACGCCCGTCTTCACCGGCGGACCCGAACTAGCCGACGGCGCGTCGATCCCGCGCGAGCGCACCGCGACGCCGGTCGAGGTCGACGATCTGCTGCGCAGCCTCAACCAGCTGATGGCGGCGCTCGGCCCGCAGGGCGCCAACAAGGACGGCGCGGTCAGCGACGTGCTGACTAAATCGGCCGAATACCTCAACGGCAACGGACAGACGATCGGGCAGGCGATCAAGAACCTCGGCGAATTCGCCCGTGCCGCAAGCGATTCCAAGGACGAACTGTTCAGCTCCGTCGACAACATCAGCAAGTTCACCGCGATGCTCGCCGCCAGCGACGGGCAGGTGAAGCAGGCCATCGCGCAGGTCGCGTCGCTGAGCAAGGTTCTCGCCGACCAGCGCGACCAGTTCTCCGGCGCGCTGACCGAACTGACCCAGGCGCTGGGCGTGGTGCAGGGCTTCGTCAAGGACAACCGGGGCAAGGTGCAGTCCGATGTGGACAAGTTGGCTGGCGTCACGAAGGTGCTGGCGAACCAGAAGGATTCGCTTTCCGAAGCGCTGAGCGCCGCCCCGAACGCGCTGACGAATCTGCTGGGGGCGTACGACCCGGACGCCGGGGTCATCGACGGCCGCGGCAACCTCCTCGAATTCCCGGAGACGAAATGAAGTCCCTGGCGAAGGCCGCCGCAGTGCTGACGCTGGTCCTGGCCGCCACCGGATGCGGGACCGGGGCGAGCGTCTACGACCTCCCGCTGCCCGGGGGCGCCGCGCTCGGCGACCACCCGATCCACGTCACCGCGAGCTTCGCCGACGTGCTGGACCTCGTGCCCCAGTCCGGCGTCAAAGTCAACGACGTGCCGGTCGGCCGGGTCGCCAAGGTCCAGCTCGCCCCGGACGGGCACAGCGCGATCGTGGACCTGGTGCTCAACGGCGACGTCGGCCTGCCCGCCAACGCCGTCGCACGGCTGCGGCAGGCCAGCATCCTCGGCGAGAAGTTCGTCGAACTGGCCCCGCCGCCCGACGCGACGCCCTCGGGCAAGCTCGTCGACGGGGCGGTCATCCCGCTGGACCGCTCCGCGCTGACCCCGCAGATCGAAGAGGTCTTCGGCGCGCTTTCCCTGCTGCTCAACGGCGGCGGCGTCGCCCAGGTCCAGAACATCAGCCACCAGCTCAACGCGGCGCTCGGCGGGAAGGAGACCGCGGCCCGCAGTCTGCTGTCCAGTTTGGACACTCTCGTCAATGGCCTCGACGAACAGCGCGGCGAGATCACGCGGGCAATCGAGAGCGTCAACCGGCTCGCCGAAACACTGAACGCACACACCGCCCAGATCACCACGACGCTCAACGGCCTGACCCCCGGGATCAGCGTCCTCAACCAGCAGCGTGAGGCACTGGTCGGGATGCTCAAGTCGCTCGACGGCCTGACCTCGGTCGCCGTCGGCACGGTCAACCGCAGCAAGGACGACCTGGTCGCCGATCTCCAGGCGCTGGCGCCCTTGCTGCGGCGGCTGGCCGATTCCGGGGACAAACTGCCGAAGGCGATGGAGATGATCTTCACCTTCCCGTTCCCGGACGCCGCGCTGGACACGATCCGCGGCGACTACCTCAACGGCTTCCTGAAGACGGGCCGCTGATGCTGAGCCGTTTCGTCCGCGTCCAAGTGACGTTGTTCGTTGTCCTCGCCGTCGTCGGCGTCGCCTATGTCGGGGCCGCTTACGCCGGTCTCGACAAGGTGTTCTTCGGCCGCGGTTACACCGTGAAGGCGCAATTTCCCACTGGCGGCGGGATTTTCACCAACGCCGAGGTCACCTACCGGGGAGTGCCGATCGGCCGGGTCGGCCAGCTCCGGCTCATCTCCGCCGGAATGGAAGCGGATCTCGAGATCGATTCCGGCACCGCGGCCGTCCCCGCCGACACCGAAGCCGTCGTCGCCGATCGGTCGGCAGTCGGCGAGCAGTACGTCGATCTGCGGCCGCGCGCCGCCGGCGGGCCCGTCCTGCACGACGGTTCGGTGATCACCCAGGACAATACGAGAATCCCGCTCCCGGTCGATACTGTGCTGTCTACTGTGGACTCATTCGCCGCGTCGGTGCCCAAACCCGCACTGCGCACCGTGGTCGACGAGCTGTACAACGCGACCTCCGGCGCCGGTCCCGCGCTGGACCAGCTGGTCGGCCGCGGCATCGAGTTCGTGCAAGCCGCGAGCGCGCACGTCGCGCCGCTGACCCAGCTCGTCACCGACGCGCATACGGTCCTCGACACCCAAGCGCAGCAGGCGGACGCGATCCGCAGCTTCGGCGCCAACGCGAAACTGCTCGCGTCGACGTTGAAGCAATCCGACGGGGACCTCCGCAAGCTCATTCCGGCAGTGCCCGCCGCCGCGAACGAGGTCGGTGCGCTGATCCGCGACTCCGGTCCGCAGCTGGGCGTGCTGCTCGCGAATCTGCTCACCACCGCGGACGTCCTCGAATCCCGGCAAAGCGGAATCCGGCAGCTGCTGATCACCGCGCCGCGGGCAGTCGGCGCGGCCAGCGCGGTCGTCCGGCCGGACGGCGCGCATTTCGGGCTGTCGCTGTCGTTCTTCGATCCGCCCCCGTGCACGACCGGATACGCGACGCCGTACCGCGACGGTCTCGAAACCTCGACCAGACCGCTGAACACGGCTGCGCGCTGCGCGCTGCCGAAGGGCGACCCGACGAACGTGCGGGGCTCGCAGAACGCACCGGGAGGACAGCCGTGAGGTTTTTCGCGTCGCTGGCCCAGCTCGCCGCGGCCCTCGCGACCGCGGCGGCCGGATGGACCGGGTACACCTGGTGGCAAGCCGCGCACGACGACGGCGTCACACGCGCGGTCGTCCGCGAAGATGCCTTGCGGGCAGGGCGTTCCGCGGTCGCCGGATTGACCACTTTGGACTATCGGCAGGCGGCGGCCGGATATCAGCACTGGCTGGACGTGTCCAGCGGAGCGCTGTACGACGAGCTGGCGCAAGACCGGCAGGGCAGCCTCGACCGGATCGCCCAGGCGAAAACTGTGACCACCGGGAAGGTGACCGATGCCGCGGTGACCGAAGTGGACACCGGCGCGAGCACCGCGAAGCTGATCGCATCCGTGGAACTGGTCGTCACGCCGGCCGGTCAGGAGGCCGTGACCAAGCGTTCCCGGTTCCAGGCCGAGCTGACCCGGGCGCCGGACGGATGGCACGTCACCGCGCTAGGCCAAGTCCCGGCAGGGGAGGCACCGTGACCACGCGAACGAAGAAGCGGGCCGTCAAGGTGGCCGGACGCCACCATGAACCAGCGGTGCCGGAACCGGATGAGACGGTCGAAGAGCCAGCTGCCCCGGTTGAGGAACCGGAGGAGCCGCCCGTACCGCGAAAACGTCGAGCATGGCTGGTGCTTGCGGTCGTGATGGCCGCACTGGCGGGGTGGTTCGCTCTCGAGGCGCACAACACGAACGCTGTCGTCGCACACAACACCGCACTGTCCGACGTCTCGGGAACCGCGGACGCGGGGAAACAGGTCAGCGCCGCGCTCGGCACGCTTTTCTCCTACCGCTACGACGATCCGGCCGGCAACGACCGGGCGGCCAAGGACCTGCTGAGCGGACCCGCGCTCACCCAGTACTCCCGGCTTTTCGGGCAGGTCCGCGGGCTCGCGGCCGAGCAGAAACTCGTCGTGACGTCGACCGCGGTCGCATCCGGGGTGAAACTCCTGGACGGCGATCGCGCGGCCCTGCTGGTGTTTCTCGACCAGACCGGCACGCGCGGCGACGGGCAGCGCAGCACCGGGGCCGCGCAGCTGAGCGTCACCGCCGAGCGGATCGGCGGGAAGTGGCGGATCACCGGGATGTCCGCGGCCTGAAAGGGGGTTCCGGCTTCGGTCGGGCCGGGCCGCGTGGGGTGGTGGGGTTGCACCAGGCCTGCGGAGGGCGAGGGTCGCTCGGGCTGGAACGGCAATGGGTTCGCGCGCCGGGGCCAGGATTGCGCCGGGGGCGAGGGCGCTCGGGCCAGGCCTGAGGAGAGCAGGGGAACCCGGACCAGGGTTGCGCTGGCGGCGAGGGCGTTCGGGGCGGCCTGCGGAGAGCAAGAGGCACCCGGCACGAGGCGGCGCTGAGGCAAGGGGCGCTCAGGCCACGGTCGCGACCGCAGTCAAGCGAGGATCGCACTCAGGCCAACGTCGCGCGGAGGGCGAGAATCAACTCGAACCGGTCGTCCGGATCCCACAGCCGGCCCTCGAACATCGTCTCCAGTTCCTGGGCGCGAGCGCGGACGGTCTGCGGATGGATCGCCAGCCGGTCCGCCGCCTCGCGGACGTTCCCGCGCGTCTCCAGCCAGGCCAGCAACGTCCGGGCCAGCCGGCTGTACTGCTTCGAGGTCAACGCGGCCAGCGGAGCCAGCCTGCGGCGCGAGACATTCGCCGGGAGCAACGGGTCCTTGTGCAGCAACAGCGTCGAGAGGTGGTCCGCGCACCAGGTCAACGGCTCGTCCGGGAGCACGTCGGCCGCGACCAGGTGCAACGCCTCCCGGGCCGCCGCCAGCGAGCGGCCCGCCCGGTGCGGGGGCACCGGCGGGCCGACCGCCGCTCGATGGCCCGCCAGCGCATCGGCGAGCGGGCCTCGTTCCTCGGGCATCGCCAGCAACAGCCGCGGCACCGCGTCCTCGAGGTCTTCGAGAGCGTCGAGCCCGACGACGTCGGCCGGTCCGTCGAAAGCCACCGCGACCAGCCGCCGGGGCAAGGGCCAAGCCGCGTCCGAGGCGGCTTCCTCCAGCGCCTGGACGGGGGTCGGCGGTTCGGAGAGCAGCAGATCCAGCAGCCGCCGCCTGCGGCGTTCCCTGGCGCCCGTCGCCCGGGCCCGCGCGGCCGCGTGCCCTTCCACCGACAATGCCGACAGTTCGTCGATGTAGGCGAAAATCGCTTCGGCCAGCAGACACAGCGTCGCCGGCGGCACCCCGGCCCGGGTGCCCGCTTCGGCCATCCGCCGCCAGGTCACGCGCGCGCCGACCCGGTACGCCGCTTGCAGGACGTCGAGGTTGCGGCCCTGCTCGAACTCGTGCACTCCGAGTGCGACGAACACCTTCCGGCGATCGTCGGCGACCGCGCCCGCCGCCGCGATCCGGTCGACGAACTGCAGGATCGCCGTCTGCACGCCGCCGCGCAGCGCTTTGCCGAACGGGCCGTCGAGGGGTTTCGCGTAGCCGGGCACGGTGCGCTGGATTTCGCGCAGCACGTCGTCGGCGACGTCCAGCAGCCGGGGCCGGAACACCGCGGCCAGTTCGCGGGGGAGCATCGCCCACAGCCGCCCGGGGCGTCCGTCTCCGCTCAGCATCGGTCCGAAGGCTGTCTCGCCGGACAGTCCTGTCACATGCCTCACCACTTCGCTGGGATGACGCGGGTCAGGAGCCGAGCAGCGCTTCCGCGCGCAGGGCGATCTCCAGGTCGAGCCGGTCGTCGGCGTTGTCGAGCCGGTCGCCGAACAGATCGGTGAGCTGGTGCATGCGGTACCGGACGGTCTGCGGATGCACCTTGAGGATCCTCGCGATCTCGGGCGCGCTGCCGCGGGACTGCAGCCAGATCAGCAGGGTCTCGCCGAGCCGCGCGCGCTGTTTCGGCGTGAGGTCCCGGAACGGCTCAAGGTTGCGCTCGCACAGTTCCCGGACCAGGAATTCGTCGGCGAGCAGCCAGAGCGTCGACAGATGGTCCGCGCAGTGCGTCACCGGCGCGTCCGGCAGCACGCCGCGCTGGACGAGCCTCAGCGTCCGGCGCGCCCAGAGCAGCGACCGGGGCGCGTCGGCGAGCCGGACGGCGGGGCCGATCACCGCGCGCCAGCCCGGCAGCCGTCCGGCGAGATCGGCCAGATGCTCGTCCGGGGCTCCGGTGACCAGGCACGGTTCGCCGCCTTCGAGGTCGACGAGGACGTCCGGGTGGAGGTCGGGGGTGGCGAGGCGATGCTGGCCGGAACGCGGTTCGAGGGCGACGACGGTGACCTCGTCCGGGAGCCCCCACTGCGCGGCGGCGGCCTGCGCGGCGATGGCCTGCGGAGCGGACGGCGGATCGGCGAGCAGCAAGTCGAGCAACCTGCGTCTGCGCCGGGCCAGGTTCCCGGCCGCCCGGGTCTGCGCCGCCGTGTAGCCCTCGATCGACAGCGCGGAAATCTCGTCGACGTAGGCGAAAATGGCTTCGGCACTCGTGCAGAGCGTCTCCGCGGCAAGCCCGGCGGTCTGCCCGAACTCCGAGAGATGCCGCCACGCCACCCGCCCGCCGACGCGGTACGCGGTCTGCAGGCAGTCGAGGCTGCGGCCCTCGGCGAACTCGATCTTGCCGAGGTCGCGGAACACCGCCGACCAGGCGGCGGCAGGCGCGGCCGCGGGCTTGCCGACACTGTCGAGGCACTGGACGATCGCCTGCCGGACACCACGGGTGATGACGTGCCCGAACGCGCCTTCGATCGGCTGCCGGTACTCCGGCACCGCCAGCTGGACCTCGCGCAGGATGGCCTTCGCCAGCGGGTCGACCCGCGGCGCGAAGCGGACCGCCAGCTCCCGGGGGAGCGACGCCCACAGCCCGAGCGCGCTGGAAGCGCGGACGGGCCGGGCTTCCGCGGGGCTCCGAGGGGCGGGCGCGACCGGTCCCGAATGCGGGCGGGCGGAAGGTCCGGCGGTGCGTTCGGGGGAGTGCGGCCGGTAGCCCCGCGGTGCGGGACGGACGAACCCGGAGTCCACATCGGTCATGTTTTTGTCCTTGCTGGCGCCAAAATCGGCCTCTTCGCGGCCGAAGCCGATCCGGATTTTGCGGCACAGGCAACATAATTTCCCCGGAACGGCACTGTCAACGGGCCGGTGGCCGACGTGGTCATCCCCCGTCCGGACTACACCCGAACGGGTGGAAGGAGGTGGGTGCGGGTGATACCTCCGGACCCGGCGGATGCTATCCGGATGACAATTTTCAGGCGGGCGTTTTCGAATCCCCGATCGAGGTTTCCAGGCGGGCCGCCACGTCGGCCAAGGTGAGCCGCGCGGGCTCGGTGCCGGCGAGGAACTCGTTGAGCAGCAGGCAAAACCAGTCCGGGTCGGCGACATGCGGAAAGTGCTTCGCGTTTTCGCGCACGACCAGCCTGCTGTCCGGCACCAGTCCGGCGGTCCGGCGCCCGTGCGCGACCGGGACGATCGGGTCGCGTGCTCCCCAGACCAGCAGCATCGGCACCGATTCGGCCAGGTACAGCTTCTCCGCGGCGCTCGCGCGCTGGCCGCGCAGGTCCATCAGGCTGCCCGCGACGGACAGGAAGGCCCGCCGCCGCGCGGGGTCGGCGAGGGAGGCGAAATGCCGGGCCAGTTCACGTGTTTCAGTTTTCAACGACCTGCCGAGCCGCCTCCCCAGCCGGGCCGCCTGGCGCGCGAGCGCGAGGGTCGCCGGGTTGACGGCCAGCGCGAGGAAGGCGGACGCGCCGGGCAGCGCGGCGGCTCGGAGCACCGGGCTCACTTCCGGGCCGAGCCCGGCACTGCCGACGAGAACCAGCCGGTCGCACATTTCCGGGAATTGGTAGGAGAACTGCATCGCGATCCCGCCGCCGAGGGAATGTCCGACGACGGTCGCGTGCCGCACGCCGGACACCGCGAGCACGTCCCGCACGATGCTCGCCATCGCGCCGAGCCCGTAGTCCGCGCGGGGTGCGTCGGAACCGCCGTGCCCCGGCAGGTCCAGTGCCAGTACGCGGCGGTCGAATGCGTTGCGGCGGGCGAAAACCGGTGCCCAGGTTTCGATGCTGCCCGCGATTCCGTGCAGCAGCACGACCGCCTCGTCGCCGGTGTCCGCCGCGGGCCGGTATTCGCGCAGCCGGACCCGCCGGCCGTGGAGGGAGAGGGTGTAGGTCTCGAGTGTCATCGGCAGCCTTTCTCGCGAATCCGAAATTAGGGCAGCCGGCGCTTTCCCGCGTTGTGGCAAACGCCACTTTCCGGGAATTCGGGACGCACGTGACAGGAAAGGAAAGGGGAAATCGGCCGCGCGTGCGAATTTTCCGCCGGCCGCCGAACGGCGTGTCGACAGTGCGGCGGCGTCCGGGTCATCCTCGACGCATGGCCGCAATGACGCACCGGGCGCGCTGATGTCGTGCCGCGCGACGATCCATTTCGCTCCCCAGGGACGCCGCCCGCCTTCGCCGCGGCGTGGCGGGAGAGCGTGGCGACGGGTGCTGCCGATGCCGGCCAGCAGGCTGGAATGCGGGACCGGCCGGGCGTCGTCCCGGATGGCGATCGCGCGGTCGATCCGCCGGTTTTGGCGCGAGGGCGCTCTCCGCTTCGCGGAAGTCCTTGACGCCCGTTCCCAGCTCCGGACCGCGCCCGTCGACCAGCCGCCGGTCAGTTCTCCGGCGGCCGATGCGCGCGCATGAGGCGCTGGGCGCGCAGGGCCAGCTGCATGCCGAGCCGGTCGTCGGCGTCCTTGAGCCGGTCGCCGAACAATCCCTCCAGCTGCCGCAGCCGGTTGCGGACCGTCTGCGGGTGCACGCCGAGCCTCTGCGCGATTTCCGGTGCCCCGCCCCGGGTTTCCAGCCAGGCCAGCAGGGTTTCACTGAGCCGCTCGCGCTGCTTGGCGCTCAGCGAGGCGAAGGGGTCGAGGCTTTGCCGGGCCAGCTCGGCGGCCAGGAAGTCCTCGGCGAGCAGCCAGAGCGTGGCCAGATGGTCGCGGCACCAGACGATCGGGCCGGGAGTCTCCGGCCCGGACAGCTGCAGTGCCCGGCGCGCGGTGCGCAACGCGGCCGGGGCGTCGGCCAGCGGCACGGTCGGCGACACCGCGGCCCGCCAGCCCGCGGGCATCGCCTCCAGCGGCGCCAGATCCGCGTCCGGGTCGCGGGCGAGCAGATGCGGCTCGGGACCGTCGAGGTCGGCGAGAACGCCGTCGCCGAGCAGTTCGGCCGGGAAGTCCGGGGCCCCGGGACCGCGCTCGAGAGCGACCATCGCGGTCGTTTCGGGCAGCGGCCACCCCGCTCCGCTCGCCAGTTCGGCGATGCTGCTCGCCGCGCCTTCCGGAGCCTGGACGATCAGCTCCAGCAGCCGTCGCCGCCGGGCGGGCACGGCTCCCTCGGCGTCGGCCTGTGCCTGCTGGTAGCCGGCGATCGCGGTGGCGCACAGCTCGTCGACGTAGGCGAAGATCGCTTCCGCGCCGACCGAGATCACGGCCGGATCGACGCCCGCGGCGACCACCGCGGGGTGCATCGCCCGCCAGGCGACCCTGGCCCCGATCGTGGCCGTGTCCTGCAGTGCGTCGAGGTTGCGGCCCTCGCCGAACTCCACGGCGCCGCGGTCGCGGTAGAACTCGATCCACTCCTCGTGCGGCAGATCCGGGGCGCCCATCGAGTCCACGCAATGCAGCACCGCGTACTCGACGCTGCGGATCAGCACCTTCCCGAAGACGCCCTTGAGCGGCTGGCCGTAGGCCGGGACCGCGCGCTGGGTCTCCTGGATCATCGCGGCCGCGGCGTGCGCCGCGTGCGGGCGCAGGCACGCGCCGAGCGCGCGCGGCAGGGAGGCCAGCAGAGCGAAGCTGCGGTACTCGACCACGAATCCCCCTTCGAAGCGCTTGGGCGGAGGGAGGTGAGCGTAGCTGAAAACGTGCGTCACTAAAAATGAACGATCGGTACTCGAAAGAGCGACGCGAACCCGTCCTTTTGACACGGACGAGTGTGCGTTCTACGCTCCGTGCCGGCTGGTGCCGATTATTCCTGAACCGTCAATTTCCGAGTGAGGGATTAAAACGCCATGCGCAGTTCCGCCGCTCCGGACGGCTCCGTGTGGGCGCGGCTCCCGCGCCGGCTGGGCGATGCGGTGCGCCCGCGGATCCCGGAGATCGCCAGGGCGTGCGTCGCCGCCATCGCCGCCGAGATCCCGGAATATTCCGGGTGCTTCGGCAGCGAACCCGGGCGGACCGCCGCGATCGAGCAGACCCGGCGGGGGATCGAACGGGACATCGACCGCGTGGGCGCCCCCGCGATGTGGCAAAGCGACCGGCTCGCCGATTTCCGCGCCCACGGGCGGACGGCGTTCCACGAAGGACTCAGCCGGGAGTCGGTGCAGGCGGCGGTGCGCGTCGCGAGCCGGGTGATGTGGCGCTGGATCGCCGAAATAGCCCAGGAAACCGGTGTGTCCGGCGACGTCGTCTACGGGATGGCCGAAGGCATGCTCGGCGATGTCGAGACGTCGACGGCGGCGGTGGCGGAGGGCTACAGCGCGGCCGAGGCGGCGATGTCCGGCGACGGCGAGCGGAATCGCCGCGTGCTCCGCGCGCTCCTCGACGGCGGGCAGCGGACCGAAGAGGACAGTCCGGCCGGGCTGCCCGCGCGGGTCGCGGTGGTGGTGTTCCGCGCGCTGCCGGGTGCGCCCAAGCTTCCGCCGGGCCTGCTTCCGGACCACGTCCTCGCGGATCCGGCGGGCGATCCGCCGACGGCGCTCACCGCCGCGCCGGACACGGATCTGGCGGGACTCGCCGGACTGCCCGCGGGCTGGACGGCGGCGGTCGGCCCGCTGGTGCCGCCCGGCTCGGCGGCCGAATCGTTCCGGGTCGCGCGCCGCGCGGCCGACCTGGCGGCCCGGGGCCTGCTGGACGCGCCGGGCCCGGTGGTCTGGTGCCGCGACCACGTGCCGGCGCTGCTGCTGCTCGCGGACGAGTTCCTGGCGGCACAGCTGGCCGAAACGACGCTCGCCCCGCTCGCCGGGCTGCCGGAGAAGCGTCGCGGGCAATTGGCGGAGACGTTGCTGGTGCTGGTGCAGACGAGGGGAAGCGCCCCGGAACTCGCGCGAGCGCTGGACCTGCACCCGCAGACGATCCGCGCCCGGCTGAAAACGCTCGCCGAATTGTTCGGGGACCGATTGACCGACCCCGGCGAGCGGCTGCGGCTCGAACTGGCGTTGCTGGCGGAGCGGGCGCTGCCGGACCGGGTGTGAGGCGAACGCCCGCCTGCCGGGCGGCGCCGGAAACTTTGCCGTGTCCGGTATTTACGGAATTTTAGCGATCGGCTCGCCTCGCGACCCGGGAAGCCGTTGCGCGACCAGCTCGCCGTCGATTTCCTTCGGACGAGCTGGTCGCGGGAACACCCACCGCCGGTAGCCGAACCAGCGGAACGCCGTGCCCGCCGCCGTGCCCAGCACCATTCCCGCGACGAAGTCCGCGATTTCCTGTGCCAGGTAGCCGATCTGCGACTCTTCGAGACGAAGGACGTACCGCGATACCAGCAGTGGCAAGAGATTCACCGCCACCGCACCGGCATTGACGGCGAAGAACAGCGCCGCCTCTCGCAGCCGCCCGTGGCCGCCTCTGTCCACGAAGGACCATTGGCGGGACAGGAAGTATGCGAACGCCGTCGACGCGACAGTCGCGATCGCCAGCGCGGTCACCGGTTTCTCTTGCAGCACAGTCAGTTTGAGGCTGTAGTCGACCAGCATGGTGACCCCGTAGGCGGCCGCTCCGACGACGGCGAAGCGAAACAGTGCTCGCGGCTCGGGCATGGTTTCGCGGATCAGCAGTTCGACGCGGCCGGTTTGCCGGCGATCCGGTCCTTGACGAAGGACAGGACGTCGGCGTTGCCGGTGTAGACCAGCGTGATGTGGTCGGTGTCGTAGGTTTTCCAGATTTCCTGGACGCCGGCGGCGCAGTACGTCTTGTGCAGGGCGTCGGCCTGAGCGAACTGGACCAGCTGATCGCCGGTGGCGTGATAGAGGAACAGCGGGGCCTTCGGCGGGGTAGCGCCGAGCTTGTTCTCGGCCAGCCGTGCCGCCCACGCGGGCTGGATGTAGCCCGGACTCGTGGTGTAGTCGGTGATCTTCTGATTCGCGTACGTGGTCAGCAGTTCGAACGTGCACGCGCTCTGTTTCATCTCGGCGAGCTTCGCGCGGCCGTTGTCGCTGAGGAACGAGTCGAGTTTCAGCTCCGGGTACGCCTGGTCGAGGCCGAGCAGGGCGTAGGCGAAGACCCCGAAGCCGAATTTGCCGTCGAGCTGCAGCGTCACCTGGACGAGGTCGGCGGGCACCCCGCCGGCGGCGATCCCGGCGAGATTCAGTTCCGGGGCGTACGACGGTTGGAGTTCGCCTGCCCACACCGCCGCGCCGCCGCCCTGGGAATAGCCGCGGAAGACCACTTTCGACGTGCCGGAAAGCCCGGCCGGGGCAAGTCGCTGGGCCGCGCGTACTGCGTCGATCACCGCCGGGCCTTCGGACCGTCCCACGACGTACGTCGTTTTGGGGGAGCTTTGGTAACCCTCGTAATCCGGGACCGCGACGGCGTAGCCCGCGTCGAGCAGGTCGTCGAGGCCGGGCTGCTCGTAGAAAGCGCCCATGTCGATCATCTTCGACGGAGTGCAGGCGAACGCCGGACCGTGCGTTCCGGGGGTGAACGCGACGACCGGCGCGCTGGCCCGGTCCGCGTTCTTCGGCACCAGCACGGTGCCGGTGACCGCGTCCGGCTTTCCGAGTGCGTTGGTGGACAGGTACATCACCTGCCAGGCGTCGACGGACGCCTTGCGCGGCCCGGCATTCGACGGCCGCCAGCGGATGACGTCGCCGGGTTTGCCCGGCGGCAGCGGCGAGGGCGGCGTGTAGAACGAGTCGTCGGCCGGGCCGGTTCCGGGCTCCGCCGCGGCTGCCGGGGCGAGCGTCGTGGCGAGGACCAGTGCGACCAGCGCGGCGAGCGCGCGGCGGGCTGTCATGAACTCGTCCCGTAGACGCGCTTGCAGGTCGCGGATTCGGCGAAGGCCAGGTTCAGTTCGGGGTTCGCCCGGAGGTCCTTGATCGGGCCTTCGGGGTCGGTGAGCTGTCCCATCGTCGCGTCGGCGGCGGCGACCGCCTGGCGCAGGCTCGCCTGGTCGTCCACCTTCGCCTGTTCCATTGTGGACTTCGTCGAGGCGATTTTGTTCGTGGTCTCGGCAAGGTTGGCGGCGGCTTTGTCCACTGCGGACTGACCGTCGGGGACGGGAGGCACGCCGGCCGCGCGGAGGCCGCCCGCCATGTCGCCGAGCGCCGAGCCCAGCCGGTCCAGGAAAGCGACCATCGCGTCCCGCGTCTTGCCCGGGGCGGCGCTGTCGGCGGCCGGCGGCTGCGAGAGCTTTGCCGAGCCCGAGGCCACGCTGGCGCACACCTTGTCGACCCACGCGAGCGCCGCCGGATCGGCGTGCCGGCCGGAGGCCGCGGGTGCGTCCGAGGAGCAGGCAGTGCACGAGAGGAGCACGGCAGCCGACATCGCCAGCACCGCGCTGTGCATTCTGTTCATGGTTTTCGAGGCTACGCAGCACGATCGCGGGCGGGCAAGAATGGAATGCGCGATTGGCACGCGCGTGAACATTTCCGGATTCGGAGTTGTCACCCCCGTCAGCGTCCGGGTGCGGGGGCAGTACTGGGAAAAGTCGCCTGTGCCTGCTAGGAAAAAGGTCCGCGCGGCGTGCCGAGGTGACAATTTGCGGAGCTGTCCCCGGGATTTCCGCAAAAGCTCTTGATCGGCGCTCCGAACGCTCGCTAGCTTACTGTCCGGTAGCGATTTCTGTTCACAACGCTCCGCCTTTTCGTATCACTGTTGATACACGGAAGGACCATCGTGAGTCACCCAAGAGGCAAGAAGAAGACGGTCGTGGCCGCCGCGGCCGCGGGTGCGGCGGGGCTCGTCGCCGCCGCGCTGGTGGTCGGGGCCCAGACCAGTGCCGCCGACCCGATTTCGCTGACGCTGAACTATCACTGCACCTTCCCGCTGGTGGGTTCGCAGTCGCTGAAGGTGGTGATCAACACCGACCT
Organism: Amycolatopsis sp. NPDC114503; assembly: GCF_055633655.1. Taxonomy (NCBI): domain Bacteria; kingdom Bacillati; phylum Actinomycetota; class Actinomycetes; order Pseudonocardiales; family Pseudonocardiaceae; genus Amycolatopsis; species Amycolatopsis sp. NPDC114503. The sequence goes on along the minus strand of NZ_JBVKDT010000004.1, from coordinate 582,517 downwards.
GCCGCCCGCGGTGAACGCCGGGCAGGCGACCGGGGCCTTCGACATCAAGGCCGTGTCGACCATCAACGCGGACACGGTCAGCGGGCTGGGCCTGATCGGGGCCACGACCCTGGAGGGCAGCGCGACCGCGAGCGCGAAGGTGGCCGCGCCCGGCCTCGACCTCCCGGTCAGCGTGCCGATCGCGCTGGACAAGACGAACATCCCGGCTTCGGGCGAGATGAACATCAACGCGACGGGCAAGACGCCGTCGCTCACGTTCACCCAGCCCGGCCAGGCGAAGATCACCGTGGGCGACCTGGCGCTCAAGGTCACCCCGCGCAAGGCGGACGGCTCGGTCACCGGGATCACCCCGGACGGCACCATCAACGCGCCGTGCACCCAGGACCCTGGCCAGAACAACACCCTCGCCACGATCACCATCAACGGCGGCGGCGGGACGTCGACGCCGCCCCCGACCTCGGACACCCCGCCCCCGACCTCCGACACGCCGCCTCCGACGTCGGTCACCCCGCCGCCGACTTCCGACACGCCGCCGCCCGGGGGCACCAAGTTCGTGTTCGGCATCGACGGGAAGACCGCGCTGAAATCGCTCGGCAGCACCGCGCCGATCAAGGGCGGCTTCGACGCCGACGTGGACATCGCGGCCAAGAAGTTCACCGGCTCGCTGAAGCTCGACGCGACCAAGACCGACTTCAAGCTGCTCGGGTTCCTGCCGGGCAGCGCGGACGTCAAGGTCGTGCAGAACGGCACGCAGAGCGGCGAACTGGTGGGCACCGGGTTCAAGGCGCACATCAAGTTCGACGTTTTCCTGCCCACGGTCAGCCTGTTCGGGTTCCCGATCAGCACCGACCCGAAGTGCGGCACGGTCAGCCCGTCGACCAGCGAGATGAGCACCGGCGACGGTTTCGACCTGCTCAAGGGCGGCAAGCTGACCGGGACCTACGCGCTGTCGGCGTTCCAGAACTGCGGTTCGTTCAACGACTGGATCAGCGCGTTCGCCAAGAGCGACGGCAACTCGCTCGACCTGAACCTCGCCCGCCAGTAACCGGATCTGCCGGCCCCCGCCGCGGCGCGGCGGGGGCCGGTGCCATGCCCCGGAAAGGGGAAACCCGTGCCGAAAGCCCGATGGTTGCTCGCGGCGGGTCTCGCCTGCCTCGCTGCCGTCTGCCTCGTCTCTCCCGCGGCCGCGGCGACGCGGGTCGACAAGAAGCTGAGTTACACCTGCCCGTTTCCGTTGATCGGGGAGCAGAAACTGGACGTCGAGGTGAAAGCGTCGTTCGACGCGCCGTCCTCGCCGGGCGGCACGCTCACGACCTCGGACCTCGCGGTCTCGGTGGCCGTTCCCGACAAAGCCGCGCGCGGCCTGGCACTGGTCGGCGCCGCGAGCATCGAAGGAACGGCGGCCGCGGAGGTGACGCTGGCCAACGGCTCGCTGACCCTGCCGGTGGCCGTGCCGCTCACCGTGGCGAAGACGGCGCTGCCGCAGCCAGGACCGTTCACCGCCCAGGCGACCGGCTCGGTGCCGCCGATAGTGGTGCCGAACGCGGGCAAAACGACGGTGACCCTCGGCAGCTTCAGCACCCGGCTGACGCCGAAGAAGGCCGACGGCTCGTTCACCGGACTGGGCTCGTTCACCTCGGACTGCACGCTCGACCCGGGACAGGACGCGGTCCTGCTGAGCTTCGACGTCGGCACCACGCAGAGCGGCTACAGCTACGGCCTCACGGGTGCCACGACGTTGAAGGCATTGGGCGCGACGGTGCCGCTCAACGGGTCTTTCGCCGTCGCCACGCAGCCTTCGTTCAGCAGCCGCCCGGCATTCGACCCGGCGCGCGCGGACTTCAAGCTCTTCGGTTTCGTGCCAGGCATCGCCGAATTGCGATTCGCACCGGACGGCGAGCAGACGGGCTCGTTGGGCGACGGTGGTTTCGTGACGCACACGAAGCTCGCGTTGGCGGTGCCGCAGGTGTCGCTGTTCGGGTTGCCGGTCGCGGACGCGGGCTGCCGGGCCAGTGCGCCGATCCCGGTCGAGCTGCGCACTGGAGCTGGGTTCGCGCTGGTCTCGGGTGGATCGGTTACCGGGACTTACTCGATCCCGCCGTTGACTGGTTGTGGTGCTTTTACTGCGTACCTCAGCTCGTTATTTCAGGGAGAGGGCAACACTTTCGCGGTTGCGCTGGCCGCGCGCTAGGCCCGGGGGATCGGGAGGCGGGGCATGGTGTTCGTCTGGGTCGTCGGGCGAGCATCGTGCCCCGTTGTACGGTATTATGCTGCAGGGAAAGCACTTCGTCGGTGGAGGCTGAAACACCGTTGTCGACGGGAGGTTGCTTCCCAGTGCTGCGCGGCGCGGGTTCAACGCTCCGAGCACCTGGGTGCCACCTCGTATCCGTGCGCGTCGCCGGGACGACGCTGCAGGACATCGATGTCGGACCCGGACCGCTTCCGGCTGATGTTCCGCTCGGAATCCGACCTGCCCGACCATCTCGCCAAGTCCTGCCGGGCGAGCCGGCGCCGGGTCCTGAAGGAACTCGTCGAGGTGATCGACGGGGGATCGCCGACGTGAGCTTCCGGAACGTCAACGCGCGGCCCGCGGCGCTGGGCGTCATCGGGAGGCTGAACTGGACACGGTCGAGCACCTCGCGCGCCCGGACGAGGGCGACCGGGCGTAAGGCCCTGCGCCGGGGTGCTGTTCGGGCGATTCCGCGTCAATTCGCGCGCGACGAGCGTCCCGGGAGAGTTCGTTTCTCCAGCGGTGATCGTCGCCCGCCGGATTGACGGGCAGCGCCGTAATCCGCCCCTCATCTCCGTGCGGCACAGGAACACGGCCCGATCATTTAGTCCACAAAGGACTTCCACGGCGGAGTTCAGCGCACGACGGACAACACCAGCTCCCGATAGTTGCGCAACGCCTGCCGCCACGACGCCAGTTCCAGCTTCTCGTTCGCCGCGTGCATCTGCCGGGGATCTCCCGGACCCCAGATCACGATCGGCGCACCGGCCACCGACCCGGCCAAGGCCGAAGCGTCCGTGAAGTACGTCGCGGCAGGAGCAGTGACCTGGCCGGCGAGCGCGTCCGGCAGGCGAGACGTCCGAACCGCGGGCAGATCGAGATCCACCTCGGCACTGATCGCCGGATCGAGCGCGGAGGCCCAAGCGATCACCGGCGCGCCACCGTCCACCGTGCGCACATCCAGCGTCAGGACAGCCGACGCGGGAACGATGTTCGTCGCGGTTCCGCCCTCGAACGTCCCTACATTGACGGTTTCCTCGCCCAGATAGTCCTCAGTGGACAGCGGGAGGGAACCGAGCGCGCCGAGAGCCCGGTCGGCGAGAAGCTGGATCGCGTTGCAGCCGAGCTGGGGCGTGGACCCGTGGGCGGCCTTGCCGGTCGCGGCGAGGCGTAGCCAGGTGGCTCCGCGATGTCCGAGCGAGACGCGGTTCCTCGTCGCCTCCGGGACCACGACGAGCCGCGGCGTCAGATCCAGCGAAGCCGAAGCCTCCGCCGCGCCCCGGCAGCCGATCTCTTCGTCGCTGGTGATGAGGACTTGCGCGTCGGCACCGGCTTCCGCGGCGTTGCGCAACGCGGCCAAGGCGGCGACCAGCCCGCCTTTCATGTCGACGCTGCCGCGTCCGTGCAGGAACTCCTCGTCGACGTCCGCGGAAAACGGGGCGCGCTCCCACAGGCCGGGGGAGCCGACCGGGACGGTGTCGATGTGGCACACGAACAGCACCCCGTTGCCTGAACCGGTGCCGAGCAGCACCCACGGCCGGCCGGCGGTGGAGCGTTGCAGCACGCGTACGCCCGCAGTCGCGGTGGCGTAGGAGACGGCCAGCTCCTGCGCCCCCGCCTGCGCGGCGCTGTCGCCGGAAGTGGTGTCCTGGCGCACCAGGTCGCGCAACAGAGCGAGGGCTTCGTCGGTCATGCGGAGTACTCCCGGGTCGATTCGCGGACGACGAGCTGCATGGAGAGCACGTGGTCCGCGGGGCTGTCGCCGGCCGCGAGACGGGTGATCTCGTCGACCGCCTTGCGGGCCATCTGCTCGGTCGGCTGCGCGACGGTGGTCAGCCGCGGCGACGTCCATTCGCCGAGGGTGATCCCGTCGCAGCCGATCACCGACAGGTCTCCCGGCACCGCGACCCCCGCGCGGCGGGCCGCTTCGAGGAGGCCGACCGCGGCGATGTCGCTGGCGGTGAACACGGCGGTCGGCGAGGCGCCGGCCCGCGCCATGTGCGCGAAGAAGTTCATGCCGAAAGCCGAGCTGAAGGTGCCGCGCACGATCATCGATTCGTCGGCCTCGACCCCGTGCGCCTTCAGGGCCGCCCGGTATCCGGCCTCGCGCTGGTCGGCCGTCCGCAGTCCGGCCGGGCCGCCGACGTGGGCGATGAGCCGGTGGCCCTGGGAGATCAGGTGGGTGGTCGCCTGGTAGGCGCCGCCGAAGCTGTTCGCGGTGACGTGCGCGATCCGCGGCCCGGCGGCCTCGACGTACTCGTCGAGGAAGACCACCGGGAAGTCGCCTGCCAGCCGGTTCGCGAAGGCCTCGTTGGTGGTGTTCATCCCCAGATAGATCAGCCCGCCCACGTCCGGCACCCGCATCAGGCGTTCGACGCTGGCGCGCTCCCGCGACGGCGACGAGCCGGTGAGGGCGGTGAACACGTCGATGCCGTCCGCCGCGGCGGCGTCGGCCACCGCGTCCGCCAGCGTGGAGAAATACGGGTTGTCCAGAGACGGGACGACCAGGCCGAGGCTGAGTCCGGTGACCTGTTTCTGCACCGGCGGATGCCCTGCGGAGGACAGCGCGGCGTCGATGCGCCGGGCCGTCTCGGAGGCGACGTGGAGCTCCCCCCGGACGTACCTCGACACCGTCGACACGGCCACTCCGGCCTCTCGGGCCACCTTCGCCAGCGACATCCGGCTCCTCCCCGTTCGAGCGTTGACGGCGACTGCAACCGCATCCTATATTGGCGTTGTTGCGCTACGTTGCGCAACACGCGCTAAGCATTTTCGCCCCGAAGGAGTCGTCGATGGTCAAGGTCCTGCTAGCCGGGGAGTCGTGGGTCAGTGCGACGATCGACCACAAGGGATACGACCCGTTCGCGCACACTCAGGTGGAGATCGGGTGCGCGCGGCTGCTGGCGGCGCTGGCGGCGGAAGGGGTCGAGGTGACTCACCTGCGTTCGCACGACGTGGCCGAGAAGTTCCCGCAGACGCTGGAGGAACTCGCGGCCTACGACGTCGTCCTGCTGTCGGACGTCGGCTCCAACACCCTGCTGCTGCACCCGGACACGTTCACCCGCGGCCGTCCCGCGCCCAACCGGCTCAAGCTGCTGCGCGAGTGGGTCCAGGGCGGCGGCGGCCTGATGATGGCCGGCGGCTACCTGAGCTTCCAGGGCTTCGAGGGCAAGGCCAACTACCACCGGACGCCGATCGAGGAGATCCTCCCGGTCGACATCGACCCGTTCGACGACCGCGTCGAGACTCCGGAGGGCGTCCGCGCCCAGGTCGTGCAGTCCGGCCACCCGGTCGTCGCCGGGCTCGACCGGGAATGGCCGATCCTGCTGGGCTACCAGCACACCACGCTGAAGCCGGACGCCGAGCTGCTCGCCACCGTCGAGGGCGACGTCATGCTGGCCGCTCGCCAGGTCGGGCAGGGCCGCACCCTCGCGTTCACCTCGGACATCTCCCCGCACTGGGCTCCGGAGGAGTTCATGAGCTGGGACGGCTACGGCAAGCTCTTCGCGCAGGCGCTGACCTGGCTTGCCGGACGCGAAATCTGAGCCGCGCGCACTCAGGATCAAGGAGGATTCGATGAGTACGTCACCCACACGCGGCGCGACCTCGGCCGTCGTACTGACGATCGCGACCGTCTTCGCCGGAATGCTCGGCCCGTTGCAGTCGCTGGTCAACGGACATCTCGGCACCGCGCTCGGCGACGGGCACGCCGCCGCGCTCGTGTCCTTCGGCACCGGTCTCGTGCTGATGCTGATCATCGTGCTGGCGCGTGCCCGGACGCGTGCCGCGTTCTTCCGGCTGCCGGGTCAGCTGGTGCGCGGCGAGATCCCGCGGTGGAACTTCTTCGCGGGCCTGTGCGGTGCGGTGATCGTGCTTTCCGAAGGCGTGACCGTGGGCTTCCTCGGGGTGGCGATCTTCCAGACCTCGCTGATCTCCGGCATGGTCATCTCCGGCGTGGTGTGCGACCGCCTGGGCATCGGCGTCCCGTTCAAACAGGCGATGAGCGCGCCGCGCGTCGCCGGGGCGATCCTGGCCGTCTGCGCCACGGTGCTGGTCGTTTCCCCGAACTGGTCGGCCCCGCACATGATCGCGCTGGCGATCATGCCGTTCGTCGGCGGCCTGCTCGCCGGCTGGCAGCCCGCGGGCAACTCCGAGATCGGCCTGCTGTCCGGTTCGATGTTCATCTCCATCACCTGGAACTTCCTCATCGGCTTCGTGGCGCTCGGCCTCGTGTACGCGGTGCGGATGGCGACCGCCGGCGCGCACTTCGCCTTGCCGGGCACGTGGTGGATGTACTTCGGCGGGCCGCTCGGTCTCCTCTCGATCGCGCTGATGGCCTTGCTGGTGCGCGGTTTGGGACTCCTGCTGCTGGGCCTGGCCTCCACCGCCGGCCAGCTGATCGGGTCGCTGCTGCTCGAAATCGTCGCTCCCGCGGCGGGTTCCAGCCTGCACCTGGTCACCGTGCTCGGCGCCGGCGTGGCGCTGGCGGCCGCGGCGATCGCGATGATTCCGTCCCGGCACACAGCCGAACCGGCGGTTCTCGCCCAGCCGGCCGAGGTGCATCGTGGCTGAGGTGCGCGGCGTCCTCGGTGCGGTCGACGCCGCGGACCTCGGGCTGGTGCTTCCGCACGAGCACCTCTTCAACGACCTGTCGTCCGCAGTCGCCGAACCGGCCTACGCCTCCACGCGGCGGCTGGTCGAGGCGGAAGTGGGGCCAGACTGGCAGTTCCTGCTTCGCCAGGATCCCTACTGCTGCACCGATAACGTGGCAGTGAAGGACCATGCGAGCGTCGTGCGCGAGGTGGCCGCGTTCGCCGCGGCCGGCGGCGGCACGGTCGTCGACGCGACCGGAAGCGCGGCGATCGGCCGGGATCCGCGAGCCCTGGCGGCGGTGGCTGAGGCGACCGGGGTCAACGTCATCATGGGCACCGGTGCGTATCTGGAAAAGTTCGAGGGCGAGCGCATTACCGCGGTCACCGTCGAAGCGCAGACCGCGCGCATTCTCTCGGAGCTGGACGAGGGCGTCGGCGAAACGGGAATCCGGGCCGGTGTCATCGGCGAGGTCGGCGTCTCTCCGCTGTTCACCGACGGGGAGCGGGCTTCCTTGCGTGCCGCGGCCCTCGCGCAGGCGGAACGGCCGGGCGTCGGGCTCAACATCCACATGCCGGGCTGGCAGCGCCGCGGGCACGAGGTGCTGGACCTGGTGCTGGACGAATGCGGTGCGCTTCCCGGCAAAGTCGCGCTGGCGCACAGCGATCCGTCCGGCGACGACCCGGGCTACCAGCGCGAGCTTCTCGAACGCGGCGTGCTGCTGGAGTTCGACATGATCGGCCTCGACATCTCGTTCCCCGGCGAAGGCGTGGCCCCGACGGTTTCCCAGACCGCTCGCGCCGTGGCGCGGTGGGTGCACGAGGGTTTCGGGGAGCAGATCATGTTGTCGCACGACCTGTTCCTGAAGCAGATGTGGACGCACAACGGCGGGAACGGGCTCGTGTTCGTGCCGACGGTGTTCGCCGATCTGCTCGAAGCCGAGGGCGTGGCGGCGGACGCGGTGGCCCGGCTGATGCGGGACGTCCCGGCTCGGTGGCTGGCCGCATGAGCCCGGCGGTAGCGGTCGTCGCGTCGCTCAACGTCGACCACATCGTCCAGGCGCCCCGCATTCCGGAGCCGGGGGAGACCCTGATGGGGTTCTCGACGAGCCGGGAGCTGGGCGGAAAGGGCGGCAACCAAGCGGTCGCCGCCGCCCGGCTCGGCGCCCAGGTCGCCGTGATCGGGTGCGTCGGCCAGGACGAGGACGGCGACGAGTACCGGGAAGCCCTGCTCGCGGAAGGCGTGGACGTCGCGCACCTGCGCAGGTCCGCGCTGCCTACCGGGCGGGCGGCGATCACCGTCGACGCGGAGGGCGTCAACTCGATCGTCGTCGTGGCCGGGGCGAACGCCGACATTCCGGCTGCGGCGGCCGAAACGGCGATCGGCGAGTTGCCGGGACTTCGGGTTGTGGTGGGCCAGTTGGAGGCGGCGGTGGACGCGACGGAACGCGCGTTCGCGGCTGCTCGCGAGCGTGGCGTGCTGACGGTGCTCAACACCGCGCCCGTTGACGACCTGGCCGGGAAGCTGCTGCCGCTCAGCGATGTGGTGGTGGCGAACGAAATCGAGTTCCGGCAGCTCACCGGCCAAGACCCGGTCGACGGTCTGCGACCCGGCAGTGCCGGACTGTTCGCCGCGGGATGCCGGTGGGTGATCGTGACGCTCGGGGCCGAGGGATGCGCGGTCCTCGACGCGTCGTCGTCCGTGCACGTTCCCGCGATTGCCGTACGGGCTGTGGACACCACTGCCGCCGGAGATTCGTTCGTCGGAGCGCTTGCCGCGCGGCTCGCGGAAATCCCCGGCGAGCCGACGACCGCGGAGGTGGTGGCAGCTTGCGGGTTCGCGGCCAAAGTAGCCGCCGTCGTCGTGACGCGGCACGGAGCGCATCCTTCTCTGCCGGCCTTGGCCGAGGTCCTCGACGCGTGACTGAGGCGGCGGCATCCTCGCCGGACGCCGCCGCCTGTCGTCATCGCATCAGTCAGCAGTCGTTCGAGATGAACCACACGGGGTGCCAGTTCCCGTGCGGCTGCGTGTAGTAGGCCTCCGGCGAGGTGGACAAATAGGTTTTGCCCTTGCCCCAGAACGACGTCGTGTAGTGGTGCGTCTGGTTGTTCCTCCAGGACCCGCCGCTGTTGAAGCCGTCCGGGATCTCGTAGAAATCGCCGCAGGCCGCGTGAGTGAATCCCTTTCCTTCGTAGTTCGCTTCCTTCCACCCGCAGAACGCGCCGTAGGAACAGAGCTCGTACGGCGTGCGCGGGTCGCTGCCGTTCAGCCCGTCGCCGAATGCGTGCGCATACTTGTCGCCGGGCAAAGGATAGGTGATCACTGAATTGTCGCCGGTAACGATCTGATTGGGCGTGACCTGCCTGCCGTGCAGCATCGCCAGGTCACGGTCGATTTCGCCCTGCAGCGCGGCAGCCTGCCGGGCGGTGAACCCCGCGGACCGCAGCTGCGCCGCGAAGCCCGTGCTGGCGGGAGCCGCGTCCGCCTGCGTCGCCACTGTCGCGACGGCGGCCAGCGAAACCAATGCCGCCCCCAGCAACCCGCCGATTCTCACTCGCATGGAAACCCCTCTTCTGCTGGAAATGTCCAGGAGGGCGCGAACGGCGTATGCCGATAGGCCGGATGCGATGCCGCCGCTCGGTGTTTTCCCCGTCCCCCTGCCGGAAAACCAATATTCGCGCACCCGGAGGCCGGAGCGCGATGGTTTAAGCTAGAACTCAAAACAAGGGGGTTTCCGTGCTTCGGCTGCGCTGCACGCCCGAGGATCTTCTGCACGTGTCGATCGCCGAACATCCGGCGCCGCTCGGCGAGCTGACCCTCGCGATGCAGATGCTGCAGCGCCGCGACCCGGATCCGGCCTTCGTCCCGTGGCGCGAGCAGGTCGCGCGGCAGCTCCCGCGCGAAGGCAGGCGGCTGCTGCAGCTCGTCTCGCCCTCCGGTGCGGGCCCGATGTTCCTCGATCCGCCCAGCCGCACCGTGGAAGAGGGGCTAGACCGCGTGCTGTCCACGCCGCGGGCCGAGGTGCGCGCCGAACTGCGGCGGGTCTGCGCGATCGACCGGCCGCTGACCTCCTGGACGAAGCGGCTGGCCGGGCAGGACCGCGAGGCGTGGAAAACGCTGGACCAGGCGCTGCGCGCCGGCTACCGGAGCGTCCTCGCCGAACGCTGGCACAGTCTGCGGGCAGGCTTCGACGCCGAAACCGCGTGGCGAGCGAAAATCCTTGCGCGCCAAGGCATCAGCGCCCTGTTCGCCAGCCTCCGCCCGATGCTCCGCTGGAACGGCCTGACCCTCGAAGCGAACTTCCCCCGCCACCTCGACCTGACCTTGCACGGGCACGGCCTTGTCCTCCGGCCCACGCTGCTGTGGTCGGGATACCCGCTGGTGGCGTACTGGGCCGACGGGCCCACCACGCTGATCTATCCCGCGCTCACCCCGCTGCCTCTGCTCGCCCCGGCCGAGGCGCCGGACCCGCTGGCCGCGCTGCTCGGCGCCACCCGCGCGGAGGCGTTGCGGTCCTTGATCACCGGCCGCACCACGACCGGCCTGGCTCGCGAGCTGTCCGTCTCCGTAGCAGCGGCGTCCTTGCACACCAAGACTTTGCGAGAGGCGGGCCTGATCGTTTCGCATCGGGAGGGCAAAGCGGTCTGCCACGAGTGCACCCCGCTCGGGCTCGATCTGCTCGCCGCCCAACCGAGCTGAGCCGCAAAGTTCCGTACACAGCCCGAAAAGGCCGCCCCGCGTACGGGACGGCCTTTCCTCGGGGTTCAGCTGACAGTCAGCGACGTGTCGTCGAGGCAGAACGACGTCTGCAGGCTCGAGTCCTCGGTGCCGGTGAAGGTCAGCGTCACCGTCTGGCCGGCGAAGGCCGACATGTCAACGGTGTGCAGCTGGTATCCGGTCGCCTGGTTCAGGTTCGAGTACGAGGCGAGCGTGGTCGAACCGGCCTTGACGGTCAGCTTGTCGTAAGCCGTCGAGGTGGTCGTCTCGGCGGTGTCGACGTGGAGGTAGTAGCTGAGCGTGGCGTGGCAGCCCGACGGGATGCTCACCGACTGCGAGACCGTGTCGGTGTGCGCGGTGCCGTAGCCGTCGAGGTAGGCGAGATACGTGCCGCCGTGCGGGGATTCGCCGCTGGACGACGTGCTGACCACTCCGCTGGACGCGGTCCACGGGCTGGTGCCGCTCTCGAAGCCGGGGTTGCCCAGCTTCTGCCCGGAGCAGGTGCCGCCGCCGGTCGGGGCGATCGTCCAGCCGAAGGTGGTGGAGCCGGTCGCGCCCGAGGAGTCCTTGGCGGTCGCGGTCACCGAGTACGTGCCCGCGGTGGTCGGCGTGCCGGAGATCAAGCCGCCGGAGCTGATCGACAGCCCGGCGGGCAGGCCGCTGGCGGTCCAGGTGTAGCCGCCGCTGCCGCCGGACGCGGACAGCTGCAGGCTCGCCGCGGTGCCGACGACGCCGTTCTGGCTGCCCGGGTTGGCCGCCGTGACGCCGCCGCTCGGAGGGCCCGCGCTGAACGCCGCGGTGCCGTTGGGGGTGCCGAGGCCGGTCGGGCCGTCCCAGCCGGGGCCGGCGTTGCACTGCACCGAGGCGGAGCAGCTGCCGTTGCTGCCGGAGGTCACGTCGTTGAGGTTGCCGGTGTGCGAGTACGGGTAGGCGGCGGGGGTGTCGGACGCGCCGGGCGTGCCGGCGAGGGCATACACGGACGCGATGATCGGGGCGGACGCGCTGGTGCCGCCGTAGACGGCCCAGCCGCTGCCGCCGTAGGTCTGGTACACCGCGACGCCGGTCTGCGGGTCGGCCACGGCCGAGACGTCAGCGGCGGCGCGCTTGGCGCAGCTGGTCGTGACGTTCTGGAACGACGGCTTGGCCACGTAGCCCGAGCAGCCGCTTCCCGCGCCGCTCCAAGCGGTTTCGCCCCAGCCGCGCGCGCTGCTGTTGCGGCTCAGCGAGGTGCCGCCGACCGCGGTCACGTACTGCGACGAGGCCGGGTAGCTGATGCCGTAGCCGCTGTCGCCGGTGCTCGCGGTGATCGCGACGCCGGGGTGGTGGAAGTAGCTCGAGTCGGAGGAGGGTTCGGTGCCGTCTTCGCCGCCGCCGTAGCTGTTGGACACGTACTTCGCGCCCATCGACACGGCGGTGTTCACCGCGGTGCCGAGATCGGCCATGCTCGGCTGGTTCGCTTCGACGAGCAGAATGTGGCAATTCGGGCAGATCGCCGAAACCATGTCGACGTCGAGCGAGATTTCGCCGGCCCAGCCGGAATCCGCGGTCGGAAGGGGACTGGTTTGCCCGTTTTCGTTCACCTTTTTGAAACAGCCGTTCGCGGTGGTGCAGGCGGGCAGCCCGTAGGTGGAGCGGTAGCTCGCGAGGTCCGATTCGGCGTTCGGGTCGTCGTTGGAGTCGACGATCGCCACCGTGGCCGACGCGCTGCCCGCGGCGGTGAGGTTGTAGGCGGAACGCAGGTCCGAGGGACCGAACCCGCCGGGCAGCGCGCCCGGCGTGAGGAGCGCGCGCATGGTGTCGGTCTGGCGTTCGGCGAAACACGTGACCATGCCGGGCTTCGCCTTCTCGGCGCAGACGCGGGCGGTCGGATGCGCCGCGGCGGGCGAGGCCACGGCGGGCAGGGCCGGGGCAGTCAAGGCCAAGGCCGCGAAACCGGCCATGGCAAGGATTCTTCGGGCTGAACGGGACACGATCCCTCCCAGGGAATTTCCTGCGAACGGCGTCGGGCCATTCGGTGCCCAGTTGTCTACAGTTCGTTCAGCCCCGGCGGTGACGCGCTGGTGCCAGTGGCGCAATGGTGTCGGTCAGCCCGGTGGAGGTGCCTCCGAATGGTTCCCGAAGCAATCGGCCATCTCTTGACTCTCGGGCTCAAAGCGGACGAAGCAGAAATCTATCTCGACCTACTTTCGTCGGGACCGGTTCCGCCTGATCGGCTAGCGCTCGACACCGGCCGCGACCCCGGCGAGGTGCGCCGCGTGCTGGCGGTGCTGGCCGGAATCGGGCTGGCCGGCCCGGTCGACGGCCCCGGCTCGCCGATGTCCGCACTCCGCCCGGAACCGGTGCTGGAGGTGCTGACCAGGCAACGCGAGGCCGAACTGGCCGGAGCCCGGGCGGCGATGACGCGCCTGTACGAGCAGTACCGAAGACACTCGGTCCGCTACGACGCCGACCCGATGATCGAGGTGGTCAGCGGAACCACTGCCGCCGAACGGGTGCAGCAGCTGGAGCGAGCGGCGCGCATGGAGGTCCGCGGACTGGACTCCCCGCCGTACTACGCCGATGCGGACGCCAACGAGATCGAGCTGGAGAACCTGGCCCGGGGCGTCCGTTACCGCGCGGTCTACGGCAGGCTCGCGCTGGAACGTCCCGAGTACGTCGCGGAAAACATCCTGCCCTGCGGGAAAAGCGGCGAGGAGGCACGGGTTCTGCCCGAGGTCCCGGTGAAGCTCCTGATCGTCGACGACTGCGCGGCGCTGTCCGGCGCGGACCGCACGGTGTTGCTGATCCGGTCGTGCGGCCTGTTCGACGCCCTCGCCGGGCTGTTCGACATGTGCTGGCAGACCGCGCTGCCGCTGGGCCTCGCCGACGACGCCTCCGGCCCGGAGATCCGGCCCAGCGAACGGCGGCTGCTGGGGCTTCTCGCCGCCGGTCTCACCGACGACCAGGTGGCCCGGGTGCTCGGGGTGAGCAGGCGGACGATGTTCCGGTACCTGGAGAACCTGATGGCCAGGACGGGGGCGGCGAACCGGTTCCAGCTGGCGTTGCACGCGACTCGGAACGACTGGCTTTCGGTGGATGCTCAGCCGGGCGTCTCGGCGGTGCGTTCGGTGCCGCTGTGAGCGGTGATCTCGCGGACGCTGTCGGCCAGCAACCGGAGACAACCCGGCGCACCGGGGTTGAGCAGCAAGTCGACGTCCTCGTAGCTGTCCAGCAGCCGGACCAGATCGGCAGGCGCGGCCGGACGCCACCCGGCGGCGCGGACTCGGCGGCGGTGTGCCGGTGCGGTCGTGACGAGCAGACACGGGATGTTGTCCGGCGACGGCGCGACGAGCGGAAACTCATCGACGTCCACAGCCACCGCGAAGGCCGATTCGCGGAAGACCGATGCCAGCTGGTCGAAGCCGGCTTCGCCGCGGGCGGTCAGGCGGAGCACGGCGTCCAGCGGGTCGGTCGGGGAGTCTTCGGCCGCCGGTTCGTAGGACGGGTTGGGCTCGAAGCGGCTGACGGACCCGTCCTCGCGCGCGAGCCAGCCGCCCACCACGGCCTGCGGCGGCGGGCTCGGGACCTCGGCCCCTTCGGCCGTCGACGCCGGTTGCCACGCCGGGTCGACCAGCAGCACCCACTGGTCCTCGGACATCGCCGGCACCTCCTCCTCGTCCGGTGAATCTACCGTTCGGTCACGCACGGCCGGGACCTCCTTCCGCCAGTTCGGCCAGTTCAGCGGCCTGGCGGGCGGATGCCGCGCGTTCCTCAGCCTGGTACCGGCGGATGGCGGCGGCCGTGTGCCAACGGTCCAGCCAACCGAGGCCGACGACGCTCAGCCGGTGCAGGGTCGGTCGGGTCCTCGGGCCGTCGAGCGCATTCCGCAGTGCGGCGCGGAAGGCATCCGCGGGCAGGTTCTCCGCGGCCAGTTTCCGGATGACGGTGGCCAGGTCCCGGGCATAGGCGTCAGGGTTCGGACGGTCGGCGAGCCGGGCGATTTCCTCGAGCAGCAAGGCCCGGCCGCCGGGGGCGCTCAGGACGGCGTCCAGGGTGCCGTGCCGTTCCAGGACCTCGACCGCCTCGGCGATTCGGGTGACGTCCGCGCCGTCCCGGGTCGCTTCGGCGAGGTCGGAGAGCACTGCGGCGGCGTCCGGCTTGCCCAGCAAGGTGTCGGTCACGCCGTGCAGATGGAGGACGGCGTGCTGCTCGGTCAGGTCGTCGTGGAGCGCGGCGAGTTCGCGGGCGGCGGCCCAGATCAGGTCCGGTCGTTCGTGCCGTTCGACGTCCTCGGCGAGGGAAGCCGCCGATGCGCCGCGGCTTCGCTCGCCGAGGACCCAGCCGAGCAGTTTGGCGGTGCCGTCCCGGTCGCTCAGCGCGATCGGCCCGGCTGGCGGGGTCGGGCGGAACCACCAGTGGTGCGTCGCGGTTCGCACCAGCTCTTCGAGCAGCAGATCCCGGGAGTCGCCGCTGAGCAGGTAGTCCGCGGTCGGGTGTTCGGCAGCCGACAACCGGACGGCGACCGCGTCGGCTGGACGGTCGGTGCCGTCGGTGCGCAACTGCTCGGTGAAGTTTTTGACGGCGGTCGCGTCGGTGGTCAGGAAGGACGATCCATTAGGGACGGACACATCGGACGGTGAGTAATGCACCCCGACGGTACGGCCGTTGTGCGTCCATTCCTGAGGTGTTGCGGGTGCCGGGCCGCCGTCGTTCAAGCCGCGGAAGACCCTTGGCGTTGGCGTGCCAGTCGACATCTCGACAGCGGGGAGGGAAATCTTGACGTGACCGTCCCCTTCGGACACTCGGATCTTCACCGGGACGCGGTCCAGCACGTCGGTGCCCAGTGCGTCGGCGAGATGCCCGGCCAGTTCGCGGGCCGCGGCGGTGGCTTGTGCGCGGCCGTCCGGTCCGGTTCCGGTGACCTCGATCGGCGGGACCGGGCCGTCCGTCGAACGAAGGCGGGAGATCAGGTTCTCCAGCGGTGTATCTGCCACCAGGACAGCGTCTTTCGCATGCAGGGTGGCGGCGCGCTGGACTTCGCCAAGGTGGTAGTGCACGCGGCTGTCGTCAATGGTCAGGAGTGCGCGGGCAGCGGGCGGCAGCGGGACGTCGTGCACCTCGCCGGTGTAACTGCTGCGGTCGGTGACAGTGCGGACCAGAGCGGAAAGACCCGGGTCGGCCGCGATGTAGGACAAAGCCGCCTGCCACACCAGATCCGGCTCGGCGTGCCGGCGCACTGCGGGTTCGACTGCGGTCAGATGCAGGTCCCCGTCCCGGTTGTACAGGCCGCGCACCAGCGTCTGGATCACGCGCTGAGTCAGTTCCAGCGTCTCGAACCGGTCCGACAGCGGAGCCGGATCGCCTTGCGGCGGCAGGAGCCAGCTGTGGTCGCTGTTCATCCGGATCTCCGTCATGCCCGGAAGTTCGAGCGCGGAGTTCAGGCCGATCCGCCGGGCCGTTTCGGTCATCGCGACCGGACCGGAGCGGTACATCACCGACTGCCGGTGCACCCGGCCCATCGGCGTCGCGAAGAAGCCCTGGCCGAGCGAGTCGACCTCGCGCGGCATCAGGTTCGCTTGGGTCTTCCCGTAGTTCTCGCGCAGCTGGTCCAAATAGGACGCGGCGAACGGATGTCCTTTCGACATGGTGAACGCCGAGTTCGCTATATTCCCGCCGACCCGGTGCACCGCGTAGCCGGCGTCGGACTCGGCGGCGCGGACGACGTCGTCGAGGCCGTGCACGACGTTGTCCCCGTCGGTGTAGAGGCCGCCGAACCGGTGCATCAGTTCCAGCCGCAGGATGTCGCTCGCCGCCGCGAAACCCGGGCCGGTCTGCTTGGCCAGTTCGGACAGGTAGAACTCTTGTGTCCGCATCGGATGCTCGCTGGTGAACACTTCGTCCACATTGATCAGCTGGACTCGGTGCTCCGCCGCCCACCGCAGCAGATCCCGGACGTCGTGCAGCGGGTCCGGACCCTCCTCCGGGGCGGCGGTGGTCAGTGCCAGTTCGGTCTGCCAGCGCGGCACGTCCGTCCACAGGACGGGGACGATGCCGTCGCCGAGGCGGTCCGCCGCGTCGCCGAAATTCCGGCGGAAGGCGTGCATGGTGCCGGTGTCCTTGAGCGGACCGCCCAGCCAGATGGCGTGCATCAGCAGCGGGGTCGAGGTGGTCTTGGCGAGAGGTGCGACGTCGCCGGGCGCCCACGTGGCCAGCCGGTCGTCCGGACGTTCTTTCTCCAGAGTCCAGTCGCGATTGTCCTCGAGGTGCGCGGGGTCGAGGTGTTCGCTGCTCAGCTGGTAGCCCTTGGCGAGGTCCAGCAGGTCCAGGAAGCTGATGCCCTGTCCGGCGGTGAGATTGCGGAAGTCGTGTCCGCGCAGGAAATCCGGCGGTTCGGGGGCGCGGTACAGGCCGAACAGGTCCGGTCCGAGCAGCGGTGCCGGCGGCGGATTGTCGACTGCGGTCTGGCGCAGGTCGGCGACCAGATCCTCCGGCGCGGAATAGCGGTGTTCCTCGGCGGGCGGGACAGAGTCTGTTGTGGACAGTTCTGGAGAATCGCCGAAGGTGCGGAAGTGGCCGCCATCGGTGACAGCGGTGAAAGCGTGCGAGGCACCGATCGCCTTGCCGAGCGTTGCGGAATCCCGGCCGAACAAAGCAGGTTTCGTCGGTGCGTGCACTGTGGACGGTCCGCCGAGCTCGCCGAGCGCACGCTGGAAATCGTGCGCGACACCGCCCGGACCTTCAGTCTGGCCGGTGCTGCACGCGATGAGCGTGACCGAGTGGGATTGGGCCAGCGGAGCGGCTTGCGCCACGATCCGGGCAAAGGTATCGCCGTCGACTCGCACCGTCTGACCGCCCAGCAAGGTCACCTTGACCGACTGCTCGCGGCCGTGGGCGAAGACGAACAGAGAGTTGTCGTCCCACGGTGCCGGGGTGTGGTCGGCCCACTCGCCGAACCGGCGTCCGGACAGGTCCGGCGTGGCCCCGGTGGTGTTGGCCTGCTTCAGAAGCGGGTCGAACTTGTCCGGCGTCGCGCCTTCCGGAAGCGTGCTGACCGTCCTGGAGTTGGTGGCTACCCAGTCTCGTTCGACGCTTTCGGTGTGCTCGTTCGCCGGGAGGAACGAGACGGCGCGAACCCGGCCGGAGCTGTCGCTGATCGTCCGGACCTGGATCTCGGCCGGGTCGAAGCTGTACGGCCGATCGGTGTCAGTGTCCCAACCGGACACCGTGTCGTTCGCCTCGACAGTGCCTTCGCGGTGCTGTTCCGGCGTGTTCTCGGGCGGCCGCGGCCAGGTGTGCGCGGCGATCTGGCTGTCCGCTTCGGACTTGGCCTGCCACCACTTCCGCAGCGCCTCGTCGGCCTTCTCCCTGGCTTGCTGGATCCGGTCGTTCGCGTCGTCCTGCCGCGCGGTGTGGTCGGTGTGATTGTTGCGGTACTCGTCCAGCACGGCCAGGATTTCCGCGGCGCGGTCCTGCGCCGCCTGCCGCTGCCGGACCAGTTCGGCCTGCTCGTTCCGGATCTGCTGGGTCTGCCGTTGCGTGTCCCAGGCACGCGCGACCAGATCGCTTTGCGCGACGGAACCCGGTTCTTCGCCGAGAGCCAGCGAAAGCAGTTGCT
This sequence comes from Amycolatopsis sp. NPDC114503, assembly GCF_055633655.1. Taxonomy (NCBI): domain Bacteria; kingdom Bacillati; phylum Actinomycetota; class Actinomycetes; order Pseudonocardiales; family Pseudonocardiaceae; genus Amycolatopsis; species Amycolatopsis sp. NPDC114503. The sequence continues at coordinate 564,386 of NZ_JBVKDT010000004.1, read as the reverse complement.
CGTCGAGTTCGTTGAGCCGGGCGATTTCGTCGTTGCCCGCCCGCAATGCCTGGCCCGCGTCACGGGCCTCGTTCTGCGCGGTCTGCACCGCTTGCCGCATTTGCTGTACTGGATTGCCGTCGACTGGGAGGTTCAGCCCGCGTGCACCGTCGGTCGTGGTGCGCATATTGTCGTTTTCGGACAGCCACGCGTCATCGAAATCGCGCTGCGCCTTCTCGAGTTCCTCTTCCGCGGTACGCCAATCCTCGGCGGCTTTCTTCACTGTGTCTTGCGCCGAAGCGAGCGTTTCGGGCAACGGCTGGCCGAGCGACTGCTCGAGGTCGGTTTCGCTCATCCGCGTCCGCGAAGATTGCGGCACCCGCACTTCGACCGCCGCGGTTTTGCCGTCGACCGTCGCGACGATCCGGTACTCGACGTCCAGCCCGACCAGACCGGTCCGGCCCTTGTCCTTGCCGACGACGGACCGCTGCGCGGCGGCGGTGCTGGACGTCGGATCGCTCTGGCCGACCGGGCTCCGGACGTCGAGCCCGCCCCAGGCATGCGTGTTCCGGCCCGGGTCGGTGATGCCGCCCGTGCCGACATTGCCCTGCAGTTCGCCGGTGACCGTTTCCTTGGCCTCGCCGGTGAAGGTCGACCCGGATTGGTCCGAACGCTCCAGTTTCACCGAATCGCTGAGCCCGACCAGATCCGGTTTCACCACGCGGGTGTACACCTTCACCGAGGCGTGGCTGCTGCCGGTCACTGCGGAGGAATGCAAGTCCGGAGTCGCGAACGGTTTGCCGACCATGTTCGGGAGATGTGCTTGCAGCGTCTCGTTGGTGATCGAGGACGAGAGCGTGTTGTGCGCGCCGGTGCCGGGCCCGGTGAGACCGTTGCCCGCGCCGGCCAGCCGCAAAGCGCGGAGGGCGCCGGCTCGCACGTCCGCGGCGCCGCGGAGGCCTTCGACAGTCGAAGACTTCGGCAGCGGGCCGAAACCTTCCTGCTGCCACGCTGCGAGACGGTCCGGAGTGGACTCCGCGGCGTTGAGTTCAGTGGTCCGAGATCCGTACAGTTTGGTGTGGTACTGCTCGTCACCGGAGATCTTGTGGTCGTCAGCGGACGACCTGGACGTCACGGTCGCCTCTTGCGAAGCGACCGGGTAGGTGCGCCCGTCCCTGGCGACGACCAATTCGAACTGGACCTGGTGCTGATACCGCGCCGACGGCCCGCTCGAGGACGAGGTCAACGCCGTGGTCGTGGCCTTGTTCTCGACGGTCTGGTCGCTCTTCGCGCGGGTCCCGGAAGCTCCCAGATACGCGCCGTCGTAGCCGCTGACCTTGGGCTGGCTGTCCTGGAACAGGCCGCGGCCGGCACCGCGGATCTGCCCGCCGTAGGACGAACCGCGGCCGGAATTCTCTTTGTCCGTAACGGTCGAATTGACTACGTGGTCGATCTCGCTGCCGTCGTGTTTCACGTCGAGGAACCGGGTGTCGAGGATCTTCGCTTTGAGCAGCAGCTGGTAGTTGTCCGTCCACAGCACGCCCGGGTCTTGCGCCACCAGGGACACGCCGCCGTCCAGCGCACCGTCCACAAGAGACGTGACCGCTTCCGGCGAGGCGGTGTCGAGGGTCCGCTGGAGGTTGTTCATCGAATCGTCCAGCACCGATTTCGGCAGCAGCTTGTCGCCGAGCTTGCCGAGCTGCTGCCGGGCGTCCTGCACCAGCTTCGACAGGTTGGGAGCGTCCTCCAGCACCGCCGAGCCGAGCGAGCTGGATTTGCCGCCGACGAGCGGCGGAGCCGAAAGCTTGCCCGGCGCCGGGGTGCGCGGTTCGACCGGCGGCAGCAATCCTTCGGCACGAGCCTCGTCCTCGGTCATCGCCACGAAGACCGAACCCGGCAGCTGGACGTCCGCGCCCGCTCGCGAGATCGAGCCGTTGACCAAGCCTTCCTGGCGGCTTTCCGCGATCAGCCGGACCTTGCTGTCGTACTGGACGAGCACCGTGCGACTGTCCGAAGAGGACCGATTGGTGTGGTCGATGCTCGCGGTGATCTCATGGGACGAACCGGAGCTGCGCTGCCATGGGCTCCACTTCGCGGTGCCGAAGAGCTGACCCTGGCCGTGCGTGTCGGTGCCGGTCGGCCGCACGGTGAGTCCGAGCTGGACGTTGGCTTCGATGGATTTCTTTTGCGTACCCTCGTAACTGGCCTTCGAGCCGCCGGAATACGTGCGGTCGCCGCCGCCCGTTTCGGACACCGCGACGAGTTTCGGATTGCTCAGCGAGATGCCCATGCCCAGACCGCCGACTCGGTCGGCTACTCGGCGTTCGTAGCGGAAGCCGTTCGCCGTCCCGCCCTGCTTCAGGAGTTTCGGCGTGAGGCCGCGGAAGTTCTCCGGCGAGAACATCCGGTCCACGCGAGCACGGGCTTCGCTGCCGGGAAGCCCGAGCACCGCGTCGCCGCCGGCGGCGCGCTGGAGCTGGCGCAGCGCCTCGTCCCGCAGCGCCTCGGTGTTGGCGAAGGCTTCCACGTGCAGGAACTTCGGCGTGGTCTGGTTTTGCTGCTGGGTCAGCAGGTCGTCGATGCTCGGGGTTTCGTTGGGGGTCATCGAGACGACGCCCGGCTTGCCCGGCTTGAATTCGGACGGGTCCTTGGCCAGTGCCGTGCCGTCGTTGATCCACATATCGACTTTGCCGGAGATCGGCGGCAGATCCGGGTCGCCGGTTTTGGCCACTGTGGACACCTTCGGCGTGACCCGGAACGGCGACCCGGGCGTCAGCCGCCGCACCCACGGCCGGTTGCGGGTGTAGCTGGTGATCTCGACCTCGAACTCGACGTCGTGTTCGAACACCTGCGAATTCGGGCTGCCGCCCTTGCCGGTCGTCGTGGTCACCGTCGGGCCGCCGGAGTTTTTCCACGTCCGGTTGTCGGAGTACTGCAGCGGGGTCACGGTCGGGCTGATGCCGAGGTTCGCGCCCGCCGTGGCGCCAGGGATGATGACCCGGCCTTCGACGCCGACCGACCAGCCTCGTTCGGTGGTCGTCGCGCTGGTCAGCGAGGGGCTCGTTTCGTTGCTGTTCTTGACCGAGCGGCCGTCCGCCTGACCGAGATGACGGCCAGGACCGGGCTTGGCCTTGACCGTGACGTTGATGTACTCGTCGGTGAACAGCCCGCGCCGCTTCAGTTGCGCTGAAACGCCTTGCGTGAAGAGACTGTCCATTTTGCCCCGGAGCGAGGCGACCGAGAACGTCGACGTGATCTTGCGGAGGTTCGCGAACCGGTCGGCGATGTCCCGGCTGGAGCCTTGTTTGTCGCTCTGGAATTGGTCCCAGCGCGGCAGGAATTTGTCCGCGCCGGGCAGATTCCGCAGCGCGTTCTCGATCTGCGGCTGGACGCGCGTCGCGGGCTCGAACGATCCGGGCCGGGCGGTGCCCGCCGCCATGGCCGCCGCGAGGTACGGCGGTTCGTAGCGGACGCCGACGTCCTTGAACTTCGTCGGGGTGGTCTTCGGCACCGGCAGTCCCTGGGCTTTCGCCTCGGGCAAGCCCATCCGGGTGTACGAAGTGGCCTGTACGGTGGTCTTCTCGCCGTTCGAGGTGGTGACATCGAGGTCGACGGTGACCTTGTACAGGCCGATGTCGCCCTTCGCGTTCACTGTGGACTTGTTGGTGAAGCTGGTGCCGCTGGTGGACTGTTGGCTGACCTTCCGGGAATAGCTGCCGCTGACCCCGCCGACGCCGCCGACCGTGCCGGGCACATAGGACCCGCCGCCGAAGATCGCGTTGGCCTCTCCGCCGTATTTGGAGGAGACAGCAGTGCTTCCGCCGTTCACCGACGAGTCGTTGAACCGCAGTTCGCTGTCTCCGGGAATCGTGCCGAGGTATTCGACGTTCGTGGGCCGCACCGCCAGTTGCACGGCTTCGCGGTGCGCGCCGTGCGGGCTGAGCAGGTCGTTCGACACCACCGGATTGCCCTGCATCGCGGTGCCGAGCATGCTGCGCACCCCGCCGCGGCTGAGGAATTCCCGCAGCGAGGTGCGGCCAGGGGCGCCGAATTTCGTCACCGAGGGGTGGAGGTTCTTGCTTACCTGATCGAAGAGGGCGTTCTCGTCGAAATCGACCGCTTCCGGAGAGAGGAATTCGATCTTCTTCGCCCAGTCCGGTTTGGGCTCCGCCGGACCGGCCGTCGGTTCCTGTTTCAGGTTGGCCAGGTCGGTGGAGAGAACCAGCCCGACCTGTCCATCCACTGTGGAACCGACCAGCCCGCCGGTTTCGTTGCGCACCGTGATCCGGTAGGTCACCGGAGCGTCGGCCCGTTGCATGTCGCCCGCGGTGCGGATCACGCGCTGCTCGGTGCCGGTCGTGGTGCCGGTGTGCTCCGCCGACGGGCTGGCGAGCTGCGCGGTACCGCCGACGGACGCGTACGGGCCTGCTGGGAACATCGCGAAGTACGAGCTGCCGACGGCCTTCGCGGTGGTGTCGGTGTTCGGGCTCGCGTGGGTGGTCTTGACCTCGTTCTTGACGTCGCCGATGGTCGGCTGCGGCAGTTTCGTGATCTGGTCGGCGTTCACTTCGCTGAAGTCCGGTTCCGCGGTGACGTGCACCTCGTGCCACTTCTCGCCGACTCGGACCATCGACTTGCGACCGTCGCCCATGAAGGACTCGAACTCGGGGCCGGCGAGGGAATCGGTGATCGCGTCGATGCCGTGCGTCCGCGGCGGGTTCTGCTGGTTCGGGTTCAGGCGGCGGATCAGGTTTTCGATGCTGGTGCCGACGTCCTTCGCGCCGCGGACGTCGACCGGGACCACCGAGCCGAGCGCCTTGCCGTCGCGGACGAACTCGGGCAGCCGGTCCGCGAGGGGGCGGGTGTCCGGCGGTTCCTCGGTTTGCTCGTCCGCGACCAGTACAGCGTCGCCCTGCTGCGGATTTGTTTCTTGCGGCGCTTTGATCGGCGTGTGGAGACTCGGCTTGCCGTCCGTGTCGGGTTGCGAGCGAGGGTTGTCGTGGTGCGGCTGTGGCTCCGGCTCCGGCTTTGGCGCGGGGGAGTCGCCGAGGTGGTGATCGCGGATGTTCGCGGTGCTCGAGACGGCCTCGAGCTGGTCGAGATTGCCCTGGTTGAGCCGCGAATCGTGCCACGCGTCCGGCCCCATCACGCCGGGCTGGTCCCCGCGGTTGAAGAGCATTTCGTCGTTTTTGTAGCCGTCGCCGAGGCCGAGGAAATGCATCAGCTCATGCGTGACGCCGAAGGCCGAGTCGTGCACGTCCCAGTTGAGCTGGTTCGTCTCCGGAGTGTTCGGGTCCACAGTGGAATCGTGCAGGTTCACCGGGATCCGGCGGCGGGGGTCGGCCTGCCAGCCGGTGTCGTCCGGGTGGATGTCGTCGGCGACGCGGACGTCGAGGCGAAGGTGCAGCTGGTCGCCGCCGGGCAGCCGGGAGGACTGGTTGACCCATTCTTCGAGGTGGTCTCGCAGTTCCTGAATGAACTGTTCGCGCTGCTCAGGCGAAACTGATCCGGAATGCGAGGTCAGGTCGATCGGGATGGTGTGCTCGCGCACCCACTGTCCCGGCGCGATCTCGAACCGGCGCACGTCGAACCGGATGTGCGCCATCGCGCCGGCGAGCTGCCCGCCCTTCAGCCCCGCGCGGTTTCCGGTGAACTGCTCAGCGATCTTCTTGATCGGATCGAACCGCTCCGAGGAGAACCTCGTCACCGGGGCGGTGTCGCGGCGGCCGTTCCAGTCCTTCGGCCCCGGCAGAGTCTTCGGGTTCGGCTTCGGCGCTGCCTTTGCCTGCCCGTTGTTTTTTGGCGCAGCAGCAGGAGTCTGCGTGTTTGCCGGACGGTTGCCGCTGAGATTGTCGACGAGGGCTTGCCGGGTCGCGAGCGTGAGATCGGCGAGCTTCTTGCCGTCCTCGACGTTCTCCTTCATGCCCTTGACCAGCGAGGTGCGCTCGTTCTTGGGCAGATTCGCGACGACGTCCGAAAACACCTCCGGCCTGCTGGGCGTAGGCCCGCTCGGCGTGATCCCGTGGAACGCGGCCTTCGCGGCGATCTTCGCGAGGTTGGGGTCGAGAGTCGTGTGATTGCCGAGATAATGGCCGATCTGGTCGGACCACCTGGTCTCGTTGGCATGACTCTGGGCCAGCGCGGTGATCCCGTTCGGGTCGGTGCCGACCTTGCCCGCGATGCGCGATCCGTCGGTCTGGATGGCCAGATCGGAGGAGAATTTCGCGATCGCCGTCGGATGGTCGCTGTATTGCCAGCCCGGGTTGCGTTGCGACAGAACCGAATCGACGATGCCTCGTCCCTCTTTGGCTCCGTAATCGAAGCTGCCGGTGTTCGGGTTCTTGATGCCGAACGTGACGTCGTTCTCGAGCTTGTTCCCCGGCATCCGCAAGAAGGTATTCGGTTCCGGGAAATAAATCGCTCGGGAGTCGACTCCGGCCAGTGCCTGCCGAACGTCAAGATCCAACTGCGCCGCGCGATTGGCGAGGTCCCCGTCCTCGGGCCGGACGTGATAACCGCCGCTGATCACCTCCGGCGGACCCTCGGGATTCTGCTGGACCGCGGTGTCGACCGCGTCGAACACCGGTCCGGTGCGGGTGTCGAGGGAGTGAACGTCGGCGTCGCCGGTGTGCAGGTAAACCTCGTTGTCGCCACCGGCTTCGCGGATCTGCTCGGCGAGCTTCTCGGTGACCGGATTCCGCGCGATCGTTTCGCGGATGCCGCCGTAGGGGATGGTCTTCTGGTCGACGACCGGGTTGCTCGGATGTTTCCAGGTGAACCCGATGATCGCTACCGGGAAGCGGTTGTCCCAGGTATTCTGGAATTGCTGGATTTTCTGGTTGATCGCTTGTTCCGAGCCTGGTGTTCCGTTGATGCCGATGACGAGGCCGAAACGTCCGTCGGAGGAGTTTCCGGTGAACCCGGTGGAGTACTTCTCCGCGAGGGTGCGGAGATTGTCGTCCGGGGTCGCGGCGACGGTGGCCACTACGCCGATGCTGCTCTGATTGTCCTCGTTGCGGGTGCCGAGATTGCCGATGATGCCGGTTTCGTGCACGACGGTGAACTTGAAGTTCTTGTGGTGCTGAGCGAAGTCTCCCTTGCCGCCGGTGACCGGAGGGTGTTTGCCGACGTTCGGACCGGGGCCGGTGGGTGCGGCGAGGGTCGGCTTTTTGGGTGCGGCGACGGGTGTGTGGAGGTTGCGGTTCTGGGGGTTTGGCTTTTTGGGTGCGGCGACGGGCGTGTGAAGGTCGCGGTTCTGGGGGTTTGGCTTTTTGGGTGCGGCGACCGGCGTGTGGAGGTCGCGGCGTGCGGCGGCGTTGTCGCGGGAGCGGGGGGCGGGAGTGGGTTCGGTGCTGATCGGCTTCGCCGGGGCGGGGGGTGGCTTGAGGCCGTTCTTGGGCGGGGCGGTGTTGCCCGGGGTCGGCTCGGGGGTGGGCTTCGCGCCGGTCGCCGGATTCGGGTTGACGGCGGGTTCGGGGTTGGTTGAGGGGTTCGACGTTGGGCTGAGGCCGCCGGTCGGTTTCGCATTGGTGGACTGGTTTTGATCCGGACCGCCAGTTGCCGGGTGGGGACCGGCGGTCGACGTCGGCTGGGGGCTCGGGTTGGGGGTGGGCGAGGCGTGCGACGGGGTTTGTCCGGTGGTGACCGGCGTGGGGTTCGGGCCGTTGACGGTGGTCTTCGGGGCGGGGACCGGGGACGAGTCGATGCCTTTGACGCTGGTCGACGTCGGCGGCGGGACCGGCTTGGGCTGCGGGGCGGCGGCCGGGTTCGAGCTGGGGTTGGAGTTCGGGCTGCTGGGGTTGGCGGTCGAACCCGGGGCGCGGACGGAGCCGGGGGACGGGCTGGTCTCCGGGGCGTGGTTGGCGGCCGGGTTCGGGGAGGTGGTGGCGTTCGGGCCGAGGGAGGTGTTCGAAGCGCCGGTGAAGTTCGTCGAGGGGGCCGGGGTGAGGTGGCCGGACGAGTTCGGGGCGGACTCCGGGCCGGGGTGAGTCGTTGGGTTCGCGGAGCCGTCCGGCTGGCTGGGATGGGCTGTGGCGGGCGTCGGATCCGCGGTCCGGTTGCCGCTGAAGCCGGGGAGGCCGGTGTCGGGCTGCGGGGTGGGCGCGTGGTTGCCGTTGGCCGCTGGCGGTGAGGGGGCGCGGCCTCCGGTGGAGGGAAGGGGCTGGCCGTTTGTGCCGGTGGAGTCGAGGTTTCCGGGTTTGACGGACTCCGGTGCCGACGGTGTCGCGGTCGGCGGCGGGGTGGGGGTTTCGGTCCGGACTGAGTCCGGTGTGGATGGTGTTGCGGTTGGTGGTGGGGTGGGGGTTTCGGTCCGGACTGAGTCCGGTGTGGATGGTGTTGCGGTCGGTGGTGGGGTGGGGGTTTCGGTTTTGACCGAGTCCGGTGTGGACGGGGGCGGGGCGGCGTGGTGATCGGTGCCGTTCGTGCCTTGGTTGGCGGGGGCGGATTCCGGGTTGTGGGCCGGATTGGTGCTGGGGCCGGGGTTGCTGTTCGTACCGGGGTGGGTTGTGGAGTTGGAGTCGGGGCCCTGATTGCCGGTCGTGCTGCCGGGACCCTGGGGCCCGTTCGTGCTGGGGCTGGCGGCTGGGGGGTTGGGGGTGCCGCTCGGGCTGGTGGTGTTGGGGCCGCCCGGGTTTTCGGTGCCGGGACGGGCTCCGGGCGGGTTCGAGCCGGTGGCGGGGGCGTCGTGGTGGGAGCTGCCGGGAGTGGTGGCGGTGCTGCCGGGCGAGGGGGAGTTCTGGTGGGTGTTGCTCGCCGAGCCGTTTGCGGGGGTGTTGCTGCTGGTGAGGTTGGAGTCGTGGGGTGGGTTCGCCGAGTCCGAGCTGCCTGTGGGGTTGGGGCTCGCGGCGTTCACGTTGCCGGGTGACTGCGAGTCGCTGGGGGGAAGGGAGCTGTTCGCCGAGTCCGGGTTGACTGCGGAGTTCGAGCCGCTGGTGGGGTTGCTCGGTGAAGTCGAGTTGCTGGTGGGGTTTTGGCCTGCGGAGTTGGCGTCGCCGGTTGACTGCGAGTTGCTTGCGGAGTCGGAACCGTTCGCCGAACTTGAGTTGCTTGCGGGGTTGGGGCTGTTCGCGGAGTTCGGTCCGGCGGCGGGGTTGGGGTCGCCGGTGGAAGTGCCGCCGTTTGTCGAGTGCGAGCCGTTTGCGGAGGTGGAGCCGTTCGCCGAACCCGAGTTGCCTGCGGGGTTGGGGCTGCTGGGCGAGTTGGGGCCGCTCGCGGAGTTCGGGCCGGTGGCGGAGCCGCCGGTGGAAGGGGAGCCGTTGGGGGAGTTCTGGCTTCCGGGCGAGGTGCCGCCGCTTGTGGGGTTGGGGCCGCCCGTTGAGGTGGAGTTGGTCGCCGGGGGCTGGTTGTTCGTCGCGGTGGTGCTGGGCGAGTGGGAGTTGTTCTGGCCGTCGCCGTGCGGGGTGTTATTGCCGGATCCACCGGAACCGCCGGAACCGACGCCACCCCGATCACCGGAGCCGCCAGAGGAACCCGGCCCGTTGACCGGGTCCACCTTGATGTTCCCCGTCCCGCCGCCCCCGCCGGGATCGTTCGGGCCCTTCCCCGTCCCGCCGCCGTCCTTGCCGCCGCCGGTGAGTTTGTCGTGGAGGTTTTGCCCGGCGTGATGTGCGCCGTGCGTGGCGGCACCGCTCAGGCCGCCGTTCAGGGCTCCCCACCCCAGGCTGTCCAGGTCACCGCCGAACAGACCGGCGCCGGCCAAGCCGACGACCACCTCGGTGGCTGCTTCCACACCGGCCGCGCCGAAGACGTTGTGGCCCCATTTGCCCAGACCGCTGTGCGCGCCGGCGGCGAACGCCCCGCCGATCGCGCCCAGCGCCGCGTTCTGGCCGATCTGTTTCCAGTCGAAGCCGTCCCGGTTCCCCTGCGCGATCTGGATGAACTCGGCCAGCATCTCCTCGGCCGCCTCTTCCGCGGCTTCCTGCGCGGCCTCTCGCGCGACCCTCGACAGCAGGCTCATCAACCGCGACATCAGCGAGCGTTCGATCTGCATCACCGCGGTCCGGCCTGCGGCCCAGATTCCCGGGATCAGCGGGGCGGTGAACGGGTTCGTCATCGCCCAGATCAGGTCCGCGGCGGTGACCGCGATGGAAATGAGGATGCCGTATTTGGCGTTTTCCACATTCAGGGCGTATTCGCGTAAAGCAGCGGCTTGTTGCTGGGCCCGGTAGGAGAAACCGGCGCCCATGGTGCTGAGTTTGTTGGCGTAGTCGGCGAAGTTGGTCGCTACGTCGCCGCCGACGTTGGAGACCACTTGTTCCGCCAGTTGGCTGAAACCGGTTCCCGCGGCGGAGATCTGCTGCGCGACCTGGTCCCATTCGGCAGCGAGTTCGCGCGCTTTGTCCTCGTCGCCCTGGGGCCAGGCGTCACCCGCGATGATGTAGAACACCCAGTTCAGGCTGGGGTCCACCATGAGGCTCATCGCGGGTCACCTCCTTGCGCGGAGCGAAAAAGTCAGGAAACGGGTTCTTCCGGGGTGATCGCGGGCTGGGCCGGGATCGACTTCGCCGGTTGCCAACCCGCGCCTTCCACAGCGGGCAGCCAGGCCTCCGTCGGCTCCAGCGGATGCGTCGGGGTGGTCACTTCGCCCTCGGGGGTCTCCATCTTGTCCTCGACCGCATGCATCGGTTTTTCCGAGCGGACGAAGACGGTCGATTCGGTCGGCCGCAGCGGGGTGACCTCGCCTTCGCGCCTCAGCACCTTGTGCTGGACCGGGCGCTCGACCGCCAGACGCCTCAAGCGCCGAGGTTCCTCGCCCGGTTTCGAAGGCAGAGGTTCCTGGCCGCGGTCCGGGATCTGGGCTCGGGCGGTCTTGGCCGGGGTCCAGCCGCCGCCGTCTTCGGCTTCCCGGTCTTTGCCGAGCAGTTTGCCTTGGATTCGCACGCCGCGCCCGTACTCGGTCGGGGGTGCGTCGGTGCCGCCGGGGTCGGCTTTGCGGACCTTGTGGTTCAGGTCGGTGAAGTTCTTGAACAGGGCGTTGGAACCGTCGTACGCGCCCTGGTCGGCCTCGCGGAACGACGTGGCCATGTCGCCGATCGCGTCGCGCGTCGCTTCCACCGCCAGCGCCCAGGCGTTGATTCCGTTGTAGATCTCGGCCGCCGACTGGATGTGCGTCTTCGAGAATTCGTTGCCGTTCTTGTCGTTTCCGGCCGCGTCCTCGATCCGGCCGGGATTCGCCAGGCTTTGCACGAGCTGGGCCAGCGTGCGCAGTTCGGCGCTCTTGCCGTCGAAGCCGTCGCGGCCACCGTCCAGCCCGTCGGCGTCGACGAAAAACTGGTCTGTCACGGCAGATTCCCTTCGTCGAATCCCGGCACTCGCGCCGAGAACAGGGCGTTGACGTCCACTTTTCCGCTCATCAGGTCCTGAGCGGAAATACCCGGCGGCAGCATCGGGGCCATCAATTCCGCGGCTGCGGCGACCGATTTCTGCCGCGCGGCGGAGACGGTCTGCACGATCACCGACGCGAGTTCCGCGGGGGCCATGCGTTTGTAGGCGCTGGTGGGGAAGGAAAGTTCGGTCAATTCACCGGTGCGGCCGACGGTCGCGGTCACCTCGCGGCGGGCGGAAGTGACGGTGCTGGTGGCGGTTTCGACGTCCTGGCGGGCTTGGTCGAAGTGGTCGCGTTGGTGCTGGTAGGCGGCCATCGCGTCTTCGAGCATCTGTTCGTGCTGCGAACTCATCGGTTTCCTCCCTAGAGTCAGCCGACCGAGGCCAGGCCGGGCCCGAGGGCCATGGCTCCGGTGTCGGGCGGGCGGAGGCCGCGCAGGTCGGCGGCGGCGAGGGTGCGCGACGCGGCGGCTGCCGAGAGCGTGCGGGCCAGTTCGTGCGCGGCGTGCGCGGTGTGGTCGGACGCGGCGGAGAGTTCGTGCGCGAGTGCGTCGCGCACGTCGTCGGGGACCTCGTGGCCGCGTCGGATCAGCAGGCGTACGGCGATCTCGGCGAGTTCGTCCACTGTGTACTCGCTGAGTTGCCAGCCGTACGGGAACGCGTCGCGCAGGGTGGGCAGTTGGGCGAGCAGTTCGCCGACGCGGTCGCTTTCGCCGGTGAACACCACGACGGGATCCGCTGGACGCCGGGTGATCATTTCCGACAGTGCTTCCAGTGCTTCGATGCCGGGGGTGTGCGGCGAGGTGTCCCAGTCGCCGTCCAGGTCGACGACCAGGGTGCCGCCGGAGGCGTCTTCCACCGCGGCTCGGACCAAGTGTTCGGCTTGGCCGGGCCATTGCGGCGACAGTTCTTCGGCGAGGTTGCGGCGGACCAGGTGCCCCATCGGGGTCATGCCGAATTCGGAGAGGATTTGCGCGTACAGTTTCGCGTATTCGGAGCGCCCGGTGCCGCGTTTGCCGCTGATCACCAGGTTGGCCTGGTGGCCTAGCGGTTGCCGTTCGCGGGTGAGTCGGCCGAGTTTGAGCAGCAGCCGTTCGGCGTTCTCCCGCACCGATTTCTGGCCGGCCAGCCCGCTGAGGCGTTTCCAGCCCGCGCTGGTCTTGACCGCTGCGGCGGGGTCGGCGGTGACCGAAACGGCCGACTTCGCGGCGGAAGGAAGTTGCGTCAGCTCGGCCTGAAGGTCGTCGGCGGTGAGGCGGTTGAGCTCGATGTCTTTGGACGGCGGATACAGCGCCAGCCGCGACGCCTGGTTGTTCACCATCGCCTCGAACAGCTTCCGCGCGACACGGCCGTTGCCGAACGTCGAGTTCTTCGGCACCCGCTCGAAATACTCGCGCAGCGCGGCCAGCGCGTCGTCGGTCATTTCGTAGTAGTGCTTGCGGGTCAGGCCGGTCGTGATGGTGACCAGCTCGTCGACGCTGTAGTTCGGGAATTCGATGGTGCGCGTGAACCGCGACGCGAGGCCGGGGTTCGACTGCAGGAACTGCTCCATCTGCTCGGAATAGCCCGCGACGATCACCACCAGCGAATCGCGCTGGTCCTCCATGATCTTCATCAGCGCGTCGATCGCTTCCTGCCCGAAATCCGGGCCGGAACCGCCGGTCGGCGCGCTCAGCGTGTACGCCTCGTCGATGAACAGCACCCCGCCGACAGCCTTCTCCACGACCTCGGTGGTCTTGATCGCGGTGGACCCGATGTACTGCCCGACCAGGTCCTGGCGGGCCACCTCGATCATGTGCCCCTTCGAGAGGATGCCGAGTTCGGCGAGCACCGTGCCGTACAGCCGGGCGACGGTCGTCTTGCCGGTGCCGGGAGGGCCCGCGAACACCAGATGCCGCGACATCGGCGGCATCGGCAGGCCCATCCGCTCGCGCATCTGGGACATCTTGATCAGGTTGATCAGGCCGGTGACCTCCTTCTTCACCCCGGCGAGCCCGACCAGCGCCTCCAGATCGCCCAGCGGGCCTTCGAGCACCTCTCCGGCCGCCTCGCTCACCGTCTGCTCGGCCGCGACGTCGCTTGCCGGAGCCGCCGGCATTTCGAGGGGCCGCACGGAATCGGTGAGCAGGTTGTCGACGTCCGCGTGCTCGCCGCTCACGAGTTCGCCGGAGACGTCGTTGACCACGCAATCGCGGATGCTGACCGGCTCGGCGGTTTCCACGTGGAAGCCGTCTTCGCCCGCGCTGAGGATCTCGCATTCGGTGAACGACGCCTGGGCGCCGACGTACACGCCGTTGCCTCGCGCATTGCGCACCCGGCAGCGGGAAGCGGTCAGCGTCGAACCCGCGGCGACGGTGATGCCGTCCACTGTGGAGTCGATGATCTCGCAGTCCTGCAAGGAGATTTCCGCAGTCCCGGAAACATGCAGACCGCCGCCGCGCACCTGCACTGACTTCGCCGAGGACGGCGCGCTGCCAGCGAACGAGACCGCCTTGTCCGCCGTCGAATCGACCCGGATGTCGGTCACGGTCAGCCGGGCGTCCTCGGTGACCCGCACCCCGGCTTCGCGGCCGGTGTCGATCGACGCATCCGCGAGATCCAGAGTGGACTGTCCGGAGAGGACGATCCCGACACCGCTCTCCGGCGTCATCCGCAGCCCGCCGACGGTCACGGCGGAATCCGCGCTGACGGACATCGCGGTGTTCGTAGATCCCCGCACGGTCGCGCGTTCGAACCGAGGCCGTGCCTGATCGTCGACGAGGATCGTGACCGGGGAACCCTCGAAGGTGCAGTCCACGAACTGCGGAGCGGCGGTCCCGGTGGCCTGCACCGCGTTCGTGCCGGCCCCGGTGAAAACGCACTCGCGCAGCAGCGGTTCGGCGGAAGCGGCGATGTGCGCGGCCTGCATCGGCGCCGACCGGAACTGCGACGACGCCACCGAAACCCGGCCCTTGCTGGTCACATACAGGTCGACGTTCGCGCTGTCCCGCACGGTCAGCCCGGTGATGGTCGCGCGCCCCTGCTGTTCCACGACCATCGCCGGTTTCTGCGCGCCGACGATCTCGCACTGCTCGACAATCGCGACCGCTTCGCCGTTGACGCACACTCCGTTGCCCGCCGCACCACGCACCGTGCATCGGCGCAGCAGCACCGAACCAGCCTCGGCAACGACCACGCCGGACGACGCGGCGTCGACGATCTCAGTGTCCTCAATGGCCGATTGCACCGGCGAGGCGATCACGACCCCGGCACCGCCGGTGCTGGTCACCGTGCAGCCCCGCAGCGCGAGCGAACCCTCGAGCCGCGCCAGCAAAGTCGCCCACGAAGCCCCGGACAGCCGGCAGCCGTCCAGCGCCGCCTCGCCGCGGACAACGTCCACAGTGACCAGTTGGTCGTCGGTGCCGGTCAGGATGAATCCGCTCAACTGCACCGCTTCGGCGTTCGCGACGAGCACGCTTCCGGTGCTCGCCACGATTTCCACGGTGCCCGCGCCCTGTTCGGCCACCAGCGACACCATCCGGTTCACCACGAGGTTTTCCTCGTACCGTCCAGGGTGGACGCTGATCGTCGCCCCCGGCTGCGCCTGCGCCAGCGCCGCGCCGATGGTGCCGAACGCACCCGGCCGGTCGCCGCCGACCACGAGCAGCTGTCGGTTCATCGTCTCCGCCTCTCCGCACTCACGCCAGGCCCGGGAGCGCCCCGAACCGCTCCGCCGCCTGCTCGTCCATCACGGTCCGGACCAGGTCCTCGCCCGCTTCCGCCCAGGTCTCGAGCGTCTGCCGGAGCGAGTTCATCGCCAGCTCGTCCAGCGACGCCCGGTCGTTCGCGACCCGGCCGGTCTCGTCGATCTCGCTCGCGGTCAGTTCCCGCAGCAGCACCGCGCCCCGCGCGCCCGCGGCCGGTTTGCGCGTTTCGAGGACCTTGAAGCTGGTCCCCGGCACGAACAGCACCCGGTTTTCGACGCCGCCCTCGCCCGGTTCCAGCAATTTGGTGCGCCGTCCGGTGATTGACCACACCAGCACGTCCGTCTCTCCGTCCACAGTGGACGACGGTTGGGTCAGCGCGTTCAGGAAACCCCATTCGGTCAGGACTTTCCGCCCATCCAGCAGCGGCCACGCGGACGACGGCAGCTCAGTCGCGAAGGTGGCCGGGCCGCGGTGCGAGGGCAACCTGCTCAGCCCGGCGACGACGCACCGGGCGACCGGCACGTGCGGACCGTTCGCCCCGCGCCGCAGCCCGGCGTCGATCGTCGATCCCTTGGGGGACAGATAAAGCTGCACGGCCACCGCGTCGGTCAGCACCTCCGCCGAGGACGAGGTCGACAGCACGCCCTGGAAGCCCGGGTGCTCGGACAGGATCCGCGCGACAGTGTTCGACATCAGGCCGTACTCCGCGCCGAGCGATTTGCGCAGCCACTGGCGTTCCTTGTCCGCGCCGCGTTTGGGCAGCAGCGCGGTCGACTCCGCGCCGGGGGTTTCCTGGAAACGCAGCTGTGCCGGGGCTTTCGCCGATTTCGGCGCGGGCTCTGGCTTGTCCGAAGAGGACACCGGAACGGACGGCGTCGGCGGCTTCTCCGCAACCGGAGGCGCGGGCTTGGCGACCGGCGGTTCCACGGGCTTCGCCGGGGCGACGTCGGCCGGAGCGATGCGGGTCAACGGCACAGCTGCGGGAGGAGCAGCGGAGACCTTGGCCGGGGGAGCGGCGGGAGTGACGGGAGCGGCGGGAGCGACCGGCACAACGGCAGGGCTGGGAGCAGCGATCGCCCCCGGAACCTCAGTCGGCGCAGCAATACCCAACGCCGCCGGAGCCGCGGGCAGATACGCCGCCGGAGGAGCCGCGGCGACAACCGGCACCGGCGGATGCCCGGATTCGATCGCCTCCAACGCCGGCGCGACAACCCGCGGCCGAGCACGCTCCGCGAGCAGCGCAGCAGCAGGCAACACCCGGCTCATCCGGCGAGTCTCCTCGTCCAGCCGCGCCAGCAAATCCTCCGCCAGCAACCGCATTCGCGACGCCGAGCCCTCGTCAGCCGCGTCAAAGGTCAGGTTGTGCACCGCGGCGTCGAGATTGATCTCGCGGACCGCTGCCGAAGACGGGCCGTCCTGCGGCGGACGCACCAGCAGACCCGACTGCACGACCTCGACCACCGCGTCCGGCGAGTACCAGTACACCGCCGGGGAGACCTGGTCGAGCCCGTGGATCGGCGGACGGTGCGACAACAGTTCGGGAAAGACCGCGTCAGCGGAGGACGAGCGCGGTTCGTACCTGAGTTCGGTGGTGAACGGCCGCCAGCCGAACCGTCCGTCGTGCATCACGGTCCGCAAAGTCGGCAGCTGCGGCGAACCGACCGGCACGCCCGAGTAGAACGCGACCGGCTTGCCGAGCAGGTCCGCCAGCGCCTGTCCGATGGTGGCCTCACCGGGTACCGACATCGGGCCGTAGTGCACGAACCGCGCCTTGGCCCGCACCTTCTCCGGCAGCTGCACCCACAGCCGGGCCGCGTCGTCCAGGGCCAGCGGCGGGCAGCCGGGGCAGCCCAGCACGATCGTCATGGTGTCGTGCTGGGCGGGCATCCGGGAGATCAGCGCCGCGCGGTGGTGCCGCTGGGGAGCGTCGAAACCGACCGGACGGACCCACAACCCGCCCGGCAGCGGTTCGGCGACCCCGCGCGAACTCGTCGGGGTCAGTTCGGCGGCGATCCCGGAATCCCAAGCGGGGCGCGGGAATCGCTTCGCCTCCCAGGCCGGCGGACGCCCCGGCCGGAAGCGGACCCAGCCGCCGCCGCGTCCGGCGTGGACGAACAGCGCGCCGCCCGCGCTCGGGATCACCGAACCGTCCGGCGCGAGCACCGGGCGGTTGATCCGCTCGGCCAGCCACTGTCCGGCCAGCGCGGTCGTCTCGCGCGAGCGGCCGCCGATCACCAGCCGCACCCCGCGCCGGCGCCGGGGCAGCGCCTTGGCCACCGATTCCCACATCGCGATCGGCGAATCGACCGGCAGGTCCACGACGACCAGGTCGTGGTCGGGATCGGCCGCGACGCCGAGCGCGAGCGACTGCGCCTGCCCGGTCATCCCCTCCGCGAGGTGCACGACCAGCGCGTTGCCCACGGTCTTGCGCTCCACAGCGCCGTCGTCGCGCCGGATCAGCGAGAGTTCCATGGCTGTCCTCCTTCCGCTCAGGCCCGGCGTCCGACGGCGGGCGCCGCCCCGCCGGTGTGGTGCGCGATCAGCCCGTACACGAAGAACCCGACCGCGATCAGCAGGCCGAGGACCAGTCCGACGAGCAGGCCGACCCAGGCCCGCCGGGCGGGCACGTCGAGGTGGCTCGCGTCGCCGAGCACCAGCGCCGAGGTCATCCGCCCGATCAGGAACGAATACGCCTCGACGTGGTCCTTCTGCGTCTGCACCATGTCACCCCTCCATCGCTTAGGAAGTGAGCCCGACGGCCCACGCGTAGACGCCGAACAGCTGCAGCAGGATCGGGATCATCGCCACCGCGCTCAGCGTTTCCAGCCAGTTCGCCAGGTGCCCCCAGATCGGCAGCAGCCGCCGCGGCGGCGGGCGCAGCATCGCCAGCAGGAGCAGGAAGAACACCAGGCACAGTCCGGCGAGACAGGCGCCGCGCCACGGCGTCGGCAACGGCTGGATCAGCGACAGCCCGAGCAACACGAGGCCGATCGCGCCGGCGGCGGCGAGCGGCACCCGCTGCCAGACGCCGAGCAGCGCCCGCGAACGCATCAGCACCGCCGCGGACACCAGTCCGCCCAGGATGGTCGGGAACAGCCCGTTGCCGACCAGGAACGGGAAGCAGCCGACGAAAACGGCCGTGGCTGCAAGGCAGGCGATGGTGAGGTAGCCGTCGGCGTACCCGGTCTGGTGCACCATCTGCGCGGCGGGCATCGGCTCGATGTCGTACTGCAGCTCCCCGGCCGAACGCGGCAGCTGCGGACCGCGGATGCGCGCGAACCGGATGCCGATCCGCGGCGCGAACACCATCAGCCCGACCAGCACGAACGACACCAGCCCGGCCGCCTGCCCGGTGGTGAACCCGGCGCCGAGGTGCAGCCACAGCGAGAGCGCCCCGGCGAGCCCGGTCGCGACCACCGCGCCGAACGGCACGAACGGGATGGCGTGCGACCACGCCGCCCGCCCGCCGAGCACGAGACCGCCGGCCAGCGCGAACGTCAGGCAGCCGGTCAGAATCGGCGTGCCTTGCAGGTCGAACGCCGGGTCGAGCCCGGCCACCGCGACCGCGCCCGCGAGGAACGCGAACGCGCAGCCGCCGAGCCCGAGCAACGTCAGCAGCGCCTTGTCGTCGGAACGCACCCCGGTCGCCACGGCCGCGACGAGGAGCCCGAGCGACACCACGCCGCCGCCGATCGCGGTCAGCCCGGCCGAACCCGGGTAGAGCAGCACCTTGGCGAGCACGACGAGGGAGAAGATCGCGAACCCGAGGAACAGGCCGCGGTTGAACTCCGGGCGCCAGCGGCCGGGATGCCGGCTCACCGCGGTGGCCATGCCGTCCGCGATGTCGTCGAAATCCAGCTCCGGCAACGGATCCGTGCGAGGGCGCAGGTGGAATTCCTCGCCCTCCTTCCAGTCGAGCGACTCCGGAGTGCCCGAAGCGTCCAGCGGCTCCTCGCCGAGCCGCTGCAGCACCCAGGCGTCGCCGAGGTCGTCGCGGCCGCCGGTGTGCTCCAGCAGCACCGGCAGCAGGCTGGTCAGCGGGACGGACATCGGCACCGCCAGATCCGCTCGGCCCTGCGGCCCGTACACGGTGATCCGGCACAGTTCGCCGGTCGACGCGGTCATCGCACGCCCCTTTCGGTCGTCGCGAGCGGGGACCAGCCCTCGCCGGCCCGGTCTTCTTCCGCGATCGCGGTCTGCACGAGTTTCACGCCGCGGCGGGTGACGAGCTGCGCGCGGCCGGCGGGCAGCTGGCGCGGGGCCGCCTCGCCGAGGAATTTGCCCTCCTCCTTGGGATAGGAGAACACCACGCCCGGGCTGCCGAGTTCCCAGATCCGGCGGACCACCGCATCGCTCAGCGCGCGCATCGCGCCCGAGGTGCTGCGGCTGAGGATCAGGTGGAATCCGATGTAGGAACCCTGCGACAGCAAGGACAACAGCGGTTCCAGCGGCGAACCCATGCCGCTGGTCAGCAACTGGTAATCGTCGACCACGAAGAACAGCCGCGGGCCGGTCCACCAGTCGCGGCGCTTGAGCCGGTCCGCGGTGATGGTCTGGTCCGGGACTCGCGGGGTGAGCGAAACACTGGCCTGCTGGGCCAATTCCTGCAACGCCTCGGTGGTGGTCGCGTACCCGACGCGGTATTCCTCGGGCACTTCGACGTCCAGCTGGCGGCTCGGGTCGGCCAGCACGATCTTCGCCTCGCTCGACGAGTAACGCGCCAGCACCGACCGCAGCACCACCCGCAGCAGGTTGGTCTTGCCGGTTTCGTTGTCGCCGAAGGCAAGCAGGTGCGGAGTGGCCGCGAAGTCGTGCCACACCGGCAGCAGGCGCTGCTCGTCCTGTCCCAACGCGATCCGCAGGTCGCCGTCCGGCGCGGGAAGCTGCGCCATCGGCAGTTTCGCGGGCAGCAGCCGCACCGACGGAGCCGGCGCGCCCGGCCAGAACAGATGGACCTCCTCGGCGACCGCCTTGGCCGCCGCGGCGAGGTCGTCGGTGTTGCCGCTGCCGTCCATCCGGGGCAGCCCGGCCAGGAAGTGCAAACCGTCCGGGGTCAGGCCGCGACCCGGCTGGTTCGGCACCGTTTTCGCTTTGCGCGAGCCGATTTCCGACTCCATCGGGTCGCCGAGGCGCAGCTCGAACCGGGTCTGCAGCAGGTCGCGCAGGTACGGCCGGATCTCCGACCAGCGGGTCGCGCCGATCACCACGTGCACGCCGAAGGACAGCCCGCGCGAGGCCAGCTCGCCGATCTTCTGCTCCAGGTCGCTGTAGTCGTTCTTGAGGCTGTACCAGCCGTCGACCACCAGGAACACGTCGCCGAACGGATCCTCGATCCGGCCGCTGCGGCGCAACGCGCGGTAGGCGTCCATGGATTCGATTCCGTGCTCGGAGAACAGCGTTTCGCGGCCTTCCATGACCTGCGAGATTTCCTCGATGGTCCGGACGACCCGGTCGCGTTCGAGCCGGGTGGCGACCGAACCGACGTGCGGCAGCCCGGACAGCGACATGATCCCGCCGCCGCCGAAGTCCAGCCCGTAGAACTGGACCTCCTGCGGGGTGTGCGTCATCGCGAGCGCCAGCACGAGGGTGCGCAGCAAGGTCGATTTTCCGGTCTTCGGCCCGCCGACCACCGCGACGTGCCCGGCCGCCGACGACAGGTCCGCCGTCAGCAGTTCGCGGACCTGCTCGAACGGCCGGTCGATCATCCCCATCGGCACCCGGAGCTTGCCCCAGTGCGCCGGATCCTGCACCGCCATCCCGCGCACCGGATCCGGCAGGACGCTCGGCAGCAGCGAATCCAGGCTCGGCGATTCGGCCAGCGGCGGCAGCCACACCTGGCGTGCCGCCGGACCCGCGCCGGTCAGCCGGTCGATGAACGCGTCGGCGAGCGTGGGCCCGCCGGGCACGGCCGCTTCCAGAGCGTCCACATCGGACTGCTTCTCGGCCGGTTCCGGCTCGTCGTCGCGGATGATCAGCTTCGCCGGATGGGCTTCGGTGCGGAACGGGACGACCTCGCGGCTGGCCCGTGCCGCGGCCACCGCGGAGTTCTCGCCATTGCCCGCGGGCACCGGGCCGGAGACGTAAGCGGCCTTGAACCGCACCAGGTTCGTGGTGTCGATCTTCAGATAACCGTTGCCCGGTTCCGGCGGCAGCTCGTACGCGCTGCCCGCGCCGATCACGCTGCGGGACTCCATCGAGGAGAAGGTGCGCAACGCAATCCGATACGACAGGTGGCCCTCGACGCGATGGATGCGGCCCTCGTCCAGCCGCTGCGAGGCGAGCAGCAGGTGGACGCCGAGGCTGCGGCCCAGCCGTCCGACGGACACGAACAGCTCCATGAACTCCGGCTTCGCGCTCAGCAGTTCGGAGAACTCGTCCACCACCAGGAACAGCGTCGGCATCGGGGCCAGCTGTTCGCCGGCCGCGCGGGCCTTTTCGTATTCGTACAGCGACGGGTAGCCGCTGGCGCGCAGTTGTTCCTGCCGGCGCACCATTTCGCCGTTGAGCGAGTCCTGCATGCGGTCGACCAGCGGCAGTTCGTCGGCGAGGTTGGTGATCGTCGCCGAGGTGTGCGGCAGCCGGTCCATCCCGAGGAACGTCGCGCCGCCCTTGAAGTCGACGAGCACGAAGTTGAGGATCTCCGACGAATGCGTCGCGGCCAGCCCGAGCACCAGCGTGCGCAGCAGCTCCGACTTGCCGGACCCGGTCGCGCCGATCAGCATCCCGTGCGGGCCCATGCCGCCCTGCGCGGATTCCTTCAGGTCCAGTTCGACGATCTCGCCGTCCTCGGTCACGCCGATCGGCACCGACATCCGGGCCCGCTGCGCCGCGCGCGGCCGCCATTGGCCGGGGATGTCGAAGGTGTGCACGTCCTTGATGCCCAGCAGCGCGGTCAGGCCGAAGTCGCTTTCCAGCGGCTGGTCGGCGATTTCCAGGGTTCCGCTGGTCCGCTTGGGCGCGAGCAGCCGGGCGAGTCCTTCGGCCTGGGTCACCGACAGCTCGTCGCGGGTCGCCGAACCCACCCCGCTGCCCGCCGGGAACTCGACCAGACCGTCCTTTGTGGTCAGTCGAAGCACCTTGGGGCCGCCGGGGAGCGCGCCGGTGACGTCCAGCAGGACGACGTTGCGCAGGCCCGCGCCGACCAGCCGCGACGACTCCGGGATCGTCGCCAGATGCGCGACAATCACCACGAACGGTTCGGTCGTCGTCGGTCCGACGGTCTTGTCGTGGTCGTCCCGGTCGGCCACGTCCGGGCCGAGGAGGTCCATCAGCTCGTCGTGGTCGGCGGCGAGGAGCCGGAGCGGGCCTGCCGCGTCGCGAAGAGCCGGATGGTTGTTGTGCGGCAACCACTTCACCCAGTCCCACTGCGCCTGCGCGGCCTCGGTGGTGAGCACCGCGAGCCGCAGTTCGTCCGGCGAATGGAAGGCGACCAGCTGCGCGAGCATCGCCCGGACCAGCCCGGCGGCCGCTTCCGGATCGCCGTCGAACTCGACGCTGGTGAAGCTCCGCAGCCCCACCGCGGTCGGGATGCCCGACAGCGTGCGGTAGGTCTCGGTGAACCGGCGCAGCGAGATCGCCGACAGCGGTTCGAGGTCCTCGATCGGCTTGGTCACCGGCGGCACCAGCTCCAGCGCCGACTGCTGCGTGCCCAGCCCGATCCGCACCCGCGCGAAGTCCTCGTGGCTGATCCGGCGTTCCCACAGCCGCGGCCCCATCGCCAGCGACCACAGCGAATCCGGGGCCGGGTTGTTCCAGGCCACCGCGTGCCGCTGGTCCTCGGCGGTCGACCGGGCCCGCTCGCGGACCTGGCCGATGTAGCGCAGGTAGTCCCGCCGCTCGGCCTGCATCTTGCGCTTGCGTTCGGCGGCGGCGCGCGACAGCTGTCCGAGGCTCATCGCGATCATGGACACGCCCATGCCGCCGCCGATCACGTAGGTGAACGGCGAACTGCCCGCGACCCCGGAGAACGCCAGCACCATCACCAGCGACCCGATGGCCATCGGCAGCATCATCAGCAGCGAGTTGAAATCACGCGCGGCCGGTTCCGCCATGACCGGCGGTTCTTGCAGTTCTTCTTGGCCCTCGGGCATTTCCGGGCCCGCGGCGCGCGGGCCGCGCTTGACGGTTTCCGTGCTCATTCAAGCACCCCCGGGGAGCTGCGCTGGGTCGGTTTGCCCCAAGCCGCGTCGTCCTGCCGGAGCAGGTCGGCCATGGTGCGTTCCTCTTCTTCCTCGGTTTCTTCTTCGGCGGTGCCGGCTTCGGGCTCCGGGGGTTCCGGAGCGTCGCCGCAGGTGGGGAGTTCGTCGGGGACGACCTCGGCCGGGCCGCCGCGGACCCGCTGGTAGGTGCCGATCGCGGGTTCCTCGTCGGCTTGGTTCGGCCGCCACGGTTCGTCGCTGCGCTGGACGAAATCGGTGGTGATTTCCTCCTGCCGGTCCTCTGCCGTGGTGGTGACCGGCAGGAGCGCGGGGAGGAATTCGGCCGTGCCCACGTCCCAGGCTGAGGTGTCCTCGTGGTCGAGGGGCTGTACCACCGCGATGCGGACGGGGTCGTTGTCGTCGCTCGCGGCGGCCCAGCCGGTGTTGGCCGGGATGCGCTGGGCAACCGGGGATGCTGCGTCCACAGTGGACGAAGGCGCCCAGTGCTCCTGGGCTCCGGTGAGGAGTTCGGCGGAGTCCGGTCGGTCTGGCGTGGTGGCGCCGTTGCCCGTGCTGCTCGGCGGAACGACCGGGATGCCGGCGCCGGTCGCGGAGGCCCAGCCGGCTGAGGTGCTCGGCGGGGTGTCGCCTGGTGCGACGGGGTCTCCGATGCCTGCCGGTGTGCTTACTGCCCACGGTTGTTGGACATCGCCGAGCAGCCCGGCGGAGTCAGGACGTTCGGCGGGCGTCCCGTTGCCGCCGCCGCCCGGCGGGGCCATCGGCACCCCCGGCGGCGGAGTCGCCGAGGGAGCCCAGCCAGCCGATTCGCTCGGCGGCGTTTCCCCGGACGCGCTCGGGTCGCCGACGCCACCAGGCAGGTCGGCCGTCCACGGTTCCTGGACGTTGCCGAGCAGCCCAGAGGAGTCCGGTCGTTCGGCGGCGGGCGTGTTCAGGCCGCTGCCACCGCCCATGCCGCCGGGCGGGATCATCGGCGGCGTTCCCGAAGCCGGGAGTTGTTGCTGCTCGTGGTTGCCGACGGCGTCCGGCAGCTTCGGCAGGTCGCTTTCGCCGAGCCCCTTCACCCCAGGGCTGACCGGCTCATTCCCCGGCCCGCCCATGCCGTCGCCGGTTCCGCCCGGTCCGCCCATGCCGTTGCTGCTCAAGCCAGGTCCGCCTGAGCCGTTGCCGGTTCCGCCGCTCGCGCCGGGCGGCGGTGCCCACTTGGCCGAGTGCAGCGGTGGCGTGTCGCCGTGGGCGTCGGGGTTCCCGATGCCGTCGGGCGGTGCGCTCACCCACGGTTCCTGGACGTTGCCGAGCAGCCCAGAGGAGTCCGGTCGTTCGGCGGCGGGCGTGTTCAGGCCGCTGCCACCGCCCATGCCGCCGGGCGGGATCATCGGCGGCGTTCCCGAAGCCGGGAGTTGTTGCTGCTCGTGGTTGCCGACGGCGTCCGGCAGCTTCGGCAGGTCGCTTTCGCCGAGCCCCTTCACCCCAGGGCTGACCGGCTCATTCCCCGGCCCGCCCATGCCGTCGCCGGTTCCGCCCGGTCCGCCCATGCCGTTGCTGCTCAAGCCAGGTCCGCCTGAGCCGTTGCCGGTTCCGCCGCTCGCGCCGGGCGGCGGTGCCCACTTGGCCGAGTGCAGCGGTGGCGTGTCGCCGTGGGCGTCGGGGTTCCCGATGCCGTCCGGCGGCGCGCTCACCCACGGTTTCTTGATGTTGCCGAGCAGTCCGGAGGAGTCCGGTCGTTCCGCGGCGGGTGTGTTGAGACCGCTGCCGCCGCCCATCCCGCCGGGCGGGACCATCGGCGGGGTTCCGCCACCGGGGATCTGCTCGTGGTTCCCGACGGGGTTCGGCAGCTTCGGCAGATCGCTCTCGCCGAGGCCCTTGATCGCGCCCGGACCGCTGTCGCCCGGTCCGCCCATGCCGTTGCCGCTCGCGCCAGGTCCGCCCGCACCGTTGCCGGTTCCGCCGCTCGCGCCGGGCGGCGGAGCCCACTTGGCCGAGTGCAGCGGTGGCGTGTCGCCGTGGACATCGGGATTCCCGATGCCGTCCGGCGGAGGGCTTACCCACGGCTTCTTGATGTTGCCGAGCAGCCCGGACGAGTCCGGTCGTTCCGCGGACGGCGTGTTCAGCCCGCCGCCACCGCCCATGCCTCCTGGCGGCATCATCGGGATGCCGCTGCCGCCCGGGTTCTGGTTGCCCGGAGGGTTGCCGAGGCCCGGCGGCAGGTGCGCCGGGTTGAGCGCGTTGTTCGCCAGGTTGCCGCCGGAATCGCCCGGAGGCGGCGGGATCGACGCGGGGTTCACGTGCCCGGACCCGCCCGAGCTTCCCGGCGGGGCCGGGACCGACGGCGGGCTGACGTGCCCGGACAGGTTGTTGCCGGAGGCCCCGGGCGGGGGCGGGATCGACGGGGACTTGAGGTTGTTCCCTCCCGGGACATCGCCCGGCGGCGGGGAAACCTTCGGCGGTTTCACGCTGCCGGAATCGCCCGGCGGCGGAGGAATCACCGGCGGGTTGACCTGCGGGCCCGGCGGCTTCTGCAGGTTCGGCGATTTGTTCCCGCCGACATCGCCCGGCGGCGGCGGAATGGAAGCAGCGGTCACCGGAGGAGGCGTGCCGTTGCCCCCGGGACCGTTGAGGTCTCCCGGCGGCGGCGACACGAGCGCGTTCTTCAACGGCGGCGGCACATTGTTCCCGCCAGGACCGTTGACGCCGTTGGGCGGCGGCGGAATCACGGCCTTGTTCACCGGCGGCGGCGCGCCATTGCCACCGCCGCCACCGCCCGGCGGCGGAGACACGGGCGGCGGTTTCGGGGCAGGCGGCGGCTGCGTCACCGGAGGCGGCGGGGGAGGAGTCACCGGCGGCGGAGGCGGCGGCGGTGTGGGCGGCGGAGGAGGAGGCGGTGGCGGCGGAGGAGGCTTGGGCGTGTTGCCGTCGCCGCCGCCGGGGGTCGGGGGCGGGGTCGTCTTGCCCGCGTTGACGTGCACGGTGTTGTACTTCTGCGCGAGCTGCCCGCCGACCTTGCGCATGTCGTTGGTCATCATCTCGACGGCCTCGGGGAACTGCGAGATGTACGCGCGCCCGTCGCTGAGGTGGTATTTGCTGCCCTGGGCGAGGACCTGGCTGGCGTAATAGCTGTCGATGTAGCGGATCGTGTCCTGCGCCCACCTGAGGTAGGCCGCGGAATTGACGAGGTTGTTCGGCACGTTGTTCGACCCGCCGCCGTCGCCGATCCGGTCCGCCAGATCGGAGAACTTGTTGCCCAGCGCGGTCATCATGTCCTTGAACTTCGTCGCGGCGTCGCCCTTCCACGGACCGTCGGGTCCGGCGAGGGCGGCGGTCTGGTCCTGAATGGACTGAGCGACCATCGCGAGGTTCTGCTGCGTCTCCTGAAACACCCCGGCCGCGTCCTGAAGCGACTGCCAGTTGACGTTGCCGTAGGCCTTGTCCCGGTTGTCCTGGCCGCCCGACAGCGAACCGCCGCCGAGGATCGCCGCTTCGATCTGCTTCCACGTCAGCCCGTCGAAATCCTTCGACGGGTCGCCAGTGCTGTTCTGGTTGCCGGTCTGCGTGGTGTCCGGCCAGACCCCGTTGTCGTCCGAGGTGAACCCGTGGGTGTTGTTGTCGTCGGACATCTTCCCTCGATCGCTTCGAAACCGGAAAGACCGCCGCCCGTCCGGTCAGGGTTTCTGACCGGCGCCGGTGATGTGGCCGCTGACGGTGTTGAAATACTGGTTGTAGTCGTCGGCGGACATCTTGTTGACCTCGTCGGCGTTGTCGTAGGCCTTGGAGGCCTTGTTCACCGCGTCCGCCACCTCGTCGAGCGCCTTGCAGAGGTCGTGGATCGCGGTGCGGGTGGTGTCCCGCAGCGCGTTCGCGCCCTGGATCGGCGTGAAGATCTTGTTCTGCGCCGTCAGGAACACGCCGGGCTTGAGCTGGATCCCGTCGAGTTTCGCCGGAAGATCCTTCAGCGGGCCGTCCGCGAGCGACTGCAGGTTCTTCGCGAACGTGCGCATCGCCTCGGTGTTGACCGCCGTGACGCCCTTGCCCGGATGCTCGGAGCCGCCCGGCACCGGCGGCGGCTTGCCGACGTCGCCCGGCGGGATCCACTCGTTCTTCACGTCCGGCGGGGACTGGTCGCCCGGACTGTGGAACTTCCCGTCGTCCGAGGTCTTCTGATGGTGGTTCGACGAATCGTTGTTCATCCCGTAGTTCGTGTCACCTGGCGCGACCATGGCCGTTCACCCTCCTTTCTGGTCAGTTGCGGCGAGGCGGCGGCGTCAGTTCGCGGCGAACCGCTTGGCGTTGGTGCCCTCGGTGTTCGAGGTGCCCTCGTTGATCTGGCCGAGGGTCTGCGCGGCGGCGTCGAGCGCCTGCGGCAGCGTGAGCGCCGCCTGGTGGCAGTAGTTGTAGGTCTCGTGGAACATGTCCGCCGCGACACCGGTCCAGTTTTCGCGCTGGCCCTCGATGACCGCCTTCATCTGGTCCAGCAGCTCGGTGATCTGGTTCGACTGCTGCTTCGCCTGCCCGACGGTGTCCTGCATGGTCGCGAAGCTGATCTGGAACTGGCCCAAAGCCATGGGAGATGTCCTTTCGTGGGAAGGAAGGGGATCAGAAGCCCTGCAGGCCGCCGCCGCCGATGACCGTGGCGGCGTTGTTGGCGGTGGAGGTGTTGTCCGAGTCCCGGCTGTCGTACTCGCTCGCCGAGGTCTGCACGTTCTGCGAGAGCTCGTCC
Source organism: Amycolatopsis sp. NPDC114503 (assembly GCF_055633655.1). NCBI lineage: Bacteria > Bacillati > Actinomycetota > Actinomycetes > Pseudonocardiales > Pseudonocardiaceae > Amycolatopsis > Amycolatopsis sp. NPDC114503. The sequence goes on along the minus strand of NZ_JBVKDT010000004.1, from coordinate 536,526 downwards.
AGCTTCTGCACGATCTTGCGGACCGTCTGGTCGAACTGGCCCATGGCCTGGTTGAACACGTTCGCCGAGTCCGAGCGCCAGGTGCCGAACAGCGTCTGCATGGTGCCGTCGACCTTCTGGTTCACCCCGGTGATGTTCTGCCCGGTGTCGCTGATCGTCTGCGCGCCCTTGCGCATGACGCTGGTGTCGACGCGGGCGCCGTCCTGCGAAGCCATGCTTTCTCCTCTGGTCGGGTTCTCCGGATATGACGGACTGGCATGCCAGACCGCCGACGTCGCCGCGGATGCCCTTCGTTCGGCCGATACGACAGAGCACGGGGAGACTGCGGACTTACGGTAAGCGCCGGTCTACGGGTTGTCGCCGCGTTGTTCCCTTCTGGACACCAGTGCGCGGACGGCGGGGCAAGCCGCTCCTCCGCCTGGGCGCGCTGAGCTGCGGCAACGCTTTCCGCCGGATCCGGTTACGCACGAGTGCCCGTTCAGGCAGCGCTGGTGCCCGGGTTCGCGGTTCGCGCTCATGCGAGCGGAAGTCGGGAGTGGACCTCGCTCTGTCCGTTGTGGACAGACAACCGTCCGTGAGGGGAACCCTGAGGGAATCAGATTCCCTCAGGGTTCCCCTCACGGCTCTCAGTGCTTGAGCGTGAAGGCGAAGTCGCCGGAGAGCTTGCCGCCCAGCCGGATCCCCGACACGACCTTCCCCTCGGCGATCAGCCGCTCGACCTCGGCCCGGGCGAGGCCGCAGCCCTCGGCGATCAGCCGCGCCGGCCGGACCGGGATCCGGGCCGCGAAGCCGACCGAGACGCCGATCGCGTCCTGGCCCAGGTGGTCCGAACCACCGGTGTCGAGCCGCCAGGCGCCGTCCCAGTCGAGCGCGACGCGGTTGCGCCGTCGCAGGACCGGATCCTGGAGCAGTTCGGCGGCGAGGCCGGGATCGTTGTGGTGCAAGCGGTCCAGCAGAACCGGGCGGACCGAGCGCACCTTCGCCCGTTCGAACACGGTGAGTTTCGCCGTTTCCCCGCAGCCGGCGCAGAGCACGAGAAGCCAGGCGTCGACGAGTTTGTGGTTGGCGTTGACCCGGAACTTGCCATCCGCCCGGAAACGTTCGGACGAACACGTGTGGCAGCGCCGCCGGACGAGCGGCAGGCAAATGGGCAGGACTGTCCAGTTGTAGAGCACAGGAGTACACCGATTCCAGTGAGAATTCCGCAGCACGAAGAAGCGCGGCGCACAACGCGGCGCGCGACGGGATCAGAGCTTGGGATGCCTCACGCGATGTACAACGGCACGTCCTCGCCTAGCCGACACTGGCCGGGCGAGATTAGCCGCGGGCAGGACGCGGCTCCACTGGTTTTCCGGCTGGGCGTTGCGGGTTGGGCGAGCACGGCACGCACCCGCCGGTGCCCGCGAGCACTCTGGTGATGACCACGCGGGAGTTCGCGCTGCGCGCCCGGCCAGCGGACGCGCTCGGGATGCGCGAGTAGCCGGTCCGCGTCACCCGACTGCCGCGAGTTCCCCCGGTTCCTCCGCGGCCGCCTGCCGGGCGTAGCGGCGGGCCATCGCCGCGCACACGATCAGCTGGATCTGGTGGAACAGCATCAGCGGCAGCACGATCAGGCCGACCTCGGCGTGCCCGAACAGCACCGTCGCCATCGGGAGGCCGCTCGCGAGGCTCTTCTTCGAACCGCAGAACATGATCGTGATCCGGTCCGCGCGGTCGAATCCGAGCAGCCTCGCGCCGCCGCTGGTCGCGCCGAGCACGGCCGCCAGCAGGACGCAGCAGACGGCGACGAGCACCAGCAGCGGGCCGACGTCCAGCTGGTGCCAGATGCCTTCGGTCATCCCCTCGCTGAACGCGGTGTACACCACCAGCAGGATCGAACCGCGGTCGACGATCTTCAGCGGCGCGGAATGCCGCTGCACCCAGCCGCCGATCCACCGGCGCGCGAGCTGCCCGGCGACGAACGGCACCAGCAGCTGCAGCACGATGTCCAGCACCGCCGAACCGCTCACGCCCGGGCCGTCGGTGGCCAGCAGCAGCGCGACGAGCACCGGCGTCAGCACGATGCCGAGCAGGTTGGACAGCGACGCGCTGCAGATCGCCGCCGCGACGTTGCCCTTCGCGATCGAGGTGAAGGCGATCGACGACTGGACGGTCGAGGGCAACAGGCAGAGGAACAGCACACCGGTGTAGAGCGGCGACGTCAGCAGCCCGGGGGAGAGGAACGACGCGGCGAGCCCCAGCAGCGGGAAAAGCACGAAAGTGGCGCAGAGCACCGTGACGTGCAACCGCCAGTGCCGCATCCCCTCGACCGCTTCCTGGCTGGAAAGCCTTGCGCCGTAAAGGAAGAACAGCATCCCGACCGCGATCTTCGTCGCGACGCCGAACCCGGTCGCGACCGCGCCGGACGCAGGCAGCAGCGAGGCGATGCCTACGGTGACGAGGATCAGGGCGATGAAGGGGTCGATCCGCAGCTTGGCGAGCAAGGCCGAGACGGGGCGGGCGAACGAAGCGAGCACGGTGGATCTCCTTTCCCTGCCATTCTCTCGTCGGCGGCGGTCATTCGGAACCCCGATGACCGTACTGACTGCCATTGAGAAACCCGATAAGATGTGACGCATGCTGGATCCCCGGTTGTGCCGTTCTTTCCTTGCTGTGGCGGAAACTCGCAGCTTCACCGCGGCGGCGAGGCGAGTGGGTGTGGGGCAGCCCACCATCAGCCAGCACATCCGGCGGCTCGAATCCGAGGCGGGCGGATTGCTGTTCGCCCGGGACACGCACGCGGTCGACCTGACCGCGCGCGGGCAGGCGATGCTCGGGTTCGCGCAGACCATTGTGGACACCGAGGACCGCGCCGCCCGGCATTTCCGCGGCGCGCAGGTGCGCGGCCGGGTGCGGTTCGGCGTGTCCGAGGACTTCGCGCTCGGCGAGCTGCCGGAAATCCTGCGGCGGCTGCGGGAAAGCCATCCGCTGGTGGACGTCGAACTGCACGTGGAACTGTCCGATGTGCTCGCCCGCCGGATCGCCGACGGACGCCTCGACCTGGTGCTCGGCAAACGCCGCCCGGGCGCGCCCGGCCCGGGACGGCTGCTGCGCCGGGAACCGCTGGTGTGGATCGGCTCGGCGGCGACGGACCTCGCCCCGGGCCATCCGGTGCCGCTGGTGCAGTACCCGATGCCGTCGGTCACCCGGCAGCTCGCGGTGGAAACGCTGGAACGCGCGGGCCTGGAATGGCGGGCGGCCTGCCTGACGTCCAGCCTGACCGGCCTGCGCGCGGCGGCGGCCGCCGGGCTGGGGATCACGGTGCACGCGCGGAGCCTGGTGCCGTCGGATCTGGTCGAATTGCCTGCTGAGCTCGGCCTTCCGGACCCGGGTGACGTCGATTTCATCCTGCTGTCGAGGGACGGCAGCGAGGGGCCGGCGGCGGCACTGGCGGAGTTCGTGGTGGCGCGGATCGGGTCAGCGGCGTCGTCTTTCGAGGGCTGAGCGGAGCCGCAGCAGCGCGCGGTGCTGCGCCACCCGAACCGCTCCCGGCGTCGAGCTGACCGCTTCAGCCGCTTCCTCCGCGGACAGCCCGACGACAACCCGCAGCAGCACAATCTCCCGCTGTCGTTCCGGCAACAGCTGCAGCAACCGAGCCAGCTGCCGATTCAGCTCGGCCCGCAACGCCCGTTCCTCCGGCCCGTCGGCGAGATCGACCGCCTCCGGCAACTCGGCCATCGCCTCGGTCCGGTTCCGCGCGTGCGCCCGATGCGCGTCAGCCACCTTGTGCTGCGCGATCCCGTAAACGAAAGCAAGGAACGGCCGCCCCTGGTGCCGATAGCCGGGCAGCGCGGTCAGCAGCGCCAGGCAGACCTCCTGCGCCACGTCATCCGCCGAGGAATATGCGTCTGCCCCGCCAAGCCGCGCACGGCAGTAGCGCACGATCAGCGGCTGCACGGCGGCGAGCAGATCCTGCGCCGCGTCCGGATCGCCGTCGACCGCGGCGCGCACCGGGCCGTCGAAGCCGAATCGGGCGGCCGGGACCCGTGGTGCGGCCAAGGCGGTCGCCTCGGTTTTCACCCGGGTCAACGCTTCTTCGACGTCCAGCGCCGAGCGCAGCGCGCCGACCAGTGCGGCGTCGGCTTCGCGCAGTGCGGTCATCAGGGCCTCCTCGCGCCCGGCCAGGCCGAGCCGGTACTTCAGCCGTTCCCGGGCATGTCGCAGGTTCGAGCGGACTGTGGTGCCCGCCATGCCGAGCGCCGAGGCGATCGCGGCGGGCGAGAACCCGTCGAGCGACCAGGTCAGCACCGTGCGCTGGGTTTCCGGCAGCGTCGAGAGCAGTTCGACGCCCCGCGCGTTCCGCTCCACGACCGCGGCCAGCCGGTCGCCCGGCGGATCCTCGGACGGGGCTCCGCCGTCGAACCATGTCTGCTCTTCGGCGAGCCGGACGGCGGTCAGCCGCACCGCCACGCGCGGGTCGCCCGGCGGCGGCCACGTCCCGGTTTCCTGGACGAACGCCTCCACCGCTACCTCGCGCGCGGTGCCCGGCCCGAGCCCGCCCGCGCACAGGAACGCCACGAGGCGAGGGAAATCGCCCCGGAAGAAGCCGTCGAACCCCGCCACGCGCACCCCCTCCCGAACCCGGACCCTGTCGAACAGGTGCGGTGACGCGCCCGTGGGATGTAACGATCCGGTCACGGAAATGTGGTTAAGGGCGGGGCTGGCGGGTACCTGAGTCGGACGGGCACCTCGAGAGCCGACGCGGCGGAAGGGGGAAACGGTGCACGGAAAAGGAAAAGCCGGACTCTTCGAGGCCTCCGGGCGGCGGCCGGGGGAGCCGTAGCACGCCCGGGCGGCAACCGCGTCCGCGATGTGAGCTGAATCGAAATTTCCCGCGCGGACGGTGATCGGTGGTAACTTGGAAAGCCGGTCGTCCGCCGGGTCCTTCGCGGCCCGGGGCGCTTCGGCCGAAAAGCCCACCGAACACCCTCCGAAGGCATGGCGTGCCCGTGCGCGCGGAGAAGTCGGTTGACCACGGTTCGACAATGAGGACAGGAGGTGAAAAGCAACAATGGAACTCACGGCCACCAGCTGGCTCGCCCGCGCGGCGTGCCAGGACGAGGACCCGGAACTGTTCTTCCCGATTTCCGACATGGGTCCGGGGGCGCAGCAGGTCGCGAAGGCCAAGGCGGTCTGCGCGCGATGCCCGGTCCGCGCGGAATGCCTTTCCTATGCTCTCGACAACGGTCTCGGCAACGGGATCTTCGGGGGAACTACCGAGGTTGAGCGCCGGAAGCTGGTGCGAACCGGCTCCGCCGCCGCACAGCATCGAGTCGCCTGACCGCGAGCCGGTGACCATTTCCCGGCGGCGAGGGCGCTAGCAGTTTCCCCCACCACGACCGGCGCGAAGCCCGGAACTCGGTGGTACCGCCCGGGCGGTGATCGCATACCAGCGATCACCGCCCGGGCGTTTTGCTGCTCAGGCGAGAAGCAAGCGGACACGGTCCGCCGCCGATCTGCTTGCGGCGACCGGTTTCCGCGGCCGTCGGATCAGCGACGATCGGCGCGGTTTTATTCGAACGTTTCGGCGAGTCCGTACGGCGCCAATGCGGCGGTTTCGAACGCGGCCATCGCCGTGACCAGTCCGTTTCGGACGGTGAGCACGGAGACGCCGAATGCGCGATAAACGGATTCGCCCGGCCGGCGCAGATATCCGGCGACAGCGGGCTGCCGGTTCGCGCGCACCGGCACCATCCGGAAACTGCCCCGGTAGAACGGCGACTGAGGATCGAAACTCGGCCTGAGCGCGCCGAGAATCCGATCGCGACTGTCGAACCACAACGAGTACGGCGGCATCACCGCACGCGCGTCCTCGCTCAGCACGGCGGCGACGGCCTGCACGTCTGCCGATTCGTAGGCGGCGATGAACTTCCGCAGCAGCGCCGTTTCCTCGGCGGTCGTGCTGTCCGGAGCGGACCATTCGGCGCGCCGCGCGGGCAGCTTGGCGCGCAAGGTCTCGCGGCCTCGCTGCAGCGCGCTGTTCGCCGAGGCCACCGAGGTGTCCAGCAGTTCGGCAGTGTCCTTTGCGGACCAATCGAGCACGTCGCGCAGGATCAGCGCGGCGCGCTGCCGCGGCGGCAGCCACTGGACAGCGGCGAGGAACGCCAGTTCGATGGTTTCCCGTTCGACGACCGCGGCACCGGTGTCGTCCGGTGCCGCGGCGTCGAGCAGCAGGTCGGGAAACGGGCTGAGCCACGGCACGTCGAGCGCGGAGATCTCGCACGCCGGGTCGGCCGCCGGACCGAGTGCGTCCGGCAGCGTGCGACGCGGCCGCCGGGCGAGCGCGTCGAGGCAGACGTTCGTGGCGATCCGGTACAGCCACGTCCGCACGCTCGCCCGCCCGGCGAAGCCGGAACGGCCTTTCCAGGCCCGGAGAAACGCCTCCTGCGTGAGATCCTCGGCCTCCTCGAACGAACCGCTCATCCGGTAGCAGTGCACGCGGATCTCGCGCCGGTGCCGCTCGAGCAGGGCGCCGAACTCCTCGTCGCTGGTCACCCGGGCAACGGTAGCTCAGGCGCTCTCGTCCGCCAGCCGTTCCAGGCCGCTCTTCGTCTTGAGCGGCACGTGCTTCAGGAACGCGACCGCGACCACCACGAGCAGCGCGATCGGCGCGCTGATCAGGAACAGATCGCTCGTCGCGACCCCGTAAGCGTCCCGGATCACCGACACGACCGGGGCGGGCAGCCGCGCCAGGTCGGGCACCTTCCCGCCGCCGCCGCCCGCGGACGCGGCCGGGCCGAGCCCGTCGGCGACGAGCGTGCCGACCCGGCTGGCCAGCACCGCGCCGAGCGCGCTCACGCCGATCGACCCGCCGAGGCTGCGGAAGAACGACAGCGTCGAGGTCGCCGCGCCCAGATCGGCGGCGGGCACGTCGTTTTGCGTCACCAGTACCAGGTTCTGGTTCAGCATGCCCACGCCGACGCCGAGCACCAGCATGAACAGGCTCAGCTCCAGCAGCGAGGCGTGCGCGTCGATCAGCCCGAGCAGGCCGAGCCCCGCGGCCATCAGCACCGCGCCGAGCAGCAGGAACGGCTTCCACTTGCCGGTGCGGCTGATCAGCTGGCCGGACACGGTGGACGAAACCAGCAGCCCGAAGATCATCGGCAGGCTCATCAGCCCGGCCACCGTCGGCGATTTGCCGAGCGCCAGCTGGAAATACTGGGACAGGAACACGGTGCCGCCGAACATCGCGACACCGACCAGGAAGCTCGCGACGGTGGCGAGCGTGACCGTGCGGTTGCGGAACAGCGCCAGCGGCACGACCGGCTCGCGCACCTTCGACTCCACCCACACCGCGAGGACCAGCACGAGCACGCCGGCGGGCACGAGCACGGCGGTCTGCCAGGAACCCCACTCGAAGCTCGAGCCTGCCAGCGACGACCACACCAGCAGCGTCGAGACGCCGAGCATGATCAGGAACGCGCCGAGGTAGTCGACGTGCACTTCCCTGCGCAGCGTCGGCAGGTCCAAAGTGCGCTGCAGCAACAGGATCGCCGCGATCGCGAACGGAACCCCGAGGAAGAAGCACCAGCGCCAGCCGAGCCACGAGGTGTCCACGAGCACGCCGCCGATCAGCGGGCCCGCGACCGTGCCGACGGCGAAGACCGCGCCGAAGACGCCGGAGAACTTGCCCAGTTCGCGCGGCGAAACGATGGCCGCCATGATCACCTGGGCGAGTGCGGTGAGCCCGCCGCCGCCGATGCCCTGCGCGATCCGGCTGAGGATCAGGACGTCGATGTTCTGCGCGAACCCGGCCACCAGCGAGCCGACGACGAACAGCCCGAGCGAGAGCTGGATCAGCAGTTTCTTGTTGTACAGGTCGGAAAGCTTGCCCCAGAGCGGGACGGTCGCGGTCATCGCGAGCAGTTCGGTGGTGACGACCCAGGTGTAGGACGACTGGCTGCCGCCCAGCTCGGACACGATCCGCGGCAGGGCGTTCGCGACCACAGTGGACGCGAGGATGGCGACGAAAATGCCCATCATCAGGCCGGACATCGCCTGCAGCACTTGCCGGTGGCTCATCGCCGCGGGCGCGGGCGATTCCGCGGTGGACACGGACATGACAGTCCTTTCCGGACTACGAAGGGGTTCAGCGAGGGTCGGGCAGGCCGGCGGCGGCGGTGGCCGCGGCCTCGTCGAAGATCTCGAGCAGCGACTGGGCCCCGTTCCGGGCGGCCCAGCGGCTGAGCGCGGCGTTGAGCACTCCGCCCGCCACCGCGAGCAGCAGCGAGGGGAACAGGTCGTTCTCCGCGTCGGTGCCGCTGCGCCGGGCGATCGCGGCGATCATCGGGTCGCGCGAGGCGGAGTTGAGCACCGTCGCGCGGATCAGCAGCGACGGATCGCCGCGGATGATGCGCAACCGGGTCAGCCATTCGTCGCGGTCCCGCTCGAAATCGGCGAGGTCCTCCCGGACGGTCGCGATGAACGCCGGAAAGGCGTCGATCCCTTCCGGCTGCGCGACGAACCGCGCGATCGTCTGCTCGGCCCGCTCCGCGTGGTCGGCGTACGCGAGCAGCACGGCGTCCTCTTTGGCCGCGAAGTAGTTGAAGAACGTGCGCGCGGACACGCCCGCCTCCGCGGCGATGTCGTCGACCGTGACCTGGTCCAGACCACGCTCGTCGATCAGCCGGAGCGCCGCGAGAGCGATGGTGCGGTGGGTTTCGAGCTTCTTGCGCTCGCGAAGGCCGGGAGGGGTCACTAGGTCAGCGTAGTGAGATCTTGCAGAGTCTGCAAAGTTGCAGTTTGTGAAGCAGAGCACTTCACGGCGGGCGCCTGGCCGTTGCCGCTTGGCCTGCTCGGAAGCGACAGAAGCCTTGCTGGCGTCGATCACCGTGGGTGGCGACGAGACTCCCTGCTGTCCGCTGCCAGGCGCGAGACGATCACGTCGAGGGCCGCCGCCGGCGGGCCCAGCCGGTCTGCTGCGGGGCGGGCTGGCAGACTCACCCACCGTGAGCGGAACGGTGCTGGTACTAGGCGGACGCAGCGAAATCGGAGCGGCGGTGGCCGTCCGGCTGGCGCGCGGGGGTGCGAAGCGGTTCGTGCTCGCCGCACGGCCGGGTGCGGACCTCGTGGAGCAGGCAGCCGCCCTGCGCGAGGCGGGCGCGGAGACTGTCGCGACCGAGGACTTCGACGCCGACGACCTCTCCGCGCACCGCCCGCTGCTCGACCGGGTCATCAAGGAACACGGCCCGCTCGAGACCGTCGTGCTGGCCTTCGGCATTCTCGGCGACCAGGCCCGCGCGGAAACCGACGCGGCGCACGCCACCGCGATCGTGCACACCGATTACGTCGCCCAGGTGTCGGTGCTCACTCACACGGCGGAACTCTTGCGCGCTCAGGGTTCCGGAAACCTGGTCGTCTTCTCGTCGGTCGCCGGGATTCGCGTGCGGCGGGCGAATTACGTGTACGGCTCGGCGAAAGCGGGGCTCGACGGGTTCGCTTCGGGACTGTCCGACGCGCTGCACGGCACCGGCGTGCACCTGCTGCTCGTGCGTCCGGGCTTCGTGATCGGCCGGATGACCGAAGGAATGTCGCCCGCGCCGTTCTCCAGCACCGCTGATCAGGTCGCCGACGCGACTGTCGCCGCCTTGCGCCGCGGTCGTGAAGCGGTGTGGGTGCCGGGGGTGTTGCGCTTGGTGTTCGCGGCGATGCGGTTCGTGCCGCGCGCGGTGTGGCGGCGGATGCCGCGCTGAACTCCCTGTGCCCGAAGGGATACCGGCTGTCGCGGCGCATTCGGCCGAACGGGCAGCATCACATCTTCGCGACAGGTTTCTCAGGCTATTCCCAGCTAACGCGGTGATCCTCGAATGCGGGGGGGCGAAATCCGTCCCCGGGGAAGCGAGGAACCGGCCGTGCTGATCACGTCCCGGGGCCGCCGGATCGGCGGCCGTGCGGTGCTGGGGGTCGTGTCCACCCTGGTGCTGGGCGCCACCGGATTCGCGTGGTCGCAATTGCACCGGCTGGACACCAGCCTCGTCACCGCCGATGTCATCGCGCCCTCGGCGCAGGTTCCGGACACTTCGGCCGGGGAACCGCTCACCGTCGCGCAGAACATCTTGTTGGCAGGTCTCGATTCCCGCACCAAACCGGACGGGACGCCGCTGCCGCAGAGCGTGCTCGACGCGCTGCACGCGGGCGGAGGAGACGACGGCGGCAACACCACCGACACGATGATCGTGGTGCACGTCCCGGTCGGCGGGGCGGCGGCCACCGCGATCTCGATCCCGCGCGATTCCTATGTGGACATTCCGGGTTACGGCAAGCACAAGATCAATTCAGCGTACAGCCGTGCCCGCGCGGATCAGCGGGGAAAGCTTGCCCAGCAAGGAATGAGCGGCCCGCAGCTGGAGGTGGCCGCCGACGCCGCCGGTGCGAAGTCGGCGATTGCCGCCGTGCAGCAACTCACCGGGCTCACCATCAATCACTACGCCGCGGTCAATCTCGCGGGGTTCGCCGCGCTGAGCCAAGCGGTCGGCGGGGTGCAGGTGTGCCTGAAGGCTCCGGTGCACGATTCCTTCTCCGGAGCGGATTTCCCCGCCGGTGTGCAGACGATCTCGGGTACGCAAGCGCTCGCCTTCGTGCGGCAGCGGCACGGCTTGCCCAACGGCGACCTGGACCGCATCGCGCGGCAGCAGGCGTTCATGTCGGCGATGGCGAAGACCGTCCTCGGCTCCGGCACCTTCACCGATCCCGCGCGGCTTTCCTCCCTTGTGGACGCTTTGGAGGGGTCGGTCACCCTTGACCACGGCTGGAACCTCTTGAGTTTCGCCGAGCAGCTGCACGGCCTCAGCTCGGGCGCGATCGCGTTCGGCACGATTCCGGTGCAGAGCCTGTCGCTGGCCACCCCGTCCGACGGCGACGCGGTGAAGGTGGATCCGGCGCAGGTGAAGCACTTCGTGCAGACGCAGATCAGCTCGCCGGACGTCTCGGCGTCCGGGGGTGCGGACGATTCGGGCGCGGTCCACCCGTCGTCGAGCGGCGGCGCGGTGCGGCCGATCGCGGAGACCACGACGCCGACTCCTCCGGCGGGCACTCCGGCGCAGCCGAAGATGACGACCGCCAGCGGGTGCGTGAATTAAGCCAGGGGCAGCGTGATGGTGAACGCAGCTCCGCCTTCGGGAGCCGGTCCGGCCGTCAGGGTCCCGCCCATTCGCGTCACCAGCCCGTGTGCCAGCGCCAACCCGATGCCGGATCCCACCGGGCGGCTGTCGCGGTATCGGGAATTGAGGACGCCGCGTTCGAAAGCCACCGGATAGTCCTCCGGCGCGAGCCCCGGGCCGCCGTCTCGGACCGACAGGTGCGCGTGGCCGTCCGCGACAGCCAGCGCGAACACCATCGGCGCACCGGCTGGCGTGACGCGCAAAGCGTTCTCCGCCAGGCCGTCCACGACTTGGTGCAACCGTCGGGCGTCGGCGGTGACCATGGCGGCTTCAGGGGGAGACTGCACGGTCAGCGGGACGTCCGAGCGGGCGCAGCGCAGCTGCCACACCTCCGCGCAGTCCCGGACGAGCGCGGCGAAATCGAAGACATCCAGGTCGAGCCGGAATTCGTCGGCCCCGAGGCGGGCGAGTTCGAGCAGGTCGGACACGAGCCGCTCCAGACGTTGCGCCTCGCGGTGGATCGTCTCACCGGCGCGGCGGGCGTCCGGGCCTTCGGCGACTCCGTCGGCGATCGCTTCGGCGAAACCGGTCACCGCGGTCAGCGGGGTGCGAAGTTCGTGCGACACCGACAGCAGGAATTCCCGTTGCCGGGCTTCGCTGCGGGCCAGCGCGTCGGCGAGTTCGTTCAGCGAGCCCGCGACTTGCGCGACTTCGGCGGGGCCTTCGACCGGCACCCGGACGTCGCGCCGGCCTGCGCTGAGACTGCCCGCGGCGGCTGCGGCGCGGCGGAGCGGGCGGCCGAGCAATCGTCCGGAGACGTATCCGGCGATGGCGGCGACCAAGAGCCCGATGCCCAGGGCTAAAAGGATGTTGCGCAGCAAGGCATGTTGCGTCGCCTCGGCGCTGCGCACCGGCTGCACGAGCGCGAACGCGGCTTGCGGGCCGACCGGGCGCACCTCCACGAGGTAGTCGACATTGCCGATCGCGACCCGCGTCGAATGGTCCTTTCCGGACGTGAGCCCGGCCCGCTCCGCCGCGCGCACCGCGGTCGCCTGGCCGGAATTCTGGCCGTTGTCCCGGTGCACGACGACCTCGATGCCTTGCCCTCGCACGACCGCGGCCGCCTTGCCGATCGCGAGCCGGTTGCCGATCCCGGTGCCGTCGAGCTGCCCGGCGACGACGTCCGCCTGATCCCGCAACGACTGCTGCAGCACCGAATCCGCGGTGTTGCGGACCAATCGGGACGCGACCAGCCCGGCCACCAGCACCGCGATTCCGGCGACGGCAAGGCACACCACGGTGATCCGGAGCGCGAGCGTGGTTTTCATCCGGCGTCCGCCGCGTACCCGATGCCCCGGACTGTCCGGATAGGACTGTCGTCGCCGAGTTTCGCCCGCAACTGCGCGACATGCACGTCGACAGTGCGGGTTCCGGCCGCGGCGGCGTAACCCCAGACCGCGCTGAGCAATTGATCTCGCGACAGGACTTGGCCGGGGTGTCGCAGCAGGTGGGCGAGCAGATCGAATTCGGTGGAGGTGAGCGTGATCTCGGCCTCGCCCGCCCAAGCGCGACGGCCGGGCACGTCGATGCGCACGCCGCCGCAAGCGAGTGTCGTGGACGGACTGCCGGACGCTCGGCGCAGCACAGTCCGTACGCGGGCGGCGAGTTCGCGAGGGCTGAACGGTTTGGTGAGATAATCGTCCGCGCCGATTTCCAGGCCCAGCAAGCGATCCAGCTCGTCGTCGCGGGCCGTCACGAACAGCACCGGCGTCCAGTCGCCCGCCGCGCGCAGCGCCCGGCAGATCTCGATGCCGTCCATTCCGGACAGTCCGATGTCGAGCACCACCGCGACCGGCCGCAACCGCCGGATCGCCGCGAGCGCCTTCGCGCCGTCCGGCTCGACCTCCACCCCGAACCCGTCGCGCCGCAGGTAAAGCGCGGCGAGCTCGGCGATCGCGGTCTCGTCCTCCACGACGAGGACGAGACCGCGGCCAGCTGACCCCATGCGGGCTCCCGTTCCTCCGGCCGGCTACGTCGGGGGAAACGGTACGCGCGTCACCGCGACCCGTCGCCGGCCATGTCGGACTGGATCGAGTCCAGCGTGGACTGGATGCTGCTCAGATCGCCGTTCGGCGCCGCCCTCGACGACGGCGCCGAACCGTTGTCGCACGCCGCGCAGCCGAGCCCGACGACGACAGCCGCGGCAGCGACCGCGATCAGCCGCTTCACTTGGGCACCTGGCAATGCGCGGCGGCGAACGCGTCCAGCTGCTTCGTCGCGGTGGCCAGCTCGCCGATCCGGCTCTGCCGCTTGTCCGCGCGCTTCTGCAGCCGGTCGGCCTGTGCGGTGTGCCCCTTGGTGCGGGCGTCGTTCGCGCGCGCCTTGAGGTTCGCGACCGACCCGGAGACCTCCGGTCCGCCGTTGATCCGGTTGGTCAGGTTCTCGGCCTGTTTGTGCAGTTTAGGCACCCAGGCCGTGCACATCTGCTGCACTTCCTGCGGGCTCAGCGTGACCGGGGCCGGAGCCGGAGCCTGCGTGTCCGCGCTGGCGATCGGCGCGGCCACGAGCAGTCCGGCCGCGATCCCGCAGCCCGCCAGTGCCAGCCGCCTCGTTCCTTGCATCGTTCTCGTCCTCCCGTGTCGGTGTTCCCGGTGACCACCGTCGCGCGCGGGTGTACGAGCGGTGTGGGGCGAATGTTCGGGTTCGGTAAAGCCTGCTGACCCGGGGGAGTGTTACTCTCTTGCGGAGAGTGAGGAGGCCGCCGTGCTGGGAAATCCGTACGACCGCGACTGCCCGACCCGCCAGCTGCTCGACCGGATCGGCGACCAGTGGACGGTGCTGATCGTCGGAGCCCTGGTGGACGGCCCGCTGCGGTTCACCGAGATCGGCAAGCGCGTCGAGGGCATCTCGCAGAAGGTCCTGACGCAGACCCTGCGCAGCCTGGTCCGCGACGGCATCCTGATCCGCACCGCGTACCCGGTGATCCCGCCGAAGGTCGAGTACGAGCTGACCCAGCTGGGCCGCAACCTCGCCGAACCGCTGGAACTGCTGGACCGCTGGGCGCGCCGGAACATGGACCAGGTGACGGCCGCCCGCGCGGCTTACGACGCGGAGAACGCCGCTACCGCTTCTTGAGCGACGCCTCTTGCCCGTGCTTTTTCAGGGAGTCGAGACCGGTCAACGGAAAAGACGGAAGAACCCGCGCACCTGCTCGATCAGCGACTCCGGCTGCTCCAGCGCGGCGAAGTGGCCGCCACGCGGCAGTTCCTCGAACCAGCGCAGATCGGTAAACCGCAGCTCGGCCTCCCGCCGCGACGGGCGGGTGATGTCGCGCGGGTAGACCGACAGCCCGGACGGCGCGGTCACCTTGTCCCGGAAGCCGGCGAAGCTCTCCCAGTACAGGCGCGCCGACGACGCGGCCGACGCGGTGAACCAATAGGCCGAGATCTCGTCGAGGATCTTCTGCCGCGGCAACGCGTCCTCGGGGCGGCCATTGTTGTCTGTCCAGGCCCAGAACTTCTCGGCGATCCAGGCGGCCTGGCCCGCCGGGGAGTCGGTGAGGGCGTAGCCGAGGGTCTGCGGCCGGGTCGACTGGAGCGCCGAGTACCCCCGGCCGGTGCGCTGCATCTCCTTCTCGGCCTCGAGGTTCGCCCGCTCCGCGGGCGTCGGGTCGGCGAACGCGCCCGCTGCCACGGACCCCAGGTTCAGGTGGACGCCGGCGACCCGCTCGGGCGCCACCTCGCCCAGCGCGCCGGACACCGCCGAACCCCAGTCGCCGCCCTGCGCGCCGTATCGGTGATATCCCAGCGAAACCATCAACGTGTCCCAGGCACGCGCGATCCGCGTGACGCCCCACCCGGTCGTCGACGGCTTGTCGCTCCAGCCGTACCCGGGCAACGACGGCGCGACCACGTGGAACGCGTCCGCCCGATCCCCGCCGTGCGCGCGCGGATCGGTCAGCGGGCCGAGGACGTCCAGGAACTCCAGCACCGAACCCGGCCACCCGTGCGTGAGCACGAGCGGGAACGCGTCCGGCTCCGGCGACCGGACGTGCAGGAAGTGAATGCCCAGCCCGTCGATGGTGTCGCGGTACTGGGGAAAGGCGTTCAGCCGCTCGGCGAACCCGAAGTCGTAGTCCTCGGCCCAGCTGCGGCACAGCTCCCGCGCGTAAGCCAGCGGCAACCCCTGCGACCAGTCGTCCACCGGCTCGGGCTCGGGCCACCGCGTCCGTCGCAATCGTTCGCGCAGATCCGCGATCTCGGCTTCGGTGATGGTGACCCTGAACGGCTCGGCGGGCATGGCAAGGCTCCTCACTGGTCAAGGTCCTTCTCGGCCGGAACGTCCCCCGCCGGGTAGCATGTGACATGCAAAAGCCCATTCGAGTGTAACGTTACGGGCCGGTGAGGAGACACGTCAAATGCCAGATGCGTATCACAGTCCGGTGGCGGTCGAGACGGCCGTCGACCTGGCCAACACCTTGAGACCGATCAAGGGAGAGGACGCGCTCGAGACCGTGGAGCAGCTCCGGGCCTTCCTCGACGACCATCCCGAGGCAGGGCCCCCGAACCACGGGACTGGCCCGCGTCGTCTCACCCGTGCCGATCTGGCGGAAGTCCGCGCGTTGCGCGAGACGGTGCGTGCCGTGCTGGAACGAGCGGCCACCGATCCGGCCGGAGCTGCGGCCCTGATCAACGACGGCCTGCGGCACAGCCGAGCCACCCCGGCACTGCGGCACGAGGACGACCGTTGGTGGACCGAGGTAACTTCCGACACCGACCGCTGCTCGGCGCACCTGGCCGCGACCACGCTCAGCGCACTGGCCTCCGTGATCGCCGCGCTCGGTCCGGCTCGTCTCGGCGTCTGTGCCGGGCTGAACTGCCGGGCCACTTTCGTCGACCTGTCGCGCAACGGCTCGAAGCAGTACTGCACCCGAAACTGCGCGCACCGGGCCAGTGTCGCGGCCTACCGGAGCCGGCAAAGCCCGGGCTGAGGCGCCCGCGATCCCGCCGGCCTCAGGGCTGCCGGAGCACGTTCGTCAACGTATGCGCCTCCTTGAGCAGCAACGCCCCCAGTTCGCCCCTCCGCTCCTCCCGGAACCGCGACTCCACCCCGGTCAGCGTCAACGCCCACGCGGGTTCCCCGGCTCGCGCGAACACCGCCGCAGCCATCCCCCAACTCCCTTCGACCACCAGCCCGGGATTGGTCGAATACCCGTCCTCCCGCGTCCGCGCGACCCGGGCCCGGACGTCCTCCGCCCGGTGCGCCGGACCCCATTCGCCGGTGAGGTCCACAGTGGACAGATACTCCTCGACCTCCCGGTCCGGCAGCATCGCCAGCACCACGAGCCCCGCCGACACCACGCCGAGCGGGAACCGGGCGCCCTCGTACAGCACGAACGACCGGATCGGGAAGTCGCCGTCCTCGCGCAGCAGGCAGACCGTCTCGTTGCCGCGGCGGGCCGAGAAGAACGCGCTTTCCCCGGTCGCCGCGGCCAGCCGGTGGACGCTCGCGCGCGCCTGCTGCGTCACGTCGTAGCGCGGGGCGGCGGCTTCGCCCAGCAGGTACAGCTCCGGGCCCAGATACCAGCGGCCGCTTTGCCGGTCGCGGTCGACGTAGCCCTCGGCGGCCAGCGACGCGAGCAGCCGGTGCACCGTCGGCCGGGCCAGGCCGCACTGGCGCGCCAGCCGAGAGGTCGACGCTCCGTCGCGGTGGGTGGACAATGCGCGCAGGACCGCGGACACCCGTCCGACTACGTGGTCAGGAGGCGAGGTGGGCACGGGAGGAAGGGTACGTCCGCTCAGTGGACGCATCGGGCGCGGGTGTTCGGTGCGCGAGAGGTTTGCCGGGGATCCCGGCGTGTCGGTTGACCCGTTTCCCCTGCGCTGGGTTGTATGCGGGGACTGACCACTCACCGAACGAAGTGGAGAGGATGCCGTGCCGACGAAGTACCGCAGCGCCGCGGAGGCCCTCGACGGGCTGCTCGAGGACGGGCTGACGATCGCGGTCGGGGGCTTCGGCCTCACCGGGAACCCGAACGACCTCATCGAGGCGGTCCGGGACTCGGGCGTGCGCGATCTGACGATCGTCTCGAACAACATGGGAGTCGACGGGGCCGGGCTCGGCATTCTGCTCGACAACCGGCAGGTGCGCCGGGTCGTGGCGTCGTACGTGGGCGAGAACAAGCTGTTCGCGCAGCAGTATCTCGACGGGACCGTCGAGGTCGAGTTCACCCCGCAGGGGACGCTCGCCGAGCGGATGCGGGCAGGCGGCGCGGGGATCCCGGCGTTCTACACCAAGTCCGGGGTCGGCACGCCGATCGCCGAGGGCAAGCCGCACGCCGAGTTCGACGGGGTCACCTACGTGCAGGAGCGGGGGATCGTCGCCGATCTTGCGCTGGTGCACGCGTACGTCGCGGACCCGGCGGGGAACCTGATCTACCGGTACGCCTCGCGCAACTTCAACCCGCTCGTCGCGACGTGCGGGAAGGTGACGGTGGCCGAGGCCGAGCAGGTTTCGGACGAGTATCTCGATCCGGAGCGGATCACCACGCCGGGGATTTACGTGCAGCGGCTGATTCAGGCGACTGCGCGGGAAAAGCAGATCGAGAAGCGGACCGTGCGCGTGCGCGAGGAGGCGTCGGCGTGAGCTGGAATCGCGATGAAATGGCCACGATCGGGGCTCGTGAGCTGCGGGACGGCGATTATGTGAACCTCGGGATCGGGATTCCCACGCAGGTGGCGAATCACATTCCGGACGGGGTGCAGGTTACCTTGCACAGCGAGAACGGGATTCTCGGGCTGGGGCCGTTTCCTTGGGAGGGGGAAGAGGATCCCGACCTGGTGAACGCCGGGAAGCAGACTGTCACGTTGCAGCCCGGGGCCAGTTTGTTCGATTCCGCCGAGTCGTTCGCGATGATTCGCGGCGGGCATATCGATTTGGCGTTGCTCGGGGCGTTGCAGGTGGGGGCTAATGGGGATCTGGCCAACTGGACTGTGCCCGGGGCGCTGGTCAAGGGGATGGGCGGGGCGATGGACCTCGTCGCCGGGGCTCGTCGGGTTGTGATCATTACTGATCACAATGCCAAGGACGGGACGCCCAAGATCGTGGAGAAGTGCACTCTGCCGTTGACCGGGGCTGGGGTGGTGAATCGGATTATCACCAACTTGGCCGTGCTGGATGTTACGGATGACGGGTTGAAGTTGGTGGAGTTGGCGCCTGGGGTTTCTCTGGAGGAGGTTCGGGAGAAGACTGGGGCGCCTGTCGCGGAGTAACGGCGGCTCGTCGCCTGGCGGCGACATTGCGCCCTGGGGCGTGGGGCACCCCGAAGCCGAGTGTGCTGACGGTTCGGGGGTGCTTGTCAAGGCGGGAAAGATGCCTTGACAAGCACCCCCGAACCGCAGGGGAGGCTTCGTATCGGGGTGCAGGGTGGGGGGTGGCTGCCTGGGGTGGTTTGGGTGTGGTGGTGGCGGTTTAGGGAGGGGGCTTACGCCCCGACGTCATATCGGGTGGGGCTGCGAGAAGTCTGTGAGGGGAACCCTGAGGGAATCTGATTCCTTCAGGGTTCCCCTCACGGACGTTGGGGTTATTGGGCGGGGAGGATGCGGCCTCGGACTTCGCCGAAGCCCAGGGGGGCGCCGCTGCTGGTGGTTGCGGTGCCGGTGATGGTGACCTCGTCGCCGTCTTGCAGGAAGGTGCGGGTCTCGCCGTTGACAGGCAGGGGGTCCCGGCCGCCCCAGGAGAGTTCCAGGAACGAGCCTCGTTCGGCCGGTTCCTTGCCGGAGATCGTGCCGGAGCCGTAGAGGTCGCCGGTGCGGGCGGAGGCTCCGTTGACGGTCAGGTGGGCCAGCATCTGCGCGGGCGACCAGTACATCTCGCGGTACGGCGGGCGGGCGACCTCCTGGCCGTTCCACTGCACCGTCAGGTTGACGTCCAGGCCCCACGGCGACGTTTCCCGCAGGTAGGGCAGGGGTTCCGGCGACGTCTGGCCGGGCAGCGGGACCCTGGCCTCGGCCAGAGCCAGGATCGGGACTACCCACGGCGAGATCGACGTCGCGAAGCTCTTGCCCAGGTTCGGGCCCAGCGGGACGTACTCCCAGGCCTGGATGTCGCGGGCCGACCAGTCGTTCAGCAGGACCGCGCCGAACACGTGCTTCGGGAAGTCGTCCGGCGAGACCGGGGTGTTGGCCGGAGTGCCCGCGCCGACGATGAAGCCCAGTTCCGCCTCGATGTCCAGGCGGGTGCTCGGGCCGAAGACCGGACCGTCCTCGCCCTTGCGCTGGCCGCTCGGGCGGACCACGTCGGTGCCGGACACGTAGACCGTGCCGGAGCGGCCGTGGTAGCCGACCGGGAGGTGTTTCCAGTTGGGCAGCAACGGTTCCGCGTCCGGACGGAACAGGCGGCCGACGTTCGACGCGTGGTGTTCCGAGGCGTAGAAGTCCACGTAGTCGGCGACGTCGATCGGCAGGTGCAGGGTGACGTCGCCGATCGCGTGCACGGCTTCGGCGGGTACGTCGCCGGTCACCAGCGTCTGCAGGCGCGTGCGGACCTCGACCCAGCGGTCGTAGCCCTGCGCCATGAAGGCGTTCAGCGTCGGCTCTGCGAAGACTGCGTCGCCCAAGGCGATCGACAGGTCCAGCACGTGCTCACCCACGCGCACGCCCACTCGGGGACTGCCGCCGCCTGCCGAGAAAACGCCGTACGGCAGGTTTTCGACGCCGAACGGGGAGCCGGCGGGGATGTCGAGCACGGTCATGCGGTGGCTCCGATCAGGCCTAGGTCTGTCAGTTCGGTGAGCGGGTCGGTGATGCTGCAGGTGCCGAACGAGGTGAACTGCGCGCGGGCCGCGGCCAGGCGTTCCGGGGCCAGCGCGCGGATGCGGCCGGCGACGACGGCGCCGTCGCGTTCGGCAAGCAGCGCAACGACTTCCTCGTCCTCGGCGCCGCGGCCGACCGCTTCGGCGGCGAGCAAGAGATTCAAGAATCCGTGCTGTTCGAAACCGGTCGCCGGGTCGGTGTTGCGGATCGCGTGGTGCAGGCCCGCGGTCGCCTTGAACGGGACGCCCGCGTCGGCGGCCGCGCGGATCGCTGCGGCCAGTTCGGCTTCGTCCGGGTAGTACTCGGCGGACGTGCCGCCGGTGCGGAACTTCGCCTTGTGCGGGGTGCCGGAAAGGGCCTGCAGCAACGGAATCCGGCGTTCGTCGCGCGGGATCTCCACGGCGACCGGGACCGGGCAACCGTCCACTGCGGACAGAAACTCGGCGACGCTCATTCCTTGCGGCACCGCGATTTCGAGCGATTCGACCGACACCGGCAGACCGTCGACGGCCTTGAGCACGTCGGCGATCCCGCCCGGTCCGGCGGGCAGCGTCACGGTGAGCGGCAACGGAGTTTCCCGGCCTGCGACGACTTCAGCCAGCTCCGCCAAGCCGGACGCGGCGACGACCAGCGGGCCGACCATCGCGGCGTACGCCGAAGCAGTGTGCCGGTCGTGCGCGGCGACGGCGTCCGGCAGCGGCGCGAGGCCGGGCGGGAAGACCGCCGCGTCGTCCAGCAAACCGCGGGTCAGTGCGTCGGTCACGACTGGGGTCCCCGTCCTGCCCAGGTCCAGGCGTAGCCGGGGTCGTCGCTCGCGTGGCCGCCCTCGCCGATCTCCAGCGGACGGAACGTGTCGACCATGACGGCCAGCTCGTCGAAGAACTCCGCGCCGATGGAACGCTCCACCGCGCCCGGCTGCGGGCCGTGGCTGTGCCCGCCGGGGTGCAGGCTGATCGAACCCTGGCCGATGCCGGAACCCTTGCGCGCCTCGTAGTTTCCGCCGCAGTAGAACATCACCTCGTCGGAGTCCACATTGGAATGGTAATACGGCACGGGGATCGAAAGCGGGTGGTAGTCGACCTTGCGCGGGACGAAGTTGCAGATGACGAAGTTGTTGCCCTCGAACACCTGGTGCACGGGCGGCGGCTGGTGCACGCGGCCGGTGATGGGCTCGAAGTCGGAGATGTTGAACGTGTACGGGTAGAGGCAGCCGTCCCAGCCGACCACATCGAACGGGTGCGTCGGGTACACGTAACGCGTGCCGACGACGCCGCGCGAGCCGCGGTGCTTCACCAGCACCTCGACGTCGGTGCCTTCCGCGAGCAACGGCTCGGCCGGGCCATGGAGGTCGCGCTCGCAGTACGGCGCGTGCTCCAGCAACTGGCCGTAGCGCGACAGGTAGCGCTTCGGCGGCGCGATGTGCGAGTTCGCCTCGATCACATAGGCGCGCAACGGTTCCGGGCCCTTCGGCACCCAGCGGTGTGTGGTGGCGCGGGGGAGGAGCACGTAGTCACCGGCGCGGGCGGGCAGTGCGCCGAACACCGTCTCCACGACCGCTTCGCCGGACTCGACGTACACGCACTCGTCACCGATCGCGTTGCGGTACAACGGAGAAGCCTCGCCGGCGGCGACGTAGGAAATCCGCACGTCGCCGTTGCCGAGCACGAGCCGGCGGTTGCTGACGACGTCCGCGCTCTTCCAGTCCTGGCCCGGAAACAGCGTGTGCAGCTTGAGGTGCAGAGGTTTGAGCGGCCGGTTCTCGGTGAGCGTCTGGTCCGGCAGTTCCCACGGCGTCGCGTCGACGATCGCGGACGGGATGCCGCGGTGATACAGCAGCGACGAGTCCGACGAGAAGCCCTCCTCGCCCATCAGCTCCTCGGAATAGAGCCCGCCTTCGGGCGTGCGGTGCTGGGTGTGCCGCTTAGGCGGGATGCTGCCCGCGCTGCGGTAGTAGGCCATGGGTCGCCTCCTCGGCGCGAAGTAATCAAAGTATGTACTACTTTCAGGCCAGCCTAGTCCACTGGCTGGCCTGGGGAAAGGGTCAGCGGCGGGTCGCGAACCCCGCCCGGCCGGAGATGAGCTTGTCCAGCAGCATCACCAGCACGCGCTGCTCGGCCTCGGTGAGCACCTCGACCCACCCGGCCTCGCGTTCGTTCTGCGCCTCGAACACCTCGAGCATCTCGGCGTGCCCGGCTTCGGTGAGCGAGAGCCGTACCGAGCGGCCGTCCGTCTCGCCCGGCGTCCGCGTCAGCAAACCCTCGCTGACCAGGGTTTTCGCCAGATTCGACACCGCCGCCCGGCTCATGCCGGTGAGCCGGGCGGCGGCGGACGGTTCGAGCGGCCCGGCCAGCCACACCACGAACAGCACGCGAAACGCCGACCACGAACGCCCGCGCGGCCGGTGCACGGCGGATTCCAGGTCGTAGGTCACCAGGTTGGACGCCCGGTTCAGGGTCAGCAGCACCTCGGTCGCCAGCTGGTGGCGGAACCCGAATTCCTCCGAAAGCCTGCGGTTGGCCAGCGCGATGAACGACCAGAAGTCGAGCGAGTCCGGGTCCGGCGGCGCGGCGGAGTCCTGCATGGACAGCACTGTAACCGCGCCGCCGGGATAATCAAACTCGAAACTACTTCACCGGACGAGACAGGCGGGCGCCCGCGTCGCGCGGCACTTTCAGGAACGCCAGCATCACCGCGGCGACGATCAGGCAGCCGATCGGGAAGTACAACCCGACCGTCACGTCGGTCTCCGTAGCCGCGAGCCCGATCGCGTACGGCCCGAAGAACCCGCCGAGCGCGGCGATCGAGTTGATCGCGGCCAGGCCGACCGCCGTGTGCTCCTTCGACAGCACCCGCGCGGCCATCGCCCAGTACGGAGCGAGGTAGCCAAGCACGCCGATCGCCGCCAGCGACAGGCTGATCAGCGACAACGTCGGCACCGTCTTGAACTGGATCGCGCCGAAGAACCCGATCGCCGCCACCAGCACGGTGCCGATCACGTGTCCCTTGCGCTCGCCGGTGCGGTCGGAGTTGCGGGCGAGCAGCAGCATGCCGACCGCGCCGACGACGTACGGGATCGCGCCGAGCAGGCCGATGTTGGTCGAGGAGTACTTCGGGTCGAGCTGCTTCACGATCAGCGGCAGGAAGAACGTCAGCCCGTACAGGCCGCAGGCGATGAAGAGGTTGGAAATCGCCAGCAGCATGACCTTGCCGTCGCGCACCGCGCGCAGCTGGCCGAGGAACGTTTCCTTCTCCTCCGGCACGTACTCGCGGTCGATCTCGGCCTGCAGCCAGGAGCTTTCCTCGGCGGTCAGGAACTTGGCGTCGGCGGGCTTGTTCGGCAGGTAGAAGAAGGTCAGCAGGCCGATCAGCACCGCGGGCGCGCCCTGCAGGATGAACACCCACTGCCAGCTGCTCATGCCGGCCCAGTGCACGTGGTCGAGGATCCAGCCGCCGAAGAGGCTGCCGAGGATCAGCGCGATCGGCTGCGCGAGCGCGAGCGTCGCGATGGCCCGGCCGCGCTCCTTGCCGCGGAACCAGAAGGTCAAGTACAGCAGCAGCCCGGGGAACAGCCCGGCCTCGGCGATGCCGAGCAGGATCCGCGCGATCATCAGGTGCGTGACGCTCGCGACGAACCCGGTCAGCACGGTCACGATGCCCCAGCTGACCGCGATCCGGCTGAGCCACAGCCGGGCCCCGACCTTCTTCATGATCATGTTGCTGGGGACCTCGAACACCACGTAGGCGAGGAAGAAGATCGCCGACGCGACGCCGAAGGTCGCGGCCGTGATGGTGAGCTCTTTGGCCATGCCGAGCTGGGCGTAGCCGATGTTCGCCCGGTCCATGTAGTTGAAGATGTAGAGCAGCAGGACGATGGGCATGACACGCATGCCGACCTTGCGGACGGTGCGTCTGGCCAGCGGGGAGTCCGCCGTCGTGGCGGCTGCGGCGGGGACGGGCATGGGGTTCTCCTCGACGGTGAGCAGTAACTCTGAAAGATCAGGCAGCGGCGGAGCGGCCGGCGATGCGGCCCATGGTGACGGCGTTGGCGACCGCGTTGCCGCCGCCGACGTAACGGAAGCCGAGCACGCCGGCGCCGGCCTCGCCCGCGGCGAACAGTCCGGGCACGCGGTTGCCGCGGACATCGAGCACCGCGGCGCTGGAGTCGATCTCCAGTCCGGCGTGCGTGCAGACCAGTTCGGCGGGCAGCGTGCGGGCGGCGAAGAACGGTCCGGTCTCGATCTTCGCGGGCGATTCGGCCGATCCCTTGGCGGACAAGGTTTCGTGCCGCAGGAACTCCGGGTCCTCGCCGGTGGGGAGCTGGACGTTCCATCTGTCCACAGTGGCCCGGAGGGCGTCGGCGGGCACGTTCATCTTGCCCGCGAGTTCCTCCAGCGTGTCGGCGCGCAAGGTGCGGCCGGCGTCCGCTTCGGACAGTACGTGTTCGGCGTTCCAATGCGCGTAGCCCGGCGGAAGGTCGCGACGCGCTCGGTCGTCGAAGACCATCCACACTGGACCGTCCTGCGCGGAAATGATGCCGTTGGACACCGCGTACGACGCGTCCTCGTCCATGAACCGGCGGCCGTGCGCGTTCACCAGCACCCGCGAGCGCGGCGGGAAACCGGACTGCCAATGGTGCAGGCGCTGGAAATACGCGGTCGGCAACAGCAATCCCCAGCCCTCGCCGGTGATCGAGGCCGAAACCTGCTCGCCGAACGCGAAGTGGTCGCCTCGCGAGCCGGGTGCTGCGACGACGAACAGATCCTCGCCCGCCGCGTCCGCGTCCGGGTAGTACCGCGAGCGCAGCGCGGGATCCTGGGCGAACCCGCCGCTGGTCACGATCACCGAATTCGCGCGGACCTCGATGCCGTCGGCGACCACGCCAGCGACCCGCCCGTCCTCCACGAGCAGCCGTTCGACCCGGGTGTTCAGCACCGCCTCGGCCCCGGCCTTGCGGCGAGCGCGGTCGAGCACCTGGACGAGGCCGTAACCCTGGTCCTTCGGCACGTGCCCGCGCCAGACGTCCTCGACGCCCGCTCGGGTCAGCCCCGGCGTGTGCGCGTCATGCGACACCTTCGCCGGGATCTCCGCGCCGAGCCCGATCAGCCACTCGACAGCGGGACCGGCTTCGCGGCAGAACGTCTTGAGCAGACCGGGTTTCAGCTGCCACTGGTTGAGGTCGAGGTAGTGCTGGAAGAACCGGTCCGGCGTGTCCTCGATGCCCAGTTCGCGCTGGACGCTCGTGCCCGCCGCGGTGAGCATGCCCGCGGACAGCTGGGTCGAGCCGCCGAGTTCCTTTTCGGACTCGAACAGCATCACCGAGGCACCGTGCTCGGCCGCGGACACGGCGGCGGCCAGCCCCGCACCGCCCCCGCCGATCACCACGACATCAGCGTCGACGCTCATCCGAGATCACCTCCGGTTTCGGCGAGAATGCGATGGTAGAGACCGTTCGATACGAGACCGCCGTCCACGGTGACCTCGCTCCCGGTCAAGTAGGTGGAGCGATCCGACAGCAGGAACAGCACCGTGTCGGTGATCTCCTGGGGATCGGCCATCCTTCCGGCGGGCACACTGTCCACAGCGGACTTGACGAACGCGTCCGCGCCGGCCAGCAGCCCGGTGTCGACCAGTCCGGGATGGACCGAGTTGACCCGGATTCGCCACTTCGCGAAATTGCCCGCGGCGGACTTCGACAATCCGGTCAAGCCCCATTTGCTCGCCGAGTAGGCGGGGGAGAAGTACCCGATCTGGCCGGAGATCGACGAGATGTTCACGATCGAACCGCCGCCCGAATCGCGCATCAGCGGCGCCGCCGCGCGCATCCCGTGGAACGGCCCGGACAGGTTCACCGCCAGCACCCGGTCCCAGACTTCCGCGGTGGTGTCCTGGAATTCCAGCCGCCGCGAGATCCCGGCGTTGTTCACGAGCCCGCCGAGCGAACCGTGTTCGGCGCGGATCCGGTCGAGCACGCGAGTCCACTGTGCTGGCTCGACCACGTCCATTGTGTACGGCGTCGCCGCACCACCTGCCGCGCGGATCTCGTCCGCGATTTCGTCCGCACCAGCGAAATCCGCGACGCAGACGTGCACGCCCCGTTCGCCGAGCGCACGGGCGTGTTGCGCGCCCATCCCGTTCGCCGCGCCCGTCACGAGCACGACGTCCGGGTAGCGCACGGCTTCGGTGGCGTCAGACATGCCGGGAGCCGCCGTCGACCGCGAGGCTGTGCCCGGTCACGTACCGCGAGCTGTCCGAAAGCAGGAACAGCAGCACGCTGCACACCTCTTCCGGCGAGCCGATCCGGTGCAGCGGCACCGCGTCCAGCGCCTTCGCCAGCGCGGGCGCGTCGTCCTGGATCCAGCGCGTCATTTCGGTGTCGATGTAGCCCGGGGCGATGGAATTGACCCGGATGCCCTGGTCGCCGAGTTCCACCGCGAGCGATTCGGTGAGGTGCGCGACGGCCGCCTTGGAGCTGCAGTACGCCGCGCGCCCCTTGCGCACGCGGACCGCGGACACCGACGCCATGTTGACGATCGCGCTGCCCGGTTCCATCCGCGCGGCCGCGGCCTGCGCGCCGAACAGCACGCCCTCGACGTTCACCGAAAGCGTCGAGCGGATCTGCTCCGGGGTGATGTCGGGCACCTCGGCGAACGGGAAGATCCCGGCGTTGTTGACCCAGAAATCGATGCGGCCGAACTCGTCGATCGCACGCTGGGCGAGCGCGACGTGGTCCTCGGCGCGGGTGACGTCCAAAGCGGACGCGACGATCCGGCCCGGCTTGTCCTCAATGGACTCCGCGGCCAGCGCGACGGTCAGCTCGTCGGCGGTGGCGGTCATCGCGGCGGCGTCGAGATCGCCGCCCACCACGTGCACCCCGCGCGTGGCGAGACCGGCGGCGAACCGCGCGCCCATGCCGCGGGCCGCGCCGGTGACCACCGCGACCTTGCCCGGCATTTCCGGGTACCGCGCGGTCGCGGGCTGGTGCAGCACCCGGCCGGGGCCGGTGGGCTCGAGAGTGGTCATCTGGGTTTTCTCCTCGTTGTTTCTCAGGGCTCGCGGTGCACGGTGCGGCGGCGCACGCGCCAGCCTTCCGCGGTGCGCACGAGTTCGTCGTCCAGCACGGTGAGCCGGTGCAGCCGCGGGGAACCGCCTTCCGGCGTCCCGACGATCTGCAAATAGGCGAGCGCTCGCAAGGCGTCCTCGGACTGTCCTAACCGGACCTCCACTGTGGACACGACGTGCCGCAGCCGCTCACCGGACTCCGCGCACCCGGCGTGGAACCGCTCGGCGAACGCGGTCAGCGCGGACGTTCCGGCAGCGGGCTCCGGATAGCTGGGCGAGACGAACTCCCCGTCCGGGGTGAACGTGGCGGCCCAGCGCGCGGCCTGCCCGGAGTCGATGGCGTGGCTCTGGCGGCCGTAGAGCTGATGCACCGCCAGCACGTCCTCGACGGGGACTTCGCTCATGTCAGGGACCTCGATCCGCAGGGGAGTTGCCTCGAGCGGCAAACGTGCTATATTCGCACGCACCGTGCGATATGTAGGAACAGTAGGTCGCCGGACAACTGTCGTCAAGGGAGCCGTGTGTCCGAATCGGGGACGTCGAAGACGCTGAGCCACGGGCTTCAGGTGCTGGAGCTGCTGGTGGAGCATCCGCAGGGGCTCACGATGACCGAGATCGCCGACGGCATCGGCGTGCACCGCACGGTCGCGCACCGGCTGGTGCGCACGCTGGAGGCGCACCATCTCTGCCGGCGCGACCGGTTCAAGCGGATCTCGCTCGGCACCGGTCTCGTGCGCCTCGCCGAACCGGTGGAACA
Organism: Amycolatopsis sp. NPDC114503; assembly: GCF_055633655.1. NCBI lineage: Bacteria > Bacillati > Actinomycetota > Actinomycetes > Pseudonocardiales > Pseudonocardiaceae > Amycolatopsis > Amycolatopsis sp. NPDC114503. Next base: position 508,759 of record NZ_JBVKDT010000004.1, on the reverse strand, counting down.
GGACCTGCGCACGCTCGCGCGCCCGGTGCTGGAGGAACTTTCGGACGCCGGTCGGGCGTCGGCGCACCTGGTCGTCCGCGAAAACGCCGAGCAGGTGCGGATGCTGATGATCGTGGAACCGCGGCAGGCGCGGATGCACGTGTCGTTCCGCAGCGGCCAGCTGGACCCGATAGGACGCGGTTCGGCCGGGCTCGCGCTGCTTTCGGCGGAGCCGCCGGTGGAGGGGGAGCGTGAGGAGATCACGCGCGCCCGGTCCCGGGGCTACGCGGTGTCAGTGGGGGAGATCGCGCCGGGCATCACCGGGATTTCCGCGGTGGTGCCGACTGGTCGTGACGCACCAGGAACGAGCATCGGACTCTCGCTGTTCGAGGCCCCGGACCCGGACGAGCTGGGCCGGTTGGTCGTGGCGTCGGCGCAGCGCCTCGGCTCGCTGCTGAAATGACCTACCGGCCGACGAGCCCGGCCTCGTGCGCCAGCAGCCCGGCCTGCGTCCGGTTCGTGCAGTCGAGCTTCACCAGCATCCGCGACACGTAGCTCTTCACCGTCGCCTCCGCCAGATGCAGCCGACCGGCGATGTCCGCATTGGACAGTCCTTCTCCCAAACAAGCCAGCACATCCCGCTCCCGCTCCGTCAACCCGGCGGTCCGGCGGCGGGCCTCGTCGTCACGGCGCTGGCCGTCCGACGACAGCGCGACCAACCGGCGCGCGGCCGACGGCGACAGCACAGTGTGCCCGTCCGCGGCGACCCGGACCAGGCCGATCAGATCCTCCGGCGGCGTCGACTTCACCAGGAACCCGGCCGCGCCCGCGCGCAGCGCGCGGATGACGTAGGTGTCCGCGTCGAACGTCGTCAGCGCGACGACGGCGGGCGGTTCCGGCAGCGCGCAGATCCGCTCGATCGCGGTCAGCCCGTCGACCCCGGGCATCCGCAGGTCCATCAGCACCACCGAAGGCCGGTGCCGGACCACTTCCTCGACCGCCTCGGCGCCGTCCCGCGCCTGCGCGACTACCTCGATGTCGCCGGCCGAACCGAGGATCGTGCGCAGGTGCGCGCACACCATCGGCTCGTCGTCGGCCACCACGACCGTGATCACCGGGCAGCACCTTCCGTGGTCGGGACGTAGGCGGGAAGTATCGCACCGATGCGGAACCCGCCGCCCGGCGCCGGGCCCGCCTCGAAGGTCCCGCCGACGAGTTCGACGCGCTGGCGCAGTCCGCTCAGCCCCGCGCCGGAGCCGCTGCCCGCGAGTGCCGCGTCCGGCGGCTGGGTCGCGCGAGTGTTGGCGACGGCTACGTCCAGTCCGCCTGGGTGATAGCGCAGCGAAACCGTCGCCGAGCAGCCCGGCGCGTGCTTGCGGATGTTGGTGAGAGCTTCTTGCACCACGCGGTACGCGGTGCGCGCGACGGTCGGCGACACCGAAGTCCGGTCGCCGGTCACGGAAAGCTCGGTCGCGATGCCGACCGCGACGGATTCGGCGACCAGGTCCGCCACCTCGCCGGGAAGCGGCGGATTCGGCACTGGCGGTTCGACTCCGGTGCCGTTGCGCAGCACGCCGACCAGGTCGCGGAGTTCGTCCAGGGCGTGCGCGCCTTCGCGCCGGATGTCCTCGGCCGCCGACTTCACCGACGGATCCGGCGACGTCACGCCAAGCGCGCCCGCGTGCAGCACCATCAGGCTCAACCGGTGGGTCACCACGTCGTGCATCTCGCTCGCCAGCCGTCGCCGCTCGGCCGCCAGCGCCTGTTCGGCGAGCAGATGTTGCTCGCGTTCCGCGCGTTCGGCCCGGTCCCGCAACGAACTCAGGAGCTGTCGACGCGCCTCGAAGTACAGAGACACCGCCACCGGAAGCGCAGTGCTCAGCAACCCGAACGGCGTCGTGTTCCAGGCCGGGTTCCATGGCCGCGTCGCCAGCAGCGCCAGGAATCCGGCGATCCACAACAGCCGCCGCCGATCGAACTGCCGGACGAGCTGCGCCAGGACGATCGGCGTGATCGTGGGGACGGTCATCAACGTCGGCTGGCGGGTGGGCACGAGCAGGCCGGGGGAGAAGAGATCGGATGCCAGCATCGCCAGCGAGGCCACGATCAGCAGCCCGGCCACCGCGTTCGGGAAGCGCGCGAGAAGAAGCAGGGACGCGTCGCAGACGAGTTCCAGGACGAGCGTCGCGTACGGCCCGAGGAAACCGGTGGTGGGCCCGGCGGCGAGAAAGAGCCCGAAGTCGAGGCAGGCGAACGCCAGCGCGGCGCCGCCCAGCCAGAGCCAGTCGGTCGACCGCGGCCACGAACGGCACGTGCTGGTCACCCGGCCACGGTATCCGTTCGCCCGTCCGGCCGCGCCGGATCCGCACCGCCCGGGTGTCCGGCTACCGCCGAAAGTTGCGGCCGAGCCGAGAGCGATCCACTTTCGTCGCAGCGGGTCGATACCGAGCGCGCTTACCCCGCACCCGCCCGGCGCGGTGGACTCGACGCCATGACGAGCGAGGAAATCCCGCGGTTCGCCCGGCTGCCCGTGCTGGCGGTCGCGGCGGCCGCGGTCGCGCTGCTGGTGGCGACGAGCACCCGGTACGCGCACGGGTTCGACGAGCTGTACTTCCTCGTGGCTGGTCGAGATCACCTGGCCTGGGGGTATTTCGACCAGCCGCCGCTCGTCCCGCTGCTGGCCGGCGCGCTCGACCAGTGGTTCCCCGGTTCGCTGGTCGCGTTGCGCCTGCCGATGGCGCTCGCGGCCGGCGCCGGGGTCGTGGTGACCGCGCTGACCGCCCGCGAACTCGGCGGCGGTCGCGGGGCACAGGTCATGGCGGCCGGGGCGTACGCGACTTCCGGGCTGATGATCATCAGTCACTGGGTCGCCACGTATGCGCTGGATCCGTTCTTCTGGACACTCGTGGTGTTCCTTCTCGTGCGCTGGACCCGGACCCGGCGCGACGGCTTGCTCTTGTGGGCCGGAGTGGTCACCGCGGTGTCGCTGCAGACGAAATTCCTGATTCCCGCGTTGTGGGGCGCGGTGCTGGTGTCCGCGCTCGTTCTCGGACCGCGGAAGCTGGTGTCGCGGCCGAAGCTGTGGCTGGGTGCGCTGATCGCCGTCGTGGCCACCCTGCCGACGTTCCTCTGGCAGGCCGCGCACGGCTGGGCTTACACCCGGATGGGCGAAGTCGTCGCGGCCGAATTCCCCGGCTACCTCACCTTCGCGCGCGACGGTTTGTCAGGCGCGGGAATGGGAATCGGCGTGCTGGCCCTGCTGTACGGGATGTGGCGGTTGTTCCGATCGCCGGACCTGGTGCCGTACCGGTACCTCGCGGTGGCGTTGCTGCTGGTCGTGGCGGTGATCATCGGGACGCACGGCCGCTCGTACTACCTGATGAGCCTGTATTCGCTGCCGTTCGCCGCCGCCGCGACGGAGCTTTCGCGGCGGAATCTTGTGCGCTGGTGGAAGATCCCGGTCGGAACCGTTTTCGCGCTTTCGGCGGCGGTCGCCATCGCCGGATTGCCGGTGTGGCCAGCGTCGATGAAAGCGACGTCGTTCGGGCCCTTTCCGCTCGGCACCGTGTTCGCGGCCGGGGAGACCGCGCAACAGCAGCTGGCGGACGGCGTCGGGCAGACGTATCAGTCGCTGCCCGAGTCGGTGCGCCGGGAAACCGCCGTATACGGGGAAATCTACCCGTTCGCCGCGGCCGTGGAGTACTACGGTCCGCGCTACGGGATCAACAATGTCTACAGTGGACACCGAGGATACTGGTACTTCGACCGGCCGCCGGATTCGGCGAAGAACGTGCTTTTCACGGGCTTCGATCCGGCGTTGCTGAGACCGTACTTCTCTTCGGTGACCGAAGTGGTGCCCGGGCTGATGTGGCTGTACACCGGGCGGAAGCAATCCTGGGAAACGATCTGGCCAGAGGTGAAGAAACAATGAGCGACTCCTTGCCCGCACGCGCGTACTTCCTCGCCTGCGACTCCGGCGGCGGCCCGGTCTCCCGCCGCTCCCACGCGGCCCTGCTGGTCCGCGCCGCCGCGGTGACCGACCTGGTGCTGCGCGGCAACCTCCGCGACCAGCGCGGCCACGCCGAACCGACCGGTGCCGCCCCGACCGGCGACCTCCTGCTCGACGACCTGCTCGCCGACCTTCGCGCGCACAGCCCGGCGTCCTGGCGCGCGGTGCTGCGGCGGGGCAAGAACGACACGCTGCAGTCGCTGGAAACGCAACTCTCCGCGGCGGGTTTGCTCGAAGAAGGCAGCAGTTCTGTCTTGCACCGCAAGGTTTTTCTTCCTTCCGACCCCGCGCGAGTACGCGACGCGCACGCGCAACTCGACCACGCCCTGACCGCCCCGCTGTCCGAAGTGGACGCTTCAACCGCGGCGCTGGCCGCTCTCGCCGCGGCCTCCGGAGCCGGGATGTCCCGGTCGGACGCACGACACCACGCCGACCGGCTGAAGGAACTGGAGAAGCTCGCCGGACCGGTGGTTCCGGCGCTGCGCAAGGCGGTAGCGGGCCGACGGGCGGCTCGGATCGCGGCGTTCTCCGGCGGTTCCGGAGGTTGAGCCGTCGGTCAGCCGAGGGGGCTGACCGACGGTTCGGCCGCCGCCGAAGCGTGGACGTCGTACCGTGGCGGACATGACCTCCTTCGCCGCGCTGCACGTCCCCGGCCGTCCGCTTCTGCTGCCGAACGTCTGGGAGTTCGGCTTCGCCGCCGCCCTCGCCGCCGCGGGACACCCGGCAGTCGGCACCACCAGCCTCGGCGTTTCGGCCGCCGCCGGGCTCGCCGACGGTGCTCCGGAGTCCCGGGCCGCGACCGTCGCTTTGGCGAAATCGCTGGCACCACTGGACATCCTGGTCAGCGTCGACCTCGCCGACGGCTTCAGCGCTGACCCCGGGGAAGTAGCGGACCTCGTCGCGGAACTGGCCGACGCCGGGGTCGTGGGCGTCAACCTGGAAGACGGCCGAGCCGACACCCTCGCTCCGATCGTCGTTCAGGCCGCCCTGCTGGCCAAGGTGCGCGAACGAGTCCCAGGCATGTTCCTCAACGCCCGCACCGACACGCATTGGCTCGGCATCGGCCCGGTCGCGGACGCCATCACCCGGGCCCGCGCCTATGCCGACGCTGGTGCCGACTGCGTCTTCGTCCCCGGTCTGCACGAGCCCGCGGACGTGACAGAGTTGGTCGAAGCGGTCGAAGTGCCGGTGAACCTCCTGCACCTGCCTGGGAAAGCCACTTTCTCCGAATTGGCTTCTTTGGGCGTCGCAAGGGTCAGTCTCGGCTCAACGCCTTACCGGGTAGCACTTTCCGCCGCACTGGCCACAGTGGACTCTGTCCGAGACGAGACGGAACTGCCGCTGAAGCCGCCTTCGTACGGTGATGTCACGGCGCTGCTCCCGTAATCTGGACGACATGATCTTCGGAGGAAGCACCGACTTCGCTGTCCCCGCCGGATACCTCAACACGCCCAGCATCGGGATCCCGCCGACGCCCGTCGCCGAAGCGGTCGACTCCGCGGTCGCCCGCTGGCGCACCGGACAGGACACCCCGTCGGACTTCGACGAGGCGGTATCCCGTTCCCGCAACGGTTTTGCACGGCTGGCCGGGGTTCCGGCGGATCGGGTGGCGATCGGCGCGTCGGTGTCGCAGCTGGTGGCGAACGTCGCGGGCGGGCTGGCTCCGGACGCCCGGGTTCTGGTCGCCGAGAACGAATTCACCAGCGTCACGTTCCCGTTCGCGCAGCGGGCGAACGTCACCGAAGCGCCGCTCGCCAAACTGGCGCAGCACGTCGAAGGCCACGACCTCGTCGCGGTCAGCCTCGCGCAGTCCGCCGACGGCGCGCTCCTCGACACCGCCGCGCTGCGGGCCGCCTCCGAAGCCGCGGGCGTGCCGGTCCTGATCGACGTCACGCAAGCCGCGGGCTGGCTTCCGCTGGACGTCGCGTGGGCGGACTGGATCGTCTGCGGGGGCTACAAATGGCTGTTCTCGCCGCGCGGCTGCGCTTGGCTCGCGGTGCATCCGCGGGCGCACGAACGGACCCGCCCGGTCGCCGCGAACTGGTACGCCGGCGACGATCCGTGGTCGTCGGTATACGGAATGCCACTGCGCCTGGCCGGAAACGCGCGCGGGTTCGACCTTTCGCCGGTGTGGCTGTCTCACGTCGGCGCAGCGGAGGCGTTCGACTACTTCGCGTCACTGGACGTCGCGGCGGTGCGCGAACACAACGCCGGCCTGGCCGATTCCCTGCGCGCCGCGGCGGGACTGGAGCCGCAGGGGAGCGCGATCGTGGCTCTGGAAGCCGACCCGGCGCGGCTGGCGGAAGCCGGGGTCGTCGCGAGCGTCCGCAACGGGCGGGTACGGGTCGGTTTCCACCTCTACAACGGCCCTGACGACGTCGAACGGGTTCTGGGAGCGCTGGGCTGAGCGTCTGGGCTCAGCGCCGGGGAAGGGGTGAACTACGGTAGTCGCGTGTCGCACCCGCAGTTCACCCCCGGTACCCCCGGCCTTTCGGACACGGCTCCGATCCCGGCCGTGCCCGCGCGGCCGGGCCCGCCGCCGTCCGGCCCGCAGCGCACCAACCGCGCTCTGCTGCTGCGCGGCGCCGGACTCGTGGCGATCGCCGTCGTGGCCGGGCTCGTCTGGTACTTGATCCGGCACGACAGCACGCCTGCCGAGCCGGTCGCCGAGCCTCCGGCGACGACGAAGCCCGCCTTCGACTACAAGCTGGCCGAAGGCCCGGTCAAGGCCACCGACTGCGTCGCCAACGCCTACTCGGGGGCCAAGAAGTTCTTCCAGGACAACCCGTGCAAGTCCCTGGCACGGGCGCTGTACACGGTGCAGTCCGGGGACGCGAAGGCGCTGGTCTCGGTCGTGCTGGTGACAATGCCCGACGCGGCGAAGGCGACCGAGCTGAAGCAGCTCACCGACCGGGACGGCACGGGCAACGTCAGCGACCTGGTCCGCGACGGCACCTTCCACGACACCGACGCCCCGAAACTGAGCGGCGACCAGGCCGAGTACGAGTCGAAGGCCACCGGCTCCGAGGTGACGATCGTGCTGACCGATTTCTACTACGGCCACCACGACAAACAGCTGCTGAACCGGATCGCGAAGAACGCGGTGAAACTGTCCGCCAAGCTCCGCTGAGGTTTCGGGAAGCGCGCAGGCCCGGGTTCCGCCCGGCCTGCGCGCTTTTCCTATGCGGGCTGCCCGGGGAGGGCAACCGCGGCGGGCTTCTGGCCCGCCTCCTGCCGCCAAGGCATCCCCCGGCGCGCCGCGGCGATCAACGCCTGCAACGCCATCCCGCGCAACCCCGAATCGTCGGTATGCGTAAGCACGGCAAGCCAAGCCGCCGCCGTATCCGCCTCCGCGCTGGCCACCAGCGCAGCAGCCGAAGCAGTGTCCGTAACCGGCTTAGGCGGCACGTACGCGGCTTCAGGCGCCACCGGCGTCGCTGAAGCCGAAGTGATCATCTGCGTCACGACGTCGCGCCGCGCGGTGTGCTCCGCGCGCCCAGACTTCACCGCGTCGCCGAAATCTCCGGGCAGGAACGCCGTCACCAGCCCGTACACCCACAACGACGCGTGCTCGGCCGCAAGCGCCTTCTGCAGCGAATCCACTGAGTCCTTCGGCACCGACGACGGCGCGGATGCGGCCTTCGCGTCGGCCCCCGGCCCCAGCTCCGGCGCGACCCGCTGCAGCCCCGCACATCCGGCGGCCACCGACGCGACGAGCCCGGCCCGGTACGCGGGCAGCGCGGGAACCAGGTCCTCGGCCTGCTTGCGCGCGGCGGCCAGCCGGTCCTTGAACCCGCCCAGGTCCGCGGGCGCGGGCGGGACGTTCGCCGCCTTCTTGGGCCGGTTCAGCCGGTCCACCTCGGCCTTGAGCGCGGCCGCCTGCGCGGCTCTGGCGTCGGCCACCTGGCCGGCCGCGTCGCCGCCGGACGGGAGCTTCCTGGCCGCGGCGGCGTCCGCCTCGGCCATCGCCAGCAGCGGGGCCAGCGGATCGGGGGCGTCGTCGTAGCCGCCCGAGCAGGCGGCGAGCGGCACAGCCGCGGCGGCAGTGGCGCTCAGCGCGCCCAGACGCAGCACGGCGCGCCGGGAGAAGTCTGCGGTCACGTCGGCCCATCCTGCCAGGCCGCCCGGGTGCGCCGCCGCTCGCGCGTCCTGGCGGGGGCGCAGGATAAGCTTGACCTTCACCGACCACAGCCGTGACCAGCCCGCGTCACGACGGCCGAACAGGAGTGCTCCACGTGCCCAACGAACTCGCCAGCCGGCTGGAGCCGATCGTGGCCGAAGCCGTCACGACCGCGGGTTTCGACCTCGACTCGCTCGAGGTGCAGCAAGCCGGACGGCGACAGCTGGTGAAGGTGGTCGTCGACTCCGACGACGGCGTCGGGCTGGACGAGGTCGCCGAGGTCAGCCGCACCGTCTCGGCCGCACTCGACGAGAACGAGCACGTGCTGGCGAGCGCCTACACGCTCGAGGTCACCTCTCCCGGCCTCGACCGGCCGCTCACCCAGCGACGGCACTGGCGGCGCGCCCGGTTCCGTCTGGTCAAGATCACGCCCGTCGAGGGCGCGGCCTACCTCGCCCGCGTCGGGCACGCCGGCGAGAAGAGCGTGCGCGTGCTCGTGGACGGCCGGATCAAGGACGTGCACTACCAATCCGTCGCGAAGGCCGTGGTGGAAGTCGAATTCAAGCAACCGCCCGCCGAAGAGCTCAAACAGCTGACCGCGGACGAGAACGACAAGGACAAGAAGGAGGAGTCGAAGTGAACGTGGACATCGCCGCGCTGCGGGCGATCGAACGGGACAAGGACATCCCCTTCGACACGGTCATCGAGGCCATCGAGACCGCGCTGCTCACCGCGTACAAGCACACCGAGGGCCACCAGTCGCACGCCCGCATCGACATCGACCGCAAGACCGGCCTCGTCCGCGTCCTCGCGCACACCCTCACGTCCGAGGGCGAGGTCGACGAGGAGTGGGACGACACCCCCGAGGGCTTCGGCCGGATCGCCGCCACCACCGCGCGCCAGGTCATCCTGCAGCGGCTGCGCGACGCCGAGCACGAGAAGACCTACGGCGAGTTCTCCGCCAAGGAGGGCGAGATCGTGGCCGGAGTGGTGCAGCGCGACGCGCGCGCCAACGCCCGCGGCATGGTCGTGATCCAGGTCGGCGACACCGAGGGCGTGCTGCCGCAGGCCGAACAGGTCGCGGGGGAGTCCTACGAGCACGGCACCCGGATCAAGGCGTTCGTGTTCGGCGTGTCGCGCAGCAACCGCGGCCCGCAGATCATGCTGTCGCGCTCGCATCCGAACCTGGTGCGCAAGCTGTTCGCGCTGGAGGTCCCGGAGATCGCCGACGGCACCGTCGAGATCGCCGCGGTCGCCCGCGAACCGGGGCACCGGTCGAAGATCGCCGTGCGCTCCACCATCCCCGGCGTGAACGCCAAGGGCGCCTGCATCGGCCCGGTGGGCGCGCGCGTGCGCAACGTGATGAGCGAGCTGGCCGGCGAGAAGATCGACATCATCGACTGGTCCGACGACCCGGCCAAGTTCGTCGGGAATGCATTGTCGCCGGCGAAGGTTGTTTCGGTACGTGTCGTGGACGAGCGGGCCAAGACGGCGAGGGTCGTCGTGCCGGACTTCCAGCTGTCGCTCGCGATCGGCAAGGAAGGCCAGAACGCCCGGCTGGCGGCCCGGCTCACCGGCTGGCGGATCGACATCCGGAGCGACGCGGCGCCCGCCGAACCGGCCGGTCCGGCCGAGGGTGAGCAAGACCACGCCGGCCAGGCGCGGCCCGCCGCGGCAACCGGTTCGGCCGACTGAAGGTGCAGGCGCTAGACTCGACAACGGTTCAAGACCCGCGAAGGGCCACTGGGGACACCCCCGACCTCCAGCGTCACCGGCAGTCACCGGTGCGCACGTGTGTCGGCTGCCGGAAACGGGACTTGACCGGTGAACTGCTGCGCGTGGTCGCGGCGGGCGGGCGGCTGGTCGTCGACGAACGTCGGCGGCTGCCGGGCCGGGGAGCGTGGCTGCACCCCGGCACGGGCTGCCTGGCCAAAGCCGAGCGGAAACGGGCGTTCCCCCGGGCTCTTCGAGTCCAGGGCGCGCTCGAGGCCGCGGAGCTGCACGACCACGCGGCGTTCGCCGCGGACGACGACTCCGGGACACACCCGGGGTCGCGAGATACAAGGAAGCAGGTCGACCCGTCATGAGTCAGCCGTGAAGCTGAAGCCATGAACGCGCGACGATAAGGACGAGGTCAGCGGGTCCCCGCCTGGCCTCCCCTAGATGAGGAGAGCTGTGCCAGGCAAGGCCCGTGTACACGAGCTCGCTAAGGAGCTCGGGATCACCAGCAAAGAAGTTCTCGCCAAGCTGAAGGAGCAGGGCGAGTTCGTGAAGTCCGCGTCGTCCACCGTCGAGGCGCCCGTCGCCCGCCGGCTCCGCGACGCGTACCCCGCCAAGGGCGGGAAGAAGCCCGGCCCCACGCCGGGACCGCGGCCTCCCGCTCCGGCGGCCCCGAAGCCGCCCGCCCAGCAGCAGAGCGCGCCCGCGCAGGCTCCGGCCCAGCCGGCGCCCGCGCAGCAGCAGGCGCCGGCCGTCAAGCCGGGCCCGCAGGCCGTGAAGCCGGCCGCGTCCCCGGGCCCGAAGCCCGGCGGCCCGCGCCCCGGTCCGCGCCCGCCCGCCCCGGCCCAGCCGGAGCCGGCCGCGGAGGTCCCGGCCGCCAAGGCCGAGCCCGCCGCGCCGAAGCAGGCCCCGAAGCAGCAGGACGCGGCGTCGGCCGGTTCGGTCGTGCCGCCCAAGCCGCAGGGCCCCAAGCCCGGCGGTCCCAAGCCCGGTCCGCGCACCCCGCGGGTCGGCAACAACCCGTTCGGCGTCGGTTCCGGTTCCCCGGCCCCGCGTCCGCCCGCCCAGCGCCCCGGCCCCGGTCAGGGCGGCGACAACCGTCCCCCGCGTCCGGGCGGCGGCCAGGGCGGCGGAGAGCGTCCGCCGCGTCCCGGCGGACAGGGCGGCGGCAACCGGCCGAGCCCGGGCAACATGCCCCCGCGCCCGAACCCCGGCATGATGCCGGGCCGTGCCCGTCCTGCCGGACCGGCAGGCGGCCGAGGCGGTCCCGGCGGCGGCGGCGGTCGTCCCGGTGGCGGCGGCGGTCGTCCGGGCGGCGGCGGTGGCGGCGGTTTCCGCGGCGGCCCCGGTGGCGGCGGCGGTGGCGGCGGCTTCCGTCCCGGTGGCGGCGGCGGTGGCGGCGGCGGCTTCCGTCCTGGCGGCGGCGGTGGCGCCCCGGCAGGCGGCGGCGGTTTCCGCGGCGGCGGCGGTCGTGGCGGCCCCGGCGGCCGCGGCGGCACGGCAGGCGCCTTCGGCCGTCCCGGCGGGCCCTCGCGCAAGGGCCGCAAGTCGAAGCGGCAGAAGCGCCAGGAGTACATGGACAACATGCAGGCGCCCAGCGTCGGCGGCGTCCGCCTGCCCAAGGGGCAGGGCGAGACGATCCGGCTGCCGCGCGGCGCTTCGCTGACCGACTTCGCCGAGAAGATCGACGCCAACCCGGCTTCGCTGGTGCAGGTGCTCTTCCACCTCGGCGAGATGGTCACCGCGACGCAGTCCGTGTCGGACGACATCCTCGAGCTGCTCGGCGGCGAGATGAACTACGTCGTCCAGGTCGTCTCCCCCGAGGAGGAGGACCGCGAGCTGCTCGAGACCTTCGACATCACCTACGGCGACGACGCCGGCGGCGAGGAGGACCTGCAGGTCCGGCCGCCGGTCGTGACCATCATGGGTCACGTCGACCACGGTAAGACCCGGCTGCTGGACACGATCCGCAAGACGAAGGTCCGCGAAAGCGAGGCCGGCGGGATCACCCAGCACATCGGCGCCTACCAGATCGAGACCGAGCTCGAGGGCAACCCGCGCCTGATCACCTTCATCGACACCCCGGGCCACGAGGCGTTCACCGCCATGCGTGCCCGAGGCGCGAACTCGACCGACATCGCGGTGATCGTGGTGGCGGCCGACGACGGCGTCATGCCGCAGACGGTGGAGGCGATCAACCACGCGCAGGCCGCGAAGGCCCCGATCGTGGTCGCGATCAACAAGATCGACAAGGAGGGCGCGAACCCGGACAAGATCCGGCAGCAGCTCACCGAGTACAACCTCATCGCCGAGGAGTACGGCGGCGACACGATGTTCGTCGAGATCTCCGCGCGGGAGAACATCAACATCGACGGGCTTCTCGAGGCGATCCTGCTGACCGCGGACGCGGCTCTGGACCTCCGGGCCAACCCGGACATGGAGGCCCAGGGCGTCGCGATCGAGGCGCACCTCGACCGCGGCCGCGGCCCGGTGGCCACCGTCCTGGTCCAGCGCGGCACGCTGCGCGTGGGCGACTCGGTCGTGGCGGGCGACGCCTACGGCCGCGTCCGCCGGATGGTCGACGAGCACAACGAGGACGTCACCGAGGCGCTGCCCTCGCGTCCGGTCCAGGTCATCGGGTTCACCTCGGTGCCGGGAGCGGGCGACACCTTCCTGGTGGTCGACGAGGACCGCGTCGCCCGGCAGATCGCCGAGCGCCGCTCCGCCCGCACCCGCAACGCGCTCAACGCGTCGCGCCGCAAGCGGGTCAGCCTCGAGGACCTCGACTCCGCCTTGAAGGAGACGAGCAGCCTCAACCTGATCATCAAGGGTGACAACTCGGGTACCGTCGAGGCGCTCGAAGCGGCCTTGCTGCAGCTGGACGTCGGCGAAGACGTCGAGCTGAACGTGGTGCACCGCGGCGTCGGCGGCGTGACCGAATCGGACATCGACCTGGCGACCGCGTCCGACGCGATCGTCCTCGGGTTCAACGTCCGGGCGCAGGGCAAGGCGACCGAGCGGGCCACCCGCGAGGGCGTCGACGTGCGCTACTACACGGTCATCTACCAGGCGATCGAGGAGATCGAGCAGGCGCTGAAGGGCATGCTCAAGCCGGAGTACGAAGAGGTCGAACTGGGCCGCGCCGAGGTCCGGGACGTCTTCAAGTCCTCCAAGATCGGCACGATCGCGGGTTGCCTGGTCATGTCCGGCGAGATCCGGCGCAACGCCAAGGCCCGCCTCCTGCGCGACGGCAACGTGGTCGCGCAGAACCTGCCGATCAACTCGCTGCGCCGCTTCAAGGACGACGTGGTCGAGGTCCGGGAAGGGTACGAGTGCGGTCTCACGCTGGGCTCGTACAGCGACATCAAGGTCGACGACGTGATCGAGACCTACGAACAGCGGGAGAAGCCCCGTGCGTGAGTGACCGGTCCGGGGTGCGCCAGGCGCGCACCCCGGACCGCCCTCGCGGCACAACTTCGCAGCCTATGTTTGTCGGAGCCCTAGAGCTCGACCTGCTGCTCGACGACGTGCATTCGTTGAAGCAGAAACGATCCGTGGTGCGGCCGGTGGTGGCCGAACTGCGGAAGCGGTTTTCCGTCTCGGTCGCCGAGGCGGGACATCTGGACCTGCACCGGCGCGCGCTCATCGGCGTCGCCGCGGTCGCCCCCGACGGAGAGCACATCCGGGACGTGCTCGACGCGTGCGAGCGGTTCGCGGCCGGACGCCCCGAGTTCGAACTGCTCTCCGCGCGCCGCCGGCTGCTCGGCCCGGACGACTAGAACACCGGGAAATCCGGAGAAGGAGACCTCAGCCATGGCCGATCCCGCTCGGGCACGCAAGCTCGCCAAGCGGATCTCGCAGATCGTGGCCTCGGCGATCGAACACGACGTCAAGGACCCGCGACTGGGCTCGGTGACCATCACCGACGCCCGCGTCACTGCGGACCTGCACGACGCCACGGTGTACTACACGGTGCTCGGCGAAAGCCTCGACGCGGAGCCGGACTTCGCGAGCGCCGCGGCCGCGCTGGAAGCCGCGCGCGGCGTCCTGCGCACCAAGGTGGGACAGGGCACCGGCGTCCGCTACACCCCGACGCTCACCTTCGTCGCGGACAGCGTCCCGGACGACGCCCGCCGCATCGAAGAACTGCTCGCGAAAGCCCGCGAGTCGGACGCCGAGGTGGCCCGCCGGGCGACCGGAGCCCAGCCCGCGGGCGACGCGGACCCTTACAAGGCTCCTCGTGCCGAAGAGGACGAGGAGCAGGCAGAAGAGGAGACGCGCGGCTGAAGCGATGCAGTCAAAGCCCGGTGTCACGCGACGGGGCCTGCTGTTCGGCAGTGCCGCGGCGCTCGTCTCCGCCTGCTCCGGGCGCTCCGCCCCGGTGGCTGCGCCGTCCTCGGCTGCCCCGGCCTCCAGCCCGTCGCCCCTGAAGGCGTCGATCACGATCCACCGCAGGCGCTCTGCGGCCCGGGGCCGCGACGTCGACGTAGTGCTCATGACGCCCGACGGCATCCCCAGCACCGGCCTGCCGGTCTGCGTCGCGCTGCACGGCCGCGGGTCGAACGCCCGCACCTTCATGGACCTGGACCTGCCCGCGGCCCTCACCGCCGCGGTGCGGTCCGGCGTCCGGCCGTTCGCGGTCGTCGCGGTCGACGGCAGCCACTACTGGGTCCCCGACGGCGACGACGACCCGCGCCGCATGCTCGCCGACGAACTCCCCGGCTGGCTCTCCGAGGCCGGCCTCCGCCCGATGACCGGAGTCCTCGGCATCTCCATGGGCGGCTTCGGAGCCCTGAACCTCGCCCGGCGCCGCCGCGACGTGACCGCGGTGGCCACCTGCAGCGCGGCGCTGTTCCGCACCTGGCCCGAAGCCCGCACCCGGCACATCTTCCCGTCCCAGAACGACTGGACGGCCGCCGATCCGCTGCAACACGTGGACGAACTCCCGACCCGGGGGCTCGGCGTGTGGTGCGGCGACGGGGATCCGTTCCTGGCGGCCAACCGGAAGCTGATCAGCAGCGCCAAGCCGGAGGTCGCGCGGATCACGCCGGGGGAGCACACGGCGGAGTACTGGCGGGGCGTGCTGCCCGAGGTGCTGAGGTTCGTCGGACCGCGGCTGACGTAGCGGAATCACCGGTTCGGGTAGCCGGGGTTGTGTAGGCAATTGGTAACACGACTATTGAACGTGTGGACAGCGATCGAGCGCCGGGAGCCGGCGCGCTACCCGGCAGCCGGTTCCGGCGGCAGCTTCGTGGTGGCGTCCGTGACGGCCAGCCGAAGCGCGTCCCGGCTGAGCCCGCGCACCGATCTGAGGTCGACGCCGACGAGGACGGCGTGCTCGAACATCGCGCCGGACACGTCGGCGCGAGCCAGGGTCGCCCCGGTCAGATCGGCATTGCTGAGGTCGGCGTCCGACAGGACGGCCTCGGTCAGATCGGTGCTGCAGAGACTGGCCCGGGTCAGCACCGCGCCACGCAGGTTCGCACGACGGCAGTTGGCACGATCGAGGGCCGCGGCGGGCAACTTCGCACCTGCCAGCTGCGCCGAGGTCAGGGTCGCACCCGTGAAATCGGCGCAGTCGAGCCGCGCCTCAGCGAAGTCCGCGTCGGTCAACTTCGCCGCAGCGAAGTTCGCGTTACGAAAGTCGGTCAGCCTCAGCTCGGCCCCGGCCAGTTGTACGCGGACGAGGTCGAGCCGTGCTCCCTGAGGAGGAGGGTGAGTGCGCAGCGCCCGAAGCGCGACTCTGACGTCCAGCGGCAGCGGTCCTCCCGTTCCTCCGTGGCTGCGCAGGAAGTCCGTGAGCGTTTCGACAACCCGGGCCCGGTCGCGAGGAGAATCTTCGTACATTCTTTCCAGGGTCCGGACCCCGCCTGCTCGCGTCGAAGTGCGCTCGGAGCCGAGATGGCCGATCGCCGTGGCATAGATATCGGTGACCTGCTTGTCGCGGTCGAGGAGAAGTTTCCTGACCGCGGCCCAAGCCGGGACGCTGATGCCGAGGGGAGCGAGAAAACTGGCTATCTGGCCGCGAATGCCGCTCAGGACGGCGGTTCGCTCGGCGACCGCGAGGCGTGCGACGTCGGCACCGCCGACCCAGGACACGAAAGGTCCGAGCAGGAACCACAACAAAGCGACAGCCCCGGCCGCTGCGGCCCCGGCAACGGCTAACGTCCGGAGCCGGCGGCGAATCGGGAGCCGCGCACCCCTCACCGCTCAGCCTCGCGGGAATCCGGAACATACCAGGCTCCCGCGATTTCCCCACGCGGATCGAGCCCGTACTTGCGGAACTGCTTATGGCTCCAGTCCGGCGCTTCCGAGGACGCGAGGTAGTGTTCGATGCGCCTGCTCGCACGCGGATGACCGTAAGCCAATGCGGTGCAGTAGAGGTCGAGCACCCTCCCCGGCTGGCCGACGTTGCGGCGGAGATCAGCCAGCAGGACATGGCATTCGATGTCGCCGCTGCGGACTCCGCGCTCCGCGAGTTCCCACGCTTTGTCACGGTTTTTCCGGGCCTTGTCACGGTTTTCTGGTGCTGTGTCGAGCTTTCCGTGCAAGAGAAATCCACGGGCGACGCCGGCTGCGGAGCTGAAATCGTCGTCCGCGATCTGCTGCTCGATCATCCGCTCCGCTTCGGCCAGATCTCCCAGTCCGGCGAGAGCCTCCGCCCGAAGGCCGGGCAGCCGGGCCGGCGGGCAGGTGCTAGTGGAACTGAGCAGCTGGGCCGCCTCCGCGAAGCTCTGGCGCTTTATCAAGAGGCGCACAGCCCGTTCTCTGGCCAGCGCCGATCCCGCGTTGGCTGCTTCGGAGTAGAGGCCGGAAGCCACGACCAGGAGGGTGGACGACGCGAGTTCCACACCGGATCCGCTCACGGTCGCCCTGTCGGTCCCGTCGGGCCGGACGTTGTCGGCGTCGACGAGCGCGTCGGCGACCCAGAGCAGCGAGTGGTTCCAGGAAACGTCCTCGCGCGTGCGATAAGCCTCGACCAGGTCCTTGGCGTAGACCTCCGCGATGTACCGAGCGACCGGAGCTAGCGCGCCGGTGGTCAGCGGGGCGGTTCCGACGTACCACTTCAGTGCTTGAGCGATCGGCTCGGAATACTCGGAATCTGAGGTTTTCCTGGCCTCCCCGAAGCCGCAGAGCAGCAGGGCGATCTCGGCGGGGTCCGGGGCGTCGCCCGCTCGCTGGGCGGTCCGGTAGCAGCCGGCGGCGTCGTCGAACAGGCCGTGCCGGGCGGCAGCGAGCGCTGCAGCGCCCAACGCCCGGGGTTCATGTTCGGCTGCCTCGTAGTAGCAGTCGAGAGCTTTTCGCGGACGATCCGAGGCGGAGAAGGCGTCGCCGACGGCGATCAGCGGTGCGGCATCGCCGTCGGCCGCGCATGCGAGGGCAAGTCGCTGTGCGGTCATCAGATCTGTGCTCAGGTTTACCCGCACTGCGGCGGCCACCGCGCCCGGGACGTCGTATTGCCGCGCCGCCGCGACCCAATCGAGCGCGTCTTCAACCTGGCCGGCCGAAGCCAGCACCTGGGCTCCGAGGAGGTAGGCGTCGTGCCGGCCGTGTGCGGTCGCTTTCGCCGAGAGCATTCTGATCGCGGCTTCGGGCCCGGCCGCGTCGACGGTCAGGTCCGTGATCATCGGCAGCAGGTCGAGCCCGGTGCGTTCGCCCAGTTCGGTCAGATAGCAGACCGCTTCGTCGAGGTGCGCCTGCCGGCGCTGCTGGTCCTCAGCCCGCTCGTCCGGCGTCAGCGGGATCCGGCGAGGCGGCTGCCTGGGGGAGTCCTCCCGGAATGCGATGCCCTCGGCCACGACAGCCGCCGAATGCAGATCTCCCTTCTCGGCGAGCCGCTGATGAATAGCCAGCGCTTTGCGCGGCTGCTTGAGCTGGGTGTGCGCTACCGCGACCAGTACCTCGGCGGAACGGTTTCCTTCGGCGACGAGCGGGCCGAGCCAGTCGAGGACGTCTTTGGGCCGCTTGGCGGCGAAAAGTATTCTGGCTCCTTCGCGGACGGCGGCTTCGACGTGGTCCGGATCGAAGCTGGTTCGCACGATCGTTTCGTACTGGCTGATCGCGTCGTCGATCCGGCCGGCCCTGGCCAGCATCGCGGCGAGTTCGGCGCGTGCGCGCGGGCATCCGTTCTCAGCGGCCCTCGAGAAGAACTGAGCGCTCAATTCCAGGAGGTGGCGTTTTTCGCATTCTTTCGCCAGGGCGTGGCAGTTTTCAGGATCTGCCTTCTCGAGCAGCACCGGCCACACCAGCTCGTTCGGCAAGACCAGCTTCGCCGCCCCGGTCACGAAACGCCGCTCGAGCGAGGGGGTGAGGCAGTACGAGTCCGTCGTCTCGCCGTGTTCCCCGGATTTCCGGATCAATACCGCGGCTCCGCCGTGTACCTGCTCAGTCAACTCGCTCAACGCTTCGGCGAACCACTCGGCTGAATCGGGCGTACGGCTTCCGAGAAAAGCTTGCGCGCCCTGACGCAAAACGTCGCGCGGCAACCATCGGCCGTGTCCTGCGTGCTGTGCCGCGATCAGGAAATCCAGCAGCGCGCGAGGTTCCAGGCCCGCGTCGCGGTACCGCGTGTGAAGTTCCGGTTCGGCGACGAGAGTCTGGATCACGCGGCCGTCCGGTGCGCTCGCCGCTGCTTCGGCCAGCCTCGGTTCAGGAGAATCGCGCGCCTTGCAGAGTTCGATCTTGGTGAAGGACTCGGCCACCCGGATGACAGTTCCCTGCCGCAGGAGAAGCTGGACGTTGGGACGGTCCGGGCCAGGCGATTTCCGGCCGGACGGCGCGTTGAGCGTTTTCCAGCTCTCGCGGGTCAGGGTGATCAGGATCAGGCAGGGGGCGCGGGTCTCGTCGCCGAGGAGATTGCGCAGGCATCGGGCGACGCGGTCGTCGAGTTCGCTGTCGCCGGACAAGAGGCACCGCTCGGCGGCCGGAAGCCACACCACCGTCCACGGAGCCAGCCCGCTCTCGTTCGCCAGCAGCTCTTCCGGGGTGCAGGGACTGAGTCCTGGCCAGATCTCCCAGTGGCGGAGGAGGAAGGACCCGTCGTCGTTCGCGCGGATCGCCTCCCACAACGCACGTTTCTTTCCCGTTGCCGGATCGCCAATAAGAATGGCCATCCGGCTCGTTCCGCCCGCGGCCGCCGTGATGACGGATTCCAGTTCCGCATCGTGTTTCCGCGGGAAGTAGATCGTCGTTTCCGGCACCGTGCGGCCGTACCTGCCGTCGTCGCTCAAGGGAAAGATTCCGAGCTGATCCGGAGTGCAGGTCGCCAGGGCGGCCGTGGGTACGGAGAGAGGGGTCGGGGTTGGCTGCGCTGTGGTGTCCATCTCTCGCCCGAGACTGCCGGACCTCGCCGCTGCCGCGCCACTTCCGGCCCGCGCTTTCGGCGAGCGGTCAACTCTGGGGGTTAAATGAGCGGCGAAATTCGCTCGCACCGAACCCTCGTTCACTCATTTCGGTGAACAATTCCTGCGTGCGGTAACGCTATTCCGCGATCGGTTCAGAGCGGCTTTCCCGCCACCACAAGATCGCGCACGATCGCCTGGTCCACCCGGTGCGCCAGCTCCTCGTACGGCCCGCCCGACCGCACCGCCAGCCCCGCCCGCTCCAGGATCGCCACCAGTTCCTCGCGCGGCAGCACGTGCGTGTTCCACGAGATCCCCAGCGCCCCGCCCGGCCGCAGCACGCGGTTCCACACCGGGACCGCCGCCGCGAGGAGGTCGCGCGGGCTGCGGGCCAGGCCGGTGTCGCGGTGGCTGCCGTGCTGCACGCCGTACGGCGCGTCGGTCACGATGAGGTCCACCGATGCCGGGCGAAGGACCTCGTCGGTCGTCAGGGTGTCCGCGTTGAGGTAGCTGAGCCGACGGATGCGGCCGGCCTTGTAGTCGTCCTTGTCGAACGCGTACTCGATGTCCAGCCGACGGCCGAGGCGGACCTTGTTGCGTCGCAGCTGCCCGGTCTCCGCGGTGTGCTTCACGCGCTTCGTGCGCAGCCACGTCTTCACGAACTGTTCGTACGCTTCGAAGTCGCGCTCGTCGACGTCCAGGCCGGTGGCGTCGAAGCCGTACATCACGGCCTGGTTGAGCGTCGTTCCGCGGCCGCACAGGGGGTCGAGCACGTGCAGCTCGCGGTCCGGCCAGTCCGCGGGCCGCGCGGTCGCCAGCAGGGTGAGGTTGAGCAGCAGCTTGGTGAACTGCTCGTTGGTCTTGCCCGGGTACTTCTGGATCGTCAGCAGGTCCGAGTCCGCCTTCGCCAGCGGGTGCACGGCAACCGGCCGCAGCACGCCGTCGCCCAGTTCGAACAGGGCGTACAGCGAGGACAGGTTCGACAGCAGCGCCAGGTCTCGCTCGCCGAGAGGAGCCGCGCAGGCGAATTTCACGTACCCGACGCCGCCGAGTTCGATCTCTTCGATCGCCGACACCTCGGCGGAAAGACCAGCGCCGAAGGCCGCCAGCTCGGCGCGCAGCAGCGCCGGCGACGACGCGGCGTACACGCGGTTGGCGGAAGGAAGAACGAGGATCACGTACTCAGGCATCCCGCAGAGCGTAGCGTGACACTTTGTGACAGCTTCCCTGGTACAGGACATCGAGGCCGCCGCCGCACTGCTGGCCGGGGCCACCGACGTGACGCTGCTCGGACACGTGCGCCCCGACGCCGACGCCCTCGGCAGCGCGCTGGCCCTGGGCCACGTGCTGCATCGCGGCGGCGCGCGCGTCCGGGTCGCTTTCGGCGAGCCGGACGAGGCCCCGGAAACACTGGCCTGGCTGGACGTCGACGGCCTGATCACCCCGGTCGAAGATCTCCCTCCGACCGACGGCCTGCTGGTCGCGCTCGACACCCCGACCCTGGCCCGCCTGGGCAGGCTCGCCCCGCGAGTCGCCGCGGTCCGCGATGCGGGCGGGCAGGTCCTGGTCGTCGACCACCACGCGACGAACGCCCGCTACGGCACCCACCACGTCGTGGACGAGACCGCCGAAGCGACGGCGATCCTGGTCACGCGGATCATCGAAACGATGGGTGCCGACCTGGACGCGGCCGCCGCTCGCTGCCTGTACGCCGGGGTGGTCACCGACACCAGCGGCTTCCGCCGGGCCAGCCCCGAAACTCACCGGATCGCCGCGCGCCTCCTGGAAGCCGGGGCGGACCCGGGCGAGGTAGCCCGCCGAATCGTCGACGATCACCCGTTCGCGTGGCTGCCGATGCTGGCGACGGTCCTGTCCGAGGCCAGGCTGGAACCCGAAGGGGCGCAAGGATTCGGCTTCGTCCACACGGTAGTGCGCGCGGCAGCCGCGGCGACGGTGCGGCTCGAGGAGGTCGAGTCGGTGATCGACGTCGTGCGCGCTACGCGGGAGGCGGGGGTCGCGGCGGTGCTGAAGGAGGCCGGGCCGGGTCCAGTGTGGACGGTCTCGCTGCGCTCGGCCGGTGACATCGACGTATCGGCCGCCGCCGCGGAATTCGGCGGGGGAGGTCATCGGATGGCTGCTGGGTGCACGGCGGAAGGCCCGACGGAGGAGGTATTGGAGCGGCTGCGTGTGGCGCTGGGGAGGGCACCGCTGCTGCGGGCTTCCTGATCCGGGCGGGGCGTTTGGCGCGGGTTCGCCAGCGCTCCTGGGGACCGCGTGTCGAAACGCATCTCCCTCGGCCTGCGATAGCCGTCCGGCGGGAGATACGGGCGCTGGTCTCTTGCTCCTAGACGCTGGCGGTCCGCTGTGCGCCTGCGGGCATGCCGCCCGGCATGCGCGCAGATGAAGCTGGGCTAGCAGAGCGTCCCTGCCCGAGACGCTGGTGGTCCGCTGCGCGCTCCCAGGTGTGTCCGTCCGTCGTGCGCGCGGATGAAGCTGAGCTAGCAGAGCTCCTGCTCGAGACGCTGCCGGTCCGCTGGCTCCCAGGTGTGTCCGTCCGGCATGCGCGCGGATGAAGCTGAGCTAGCAGAGCCCCTGCCCGAGACGCTGCCGGTCCGCTGGCTCCCAGGTGTGTCCGTCCGGCATGCCCGCAGATGAAGCCGAGCTAGCAGAGCCCCTGCCCGAGCCGCTGGCGGTCCGCTGCGCGCTCCCAGGTCTGTCCGTCCGTCGTGATCGCAGCCAAAAACCGACCGTCCGCCCCGCTGAAACGCCGGTTGCCTGCGCTCCCAGGCATGCCCGTCCAGCATGCCCGCAGCCAAAGCCAAGCCATCCGAACAAACCTCCCGCATCCCGGGAATCCGCCGCGAACCCAGCAGAATCCCCTTGCCCCGCAACCACATTCCCCACTCCTGTCACCCACCTCAGCGAACCGCAGCCTCCGCCCCGCCGGAATTGTCGGACCCGGTAGCTACTCTCGTCCCCGTGTCCGAAAACGCCACGACCACCGCCGTCAGCGGTGACCGCATCCCGCCCCGCCGAGTGTTCGGGCTCGCCGTGCCCGCGCTCGGCGTGCTCGCCGCCGAGCCGCTCTACGTGCTGGTCGACACCGCCGTCGTCGGCCATCTCGGTGCGCTGCCGCTCGCCGGCCTCGCGCTGGGCGGCGTGGTGTTGTCGCAGGTCTCCACGCAGCTCACCTTCCTGTCGTACGGCACCACCTCGCGCACCGCGCGGCTGCACGGCGCGGGCAGGCGCGCCGACGCGGTCCGCGAGGGCGTGCAGGCCACCTGGCTCGGGGTGCTGGTCGGGCTGGTGCTGCTCGTCGCGGGGCAACTGCTGGCGGGGCCGATCGCCCGCGCGCTTTCGGGCAGCGACGAGATCGCCGCGGCGGCCGTGTCGTGGCTGCGGATCGCGTTGTTCGGCGCGCCGCTGATCCTCGTCACGATGGCGGGCAACGGCTGGATGCGCGGCGTGCAGGACGCCACCCGTCCGTTGCGTTATGTCTTGGCGGGCAACGGAATCTCGGCCGTTTTGTGCCCGGTGCTGGTGTATGCCGCCGGTCTCGGGCTGGAGGGGTCGGCGATCGCGAACGTCGTCGCGCAGGTGGTGTCCGCGTCGATGTTCGTCGCCGCGCTGGTGCGGGAAAAGGTGCCGTTGCGGCCGGATTTCGCGGTGATGCGGGCGCAACTGGGTCTCGGCCGGGACCTGGTGTTGCGCAGTTTCGCGTTCCAGGCGTGCTTCGTGTCCGCCGCCGCGGTGGCCGCGCGCACCTCGACCGAGGCGGTCGGGGCGCACCAGGTGGTCCTGCAGCTCTGGACGTTCCTGTCCCTGGTGCTCGATTCAGTCGCGATCGCCGCGCAATCGCTCGTCGGCGCGGCGCTCGGCGCGGGTGCGGCGCGGCAGGCGCGCGGGGTGGCCAACCAGATCACCGGATACGGCCTCGCCCTCGGCTGTTTCCTGTGCGTGCTGTTCGCGGCGTTGTGGAGCGTCCTGCCGCACGCGTTCACGTCCGACCCGGGAGTGCTCGGCGAAATCCCGCACGCGTGGTGGTTCTTCGTGGCGCTGCAACCGATCGCGGGCGTGGTGTTCGCGCTCGACGGCGTACTCCTCGGTGCGGGCGACGCCGCCTTCCTCCGCACCGCGACGCTCGTCAGCGCCGGGCTCGGGTTCCTGCCGCTGATCTGGCTGTCGCTGGCGCTGGGCTGGGGATTGAGCGGGATCTGGACCGGATTGTCGCTGTTCATGGTGTTCCGGCTGGCGGCGGTCGTAGCGCGGTGGCGGTCCGGGCGGTGGGCCGTGGTCGGCGCGGTCAGGGAGGCTTGATGGCGTAACTCACGCGACAACTCGGTCGCCGCCGCCGACCGGCGGATGCGAGGGTGGGCGCATGCCGAAGTTCACCCAGGTCGACGTCTTCGCCGACGAGCTCACCCGAGGCAACGCGCTCGCTGTCGTGCACGGCGCGGACGCGCTGTCCGACGAGCGGATGGCCGCGTTCGCCCGGTGGACGAACCTCAGCGAGACCACGTTCCTGCTGGAGCCGTCCGACCCGGCCGCCGACTACCGCGTGCGGATCTTCACCCCGCACGGCGAGCTGCCGTTCGCCGGGCATCCGACGATCGGGTCCGCGCGGGCGTGGCTGGCCGCCGGGGGAGTGCCGAAAGCCGGGCACCTCGTGCAGGAATGCGGGGCCGGCCTGGTCCGGGTGCGGCGCGACGGCGACCGGCTGGCGTTCGCCGCTCCTCCGCTCCGCCGCGGCGGTCCGGTAGACGACGCCGACCTCGCCGCGGTGAAACGCGGTCTGCACCTCGGCGACGCCGACGTCCTCGACGCGCGCTGGGCGGACAACGGTCCCGGCTGGGTCGCGTTGCTGCTGCGCGACGCGGCGACCGTCCTCGCGATCGAGCCGGACTTCGGTGCGCTCGGCTCGTTCAAGGTGGGCGTCGCGGGTGCGCAGCCGGCTGGCTCCGAGACGGCGTTCGAGGTCCGCGCGTTCAGCGACGTCGTCGAGGACCCGGTCACCGGCAGCCTCAACGCGGCGCTCGGCCAGTGGCTGATCGGCGACGGCGTCGCGCCCGAGTCGTACGTCGCGGCGCAGGGCACGCGGCTCGGCAGGCGCGGGCGGGTGCACGTCGAACGGGACGGCGACGACGTCTGGGTCGGCGGCGACACAGTCGTCGGAATCCGGGGCGAAGCGGATCTGTGGTGAAACACACCCCGGTTACGGCTATGTCTCGAGGTTGCTGAGGCGATACAACAATCGAGGCGGCAGCGTCGTCGTCCTCCTCTGTCCGACGCTCGCCTGCTCTCTGGAGGAACCCTTGACGCCCGCCGGCCGCGCCCCTGTCCGGTCCTGGCTCATCTGGCTCACCGCGGTCACGGTGTACCTGCTCGCCGTTTTCCACCGCACCTCGTTCGGCGTCGCCGGGCTGAAGGCGGCCGAACGCTTCGGCGTCGGGTCCGCCGCGCTCGGCATCTTCACCGTCCTGCAGGTCGGTGTCTACGCGGCCATGCAGATCCCGACCGGCGTGCTGGTCGACCGCTACGGCCCGCGGCGCGTGCTCACCGCCGCCGTCCTGATCCTCGGCTCCGGGCAGCTGCTGCTCGGCATCGCCGACACCTACGCGCTCGGCCTGGTGGCCCGCGGCGTCCTCGGCCTCGGCGACGCGCTCACCTTCGTCAGCGTCCTGCGCCTTGTCGCCGCGCATTTCCCAGCCCACCGCTACGCGCTGCTCGCGTCCTTCACCTCCTGCGTCGGCTACATCGGCAACCTCGCCGCGACCGTCCCGCTCACCCTGCTCCTCGACGGTCCAGGATGGACAGTCACCTTCCTCGTCGTCGGTGCCGTGACGGTCCTGTACGCGGTGCCGGTCGTGCTGCGCGTCCGCGACACCCCGGAAGGCGTGCCGGAACGCAAGCGCGAACCCGTGCGCCCGGCGGAACTGGCCGCGCAGGTCAAGCTGGCCTGGCGAACCCCCGGCACCCGGCTGGGTTTCTGGGTGCACTTCTCGACGATGTTCGCGCCGAACGTGCTGACCCTGTTGTGGGGCATGCCGTTCCTGGTGCAAGGCGAGGGTCTGCCCGCCGCGACCGCGAGCGCGCTGCTGACCGTCTTCGTCTTCGGCTCGATGGCCGGCGGCCCGCTGCTGGGCGCGGTGATCGGCCGCTCCCCGGCGCTGCGGGTGCCGCTGGTCGTCGGCTACCTCAGCGGCGCGGCGATCGTATGGGCGGTGCTGCTCGGCTGGAACGGCCACGTCCCGGTGGGCGTCCTCGTCCCGGCATTCGCGTTCCTCACCCTGGGCGGCCCGGCGTCGATGATCGGCTTCGCCATCGCCCGCGACTACAACCCCCTGTCGCGCGTCGGAACCGCGACCGGAGTGGTGAACGTCGGCGGCTTCCTCGCGACCACCGTGACCGCCCTGCTGATCGGCATCCTGCTCCAGGCGACCGGCGGCAACTTCCGGATCGCGCTGCTGGTCGTGGTGGCCGTGCTGGCGTTCGGGGCGACCAAGATGCTGGTGTGGTGGCGCCGCGCCCGCGCCCACGTGTTCGCCGCCGAGGCGCGCGGGGAGGAAGTCCCGGTCCAGATCCGGAGGCACCGCTGGGACCGCGCACCGGAAGAGGCTGTGGCCGCCGCCTGACCGAACTGCCTCGACCCTTCCCGGCGACAGCCGCTCCGCCCGCAATGCTTGCTCCGGGCGCTCGTGAGTGGCCGTGCCGGTTCTAACCGGCATTGCCACTCACGACAACCCAGCCCGCCCGCTCAAGCCAGTCACCCCAGCCTTTTCGCCGCCCACACCCCCGCCCGAACCGGGCGCCGCCCGTGAAACCCCGGCTAGGTAGGGTTTCCGCCGTGTCTCGCCCGAAAGAACCGCGTCGCCCCGCCCCGCCGCCCGGACTGCTCATCGTCGACAAACCGGCGGGAATGACGTCGCACGACGTGGTCGCGCGGGCGCGGCGGATCATGGGCACCCGCAAGGTCGGCCACGCTGGCACGCTCGACCCGATGGCGACCGGCGTCCTGGTGCTCGGCATCGAACGTGCCACCAAACTGCTCGGCCACCTCGCCCTCGACCG
Source organism: Amycolatopsis sp. NPDC114503 (assembly GCF_055633655.1). NCBI lineage: Bacteria > Bacillati > Actinomycetota > Actinomycetes > Pseudonocardiales > Pseudonocardiaceae > Amycolatopsis > Amycolatopsis sp. NPDC114503. Next base: position 482,523 of record NZ_JBVKDT010000004.1, on the reverse strand, counting down.
CAAGACCTACCTCGCCACCTTGTCGCTCGGCCGGTCCACCACCACCGACGACGCCGAAGGCGAACCGCTGGCCGAAACCGATGCCGCGCCGGAGACTCTCGCCGCCGTCACCGACGAGCAGATCGCCGACGGCATCGCCGCGCTGACCGGCGACATCCAGCAGGTGCCCAGTGCCGTCTCCGCCGTCAAGATCGACGGCAAGCGCGCCTACGCCCGGGTGCGCGCGGGAGAAGACGTCGTCATCCCGCCGCGGCCGGTGACTGTGCACCGCTTCGACGTTCTGGGTCTCCGCCGTGAGGACGACCGGATCGAGATCGACGCGATCGTCGAATGCTCGTCCGGCACCTACGTCCGCGCGCTCGCCCGGGATCTCGGCGCCGGGCTCGGCGTCGGCGGGCACCTGAAAGCCTTGCGCCGCACCACAGTCGGGCCGTTCACGCTCGCCCGCGCGCGCACGCTCGACCAGCTCGAGGAGACCCCGGAACTGTCCCTGGACCTCGACGCCGCTGTCGCCGCCGCGTTCCCGCGCCGGGATCTCGACGCGGCCACCGCCAAGGCGGTCCAGTACGGCAGGCGCATCCCGGCTGCGGGAATCACCGGCACTTACGGCCTGTTCGCGCCGGACGGCCACGTGCTCGCGCTGGCCTCGGACACCGAGGGAGTGACCCGCTCGGTGGTGGTCCTCCTGCCCGCATAGGGTGGGGGCAAAGGCACCTTGCTCGGGGAGAGTTGACAACAGTGCAGCGGTGGCGTGGGCTCGGGGACCTCCCGGGCGGCTGGGGACGGTGCGTGGTCACCATCGGCGTGTTCGACGGCGTGCACCGCGGGCACCAGGAACTGATCAAGCGCACCGTGGCGACGGCGGCCGAACGCGGCGTGCCCAGCGTGGTGCTCACCTTCGACCCGCATCCGTCCGAGGTGCTGCGCCCGGGCAGCCATCCCGCGCAGCTGACCACGTTGCGGCGCAAGGCCCAGCTGGTCGAAGGGCTGGGCGTGGACGTCTTCTGCGTGCTGCCCTTCACCCTGGAGCTGTCGCGGCTGAGCCCGCACGAGTTCGTGCACGAGGTGCTGGTCGACCGGCTGCACGCGGCCGCGGTGCTGGTCGGCGACAACTTCACCTTCGGGGCCAAGGCCGCGGGCAACGTCGCGCTGCTGCGCGAACTCGGCCGCCGTTTCGGGTTCGTCGCCTACGGCGCGGAGCTGCAGGGCCGTTCGCTCGACGACGACCGCGGCGCCAACGACATCACCTTCTCCTCCACCTACGTGCGCTCGTGCATCGACGCCGGCGACGTGGTGGCCGCGTCCGACGCGCTCGGCCGCCCGCACCGGCTGGAGGGCATCGTCGTCCGCGGCGACGGCCGGGGCCACGACCTCGGCTACCCGACGGCCAACCTGTCCACCGCGCGGTTCGCCGCCGTGCCCGCGGACGGCGTCTACACGGCCTGGTTCAGCCGGCTGTCCGACCCGGACCGGCGGCTGCGCGCGGCGGTGTCGGTGGGTACGAACCCGACGTTCTCCGGCCGCGAACGCACCGTCGAGGCGTTCGTGCTGGACGTCGACGAGGACTTCTACGGCCAGCACGTCGCGCTGGACTTTGTCACCCGGTTGCGGGATCAAGCGCGGTTCGGCGCGTCGGCCGATCTCGTGAAGAAGATCGACGAGGACGTGGCCCGGACCAGGGAAGCGCTCGGCTCGGACAGCTGAGCGGAGCGCGCCCCGGGGCGGGCCGGACCCGGGGCGAATCGGGCGTTCCGGCCCGGCGGGGGCGTCCGGAGTGGCAAGATGGGCCGGCGGCGCCGGGCCGGAGGAGCACATCCCGCGGCCGGTCGCCGCGGGACGACAGCGCTAGGGGAGCGGAGCCAGGTGGAGGACCACAAGATCGTCCAGCGGAACATCGCGCTGCAGCGGCAGTGGTACGGGGAGCCGCTCGGCGATCGGGTGCGCAGGCTGGTCGTGGCCTTCGACGTGTCGCAGGCGTTCCTGGCCGAGGTGCTGGGGATCAGCGCGCCGATGCTGAGCCAGGTGATGAGCGGGCGGCGGGCGAAGATCGGCAATCCGGTCGTGCTGGCCCGGATGATCATGCTCGAGCGCAAGATCCTGGTGCCCGAGGTCGCCGCGGGCGACCGCGACGCGATGCAGGCCGCGCTGGAGGACGTGCGCGATTCGCGGCCCACCGTCGGCCGCGACAACATCCCGGTCAACTCGGACGAGAAGATCGTGCTCGCGGGCATCCGCGACGTCGCCGAGGACGAGAATCTCGCCGAGGCGGCGAAGCTGCTCGACGAGGACTACCCGGCGATCGCCGACCTGCTCCGCCGCGCGGGAGCCTCGGGCCAGTAAGCCGATGCGGTTGTTCTCCGCGCTGCGCCCGCCCGCCGACGTCGCGGCGGAAATCGCCGGCGCGCTCGGCGGCCGGGACCGGCTGCTGCGCTGGTCCGACCCGGCCGGATGGCACATCACGCTGGCCTTTTACGGCGAGGTCGACCCGGCCGGATGCGGCGCCTTCCTCGACCGGGCGCTGGACGGCCGGAAATCCGTTGACGTCCGGCTCCGGAGTTCGGGAACATTTCCGGGAGTGCTCTGGTTGGGAGTGGCGGGGGAGGACCTGCCCGGCCTTGCCGAAGCCGTGGCTTCCGGCGAGGACCGTCCCTACCGTCCGCACCTGACGCTGGCGCGGTGCTCGCGCACGCAGCCGCCCGCGGAGTGGGCGGAACGGCTCGCGGGTTTCCGCAGCCGCGTCTGGACCGCGGACCGGGTCGAGCTGATGGGCGGCGGCAGCCCGTACCGCACGCTGCGGACTTGGCCTCTGCGGCGCGGGTGAGGCTGTGCTGCCCAGCTAGCCGTACGCGCCTGAAGCCGCAGTTCAACCGGCTGGTAACCTCAGCAACCGGGTCCGGCTGCAGTCCGTGGCGGCCGTGACCGTCTCACCCGGCCGCGTGGCGCGGTGCGGGCCTCACGGCACTAGATGCACAAGGAGCACCACCAGTGGCGCTGTCCACCGATGAGAAGAAGACGATCCTCGCCGAGTACGGGCTGCACGACTCGGACACCGGATCCCCCGAGGCCCAGGTCGCGCTGCTGACCAAGCGGATCATCGGCCTCACCGAACACCTGAAGACCCACAAGCACGACCACCACTCCCGTCGCGGTCTCCTGCTGCTGGTCGGCCGTCGCCGCCGGCTGCTGAACTACACGGAAAAGGTGGACGTGGCGCGGTACCGGGACCTGATCAAGCGTCTCGGCCTGCGCCGATAGCGTGCTGACGAGGGGGAGCGGCTTCGGCCGCTCCCCCTCGCCGCAAGCACACCCCCCCCCACACGGCGCGATCGCGCTGGAGGAACGATCTCGCCGGTCCTCGGTAGTGGTTCCCGGGCAACGGACCCGGGGGCTTCGATCGAAGACCGGCCTCACACCTCCTCGAGCGTTCTCGGGCGAACCGGGTCCCACAGTGGGAGACTCTCGCCGTACGAAGGAACCAAAGAGGAGATTGACCATATGACCGACTCCACCGGAGTCACCGTGTTCGAGACCGAAGCCGTTCTGGACAACGGCCGGTTCGGCACCCGCACCGTCCGGTTCGAGACCGGCCGGCTCGCCAAGCAGGCCGCCGGCGCCGTCGTCGCGTACCTGGACGAAGAGACCATGCTGCTGTCGGCGACCACGGCGTCGAAGCACCCGAAGGAGCACTTCGACTTCTTCCCGCTGACCGTGGACGTCGAGGAGCGGATGTACGCCGCCGGCCGCATCCCGGGCGCGTTCTTCCGCCGCGAGGGCCGCCCGTCGACCGACGCGATCCTCACCTGCCGCCTGATCGACCGCCCGCTGCGCCCGTCCTTCGCCGACGGTCTCCGCAACGAGATCCAGGTCGTCATCACCGTCCAGAGCCTCAACCCGGACGACCCGTACGACGTGCTGGCGATCAACGCCGCGTCGGCCTCCACCCAGATCGCCGGCCTGCCGTTCTCCGGCCCGGTCGGCGGCGTGCGCGTCGGGCTGATCGAGGGCCAGTGGGTCGCGTTCCCGACCTGGTCGCAGCTCGAGAAGGCCACCTTCAACATGGTCGTCGCGGGCCGCATCGTCGGCGACGACGTCGCGATCATGATGGTCGAGGCCGAGGGCACCGAGCACACGCTCGACCTGATCGCCGACGGCGGCACCGCGCCGGACGAGATCACCGTCGCGCAGGGCCTCGAGGCCGCGAAGCCGTTCATCCGCGTGCTGTGCGAGGCGCAGCAGCGCCTGGCCGCCGACGCCGCGAAGCCGACCGGCGAGTTCCCGGTGTACCCGGCCTACCAGCCGGACATCTACGAGGCCGTCTCCGCGATCGCCTCCGACGAGCTCGCCAAGGCGCTGCAGATCGCCGGCAAGCAGGAGCGCGACAAGGCAACCGACGAGGTCAAGGCCACTGTCCTGGAGAAGCTCGGCCTCGGCGAGGGCGAAGCCTTCGAGGGCCGCGACAAGGAGGTCGGCGGTGCGTTCAAGGCGCTGACCAAGAAGATCATGCGCACCCGCGTCCTCACCGAGAAGATCCGGATGGACGGCCGCGGCCTGACCGACATCCGCCAGCTCTCGGCCGAGGTCGCCGTGATCCCGCGGGCGCACGGTTCGGCGCTGTTCGAGCGCGGCGAGACCCAGATCCTGGGCGTCACCACGCTGAACATGCTCCGCATGGAGCAGCAGATCGACTCGCTCTCCCCGGAGACGACGAAGCGCTACCTGCACCACTACAACTTCCCGCCGTTCTCCACCGGCGAGACCGGCCGCGTCGGTTCGCCGAAGCGGCGCGAGATCGGCCACGGCATGCTCGCCGAGCGCGCCCTGGTCCCGGTCCTGCCGAAGCGGGACGAGTTCCCGTACGCGATCCGCCAGGTCTCCGAGGCGCTGGGCTCCAACGGCTCCACCTCGATGGGCTCGGTCTGCGCGTCCACCATGGGCCTGTTCAACGCCGGCGTGCCGCTGAAGGCTCCGGTGGCGGGCATCGCCATGGGCCTGGTGTCCGACGAGGTCGACGGCGAGACCCGCTATGTCGCCCTCACCGACATCCTGGGCGCCGAGGACGCGCTGGGCGACATGGACTTCAAGGTCGCCGGCACGAAGGACATCATCACCGCGCTGCAGCTGGACACGAAGCTCGACGGCATCCCGTCCGAGGTGCTCGCGGCCGCGCTGAAGCAGGCGAAGGACGCTCGCCTCACCATCCTGGAAGTCATCGCCGAGGCGATCGACGGCCCGGACGAGATGAGCCCGTACGCCCCGCGCGTCACGTCGGTGAAGATCCCGGTCGACAAGATCGGCGAGGTCATCGGGCCGAAGGGCAAGATGATCAACTCGATCACCGAGGAGACCGGCGCCGACATCTCGATCGAGGACGACGGCACGATCTACGTGGGCGCGGCCGACGGCCCGTCGGCGGAGGCGGCGATCGGCAAGATCAACGCCATCGCCAACCCGCAGCTGCCGAAGGTCGGCGAGCGCTTCCTGGGCACCGTGGTGAAGACGGCCGCGTTCGGCGCGTTCGTCTCGCTGCTGCCGGGCAAGGACGGCCTCGTGCACATCTCGAAGCTGGGCAACGGCAAGCGGATCGCGAAGGTCGAGGACGTGGTGAACGTCGGCGACAAGATCCGCGTCGAGATCGCCGACATCGACAACCGCGGCAAGATCAGCCTGATCGTGGTCAAGGAAGAAGACGCCGCGAAGCCCGCCGAAGGCGACGCCGCTCCGGCCGAGACCGCCGAAGCCAAGTAGGGTTCGCCCCGCAAGCTGGTCCGTGAAGGCCCCCTCTCCGGCTGGGGAGGGGGCCTTTACCGCATGTGAGCAAAGGATTGCATTGGCACGGCAGGTTTCCGGGCACGAGCAGCCCGTCGGCACCACCCGTACGCTCGAGTCCACTTCGGACGGTGCAGTAGTCAAGCGGAGCGTCCTCCCCGGCGGCTTGCGGGTGATCACCGAGCACGTCCCCGCCTCCCGCTCGGCGACAGTCGGCCTGTGGGTAGGCGTCGGTTCCCGTGACGAGCCGCTCGCCGTCGCAGGCGCCGCGCATTACCTGGAACACTTGCTGTTCAAGGGAACCGCCAACCGCGACGCCACCCAGATCGCCGAGGAAATCGACGCGGTAGGCGGAGAATTCAACGCCTTCACCGCGAAAGAACACACCTGCTACTACGCCCAAGTCCTCGACGCCGACCTGCCGCTGGCGCTCGACCTCGTCACCGACGTCGTCTTCGAAGCGCAGTGCACGGACCGCGACATGGACATGGAACGCAGCGTCGTCCTCGAAGAGATCGCGATGCGCGACGACGATCCCGAAGACCTGCTGCACGAAACCTTCGTAGGCGCGATCATCGGCGACCACCCGCTGGGCCGTCCGGTGCTGGGCACGGAAAAGTCCATCACCGAAATGTCGCCGTCCGCGCTGCGCGGCTTCTACCGCCGCCGCTACACCCTGCCGCGGATGGTGCTGGCGGTTGCCGGAAACGTCGAACACGGCCAGGTCCTGCGGCTGGTCAAGCGCGCGCTGAAAGAACGTCTCACCGGTGCCGCGACCCCGGTCGCACCGCGCTCCGGCCGCGCGCGGCTGAAGACGGTCCCGAAGCTGGCGCTGCACCCGGACGACACCGAGCAGGCCCACGTGATGCTCGGCTTCCGTGCCCTGCCGCGGCACGACGAGCGCCGGTTCACCCTGTCGGTGCTCAACGCGGCGCTCGGCGGCGGCATGAGTTCCCGGCTGTTCCAGGAGATCCGCGAGCGCCGGGGCCTGGCGTACCAGGTGTATTCGTCGGTGGCGAGCTACGCCGATCTCGGCCACATGTCCGTGTACGCGGGCTGCCAGCCGGAGCGGCTGGGCCAGGTCGCCGGCGTGATCCGCGAGGTGCTCGACTCGGTCGCCGCGGACGGGCTGTCCGACGCCGAGGTCGCGCGCGCCAAGGGGCAGTTGCGCGGCGGGCTCGTGCTGGGCCTGGAGGACACGTCGTCGCGGATGTCCCGGATCGGCAAGAACGAGCTGAACTACGCCCGGTACCTGGGCGTCGACGACACGATCGCGCGGATCGACGCGGTCACGACCGAAGACGTGTGTGCGCTTGCTCGCACTCTGCTGCGGCGCCCCGGCGGGGTGTCGTCCGCGGCGGTGGTGGGGCCGTACGCTCACGCCGACGACCTGCCCGACGATCTGCACGAGGTGATCGCGTCATGACCGAGTCCCCGATCCGCGTCGGCGTGCTGGGCGCACGCGGCCGCATGGGCGCCACCGTGGTGAAAGCCGTGGAAGGCGCCGCGGACCAGGAACTGGTGGCCGCGCTGGACGCGGGCGACGATTTCGCCCCGCTGGAGAACGCCCAGGTGGTCGTGGACTTCACGCACCCGGACGCGGTGATGGACAACCTGCGCTGGCTGATCGCGCACGACCTGCACGCGGTCGTCGGCACTACCGGATTCAGCGAGGAGCGGCTGGCCGAACTGCGCGGACTGCTGGCGGACAAGCCTCAGCTGGGCGTTCTGATCGCGCCGAACTTCGCCCTGGGCGCAGTGCTGGCGATGCGCTTCGCGGCGCAGGCGGCGAAGTTCTACGCCTCGGCCGAGATCATCGAACTGCACCACAACCGCAAGGCCGACGCCCCGTCCGGCACCGCCGCGCACACCGCCCGGATGATCGCCGCCGCCCGGGCCGAGGCCGGGGTCGCCCCCGGCCCTGACGCGACAACGTCCGAAATGGACGGTGCCCGCGGCGCTTCCGTCGAGGACGTCCACGTGCACTCGGTCCGCCTGCCGGGTTTGGTGGCGCACGAGGAAATCCTGTTCGGCGGCGAGGGCGAAACCCTGACCATCCGGCACGATTCGCTGGACCGCACGTCGTTCATGCCGGGCGTGCTGCTCGGCGTGCGTTCGGTGGTGTCGCGCCCCGGCCTGACGGTCGGCCTGGAGAACGTGCTCGACCTGTGAAAGCCCGCAATTTCGCGCTGCTGATGACGGCGGCGCTCGTGGTGTACCTGGTCCTGCTGGCGAGCCGGGCCGTGGCACTGCTGCAGACCGGGACCCCGGCCGGGATCGCGCTGGGCGTCGGGGTGTTCCTGCTTCCGCTGCTGGGCGTGTGGATCGTCGTGGTGACCTGGCGGTCCGGCATGCAGATCCAGCGGCTGTCGCGGCAGCTGGACGCCGAGGGCGGCCTGCCGGACGTGTCGGACCTGCCGCGCCGCCCGTCCGGCCGCGTGGACCGCGACGCCGCGGACGCGTGGTTCGACGAGCGCCGCGCGGAAGTCGAGGCGGACCAGGAAAACTGGCGGCCCTGGTACCGGCTGGCGTACGCGTACGACATCGCGGGCGACCGGCGGCGGGCTCGGGCGACGATGCGCAAGGCGATCGAACTGGAAGCCGCGGAACGGAAGTAGCGGTCAGCCGGGTTCGGAGACGTACTCGACATACAGCGGCGTGGCGGTCACGATCCGGCGCTCCGCGGTGTGGCCGAGGACTGAAGTGACCCGGGCGTAGCCGCCCATCCACGCGCCGGTCTCCCGCACGACCAGCCGGCGGGAGAGCGCGTCGATCACTCGGTCGAACCTCGCGGTCAGGTCGTCGTCCCCGTCCGCCGAGAACAGCTTCGGTTCGGTTTCGTCTTCGTGGAACTTCTTGAGCAGCAACCACATCCGCAGGAGTTCGGAACCGGTCGGCTCCGGCAGAGTGCTCCCGGCGGCGGCGTCGTAGTTGCGGCGGTCGGGCCGGGCGCCCGCGAGGTGCTCTTCCGACCCGTGCAGCATGAGCCGGATCGCGCCGCCGGTCGGATAGCTTTCGGTCGCCTGGTCCAGATCGACGAACAAGGCCGTGAACCACCCGCGGGTGTAACTCATCGGCGCCTCGAACTGCACCCAGTCGCCGGGACGCACGCTGTCGTCGGCGAACCACTTGGCGGCCCGGTCCGACGAGTCGAGCGCGGAAATGACCGCGTCCAGGTCCGGGGCGGGCGGTTCTCCCGGCCCGGGACCGACCTTCAGGCCGCCCACGCCGGGGATTTTCACCTCTCCCTCGACGCGGCCCCGGCCGGGCCACCGCCGTCGCCGGAGGTCGAACTGCCGGAGTTTGCGCTCGGAGAGGTAGACCAGTTCGCGCATCACACCAGCATGGCAGCCGGTTACTGCAGCCAGCCAGCGAACATCGCCGGCGATGCCGCCAGCAAACTGAACCGCACCCATCGCCCGGCCAGTCCCGCCGCGAGGAACGTCGACAGCCGCATCCGGACCATCCCGGCGAGCACGCTCGTCGCCATGAACGGGGGCAGCCCGACGAGCGAGCTGACCCCGTACGTGCCGGTCATCCAATGCGGGTGACGCTGGCAGCGTTCGCGCAGCGCCTCGATCTTGCCGCGGATCGCCTTGGTGCGCAGCTGCCAGCGGACCCGTCGCGGCGTGAGCGGGCGTTCGCGGTGCAGCCGGTCGTGCAGGAACTTCGGGAGCCGGATCGAGCCGCGCGCGGCCAGGTAGTACAGCAGCTTCCCGGCGATCTGCCCGACCGCGACCGCGCCGCCCAGCCACAGCCAGTGCACGTTGTGCTGGCTCGCGCAGAGGCCGATGACGAAGAGTTCGGCGTTGATCAGCGGGACGATCGCCGAGCCGAAGGCGACGCCGAGGGTCAGGAGCACCCAGCCCATCGTGTCACCCCCTTCGTGTCCCTGCTCACTCCAAGCTAGCAGCCATCACGAAAAGATCACGGGGGCTAACCCCACTCTTTCCCTGGGAGCCAACCCCAGAAGATCACCTGGCCGACCGGTCTCGGACACCTTCTGCTGCCACTCTCGGACGGGTGCCTGAGGTGCCCATCGCTGACCGTTTCGCCCGGCTGTGCGAGGCGGTCGTCCGCATCCTGCCGTTCGGATTGTCCCGGATCGTCGCGCCGAGTTTCCTCGGTTTCGCGGTGATCAACGGCTTCACGTTCGGCGTCGATCTGTTGCTGCTGACGCTGTTCCACGGCGGGCTCAAGTGGCCGGTGTGGCTGTCGATCAGCGCCGCGTACGTGGTCGCGTTCGGGCTGAGTTTCGTGCTGAACCGCGCGCTGAACTTCCGTTCGCACGCGCCGGTGGGCCGCCAGGCGGTGCTGTACGTGGTGGCGATCGCGGTGAACTACGCGGCGTTCCTGCTCGGGCTGGGTGCGGGATTGACCGCGCTGGGCATGGAATACCACCTGTCGCGGCTGATCGCCGGGGCGTGCGAGGGCGTGTTCATGTACTCGGTGATGCGCTGGGTTGTTTTCGCGAAGCGCGAAGAGCCGGTCAGTGTGTGAGTTCTAGTTCCAGCGTGCCGGTGAGCCGGACTTCGCGCAGCGTTCCGCGGCCGGTGTCGAGGGTGCGGACGGTGCCGTCGGGAGACCAGCCGGCGCGGCGGTAGAACCCGAGCGTCGCGTGGTCGGACTGGGCGACCCAGGTGATGCCGCGGTTCAGGCCGTTCGCGCGCAGATCGGCGGCGGCGGTCGCGAGCAAGCGGCCAGCGTGCCCGCGACGGCCCCAGCGCGGTTCGACCACCAGCGACGCGATCAGTCCGGGCGCGTCGTCGGCCGGCGATCCGTCAGCCGCGGCGGCTTCGTCCTGCGGGGCCGGGCCCGCGACGCAGTAGCCGACTGTGAACGAACCTTCGGTGGCCAGGTAGACCCGGGAATCGGGGTACTCGATCGTCTCCGCCCAGGTGCCCTCGAGGTCGGCCTTCTCGAATTCGTCGATGGCCTCGGCTCCCAGGAGGTCGGCGTAGGCCGCCCGCCAGGTCAGCCGCTGGATGCGGGCGATCTCCGCGGCGTCGGACGGGTTCGCGGGACGGACTTCGGCGGCACTCACGCGGGCAATGTACCGAAACTGTCGGGGGTGGCTGGCACCATGGCGGAATCATGCAGACGATCAGCCTTTCCGCCGCCCGCCGCACCGCTCTGGCCGCGCAGGGGTTCGCCGAGCCCCGCCCCGCCTCCGCCCCGACCCGGCGGCACCTCGCCAAGGTGCTGTCGCGGGTCCAGTTGCTGCAGCTGGACTCGGTCAATGTGGCCGTGCGCGCGCACTACATGCCGCTGTTCTCGCGCCTGGGCGGATACGACCCGGCGCTGGTGGACGACGCCGCGTGGAGCCACCGCGCGCGGAGGCCGCGGCTGCTGGTCGAATCGTGGGCGCACGAGGCGAGCCTGCTGCCGATCGAAGACTGGCCGCTGCTGAAGTCCGGCGCGAAACGGGACGGCTGGTGGCGCAACTACACGCGAGTGGTCGACACCGTGCCCGGCCTGCTCGACGACGTGCTGGCGGTCGTCAAGGAACAGGGACCGATCGGAGCCGGAGCGATCGAAAAAGCGCTGGAAACCGACGCGGTCCGGCGCGGGCCGGGTGCGTGGTGGGAACGCTCGGTGGTGAAGAAGGCGTGCGAGTACCTGTTCGGCGTCGGCCAGCTGAGCACCGGCACCCGGCGGTCGTTCGAGCGGCTGTACGACCTGACCGAGCGAGTGGTGCCGCCGGAGATCTTGTCCCGCAAGGTTTCCGCGGAAGAAGGCGCCCGCGGCCTGATCGACCGTTCGGCGCGGGCTCTGGGCGTGGCAACGGAAACCGACCTGCGCGACTACTACCGCCTTGGCCCGGCTGTTTCGCGGCAAGCCGTCGAGGAGCTGGTCGAGGAAGGCGTCCTGGAGCCAGTCCAGGTGGACGATTGGCGCGCGGTCGCCTACCGGCATGTCGATGCGCGCACGCCGAGGGCCGTGTCCGGGCGGGCTTTGCTGTGCCCGTTCGACCCGCTGATCTGGGAGCGCGCGCGGACGGAGCGGTTGTTCGGTTTCCGGTACCGCATCGAGATTTACGTGCCGGAACCCAAACGGGTGCACGGGTATTACGTGTTCCCGTTCCTCTTGGACGGTGCGTTGTCGGCGAGGGTGGACCTGAAGTCCGACCGGGCGGCTGGGGTCCTGCGGGTGCAGGGGGCGTTCGCCGAGCCCGGAGTCGACCAGGCCCGGGTGGCGGCGGAATTGGCCGGGGAACTGCGGACGATGGCGGAATGGCAGGGGCTGGACGGCGTCGTGGTGGGGGAGCGGGGCGATCTGGCCCGGGCGTTGCGGCGCGCGGTGAAGTGAGGGGAGACGGGTGAGCTGAGGGCCTGTGGGGGAGACGCGCTGGCGGCTCGGTGCGGTCCGGACTGGGAAGCGTTCGGTGAGGCGGGGAAGGTTCGCGGACGGTCGCCGGGACGTGTGTTCGGGTTGACCGGAAAGGTTCGCGGTCAGTGGCCGGGGCGTGTGTTCGAGTTGGCCGGAGACGGCTCGCGGTCAGTGGCCGGAAGCGCGTTCGGCGGGGCGGGAGGACTCGGAGCCATCTCCGGGACCACCGCGCTCAGCTTGGCCCGGCTGGACGGCGATCGGCAGGCACTGCACCTGCGGGCCTAGTGCTCACAAGGGAATTCCGGCTCCCTCAGCTCGAACCGGCCGCCGAATCCCGCGTTCGGCTCCGCGGCGTCGGAAAGGCCTTGGCGTGCCGGGAAAATACCCGCACTCACAACAACCGTCCGCGCTCGAGCCCGCGCTTCCGGTCGAATGCCTTGGCGGACAAGGCCTTCCCCCCCCCCCGACAGCACGAAGCGGCGGGCCACCCGGAATTTCTCCGGTGCGGCCCGCCGCCTCCCCCTTGCATCCGTCCGCTCGGCGCACCCGGGGTGTGAGGTATCGGGTGTGTCGGCCTGAGCGGACGGGATGTTCCCGCCGTCAGCCGGCCGCGCGGGTCACCACCGCGTTGCCGGTTCCGGTGCGGGCGCGGACTTTCAGCGCGACCGCGCCCTCCGGCGGCGTGTCCGAGACGTCCAGCTCGCTCGAGACCCGCCCGGCCGCCGACGCCAGTTCCACTTCCGCCCGGACCCCGCCCCGGATGCCGATCCGCACCTCTCCCGAGCCGGTGATCAGTTCGAGCGATCCGGAAGCCGCGTCGGCCACCGAGAGGTCGCCGCTGCCGGTGCGGGCCATCACGTCACCTTCGACCGCACCCAGCCAGACGTTTCCGGTGCCGGTGCCGAGCGTCGCCGGTCCGGCGATCGACGCTGCCTCGACCGAACCGCTTCCGCTCCGCAGCTGCAGTCCGGCCAAGGTCGGGCCGAGCTTCACGGCTCCCGTGCCGGTCCGGATGGTGGCCGCGCCGTCCGCGCGTTCCAGTGACACCTCGCCGGACCCGGTGAGGATGTCCGCGCGGCCCGCGGCACCGGTGACCTTGACGTCCGCCGATCCCGCGCGCACTTCGAGATGCGACCCGGCAGGTGCGTGGACCGTCACCGACACCGGCACGTTCCGCAGCTGCCACGCCTTCGCGGCCCGAACGACGACCCGGTTGCCGGTCTTTTCGATCCGCGCCTGCCGCACCGCGTCGGCGACCGAAAACTCCGGCATGCCGCCGAGCTGGTCCCCGAACTTCTCGCCGACCCACGACAGCAGGCTGCTGACCCCGTTCACCCACGACGGCTGCTCGCCCGCGTCGTGCTGAAGCCGCACGGTCACCCCGGACTCGCGCCCGAGCACGACCTCGACCCGCCCGATCGTGACGCCCAGGTCCAGCTCGACCGGACCGTCCGCCTCGAAGTCCTGCAGCCGCACGTACGGACCGGGCTCCGCGGAATCGGTCCCGTCCGCTGAACTGTCCGAAGCGGACTCAGAGCTGGCAGATGCAGCCCCGGCCTCGCGCGAAGCGGTTCCAGCAGCCTCGGAAACAGACTCGGACCCGCTGCCCGCATCGTTCGCCGAGGCCGGAGTCCCCGAGGGAGCTCCGCTGTGCCCGGCCCCCGCATCCGCGGACGTTCCGTCCGCCGCAGCCCCGGTCCCGCTTGCCGCGGACTCAGCTCCGCTCGCAGCGGTTCCCTCTGCCCCCGCCGAGGTTTCGCCCGCCCCGGCTCCGCTCGGTGCCGCCCCAGTCCCGCTCGCCGCCGCAGCAGCGCCGCCCGCAGACCCAGCCTCGCCCGCCGCAGCAGCCTGGCCCGCGCTCCCGAATCCAGGTTCCCCAACCCGGCCTTCGGTGTTCTTCCCCTGGTCTTCCCGGTTCTCGCCCATGGTGGTGCCCCCTTCTAGCTTTCGACCCAGCCGTGCAGCTTGGTCTCCGTGCGGCCCCCGCCCCCGCCGCTGTTCTGCCAGCGCTGGTGCCGTTGCTGGTGCTGCTGCGCCTGGCCGAGCGCCCCCTGCACGGCCTGCGCCACGAACGTGTTCAGCGAAACTCCCTGCGCGGCCGCCGCCTGTTCGGCCTGGCCCTTGATCTGCTCGACCAGCCGCAGGGTGATCCGCGAGATGTCCCCGCCGTCGATGGGAGGCGCGGGGGGCGGCGGAGTGGGAGGCGCGGAAGAAGAACGCTCCTCGCCGCCGGTCACGACCACGCGCACGTCCCGGCCGTCCAGCCGGACGTCCACGACCTGGCCGGGCAGGGCGGCGGTCACCTCGGCCGCCAGGTCGGCCAGCGCGTTCATCAGCGCGAGCCGGACGGCCGGCTCCAGAGCAGACGACAGCAGTGCGGCCGCCCGGCGGGTCTGCTCGTCCCCGGCGGAGGCCGTGTTCGCGAGGTCTTCGCGAAGGTTCGCGATATACGGCGTCAAGTCCATGACATCACTATGACGTCACCGGTGACGTCATGTCAAGGCGCGGTGATGTCACCCGTGCTGCCGGGTAGGCTGACGGAGCCGACACGAGGGGAGCGAGACCGGTGCCGCCCAAGGTGCAGCTGATCGCGAAAACCGAGTTCTTCCCGCCCGAGGACGTGCCGTGGTCCACCGACGCGGACGGCGGCGAAGCGCTCGCCGAGTTCGCCGGGCGCGCCTGCTACCAATCCTGGGAGAAGCCGAACCCGGCGACCGCGACCAATGCCGGCTACCTCGAGCACGTCATCGACGTCGGCCACCTGGCCGTGCTGGAGCACGGGTCGGTCACCTTCTACCTGTCCGGGATCTCCCGCTCGCTCACCCACGAGCTGATCCGGCACCGGCATTTCTCCTACTCCCAGCTGTCGCGGCGCTACGTCCCCGAGAGCGACGCCGAGTTCGTCGAGCCCGACGTGATCGCCGAAGACCCGGTGCTGCACGAGAAATTCGTCAAGGCCACCCAAGCCAGCGCCGCCGCGTACGACGAGCTGCTCGCCGGGCTCGAGGAGAAGTTCGCGGACACCCCGAGCGCCACCCTGCGCCGCAAGCAGGCGCGCCAGGCGGCCCGCTCCGTGTTGCCGAACGCCACCGAAACCCGCATCGTCGTCACCGGGAATTACCGCGCCTGGCGGCATTTCGTCGCGATGCGCGCGACCGAGCACGCGGACGTCGAGATCCGTTCGCTGGCCATCGAATGCCTGCGGCAGTTGCACAAGGCGGCGGCCAACGTGTTCGCCGACTTCACGATTTCGACCCTGCCCGACGGCACCGAGATCGCCTCGAGCCCGAAAGTGCTGGAAGGCTGACAACGCACTGATGAAACACCTGACGATCGACCTCCGCCCCGGCTCCTACTCGGTCGTGCGGCTCCCCGCCGACGCCTCCGTGCCCGCCGAATTGCTGGAACCCGGCGAGCCCGCGCTCGTGTCGGTGACCCGCACGCCCGACGAGCTGTCGGTGATCTGCCCGACCGGCCGCGAACCCGAGGGCGGCACGGTCGAGGACGGCTGGCGGCTGTTCACCGTGCGCGGGCCGTTGGAATTCACGCTCACCGGCATCATTTCCGCGCTCGCGTCGGAGCTGGCGGCGGCGGGCGTCGCGCTGTTCTCGCTGTCCACTTTCGACACCGACCACATCCTGGTGCGCTCGGACGATCTCGACCGGGCAGTGGCCGCCTTCCGCGAAGCGGGCCACGAAGTCCTCCTGCCCGCCTGAAAAAGCTCAGGAGCGTGGCGCAGCACACCCTTGCCCGGCAAAGTTCGGCATGCCTAAACTTCGAGTTGGGGCGACCGATATCAGGGAGTGGGCGCACATGGCGGTGGCGGAAGCGGCACGTCCGCGCGGCGTGGCCCGGCTGCGGGCAGGCTGGGCGCTGCTCGGGCCGGCGTTCGTCGCCGCGATCGCGTATGTCGACCCGGGCAACGTGGCGGCCAACGTCAGCGCCGGCGCGCGCTACGGCTACCTGCTGGTGTGGGTGATCGTCGCGGCGAACCTGATGGCCGTGCTGGTGCAGTACCTGTCGGCGAAGTTCGGTCTCGTCACCGGCCAGTCGCTGCCCGAAGCGCTGCGAGACCGGCTGTCCGGCCGGGCGCGGCTCGCGTACTGGGCGCAGGCCGAGATCGTCGCGATCGCCACCGACCTGGCCGAGGTCGTCGGCGGCGCGATCGCGCTCAACCTCCTTTTCGGGCTTCCGCTGGTCGCAGGCGGGCTGATCACCGGCCTCGTGTCGCTGGTGCTGCTCGCGGTGCAGGACCGCGGCGGGCAGCGTCCGTTCGAACGCGTCGTGACCGGTCTGCTGGTGGTGATCGCGGTCGGGTTCCTGGCGAGCCTGTTCATCGAACCGCCGTCCGCCGCCGGGATCGCGCACGGCCTGGTGCCGCGGTTCAGCGGCGGCGACAGCGTCCTGATCGCGGCCGCGATGCTCGGCGCGACGGTCATGCCGCACGCGGTGTACCTCCACTCCGGACTGGTCCGCGACCGGCACGGCAAACCGGAACCCGCGCGTCGCCGGAGCCTGCTGCGGGCCACTCGCTACGACGTCGGGTTCGCGATGCTGCTCGCCGGCGCGGTGAACCTCGGCATGCTGCTCGTGGCGGCGACGAATCTTCAAGGCCAGCAAGGCGTCGACACCATCGAAGGCGCGCACGGGGCAGTCGCCGCCGCGCTCGGGCCGGGCGTCGCGCTGCTGTTCGCGATCGGACTGCTCGCGTCCGGATTGGCGTCGACGTCGGTGGGTGCGTACGCGGGCGCGATGATCATGCAAGGCTTGCTGCGCAAGAGGATTCCGATCGTCGCGCGCCGCCTCGTGACGCTCAGCCCGGCGATCGTCGTGCTGGCGCTGGGAGCAGATCCGAGCGCGGCGCTGGTGGTGTCGCAGGTGGTGCTGTCCTTCGGCATCCCGTTCGCGCTCGTGCCCCTGATCCGGCTCACCGCCGACCGCGGCCTGATGGGCGAGGACGTCAACCGCCGGACCACCACGGTGCTCGCCTCGGTCGTCGCCGCGGTGATCATCCTGCTCAACGTCGTGCTGATCGTGCTCACCTTCGGCGGCTGAGGCAGTCCTAACCGGACGGAACCGGCAAGCCCGCGCCACGGTCCGACTAGCATCTGCGCGAAGCCGACCGAGGAGCCCGACCCCGTGACCGACGAACAGACCCGCCCGCACGACCCGAACCGCACGGCCCCCGCCGGCCGCGTGGTGGCCGGCCGCTACCTGCTGCTCGGCGAACTGGGCCGCGGCGGCATGGGCATCGTGTGGCGCGCGCAGGACCAGGTGATCGGACGGCAGGTCGCGATCAAGGAACTGCGGTTGCCCGAAGCCGAAGGCGCCGCGGTGTTCTCCGAGCGGATCCTGCGCGAGGTGCGGGCAGGCGGGCGGCTCAACGACCCGGCCGTCGTGACGGTGTACGACGTGGTCACCGACCAGGGCACCACCTGGATCGTGATGGAGCTGGTCGAAGCGCCCACGCTCGCCGACCTGGTGCGCGCGCACGGCCCGATGCCCGAGCAGCAGGCGGCGATGATCGGGGAGCGGGTGCTGTCCGCGCTGCAGGCCGCGCACGCCGCCGGGATCGTGCACCGCGACGTCAAACCGGCCAACATCATGGTCGCGCCGGACGGCCGCGTGAAGCTCACCGACTTCGGCATCGCGCACGCCATCGACGACCCCCGGCTCACCACGAGCGGGATGATCGTCGGCTCGCCCGCGTTCATGGCCCCGGAACGGGTCGAAGGCCGCGAGGCGATGCCGGAATCGGACCTGTGGTCGCTCGGCGCGACGCTGTACTTCGCCGTCGAGGGCATCGTCGCGTTCGAACGGCCCACCACGGCCGCCACGCTGCACGCGATCATGACCGAAGTGCCGTACCTGACCCGCGTGCAGGGGCCGCTCGGCGCGGTCATCCTCGGCCTGCTGGTGGCGAACCCGGAAGCCCGGCTCACCGCGACGCAGGCGCGGGCGCAGCTCGCGCACGCGACCGGCCCGACGCAACGTCCGGCGACCGCGGTGATGCCGCAGCAGGAGACCCGGGTGAGCGGGCAGCCGACCCGGATGGCCGCGAAGCCGGAAGGCAAGAGCAGGCGCGGCTGGTGGGCGGGCGCGATCGCGGTGCTGGTCGTCGCGGCGCTCGTCGGCGGGTTCTTCCTCGGCAAGCCGGTGTGGTCGCCGAAGAAGGACGTACAGCAGGCCGAGACCGTCACCTACGGCCCGGACGGCTACCTCAAGACCCAGATCTCCTCCTACCAGATCTGCTACAACGCCGTGGTCCAGCCGGGCGTGGTGATCAGCTCGGACAACAACGTCGACTGCAAGAAGAACCACACGCTCGAGGTCTACGACGTCGCCGACCCGCTGCCGCTGGAGAGCTGGAGCGACAGCGACGCGGTCGTCGCCCCGTATCCCGGGCTGGAGGACCTCAGCCGGGCGGCCGAGGCGCGCTGCGCGGCGGCGTTCCGCTCCGCGGTGGTGCCGCAGCAGCAGCGCGCGGGGCTGGCGTACCGGGCGATCGTGCCGACCCAGCAGGCCTGGCAGGTGCAGCCGGACAACGACAGCAGCAGCGGTCCGAACCGGAAGATCTACTGTGTCCTGTCGCGCACCAGCAACGACCAGATCCCGGCGCAGATCACCGTCAAGGTCAAGTAGCCGCGCGAGAAGTTCCGCGCGAAGCGGCGCGGCGGCGGAAATTCTCCGAAGTTCCCGGTGGCACACCAGGTCGAGGCCGGGTTCGGCGGTCCGACGAGGTACCGTCGTGGCCATGTCCACCTCACCTGCCGCCGCGCCCGGACGTCCGTTCGGCCGCGTGCTCACCGCGATGGCGACCCCCTTCGACCGGGCCGGGGCGCTGGACGTGAAGCGGGCCCAGGAACTGGCCGAGTACCTTGTGGACCTCGGCAACGACGGTCTGGTCGTCAACGGCACCACCGGCGAGAGCCCGACCACCACCGACCAGGAGAAGGCCGCGCTGATCCGCGCCGTCGTCGAGGCGGTCGGCGACCGCGCGACCGTCGTCGCGGGGGCGGGCACCAACAACACCGCGCACAGCATCGAGCAGGCACAGGCCGCCGCCGACGCGGGCGCGCACGGCCTGCTCGTCGTCACGCCCTACTACTCGCGGCCGAGCCAGGCCGGGCTGTACGCGCACTTCACCACGGTCGCGGACTCGACCGAGCTGCCGGTCATGCTCTACGACATCCCGCCGCGCTCGATCGTGCCGATCGAGGTCGACACCCTGCAGCGGCTGGCCGAGAACCCGCGGATCGTCGCGGTGAAGGACGCGAAGGGCGACTTGATCGCGGGCTCCGAGGTCATCGCGAACACCCACCTCGCCTACTACTCCGGCGACGACGGGCTGAACCTGCCGTGGCTGTCGGTCGGCGCGGTCGGCGTGGTCAGCGTGATCGGGCACGTCGTGGCGGGCCGCATCCGCGCGATGATCGAGGCCTACGAGGCGGGCGACACCTCCACCGCGCGCACGAACCACCGCGCGATGCTGCCGGTGCTGCGGGCGATGTCGCGCGTCGGCGGCGTGGCGTTCAGCAAGGCTTCGCTGCGGCTGCGCGGGTTCGACATCGGCGACCCGCGGCTGCCGATCGTGGCCCCGTTCGACGACCAGTTCGAGCAGATCGCGGCCGATCTCGCCCAGGGCGGCGTGCCGCTGGAGGACAGCGCGGCCTCGGACTGGCATGGTGCACGGGTGGCACAAGCAGATTCGCAGGCGGCCTACACCGCCCCCACCTCGCACACCAGCGTTGGGACAATGCCCCGGTGACTTCACTTCCCGCCGGACCCGGCCCGACGCACCTCCCGCCCGCCCTTCCCGAGGGAGCCCTGCGCGTCGTCGCGCTCGGCGGCATCGGCGAGGTCGGGCGCAACATGACCGTCTTCGAATACGACGGCAGGCTCCTGATCGTCGACTGCGGCGTCCTCTTCCCCGAGGACGACCAGCCCGGCGTCGACCTGATCCTGCCGGACTTCCGCGCGATCGAGGACCGGCTCGACGACATCGACGGCCTCGTGCTCACCCACGGGCACGAGGACCACATCGGAGCCGTCCCGTTCCTGCTCCGGCTGCGCCCGGACGTGCCGATCTACGGTTCGCGGTTCACCAACGCGCTGCTCGCGGCGAAGGCCAAGGAGCACCGCCAGCGCCCGAAGCTGATCGAGGTCCGCGAGGGGGAGCGGCGCAAGGTCGGCGCGTTCGACCTCGAGTTCTTCGCGGTGAACCACTCGATCCCGGACGCGCTCGCGGTCGCCATCCGCACGCCGGCCGGCGTCGTGCTGCACACCGGCGACATCAAGCTCGACCAGCTGCCGCTCGACGGGCGGCTCACCGACCTGGCTGGCTTCTCGCGCCTGGGCGACGAGGGCGTGGACCTGTTCTGCGTCGACTCGACCAACGCCGAGGTGCCCGGGTTCGTCATGCCCGAGCGCGACATCGGCCCGGTGGTCGACGACGTGATCCGCAAGGTCGACCAGCGCGTGATCGTCGCCTGTTTCGCCAGCCACGTGCACCGCGTGCAGCAGGTGCTGGACGCCGCCGTGCGGCACGGCCGCCGCGTGGCGTTCGTGGGCCGCTCGATGGTCCGGAACATGGGCATCGCGGCCGAACTGGGCCTGCTGAACGTGCCGGACGGCCTGCTCGTGGACCTGGACCAGGCCAGCAACCTGCCCGAAAGCAAGGTGCTGTTCGTGTCGACGGGTTCGCAGGGCGAGCCGCTGTCCGCGCTGTCGCGGATGGCGCGCGGCGAGCACCGGCAGATCTCGATCCGCGCGGGCGACACCGTCGTGCTGGCCAGCTCGATGATCCCGGGCAACGAGACCGCGGTGTTCGGCGTCGTGAACGGCCTGACCCGGCTCGGCGCGAACGTCGTGCACCAGGGCAACGCGAAGGTGCACGTGTCCGGCCACGCGTCCGCGGGCGAGCTGCTCTACCTGTACAACGCGGTCCGGCCGAGCAACGTGATGCCGGTGCACGGCGAGTGGAAACACTTGCGCGCCAACGGAGAGCTCGCCATCCGCACCGGCGTCGCGCCGGACAACGTGGTGATCGCCGAGGACGGCGTGGTCGTGGACCTGGTCGACGGCAAGGCCTCGCGCACCGGCCGCGTCGAGGTCGGGCACGTGTACGTGGACGGGCTGTCCGTCGGCGACGTCGGCGAGTCGACCCTGTCCGACCGGCTGGTGCTGGGCGAGGGCGGGTTCATCGCGATCACCGTGGTGATCGACTCGAACACCGGCCGCGCGGTCAGCAGCCCGACGATCTCCGGCCGCGGCTTCTCCGACGACCCGAAGGCCCTGCACGCCGTCGTGCCGCTCGTGGAGATGGAGCTGGCGCGGACGGAATCCGAGGGCATCACCGACACCCACCGCATCGCGCAGGCGGTGCGCCGGGTCGTCGGCCGGTGGGTCGCCGACACCTACCGCAGGCGGCCGATGATCGTGCCGACGGTTATCCCGGTCTGAGCCCGCTCTGATTCAGCGGCGCGCGCCCGCCAGCAGCAACGCCATCACGACGATCGCTGCCTGGCGGGCGAGCGCGTTGCGCGCTCTGCGCTGCTCGGCCCGGCTCGGTCGGTTGTCCATGAGATCCCCCAGGTTTCTCGTGCGGCTCGCTCCAGTGTGGCGGCCCCGCGGATAGGACACATCCCGCCCGAGGTTGGTTCCCGTCTCCATCCGGAGGGGGAGTCAGGCCACCGCGGCGGTCTGTCGTTGGACCAGGTACGCGCCGCCGAGCAGCAGCGCGGCGCCGACCGCCTGCGGCCAGGCGAGCGCTTCGCCGAGCAGCGCCCACGCGAACGCCGCCGCCGCGACGGGTTCGAGCAGCCCGACGACGCTGGCCACCGAAGCGGGCAAGTGGCGCAGTGCGGAGATCCCCGCGACGTACGGGATCGCCGTCGACAGCACCACCAGGCAGATCAGCAGCAGCCACAGCGGCGGCGTCCACGGCCCGAACGGGACGGTCTGGCCCGCCATGCTCAGTGGCAGCGTCCACGGCGGCGCGGTGAGGCTCACGAACACCCCGCCGATCACCATGCCCCAGGTGACCAGCCCGAGCGGTTCGCGGTCGGCGACCGCGCGTTCGCCGATGAGGAAGTACCCGGCCGAACACAGCGCCGCGCCGGTCCCGGCCAGCAGCCCGATCGCGTCGAGCCGCAGCCCTTGCCACACCTGCGCGACCAGCGCCAGCCCCAGCAGCGCCACCGCCATCCCGAACCACAACATGCGCGGCAGCCGCTTCCGCCGCACCACGCGCACCCACAACGCGATCAGCACCGGGGACAGGAACTCCAGCAGGATCGCGATGCCGACCGGGATCCGTTCCGCCGCGATGAAATACAGCAGCTGCGTCCCGGCGACGCCGAGCGCGCCGTACGCCAGCAGCATCGACCATTCCCCGCGCCGGACCCGCAGCGTGTGCGGGGCGAAGAGCGCGGTGCCGATCAGCAGCAGGACTCCCGCCGTCCCGATCCGCAGCACCGCCACCTGTTCCGGCGTCATCCCCGCGCCCATGACCGGTTTCGCGAGCGTGCCGGACGTGCTGAAGAAGACCGCGGCGAACAGCACGAGCGAGAGCCCGCGGCCCCGGCGGATCACCCGGGGTCGTTCCAGGACAGGGAGTTCGGTGGTCACGCGCGGGACACTACGGAGCGGGACTACCGAACGAAACCGAGTTATTCCAGGCGCTTCAGGCCCGTCGCGACGTGCGTCGCGATCGTCGCCAGCCGCCGTCCCTGAAGCCGGAGCGCCCGCAGCGCGGTGTCGTCCGGCGCCGCGGACTTGCGCGAGACGAACGAGCCGCCGTACGGGTTGCCGGACTCCATCAGGTGCGGATCGGCGTAGCCGAGGGGGACGACGATCGCGCCCCAGTGGTAGAAGATGTTGTTGATTGCCAGCACAGTTGCTTCGAGGCCGCCGTGCGCGGTGGACGCCGAGGTGAACGACGTCGCCGCCTTGTCGGCCAGTTTTCCTTGCGCCCACAGGCCGCCCGTGGTGTCCACAAAGGACTTCAGCTGCGCGGCGGGCCCGCCGAACCGGGTCGGGCTGCCGAGCGCGAGCCCGTCCGCCCACTCCAGATCGGCCAGCGTGGCGAGCTCGTGGTGCGGTCCGGAATCCACCCAGGCCTGCCAACGCCGATTGCTCGCCACCGCCTCCGGCGGCGCGGTCTCGGCCACGGTGCGGACGCGTACCTCCGCCCCGATTTCGCCCGCCCCTTCGGCGAGCGCGCCGGCAAGGGCGGCGGTGTTGCCGGTAGCGCTGTAGTAGACGACCAGAATGCGGGTGCTCACACCTCGCGACCCTAGCCGGACTGGTTGGTGTGTCCCACGATCCGGACTCAGCGCTGCGGTTTCCAGGGACTGACCGTGTCGGTCGGCCGGGTCGGGTCGTGGAAGCGCGGACGGATGGGTTCGTGGCGGCGCAACGGAATCAGCCCGTCCGTGATGGCCTGCATGATCTTGGCGTGCGCGCGAACGCCCGCGCCCGGCCGCTCCGGCTCGACGTCGGAGAGGTCCACCGGCGTCCCGAAATGCACCTTGAACCGAGGCCGCCGCAACGGCGCGCTCAACCCGGATTTCGCCAGCGGCAGCAGATCCGCGGGCCCGTTCACGGTCTCCGTGCCCCAGTACACGGCCTCGTGCGCGCCCCACTGGCTGATCGGAATGACCGGCACCCCCGCGGCCAGCGCGAGCCGCGCCGCCCCGGTCTTGCCGCGCTCCGGCCACAGCCCCGGGTCGTGACTGATCCGCCCCTCCGGATACACGACGATCGGCTCGCGCGTGGTCCGCAACGCCTCCGCCGCCTCAGCGAACTGCCCGATCGCGGTCGCCGCCTTGGCCCGGTCCACGCGCAGATGCCCGCTGACCTTGAGCGCCGGGCCGATCACCGGAGCGTCGAGAATCCCGCCGGCGAGCATGAACCGGGGATTGATGCCGATCCGCTTGCAGGCCGCCATGAGCACGAAGGCGTCGAACACGCCGATGTGATTGGCCGCCATGAGCAGCGGCTTGCCCCGGAGTTCCCTCGGGACCGAACCGGTGACCGTGAGCCGCCCGACGAGGTTCACCAGGCCCCGGTCGATGTTGAGCATCGTCCGCCAGATCGCGGGGGCACGGCGCGGAGCCTCGTCCTGTTGCAGCGCGAACATGAGCAGAGCATTTCACGGGCGGGTCCACCTGGGACAACACGGTTCGGGGTGGCGTGGAGTCGATACCGCCTTCGCGGCCTGTAGTAGCTGCTCAGGGCAGGTCGCTGCCGGACTCGCGGTCGGTGCTGCCCGGCATTCGCCGCCCTCAGCGCCGAGCCGGTTTGTCACCGGTCAGCAACCCTCCGCCGGTCGAACCCCAGTCGAGTCCGTGTAACCCGACTCCAACCAGCGGGTACAGCCCGACACCGTCCCGTCCTCGTCGACATCCCGGCTCTCCAGCACCATCCCGGTCTCCGGATCGAACACGAGCTGCCGCGTCCTCGCGAACGCCGAATCCCGGACGCTCACCGCAACCCCCGGCAGATCCGTGTCCTCCACCGCCAGCCCCGGCTGCTCGGCCAAGCACTGGAGCAGCGACCGCTGCAGTTCCGGGGGCACGACCTGGGTCCGCCAGAAAGTGCCGAAAGCCTTGACCACCCCCGCTCGGCTCGTCCGGCGGCGCAATGCGGCAGCCACGGACGGCAGGTCCGTCGCGGTCAGGAAATCGCCCATCAAACCTCCCGGCGGGAAGTCGCCGCTCGGGCGCACGACCGTGTCTCCCTGCCGGACCAGCAGCCGTCCGGAACCGTCCGGGGCGATCCAGTCCTCGCGGTCGAAGAACTCCGTGCTGGCCGACAGGATCCGCCCGGCCGTGGTCTGGTCCGTATGCCCGTGCCACCCGGACGTCCGGAGGTAGTGGTATCGCCCCGTACCCCGAGGTGCGGCAGCAAAAGCAGTGCGGTCGGCAAGCGCGCGCACGACCTCGGCGGGGCTCGGCATCAAGGGGCCTCGGCTTCCAGGGGAACGGCGAGGGACACCCCGATGCTTCCACAAGATCCACTGTGATCCAGAGACGATTGTTTCGGGTGCGCTGCGAGTGGCACATGTGACTATCGGTCCGCGCCCGTTACCGTGGAGGCATGGCTGGGTCGGCGACGAGAAAGCGGAGCACTGCGGGAAGCGGCGGGAAGGCACCGGCGCGTAGTTCGCGTACGCCGGCGAAGTCTCGGACGGCTGCCTCGAGCAGGTCGTCGAAAGGCGGTTCCACCAGGGCCAGGAGCAGCTCCCGGCCCCGGACGTCTCCTGCGCGGCGTCCGGCCGGCCGCAAGAACTCCGGGGCGTTCGGGCGGGGCGTGCGCAGCACCTGGAACCTCGCCGCCAAGGGGATCGGCTCGCTCGCCCGGACCGTAGGGCGCACGCGGGAGCTCGAAGCGGAACACCGTCGCGACGGGCTTGCTCTCGGGCTGATCGCGCTGGCCATCGTCGCCGCGGTCGGTGTCTGGTGGCGGGCCGCCGGGCCGATCGGGGCGGGGGTCGAGGTCGCCACCCGGACGGTGCTCGGCGCGGGGGCGGTGACGCTTCCGCTGGTGCTGCTCGTGGTCGCGGTCGCGTTGATGCGGTCCGAGCCGCAGCCGGAAACCCGGCCGCGGATGGTCATCGGCACGGTGCTGGTCGTGTTGTCCGTGCTCGGGATGCTGCACATCTTCACCGCGCTCCCGGACACCAACGACGGCCGGATGTACGCGGGCGGCATTCTCGGCGCGTTTTCCGGCGGGCTGCTGACCAAGGGCGTCACCACGTGGGTCGCGGTGCCGCTGCTGATCCTCGCGCTCTTGTTCGGCGTGCTCGTGTTCACCGGCACGCCGGTCCGCGACATCCCGCACCGGCTGCGCACCTGGGGTCTCGACGAGCAGGAGCTGGCCGAGTACGAGGCCGGCCAGCGCGACGAGCACGACACCGAAGAACCCGAACCCGAGGTCGACCCGAAGTCCGTCCGGCTGCGGAAGCCGTCGCGGCGGCGCCAGGCGAGCGCCGACAAGGACGGCGAGCAGCTCGACATCGACGCCGCGCTCGCCGAGCCGGCCACGCCGATCCGGCCGCCGAAGCCGGTCGCGCCGCCTGCCGAGGTGCCGGAGAAGAAGCCGAAGAAGGCGCCGGAACCCGCGCTGTCGGTCACCCGCACCGTCGAGGGCGACTACGCGCTCCCGCCGCCGGACCTGCTGAAGCTCGGCGACGCGCCGAAGTCCCGCAGCAAGGCCAACGACCAGATGATCGAGGCGATCACCGGCGTCCTCGACCAGTTCAGCATCGACGCACAGGTCACCGGCTTCACCCGCGGCCCGACGGTCACCCGGTACGAGGTCGAGCTCGGCCCGGGCGTGAAGGTCGAGAAGATCACCGCGCTGACCAAGAACATCGCCTACGCGGTGGCCACCGACAACGTCCGCCTCCTCGCGCCGATCCCGGGCAAGTCCGCGGTCGGCATCGAGGTGCCCAACTCCGACCGCGAGATGGTGCGCCTCGGCGACGTGCTGCGCGCGCCGACCACGGTCAAGGACAACCACCCGATGCTGATCGGGCTCGGCAAGGACATCGAGGGCGAGTTCGTCACCGCGAACCTCACGAAGATGCCGCACTTGCTGGTCGCCGGTTCCACCGGTTCCGGCAAGTCGAGCTTCGTGAACTCGATGCTGGTGTCCCTGCTGGCCCGCTCGACGCCCGCGGAATGCCGGATGATCCTGATCGACCCGAAGATGGTCGAGCTGACGCCGTACGAGGGCATCCCGCACCTGATCACGCCCATCATCACGCAGCCGAAGAAGGCCGCCGCCGCGCTGGCCTGGCTCGTCGAGGAGATGGAGCAGCGCTACCAGGACATGCAGGCCAACCGGGTCCGCCACATCGACGACTTCAACGCCAAGGTCCGCTCCGGCGACATCACCGCGCCGCCGGGCAGCGAACGCGAGTACCAGCCGTACCCGTACATCATGGCGATCGTCGACGAGCTGGCCGACCTGATGATGACCGCCCCGCGCGACGTCGAGGACGCGATCGTCCGGATCACCCAGAAGGCCCGCGCCGCGGGCATCCACCTGGTGCTCGCGACGCAGCGGCCGTCGGTCGACGTCGTCACCGGCCTGATCAAGACGAACGTCCCCTCGCGGCTCGCGTTCGCCACGTCGTCGCTCACCGACTCGCGGGTCATCCTCGACCAGCCGGGCGCGGAGAAGCTGATCGGCATGGGCGACGCGCTCTACCTGCCGATGGGCGCCGGGAAACCGGTCCGCATCCAGGGCGCGTTCGTCGGCGACGAAGAAATCGCCGCGGTCGTCAACTTCGCCAAGGAACAGGCGCAGCCGGACTACAACGAGGGCGTCACCAGCGCCAAGGCCGGCGAGAAGAAGGAAATCGACCCGGACATCGGCGACGACCTCGACGTCCTGCTGCAGGCCGCCGAGCTGATCGTCACGTCGCAGTTCGGCTCCACCTCGATGCTGCAGCGCAAGCTCCGCGTCGGGTTCGCCAAGGCCGGACGGCTGATGGACCTGCTGGAAAGCCGCGGCGTGGTCGGCCCGTCGGAGGGTTCGAAGGCCCGCGACGTGCTCATCAAGCCGGAAGAGCTGGAGTCGGTGCTGTTCATGATCCGCGGCGGTTCCGACGCGGGCGGGGCGCCCGCCGGCGGCGAGGACGAAGACTTCTGAGCCGCGCGTGCAACCCGGCGGCGGGCCGGTCTCGTCCCCTCAGCATGGACCTCAAGAAGCTCGCACTGGGTATCGGGACGGCCGCCGCGCTGGCCGGGTGTGCGGGCGGCACGGTCGCCGTCGCGCAGACACCGTCGCGACCGCCTGCCGCTGACGTGGGCGGGAACGTGGCGCTCACGCCCGGCCAGGAGGTACAGGTCTCCGGCCGGGACCTGACTGTGCGTTATCGCCAGCTGGTCTCGGATTCGCGCTGCAAACCGGGCAGGCAGTGCTTCGTGGCGGGGGAGGCGGTCGTGGCGCTGGTCCTGACCGAGCCGGGGCGCGGCGAGCACACGTCCGTGCAGCTGCACACCGGCCGCCAAGGCCCGGACGCGACGACCTTCGCGGGCACGACGGTGAAGCTCGCGGCCGTGGACGGGTCGGGGGGCCGGATCCTCGTCCGGTTCTCGTGAGCGCTCAGAACTCGAGCAGCATCCGCGAGTTCCCCAGCGTGTTCGGCTTGACGTAGGGCAGGTCGAGAAACTCCGCGACGCCCGGGTCGAGCGAGCGCCGCATCTGTTCGTACACCTCGTGCGACACCGGGGCGCCGTCGATCTCGACGAACCCGTGCCCGGAGAAGAACGACGTCTCGAACGTCAGCACGAACAGCCGCTTCAGCCCCAGCTCGCGGGCCTCTTCGACGAGCCTGCCGACCAGCGCGCGCCCGATCCCGCGGCCGCGCGCCGCTTTGTCGACGACCACGGTGCGCAGTTCGCCGATGTCCTCCCACAGCACGTGCAGCGCGGCCGCTCCTAGCACGTCGGCGTCGTTCCCGGAGCCGTTCTCGTCGGTCGCGACCCAGAACTCCTGCACCGCCTCGTACAGCGTGACCAGATCCTTCTCGAGGAGCACGCGGCCGGCGTCGGAGTCGACGAGGGCCTTGATCTTGCGGACGTCGGCGATCCGCGCGCGGCGGACGGACGGAGGACGGGAATCGGGCACCAGGTCAAGATAACTACCGCGAGCACCGGGTGCGCCGAGCGGCTCCATCGGGGGACCCCGGATGCGTGACGGCGGGCGTCGTCACGTATAGCTAGTGAGCGCACATGACCAGTAGTCGGCGGCCGTCGGCCGGCTACCGGCCCTCGGGAGGAACCTGCATGTCCGGCAGTACCGTGGTGGCCCCGGAACGACCAGGCAACCCTCCCGCCGGGCCGAGCGCGCAAGCCCGGTTCCGGCCCGAGCTGCAGGGCGTGCGGGCGCTGGCGTCGGTGCTGGTCGTGGTCTACCACGTGTGGTTCGACCGGATCTCCGGCGGCGTCGACGTGTTCTTCCTCGTCTCCGGGTTCCTGATCACCGGCCAGCTCTACCGGGCGCTGCTGCGCGGCCGGATCGAACTGCGCGCCACCTGGGGCCGGATGATCAAGCGGCTCTTCCCGGCCGCGATGACCGTGCTGCTGACCGTCGTGGTCGTGTCGCAGCTGCTGCTGCCCCAGGACCGCTGGTTCCAGACCATCCGCGAGGTCGTCGCGTCGGCGCTGTTCTACGAGAACTGGCAGCTCGCGGCCGATTCGGTGGACTACTTCGCCCAGCACAACAGCGCGAGCCTCGTGCAGCACTTCTGGTCGCTGTCCATCCAGGGCCAGTTCTACCTGGTGTGGCCGCTGCTGTTCGTCGGGCTCGGCCTGCTCGTGCGCCGCCTCGGCTGGTCGCTGCGCGCCACGGTGAACCTGCTGCTGATCGTCCTGTTCGCGGCCTCGCTGGCGTACTCGGTCTACCTCACCGCGGCCGACCAGCCGCTGGCCTATTTCCACGGCCTCACCCGCGTATGGGAATTCGCGCTCGGCGGCCTGATGGCGATGTTCCTCGACCAGGTCACGCTGCCGCGGCCGCTGCGCATCGTGCTCGGCTGGGTCGGCGTCGCCGGTCTGGTGCTGTGCGGCGTCCTGCTCGAGGTCGACAGCGTGTTCCC
This sequence comes from Amycolatopsis sp. NPDC114503, assembly GCF_055633655.1. NCBI lineage: Bacteria > Bacillati > Actinomycetota > Actinomycetes > Pseudonocardiales > Pseudonocardiaceae > Amycolatopsis > Amycolatopsis sp. NPDC114503. The sequence continues at coordinate 452,813 of NZ_JBVKDT010000004.1, read as the reverse complement.
CGGCTGGATCGCGCTGTGGCCGACCGTCTCGGCCGGTCTGGTGCTGGTGGCCGGGCAGACCGGCAGCGTGCTCGGCGCGGACCGCTGGCTCAGCTCGAAATTCCTCGGCTACGTCGGCAATCTCAGCTTCTCGCTGTACCTGTGGCACTGGCCGGTGCTGGTCTTCTACCTGATCATCCGCGACCGGGCGGCGGTCGGCCTGCTCGGCGGCACGTTCGTCGTCGGGGTGTCGTTCCTGCTCTCGATCCTGACCTACCACCTGATCGAGAACCCGATCCGGCTGTCGAAGATCGGCACCGCGAAACACTGGGGCGCCTACCGGTTCGGCGTGCTCGCGCTGGCCCCGGTGCTCGTCGCGAGCGGCGTCTGGCAGGGCGTGAGCAGCGCGCGGGCGAACTACGAGATCGCCATCGGCGACCCGGACCACCCGGGCGCGGTCGCGCACGCGCAGGGCTTCGTCTACCGCGGTTCGCCGTCGCCGTCGATCGTGCCGCCGACGGTGAAGCTCGCCGACGACTGGGCCCGCATTTCGCCGGACCAGTGCTCGAAGTCGCCGCGCAACAAGGAGCTGGAGATCTGCACGGAGGGCCCGGAAGGGCCGCCGGCCAAGCGGATCGTGCTCGTCGGCGACTCGCACATCCAGCAGTACCTCGCCGCCTTCCGGCCCGCGGTCGTCTCCGACGGCTGGCAGGTCACGACGATGCTGAAGGGCGCGTGCCCGTACTCGTCGGGCTCCGAGCTGATGCCGGGCGACAAGAACTGCATCGACTGGAACAAGGCCGCCACCGACGAACTGCTCGACACCCGCCCGGACGCGGTCGTCATGCTCGGCACGGTGAATGCCAAACCGGGGCCGAACGAGTCGACGCCGAAGGGCTTCGTCGACGTCTGGTCGGAGTTGAACGACGCGAACATCCCGGTCGTGGCCGTGCGCGACAACCCGCGCTACGCGTTCAACATGGCCAGCTGCGTCGCGCAGAAGAGCCCGACCGACGCGTCCTGCTCGGTGCCGCGGCCCGCCGCGGTAGCCCCGGCGCCGTCGTGGGAGCGGGTCGAAGACATCCCGGACAACGTCACGTTCCTGGACTTCACCGACTACTACTGCGACCAGAAACGCTGCCGCGCGGTCGTCGGGAACGTGCTCGTCTACATGGACGACAACCATCCGTCCGCGACCTTCAACACGACACTCGCGCCGATCGCGGTCAAACAGCTCAAACACGCCCTGCAGTGGTGACCGCGCGCAAGGAGAGAACGGACGACTTCGGCGACTAGCCGTCGCGGAGCGTCCCGGGTTGGGCACAATGGGGCGGCGGCGGGCTTGCCGCACGGGCACCTGAGGGGGAGCTGGTTTTTTTGACGCGCGCAGGGTGGGACGCATTCCAGGCCGCACAGTCCGAGGCGGCGGCGGGCCGGACGGCCGCGCTGACCGGCCCGGACGGCGTCGGATGGCTGCTCGTCCCCGGCCAGGCGTGGCAGCGGCGGCTGCCGGACGGGAACTGGCAGTACACGCAGCCGCCCGCGGACCCCGGCTACCGCGGCGCCGCCCGGCGCGTGCCGCCGCCGGGCACTCCCGCCCCCGGCGTGCCCGCCCCGGGCGGATACGGCGCGCCGCAGCAGTACCCGGGCGGTCAGCAGGGCTACCCGGGCGGCGGCCCCCGGCCGCCGTATCCCGGCCCGCAGAGCAACCCCGGCGGATTCCCCGGACCGCAAGGCAACCCTGGCGGTTACGCGGGACCGCCCGCGCCGCAAGGCAATCCCGGCGGTTACCCCGGCCCGCAGGGCAGCCCCGGCGGCTATCCAGGCCCGCAGGGCAACCCGGGCGGATACGCCGGACCGCCCGCGCCGCAAGGGAATCCCGGCGGCTACAACGGCCCGCCCTCGCCTCCGCAGGGCTACCGCCCGCCGCAGCCCGGGTTCCCGCCCGCGCCGCAGGGCGGCCCGTGGTCCGGCCAAGTCCCGGCGCAGCCGCCGCCCGCCGCACCCGCGCCTTCGGGGCCGCTGCCGGTCGCCGCGGCGCCGGCCCCCGCGAGCGCCCCGGCGCCGAATCCCGTCCAGCCGCAGATCCGCGTGGAGAGCCTGGGCCAGACCGGGATGTTCGTCTCCGGGACCGAGTCGATGGCCGAGTTCGTCGCGCGCGCCACCCGGGTCGTCGCGTGGGCGGACGCCACCCGGCACGGCACCGCGAACGGCCCCGGCGAACCCCCGCCGCCCGAACCGGAACGGCCGGGTTCGGACGGCTCCGGCAACAACGTGCTCGGCGACATGGCGCGGCACAGCCGGTCGGTCACGCTCGACCTGCTGGCCGCGGGCAACCGGATGTGGCAGCGCAAGGAGCAGTCCCGCTACGAAAAGGCGTACGAGGAATGGCAAACCGCCTACGCCGAGTGGGAGAAGCGCGAAGCGGCCAGGATGACGGCGGGCACCAAGCAGCCGAATCCGTTCATCCTGCTGGTGGGGGAGGCGAACACCGGCCAGCGCCGGTTCACGCGGGCGCTGAAGGCGTCGCTGACCGAGGCCGAGGTCGGGTTCGACACCGCCGAGTTCTTCGACTGCGCCGCCCTGCTCGCCGAGTACGCCGACGACCCGGTCGAGCGTTCGGTGCCCGCGACGATCAACGACATCGAGAACGGCGGCTCCGCGCTGCTGCTCGCCGAGCGCGTCGACGCCCTCTTCGAGAAGGACGTCGCCGCCACCGTCCGCATGCTGCGCAACTACGCGCGCGACCAGGACAGCTGCCGCTTGATCATCCTGGACGGCACCGAGAAGGTGCTCGAACAGCTCAGCACCGAGGCCCCTGACCTGGTGCAGACCATGCTGCAGTACCGGCTGCCCCGGTTCGACCGGCCCGCCGAAGCCGCCGCGCTGCTCGACGTCCTCGCCCGGGAACGCTCGTTCGGCCTGCCGGGCGACGTGCGCGACCGCCTCGCCGCGCTGGCGAAGGAACCCAGCGCCCGCACGGTCGAGGCCTTGCTGGACGCGGCTTCGCGGCAGGCGATCAGCCGCGGCGCGATGCCGGGCAGCCGGATCGAGATCGGCCACCCGGACATCGAACCGCTCGTGGCCGCGGCGGGACAGCGCGGCGGATCCTCGATCGAGGAACTGCTCGCCGAGCTGGACGGGATGATCGGCCTCGCCGCGGTCAAGGAGCGGGTCCGCTCGCTGACGTCGGAGATGACGATCGACGCGCGGCGCCGGGAAGCGGGCATGAAGGTCGCCGTGCGCAGCCGGCACCTGCTGCTGACCGGAAATCCGGGCACGGCGAAGACGACCGTCGCCCGGCTGCTCGGCAAGATCTACCAGGCGCTCGGCGCGCTGCCCAAGGGCCACGTCGTCGAGGTGACCCGCACCGACCTGGTCGGCGAGTTCGTGGGCCAGACCTCGCTGAAGACCCGCGCGGCGGTCCAGCGGGCCGTCGGCGGGGTGCTGTTCCTCGACGAGGCGTACAACCTCGTGAACGACAAGGACGACGACTTCGGCCGGGAAGCGGTCGCGGAGCTGTTGGTGCAGATGGAAAACCATCGCGAGGACCTGGTGGTCTTCGCGGCCGGTTATCCCAAGGAGATGGACGCCTTCCTGGAGTCCAACTCCGGCCTGCGCTCGCGGTTCGCCGGCACGATCGAATTCCCGGACTACTCCAACGACGAGCTGGCGCAGATCTTCCGCGCGATGGCGAAGGGCCAGGGCTACGAGCTGTCCGCGGACCTGCTCGCGGCGCTGCCGGAAGCGGTGCGGCGGATCCCGCGCGGCCGTGGCTTCGCGAACGGCCGGTCCGCGCGCGTGCTGCTGGAAGCGGCGATCGGCAAGCAGTCGACCCGGTTGACCACCGACGGCGGCGCGGACCTCGTCACGCTCGTCGCCGCCGACCTGCCCCAGCCCGGCGAGTCCGGCGTGGGTGCGGTGGACGACTCCGGTCCGAGGCGCAGTCTCCCCGAACTGCTGGCCGAGCTGGACGCGATGATCGGGCTCAATTCGGTGAAGCAGCGCGTGCGGTCCATGGTGGACGAGATGGCGGTCGACGCTCGGCGCCGCGACGCGGGCATGAAGGTCGCCGTCCGCAGCCGCCACCTGCTCTTCACCGGCAACCCGGGCACGGCGAAGACGACGGTGTCGCGGCTGGTCGGGCAGATTTACCGCGAGCTGGGCGTGCTTCCCTCCGGTCACCTGGTCGAAGTCGGCCGCGGCGATCTCGTCGCCGAGTTCACCGGCCAGACCGCGCCGAAGACCCGCGAGGTGTGCGAACGGGCCGCGGGCGGCGTGCTGTTCATCGACGAGGCGTACAACCTCGTGCGCGACGACAACGACGACTACGGCAAGGAAGCCGTCACCGAACTGCTGGTGCAGATGGAAAACCATCGCGAGGACCTGGTGGTCTTCGTCGCGGGCTATCCCAAGCAGATGGACGAGTTCCTCGAGTCCAACCCCGGGCTGCGGTCGCGGTTCTCCGGCCGGATCGAGTTCCCGGACTACTCCAACGACGAACTCGCCGGGATCTTCACGGTGATGGCGAAGAGCCAGGGCTACGAACTGTCCGCCGATCTCGCCGCCGCGCTGCCCGAGGCGATCCGCCGCATCCCGCGCGGCCGGGGGTTCGCGAACGGCCGGTCCGCGCGCGGCCTGCTGGAAGCCGCGATCAGCGGGCAGTCCAGCCGCCTGGCCGCCGCGCCGGACACGCCGTCGGACCAGCTGGCCGTCCTGGTGGCCGCGGACCTTCCGGGCGAAGCCGGGGTCGCGGTCAGCGACGACGCCGGACCGCGCCGGGGACTGGACGACCTGCTGGCCGAACTCGACGGGATGATCGGCCTGGACGAGGTGAAGTCGCAGGTCCGCGCGCTGGTCGCGGAAACGCGGCTGGACGCGCGCCGCCGCAAGGCCGGGCTGCCGGTCGGGGCGCGCAGCAGGCACCTGGTGTTCACCGGCAACCCGGGCACGGCGAAGACGACCGTCGCGCGCCTGATGGGGCAGCTGTACCGCGAGCTGGGCGTGCTGCCGTCCGGGCACCTCGTCGAGGTCGCGCGGCCGGACCTGGTGGGCGAGTACATCGGCCAGACCGCGCCGAAGACCCGCGAGGTCTGCGAGCGGGCGATCGGCGGGCTGCTGTTCGTCGACGAGGCCTACACGCTGGTGCAAGGCGCCGGGACGGGCAGCGATTTCGGATCCGAGGCGATCGCCGAACTGCTGGTGCAGATGGAGAACCATCGCGAGGACCTGATCGTGATCGCCGCGGGCTACCCGGCGGACATGGACCGCTTCCTCGACGCCAACGCTGGCCTCCGGTCCCGTTTCGGCGCCACCGTGCACTTCGCCGACTACGACAACGCGCAGCTGGCCGCGATTTTCACGGCCATGGCGGGGAAACAGGGCTACCGCCTCGACGCCGGGCTCGCCGAAGCGCTGCCCGGATTCATGGCCGGGCTCGACCGCGGCACCGGTTTCGCGAACGGCCGCTCGGCCCGTGGCCTGCTCGAACGCGCGATCCGGGCGCAGGCGATGCGGCTGGCCGGCCCGGACGTCGACCTGGAGGCGCTGGACGACGCGGAGCTGACCCTGCTGACGGTTCCGGACGTGTCCGCGGCGGAGTGACCCGCTCGGAGACTGATTCCGGTCCCGGCAACACCCCGCACCCCATGGCACCGCGTCGAGCCCCAGGCATGGGCGGAGCGACCCGGCCGGAGGAGACCGCGTCACCGCACTGGGCGACGCCGTCGCGGGGCGGTCCGAATGCGACGGCTACCCTGAGCGTCGTGCCTTCTCCAGCCGCTGATTCCGCTCGCGCCCGCCGTGTCTCCCTCGTGACCTTGGGCTGCGCCCGCAACGAGGTCGATTCCGAGGAGCTGGCGGGCCGGCTGGCCGCGGGCGGCTGGGAGCTGGCCGCCGAACCGGAGGACTCCGACGTCGTCGTGGTCAACACGTGCGGCTTCGTCGAATCGGCCAAGAAGGATTCGGTCGACACGCTGCTCGCCGCGGCCGACACCGGACGCAAGGTCGTCGCGGTCGGCTGCATGGCCGAGCGCTACGGCAACGAACTCGCCGACAGCCTGCCCGAGGCCGACGCGGTGCTCGGCTTCGACCACTACGCCGACCTGTCTTCGCGGCTGGACGACGTGGTCGCCGGCCGCGCGATCGCCGCGCACACCCCGTCCGACCGCCGCAAGCTGCTGCCGATCAGCCCGGTGCAGCGGCCCGCCGCGACGGCCGAGGTCGAGGTGCCCGGGCACGCGCAGCACGGCTGGGGCCCGCGCGTCCTGCGCACGCGGCTGGACGATTCCCCGGTCGCCGCGCTGAAGATCGCCTCCGGCTGCGACCGGCGCTGCTCGTTCTGCGCGATCCCGTCGTTCCGCGGGTCGTTCGTGTCCCGCCAGCCCGACGAGATCGTCGCCGAGGCGGCCTGGCTCGCCGAGAACGGCGCGAAGGAACTGTTCCTCGTCAGCGAGAACTCCACGTCGTACGGCAAGGACTTCGGCCGCGACGGCACCCGCGCGCTCGAGCTGCTGCTGCCGCGCCTGGCGGAGATCGACGGCATCGAGCGCGTCCGCGTGTCCTACCTGCAGCCCGCCGAAACGCGGCCGCAGCTGGTGCAGGCGATCGCGACCACGCCGGGCGTCGCGGACTACTTCGACCTGTCCTTCCAGCACTCCAGCGAGCAGGTGCTGCGCCGGATGCGCCGGTTCGGCTCCACCGATTCCTTCCTCGCGCTCACCGAGCAGATCCGCGAGCACTCGCCCGAGGCGGGCATCCGCACCAACGTGATCGTCGGCTTCCCCGGCGAGACCGAAGACGACCTCGCCGAGCTGGAGCGGTTCCTGACCGGGGCCCGGCTCGACGCGGTCGGCGTGTTCGGCTACTCCGACGAGGACGGCACCGAGGCGGAGACCTTCGACGGCAAGCTCGACCCGGCCGTGGTCGCCGAGCGCGTCGCGCGCATCTCGGCGCTGGTCGAGGAGCTGACCGCGCAGCGCGCCGAGGACCGGATCGGCACCTTCGTGGACGTCCTGGTCGAGCACGACGGCACGGACGGCGACGACGCGGTCGGCCGCGCCGCGCACCAGGCCCCCGAGGTGGACGGGGAATGCGTCATCCTCGAAGACGAAGACACCAAGCCGCTCGCGGTGGGCGACATCGTCCGCTGCGAGGTCGTCGACTCCGCCGGCGTCGACCTGGTCGTCCGCCCGGCGCCGGACGCCGGCCGGTGAGTGCCGCGCCCAGCGGGGCGGGCGAGGGCGTGCCCCGCGCCGCTTCCGAGGGCGGGGCCCAGGTGCCCGAAGCCACCCCGGTCCCGACGCTGAACCTGGCGAACCTGCTCACCATCTCGCGGCTCGTGCTGGTCCCGCTGTTCGTCGTGGCGCTGTTCACCGGCCACGGCGAGGACACGACGTGGCGCGCGATCGCCACCGGGCTGTTCGCGATCGCGTCCGCCACCGACCAGGTCGACGGCTGGGTCGCCCGCCGCTACGGGCTCATCACCGACTTCGGCAAGATCGCCGACCCGATCGCGGACAAGGCGCTCATCGGCGCAGCGCTGATCGGGCTCAGCGCGCTGGGGGAGCTGTCCTGGTGGGTCACCATCGTGATCGCGGTGCGCGAGATCGGCGTGACGCTGCTGCGGTTCTGGGTGATCCGGCACGGCGTCATCCCGGCCAGCCGCGGCGGCAAGGCGAAGACCATGGCGCAGATCCTCGCGATCGTGACCTACCTGCTGCCGCTCCCGGCCGGAGCGGACCCGGTGCGCTGGGCGCTGATGGGGATCGCGGTGGCGCTGACGGTGGTCACCGGCGTCGACTACCTGGTCCGCGCGATCCGGCTGCGCGCCGCCGGCCGGCGCGCGATGGGATCTTGATGACCGAGGCTCGCGAACTTGTCGCGACCCTCACCCGCCGGGGGGAAACCGTGGCGGCCGCGGAGTCGCTCACGGCCGGTCTCGTCTGCGCCACGCTCGCCGAGGTGCCGGGAGCGAGCGCGGTGCTGCGCGGCGGTCTGGTGGTGTACGCCACAGAGCTGAAGGCCGCGCTCGCCGGCGTCGACGAACAGTTGCTGGCCGAGCACGGAGCGGTGCACCCCGAGGTCGCCGCGCAGCTGGCCAGGGGCGCGCGGGAGCGCTGCGGGGCGACCTGGGGGCTCGGCCTGACCGGTGTCGCGGGGCCGGATCCGCAGGACGGAGTCGCCCCGGGAACGGTGTACCTCGGGCTCAGCGGACCGGGCGTGACCACGGTGCGTGAACTGGCCGAGTCCGGTGACCGGGACACGATTCGGACCGCGTCGGTGCGCGCCGCGTTCGTGCTGCTCGGGGAACAACTAGACTGAAAACGGCGTTCGCCCTTGGCGTACGTACGTGTCAAGTCCTGCACTCGGGGTACCGCTCTGGGTAACGTAGGAGGCACCAGTTCGGGAAGGGAGGCGCGTGATGACCGTGCTGTTGCGCGAGGCGATCGGTGATCGGCTCCGTCATGCCCGCACCAACCAGCGTCGGACGCTGCGTGACATCTCCCGCGCCGCCCGGGTGAGCCTCGGTTATCTGTCCGAGGTCGAGCGCGGCCAGAAGGAAGCTTCCAGCGAGCTGCTGGCGTCGATTTGCGAGGCGCTGGAGCTGCCGCTGGGCGAGCTGCTGCACAAGGTCGCCGCGGACGTTTCGGCTCTCGACAAGGTCGAGGTCGCGCCGGTGGAAGAGGTGGAGACCGCGCCGAGCCAGACGGTGCCCGACCGCGGCGAGGCCGGCTTCGAAGGCGGCCGCCTGGTGTCGGAGCTGATCGGCGACGACCTCTCCGACCTGCGGCTTCAGCCCGCTCCGCGGATGAACACGACGTTGCGGACCACGATCGGCGCGCCGAAGCTGGCGTCCACGATCGCGGCGTAACGCCTGCGCTGTTTCGCTGCACGGCCCCGGGGCTCTCCCCGGGGCCGTCGGCGTGCGCGGGGTTCCCCTTCCGGGCGGGTCCTGACCGCCGGTCAGGGCTGACCCTGAATTCCCCCGGGGTCGCCTGGAACGGCGGAGGCCGACCTGACACGATGGAACCCAACGCCGGGGTCGGTACGTTGTGCGACTAGGGGAGCGACGCCCCGCCCCGAAGCAATCAGGGCCCGTGGGACGCAAGAAGGCAGGCGGAGGAGATGGCCAACCCGTTCGTGAAGTTCTGGAAGTACATGATGGCGGCGTTCTCGTCGAAGATCGACGAGCATGCCGACCCGAAGGTACAGATCCAGCAGGCCATCGAGGAGGCGCAGCGCAACCACCAGGCGCTGACGCAGCAGGCCGCCTCCGTGATCGGCAACCAGCGTCAGCTGGAGATGAAGCTCAACCGCCAGCTCGGCGAGGTCGAGAAGCTGCAGGCGTCGACGCGCCAGGCGCTCGTGCTGGCCGACGAGGCCCGCGGCAAGGGCGACGAGGCGAAGGCGACCCAGTTCGAGACCGCGGCGGAGAGCTTCGCCGCGCAGCTGGTCACCGCAGAGCAGAGCATCGAAGACCTCAAGACGCTGCACGACCAGTCGCTGCAGGCGGCCACGCAGGCCAAGCAGGCCGTCGAGCGCAACGCGACGATGCTGCAGCAGAAGCTGGCCGAGCGCACCAAGCTGCTCTCGCAGCTGGAGCAGGCGAAGATGCAGGAGCAGGTCTCCGCCTCGCTGAACCAGATGAGCCAGCTGGCCGCGCCGGGCAACACGCCGTCGCTGGAAGAGGTCCGGGACAAGATCGAGAAGCGCTACACCACCGCGCTGGGCTCGGCGGAGCTGGCGCAGAACTCGGTGCAGGGCCGCATGATGGAGGTCCAGGAGTCGGCCACCCAGATGGCGGGCCACTCGCGGCTGGAGCAGATCCGCGCCTCGATGCGCGGCGACTCGGTCGCCCAGGTCACCGACGGCGGCGCGTCCGCGGGCGCCGGCGCGGGCGCGGCTGCGGCCAAGCCGGCCGCCGCCTCGGGCGACATCCAGCGGGAGATCCAGGCCCGCGTGCAGGCGGAACAGGGCAAGAACCCGGCCTGACCGGCCGGGCACGAGCGGCGCAGGGGGCGACGGGATGACCAAGAGGCGGGACTTCAGCGAGTTCAACGCCAAGCTCGAGAAGCACATCGAGCGGTTGCCCGACTACGCCCAGCGCGCTCAGGAAAAACTGCAGCGGTACTTCCCGCCGGCCGACGAGGCCGGCGGGAAGCCGCAGCAGAGCGGCCGGACCCCGCGCGGTCCGGTCTCGCCGCCGGTGCCGCGCCGCCCGTCGAGTGCGGCCGGGTCCGCGGCGTCCGCGGCATTTTCCACGGTTGCCGGGCAGGTGCCCGCGGTCGCCGAGGTCCGGGCCAAATGGCAGCGCTGGAACGAACCGAGCGCGAAGCACCAGCGCCGGATCCGCCGCACCTCGCGCGTGCTCACTTTGTGGGTGCTGGTCACGATCCTGCTCGGAATCCTCACCGTGCTCACCGCTACCGGCCTGCTCGGTGGAGCGGTGGCCGGCCCGGAGATCGGGCAGGCGGTGTTCTCCGGTTTCGCGACGCTGGTGTTCGGGACGTTCAGCGTCCGCACCGGGATGCGGTTGCGAGAGCTGAAGAAGGTCGAACTTCCCGCCGCGTCCAGCGGCCCGCCGCCGCTGCCCGCCGCCGGTTCGGCCGCGCGCGAGCCGATGGAGCGGTTGGCCGAGTCCGAGGCTTCGCTGCGGGAACTCTTGAAGCAGCTGTCGGTGCCGACTTCTCTGGGCACCACCGCGGTTCCGGAGGTCTCGGTCGCCGATGCCCGCGCGACGGCCGACGAGGCCGCCCGTGCGCTGCGCGGCCTGGCCGACCGGATCCAGGCGATCGAGCGGGGCCGCAATTCCGCGCCGGAACGCGAACGGTCGGCGTTGCACGCCGCGGTGGCGAAACTGCGCGAACAGCTCGACGACGGGATCGAAGGCTACGGCGGCCTGGTCGCCGCGGCCGGTCGGGCGGTGGCAGCGAGCAGCGACGGGATGGTCACGTCGCGGGAGGCGCTGACCGACGCGACGGACCGGCTCGCCGGGTTGGCGCTGGCCCTGAAAGACCTCAGCTGACCTGCCCGGTCCGGCCCCTTTGCGGGGTCGCACGGCGCGGTAATCCGCCGCGAAACGCCCGATCCTGGGGTGAATGTGGTCCGGGCGCGCTGCTTCGCGCCGGCTCCGGGAATCGCCGCGGCCGGGCGGAACGCCGTCCTGATGGCCGAGTTTGGGATTCCGGTCGGCGCAACGGGACAGTTCGGCCGCGACGGTGCGTGAGTTTCCCCCGCATACCGCAACAATCGCGTAATCCGATCCTGCTGGTGACGGAAACGTCTGCGGTTTAACGTTTTTCCCATGAGGTCGGTGTTGGCATCTGCCAGGCCCGGCGTCACGGGCTGAGGTTCGCGGCGCCGGACGTACACAGTGGACTCCTCCGATCCCGCCGAGGAAAGGACGCCCTCGTGACTACGCTCCCGCCGGAACCTGATCCTGTTCCCGTCCCTCCGCCCAGCTCGCACGAGCGGGTCCGCACCGCGTTCGAGCGGCTGGCGAAAGCCGACCGCCCCGGACTCTGGGCCTCGGTGCGCACCATGGAGGAAGTGCTCGTCGAAGCGAAAACCGTCGACGAACGCGTCCACGCGGGCGAAGACCTCCCGCTGGCCGGAACCGTCTGCGCCGCGGACGCCGACGGCCCGCCCGCGCTCGCCCGCCTGACCGACGCCGGCGCGGTGGTGCTCGGAACCACCGTCGCAGACCCGGAAAACGCGGCGGTCGGTCTCGAGATCGTCGACCTGGCACTGAATTCGTCCTCGCGAGAGATCGCCGCCCCGCCCGGGGTGCTCACCCTCAAGCCGACGCCCGGGCTGATCCCGGGGCCGACCGTCTCGGTGTCCGCGCACCGCCTCACGACCGCCCAGCGGGCCGTCGCGGCGATGCGCGGCACGGACTCGACGGTCCGCGAGTGGCCCGCCGACGTTCGCCTTGCCGCCGGACAGCACCCGCGCCTCGGCATTCCCGCCGAAGCCAGTCTCCCGCTGCCCGCGAGGAGGGCGTTCGACGTCGCCGCTGCCTCTCTGGAGGCTTCCGGTGCTGTCTTGGTCCCAGTGGACGTCAGCGCGCTTTACGGGGCCGGAGACGCGCTTGGAGCCCGCTCGCTGCTCGCGGATCTGGATGCGGTGCTGCTGCCGACCGTCGGCGTCCTGGACGCGACGCTGAACGCACTGGACCTCGCCGCGGCGACCGTGCCGGGGGATCGGCGGCCGTACGGGATCACTGTGGTGACGCGGGCGTTCGAGGACCAGATCGGCATCGACCTGGCTTCGGTGCTGACTGGCGAGCAGTCGCCGGACCCGTACCCGAGCGAGAGCGTCGACGTCGTCGTGTTCGGCGCGCATTTGTGCGGACAGCCGCTGCATGACGAGCTGCACGGGGCGCGGTTCGGCGGTCTGGTCCGGACTGCGGAGCGCTACCGCCTGGTGCTGCTGGACGGTGTCACCCCGCCCCAGCCCGGAGTGGTCTCCGGCTCGGCCGGTGTGGACGGCGAGCGCTGGCGGCTGTCTCCGGCGGCGTTCGACCGTTTCGCGGAGGGCTTGGCGGCGCCGTTCGTGGTGGGCCGGGTGGAGCTGGAGGACGGGAGTTCACCGCTTGCGGTGCTGTGCGAACCCGCGGCCGCGGCAGGCGGGGAAGGGTTGGACCGGTATGCGTCTTGGCGGGGGTATTTGAGGTTCGTCAGCACTGGCGGGCCGCGGTTCCCTGGCTGAGGCGGAGGGGCCTGACTACGCGTTCGGGCTCGGGCCCTGGCATTTGAGGCGGAGGGGCTTGGGTGCGCACGTCGGGCTCGGGCCCTGGCACCTGAGGCGGGGGCCTGAGTGCGCGCGTTCGGGCTCGGGCCCCGGCACTGCCCTGCTCGGCTTGATGAGGAGCGGGCCCGGCTTGATGAGGAGCGGGCCCGGCTTGATGAGGAGCGGGCCCGGCTTGGCGAGGAGCGGGCCCGGCTTGTGCCGCCAGCGGTCGGCTGGGCCGGGGCCGAGCGATCGAAGCCGCGCCACTCTGGTCCTGCCGAGCGGTCGTTCGCCGGTGGTTTGCGCGCCGGAACCCAGACGTCGCGGCTGGGCAGTTTCGGCGGTCGAACTCGGGCCCGACCGTTACCGGGCGGCGATCCCCCGGCCGACGCGGCGGACCAGACCGGGCCCGTGCAGGGCGAAGCCGGTGTAGAGCTGGACGAGGCTGGCGCCGGCGTCGAGCATGCGGCGGGCGTCGTCCGGGCCGAGGATGCCGCCGACGCCGATGATCGGCAGCTTGCCTTCGGTCTTTTCGTGGACGAAGCGCACGACTTCGGCCGCGCGTTCGGTCAGCGGGCGGCCGGAGAGGCCGCCGGTTTCGGAGGCGAGCGCGGCTTCGGCGGGGGCGATGCCGGCGCGGGAGAGGGTCGTGTTGGTCGCGATGATTCCGGCTACGCCGTGGTCCAGGCAGACTTCGAGGAGTTCGGCGAGGGCGTCGTCGGTGAGGTCGGGGGCGACTTTCACCAGCAGCGGCGTGTTGCCGCCGAGTTCGCCGCCGGTCTTGCGGAGTTCGGCGAGCAGTTCGGCGAGTGCGGATTTGTCTTGCAACGCACGGAGGCCGGGGGTGTTCGGGGAGCTGACGTTGATCGCGAAGTAGTCGGCGAAGGGGTGCAGGGCGCGGAGGGAGTAGCGGTAGTCCTCGACGGCCTCGTCCAGCGGCGTCACCTTCGACTTGCCGATGCTGATTCCCAGCGGTACCGCGGGTTTTCCGTGTGCGGCCAGGCGGTCGGCCAGTGCTTGGGCTCCGTCGTTGTTGAAGCCCATGCGGTTGATGACCGCGTCGGTGGCCGGGAGGCTGAAGAGACGGGGTTTGGGGTTGCCCGGCTGGGGGTGGCGGGTGACGGTGCCTACTTCGACGAAGCCGAAGCCCAGGGACGGCCAGGCGTGGAGGGCTCGGCCGTTCTTGTCCATGCCCGCGGCCAGGCCGATGCGGTTGGGGAAGGTCAGGCCCAGGACTGTGGTGGGATCGTTCGTCCGGTAGGCCTTCGCGATGGGGCGGAGGGCGGTTCCGGCTCGGCTCAGGAGGGTGACCGTGCGTTCGTGGACTACCTCGGGGTCGTGGTAGGCGAGCCGGTACATCGCTGGGCGGACGATCCTGTCGAAGAGCACGGGGTCCATGCTGCCGTATGGGGGGTGGGGTTGCTGGGGTGGCTCGGGGTCTTGTGGCGGGGGTCGCGTTGCTGGGCGGCTCGTCGCCTGGGGGCGACGTTGCGCCCGGGTGCGTTGCGTGGGGCACCCCGAAGCTTGATTGTGCTGACGGTCTGGGGTTGCTTGTCAAGGCGGGAAAGATGCCTTGACAAGCAACCCCAGACCGCAGGGAGGCTTCGTATCGGGGTGCGGGGGAGGGGCTGGGTGCCTCGATAGTGGGGGGCGCGGGCTGCGGTTGGGCGGCTCGCTTGTTGGGTGCGGTGGGTGGTCTGTGAAGGGCTCCTTGAGGGAATGCCGGTCTGTGAGGGGAACTCTGAGGGAGCGGGCGTCTGTGAGGGGAACCCTGGGGGAATCAGAGTCCGTCAGGGTTCCCCTCACAGCGTCAACTGCTGCGGCGACCTCGCGCTAGCGATGTCTGTGAGGGGCTCCTTGAGGGAATCTAAGTCCTTCAAGGAGCCCTTCACGGCACGCGGGGGCTCTTCAAGGTCGTGGCCGCATCGGTGCCTGGGGACCGGCTTGAGCCAGGCCAGGTTTCAGCCAGGAGCCTGCCGAACCATCGGACTCCCGAACCCAGGCGACATCCGCGAAACTTGCTGGCCACCGCCATCCGGCGGTCAGTTCAGCCGGGCAGTGCTGGCTTTCCACTCGTCTTCGAGCATGGCGTAGACCAGTTCGTCGGTCCATGCGCCCTTGACGACCTCGTTTTCCCGCAGCCTTGCTTCCTGCCGCATGCCCAGGCGCTCCATCAACGCCGCCGACGCGGTGTTGCGGCCGTCGCAGCGGCCGATGATGCGGTGCAGTCCCAGGTCTTCGAAGCCGAGCCGCAGGACTTCGCGGGTTGCTTCCAGGGCCAGGCCTTTTCCGTGGTGGTCGGGGTGGAAGACGAAGCCGATCTCGCCTTGGCGGTGTTCGGCGCTGAGGTATTCGAGGTTGAGGTCGCCGATGAGCTGCCCGGTTTCGGCGAGTTCCACGGCGACGGCGAGGAACTGGCCTTCCTCCGACAGCGTCGCGCTGTGGACTCGCTTCGCCAGCGCGGCGGCGGATTCCGCGCGGCTGCGAGGTCCCCAGTACAGGTAGCGGACGACGTCCGCGCGGGACTGGAACGAGTTCAGGGCATCGAGATCGTCGTTCCTGAAGGGGCGGAGGAGCAGGCGTTCGGTGCTGATCGGATAGTCCGGCCTGAGCATCCCCCAAGCCTAGCGACTTCTGCCGTTCCGCAGGAACCGCCGCGGTGATCGCGGAGAGGGAACATCGCGCGGGGGGACCGAAAAGCGGACATGGAAATTCCCGGGGCGCCTCCTGGACGCCGTCAGCGTCCAGGCTCGAGCCGGACCGGTGCTCGAGAACCCCGGGAACCCGGTGACTGCCTGGTATTCGTCAGCAGGCAGCACGTGAAGCAGGCGATGAGCCGAAGGTGGCTCTGTTGCATCGCTGCTCAAAGTCCCAACACGTGCCATCCGCTAGCGGACAGCCACCTCACGAGTCCTGTGTGAATACAACTTAGGACCACCTCCTCTCTCGTGTACTGCCACGCTAACCGCGAACCTCTCGGTACGGCAACATCATTTGCGCGGCGGTCCGTCGGCCGGGACGGGGCCGGGCTGGCAGCGCGGGCAGCACCAGGTCGGGCGCTGGTACTGTCCGTCGCCCTGCTGGCGCACCAGCAGCGGGCCGCCGCAGCGGAAACAGCCTTGGCGGGTGCGTTCGTAGACCCAGGTGCGGCGGCCGCGGCGGAGGTCGCCGGTGGTGACCTGCTCGTGCCGCCACGCGTTGGCGACCAGCAGTTTCCGGGCGAGCGTCACCGCTCGCGCGGGGTCCACTTCGGACACTGGGGTCCACGGGGAAACCCCCAGCAGGAAAGAGATCTCGCATTTGTACAGGTTGCCGACGCCGGCCATGATCCGTTGGTCCAGGAGGGCGTCGCCGAGTTCCCGGTCTGGCTGCGCGGCCAGGTTGGCGGCGGCCAGTGCGGCGTGCTCGTCTGTCCATTGTGGATCCAAGAGATCCGGTCCGAGGTGTGCGACGAGGTCGTGCTCCTCGGCGGTGGGCACCAGTTTCAGGTCGTGCAAGCGGAAACCGATCGCCTGGACGTCCTCGGTCATCAGCACGACGCGTGCGTGATGGGCTGGCATCGGCCACTTCGCGCCCGCGGGCTGGATCTTCCAGGAGCCGTCCATCCGCAGATGGCTGTGCAGCGTCAGGTCGCCGGAGAAGCGCGTGAAGAGGTGCTTGCCGACGGTGCCGACGCCGTGCACCTCACGGCCGGCGAGGTCCACTGTGGCCAGTTCGGGATGCCGGAACTGCCCGCGCACCAACGTTTTCCCGGCGAGCGCGCGGTCGAGCAGCTTTCCGGCCAGGAATACGGCGTCGCCCTCGGGCACGGTTCAGCCCGCGGTTTCCGACACTTCCGCCTGCGCGGCTTCTTCCTCGGCGCGCACGCGGTGCCGTCCGGCGCGATTGGAGCGCAGGATCTTGGCGAGGACCATGTTGAAGGTCAGCGCGATCTCCTGCGCGCCAGGGGAATGCCATTCGTGGATCGGGCTGCACGCGCCCTGTGCCTGCTGCACCGCGAGCCGGTCCGGAATCGCGGTCGGCATCACCAGGGAGCCGAAGTTCTCGCGCAGCTCCGCGACCCGGAACTGGTGCTCGTACGACCGCACGCGCAGCTTGTTCACCAGGACGCCGATCGGCCGCAGCGCCGGATTGCTGTCCTCGCGGATCCGTTCGATCGCTTCGAGCGCGCGCTGGGCGCCCGCCACCGCGTACATTGTGGGCTCAGTCACAATGAGCGCGCTGTCGGCTGCCACGAGCGCCGATTTCGTGAGCCGGCCGAGCGACGGCGGGCAGTCGATGATCGCCAGCTCGTACGGGTCCTCGCGCAACGGGTGCTGATGCAGCTCGTCGAGCGCGCGGGAAAGGTTTTCCAGGCGGCGGCCGTCGGAGTCGGGTTCGTTGAGCGACTCCAGTTCCTCGGCGCCGACCAGCACGTCGATCTCCTCGCTCCACACGCTCGGCGCGATCGCGCGTTCGATGACGGCCCGCGCGGGCGTCTCGAGCACGTCGGCGAGCGTCGCGTCGGTGAACGGCGGGTCGAGCGAGGTGGTGGCGTTGCCCTGCGGGTCGAGGTCGGCTACGAGCGTGCGGGTTCCCCTACGCAGCGCGGCCGACGCGATACCGAGCGCGACCGTCGTTTTGCCGACACCACCCTTGAGGCTGAGAACGGCGACCGTGTGCACTCGACACAGCCTACGGCCCGCCAGCCGGGGCGGTAGTGCGGAAGGTGGCGAACGCCGCTGCGGCGCCCACGCGGGTCACGGCAAGTGACCGGCGGCCATTACCCTGTCGGCCATGAAGACCGACACCGTGGCAGCCCGGGGTTCGGGCGCCGTTCGCCGGGCGCTCGAGGCCGAACTGCGGGCCGCCCGCGCCCGCGGCGTGGAGCAGCCGGTCGTCGTCGACGTCGGCGGCGGGAGCGGCGGCTGGGCGGTGCCGTTCGCCTCGGCCGGATGCCTGGTCACCGTGGTCGAACCGAACCCGAACGCGCTCGCGACGCTGCGCCGGCGCGCCGAGGAGGAGGGCGTCTCCGGGCGGATCACGGTGATCGCCGACGACTCCGACGCGCTGGGCGCGCACGTCCCGGCCGGGTCGGCGGACCTGGTGCTGGCGCACGGCCTGCTGGAGGTCGTCGACGACCCGCGCGCGGTGCTCGACGCACTCGCCGCGGCCGTCGCGCCGGGCGGTGCCGTGTCGGTGCTGGTGGCCAACCGCACCGCGGCCGTGCTGCATCGCGCGCTGGCCGGCCGGATCTCCGAGGCGCAGCGGCTGCTGGAAGGTTCTGACGGGGTTGTCGCGGGGGACACCGTACTGCGCAGGTACGACAGTTCCGGGCTGACCGAGTCCCTCGTGGCCGCCGGCCTGGAGGTCACGCTGCTGCAGGGCGACCGGGTGATCTCGGACGTCGTGCCCGGCGGGGTCCGCGAGGACGAACTGGCCGAGTTCGAGCTGAGCGCTTCGGCGGTGCCCGCGCTGCGCGATGTCGCGGGCCGGTTGCACGCGATCGCCCGGCGGGGCTGAGAAGCTCAGTTCCCAGCCGCGTCGCGGTGCGGGAATCGTCCTGGCGGTATCGCGGACCACCCGTAAGCGTGGTCGCCGCGGCTCGAGCGCCGGGAATTGTCGGTGGCGGCGGGTAGCGTCCGGAGGCGTGGGGAGAAACGCCGAACTGCCGAGCGGGATGGGCCGCTATCGCGTCACCACGGGCGCGACCGAGCTGCCGGACGACACCGGATGCTCGATTCTGCACGTGGACATGGACGCCTTCTTCGTGTCGTGCGAACTGCGCACGCGGCCGGAGCTGGCGGGCCAGCCGGTCGTCGTGTCCGGCGGCGGCCCGCGCTCGGTCGTCGCCGCGGCGAGCTATCCGGCGCGGCGCTTCGGAGTGCGCTCGGCGATGCCGTTCTCCACGGCCAAACGGCTCTGCCCGCAGCTGGTGTGCATCCAGCCGACGCCCGGGCTGTACGGCGAGGTGTCGCGCGGCGTCATGGGGATTTTCCGGCAGCTGACGCCGCTCGTCGAGCCGCTGAGCCTGGACGAGGCGTTCCTGGACGTAGGAGGCGCGCTGCGGCGGCTGGGGGCTACTCCGGGCGTGCTGGGTGCGCGGATTCGGGAGCGAGTGCAGGCGGAACACGGGATCGCGTGTTCGGTGGGCGTCGCGAAGGTGAAATTCGTGGCGAAACTGGCCTCGGGGATGGCGAAACCGGACGGGATGGTGATCGTCCCCGCCGCCGAGACGTTGGAGTTCCTGCACCCGCTGCCGGTGTCGGCGCTGTGGGGGGTGGGGAAGCGGACCGAGGAACAGCTGCGGCAACACGGCTGGCACACGATCGCGGACATCGCCGCCACCCCGCCCGCCCGGCTGCGGCGCGCGGTGGGCCGGGCCGTCGGGGATCACCTGTGGGCGCTGGCGAACGGCCATGACGACCGGGCCGTGGAGCCGGAGTCGGAGGAGAAGTCGATCGGAGCCGAGCACACCTTCGACGTCGACGTCCTGGACCGCGACGAGCTGAGCCTGGAGCTGCTGCGCCTGTCCGAACGGGTCGGGGCGACGCTCCGGTCGCGCGGGCTGCGCGGGAGGACGGTGTCGATCAAGGTGCGGTTCGCCGATTTCCGCACGATCACCCGGGCGCGCACCGTGCTCTCGGCGACGGACGTGGCCCGGGACATCCACCGCACGGCCGTTGAGCTGCTGACGGAGCACGCGCCGACTGGAGCGGTCCGGCTGATCGGAGTGCGAGTGGAGGGCCTGGACACCGGGGACGAGGGGGAGCAGCTGTCGTTCGCGAACGATGAGCCGCGCTGGCGGGACGCCGAGGTGGCGGCGGACGTGGCACGGCTGAAGTTCGGGTCGGCGGCGATTCGGCCTGCTTCGCTGCTTTCTCCTCGGGAGGAGTGAGGGCTGGAGGGGTCTCGTGGGAGGGGGCGTTTGCGAGGCCGGTGTTTTCTGTGCCGGGTCCCGTGGCGGGTCGAAGGCCGAGTTTCCGTCCGGAGGCACGGGGATTTCGTCGCGGGGGTGAGCTGAGCGGCTGCGGTTCGGGCTCACCACGTTGCCGCGTGTGCCCGGATCGCGTGCGTCGTCTTAAACCACGCGGTCGAGCTGCGTGGCTTCGGTCGGTGGCGCGGAGCGGTCGAGCCGCGTGGCTTTAGTCGGTGGTGCAGAGGGGTCGGGCTGTGAGGCTTCGGTCGGCGGCGCAGAGCGGTTAGGCCGCGTGGCTTTGGTCGGCGGCGCAGAGCGGTTAGGCCGCGTGGCTTTGGTCGGCGGCGCAGCGCGGTCGAGCCGCGAGGCTTTGGTTGGCGGTGCAGAGGGGGCAAGCTACGCGGCCTCGGTCGGCGGTGCAGAGCCGTGAAGCGCACGAGATGCAGAGCGGCGAAGCGCGCGAAATTCGCAGTGCCTGCTCGGCGTCCCGCGGGCGCTGGTTTCGCACCGCAGGGCGCTCAGGCTGGCGGCGGCGCGAAACCCTGTCCTGAACGCAGCCGGACCTTCGCTGCGGTCCCCACGCGGCTGAGCCCACCGAGGGTGCCGGACTCGTCCCCCTCGGCGGGTTCGTGGGCGATTCGCCGAAATGGGTGCTTGGTCGGCGATAAGCGTCCGGTGCGGGCTCGGCCTCCGGGGTCCGAAACAGGGGTTCGGCGGTCGCTCTGAGTCAGCGGAATCCGGGTTGTTCGCGTGGTGGGGGATTGCCGATCTTGGCTCCGTGCGAGTGAAAAAATATCGGAGGGTATCGATCGGCGGAAGATCGCGTCGGCGAGGGCGTCGGCGGGCCGGGTGGTCGGCGCGAGGACAGTTTCTCTCCGTGACGAGGGACCCCGCGCGGGGGAGGCCGACGGGGCTGCGGAGGGCCCTGGACTGCGCCGAAAGGGGTGACTTCTGTCGCGGTGACGCACTGTCAACCCGCGTTGTGCGGGATTTCCCCCGATTCGATCATTTCCGGATCGGGGATCGGGTAGTCGGACGCGCGCGGGGCTCGTATCCTGGACAGTGCCACCCCGCCTGGGGTTGGCTGTTGGGTCCAGGACGTTGCGCGGCCCGGCGCCCGCGACAGCTGTGCCGGAGGAGGAAAGATGCCACTCTCCGAGCATGAGCAGCGGCTGCTCGACCAGATCGAGCGCGAGCTCTATGCCGAGGACCCCAAGTTCGCATCCACGGTGCGAGGCACCCGGTTGCGCCGACCCGCGCGCCGTCGGCGCATCCAGGGGATCGCCCTGTTCGTGGTGGGCGTTGCGCTGCTGGTGCTCGGCGTGGTGATCCCGGTGTTGCGGGTCGCCGACGTGCCGGTGGTCAGCGTGCTCGGGTTCCTCGTGATGTTCTTCGGGGTCATGATGGCCGTGACGTCGCTGCGCCACAGCGACAGCGGCGGCAAGGACAGCCATGACGACGGAGGCGGCGGGGGGAAGCCGTCCGGCCGCAAGAGCTCCTTCACCCAGCGCATGGAGGAACGTTTCCGCCAGCGCTTCGAAGGCCAATAGCACGACGGCGAATCCGCGCTTCTCCCCTCGGGGCGGAGCGCGGATTCTCGTGCGCGGGCACGGACTGCACCGGCTAGCGGGACACGGGGTTCCCGAACGCGCGGGCGGTGCGTGCTCGGTTTGCGTCAGCTCCGGGAACGCGCGGTGTGCGGCGTCGACGGGTGATTCCCGACGACGCTCAGCGCGGTGCTGGATCCGGCCTGCCGTGGGAACGGTTCTGCGGGACTGCCGCGGTCGTGGCGACAACCCGGGCTGAGGCAGGTCTGCGGCGATCTCGACATGTGCGCTGCCGGTTCGAGTTCGAGGACGCCGGGGTCGCGCAGACCGGAGCGGCCGGGAGGTCGCAGTGGATTGCCGAGTCTGACGTGCCGGTCGGGTTTGAGGCACCGGTTCAAGCAGGCTGGTGCTGAGCTGGGTGCCTCCTGAAACGGCGGACTGCTCGCGGTGTCCGGTGCAGCCGACGGGCAGGATCGGTCCGAGCAATCGCTCGGCTGCTCCGGCACCGCACTCGCGGCGTGTCGCGCCGATGATCCGGCGTATCAGGGGATCTCGGCCTCGATCTGAGCGAGGTGCCCGGCAAGGATCTCCTCGAACGCGGCCCGGCGGTCTGCCCCGAGGGGACGGACGTCGCGGGCGAAAAAGGCCAGGGCGGGGAACCGTTCGGGATCGGCGCCGAGCACGGCGACGCGGAACTGCTCCAGTCCTTGTTCGTACTCCTCGGCGGTGATGGTGCTGATGCCTGCCTCGGACGCGATCAGCGCGGCGAGGAGGAGCACGACGCGGTGGTAGCGCACCGGGACCTGCTCGTCGGGCAGGCCGGACGCGCGCAGGGCCTGCAGCAGTTCCTCCATGACCAACCGGGATCCCGTGCCGCCGGATGCGTAGCGTCCCCACACCGTCGCGAGCTGAGGCTGCTCGCCGAAGGCCTCGTGCAGGCGCAGGCCCAGCGCGGTGATGCGCTGCTTCCAATCGCCTTCGGGGCGGTAGCCGTCCATGGCGGCCAAGAGGATCCGGTCGGCGACGGCGCGCAGCAGTTCGGTCTTGTTGCGGAAGTGCCGGTAGAGGCTCGAGGGATCGGTCCCGAGCGCCGCGGCGAGTTTGCGCACGCTGAACGAGTCGGCGTCGCTCGTGCGCAGCAGGTCCTCCGCCGTGTCCAGGATTTCGTCGGTCGTCCATCGCCTGCGGCCCGTCATCTCGCCCCTTTCGCCCCGCCCAGCATAACCTGTGCACTTGTCGTTGCACACACCGTGTGCATAATGAGGACAAGGCGCTGGGCGAGCACTCGGCGCATCGACTGGGGAAAGAAGGAAACATGACCGAACTCGCGACCCGCCCGCCGGAGCCGGACTTCGCGGCGATCACGACCGAGGAACTGCTCGTCTATCGCGAGGCGGAGAACCGTTTCCGGGCCTCCGGCGCGGCGCGGGCAATCCTCGGCGAGCCGGACCCGGGCGCCGCGATCGAGTGGCGGAAGATCGCGCTGCCCGGCCGCGACCTGCCAGTCCGGGTCTACTGGCCGAAGTCGGCTGAAGCCGGAGCCGGCCTGCCGCTGGTGGTCCACGTCCACGGCGGCGGCTTCGTCGGCACAGCCGCGCAATGCGACTGGACCAACAGCCACGTCGCCGCGCGACTGCCCGCCGTCGTCGTCTCGGTCGAGCACCGCCTCCTCGCCCCGGCCAGTCCGCTCGCGGACGCCGCTGACGACGGCTGGGACGTGCTCCGGCACGTGCTGCGGCAGGCTGCGGAGTGGGGCGTCGACCCGGCGCGCGTGGCTGTGTTCGGCGAGAGCTGCGGAGCGCTGATCAGCGCTCTGACGGCTGTCCGCGCCAGGGACGCGGGTCTGGAGCTCAAGGCGCAGGTGCTGGTCAACCCGGTCGCCGACGTGACTGAGACGATGTTCGACCACCCCTCCATGACCGAATACGCCTACAGCCCGTCCCGGGCCCTGCCGTTGCTGCAACTCTTCCAGCGGCTCGCCGTCCCGCCGGGAGCTGACGCCAGCGCGGTTTCCCCGCTGTCCACAAAGGACCTGAGCGGGCTCGCTCCGGCGCTCGTGGTGGTGCCGACCCAAGACGCGGTCGCCGACCACGGGCGCCGCTACGCCGAGCGGCTCCGCGAGGCGGGAACCTCGGTGCGGCTCACCGAGTACCCGGGCGCGAAGCACGCATTTCTGACCCTGCCGGGTGTGGAACCACAGGCCGAGGCTGCGCAGGCGGAGATCCTCGCGTTCCTCGGCGCGGCCCTGGCGAAGTGAGGGAGGAGCGCGTCCTCGGCCGTCCTCGCGACAATCGCCCAGGCGAGGCGGCCGTCTCGCCAATTCAATCCAACCTGAAGCTCACCGCCGCCGGCGAAGCACCGACCTCGGGAACAAGCGCCCCCGCATCGACAACGGCGCGGTCCGGCGCAGGCTGTCCCGCAGCTGTCCGAATGCAGGCTCCAAGGTCGCGTCCGGAGCGGCCTCGTCGCTGTACCAGCTGCGTTCCACCGCGCCCAGCACCGTCCGCAGGGCCTCCCGGCCGGGCTCGTCCAGGCGGTGGCGTTCGGCGATCTTCCCGCCGGCCACGCGGACCGTGTCGCTGTCGGAGATCGGCAGGTCCCGGTCCGCGCACTCGGCCTTCAGCTCGCGCCACGCCGCGTCGGCCGCGCCGGGGGAGTGCGTCGCGATCGTCTGGAGGTGGCGGCGGCGCACCAGGTCCCGGATCGCGGCGGGGCCGCCGGTCGCCGCGAGGACCAGCACGACCGCCAAGGCGAACCACCACGACACCGTTCCGGCCAGCAGGCCGACCGCGGCGACCAGCAGGACGGCTCCGGTCAGCGGCAGCCACAACGCGGCCAGGTGCAGCGGAGTCGGGGCGGTGACGGGGTTTCTGACCAGCACGTCGCCCTCGGGCGCGGCACCCGGCGGGACACCGGAGGGGGTCAGGCCGGGACGAGGGCGGCGGCGCAGGAAATAGGACGCGGCAACGGCGGCGGCGCCCAGGACGGCCAGGGCCAACGCGAGCCAGGTCAGCCAGCTGTCGTCCGGGGCGGTGTCGGCGGGAGCCGCGGGGGCGGCCTGGTCGTGGGTCTTGTCGGCCGACGCGCCGGTCGACGGGGACGCCGAGCGCGGGGCCGTCGGGAGGTTGTCGGTCGCGTTGGGCTGTTGCGGGTTCTGGGTGTTCTGCTCCAGGTACGGCGGGACGATGCCGCGGCCGTCGGCCAGCGGGGTCGGGTCGAAGCTGACCCAGCCCTTGTCCCCGAAGTACGCCTCGACCCACGCGTGCGCGTCCTGCGAGCTGATCGACTGGTAGTCGCCCTTGGAAACGCCGGGAGTAAAGCCGATCGCGACGCGCGCGGGGATGTGCGCGACCCGCAGCATCACGGCCATCGCCGACGCGTATTGCTCGCAGTAGCCCCGTTTTCCCTTGAGGATGAAGTCGGCGAGAGCGTCCGCGTCGGTGGCGTCGGCGGTCTTCGTGTCGTACACGAAACCGTTCTGCGCGCTGAAGTACTGCCACAGCGCGGTGGCCCGGTCGAAGTTGTTCGTCTTCCCCGCGGTGAGCTGATCGGTCAGCGCCGAGACCCGCCGGTCGACCTGGCCGATCCGCGTGTACAGCGCGGGGACCTCGTCGGATTTCGGTGCGGCGTCGCGCAATTCCGCGGCGGTCGGCTCCTTCAGCGACGCGGTTTCCACGTACGCCGGCGCGGGTTCGCTCGCCGTGGTGAACACCGAGCCGCTGACCCGGTCGTACAGCCACTGCGGCGGCACGCCCCGGAGCGCGCGCGGGGCTCCGTAGACCGGCAGCCAGTTGTCGACCCAGCGCGTCGGCTGGATCTGGATCTGCCGCGACACCCCGGTGCCGTCGTCGCCGGGCGCGGCGGGCAGCGTGCTGTTCGCGAGGACGCCGCTCTGCGCCTGGCCGCCCGCGCGCAGGCCCCAACCCTTGTTCGGGGTGTAGGTGTCCAAGGTGAACGCGCGCATCAGCCGCCGGTCCGGGCCGAGGCCGCGGACCTGGAACAGTTCGGTGTTCTGGCCCTGGTCGAGCAGTCCGCGCAACTGCGTGAACGGCGCGATGCCGAACCCGCCGGTCCCGTCGCCGTCGCCGCCCGGGCCGGAGCCGAACGGGATCTTGCCGACGGTCCCGACCACGGTGATCCCGCCGCCCAGCAGGCCGAGCACGATCGCCGAGCTGACCACGGCCACCGGGGCTTGCGCGAGCCGCAGCATGCTGCCGGAGCCGGGCGCGTCGCGGTTGCGCCAGCGACGGTGCCGGTGGTTGCCGTCAAGCGCGAGCAGGCACGCGAAGGCTCCCGCGCCGAGCACGAACGTCCACCACGGCATCAGTTCGTCCGACAACGCCGCGGGCACCGCGTACACGCAGAGCAGCACGAGCCCGGTCGCCGCGGGAGCTGCGGCGGCGACGGCGAGCGTGTCGACCAGCACCGCGACCAGACCGACCGCGATCGTGACCAAGCACAGGATCGGCTGCGTGCTGTCGACCGGCGGGAGGCCGATCCGGATCTGGTCGGCCGCCGCGGCGAGCGTGGCCTGCAGTTCGCCGAAGGCGGTGGGGCCGGGGAAAATCGTGAGGACGCCTTGCGTCGTGAACGCCCCGGTGATGAGGAAGAGCAGCACGAGCAGCTGCCCGAACCCGGCGACGACCGTCGGCGCGCGCAGCGACCGCAGCGCCAGGCCGGTGCCCGCGACGAGCACGACGGCCACGAAGAGGTACCCGAACCAGGCCCATCCGGAGACGACGCTGGTCAGCGACGTGGCCGCGCACAGCGTCGCGAGCCCGGCGGCGATCGGCGGCAGCACGCTGCTCCGCCACGCCGGCGGAGGATCGGTCGGCTGCGGGGTGGGGGTGTGCGGGATCGGCGGCGCGCCGGACGGGCGGGGAGCGGTGGTGGTCATCGGGTCCCCTCGCGTGCTTGGCCGTTTCGAGGGGAACAGGCGCGCACGGCAGTCGTCATCAGGTTCATCGCGTTCCGCCGATCACTGTCGACCGGTGGGTGCCCGCGCGGCACAGCAGCCCCCACACCTCGGGCATCGGCGTCTTCGGACCGGCCACCACGACGCCCCAGCCGGCCCCGCGCAGCAGCTCCGCCGATTCCTTCGTCGCCGCGGCGAGGTGGTCCGGCGAGGCCGAACCCGCCCAGGTCGGCGTGTCCAGGAGAACGGCGAGGCTGCGGACTCCGCGCGCCCGGTACCGCGTCAGCTCGTGCACCGATTCCGCGCTCACTGTGCCCAGGATCGCGATCAGTTCCTGTCCCTCGGCCGGATCGTGGCCGAGCGTCACGTCTCGTTGGTGCGCCGGCTGAAGCGCGGCCAGCGCGTCGAGCACCAGGTTGTCGTAGCCTTCGCCGCCGTCGCCGGGAGAATCGGCGAGGGAGACGCCGTGTTCGGTGACCAGCCGGACCCGGTGGCCGGTCCGTCGCAGATGCAGCGACACCGAAGCGGCGAACGACACCGCCCACTCCAGGCTGGCCGTCGGGCCGCTGCCGTGGTGCGCCGCCGCGCGGTGGTCCAGCAACACTGTCGTGCCGCCGCGCCACGGCCGTTCTTCGATACGGACCATGATCTCGTCACGGCGCGCCGTCGAACGCCAGTGGACCTTCCGCATGTCGTCGCCGGTGCGGTAGTGCCGGACGATCACGTCCGGCTCGCCCTGCCCGGAATGCAGCCGGACGCTTCCGTCGTCGCCCGCTCCTGCTCCGGCGCCGCCGGGCAGACCCCACAACGGCACCACGCGCGGCACGACGACCAGCCGCGAATGGCCGATCAGCTCCCGCTCGAATTCGCACAGCCCGAACGGGTCGGTGATCGTCGCGCGCAGCGGGCCGACCTGCTGGATCCCGCGCATGGCCGGCCGCAGCGGATACCGCAGCAGCACGCGCCGGTCGTGCGGCAGCCGTTCGACCACGAACCGCGGCCGGGAGCCCAGCGCGTACGGCACGCCGTCCTCCAGCAGCACCTCGCCGCCGGGCAGCCGTCCGCTGCGCCACAGCTCCAGGTCGACCTCGCCGGTCGAGCCCGCCGCGACCCGGTCCGGGCGCAGGGCGCGCGCGGCGCCGAGGCGCAGCCGGGTGGCCGAGATGTAGGCGGCGACCAGCAGCGGAAGGGCGACCACGAACACCGCGACCCGCAGCAGGTCGCGTTCGTTGAGCACCAGCGAGCACACCGCGGCCGCGATCCCGGCGGCGAGGAGGCAACGGCCTCGGGTGGTGAGGCCGGACAGCGCGCGCAGCATGCGGATTCCCTATTCGGGTAGCGGGACGCGCCTCAGCGGGCCGAGCCCTGGGGGACGGGAACGCGGTGCAGCACCGCGCGGACGACGTCGGTCGCCGAACGGCGGGCGGCGTGCGCCTCGGTGGTGAGCACCAGCCGGTGCGCCAGCACGGGCACGGCGACCGTGTGCAGGTCGTCGGGCACCACGTAGTCGCGCCCGGACAGCGCGGCCTGCGCCCGCGCGGCCCGGACCAGGTGCAGCGTCGCGCGCGGCGACGCGCCGAGCCGGATCTCCGGCACCTGCCGGGTCGCCGACACGACGTCCACGGCGTACCGCCGGACCTCCGGCGCGATGTGCACGTCGCGGACCGTCTGGATCAGCCGCAGCATCGTCTCGCCGTCGGACACCGGGGTCAGTTCCGCGAGCGGATTGTGCCCGGAATGCTCGTCGACCATGGCCAGTTCGGCCTGCTGGTCGGGGTAGCCGATGGACACCCGCGCGGTGAACCGGTCGCGCTGGGCCTCGGGCAGCGCGTAGGTGCCCTCCATCTCGATCGGGTTCTGCGTCGCGATCACCATGAACGGCTCGCCGAGCGTGTACGTGCTCGTGTCGACCGTGACCTGGTGCTCCTCCATGCACTCCAGCAGCGCGGACTGCGTTTTCGGCGAGGCCCGGTTGATCTCGTCGCCGACCACGATGTTCGCGAACACCGGGCCGGGACGGAACTCGAACTCGCCGGTCTGCCGGTTGTAGATGGAGACGCCGGTGACGTCGCTGGGCAGCAGGTCGGGCGTGAACTGCACGCGGCTGACGGTGCAGTCGATCGAGCGCGCGAGCGCCTTCGCGAGCGAGGTCTTGCCGACGCCCGGCACGTCCTCGACGAGCAGGTGGCCCTCGGCCAGGAGGGTCACCAGCGCGATCCGGATGACGTCCGGCTTGCCGACGAGGACGCGCTCCACGTTCGCGGCGATCCGGCGGGCGGTGTCGTGCAGTTCGCCGAGCCCGGCCGCCGGGACCTGCGCCAGCCCGTCCGCGGACTCGACCGCCGGGTACGGCGGCTGCCCGGACCCGTTGCCGTGACCTCCGGCGGGGGAAGCGGACTGGATTCTCGACGTCACTCGACCTCCTGGTGGCGCAATAGCTGGACGCGAACCGGCGGGGATGCGCGCCTTGTCCAGCGTTCTCCCCAGTGTGTCAAACCCGGGAGAACTGGGCGGCGGAACCCCGAGATCGTTTCATGGTGACGCCCAGCCACCCCGGCACTCCTTCTTACGGGTGATTATGAGGCATTTTCAGGTGATCCCGCTGACCGTATGCACTGTCGTATGCTCCGAAACGAAGTCGCCCGACCACGGTTCGACGTCGGAAGAGGTGCATCCGCGCATGAGCGAGGCCGAGGCGGAACGGAAAGCCGGGCTCCCGGGACTGTCCGGCGGCCGGTTCGCGGTCACGCCCGAGCTGGCGTCCGCGACCTATTCGAAGCTGGGCGAGCTGCAGGACGTCGTCGGCGAGATGGTCCGCGAGGCCGCCGTGCTCGGCCGGTCGGTGCCGCTCGGCGGCGGGTACGCCGGCGAGGTCGGCGCGTTCATGGCGAAGTACGGCCTCGGCCGCGACGGGTCGGCGGTCGACCAGCTCACCGCTTTCGGGAAAGAGATCGCCGGGCTGAAGAAACGCATCGGCGGCGCGCTGGAGAAATACCGCGACCAGGACGGCGAGGCCGCCGAGGGCGTGGACTGCACCGGTGGCTGACCGTTTCGCGGCGCGCGCCGCGCTCCTTCTTCTCCCGCTGGCCGGGCTCAGCGTGCTGGTTTCGTGCGGCCGGATGCCCGGCATTTCGCACGCCGCGCCCGCGGACGGAGGCCCTCCCGCTCCCGCGCCGTCGTCTTCCTCCTCCGCGTCGCTCGCCAAGCTCGACCCGTGCACGCTCCTTTCGCCGCAGGACCGGTCGTCGGCCGGGCTCACCGGGCAGGGCAAGCCGAAGACGATCGGCGAGGCGCGCGCCTGCGACTGGACGGTGCCCTCGACGTTCGGCCTCACCGTCACCCTCGACGAAACCAACGGCCTGGCGAACCTCGGCCTCTCCGATGGCAAGCGCACCAAGAAAGACGTCGGCTCGCACCAGGCGGTGCAGGTGTCCGGCCGCCGCGGCACCTGCGCGGTGCTGCTCGACGTCGGCGGCGCGCAGAGCGTCCAGGTCGACGTGAACAACGCGAACTTCTCCGACTCCGAACTCGCCTGCTCGCGGGCGAGCGACGTGGCCGGACTGCTCGAGCCGAAGCTGCCGTGAACCCCGTGCGAGGAGGAAAGTCGTGACCGACACCCCGGCCGTGCCCGCCGAGTCCCCGGCCGCTCCTGAGCCGACCGCCCGGTACGAAGCGTTCAGCCACGCGGCGCTGGCCGCGCAGGCGGTCGACGGCAACGACCCGGCCGCGGCCGGCGAATCGGGCGCGCGGTGGGCCGGGCTGTCGCAACGGCTCGAGGATTCGATCGGCGGCCTGGTCGCGCTGTCGGCCGGCAGCGAGGAGACCTGGCAGGGCAACGCCGGCGACGCGATGCGGGCAGTGCTCGGCAAAGCGTCCGGCTGGCTGGCCGAGACCTCCGTGGTGTCGGCGAAGGTCGGGGAAGCCGTGCACGGGCAGGCCGAGGTCGCCGCGCGAGCGCGCGCGGACATGCCCGCGCCGGTGGACTTCGACCCGGCGGCGATGATCCGTTCCGCCGCCGCGAGCGGGAGCATGGTGCGGCTGGCCGGGCTGTCGTCCGCGATGGACGAGCGGCGCGCCGAAGCCGAGGCCGCCCGGCAGAAGGCGATCGACGTCCTGCGCACCCGGGACACGGCGTTGCGCGGGCTCGTGCCCGAAGGCGGTTTCCCGGCGGTCCCGCCGCTCGGCGCGGGGCCGGCTTGATCAGCCTGTCGGCGTCCGCGTTCGACATCGTCTGGGCCGACCTCGGCCTCGACGCCCCGCCCGCGCCGCTGGCGGTGCGCAGCGTGGGGGAGACCGACGCCGACCGGTCGGCGATCCGCGCGGAGGTCTACCGGAACCTCGGCGAACGCGGCCTCTTCGACGGCCGGCTCGACGCCTCCCTGGAGAACAGCCTGCGGCTGCTGGCGTCCGCGGAGCGGTATGTGGAGTGCGAGGCGCTCGCGGACATGACCTCCGACGAACCGTTCCGCGCAGTCGCCGCGATTCGGGGACGGAACGCGGTGCTGGCTGTGCAGCCCGCGCGGACGATCGGCGTGCGCGGCATCGGGGAAAGCGAACTGGCGTCGGCGATCGTCGACGTGCTGCCGGAGCTTTCGGCCGGTCCCGGCTACGGCGTCCGGCTGCCCGCGGCGGGGGAGCCGCCCGGCGGCGCGCAGGGGGAGGAGCTGCGGGCGATCCAGTCCCGGCCGGTGTACGCGGCGGGGCAGTTCACCGTCCACGTGCGCGACCGGGCGGGGAAACTGTCCCGGACCGGCGGGCTGACGTGGTTCGACACGGACGCCGGGGCGTATTCGGCGGTGACCTCGCCGGGCCGCGGCGGGCAGGAGTGGGTGACGGTGTCCCCGGTGGACAGCCCCCGGCTCGCCGAGCGGGTGATGGAGCTGCTGCCTGGTTGATCCGGCTGATCCGGCTGACCCGGTGGGTCTGAAGTGGACGGTCGTGGTCGGCTGCCGGAGCCGCATGCGGACGGTTCCCCGCTCGGTTCCATCCGGGCTCTCCACCGAGCCCCACCCGGCCAGTGCCCACGTCTCCCCGCCGGGCTCGACGCACCGCTCCCCACCCACCCCCACTGTGGCTCCGGTCGAACCGCGCCGGGTTCTCGCTGGCCTCCGCCACCTGACCCAACCGGGCCGGACAACGCCCCACTCGCCCCCACCACGTCATCGGCCGAACCGCGCCGGGCTCCCCACAACGCCCCCCACGTGCGTCCCAGCCCGTCGACCCGGGTTCCCCACCGCGCCCCCCACCAAGCCCCACCGGGGCTCCCCACCCCGCTCCACCCGCCTCCCCACCAGCCCCCACCCGTTCCCCCACCAACCCCCACCGGCGGTCCCCACGCTGCCGAAACTCGGACGTTTCACGCCTCCCGAGGTTGCGGAAGACCCCGGTGCGGGGGATCTTCGCCACGGTCCCCCCACCCGGCCCCCACCTGGACCCACCTCCGTGACCTGCGCAAACGCGCCACTCGACGGAGTGGCACGCGCGCAAGACTCGTTGACTGTGGTGAAAAGTGGGGTACGGTGGTGGCCAGTGGGGCGGAAGGGAGCCCCCGAGCCGGAACCGGGCGGGGAGCCAACCGGATTCGGTAGGGAGGTGGAGGCCGGTGTTCCTCGGCACCCACACCCCGAAGCTGGACGACAAAGGGCGGCTCACGCTGCCCGCGAAGTTCCGCGAAGCCTTGGCAGGCGGGCTGATGGTCACCAAGGGGCAGGACCACTGCCTCTTCGTCTTCCCCCGTGCCGAGTTCGAGCAGATGGCCAGGAAGGTCGCCGAAGCCCCGTTCACGAACGAGGCGGTGCGGGCCTACCAGCGCTACCTGTTCGCCGGGACGGACGAGCAACGTCCGGACGGGCAAGGGCGCGTCGCCATCGCGCCGGAGCTTCGCCGGTACGCGGGGCTGAACAAGGAGTGCGTGGTGATCGGTGCGATCACCCGGCTCGAAATCTGGGACGCCCAGGCGTGGCAGGGCTACCTGGACGAACACGAAGACAGCTACGCACAGGCTCGGGAGGAAGTTCTGCCGGGCGTCTTCTAGGAGACGTTCCGGGCGAACCTGCGTCGTCGGGGGACGCGGGTACGCCGTTCGACGCGGATGCCGTGAGGCCTCTGTCCGCTCTTTGACCCTGGCGCACCTTCCCCGGTGCCAGGTCAGCAAGCGGGCGGGCAGGGACCTGACGGCATCCGCCGCATCTTCCCCGGAAAACACGCGGCAGAAAGGGGGAAGACATGACGGACGCAGCCGAGCACGTTCCGGTGCTGCTGGACCGCATCGTCGAGCTGTTCGCCCCCGCGCTGGCCGGCCGCGACGCCGTCCTGGTCGACGCGACCGTGGGCCTCGGCGGCCACTCCGACGCGCTGCTCGCCGCGTTTCCCCGGCTCCGGCTGATCGGGCTGGACCGCGATCCCGCCGCGCTCGAGCGCTCCGCGGAGCGGCTCGCGCGGCACGGCGACCGCGTCGACCTCGTGCACACCGTCTACGACGGACTTCCCGAAGCGGTGGCCGGACTGGGACTGTCCCAAGTGGACGGAATCCTGTTCGACCTCGGCGTCTCCTCGATGCAGCTCGACCGCACCGAACGCGGTTTCGCCTATTCGCAGGACGCGCCGCTGGACATGCGGATGGACCCGACCACCGGATTCACCGCCGCCGACGTGCTCAACACCTACGCGCCCGGCGAGCTGATCCGGATCCTTCGCGACTACGGCGAGGAACGCTTCGCGCAGCGGATCGTCCGCGCCGTGGTGGCGGAACGGGAGAAGGAACCGTTCACCCGCAGCGGAAGGCTGGTCGAACTGCTCTACTCCGCGGTGCCCGCGGCGAGCAGGCGCACCGGCGGGCATCCGGCGAAGCGCACCTTCCAGGCGCTGCGGATCGAGGTCAACGGCGAGCTGGAAGTGCTGCGCCGGGCGATGCCCGCGGCATTGGGCGCGCTGGCGATGGACGGCCGGATCGTCGTCGAGTCCTATCAGTCCCTTGAGGACCGGCTGGTGAAGCAGGCCCTGACGGAACTGGCGAAATCCCGGACGCCGGAAGGGCTTCCGGTCGAACTGCCCGGGCACGGGCCGGAATTGAAGCTCCTCACCCGGGGAGCGGAGAAGGCCGGCGAGAGCGAGATCGAGCACAACCCGCGGGCCGCCTCGGTGCGGCTGCGCGCAGCACAACGGATCGGAGAGCCGCGATGACCGCACCTACGAAGTCCCGCCGCTCGTCGTCGACCGCTGCGGAGCGGGCACCGCGGAACACCGTCACCGAGACGGAAGCCCCGGGTCGGCGGCGCACGACAGCTGCCGAGCGCGCGTACGCCCGGCGGGCGCAGCGGGCCGACCTGTTGCGCCAGCGCGCGCCGAAAAAGCCCGCTGCCGAACCGGAAACCGTCGTAGCGAAGACGGCGGGAACGCGGCTCAAGCTGCGCTGGCCGCGGTCGCGCGCGTCGTTCGTGCTCGTGATGATGGGGCTGCTGGCGGTCGGGGTCGCCGCGACGCTGTGGTTCACCACGCAGGCGATCGCCGATTCCTACCGGCTCGAAAAACTGCGCACGGACAGCGCTTCTCTCATGGAGACCAAGGACCGGCTGGAGCGCGAAGTCGCGAAGGCCCAGTCCCCGGCGTCTCTCGCGCCCGCGGCCAAGCAGCTGGGCATGGTGCCCGGCGGCGACCCGGCGCGCATCGTCGTGGGCAAGGACGGCAAGACGACCGTCGTCGGCGAACCGAAGAAGGCCCAGCCGGAAGAGCAGGACTCGGCCGCGCCCCCGGCGCAGCCCGCCGCTCCTCCGGAGGGCGGCATCGAAGGCGACCTGTCGGGCACGCCCGCGGGGACCGCGGGAGGGCAGTGATGGCGGCAGGCGGCAACAGCCGTTCCCGGGCGGCGGGCAGCGCGCGGCGGACTTACGCCGCGGGCACCCGCCGCGCGGTCGCGAAACGGGGCAACGGCGGACAGCGCAGCCGGTTTTCCGCGGTGCGCATCATGCTTGTCGTCCTGATGGTCGTGGCGGGCGCGAAACTGGTCCAGGTGCAGTGGTTCGAGGCGCCCACGCTGTCCGCGGCGGCCGAACGGCAGCGCACCCTCACCATCGACATCCCGGCGCAGCGCGGGTCCATTGTGGACCGCAATGGGGCGAAGCTGGCGTTCAGCGTGGAAACCCGCACTCTGTCGGTGAACCTGCGGGCGCTGCACAAGTCGATGGACGAGTACGCGAAGAAGTACCCGGACAAGGGGCGCAACTTCGAAACCGAAGTCGCCGGTGCGGCGAAGCTGATCGCGCAGAAGCTTCCGCATCTCACCACCGAGGCCGAACAGCTGGCGCTGCTGCACAAACAGCAGTCCTTCACCTACCTCGTCGACAACGTCGAGCCGTCGGTGGCCGACCAGATCGTCAAGAAGTACGCGTGGATCAGCGTGGAAAAACGCGCCAAGCGCGAGTACCCGGGCGACACGCTCGCGTCGAACATCGTCGGCTTGTCGAACTGGCGGATGGACGACCCCGATGTGTCCAAACACAACTTGCACGGCGTGATCGGGCTGGAGAAATCGCGCGACGCCGATCTGGCGGGCACGCCCGGCCGAGAGATCGTGAACACCCAGAACGGCAACGACAATCTGTACCTGCCGGGCACCGAACACGTGCTCAACGCCGCCGTCCCGGGTTCTGATCTCGAGCTGACCATAGATTCCGACCTGCAGTTCGAGCTGCAGCGCCAGCTGGCCGACTACGTCTCGAAGTCGAACGCCAAGGGCGGCCAGGCGGTCATCATGGACGCGAAGACGTCCGAGGTGTACGCGCTGGCCGACGCCAGCACGTTCAACCCGAACGACCCCTCCACGATCAAGGACGACCTGCTCAACAACCGGCCGGTCACCACACCGTACGAACCCGGTTCGGTGAACAAGGTGATCACCGCGACCGCGGCGATCGACGACAAGATCGCCACCCCCACCTCGACGCTGGAGGTGCCGGGCTCGATCAAGATCGCCGACCGGACGGTGCACGACGCCTGGCCGCACGGCACGCAGACGTTCACCACCACCGGCGTGTTCGCGAAATCCTCCAACGTCGGCACGCTGGAACTGGCCCAGCAGGTCGGCCCGGACCGGTATCTCGCGCTGCTGAAGAAGTTCGGCATCGGGCAGAAGACCGGCATCGGCCTTCCCGGCGAAAGCTCCGGCTACGTGCCGCCGCGCAAGGACTGGTCGGCGTCCACGTTCGGCAACCTGCCGATCGGGCAGGGCCTTTCGATGACCGTGGTGCAGATGGCCGGGATGTACCAGGCGATCGCGAACGACGGCCTGCGCGTGGAACCGCGGATCGTGAAGGCGAAGAAGAACCCGGACGGCACCGTGACGCCGGAAGCGCCGCCGAAGACCGAGCGCGTGGTGAGCCCGGAAACCGCGAAAACGGTGCGGGACATGCTGCGTTCGGTAGTGCAGAACGCCAAGAGCCCGAACTCGGGCACCGCGCCCTCGGCCGGGCTGGAGGGCTACCAGGTCTCCGGCAAGACCGGCACCGGCCAGCAGATCGACCCGCGCACCAAGGCCTACAGCTCGAGCCTGGCGAACATCACTTTCGCCGGGATCCTGCCCGCCGACCACCCGCGGTTCGTCGTCGGCATCCGGCTGGACGCGCCCGACACCACGCTGCCCGCCGGGCATTCCGCGGGGCCGCTGTTCCACTCGATCGCGTCGTACCTGTCGCAGCGGTACCAGATTCCGCTGTCGGACGGGCCGTCGCCGGTGGTGCCGCTCGTCGTCGGCTGACCGGCGCGCCCGGTTTTCCCAGCAGCGATGGTCCGTGAGGGGAACCCTGGGGGAATCTGATTCCCCCAGGGTTCCCCTCACGGACTTCTGCGGCATGAGGGCGGAACGTGCGCCGATCGTCCACACGGGCCGGTGCGGAGCCGGGGAAAGGGTTGCGCCGCAACGATCTTGACCGCTCCGCTTAGCACACTCGCCGCGGGGACGCGCGTTCGCCGTACCGCGTTGGGTCACCCGGATCCGGCCTCGGTAACCTCTCCGGCGTGTCCGTGTCCTCGTCCCAGCCCCGAAGCGGGCCCGCTGCCGCCTCGCTGCCGGACAGCCCGGCCAAGGCAGCCGCCGCGCCGCCCCGGCCGGCCCGGATCGACCCGGTCCCGCTGGCCACTCTGCTCGCCCGTGCGGGAGCCCGGCTCATCGCCGACCGTCCCGAGGCCGCCGACCTCACCGTCACCGGCGCCACGCTGCGTGCGCAGCACGTGCTGCCCGGCGACCTGTTCGCCGGCCTTCCCGGAGCCCGCGCGCACGGAGCCGACTTCAGCGACCAGGCGCTCGCCGCCGGAGCCGCGGCCGTCCTGACCGACCCGAGCGGGGCCGACCGGCCCGCGCTGCGCGACGCGCCGGTGCCGGTCCTCGTGCACCCGGACCCGCGCGCCGCGCTCGGCGAGATCGCCGCGTGGATCTACGGCGAGCCGTCGCTGCACCTGTCCGTGCTGGGCGTCACCGGCACCTCCGGCAAGACCACCACCTCCTACCTGGTCGACGCGGGCCTGCAGGCCGCCGGGCGCACCACCGGCCTGATCGGCACGGTCGAGACCCGGATCGCGGGCGAGCGCCTGGCCAGCGGGTTCACCACGCCGGAGGCCCCGGACCTGCAGGCGCTGCTCGCGGTGATGCTGGAACGCGGCGTCACGCACGTGCCGATGGAGGTGTCCAGCCACGCGCTGGCGCTCGGCCGGGTCAACGGCACCCGGTTCGCGGTCGGCGCGTTCACCAACCTGTCGCAGGACCACCTCGACTTCCACAAGGACATGGAGGAGTACTTCGCCGCCAAGTCCCTGCTGTTCGACGGCCGGTCCACCACCGAGGTCGTCGTGGTCGACAGCGCGTGGGGGCAGGCGCTGCTCACGCCGCAGACGGTGACCGTGTCGATCGAAGCCGGAGCCGACGCGCTCTGGCGGGCCGCCGACATCGAAGCGACCCCGGCCGGGGAGCAGACCTTCACGCTGCTTGGGCCGGACGGGCTCAGCCTCGCCGCGAAGATCCCGCTGCCCGGCACGTTCAACGTCGCCAACGCGGTGCTCGCTGCGGCGATCCTGGACAGCGCGGGCATCGAAGCCGCGGACATCGTCGCCGGGCTCGCCGCGGTGGAGGTGCCCGGCCGGATGGAGCGGGTCTACCTCGGCCAGGAGTTCACCGCGGTGGTCGACTACGCGCACAAACCGGCCGCGGTGGCCCAGGGCCTCGACGCCCTGCGCGCCCGCACTGACGGCCGGATCATCACCGTGCTGGGCTGCGGCGGCGACCGCGACACCGCGAAGCGCCCGATGATGGGCGAGGCCGCGGTGCGCCGCAGCGACGTCCTGATCGTGACCGACGACAACCCGCGTTCGGAGGATCCGGCCGCGATCCGCGCCGCGATGCTGGCCGGGGCCCGCGCCGTCGGGCCCGCGGCGGGCGGCGAGGTGCTGGAGATCGGCGACCGGCGCGAGGCGATCGCGCACGCGGTGTCGCTCGCCGAGCCGGGCGACATCGTCCTGATCGCAGGCAAGGGCCATGAGACCGGCCAGGAGGCCCAGGGTGTGGTGCACCCGTTCTCCGACCGGGACGAGCTGGAGGCCGCCATCCGCAAGCGTCTCGAGGTGACCGCGTGATCGAGCTGAGCCTGGCCGAGATCGCCGACGTCGTCGGCGGCAGGCTGCACCGCACCGACGGATCCGCTGTCGTGACCGGCAGCGTCGAGTTCGACACCCGCGAACTCGGTCCGGGCGGGCTGTTCGTCGCCCTGCCCGGCGAACGCGTCGACGGGCACGATTTCGCCGCGAAGGCGGTCGAATCCGGCGCGGTCGGCGTGCTGGCCGCGCGGGAGGTCGACGCTCCGGCGATCGTCGTGCCGCCGCTGCCGGCGGGACAGGGCAACTCCGGGTCGGTCGCGCTGACCGGCGACAAGGACGGCTCCGGGGCGGCTGTGCTGGCCGCTCTGGCCAAGCTCGCCCGGCACGTCGTCGACCGGCTGGCGGCGGGCGGGCTGACCGTCATCGGCGTCACCGGCTCGTCCGGCAAGACCTCGACCAAGGACGTCATCGCGCAGCTGATCGAGCCGATGGGCCCGACGGTCGCGCCGCCCGGGTCGTTCAACAGCGAGCTGGGCCACCCGTGGACCGCGCTGCGCGCCGACGCGTCGACCAAGTTCCTCGTGCTGGAGATGTCCGCGCGCGGGGTCGGGCACATCGCCGAGGCAGCGGCGACCACGCCGCCGAGGATCGGCGCGGTGCTGAACGTCGGCAGCGCGCACGTCGGCGAGTTCGGCTCGCGCGAGGGGATCGCGAAGGCCAAGGGCGAGCTGGTCGAGGCGCTTCCGGAAGACGGTCTCGCGGTGCTGAACCTGGACGACCCGCTGGTCTCGGCCATGGCGAGCCGCACGAAGGCCCGCGTCGTGGGCGTGGGGGAGTCGGCAGGGGCGCAGGTCCGGGCCGCCGGCATCACCGTCGACGACGAGGCCCGCGCGTCTTTCCGGCTGATCACGCCCGAGGGCGAGGCCCCGGTGACGCTGCCGCTGCACGGCGAGCACCACGTCGGCAACGCGCTGTCGGCCGCCGCCATCGCGCGCGAGCTCGGCGCGACCACCGAGGAGATCGCACGGCGGCTCTCGTCGCTGCAGCGGCGCTCGGAGCGCCGGATGGACGTCACGACCCGTGCGGACGGCGTCACGATCCTCAACGACTCGTACAACGCCAACCCGGAATCGGTCCGGGCCGGGCTGAAGGCGCTGGCTTCGATGAGCCGCTCCGGCCGTCGCGCGTGGGCGGTGCTCGGCGTGATGGGCGAGCTGGGCGAGGACTCGGTGACCGCGCACGATGCGATCGGGCGGCTCGTGGTCCGGCTGAACATCGAGAAGCTCGTCGTGGTCGGCCAGGACGCTGCCGCCATGCACCAGGGCGCGTTCCAGGAGGGTTCCTGGGGCGAGGAGTCGGTGCTGGTACCCGATGTCGAGGCCGCCGTCGCCGTACTGCATGATCAGCTCCGTCCCGGGGACGTGGTGCTGGTCAAGGCGTCCAAGGCCGCCGGTCTCTGGCGGGTGGCCGAAGCGCTGCTGGCCGATCCCGGGAACTCCTCCTCCTCGTCTTCCGAACGCTCGAACGGTGGTCACGCGTGATCAACATCATGATCGCGGCCGCGGCGGGTCTGCTGGTCTCGATCCTGCTCACGCCCTACCTCATCCGGGTTTTCTCGCGGCAGGGCTTCGGCCAGGAGATCCGCGAGGAAGGCCCGCAGGGGCACAAGTCGAAGCGCGGCACGCCGACCATGGGCGGCGTCGCGATCATCATCGCGATGGTCGTCGGCTACTTCGTCGCGCACCTGATCACGTGGATCAGCAACTCGCGCTCGGCGGCCCCCTCGGCGTCGGGCCTGCTCGTGCTGATGCTCGCGGTCGGGCTCGGCGTGGTCGGCTTCCTCGACGACTTCATCAAGATCCGCAAACAGCGCAACCTCGGGCTGAACAAGACCGCGAAGCTGGTCGGCCAGCTCGTGGTGACCATCCTGTTCGCGGTGCTGTCGCTGCAGTTCAAGGACGCCCAGGGGCTCACCCCGGCGTCGCAGAGCCTGTCCTACGTCCGCGACCTGGCGCTCATCACGTTCCCGTCGGTCGTGTTCGTGATCTTCTGCTACATCGTCATCTCCGGCTGGTCGAACGCGGTGAACTTCACCGACGGCCTCGACGGCCTGGCCGGCGGCGCGGCGGCGATGGTGCTCGCGACCTACGTGGTCATCTCGTTCTGGCAGGCCCGGCTCTCGTGCTCGACCCAGCCGCTGCCCGCCTGCTACGACGTGCGCGACCCGCTCGACCTCGCGGTGGTCGCGGCGGCGGCCACCGGCGCCTGTATCGGGTTCCTGTGGTGGAACGCGGCTCCGGCGAAGATCTTCATGGGCGACACCGGGTCGCTCGCCCTCGGCGGCCTCGTCGCCGGGCTGTCCATGACCACCCGCACCGAACTGCTCGCCATCGTCATCGGCGGCCTCTTCATGGTCGAGATGATCTCGGTGGTCACGCAGATCGCGGTCTTCCGCACGACGCGGCGGCGGCTGTTCCGGATGGCGCCCTTCCACCACCACTTCGAACTGGCCGGGTGGGCCGAAACCACGGTGATCATCCGGTTCTGGCTGCTCTCGGCGATCTGCTGCATGTTCGGGCTCGGGCTGTTCTACAGCGAGCAGCTCAACTTCGGGAGCTGACCCTTGGAGCTTGACGGCAAACACGTTCTGGTCGCGGGCGCGGGCGTCACCGGGAAGTCGGTCGTTCCCGTGCTGCGCGAGCTGGGCGCACGGGTCACGGTCACCGACGGCAACGCCGAACGGCTCGCCGAACTGGACGACCTGGACGCCGAGCTGGTGCCCGGCCTCACCGAACCGCCCGCGGACACCGTGCTCGTGGTGACCAGCCCCGGCTGGCGGCCGACGTCTCCGCTGCTGGTCGCGGCGGCCGAGGCGGGCATCGAGGTGATCGGCGACGTCGAGCTGGCGTGGCGGGTCGGGCAGCTGCGCGAGCATCCGCCCGCGTGGCTGGTGATCACCGGGACCAACGGCAAGACGACCACGGTGGGGATGCTGGAGTCGATCCTGCGCGAGGCCGGCGCGGACGTGGTGGCCTGCGGCAACGTCGGCTACCCGGTGCTGGACGCGGTTCGCGGCGGGCATCAGGTGCTGGCTGTCGAGCTGTCGAGCTTCCAGCTGCATTGGTCCTCGACGATCGCGCCGGACGCCTCGGTGGTGCTGAACCTCGCCGAGGACCACCTCGACTGGCACGGCTCGATGGAGGAGTACGCCGCGGCGAAGGGCCGCGCGCACCATCGTTCCCGCGCTGTCGTGCACAACGTCGACGATCCGTGGTCCACGCGGATCGCCGAGGAACACGCGCCGGAGGGGGCCCGGCGGATCGGGTTCGTGCTCGACACCCCGCGCGCCGGAGAGCTGGGACTGGTCGAAAACCTGCTGGTGGACCGTGCTTTCGGGACAGACCCGGAGACGAGCGCCGAGGAATTGGCCGAGATCGCCGACGTCCGCCCGGCCGGACCGCACAACCTCGCGAACGCGCTCGCCGCGGCCGCGCTCGCCCGCGTGCACGGAGTGCCGCTCGCGGCGGTGCGGAAGGGCCTGCGCGCGTACGAGCCCGCGCCGCACCGCGCGGTGGAGGTCGCCGAGGTCGGCGGCGTCCGGTACATCAACGACTCGAAGGCCACCAATCCGCACGCGGCGCTCGGCTCGCTGCTCGCGCACGAAAGCGTGGTCTGGATCGTCGGCGGGCAGCTCAAAGGCGCGTCCGTGGACGAGCTCGTCGCCGCGGTCGGCGGACGGCTGCGCGCGGCTGTCCTGCTGGGCGCCGATTCCCCCGTGATCGAAGCCGCTCTCTCGCGACACGCGCCGGATGTCCCGTGCAACCGCCTCCTTCCGGGTGACGATGAGCCCATGACTGCGGCGGTGAATGCGGCCAGCGCCCTGGCTCGTCCTGGTGACGTGGTGCTTCTCGCGCCCGCCGCTGCCTCGCTGGACATGTTCCGCGGCTACGGAGCGCGCGGCGACGCGTTCGAAGCCGCGGTGCGTGCGCTGGCCGACGGCGCGGCGGGGGCGGCGGATGACAGTCGTTGACGGCGACAAGCCACGGCGGCGGCGCGTCCGCAAGGAAAGCCCATTCGTCGCGCTCCGCACTGGGCTGACCGCCTGGCTTTCGCGGCCGCTGGCGTCGTTCCACCTGGTCCTCGCGCTCACCGGCATCCTCACCGTGATCGGCGCGGTGATGGTGCTGTCCGCGTCGTCGGTGGCCTCCTACAACCCGAAGACCGGCAGCGGCGTGTACGCGCTGTTCCTCCGGCACCTGATGTTCGTCGCCCTCGGCGGGATCGTGTTCTGGGTCGGACTGCGCGTCCGGCTCGAACGGATCCGCCGGATGTCGGCGACGATGACGGTGGCCTGCCTCGGCCTGCTGCTGCTGGTGCTGACGCCGCTCGGATCGACGGTGAACGGCTCGCAGGGCTGGTTCAAGCTCGGGGTGTTCACCTTCCAGCCGGTGGAGGCGGCGAAGGTGGCGCTGGCCTTCTGGGGCGCGCACATCCTGGTGATCAAGTACAACGTGCTGCACCAGTGGCGGCATCTGCTGGTCCCGGTGGTGCCGGTGGCGCTGCTGATGTTCGCGCTGGTGATGCTGCAGCCCGACCTCGGCGGCACGATCACCCTCGCGGTGGTGCTGCTCGGCCTGCTGTGGTTCGCCGGCGCGCCGAAACGGCTCTTCGGGGTGATCCTGGCCGGCGGCCTGAGCGGCGTGCTGGTGCTGGCGATCATCGCGCCCTACCGGCTCGCCCGGGTGATGTCGTTCCTGTCGCCGGACGCGGACACCTCGGCCGAGGGGTTCCAGGCGAACCAGGCCAAGCTGGCGCTCGCCGACGGCGGCCTGTTCGGCAAGGGGCTCGGACAGGGCGCGTCGAACTGGGGCTATCTGCCGAACGTGCAGAACGACTTCATCTTCGCGCTGATCGGCGAGGAACTGGGCTTCGTGGGCTGCGCGGTCGTGCTGGCGCTGTTCGCCGGCGTCGCCGTGGTCGGCCTGCGCATCGCCACCCGCAACATCGACCCGTGGATCCGGATCGTCGCGGGCACGCTGACGGTGTTCCTCGTCGCGCAGGCGGCCATCAACATCGGCTACGTGGTCGGGCTGCTGCCGGTCACCGGCGTCACGCTGCCGCTGATCTCCTACGGCGGCACGTCGCTCGTGATCACCATGCTCATCATGGGCGTGCTGGCCAACGCCGCGCGGCACGAACCCGAGGCGGTGGCCGCGCTGCGCTCGCACGGGCCGGGTAAATTCGGACGCCTGCTGCGGCTGCCCGCGCCCGATCCGTACCGCCCGCCGTCCTCCCGCAAGGGAACGCGCGCCGCGGGGAACGGGACGAAGGCGGCCAGGCCGGCGCCGCGTGCGGCCCGGCCCGCACCGGCACAGGAACGC
Organism: Amycolatopsis sp. NPDC114503; assembly: GCF_055633655.1. NCBI lineage: Bacteria > Bacillati > Actinomycetota > Actinomycetes > Pseudonocardiales > Pseudonocardiaceae > Amycolatopsis > Amycolatopsis sp. NPDC114503. The sequence continues at coordinate 409,781 of NZ_JBVKDT010000004.1, read as the reverse complement.
CGCCGGTCGGCGCGGCGGACTACAGCGAACCGCGGTGCCCGGGGCACCGCGAACCGGAGAGGTCATTGGTGAGCAAGCCCGTCAAGGGAACGCAGCGGTCGGCAGCGGGCCGGGCGCCGGTCGTCGTGGTCGCAGGCGGGGGCACCGCCGGGCACATCGAACCCGCGCTCGCGCTGGCGGACGCCGTGAAGCGGCTGCGCCCGGACGCCGAGGTGATCGCCCTCGGCACGGAACGCGGCCTGGAGAACAAGCTCGTGCCCGCGCGCGGGTACCCGCTGGAGCTGATCCCGCCGGTCCCGATGCCGCGCAAGCCGACGCCGGAGCTGCTCCGGCTGCCGCTGAAGGTGCGCGACGCGGTCCGCCGCACCCGTGAGGTGCTGGACCGGGTGCACGCGGACGTCGTGGTCGGCTTCGGCGGTTACGTCGCGCTGCCGGCGTACCTCGCCGCGCGCGGCCGCACGCCGATCGTGGTGCACGAGGCGAACAAATCGGCCGGGCTGGCCAACAAGGTCGGCGCCCGGTTCGCGTCCCGCGTCGCGGTCGCGGTGCCGGGCACGCCGCTGCCGAAGGCCGAGGTGGTCGGCATTCCGCTGCGCCGCTCGATCACGACGCTGGACCGGGCCGCGCTGCGTGCCGAGGCGCGTGAATTCTTCGAGCTGGACCCGGACGCGCCGACGCTGCTCGTGTTCGGCGGTTCGCAGGGCGCGGCGTCGATCAACTCCGCGATTTCCGGCGCGGCGAAGGACTTCGCCGAGGCCGGCGTCGGCGTGCTGCACGCGCATGGGCCGAAGAATTCCCTTGTGGTGCAAGAGTTTCCCGGCCGCCCGGCGTACGTGCCGGTGCCGTACCTGGAGCGGATGGACCTGGCCTACGCCGCGGCGGACGCGGTGGTGTGCCGGTCCGGCGCGATGACCGCGGCCGAGGTGTCCGCGGTCGGGCTGCCCGCGGTGTTCGTCCCGCTGCCGCACGGCAACGGCGAGCAGGCGGTGAATGCCCAGCCCGCGGTGGACGCCGGCGCGGCGCTGATGGTCGCCGACGCCGACCTCACCGCGGAGAAGGTCGCCGAACTGGTGATCCCGCTGGTGACCGACGCCGACCGGGTCGCCGCGATGAGCGCGGCCGCGGTCGGGCTCGGCCACCGCGAGGCCGACGAGACCCTCGCCCGCATCGTTTTGGAGGCCGCCGGTGCCTGACACGCCCGAACTGCCCGCGCAGCTGCGCCGGGCGCACCTGATCGGGATCGGCGGGGCCGGGATGTCCGGCATCGCGCGGATCCTGCTCGCCCGCGGCGCGGCCGTGTCCGGGTCGGACGCCAAGGAATCGCGCGCGCTGCTTTCGCTGCGCGCGCAGGGCGCGACGCTGTTCGTCGGCCAGACCGCGGAAAACCTCGGCGAGCTGGCCGAACCGCCGTCGGCCGTCGTGGTGTCGACCGCGATCAAGGAGACCAACCCGGAGCTCGCCGAGGCCCGCGAGCGCGGCATCCCGGTGCTGCACCGCGCGCAGGCGCTGGCCGGGTTGATGGCCGGGCATCGCGTCGCGTGCATCGCGGGAACGCACGGCAAGACGTCGACCACGTCGATGCTCACCGTCGCGCTGCAGAACTGCCGGATGGACCCGTCGTTCGCGATCGGCGGCGACCTCAACGAATCCGGGGCCAACGCGCATCACGGCGAGGGCGGCGTATTCGTCGCGGAGGCCGACGAGAGCGACGGTTCCTTCCTCACCTACTCGCCGTCGGTGGCAGTGGTGACGAATGTCGAGCCCGATCACCTCGACCACCACGGCACCGCCGAGGCGTATGTGAAGGTGTTCAGCGACTTCGTCGGCCAGATCGAGCCGGGCGGATTGCTGATCGTGTGCGCCGACGACGAAGGCGCGGCCCGTCTCGGTGACGAGGCCGCCGCCGCTGGTGTGCGAGTGCGCCGTTACGGCCGAGCCGCTTCCGGCGAGGGCGATGTGCGCGTGCTCGACTACACGCCCGCGCCGGACGGCGGCGTCGTGCGGATCGCGCTGGACGGCGAAGAACACGACCTGCGGGTCGCGGTGCCGGGCGAGCACATGGCGCTCAACGCGGTCGCCGCGCTGCTCGCCGGGCTCGAACTGGGCGCGCCGCTGGACGGCATGGCCGCCGGGCTCGCCGCGTTCGGCGGGGTGCGCCGCCGGTTCGAGTTCAAGGGCCGTGCGGGCGACGTCCGGGTGTACGACGACTACGCGCACCACCCGACCGAGGTGGCCGCGCAGCTGCGCGCGGTGCGCACGGCCGCGGGCAATGGACGGGTCGTCGTGGTGTTCCAGCCGCACCTGTTCTCGCGCACGCAGACCTTCGCGGCCGAGTTCGCCGAGGCGTTGTCGCTGGCCGACGAGGTCGTGGTGCTCGACGTGTTCGGCGCGCGCGAGGAGCCGGTGCCGGGCGTGACCGGCGCGCTGATCGCCGACCGGGTGACCGTGCCGGTGCACTACCAGCCCGCTTTTGACGTGGCCGCCGGCCTGGTCGCGGACCTCGTGCGGCCGGGCGATCTCGCGATCACCATGGGCGCGGGCGACGTGACGCAGCTGGGCCCGGAGATCCTGGCCGAGCTGGACCGGAGGGCCGGACGGGCATGACCGGGACCAGGCAGCAGCGCCGTCGCTCGCCCGCGCCTCGCGCGGGCGAGGAGCAGCGTGCTGCCCTGGCCCGGGAACGCCGGGGACGGCGGACCGAGGAGGAGCGCCAGCGCACCCGCGTCCGCACCGCCGCGCGCACCGGCCGCTCGAAACGGGCCGCCGCGCGGAAGTCCCGGCCGACCCGCGGCAGGGAGATCCGCCGCCGCTGGGTGGCGCTGCTGTCCGTGGTCACCCTGCTGGCGCTGGGGTATCTGCTGTTCTTCAGCTCGCTGCTCTCGGTGAAGACGATCGAGGTGCAGGGCGCGAAAACGGTGTCGGCGGACCAGATCCGCGCGACCGCCGCGGTGCCGTCCGGGCAGCCGATGCTGCGGGCGGACGTCGACGGGATCCGCGACCGGGTCGCGCAGATGCCGGGCATCGCGACGGTCGATGTTTCCCGGTCGTGGCCGACGACGCTCGAGATCGCGGTGACCGAACGGACGGCGATCGCGTTCTTCGACAGCGGTCCCGGCGGTGACGGGGTGCATCTCGTCGACGGCGGCGGGGTCGTTTTCAAGACGGTGAAGACCCGGCCGGTCGGGTTGCCGGAGCTGAAGCTGCCGAAGGTGTCGGTGGACGATCCGGTCACCCGTGCGGTCACCGCGGTGCTCGGGGTGCTGCCGGAGCAGCTGCTGAAGCAGACCACGACGGTGAGCGCGCAGACTCCGGCGAGCGTGGAGTTCACGCTGTCCACGGGCAAGACCGTGCGGTGGGGGAACGCGGAGAACACCGATCGCAAGGCGAAGGTGCTGGCTGCGTTGCTGACGCAGCAGGGGAAGATCTACGACGTTTCCGCGCCGGAGTTGCCGACTATCACCTCTTAGTCCTCCCGTCCTGGCCGGTTCCCGGGATTCAGTGGCCCAGACTTCTCGTATGCCGTACGCTTGTTGAGTTCGTACGCCATACGAGAAGGTGGGGGCATGACGGTTCTGGTTACGGGCGCTACTGGCAATGTCGGGCGGCTGGCGGTTGACGAGCTGGTGGCTCGCGGGGTGCCGGTGCGGGCGTTGACGGTGGATCCGGAGCGGGCGGCGCTGCCCGGCGGGGTCGAGGTGGTGGTCGGGTCGCTGGCCAAGCCTTCGACGTTGCCCGCCGCGCTGGACGGGGTCGAGGCGGTTTATCTGGCTCCTTATGCGCGGACTGTTTCCCGGTTTTGCGAATTGGCCGGCGAGGCGGGGATTCGGCGGGTTGTCGCGTTGTCCGGGGCTAGTGTCGGGGATACGCATCCGGGGTCTAGCGGGCATGGGTTTGCCGCGGTTGAGAAGGCTGTCGTGGCTGGCGGGTTTGACTGGACGTTTTTGCGGCCTGGGGCGTTTATGATCAATTCGCTGGGGTGGGCTGATTCTATTCGGGAGCGGGGAGAGGTGCGGTCGGTTTGTCCGGGGGCTACGCAGACGCCTATTGATTTGGGGGATATTGCCGCGGTGGCTGCTCATGTGCTGAGCACGGAGGGGCATGTGGGGCGGACGTATGAGTTGAGCGGGCCGGAGGGGATTTCTCTCGCGGAGATGGTTGCGGCTATTGGGGTTGCGGTGGGGAAGCCGGTGCCGTTTGTGGAGTTGACAGCTGAGGAGCAGGTCGCGGAGTGGGTTGCGGCTGGGTATCCGGAGGGGGTTGCTTCTTGGTTGGCGGGGATGTTCGAGGTGACGGTGGAGAATCCGCAGGTGCCTACGGGGGTGGTGGAGGAGTTGTTGGGGCGGCCTGGGGTTTCTTATGCGGAGTGGGTTAAGGGGAATGTTTCTGCGTTTTGTTGAGGGTGGTGCGGCTCGTCGCCTGGCGGCGACGTTGCGCGTGAGGGGTTGCGTGGGGCACCCCGAAGCGTGATTGTGCTGACGGTTCGGGGGTGCTTGTCAAGGCGGGAAAGATGCCTTGACAAGCACCCCCGAACCGCAGGGAGGCTTCGTATCGGGGTGCGGGGGAGGGGCTGGGTGCCTCGCTCGTTGGGTGCGGCGGCTGCGGTTGTGTGTGGCGGCTTGGTTGTGTGGGGTTTGCGGCGTGTGGTTAGTGCCACCAAAGTGGGGGTGGGGGTTGCGGTCAACGCCCCGCTCTGCGTGCAAGACCGCTTTGGGTGCATCGCGGTGGTGGGAGGGGTGGGTCGTGAAGGGCCCCTTGAGGGAATCTAGGTCCGTGAAGGGGTCCCTCGCGACCGGTGGAGGGTCGTGAGGGGAACCCTGCGGGAATCAGGGGCTCTCAGGGGTCCCCTCACGGACCTCTCATCTGTGCCGAAAGACGTGAAGGGCTCCTTGAGGGAATCAGATTCCCTCAAGGAGCCCTTCACGGAACAGGCGTTAGGCCAGGGCGGCGTCCAGGGTGATGGTGGTGCCGGAGAGGGCCTTGGAGACTGGGCAGGTTTGTTCGGCGGTTTTTGCCAGCTCGGCGAATTGTTCCGCGGTCACGCCGTCCAGTTTCGCGCGCAGGGTGATGGCGATTCCGCTGATTTCGAAGCCGCCGCCTCTGGCTGGGCCGAGGGTGACTTCGGCGGAGACGTCGATCGATTCTGCTTCCAGGTTCTGGGATTCCAATACGCCGGAGAGGTTCATCGCCAGGCAGCTCGAGTGGGCGGCGGCGATGAGTTCCTCGGGGCTGGTCTGGCCGTCGGGATCGCCGGACCGGGTCGGGAAAGACACCTCGTAGGTGCCCAGGTTCGACGAGTCGAAGGTGACCTCGCCCTTGCCTTTCTGCAGTCCGCCGGTCCAGTGGGTGGTTGCGTCGCGGCTGGGCATCGCTGTCTCCTTGAAGGCGGTCGGGGGATGCGTACCCACTTGAAGGTAGTGCGCAATTACATTGTGCGCAAGGTAATTCACGAAAACGGGTGGCCGGGTGCGGCAGACTGCGAGGGGTGACCAATGCTCCTGAACGTCCTGACCCGCCGATGGCGGGGGACGAGCGCACTCAGCTCACCGGGTTTCTCGACTTCCTGCGGGCCAGCGTGGTGTGGAAATGTTCCGGGCTCACCGACGAACAGGCTCGCCAGAAGCACCTGCCCAGTGAGCTGACCACCATCGCCGGGTTGCTGTCCCATCTCACCCTGGTCGAGAACTACTGGTTCCGCATCGTGCTCGACGGGCAGCCGGACGAGTGGGCGGATCGGCTCGAGATCGACCGGGACGCTGAGTTCCGGGTCGCGTTGGAGCTGCCGATGACGCAGTTGATCGCTGGCTACGAGGCTGAAGTCGAGAAGTGCCGGGCGGTGGTGGCGGCTCGGGGGTTCGAGGACACGGTGTTGTTCAAGGGGGACAAACCGCTCACGGTGCGTTGGGTTGTCGCGCACATGATCGAGGAGACCGCGCGCCATCTCGGGCATCTTGACCTTCTGCGCGAGCTGACGGACGGTCTCACCGGGGAGTGAGCCTCGATCGCGCGCAGCTGCTGCGCGCGATCGTGGTGTGGAAGTGCTTCGGAGTCACTGACGAGCAGGCCCGGCGAGGTGATGACCGCAGCCGGGATTTTGTGGTACCTCGCGTTGGTGGAGAACACCATGTCCGACGTCGTTGTCGCCGACCTGCCGGTCGGGGAGTTGCGCAGCGCTTATCGGGGAGTGAGTTTCTTCGGGGGCAGCGGGAGGAAACCGCTGGTACGGGCGATGTAGTCGGCGTAGCCGGGGCGGGTGTGTTGCATGCCTTTTTCCAGCATGGGTTTGCCGGTTCCCCGGGCGAGGGTGAAGGTCATCGCGATCGGGGACAGGATCATCGCGGCGCCGGGCCACGTTGAGCAGGCCAGCAGGTAGAGACCCCACCAGACGCAGGCGTCGCCGAAATAGTTCGGGTGGCGGGTGTAGCGCCAGAGGCCGGTGTCCAGGACTCGGCCCTGGTTCGCCGGGTTCGCGCGGAAGCGGCGGAGTTGTTCGTCGCCGATGGTTTCGAAGGCGAAGCCGAGCAGCCAGACCGCCACGCCCAGCCAGGCGGCGACGCCGAAACCCGTGCCGGACATGGCGAATTGCACGGGCAGCGAGACGAACCACAGGACCACGGCCTGCATCAGGTAGGTCCGCACGAAGATCCGGACGCCGGGGTTCGGGCCGGCGCGTTCGACGATCTGCTGGTACCGCGGGTCTTCCGGCTTGCTCCGGTTGCGCAGGTGCAGGTGGACGGCCAGGCGGACGCCCCAGACGACGGTGAGTGCGGCGGTGGTCAGGCGCAGGGCGAGCGGGCCGGTGCCGAGGGGGAACGAGACCACGGCGACGAGGGCGAAGCCTAAGCCCCAGAAGGTGTCGATGGTGTCGTAGCGGCGGCGCAGGCGGGCGATGCCGAACGTGAGGGTCACCGCGGCCAGGGTGACACCGGCGGTGAGGCCGAGCAGCGCGATCATGCCCACTCCCTTGTCCACGGCATTCCGGTGCGGCCGTTCTCGTCGGGACGCACGGCCAGGATTTGGTCTACGCCCATGCGGTTTTCCTCGAAGGCGAGTGCGCCGCCCGCCAGGTACAGCCGCCAGACCCGGGCGCCTGCCTCGCCGATCAGCGCGACGGCTTCGTCCCAGTGTTGCTCCAGGGTGTCTGCCCAGGCTCGCACGGTCGGGACGTAGTGCTCGCGCAACGCGTGCACGTCGCGGATTTCGAAGCCTGCGGTTTCGAGGTGGCCGAGGGTGCGGCTGAGCGGGCGCATGGTCATGTCGGGGGCGATGTAGCGCTCGATGAACGCGCCCCCGCCGGGAGCGACGGCCCCGCGCGACATTTGTTGCAGCAGCAGTCGTCCGGTTGGTTTGAGCATGCGGTGCAACGTCGCGGCGTAGGTCGGGTAGTTGTCTTCGCCGACGTGTTCGCCCATCTCGACGGAGGCGACGGCGTCGAAGGAGTCTCCGGCGAGTTCGCGGTAGTCCTGCCTGCGGACCTCGACGCGGTCGTCCAGATCGTGGTGCGCCAGGCGGGTTTTGACGTGTTGCACCTGCTCGGCGGAGATCGTGACGCCGACGGCCTCGACGCCGTGGTGCTTCGCCGCGTGCACGAGCAGCGAACCCCAGCCGCAGCCGACGTCGAGGAGTCGCATGCCCGGTCGCAGGCCGAGTTTCCGGCAGATCAGTTCGAGTTTAGCGTGCTGGGCGCGGGCGAGATCGGCGGATTCGGACCAGTAGCCCGAGGAGTACGCCATCGAATCGTCCATCAGCAACTGGTAGAAGGCGTTCGACAGGTCGTAGTGGTGCGAGATCGCCGAGCGGTCCCTGCCGGGGGTGTGCAGCTTTCCGCGCAGCCGGGCTTCTTCGGCGGGCGGTTTGGGCGGCAGGCCGAGCACGCCGAGCCGGGCGGCCAAGCGGACTGCCTCGCCGAGGTCGCGTGCGGACAGCTGTGGCCGGTAGGCCCAGATTCGCCGGAAGCCTTCGGTGAGATCGCCTTCGACGTCCAGGTCGCCGGAGACATAAGCCCGTGCCAGGCCCAGCTCGCCGGGGGAGTACAGGAGCCAGCGCAGCGCGCGGCGGTTTTTCAGGACGACGGTCGGCCCGGCCGGCCCGGCTTGGTGCCCGTCCCAGGTGCGGACGGCCACCGGCAGCGGGCCGCCGAGGAGGCGTTCGGCGAAGTCGGCCAGTCGGTGAGCTGCGGATTTCGGCATACCGGGGCTTCGGAGCCGCCTCTCGCGCGGATTGGTACCAATCCGTCCCGGCGGCCGCGCCGAATGCCTTCCGTGCACCACACCACGGGACAACGCATCGCTGTCATCGGCAGCGGGGTCGCCGGCCTCACCGCCGCGTACCTGCTGCAGCGCCGCCACGAGGTTCTGCTGTTCGAGGCCGACGACCGGCTCGGCGGGCATGCCCACACCCACGACGTGGCGAGCGCGCACGGCGGGACGGTCGCGGTCGATACCGGGTTCCTCGTTCACAACGAGCGGACCTATCCGACGCTGCTGAGGCTGTTCGGCGAACTCGGCGTCCGCACCCGCGCGACCGAGATGTCGATGAGCATCCGCTGCGACGGCTGCGGCCTGCAGTACGCCGGGGCGAAGGGCCTGCGCGGGCTGTTCGCGCAGAGGAGCAACGCCGCGTCCACGCGCTACCTGCTCATGCTGGCCGAGGTGAAGCGGTTCCACCGGCACGCCGAACGGCTCCTGGCGCGAGCCGAGGCGGGTGACGTCCCGCTCGGCGCGTTCCTGGCGATCGGCGGGTATTCACAGTATTTCGTGGACCATTTCGTGCTGCCGCTCGTTTCGACGGTGTGGTCCGCCGACCGCACGGACACCATGCAGTATCCGGCGCGGTATCTGTTCGAGTTCCTGCGCAACCACGGAATGCTCACCGTGCGGAATTCGCCGACCTGGCGGACGGTGGTCGGCGGTTCGCGGGAGTACGTCGAGCGGGCGGCCAAGCAGCTGACCGCCGTGCATCTGTCGACTCCGGTGCGCTCGGTGCAGCGGACCGCTCGCGGCGTCGAGGTGCGCGACGACGCCGATACCGTGCACCGGGTCGACCGGGTCGTGGTTGCCACGCATGCCGATCAGGCGTTGCGGCTGTTGGCGAATCCCACTGCGGCGGAACAGGACCTGCTCGGCGCCTTCCGCTATTCGCGCAACGAAGCCTGGCTGCACGCCGATCCCGCCGTGCTGCCGACGGCGCCCGCCGCCCGGTCCTCCTGGAATTACCGGACGCCGGGCTGTGGCGCCGATTTGCGCGCCGTCCAGGTCACTTACGACCTGAATCGCTTGATGGGTCTCGAAGAATCGACGACGTATGCCGTCACCCTCAATCCGAGCGATGGTCTCGATTCCGCCGCGGTGGTCGCGAAAATGTCCTACGAACACCCGATCTACACGCCGGAACCCGTTGCCGCGCAAAGGCGTCTGACGGAATTGAACGACGGAGTCGTCGCGTATGCCGGTGCTTATCAAGGCTGGGGATTCCACGAGGACGGCTGTTCCTCCGGTGTCCGCGCCGCGGCCAGTTTCGGGGTGACCTGGTGACCGCTCTCTACGACGCCACCGTGGCGCACGTCCGCCGGACCGACCCGCCGTACTCCTTCGCGCACCGGATGTACCTGTGGCTGACCGATCTCGACCGACTGCCGCAGCTGCCGTGGTGGCTCCGGCCGTTCGCCCGCTTCGACGGCCGCGACCACTTCGGCCGGGACGAGCCCGGCGACATCCGGTCCAAACTGGACGCTTGGCTCGCGCACCGCGGAGTGGACTTGCGCGGCGGGCCGGTGACGATGCTCGCGTCGGCGCGCGTTCTCGGGTACGTGTTCAATCCGATCACCGTCTACTGGTGCCATACGCCGGACGGCGCGCTCGCCTGCGTGGTCGCCGAGGTGCACAACACCTACGGCGGACGCCACGCCTACCTGCTCCAGCCGGGCGAAGACCTCCGGGCGGACAAGGAGTTCTACGTGTCGCCGTTCCAGGAAATGTCGGGGGAGTACCGGATGCACCTGCCGCGCCCGGACGCGCTGCTGGCGTTGACCGTCGTCCTCCACCGCGACGGCGACGCCGCTCTGACGGCTACGCTGCGAGGAGTCCGCCGTCCGGCCGGGATCCGCACGCTCGCGCGCTTCCTGCTGGGCCGGCCGCTGCAACCGCACCGCGTCGCCGCGTTGATCCGCCGGCACGGGCTCGCGCTGTGGCGGCGCAAGGCCCCGCTCGCCGCCCGGACCGGACAGAACACGGCAGGAGCCCTCCATGGATGAGAGCGCACGGGATGAGAGCGCACGCCCGGCCGACCGGCTCGCGGCGGTGCCTTCGACGAGCGCCGAAGACCTGATGGCGCTGGTCGCGAAGGGGGACGAACGCGCCTTCGAACGGCTTTACGATCAGCTCGCCGGTCCCGTCTACGGGCTCGTCCGCCGCATCGTGCGGGATCCCGCGCAGTCCGAGGAGGTCGCGCAGGAGGTGCTCCTGGAGCTGTGGAAGACCGCCACGCGCTACTCGTCGGCGAAGGGCAGCGTCCTGAACTGGGCGATGACCCTCGCGCACCGCCGCGCGGTCGACCGGGTGCGGTCCGCGCGGGCGAGCACCGAACGCGAGCGGAAGGCAACCTTCGAAGCCGCGCGCGGACGTCCGTTCGACGAGGTCGCCGAATCCGTCGCGACCCGGCTGGAACGCTCGCAGGTGCGGCGCTGCCTGAAGACGCTCACTGAATTGCAGCGGGAATCCGTCCTCCTGGCCTACTACCATGGCTACACCTATCGCGAGGTCGCCGACGTGCTGGACACGCCGCAGGGGACGGTCAAGACCAGACTGCGCGACGGATTGATCCGGCTGCGCGACTGCCTGGGGGTGACGGCGTGACCAGTCCGGACATGCACACGTTGGCCGGCGCGTACGCGCTCGACGCGCTGTCGGAGGTCGAGCGGGCCCAATTCCGCCGCCATCTCGACCAGTGCGACTCCTGCGCGCAAGAAGTGCGGGAACTGCGCGAGACCGCGGCCCGGCTCGGCGCGGCGATGGACGAACAGCCGCCGTCCGGGCTCAAGGACCGGGTGCTGGCGGACATGCGCACGACCCGCCAGCTGCCGCCGCGGACCGAATCCGCGGAACCTCGCCTGCGCGGCCCGCGCCGCTGGCCGATGCTGATCGCCGCCGCGGCAGCCGTCATCGGACTCGCCTTGGCTGGCGTGTTCGGCGGCATCGCACTGCACACCAGCAGTCAGCTCACCAGCGCACAGTCCGAATTGGACACCGCGCGCGAGCGCTACCTGCCGGTGGCCGAATTGCTCACCGCGCCCGACGCACGGACGGAGCACGTCGTGTCGCCGCGCGGGGGCGGCGGCACGGTGGTGATTTCGCGGAAGCTCGACCGCGTGATGTTCATGCAGTCCGGGCTGCCGCCGGTCCAGTCCGGGAAGGTGTACGAGGCCTGGCTGATGGGCCCGGATCTGGCGCCGCGACCGGCTGGTTTGCTGCCGGGCGGGCCGTCGGGTTCGCTGGTGGTGGCGGATGGTTTGGCTGGTGCGCAGCAGTTCGCGATCAGTGTCGAGCAGGCCGGGGGAGCGCCGTCGGGGAAGCCCTCGAACGACGTCGTGCTGGTCACTTCGGTGCCCGCATAGCAGACCGCGCGCCGGGCTCCGCGGCGGGTTCCGGCCTTGCGCGCGGCTTCGCGTTGTGGCAAAACACCTTTGCCGCTCACGGCGTGGCTACTGGATTAGAGCTTGCGCGGCGCCTACCGTCCTGCCTTGACGCCGGTGGTTGACATAACTCTCACTCTCGGGTTGAGGTTGAGGGTTTCCGGCCCCGGCGGGCGGCATGTGCACATCACGATCAGGAAGGCGGACCCGATGACGCCCCCGCACAACTACCTTGCGGTGATCAAGGTCGTCGGCATCGGCGGCGGCGGCGTGAACGCCGTGAACCGGATGATCGAGGTCGGCCTCAAGGGTGTCGAGTTCATCGCGGTGAACACCGATGCCCAGGCACTGCTCATGTCCGATGCCGACGTCAAGCTCGACATCGGCCGGGAACTCACCCGCGGACTCGGCGCCGGAGCCGCCCCCGAAGTGGGGCAGAAGGCGGCCGAGGACCACCGCGAGGAAATCGAAGAGGTCATCAAGGGCGCCGACATGGTGTTCGTGACCGCGGGCGAGGGCGGCGGCACCGGCACCGGCGGCGCGCCGGTCGTCGCGCAGATCGCCCGCAAGCTCGGCGCGCTCACGATCGGCGTGGTGACCCGCCCCTTCACCTTCGAGGGCAAACGCCGCGGCAAGCAGGCCGAGGACGGCATCCAGCAGCTGCGCAACGAATGCGACACGCTGATCGTGATCCCGAACGACCGGCTGCTGCAGCTCGGCGACATCGGCGTGTCCCTGATGGACGCGTTCCGCTCCGCCGACGAGGTGCTGCTCTCCGGTGTCCAGGGCATCACCGACCTGATCACCACGCCGGGCCTGATCAACCTGGACTTCGCCGACGTCAAGAGCGTCATGTCCGGCGCGGGCTCCGCGCTGATGGGCATCGGCTCCGCGCGCGGCGAGGGACGGGCGATACAGGCGGCGGAGAAGGCGATCAACTCGCCGCTGCTGGAAGCGTCGATGGACGGCGCGCACGGCGCGCTGCTGTCCATCGCGGGCGGATCGGACCTCGGGCTGTTCGAGATCAACGAGGCCGCGTCGCTCGTGCAGGAATCGGCGCACCCGGACGCGAACATCATCTTCGGGACGATCATCGACGACTCCCTCGGCGACGAGGTCCGCGTCACGGTGATCGCGGCCGGCTTCGACGCCGGCGCGCCCACCCACAAGAAGCTCGACCCGCCCGCGTTCGGCGGCAAACAGGGCAACGGCACCGCGTCCGCCGCGGCGGGCCAGGTCGGCGGCGGTTCGGCTCCGCAGTCCCCGCCGCAGACCGGGGCGACCCCGGTGCCGCCGGCGGGCAGCTCCGGCTACCCGGTGGCTCCGCCGCGCACGCCCTCCTCGGGACTGTCGCAGCCCGGCACCGGTACCCCGCCGGGCGGCCTTCCGCAACCCGGAGGCGGCACGAGGGGGTATTCGCCGATCGGTTCGGGTTCTGCGACGGGCGGTCTGCCGAGCCGCCCGACGACGGTCCACGACGACCCGACCGACGACGACGTGGACGTTCCCCCGTTCATGCGGCGCTGATCCTGGTTTTCCGGCAACGGCCGTCCCGACACGTTCGGGGCGGCCGTTGCCGTGTGTCCGGACCGTCGTGAGTGTTGATGCCGGTTCTAACCGGCATCGCCGCGCACGAGGGCCTCGGCCACGACGACGCACGCACACGCGGGGCGAGCGGGCTGCTGTCGGGGGCGGGCGCGGCGCAGCGGCAGAAGCGGCGGCGGCTGGACGGGCCTCGTGAGTGCTGGCGCCGGTTCTAACCGGCATCGCCGCGCACGAGGCTCGGGAGGGCGGCCGCCGTCGTTTTTGGCAGGATGGCGGGGTGCGAGTACGACGAGTGGTCACGACCAGGGCGGGCGGGGCTTCCCGGCCGCCGTACGAGAGCTTCAACCTCGGCGACCACGTCGGCGACGACGCGGGCGACGTCTACGCCAACCGCAAGCGGCTGGCGTCCGAACTCGGCCTCGCCGAGGACCGGCTGGCCTGGATGGAGCAGGTGCACGGCCGCACCGCCACGATCGTGGACGGCACCGAGACCTCGGCCGCCGAAGCCACCGACGCGCTGGTAACCGACCGTCCGGGCGTCGCGCTCGTGGTGCTGGTCGCGGACTGCGTCCCGGTGCTCATGGCGGATCCGGAAGCAGGCGTCGTCGCCGCGGTGCACGCGGGCCGGGTCGGGGCGCGCGTCGGGGTGGTGCCCGCCGCGCTGGAGGCGATGCGCGAACTCGGCGCCGAACCGGGCCGGGTCGAGGCGTTGCTGGGCCCGGCGATCTGCGGCGACTGCTACGAGGTCCCGGCCGCGATGGCCGCGGACGTCGAGAAGCATCTCCCCGGCAGTTCCTGCAAAACGCGCAAGGGCACGACCGGTCTGGACCTGCGCGCCGGGCTCTGGCAGCAGCTGGCCGACCTGGGCGTCGGACGCGTCGGCGCGGACCCGCGGTGCACGGCGGAGGACAAGACGCTGTTCAGCTTCCGCCGCGACGGCACCACCGGCCGGATCGCCGGCATCACCTGGCTGGAAGAGGAGAAAGCGTGACCGAGGACCCGGCGGAGAAGCGGCGGGCGGAGCTGGCGGCGTCGCTGGCCGCGGTCGAGGAGCGCATCGCGAACGCCTGCGCGGCGGCCGGGCGGTCCCGCGACGAGGTGCGGCTGCTGGGCGTCACCAAGACGTTCCCGGCGGCCGACGCCGCCCTGCTGACCGACCTCGGGCTGCTGAACCTCGCCGAGAACCGCGACCAGGAAGCCGGTCCGAAGGCGGCCGAGGTCGCCGAACTGCGTCCGGACGTCGCGCCGCGCTGGCACATGGTCGGGCGGCTGCAGCGGAACAAGGCGCGTTCGGTGGTGCGCTGGGCGGTCGAGGTGCAGTCGGTCGACTCGGTCCGGCTCGCCGACGCGCTCGCCCGCGCGGTCGCCGCCGCGCGGGAGGCCGGGGAGCGGACCGGACCGCTCGACGTCTTGGTCCAGGTGAGCCTCGACGGCGACGTCGCGCGCGGCGGAACCCTGCTGGAAGACGTCGACGCCCTCGCCGACCGCATCGCCCACACGGGGGAGCTGCGGTTGCGAGGCGTGATGGCCGTGGCCCCGTTAGGGGAGGATCCGGGCACAGCTTTTGCCCGGTTGTCCCACGCGGCGGAAAGAGTTCGCGCCCGGTATCCGGAAGCCGCTGACGTCTCCGCCGGAATGAGCCATGATCTGGACCAGGCGATCCGGCACGGCTCGACGTGTGTGCGTGTCGGAACCGCGTTGCTCGGCGGGCGCGGTTTAGCCTCGCCGTAGGGAGTCCGCCCGGTGGTCACGTTTCGTGTCCGGCCGGGCGGGGCACAACGGTGCGGGAGCGGCAAGGGCTAGGGAGAGGCTATGAGCGCGCTGCAGAAGCTGAAGGCCTACTTCGGGATGGTGCCCGCGGACGAAGACGGCTACGACGACGGTTACGACGAGTACGACGACGGCTACGACCAGCCGCCCGCCCGGTCCCGGGCGCGTTACCGCGACGTCGAAGAGAGCTACGACGAGCCCGCCGCGCGAGTGCGGTCGCGGGCGATGGCGGCCGAGCCGTCCACCCACGGCGCGCTCGCCGTGGACCGCCAGCCGGAGCCGGTCGCCCGGCTGCGGCCGGTCGCCGAACCGGTCGCCGCGCCGGTGCGGGACCCGCTCAGCCGGATCACGACGCTGCACCCGACGAGCTACATCGAGGCGCGGGCGATCGGCGAGCACTACCGCGAGGGCATCCCGGTGATCATCAACCTCACCGAGATGGAGAACGCGGACGCCAAGCGGATCGTGGACTTCGCGGCGGGGCTGGCGTTCGCCGTGCGGGGCTCGATGGACAAGGTCACCAACAAGGTGTTCCTTCTCTCACCGCCCGATGTGGACGTGACCGCCGAGGACCGCAGGCGGATCGCCGAGGGCGGATTGTTCCTGCGCGGGTGAACACAGGCGGACCGCTGGGCGCAGCCAGACGTGATTTTGTCGACTATGTCGCCCTTCGAGCGGCTGGTCGCGCCCAACTCGGCCGTCCCCCGCTAGAGTGGTCGCCGTGAATGCTGTGTGGCTTGCGATCTGGTACGTGCTGTTTGCCTTCTGGCTGCTGCTCACGGCCCGGATCGTGGTCGAGCTCGTGCGGACTTTCGCACGGGAATGGCGTCCCGCCGGAGGGGTTGCGGTGACGCTCGAGACCATCTACACAGTGACCGACCCGCCGGTGCGGTTGTTCCGCAGGATCATTCCGATGGTCCGGATCGGCGGCGTAGGACTGGACTTGTCGATTATGGTGCTGCTGTTGGTTGTGTTCTTCGCGATGCAACTGACACCCAGGTGATCGGGGAAAACCCGGGTGTGTCCTGCAGGCCATGGAGTGCGTGAGGTGATCTGATGTCGTTGACCCCCGCTGACGTGCATAACGTCGCGTTCAGCAAGCCGCCCATCGGCAAGAGGGGCTACAACGAGGACGAGGTGGACGCGTTCCTCGACCTGGTGGAGACCGAGCTTGCCCGGTTGATCGAGGACAACAACGAGCTGCGGCAGCAGGTGGAGCAGCTCGACGCCGAGCTGGAGTCGACCCGCTCCGAGCTCGAGAACGCGAAGGTCGCCGGCCCGCCGCCGGGCCGCGACCCCGAGCCGTCGCGTCGGCTCGCCCCGGTGCCGCCCGCTCCGTCGGCGATGGAGCAGACCCAGGCTCACTCGATGGTCCCCGACAGCGGCGAGCCGAACGTGCAGGCCGCCAAGGTGCTCGGCCTGGCGCAGGAGATGGCGGACCGGCTCACCGCCGAGGCGAAGACCGAGTCCGACGGGATGCTGGCGGAGGCGCGGACCAAGTCCGAGCAGCTGCTGTCCGACGCCCGGGCGAAGTCCGACTCGATGGTGAACGAGGCGCGCACCCGCGCCGAGACCATGCTGAACGACGCGCGCACGCGGGTCGAGACGCTGGAGCGCCAGGCGCGCGACAAGGCGACCACGCTGGAACGCGAGTCGCAGCGCAAGTACACCGAGACGATGAACAACCTGAACGCCGAAAAGGGCGCTCTGGGCAAGAAGATCGAAGAACTCCGCACGATCGAGCGCGAATACCGCACCCGGCTGCGCGGATTCCTCGAGTCCCAGCTGCGCGAGCTCGACGACCGAGGCTCCGCGGCCCCGGCGTCGGCGTCCTCCGGTTCGAGCCAGTCCTCGACCGGAAGCAGCGGCCAGGGCTACTCGTTCGGCCCGCGCGCCGAGGCCGGCTGACCCACCGCCGTACCGCACCCCGCCGGATGACCTTCCGACCCGGCGGGGTTTCGGCGTGTCCGGATCCGGACACGCCACGGTGGGGAACCGGCGGGGTACGCCGCGTGGGCGGGTCGCGCCCGGTTGCCGGGCGGGGCGTGTTGTAATTCAGCGTGCTCTACATCGTCCTCGTTCTGGTGCTGGCGGCTCTCGGGCTGCTCGTCACGGCGCTCATCACGGGCACCTCGCTGTGGGCCTGGGTTTCCATCGGCCTCTCCGTGCTCGCCGGGCTCCTTCTGCTCGTCGACTGGCTGCGCCGGCGCAAGCGCGCGGATTCCGACGCGGATTCCGGGGACTCGGCGGACGAGGAGCCCGGCTCGGAGAAGAAGGACGAGGCGGTCCCTGCCGAGGAGGACGCCGAGCAGACGACGCTGCTTCCCGCGACGGGCGAGCTGGGCGATCCGGCGGACGTGCCGGAACCGGAGGTCGAGAAGCCTGCCGAGCCGAAGGCCGCTTCGGAAGGCGAGCCGAAATCCGAAGCGAAGGCGGTGCGCGACACTCCGCCCGGCGTGGAAGAGACCGCGCCGGAAGACCTCGAGGTGGTCAAGGAACTCGAGGACGAGGTCGTGGTCGTCGACGAGTACCCGCGCTACCACCTGGTCGACTGCGGCTGGCTGTCCGGCCGCGACACGATCCCGATCGGCGTCGGCGAGGCGCGGCAGCTGGGCTTCACGCCGTGCGCGCGGTGCGGTCCGGACGCGGTGCTGGCCGCGGCGCACCGCTGATCCCCAGCACCTCTTCCAGCACCCTTGCGCCAGCCTCGGTGAGCTGCACCGCTCGGTGCGCCTTGGCCCGTGACCGAAGCCACTCGGCGTCCATGAATCGTCGTGTGACCGCTGCGCCCAGGGCTCCGGCCAGGTGATGGCGCTGCTCCGTCCAATCCAGACAGAACCGCAGGAGCGGCCGACGGCTCTCCGCGGCTGCCTCGACATCCACGCCTAATGCGGCGAACACCTCGTCGGCGGCAGGCCCCAGCACGTACGGATGTTCTTGCAGCTGCGAGGAAATCCGGTCCCCGGGCCGTCGGTGAGTGGTCGGGTTACCGTCCACAGTGGCCAGTGCGCCGCGGTCGAGCAACGCCGCCGTGACGGTCACGCCGAGCCGTCCGGCGACGTGGTCGTAGCACAATCTCGCCGTGCGCAAGGCTTCCGCGCGCGTGCCTTCCCGCAACGAGCGGACCGGGCGCGCGGGGGAATGCCGGGCGAGCGCTTCCAGCAGTTCCGGGGCGGCGCCGGCGATGCGGTAAAACCGGTGCCTGCCGGACTTTTCCGCGGTCACCAGGCCCGCGGCCAGCAGTTTCGACAGGTGCGCGCTCACGCCTTGCGCGGTCAGGCCCGCTTCGCCGGCCAGCACGGACGCGGCCAGCGCCCGGCCGTCCGCGAGGGCCATCAGCACGCGGACCCGCGCCGGATCGGCGAACAGGGCGGCGGTGCGCGCGATGTCAGCGTCTCCTTCCATGCCTCCAGCATGCCCCCGCCACACTTCCACCGCGACGGAAGCGTTCCCGGTGTCTGCTGGACCCATGCGCACCGCGATCTTGTTCACCATGTGCGCCGGGATGTTCCTGGTGCAGCTCGACGTCACCGTCGTCAACGTCGCCCTCCCCACCCTCGGCGGCGAACTTCACGCCGGCGTTCCGCAGTTGCAGTGGGTGGTGGTCGGGTATTCGGTCGTGCTCGCCGCGCTGCTGCTGACCGGGGGAGCGCTCGGCGACGTCCTCGGGCACCGCGGCGTGGTGCTGACCGGGCTGGCCGTTTTCGGGGCCGCTTCGGCGGCGTGCGGGCTGGCGCAGTCGGCGGGCTGGCTCGTCGCGGCCCGCGCGGTGCAGGGCGTCGGGGCGGCGCTGTTGCTGCCGGGCACGATGGCGGTCATCACCGGGACGTTCCCCGGCCGTGCCGAACGGGCTCGCGCGCTCGGGATCTGGGCCGGGGTTTCGGCGCTCGCCCTGCCCGCCGGGCCGTTGCTGGGCGGGATTCTCGTGCAGACGGCCGGGTGGCGGCCGGTGTTCTGGCTGAACGTCCCGATTGTCGCGGCGGCGGCCGTCGCGACTCGCCGGATGGTGCCCCCGGACGTCCGGAAACCGGGCCGCGTGGACGTTCCCGGCGCGGCGGCCGCGGCCTTGGCACTCGGTTCGGCCGTGTATGCGGTGATCGCGAAGACGCCGTGGGCCGGGCTGCTCGCGGTGGCGGCGGCCGTTGCGTTCGTGGTCGTGGAGCGGCGCTCCGCCGAACCGATGCTGCCGTTGCCGCTGCTGCGGTCCCGGCAGACGGCGGGCGCGAACCTGGTGTCCGCGGCGATGAACTTCGTCGGCCTCGGTTCGGTGCTGGTGTTCACGCTCTACCTGCAGGACGTCCTCCGCGCGGACCCGATCGCCGCCGCGGTCGCGCTGCTGCCGATGTTCGTTCCGCTGGTCCTCGCCGGCCCGGTCTCCGGACGGCTCACCGCGAAGTTCGGCCCGCGTCCGCAGATCGTGGCCGGGCTTCTGCTCGGTGCGGCGGCGATGCTGAACCTGTTGCGGGTTGGTCCCGGCACCGGATACTGGACGCTGCTGCCGACGCTGCTCGTGCTCAGCGTCGGGATGGGACTGCTGACCGCTGCCGTGGTGACTGCGGCGGTGGCCGACGCGCCGGGGGAGCGCGCGGGGATCGCCGGCGGGATCAACAACGCGGCACGGCAGGCCGGCGGTGCGCTCGGCGTGGCGGTTTTCGGTGCGGTGGCGGGAGAACCGGCGGAGCACGCGGAGTTCGTGCGGGGCTTGCACGTGCTGGGATTCGTGTCGGCCGCGCTGTGGCTCGCGGCGGCGGCGCTCGCGGTGGCGACGGTGCACAGGCGGGCTCGGAGCAAGCGGCTTGAGCCGACGAGGTGACGGGAGCCGCCGGGAGAAAAGCCGGACGGGTGTGGGGACGGCGTGGGCGCGATGGGACGCATCCCGGAGACCGCGTACGACCGGACTCAGCCCTCCGACGCAAAACGAACCTCCGCCGAGCCCGCGAGAGAAACCTGCGGGCTCGGCGGAGCAACGCCTACTTCACGTCGAGAATCGTCAGCAGCGCTCGGAGTTCCGAGATCTGCTCCGTCGCCTCCGGCGGCAGGTCCGAGATCGCCGCCTCCGCCGCGGTTCGTGCCTCGGCGGGGCGCTCCAGCTCGAACAGCAGCCGGGCTTGCAGCGCGGTCGCGATCGCGGCCTCGGTGGTCGCACCGAGTGCCTGGAGCAGTTCCGCGGCCGCCCGGGGCAGTGCCTCCTCCGGCTGTTCGGCGGCAGCCAGCAACCGGCCGCCGTTCAAGGCGACCATCGCTCGTTCCCAGACGACCGGCGGCTCGTTGCCTTCGAGCGCCGCGGCGCTTGTCTCCGCTTCGGCCAGCGCGGCGAGTGCCCGGTCCGGTTGCCGCGCCCATCGCCACGACACCGCTGCCTGGCGGAGGTTCCGCACGGCGTCGACCGGGATTTCGCTCTCCCTGAAGTACTCCGCCGCGCGCAGGTAGGACTCGGCGGCGGCACTGTCGCGATCGAGTTCGTCGAGGACGTCGCCGATGGTCTCGGCCGCCTGTCCGGCTGCGGGCTGGTGCCCCGCGGCGACGAAGTGGTCGAGCACCTGTTCCAGCAGGGCCAGCGCCGGATCCCGTTGACCGAGCGTGCGGTGCGCCCCGGCGAGCAGGTAGCGCGCTCTGGCCAGTTCGTCCTCGTCGCCGCCTCGTTCCAGGACCTCGATCGCCGCCTCGGCCGCGTCGGCGGCAGTCCCAGCGTCCCCGGCGCGTTCGGCAGCGGCGGCCAGGCGGAGCTGGGCGAGCGCGGTCCCGGTCCGGTCCCCGGCCTCGGTCAGATCAGCGACCTCGCCGCGGTAGTGGCCTACGGCTTCTTCCAGCAGCTGCAGGTCGGACGCGACCATGCCGAGGGTGTGCCGCACCTGGGCGCGCAGGCCGGCTGCAGCGGCGGATTCGGCGGGCCGCAAGAGGGCGTAAGCCGCCTCGAGTTCGCCGGTCGCGGCGGCCATTCGTCCGGCCATCAGACGCGCCCACGCCTCCTGGTCGGCTAAACCGGCTTCGGCGAACAGTTCCGTCGCGCGTTCGGCCAGTTCTCGCGCTTCGGGCAGGCGACCGCTGCGCGCGGTGAGTTCGGCACGCAGCAGCGAGAGCCGGGCGGTCAGATCGGCGGGCAGCTCCGTGGCTGCGGCTTCGGCGCGGGCGAGAACATCGAACGCGGCGTCGAGGTCGTCGGTCTCGGAAAGCCCCACGGACCACCGCATCAGGGCGCGGACGTGCTGCTCCCGGTCGCCGAGCCCGGCGAGCGCCTCGGCGGCGTCGGCGAGGTCGGCAAGGCCGGGTTCGCCCAGTTGGCAGCGGGCGAGTCCGGCCTTGCTCGCGGCGGTGTGCCGGGCGATCTCGTCGCCTTCGGCCGCGAACAATTCGGCGGCACGCAGCCAATCGCGCGCAGCGGCTTCGAGGTCCGCCGCCGCGGAAGCGGACCCGGACAGCCGCCGGGCCAGCAGCGACCCGGTGGGCTCCGGGCACAGTTCGTCGAACTTCGCCCAGACGGCCTCGGCGGCCGCGTCCTCGCTGCGCCGGGAGTGCTTTTCGGCCAGGTCCGCCAGCTCTTCCGGAGTGTCCGGAAAGGACGGTGCGGCGGGCGTCCGCGCCGGGGCCGGGCGCGGGGCGGTCCCGGAGAGCGGGAGGTGGTCCACGATCGGCTCGGCGGAGAGGAGACCGCGGATCAGGTCGCTCTGCTCGCTCGTCCCGTTCCGGGCGTCGAAGCGGGCCGCGATGCCCAGCGCCCGTTCGGAAAGCTCGTCGTGCAGTGCCTGGACGGAAATCTCGCCGCCGGTCCGCCGCACGGTCGCGTCGGCGTGGCCGGATTCGGCGACCAGCCGCAGATTCAGCGCCGCGGACGCGCAGAACTCCATTTCGACGTACGGGGAAGGCGCGTCGCCGAGCCAGCCGAGATGCCGCTCGAGGATTTCCAGCCCGCGCACGTGGTTGCCGGTGCGCGCGCAGAACCGGAGATGGCAGGGGACGAGGTCCAGGTCCAGCCGGTTGTGCCGGATCGTGCGGTACACCTGCCGGTGCGCTCGCGCCGCCTCGTCGAGCCGTCCGGTGCGGACGAACGGAAGCAGCAGCGACGAGAGAATCCCGTTCGGCTGCTCGCTGCAGGTGAACCTGCCGCCGAGCACCGGTTCGGCGACCGCGACGGCCTCCTCGAACCGGCCGTAGCGGCTCAGGTGCGAGATCTTGGCGGACGGTTCGCAGCCGGCGCAGTCCGACATCTCGCCGCGCGGCGCCGCGTTCCAGAGCCGGTACTGCTCGACGGCCGTTTCGTGGTCGCCGACGTGCCGCGCCACGATTTGCCGGTGCTGGTGCACCGGGTTCATCGAGTACCCGGCCGCCCGGTACCGGCGCTCCATGTCGTCGAGCACGGCGTAGGTGCGATCCAGCGGTACCTCGGGGAAGTCGGCCAGCGACGTGACGACGGATTTGAACGACCAGAAGAGGATGTAGTCCCACCTCTCGTCGCCGTTGCCCTTGTCGTGCTCGGCGAGGCACCAGGCGAACGGCACGAACGCCTTCGCCGGCTCGCCGCCGTGCGTGTACGCGCGGAGCAGCGAGAGCCGGGCGGCGTACTGCAGGTCCGGCATGCCCTCGGCGTCGGCGGTCCGGACCAGGCTCTCCACCGCGGCGGTCTGACCTTTGCCGAAGGGCAGGTCCCGGGCCGACGACAGCCGGTCCCACAGCTCTTGTCCGGTCGGCGCGGTCATCAGTTCTCCCGGTTCGGGACGGCGTGGTCGAGAAGGCTGAGGAAGGCCCGGTTCAGCAGCGCGGAGTCGGCGGGCCGGATCGGGTGCCTGCCGAGCAGCAGCGCCTGTCCGTAGAGGGATTCGACGGCCAGCGAGGTCAATTCCTCGTTCTCGAGCCGGGAAATCCGCCGCACCAGCGGGTTGCGGTAGTTGAGCACGAGCTGCGGGCGTTCCCGTTCCGGCTTCTCGAAGGCCGAGAGCACCCCGGCCCACAGCTCGTCCACGGCTTCCTTGGTCGCGCGCAATTCGCCGGCGAAAGCGGCGGCGCGGTCGACGAGATAGAGCACCGGAAGCGAGGCGGGCTCGAACTCGCGCAGCACCACCTCGCAGCCGAGCCGGTCGACGCAGCGTTGCGCGGCCGCCGCGAACGGCCGGACTGCCAGCGCGGTCTCCGGGTCGAGATCGTCGAAGGCCGTGGCGAGTTCGCTCGGGTCGAGCCGCTCGACGCGCACGTCCGGTTCGAGCGCGCGGACGCGTTCGACGAGTTCGCTGTCGTAGGTGTAGCCGCCGTTGATCACCGGCAGGTTCTGCGCGGCCGCGACGCCGGCGAGCTGGTCGAATTCGTCGGCGGTCGCGCAGTAGCGGAGCACGCCGTAGCGCGCGCGGAACTCGGCGAGCGTCATCCGGCCGACGTTCGTTTCCAGCGGCCACCACTCGTCGACCAGCCGCAGCATGGCGTCGTCGTGCAGCGCGAGCGCCTTCACGCCGAGGTGGTGGATCTTCAGGAACTGGTTCAGCCGCTGCGGATGGGTGTTCGAGAGCCCGACGAGCCAGCCGCGCAGCTGTTCGCCGAGCGCTTCGCGGGTCGCGGCGAGCTGGTCGTCGTCGTAGAGCGCTTCGCGGCTCGCAGTGGGCCGCAGTTCGCCGGTGTCCACGACGCAGCGGGCGAAGAACGCCCAGTCCGGCAGCAGCCCGGGCGCGTTCTCCGCGAGCAGCATCCGCTTGAGGTACACGCGATGCCCGGCGTGCTCGGCCGGGTTCGCCGGGAACGGCAGCACGTAGGCGACGCCGGTGAGCCCGGCCTCGGGCACGTCGAGGTCGACGATGTCGAACGGGGTGAAGCCGAGGACCTCCTGCGCGTAGCCGACGAGGTCCGCGGAGCGGTGCCCGGCGGACCGTTCGTCGGCCTGCCACGGGACGCCGGCGCCGCTGATCGCCTTGCCGTTGACGGTGATTTCGAACGGCAGCATCGAGCCGTACAGCGTGGCGAGGTCGGCGACCGTCTCCGGCACGAACCATTGCTCGGCGCCGCGGCGCGCGGTGAGCGTGACGGTGGTGCCGATCGCGTCCCGTTCGCCGGGTCCGACGGCGTAGGTGCCGTCCGCGCGGCCGGTCCAGGAGACGGCGGGACTGCCGGTCGCGGAGCGGGTGACGACGCGGGTCTCGTCGGCGACCAGGAACGCCGACAGCAGCCCGATCCCGAACTGGCCGAGGAAATCCCGGCGGCCGTAGCCGAGTTCGTCCCGTTTGGAGCTGCGGCCGATCGTCGCGAGCAGTTCGTGCACCTGCGCCTCGGACAGGCCGATCCCGGTGTCGGTGATCCGCAGCGTCCCGCCGTCGACGTCGATCGCGATGCCGACGGGCGCCGAATCGTCGGCCGCCCGGCGCGCGGTCACCGCGTCCACGGCGTTCTGGAGCAGTTCCCGCACGTACACGCGCGGACTGGAATAGAGGTGCTGGCTCAGCAGGTCGACGACCCCGCGAAGATCCACCTGAAAACTACGGTTCACCCGTGCTCGACTCCTGTGCTGTGGCCGGAAGGGAGATCTGCCCGGCACATCCGCCGCGCACGCCCGGTCGTTACCGTATCGGCGGAACCCGGTGCCGGACATCGATTTCCGCGTCTTGGCCCGGGTGAAGACGCGAGCACGGCCGGGGCAGGGCGAAAGCGAGTTGCGGCGACGGGTTAACCTGGTGACAGCAAGGCGTCGATCCGGCCATCACCGGGGAGCCTCCGGAAGAACCGGGCGCGAGCCCGCAGTAGAACCGGACGGGTGCGGCCCGTGACAGCCGTGCGAACGAGTGGCCCGGGAGCAGCGTGCCGGGCAAGCGGGGTGGTACCGCGTGACGCGCGAGCGTCTCGTCCCCGTGTGGGCGGCCGCCGGTCGCCCGTACGAGCGACGAACGCAAGGAGCACCCGGATGTACCCCCAGGCTTCGCCGGGCGGAGAGACCACGGTCCCGTCCCAGCCGTCGTTCCCCGCGCTGGAGGAGAGCGTCCTCGCGTACTGGGAGAGCGACCGGACCTTCCAGGCGACCATCGACGCCCGTCCCGAGGGCACCAACGGCGACAACGAGTACGTCTTCTACGACGGCCCGCCCTTCGCCAACGGCCTCCCGCACTACGGGCACCTGCTCACCGGGTACGTGAAGGACATCGTCCCGCGCTACCAGACGATGAAGGGCAAGCACGTCGAGCGGCGGTTCGGCTGGGACACCCACGGCCTGCCCGCCGAACTCGAGGCGATGCGGCAGCTCGGGATCACCGAGACGACCGAGATCGAAGAGATGGGCATCGCGAAGTTCAACGAGGCTTCGCGCGAGTCCGTGCTGCGCTACACCGACGAATGGCGCGAGTACGTCACCCGCCAGGCCCGCTGGGTCGACTTCGACAACGACTACAAAACGCTCGACGTCACCTACATGGAATCGGTGCTCTGGGCGTTCAAACGGTTGTGGGACAAGGGACTCGTCTACGAGGGCTACCGCGTCCTGCCCTACTGCTGGCGCGACGCGACGCCGCTGTCCAACCACGAGCTTGGCATGGACGCCGACGTCTACCGCAACCGCCAGGACCCGGCCGTCACGGTCGGATTCCGCCTGGAGGGCAACGACAACGAGCTCGACGGCACGTACCTGCTGATCTGGACCACGACGCCGTGGACGCTGCCGTCCAACCTCGCCACCGCCGTGCATCCCGAGGTGCAGTACGTCGTGGTGGAGAACGACGGCAAGCGCTTCCTGCTCGCGGAGGCCCGTGTCGCCGCGTATGCGCGTGAACTCGGCGAGGAGCCGGCCGTCGTCGCGCACTACACCGGCGAGCAGCTGCTCGGATCCCGTTATGCGCCGCCGTTCCCGTACTTCGTCGGCACGGAGAACGCGCACCGCGTGCTGTCGGCGGACTACGTCACCACCGACGACGGCACCGGCGTCGTGCACATCGCGCCCGCCTACGGCGCCGAGGACAAGGTGGTCACCGACGCGGCCGGGATCGCCCCGGTGACGCCGGTGGACGACCACGGCAAGTTCGACGAGACCGTTCCGGACTACGCCGGGCAGCTGGTGTTCGACGCGAACCCGAACATCGTGCGGGACCTCAAGAACGGCACCGGCGGCGCGGAGCGCCAGGGCGCGGTGCTGCTGCGCCACGAGACCTACGACCACTCGTACCCGCACTGCTGGCGCTGCCGGAACCCGCTGATCTACCGCGCGGTCTCGTCGTGGTTCGTCGCGGTGACGCAGTTCAAGGACCGGATGGTCGAGCTGAACCAGCAGATCACCTGGTACCCGGAGAACGTCAAGGACGGCCAGTTCGGCAAGTGGCTGGAGAACGCCATCGACTGGTCGATCTCCCGCAACCGCTACTTCGGCACGCCGATCCCGGTGTGGCGCTCGGACGACCCGGCCTATCCGCGGATCGACGTCTACGGCTCGCTCGACGAGCTGGAGGCCGACTTCGGCGTGCGGCTGGACAACCTGCACCGGCCCTACATCGACGAGCTGACCCGGCCGAACCCGGACGACCCGACCGGGAAGTCCACCATGCGCCGCGTGCCGGACGTGCTCGACGTGTGGTTCGACTCCGGCTCGATGCCCTATGCCCAGGTGCACTACCCGTTCGAGAACGCCGACTGGTTCGAGCACCACTACCCGAGCGACTTCATCGTCGAGTACATCGGGCAGACCCGCGGCTGGTTCTACCTGCTGCACGTGCTCGCGACCGCGCTGTTCGACCGGCCGGCGTTCCGCACCTGCGTGTCGCACGGCATCGTGCTCGGCTCCGACGGCCAGAAGATGTCGAAGTCGCTGCGGAACTACCCGGACGTCAACGAGGTCTTCGACCGCGACGGGTCCGACGCCATGCGGTGGTACCTCATGGCGAGCCCGATCCTGCGCGGCGGCAACCTCGTCGTCACCGACCGGGGGATCCGCGACGCGGTCCGTCAGGCCGTGCTGCCGCTGTGGAACTCGTACTACTTCCTTGCGCTGTATGCGAATGCCGAAGGCAAGCAGGGGCAGTGGCGCACGGATTCCACGCACTTGCTCGACCGGTACGTGCTCGCGAAGACGCACGAACTCGTCACCGACGTCGAGTCCGCGATGGACGGCTACGACATCGCGGGCGCGTGCCAGACCGTGCGGGACTTCCTGGAAGTGCTCACGAACTGGTACGTCCGCCGCTCGCGCGACCGCTTCTGGGCGGGCGAGCAGGACGCGATCGACACGCTGCACACCGTGCTGGAGGTGACCTGCCGGGTCATCGCCCCGCTGCTGCCGCTCACCACGGAAACGGTGTGGCGCGGGCTGACCGGCGGCCGTTCGGTGCACCTGACCGACTGGCCGAACGCGCTCGACCTGCCCGCCGACGCCGCGCTGGTGACCGCGATGGACAAGGTGCGGCAGGTGGCGTCGTCGGCGCTGGCGCTGCGCAAGGCGAACAAGCTGCGGGTGCGGCTGCCGCTGGCGAAGCTCGTCGTCGCGGCCGAGGACGTCGAACCGCTGCGCGGGTTCACCGAGATCCTGCGGGACGAGGTGAACGTGAAGTCGGTGGAGCTGACCGCCGATGTCGCCGCGCACGGCACGTTCGAGGTCGCGGTGAACGCGCGGGCGGCCGGGCCTCGGCTGGGCAAGGCCGTGCAGCAGGTGATCAAGGCGGTCAAGGCGGGCGACTGGACGACGAACGCGTCCGGCGCGGTCGTGGCGGCGGGCGTCGAACTGGTCGAGGGCGAGTACGACCGGCGCCTGGTGGCGGCCGGCGGCGGCGCGGCGGCCGAACTGCCCGGCGGGGCCGGTCTGGTCGTGCTGGACACCGAGGTCACCGCGGAACTGGCGGCCGAGGGCCTGGCGCGCGACCTGGTCCGCGTCGTGCAGCAGGCCCGCCGTGAGGCCGGTCTCGACGTCGGAGACCGGATCTCGCTGACCGTCGACGCCGTCGGCGAGGTGGCGGACGCGGTGCGCAAGCACGAGGAGTTCGTGGCGTCCGAAACGCTCGCGACGTCGGTGTCCTACGGCGAGGTGGCCGAGGGCTTCGACGGCACGGTCGGCGAGGGCGTGAAGGTCCGCGTGGCGGTCGCGAAGGCGTGAGGCACCGCGGTCTTGCTCCGGGAGCCGGAGCAAGACCGCGGTTTCAGCAAAATTCTTGGCGGAAACCGCAAAGCCGCCCGCACCATGGGCGGATGAGCGATGAGTTCGACGCCGTGCTGGCCGCGGTCGGGCCCAGGCTGCGCGAGCTGCGCCGCCGCAGCGGGACCACGCTCACCGCGTTGTCGGAGACCACCGGCATCGCGGTGAGCACGTTGTCGCGGCTGGAATCCGGGCAGCGCAAACCCGGCCTGGAACTGCTGCTCCCGCTGGCCAAGGCCTATCAGCTGCCGCTCGACGAACTTGTCGGCGCCCCGCCCAGCGGCGACCCCCGCGTGCATCCCCGGCCGTTCAGCCGCAACGGCATGACCGTCCTGCCGTTGACCCGCAAACCCGGCGGATTGCACGTGTACAAGCAGATTCTCCCGGCCGGACTGACCGGCCGGCTCGACCCGGATCCGCGTTCGCACGAGGGGTACCACTGGCTGTACGTCCTCAGCGGGCGGATGCGGATGATCCTCGGCGACCGGGATTTCGTGCTCAAGGCCGGGGAAGTCGCCGAATTCGACACGCATCTGCCGCATTGGTTCGGGAACGCCGACGAGCACGCGGTGGAATTCCTCAGCATCCTCGGTCCGCAGGGCGAACGCTTCCATCTCAAGGCGCGTTACCGGCCCAGCCGGTCTTCGGCCTGACGGACGACCGAGCTGCGCCGCGCCGGGAAGCGTCTGCTAGGGATTTCCCATGACTTCAGAAGCCGCCGCCGAAGCCGCTCCCGAGGGGCTGGCCGCCGGCTTGCGCCAGCGGCACCTCGCCATGCTCGCGATGGGCGGCGTGATCGGTTCGGGATTGTTCGTCAGCTCCGGCGTCGGGATCAAGCTCGCCGGGCCCGGCATCGTGCTGTCGTTCGTGCTCGCGGGCACGCTGGCGATGCTGGTCATGCGCATGATGGCGGAAATGGCCGCCGCGATCCCGGCCAGCGGGTCGTTTTCCGTGCACGCCGAGCGCGCGTTCGGGTCGTGGGCCGGGTTCGCCATCGGCTGGCTGTACTGGGCCGCGCTGGTCGTCGTGCTCGCCGTCGAGGCCACCGCGGCCGCCATCATCGTCAACGGCTGGCTGCCCGGCATTCCGCAGTGGGCGCTGGTCCTGATCTTCATGGCCGTGCTGACCGCGGTCAACTTCACGGCGGTGTCCCGATTCGGCGAGCTCGAGTTCTGGCTGGCGCTGATCAAGGTCGTGGCGGTCGTGGCCTTCCTGGTCCTCGGGGTGCTCGCCTTCCTCGGCGTGCTCCCGGGAACGTCCTTCGTCGGCGCCGGCAATCTCCTCGGCCACGGCGGTCTGCTGCCCAACGGATGGCAAGGCGTCGGCACCGGTCTGCTCGCCGTCGTCTTCACCTTCGGCGGCCTGGAAGTGGTGACCATCGCCGCCGCGGAGTCCGACGATCCCGCGCACGCCGTCGGCAGGGCGGTCCGCAACGCGGTCGTGCGGATTTCGGTGTTCTACGTCGGTTCCATGCTGGTCATCGTCTCGCTCCTGCCGTGGACGAGCGTCCAGGCCGGGCAGAGCCCGTTCGCCGCGGTGCTCGAACGCATCGGGATCCCGGCGACCGGGCAGATCATGAACGTCGTCATCCTGTTCGCCCTGCTGTCCACGCTGAACACCAACATGTACGGCGCGGCGCGCATGGTGTACTCGCTGGCCCGACGCGGACACGCTCCTCGCGCACTGACCAAAGTGGACCGAAACGGTGTGCCCGTCTTCGCGGTCGCGGCTTCGGTGTTGTTCGGCTTCGTGGCCGTGGCGCTCAACGCGCTCTGGCCGGACACCGTCTTCCAGTACCTGCTCAACGCGGTCGGCTCGGTGCTGCTGATCGTGTGGATCCTGGTCGCCTGCACCCAGTTGCGAGTGCGGCGGCAGCTGGAACGCACCGCGCCGGAGAGCCTGACCGTGCGGATGTGGGGCTTCCCGTATCTGACCTGGGCGACGCTGGCCGCGATGGTCGCGATCCTGGCGGTGTTGCTCGCCGACCACGACGCCAGGATCCAGCTGATCAGCTCGGGCGTGCTGGTCGCGGTCCTGGTCGTGGCCGGGATCTGCTGGCAGCGCGCCCGCCGGAAGGCCGACCAAACTGTATAACGACCTATACAGCGCGGCATTGATCACGAATTTGTCGCGTTCCCCGAGGTAACACCCGGTTCTGTTCCGCGATGGGCAAGCTGAGCCAGGGACGCGGGCGGACCGCGTGGGGCGAGGGGGATGCGACGGTGAGTCCTGCCGGGAAGAAGGGCGTGCTGATCGGGGGCGCGCTGGCCGTGGTCGCGATCGTGGTGGCAGCGGTCGTGCTGCTCGGCGGCGGGGGACCGACGGCGGCCTCGCCGGGTTCGGAGCCGGCGTCGACCGCCGCGGAGCCGAACGACCCGAGCTCGGCAGCCCGCGAGTACCTGCTCGCCTTCGCCACGAAGGACGCTGACACGGCCAGCAAGGCCACCGACGCTCCGACGGACGCCTCTTCCGCGCTTCAGGACGCGTGGGCGATGCTTCGGCCCACGCAGCTGACCGCCAAGCTCGGCGACGTCGGCGCGGCGCAGGGCGACAAGGCCACGGCGGCCTACACCATCACCTGGAACCTCGGCCCTGGCCGCACCTGGACGTACACCGGCAACCTCGGCCTCGTCCAGGCGCAGGGCAAGTGGCGTGTCCACTGGGCGCCGACGGTCCTGCACCCCAAGCTGGAAGCCGGGCAGCGGCTGGCGCTCGCGTCCTCGGACGTGCCGGCGGTGGTCGACCGCGACGGCAAACCGCTCGTCGTGTCCGGCAGCGGCGGGCTGAAACTGGCTGACGACAAGGCGTTCCCGCTGCTCCGTTCGGCGCTCACCGGGCACGGGCAGGCGTCCGAAGCCTTCGCGGTCGAGCGCGTGGACGCTTCGGGCAAGAGCCTGGAGGCGTTGTTCGGAAATCCCGAAGGCGACCACAAACCGGCCGCCACCGGGCTCAGCGTCGCGACGCAGAACGCAGCTCAGGCGGCGGTCGACGGATATCACGGCAAGGCGGTCCTGGTCGCGATCCAGCCGTCTTCCGGCGATCTGCTCGCCGTGGCGCAGAATGCCAGCGTCACCAACGCGGCGTCGGCGTTCAGCGGCCAGTACGCACCGGGTTCGACGTTCAAGATCGTCACCGCGACCGCGGCGCTGGAAGCCGGGCTGGTCACGCCGGATTCCTCGGTGCCGTGCCCGCTGACCGACCGGATCGGCACCCGCACGCTCTCCAACGAGGGATTCGACCTCGGCACGACCACCGTGCACAAGGCGTTCGCGAAGTCCTGCAACACCACGTTCGCCCGGCTCGCGTCGCAGCTGCCCGCCGACGGACTCGCGAAGGCGGCCACCCAGTTCGGCCTCAACGCCGACTTCGGGATCGGCGGCCTGTCCACCGAGCTGGGCCGCGTCGACCCGGCGGCGAATGCGGACGAGCAGGTCGAGGACGGCATCGGCCAGGGAAAGGTGCAGGTCAGCCCGATGGGAGCGGCGGTGATGGCGGCGACCGCGGCGTCCGGGCACGCGGTCGTGCCGCGGCTGTGGGCGGACGGCACCAAGGTCAACACCGGCTACAATCCGCCGCCGTCGTCGGTGCTGTCGGCGTTGCGGCCGATGATGCGCGAGGTCGTCACCGGCGGCACGGCGACCGGGCTGTCGCACTCCGGTTCGGTGTTCGGCAAGACCGGCACCGCGCAGTTCGGCGACGGCGCGGAGGCGCACGGCTGGTTCGTCGGCTACCGCGGCGACCTGGCGTTCGCGGTCTTCCTGGAGGGGGCCAACGACTCCAAACCGGCCGTCTCGCTCGGCGCGAAGTTCCTCGACGCGCTGTAGTTCGGCCGCGGCCGAAGTGTCCCCGCTCTACCGTTGAGGCATGGAAACCGTCGCACTGGCCGAGGTCGCCGCTGTTCTCGCCGACCCGAGCCGCGCGACCATGTGCCTCGCGCTGCTCGACGGCCGCGCCTGGACGGTCGGCGAACTGGCCGCCGCCGCGCGGATCGCGGTTTCGACGGCCAGCGAGCACGTGACGCGATTGGCCGAGGCCGGGTTCGTGGCCCGGGTGAAGCAGGGGCGGCACGCGTACGTGCGGCTTGCGAATCCGCGGGTTGCGGAGTTGATCGAGCATTTGGCGCAGCATGCCGAACTGAAACGGCCGTCCGGGCTGCGGACTTCGTTGCGGGTACAGCGATTGTCCTTCGCGCGCAGTTGTTACGACCATCTGGCCGGGACGCTCGGGGTCGCGTTGCGGGACGGGATGGTCGATCGGGGACTGATCGACGTGTCGGACGGGCTCGCGCTCACCGACGCCGGACGCGAGGTGCTGGCCGATCTCGGCGTGGCGGTGCCGGATCGGCCGCGGCGGCCGCTGCTGCGCGACTGTCTGGATTGGACAGAGCGGCGCGAGCACCTCGCCGGCGCGGTCCCGGCGGCGGTGCTGGAGCGGGCGGTCGAGGCGGGATGGCTGACACGGGACCAGCAGCGCGCGGTCCGGGTTCTGCCGGGCGCGAGGGGGCCGTTCGCCGCGCTCGGTGTCGATCTCGCGACGGTGAGTGCCGCCGAGGCGTCGTAACACACCTGGGTGGTCCCCCGCACCGGTGGTGCGCGGTCGGGAACCGGACACTGCCTCACTATTCTGGACGCCTGCGGGCGACCGGGAGGGAGGCGGGCGAATGGACGAGCTTCCCATGGTGCTGGGCGTCGGCGCGCTGGTTCTGGTCGTCTCGGTCGTCGCGGTGCGGGTGTCCATCCGGCTCGGATTCCCGTCGCTGCTGCTGTATCTCGGGATCGGCGTCGTGCTCGGGGAAGCCGGGTTCGGCATCCGCTTCGACAATCCGGCGCTCACCCAGTCGCTCGGCCTCGCCGCGCTTGTCCTGATCCTCACCGAAGGCGGGCTCACCACGCGCTGGTCCGCGGTGAAACCCTCGCTGGGGCCCGGAATCCTGCTGTCCACAGTGGCCGTGGTGATCAGCATCGCGGTCACCGGCGCGGCATTGCACTGGCTGCTCGGCCTCGACTGGCGCCTCTCCCTGCTGTGGGGCGCGGTTCTCGCGTCCACCGACGCCGCGGCGGTGTTTTCCGTGCTGCGCACGGCCGGGGTCGGGAAACGGCTCGTCGGCGCGCTGGAACTGGAATCCGGCATCAACGACGCGCCTGCCTACATCGCGGTCGTCGTGCTCGCGTCCGGCGAAGCGGTCGATTGGTCACTGCCGCTGCTGGTGGTCTACGAACTGCTCACCGGTCTCGTGCTCGGCCTCGCGTTCGGCTGGCTGGGCGCGCAGGCGTTGCGCCGGGCGGCGCTCCCGGCGACCGGTCTGTACCCGCTCGCCACGGTGGCGGTGTGCGTGCTCGCGTACTCCTCGGGACAACTCGCGCACGCGTCCGGCCTGCTCGCCACCTACGTCGCTGGCCTGGTACTCGGGAACTCCAAGCTGCCGCACCGGTCGGACACCCTGTCGTTCGCCGAAGGGCTCGGCTGGCTCGCGCAGATCGGCCTGTTCGTGTTGCTCGGCCTGTTCGCGTCGCCGACCCGGCTGCTCGAAACGCTGATTCCGGGTCTGGTCGCGGGCGCCGTGGTCCTGCTGCTCGCCCGGCCGCTGTCGGTGGTCCTGTCGTTGCTGCCGTTCCGTTTGCCGTGGCGGGATCAGGTGTTCCTGTCCTGGGCGGGGCTCCGGGGCGCGGTGCCGATCGTGCTCGCGATGATCCCGCTGTCCGAGGGCGTGCCCGGCGCGCAACGGCTCGTGGACGCGGTTTTCGTGCTCGTCATCGTGCTCACCGTGCTGCAGGGCGCGACGCTCAGTCCGCTCGCGCGGATCCTCGGGCTGGCGAAGGCGACGCAGGCGCAGGAGATCGAGGTCGACGCCGCACCGCTCGACGAGCTTGGCGCGGAACTGCTGCAGGTGCGCATCCAGAAGGGGTCGAAGCTGCACGGCGTGTACCTGTCGGAGCTGCGCCTGCCCGCCGGGGCGACGGTCAGTCTCGTGGTCCGCGGCGGCACTGCCTTCACCCCGCAGAAAACCAGCCGGTTGCAGGTCGAAGACCAGCTTCTGGTGGTCACGACCGCCGCCGACCGCGACGCGACCGAACAGCGCATCCGGGCCGTCGACCGGGCCGGTCGTCTTGCTCGCTGGCACGGGGAATCCGGGGCCTGACCCCTCTGTCCTTTGTGGACACCCGTGTGACCGCTGTCTCAGATCACGGGACGGGGCTGGTTTCGCTCCCCGGTTTTCCGCTATCGTCGGTTTCAGGTCATGAGTGCCAGCGCGAAGCCCCGGCTTGCTGGCCGGCAACCCTCCTACCGCGGTGGGGTGCCCCGGGTGAGGACCAGGCCGGTCGCGCAGCGCGACGGGCAAGCGCGGGCCCCTCGCCGGGGGTCCCCCGGAACGCCGAGGAGGCGCCGTCATGACTCTCGCACTCGACCGGTCCACGGAAACTGTTGCCGCTGTTCCCACTGTTGCCGGTGCGGCGCTGCGGGTGCCGCTGGTGACGGGCGGCGACATCGGTTACGCGAATCTCGATCACGCGGCCAGCGCGCCGTGCCTGGACGCGGTGCGGTCGGCGGTGGACGAGTTTCTTCCCTGGTATGCCAGCGTGCATCGTGGTGCTGGGTTTGCGTCGCAGGTTTCTACTCGGTTGTACGAGCGGACCCGGGGTGTGCTGCGCCGGTTCGTGGATGCTCGCAGCGGTGACTCGGTGATCTTCACGCGCAACACGACTGATGCGTTCAATCTGCTGGCGAAAGCGTTGCCGCGTAAGACTTCTGTGGTTGTTTTCGACAGTGAGCACCATGCCGCGCTGTTGCCGTGGCGGGGGCCGAACGTTCGGCGGGTGCAGTTGCCGCGGACTCGGCTTGCCGCGGTGTCCGTTGTGGACGAAGCGCTGGCGGAATGTCCGCAGGGGCCTCGGTTGGTGGTGGTCGCTGGGGCGTCGAATGTGACTGGCGAGTTGTTGCCGGTGGCGGAGATTGCTGCGGTGGCTCGGAAGCACGGGGCCCGGGTGGCGTTGGACGCGGCTCAGCTCGCGCCGCATCGGCGGATTTCGTTGCGGGAGTTGGATGTCGACTACGTGGCGGTTTCCGGGCACAAGTTGTATGCGCCGTTTGGGGCTGGGGCGTTGGTCGGGCGCAGCGACTGGTTGCGGGCGGCTGAGCCGTATCTCGCCGGTGGTGGGGCGACCAAGCTGGTGACCGAGGAAGCCGTGGTGTGGAACAGCGGTGAGGAGCGGCACGAGGCTGGGTCGCCGAATACCGTTGGGGTGTATGCGCTCGGGGTGGCCTGCGAGCAGTTGGCGGCTCGGTGGGAGGCCGTGGAGGCGCATGAGGCTGCGTTGCTGGAGCGGTTGCGTAAGGGGCTCGAGGGCTTGCCTGGATTTGCTGAGCTGCGGTTCTTTGACGCGCCGGTGGATCGGGTCGGCACGGTGAGTTTTGTGGTCGACGGGTTCGAGCCGGGGTGGTTGGCGGCGGTGCTGTCGGCTGAGTACGGGATCGGGGTGCGGGACGGGGCGTTCTGTGCGCATGTCGCGGCTCGGCGGTTGATTCGGGAGGCCGGGGGCGAGGGGCAGCAGGCGGTTCGGGTGAGCCTGGGGCTGGGGAGTACCGAGGAGCACGTGGATCGGCTGGTGCTGGCGTTGCGGCAGATCGTGGCTCGGGGGGCTCGGTGGGAGTACGCCAAGGTTGACGGGCGGTGGGGGCCGGTGGGGGATACGCGGGAGTTGCCGGGGTTTTGTGGGTGAGTGTGCGGGGGTAGGGCGCCGGTTTTGGTTGGTGGCTCGGCAGGACTGGGTTTGATGGCGCCGGCTTCGCCGTCGCGTGCGGGATCGCTTTAAGCCGACGTTTCGGGCCGAGGAGTGGGGGGGGTCCCTGGTGGGGTCCAGTGATTTTTTCTGGGGTTCGGGGGGATCATTCGGTTTTGACAGATGAGTGGCTTCAGTCTCTTGTTTGATCCCCT
>NZ_JBVKDT010000004.1:342620-373822 GCF_055633655.1 Amycolatopsis sp. NPDC114503 | reverse complement strand
GCGGAAGGGTTGTTTTGGTGGCTGTAGGCTCCGCTGCGGTGGGGGGGGTTGTTTTAGGCAGGTGTTTGGGGCAGAGCGGCGTGAGGGGCCTTCGGCCTGTCACGCCGCTCGGCCCGAAACGTCGGCGCGATCCCGCGTTTGGGGCAGGTGAGTGGTGCCGGGCCTGGTGTGGGTCAAGTTGGTTTTTTTGGGGTGTGGGGGGCTAGTTGGGTCTCGCAGGCTGAGTGGATTGCCTGTTTGATCTGCTCTTCTGTGCGGCCCCAGCCTTGGTCCCACTCTTCGTCCAGCAGCCAGGTTTGGCCTAGCGGCATTCTGATGGCGTCTGCGGCGGTGCCGGAGCCGGCGATGATGTGGTGTACCTGAGCCAGTACTTCGCGTTCGGTGAGGTGGCCGCGGAGGAAGGCTCGGGCGACGAAGTCGAAGGCGAGCTTGGCGGCTGTGACCGGGCAGTCTGGGATCTGGGTGTGGCAGTCGGCTAGGGCGGACTGCTGCACGTCGTGGATTTCTCGCGGTTCTGTGCGGGAGAGGCCTGCCAGGTGGCGGAGGTGTTCGCCGTCGTTGCCGTCGGCCAGCCAGTGGGCTGCGAACAGGGGGAGGTCGTCGGTGGGGGAGAGGTCTAGGGCGATCCAGGCGGCGGCTACGGCGGGGGTGGGGATCTCGGCGGGCATGGAGCGAGGATGGCGGGACGAGGGGGTCGGGGGCGACTGAATTCGGGCCGGGGGCTGCCGCTGTGACCTGGTCGGGCGCGGTTGTGGACAATGGGGGTGTGAGCACCGATCCTTCGCCGTCCGAATCCGAGGTCGAGCCGTCTGCGGAACCGCCTGAGCAGGGGGCTGCCGGGGAAGGCGCGCCGCTGCCCAAGCGGCGGGTCTGGGTGGTGTTCGCGGTCGCGGCGCTGCTGTGGGCGATCGACCTGATCACGAAGAACCTCGTGGTCGCCAATCTCGAGGGCAAGGAGCCGAAGCCGATCCTCGGCGGGCTCATCTACCTGCAGGTCATCCGCAATCCGGGTGCCGCGTTCTCGATGGCGACCGGGATGACCTGGGTGCTCGCGCTGGTCGCGATCGGCGTCGTGATCGCGATCGTGTGGATCTCGCGCAGGCTGCGCTCGGTCGGCTGGGCGATCGGCCTCGGGCTCGTGCTCGCCGGCGCGCTCGGCAACCTGACCGACCGGTTCTTCCGCGAGCCAGGACCGCTGCGCGGGCACGTCGTGGACTTCATCTCCGCGTTCGCGCCCAACGGGCAGGGCTTCGCGATCTTCAACATCGCCGACTCCGCGATCTGCGTCGGCGGCGCGCTGATCGTCCTGCTGTCCCTGCTCGGCAAGGACTACGACGGCACCACCACCCGAGGCAAGAAGAAGGAAACCGCGTGAGCGCGCGCATGCTGCCCGTCCCCGACGGGCTCGACGGGATGCGCGTCGACGCCGGGCTGGCCAAGCTGCTCGGCCTCTCCCGCACCGCGGTCGCGGACCTCGCCGCGGCGGGCGACGTGCTCCTCGACGGCCGTCCGGCGGGCAAATCGGACCGGCTGTCGGCGGGCGGGCTGCTCGAGGTGACGCTGCCGGAACCGGAACGGCCGGCGGAAATCGTCGCGGAGCCGGTCGACGGCATGAAGATCCTGCACGATGACGACGACATCGTGGTGATTTCGAAACCGGTCGGCGTCGCCGTGCACCCCAGCCCCGGCTGGACCGGCCCGACGGTCGTCGGCGGACTCGCCGCGGCCGGGCTGCGCATCTCGACCTCCGGCGCGGCCGAGCGACAGGGCGTCGTGCACCGGCTCGACGCGGGCACCACCGGGGTGATGGTGGTGGCCAAGAGCGAGCACGCGTACACCGTGCTGAAGCGGGCGTTCAAGGAGCGGACCGTCGACAAGGGCTACCACGCCGTCGTACAGGGTCACCCCGACCCGACGCGCGGCACCATCGACGCTCCGATCGACCGCCATCCGCGGCACGACTACAAGTTCGCGGTCGTCGCGGGCGGGCGGCCGAGCGTCACGCACTACGAGGTGGTCGAGGCGTTCCGGGCGGCTTCGCTGGCGCACGTGAAGCTGGAAACCGGGCGCACCCACCAGATCCGCGTGCACTTCTCCGCGCTGCGCCACCCGTGCGCCGGGGACCTGACCTACGGGGCGGACCCGGTGCTGGCCCGCAAGCTCGGCCTGACCCGGCAGTGGCTGCACGCGCGGACGCTGGGTTTCGCGCATCCGGCCGATGGCCGCTGGGTCGAGTTCGAGGCGGAGTACCCGGACGATCTGGCCAGCGCGCTGGAGATCCTGCGGGACGGGAACTAGTCGACGGCCCAGGTCAAGGTGCGCTCGTCCGGCTCGGGACGCGGGCTCCAGCGCACCGCGACCACCCGGGTCGCGGTCGGGAGAACGTAGACGGTGTGCCCGCCGAGCGTCTCGCCCGGCTGCACGCCGATCTTGTGCGGCGGCCGGGACGTCAGCGAAACCGGGGCTTTCGCGACGGTCTCGCCGCTGTCGGTGACCAGTTCGAGATAGTTGTCCGGCAGCGAGGCGAACGGAATCGGCCCGCGATTGGTGATCTCGGTGTGCACGACGACCGAGCGCTCGCCGTCCTCGAGCCGGTAACCGGCCGCGCCGAAGAGGAAGTCGGCGGGATCCTGGACTTCCAGCAGCTGCACGGAAAGCTGTTCCCCTTCGAGCCCGTGGGACTGCATCGTCTCGCCGATCCGCCCCTGTTTCGCCGGCGCGGCGGCGGGCTTCGGGTCGTCGCCGCGGGCCCAGGAAGCGGTCTGCGGGACGCCCCACGTGCTGACGGCCGGGTCCGGAGCCGGGTACGGCCCGGACTGTCCATTGTAGACGTTCGCGGGGGGCTGGGGCGGCATTCCGGTCTGCGCGGGGGAGTACGCGCCGGACATCCCGTTCGGCCCGGGGGGATACGCGCCGGACGTCCCCGCCGGTCCCGGGGCGTACGCGCCGGGCATTCCGTATGCGGCGGGGGCTCCGGGCCCTGGCCCGTTTGCGGGGATCCCGGTTTGCCCCGGCGGGTACGCACCGGAGACGGCGGGGCCGTGCTGCCCTGGCCCGGCCGCGGGGATTCCGGTTTGCCCCGGCGGGTACGCGCCGGAAGTCCCGGGGCCGGGCACTCCGTGCTGTCCCGGCGGATGCGGGCCGGAATGCCCCGGCATCCCGGCTGATTCGGGGCCGGGCATCCCGGACTGCCCGGGCGGGTGCGGACCGGACGCGCCGGGAGAGCCGCCCGGCATCCCGGGAGGCGGCGCCCCGGCCATCCCGCCCGAAGCCGGAATCCCGGACGACGCCGGGCCATTCGGCATCGGCGCCCCGGACGGCATCGAACCTGGCGCCGAGGCCGGTCCGGACGGCATCGAGCCTGGCATCCGGGAAGCCTGCGGCATCGGCGAGCCCGCGGCGGGGAACGGCACCGACCCGGGCGCGCCCGGATATCCCGGGGCCTGCGGGCGCTGCCACGACGGCTGTGCTCCCGAAATCGCCGCACGAAGACCGTTGGGGTCGCTTTCGACCCCGACCAGCAGCGGCAACCCGCTGCCCGACAGCGCGACCAGCCGGTACGCGACCTCCCGCGGATCCATCCCGACCTTCGCCGCCAGCTCGTGCACAGCCCCCTTGCCCAGCTCGGCGAGCGCGGCGAGCAGGCGGATGTCGGCGGGATCGGTCACGGCCACTCCGGCAACGCTACCGCCTCGCCCGCCGGACCCGGCCGTGCCGCTCCGT
Source organism: Amycolatopsis sp. NPDC114503 (assembly GCF_055633655.1). Classification (NCBI taxonomy): domain Bacteria; kingdom Bacillati; phylum Actinomycetota; class Actinomycetes; order Pseudonocardiales; family Pseudonocardiaceae; genus Amycolatopsis; species Amycolatopsis sp. NPDC114503. Next base: position 370,099 of record NZ_JBVKDT010000004.1, on the reverse strand, counting down.
CCGGCGTGCCCCGCGCCACCGCGAGGGCTGCGGACTGCGGTTGGTCGGGCTTGTGACGGGCCCGGCCGTGTCGCTGCGCCTGGCGTGCCCGGTGGCCATCGCGAGGTCGGCGGACTGCGGGATGGTCGGGCTGTGACCGGCCTGGCCGTGTCGCCGCGCTTGGCGTGCCCGGCGCCATCGCGCGGGCGGCGGACCGCGGGATTGTCGGGTGGTGGCGGAGCTGGTCGTGCCACCGCGTCTGGCACCGCTGTGACGGGCGGCGAACCGCGGGCCGTCACTGACCTGGCCGTGCCACCGCGTCTGGCACCGCCGCGACGGGCCCCGAACCGCAGGATGGCCGCGCTGTCTCCCCGGAACCAGCCGAGAGCGAACCAGCCCCACGGCCCCGAACCAAGCCCCAGGTTCCACCGCCCGGAACGCCCCTGCCCCCGGAAGAAGGCCGCCGACCCAGCACACGGGCGTCCGCGCCCCCGTCTCGATTAGGGTCGGAATCGCACCTTCTCCGCCTACCCTGGGGGTCCACGCCGATGTCCGTCGTTTCCGATCTCGCCGACGAGCTCGTCGAGGCGTCGTTCGACCACGAACCGCTCGACGCCGCCATTCTCGGCATCCGGCCGGACGCGCCGGGGCTCGGCGATCCGTCGGCCGCGGCGGAGGCGGCGTTCCGCGCGAAGATCGCCGGCATCCGGGAGCGCGCCGAGGCGATCGACCCGGCCGGGCTCGACGACGCCGATCGCGTCACTCGCGACGTCCTGCTCAGCTCCGTCGACGGAAACCTCGACCGGATGGACAGCCGCGTCGTCGACTTCACCGTCACCGACCTTTTCGTCGGCCCCGCGTCCGGGCTTCTGTCCGCGCTGCCGATGGTCACGGTCACCGCGGAAACCGCCGAGGCGCATCTCGGGAGGCTTGCCGAGATCCCCGAGTACCTCCGCGCCGTCGCGCAACGGCACCGCGACGGGATCGCCGCTGGTCTGCTGCCGATCGAACGCCTGGTCAAGGCCGCGATCGCGCACCTCGACCGCTACCTGGCCGAGCCCGAGAACGACCCGCTGCTGCGCCAGCCCGCCCCGGACGACGACTTCGCCGCCCGCCGCCGCCAAATACTCGAAGACGTCGCCCGCCCCGGCTTCCGCGAGTACCGCGACTTCCTCGAGGCCGAAGTCCTCCCGCACGGCCGCCCGGACGACAAGGGCGGCGTCTCCTGGCTCCCCGGCGGCGACGAGATCTACGCCCGCCTCGCCCGCGCCCACACCACCAGCAACCGCACCCCGCAGGAGCTGCACGACACCGGCCTCGCGGTGATCGCCGGCCAGGTCGAGCAGTACCAGGCCCTCGGCGAGCGCGTGTTCGGCACCCGTGAGCTGCCGGAGATCTTCGAGCGGCTCCGCACCGACCCGAAGCTCCGCTGGACGAGCGCCGAGGACCTCCTCGACACCGCCCGCACGGCGATTTCCCGCGCCGCGGCCGAGGCGCCGAACTGGTTCGGCCGCATCCCGCAGCACCCGTGGACCGTCGAGGCGGTGCCGGAGGATTCCGCGCCCGGCGCGCCCCCGGCGTACTACATGCCGCCCGCCGCCGACGGGTCCCGGCCGGGCGTCTACTTCGCCAACACCCACCAGGCCGCCGAGCGGTTCCGGCACACCGCCGAGGTCATCGCGTTCCACGAGGCGATCCCGGGCCACCACTTCCAGCTCAGCACCGCCCTCGGCCTCACCGACCTGCCGCTGCTGCGCCGCATCGGCAACTTCACCGCGTACGCCGAGGGCTGGGGCCTCTACACCGAGCGCCTCGCCGACGAGATGGGCCTGTACTCCGACGACGTGTCGCTGCTCGGCATGCTGACGATGGAGTCGATGCGGGCCGGACGGCTGGTCGTCGACACCGGCCTGCACGCGCTGGGCTGGAGCCGCCAGCAGGCGGTCGACTACCTGCTCGAGCACACGCCGATGGCGCAGGTCGAGATCGAATCGGAGGTCGACCGGTACCTCGGCTACCCGGGCCAGGCGCTCGCGTACATGGTGGGGCGGCTGGAAATCGAGCGGCTGCGCGAGCAGGCCGAACAGCGGCTCGGCAGCCGCTTCGACATCAAGGCGTTCCACGACACGATCCTCTCCGGCGGCTCCCTGCCGCTGTCGGTGCTGGACGCCGTGGTCACCGAGTGGGTGGCCGGGCACGGCGACACCGTCCTCGGCTTGGCCGACGAACTGGTCGAGCTGAGCTTCGAGGCGGAGCCTCTGGAGCGGACCGTCCTCGGCCTCCCCGGCGACCACACCAAGCTCGCCGACCCGAGTCTCGCCGCGGCCGAGCGCCACCGGGCCGCGTACGCCGCGATCGCCGAGCGCGCCGAGGCGATCGACCCGTCCGGGCTGACCGCGTCCGAGGCCATCACCCGCGAGGTGGTGCGCACGCACGCCCGCGGCGCGATCGACACGATCGACTCGCGGCTGTCCGGGTTCGCGGTGAGCGACGGGTTCAGCTCGCCCGCACTGAACCTCATGACCATGCTCCCCGCGCTGACCCCGGATGCCGCGGACAAGGCAGGCGATTACCTCACGCGGCTCGCGGCGATCGGCGGCTACCTCGACGCGCTGATCGGGGCCCAGCGGACGACCGTCGCGGACGGGTTCGCGCCGCCGGACTTCCTGGTGCGCACCGGGATCGAGTACGTCGAGCGGTACCTCGCGAACGAGGAGGGCGACCCGTTCCGCGTGACGCCGGCCGTCGAGGTCGAGGGCTTCGCGGCGGAGTGCGACCGGCTGCTCGCCGACGTCGTGCGCCCCGCGTACCGGCGCTACCGCGACTTCCTCGCCGAGGAGGTGCTGCCGGTTTCGAAGACGGACAGCCAGCCGGGCATCAGCCATCTGCCGGGCGGGCTGGAGAAGTACCAGGGCCTGATCCGCGCGCACACCACCACCGACCGCACCGCGCAGGAACTGCACGACACCGGCCTTCGCATGGGCGAAAAACTGGCCGAGGAGTACCGCGAACTGGGCACCCGCGTGTTCGGCACCGGAGAGCTGGCGGAGATCTTCGACCGCCTCCGCAACGACCCGGAGCTGCGCTGGCGCGACGGCGACGAGCTGCTGGAAGGTGCGCGAGCAGCCATCGTCCGGGCGGAAGCCGTTGCCCCGCAATGGTTCTCCCGGGTGCCGGACGCGAAGTGCGAGGTCGAGCCAGTCCCGGAGGCGGACGCGGCGAGCGGCACCATCGCCTACTACCTGCAGGCCGCGTTCGACGGTTCCCGCCCCGGCACGTACTACGCGAACACCTACGAGGCGAATTCGCGGCCGCGCTTCACCAGCGAGGGCATCGCGTTCCACGAAGCCGTTCCGGGACACCACTTCCAGCTCACCTTCGCGCAGGAACTCACCGATCTGCCGCTGCTGCGCCAGATCGCGCCGTTCAACGCCTACATCGAGGGCTGGGGCCTCTACGCGGAGCGCCTCGCCGACGAGATGGGCCTGTACTCCGACGACATCGCCCGCTTCGGCATGCTCGCCCAGGACTCCATGCGGGCCGGACGGCTCGTGGTCGACACCGGACTGCACGCGCTGGGCTGGAGCCGCCAGCAGGCGGTCGACTACCTGGTGGAGCACACACCGATGGCGACGATGGAGATCGAGGCCGAGATCGACCGGTACGTCGCGAACCCGGGCCAGGCGCTGAGCTACATGGTGGGGAGGCTGGAAATCCAGCGCGTCCGCGCCGAAGCCGAGCGGGCGCTCGGCGACCGGTTCGACATCCGCGCTTTCCACGATGTCATCCTGGGCAACGGAATTCTCCCGCTGTCCGCATTGGACACCGTGGTCGGCGCGTGGATCGAGGAGGCTTCTGCGTGACCTGGCTGGACCTTCCTCCGGACACCCTCTTCGGCCTCGGCAACCTGCCCTACGGCGTTTTCTCGCACGGCGAGCGGACCCGCCGGGCCGGCGTCGCGGTCGGAGACCAGGTGCTCGACCTGAGCGCGGCGGCCGAGGAGGAGTCCTTCGGCCGCCTGCTCGGCGCGGGAGCGCTGAACCCGTTGCTCGCCGCCGGCCCGGACGTCTGGGCCGACGTGCGGGCGCGGGTCCGCGAATGGCTCACCGAACCGCGCCACGCCGACCGGATCCGGCCGCATCTGGTGCCCCGCAACGAAATCACGAGCCATCTGCCGGTGGAGGTCGCGGACTACGTCGACTTCTATTCCAGCGAGCAGCACGCCCTCAACGCCAGCCGGATCTTCAGCGGCGGCGACGATCTGGTGCCGCCCAACTGGAAACACCTGCCGATCGGCTACCACGGCCGCGCGGGCACGGTCGTCGCGTCCGGCACGCCGGTGATCCGCCCGGCGGGGCAACGGAAACCGCGCAAGGCGACCGAACCGTCGTTCGGGAGGTCCACCCTGCTCGATTTCGAAGCCGAGGTCGGCTTCGTCGTCGGCGTCCCGTCCGAACTCGGCGCTCCGGTGCCGATCGACGAGTTCCCTCGCCACGTGTTCGGCGTCTGCCTGGTCAACGACTGGTCGGCGCGCGACCTGCAGGGCTGGGAAATGCAGCCGCTCGGGCCGTTCCTCGGCAAATCGTTCGCCACGTCGCTGTCTCCGTGGCTGGTCCCGCTCGCCGCGCTCGAGCACGCCCGGGTCCCGCAGCCCGCGCAGGACCCCGAGCCGTTCGAATACCTGCGCGCGGCCGAGTCGTGGAGCCTGGACCTGGCGCTGGAAATCCGGATCAACGGCCATCTCGTGTCCAGCCCGCCGTTCGCCACGCAGTACTGGACGGCCGCGCAGCAACTCGCGCACCTCACGGTGAACGGCGCGAGCCTGCGCACCGGCGACCTGTACGCGTCCGGCACGGTCACCGGCCCGGCGAAGGACCAGCGCGGCTCGCTGCTGGAGCTGAGCTGGGGAGGTCGCGAACCGATCGCGCTCGGGGACAGCGGCGGGACACGCGCGTTCCTGGAGGACGGCGACGAGGTCGTCATCAGCGCCTCCGCCCCAGGTCCAGGCGGTGCCCGGATCGGGTTCGGCGACGTGCGCGGGACGGTGGCGCCCGCTGTGGTGTGACCCACGCCGTAGCGTCGTCACCCGAGCGGCCGCATAATGAGCAAACGCTTAGTCACAGTCGACCGGCAGGGGAATGAGGGATCGATGAGGATCGGCACCGGCGTCAGCTACTCGGGCGGGTTCGCCGAAAGCGTCGCGGACATCGTGGAGCTGGAACGGGTCGGGCTCGACATCGTGTTCGTCCCCGAGGCCTACAGCTTCGACGCGGTGAGCCAGCTCGGCTACCTCGCCGCGAAGACCGAGCGCGTCGGCCTGATGTCGGGGATTTTCCAGATCTACACCCGCACCCCGAGCCTCACCGCGATGACCGCGGCCGGGCTGGACTTCGTGTCCGACGGCCGGTTCACCCTCGGCCTCGGCGCGTCCGGACCGCAGGTCATCGAGGGTTTCCACGGCGTGAAGTACGACGCGCCGATCGGCCGCACCCGCGAGATCATCGAGATCTGCCGCCAGGTGTGGAAGCGCGAGCGCGTCGTGCACGACGGCAAGCACTACACGATCCCGCTGCCCGCCGACCAGGGCACCGGCCTCGGCAAGCCGCTGAAGCTGATCAACCACCCGGTGCGCGAGCGGATCCCGGTCGTGCTCGCCGCGCTCGGGCCGAAGAACGTCGCGCTCGCCGCCGAGGTCGCCGAGGGCTGGCAGCCGATCTTCTTCCACCCGGAGAAGGCCGCCGACGTCTGGGGCGCCTCGCTGGCCGAGGGCAAGGCCAAGCGCGACCCGGAGCTGGGCGAACTCGACGTGTTCGCCGCGCCGCCGCTGGCCATCGGCGACGACGTCGAGGGCCTGCTCGACTGGGTGCGCCCGGTGTTCGCGCTGTACATCGGCGGGATGGGCGCGCGCGGCAAGAACTTCTACAACACGCTGGCCTGCAACTACGGCTACGAGGCCGAGGCCAAGAAGATCCAGGACCTCTACCTCGACGGCAAGAAGGAAGAAGCCGCCGCGGCGGTCCCGACGGAACTGCTGCGCGCCACGTCGCTGGTCGGTCCGGCGGGCTACGTGAAGGAGCGGCTGGCGGCGTTCAAGGAGGCCGGCGCGACGACGCTGGCGGTCAACCCGCTGCAGCCCGGGCGCGAGGCGCGAGTGGCCGCCGTCGCCAAACTGAAGGAGCTGCTCGGCTAGGTCCGCTATGATGCGGACTACTGAGAGTGTGAAAAAACCGCACTTCAGGTCGATGCCGCCGTCGAAATGCCGTCAACTCCCCGCGCGGGACGCGAAGTCGGGAGTAAGAACGGGTTCAACGGGGAATCCGGGCGGGGCGAAAGCGAGGTAGGCCGGGCTGTGCGCAGAATCGAAGGATCCGCTGCTGCGGTGCTGGACGTCGGATCGTTCAGTGCCCGGCTTGTCGTGCTCGAACCCGGCGGATCCCCGATCGACCCGGCCCTGACGCATCAAACCCGGCTGCGGCTCGACCGCGAACTCGACGGCGACGGACGGCTCAGCACATGCGGCATCGCGGCCATCGCCAAGGCCGTTTCCAGCGGCATGGAATTCGCCCGCGAGCACGGTGTCGAGGACGTTTTTCCGCTGGCCACGTCGTCAATTCGGGACGCGGTCAACTCCCGTGAAGCGGTCCGTGAAGTCGCTCGCGAAACCGGCGTCGAACTGCGGTTCCTCTCCGGCCGCCGGGAGGCGGAGCTGACTTACGTCGGCGCGCGCCGCTGGTACGGCGCGTCCGGCGGCCCGCTGCTGGCGCTCGACATCGGCGGCGGCACCGTGGAACTGTCCGCCGGAGCTGGTGAACAGGCCACTTTCGCGCGTTCGCTGCCTCTGGGCGCCCGCTCGGTCACGCGCGACTGGCTGCCCGCCGAACCGCCGGTGCGCAGCAAGCACGTGGCTGCGCTGCGTGACCACGTGCTGGAGGAAGTCGCCGCCGCCTTGGGCGACGTGAAGGACGAACTCGCCGAACACCGGGTCGTCGGCTGCTCCAAAGTGCTGCGGCAGCTGGCCCGGCTGGCGGGGGATCGGCCGGGCAAGGCGCGCGAACTGCACCTGGACGACGTGCGCGCGTGGATCCCGCGATTGTCGGCGATGCCGTTCGCTCGGCGGGCGCAGTTGCCGGGGATTTCGCGGCAGCGGGCCCAGCAGGCGCTCGGCGGCGCGGTGGTCGCGGAAGCGCTGCTGACGGTCGCGGGCGGGAAGCTGTCGATCTGCCCGTGGTCGACGCGAGACGGGCTGCTGCTGACACTGTTGGATCAGCTCACGGACGCGACTGGTAAGCAGCGGTCGCGTCCGGCCGCGTGAACTCCCTGGTGCGAGGGCGATAAACCGGGTATCCCGGAACCATGACCCCGCGCAGCGAATTCCTTCCCCGTGACCGGTCCGAGGACGACGACGAGGAATCGCCGTTCCCCGCGCGCCGGAAGAAGACCGAGCTGCCGGACTCGGACGAGCTGCCCGGCGAGGTGGCCACCGCGCCGGGGCCGGATCTGAGCCCGTCTCGGACCGACGACGTGCCGCGGGTGCCGGGCACGGGCGAAACGCCGTCGTGAGCGGCGATGCCGGTTCTAACCGGCATCGCCGCTCACGAGTCAGCTCCGGTCGAACTGCCGCACGCTCGACGCGTCCCGTCGAGCGGGAGCGCGCCCGATCGGCTGGACCGGCGCGGGGCCCGGGTCCAGCTTCGGGATCGGCAGCTCCACTGGCTCTTCGGTCACGGTGAACCGCTCGCCGTGGTGGATCAGGTCCAGCGGCGGCCCGTTGAGCACCCGGTAGGTCGCGGCGCCGTGCCGGATCGACACCTGGAACCGAGTTTCGCGGAAGGCGAGGCGGAAGGTGAGGCCGTCGAGTTCGTCCGGCAGCCGCGGCGCGAACGACAGCTGGCCGCCGTAGTCGCGCAGGCCGCCGAACCCGGCTACCGCGGCTTGCCAGGCGCCGGCCAGCGACGCCATGTGCAAGCCGTTGCGGACGTTGTTGTGCACGTCGTGCAGGTCGGTCAGCGCGGCTTCGGCGAGGTAGTCGTACGCCAGCTGAAGGTGTCCGACCTCCGCCGCGATCACGGCCTGCGTGCCCGCGGACAGTGAAGAGTCACGGACCGTCCGTGCTTCGTAATAGGCGAAGTCGCGGGCTTTTTCCTCCGGGCTGAAGGAATCGCCGCAGAGGTGCAGCGCGAGCACGAGGTCGGCCTGTTTGACGACCTGCTTGCGGTACAGGTCGAAGTACGGGTAGTTCAGCAGCAGCGGGTAGAAGTCGTCGTCGGTGGCGGCGAAATCCCACTCGTCGTGCTCCAGGAATCCTTCCGACTGCGGGTGCACGCCGAGTTCCTGGTCATACGGCAGCGCCATCGCTTCCGCCGCGGCGCGCCAGGAATCGATCTCGACACTGTCCACTTCGAACTGTTCGGCGACGTCCGGATGCCGCCGGCACACCTCCGCCGCGGCGAGCAGGTTCTTGCGCGCCATCAGGTTCGTGTAGACGTTGTTGTCCGCCACCGCGGAGTACTCGTCGGGCCCGGTGACGCCGTCGATGCGGAAGTGTCCGTGGTGGTCGTAATGCCCGAGAGACGCCCACAGCCGCGCCGTTTCCAGCAGCAGTTCCGCGCCGCAGGTGCGCTCGAAATGCTCGTCCTGGGTGGCGTTCACGTACCGCACGACGGCGTCGGCGATGTCCGCGCTCACGTGGAACGCCGCCGTGCCGGCCGGCCAGTACGCGGAGCATTCGGCGCCGTTGATGGACCGCCACGGGAAAGCCGCGCCGCGCAAGCCGAGCTGCGTCGCGCGTTCTTTCGCTTTGTCTATTGTGGAGTGTCGCCAGCCGAGGGCGTCGCGGGCGGCGTCCGGCATCGTGTACGTCAGCACCGGCAGCACGAACGTCTCGCTGTCCCAGAACGCGTGCCCGTCATACCCCGGCCCGGTGAGGCCTTTCCCGGCGATAGCACGGGTTTCGCCGCGGGCACCGGCCTGCAGGAGGTGGAAGAGCGCGAACCGGACGGCTTGCTGGAGTTCCGGGTCGCCGTCGATTTCGATGTCCGACGTGGCCCAGAAATCGTCGAGGAACTGGCGTTGTTCGGCGGCCAGTCCCTTCCACCCGGTCTGCCGGGCTCCCGCGAGCGCGGCTTCGACCTGGGCGCGCAGGGCCGGGGCGGATCGTTGCGCGGACCAGCCGTAGGCGAGGAATTTGGTGACCCGCAGCCGTCCGCCCTTGGGCACGTCGACCGCGGCGGTGAGCCGGGCCAGGTCCTCCTCGGCGTGGATGCGGGTGCGCAGGCCGTCGTCGACCTCGATTTTGTGGTCCATCGCGGCGGCGACCCGCAGCCCGGACATCCGGGTCTGGTGCACCAGCACCGCCTGGTAACCCGCGGCGTGGCTGAACTCGCCGACCAGCGGCGCGTCGAGCGCGGCGGCGACACGCGGGTCGCGCGTGTCGGACTCGACCGGTTCGTTGGCCAGCAGGTCGGATTGCACGACGAGCTGCAGGTCCTCATCGAGCGGTTCGACCTCGTAGCGGATCGCGGCGACCGCGCGCTGAGTGAAGGAAACCAGCCGTTCGGTGGTCACCCGCACGCGCCTGCCGGTGGGGGAAGACCACTCGGTGACCCGGCGCAGCGTGCCGCGGCGGAAGTCGAGCACGCGGTCGTGCGCGGTCGCGATGCCGTAGCGCATGTCCAGCGGCTCGTCCTCGACCAGCAGCCGGATGATCTTGCCGTCCGTCACGTTGACGACGGTCTGGCCTTCCTCCGGGTAGCCGTAACCGCCCTCGGCGTAAGGGAGTTCGTGCTGCTCGTAGAAACCGTTGAGGTACGTGCCGGGCAGCCCGCGCGGCTCGCCTTCCTCGAGGGTGCCGCGCAGTCCGATGTGTCCGTTCGACACCGCGAAGGCGGATTCGGTGCGCTGCAACGCATCCACGTCGAGACCGCGCCAGCGCAGCTCCCACGGGGAGCATTCGTAACCGGATTCCGTCACTTGTCCTCCAGCAGGTCGGCGAGGTCGTCCACCACGACGTCGGCGCCGTGCGCGCGCAGGGCGTCCGCCTGGTTCTCGCGGTTCACGCCCACGACGTAACCGAAGCCGCCGGCTTTGCCGGCTTGGACGCCGGATTGTGCGTCCTCGAACACTGCCGCCTGCTTCGGGTCCACGCCGAGTTCCTTGGCCCCGGCGAGGAACGAATCGGGTGCCGGCTTGCCTTTCAGGTGGTCGCGGCGGATGACCAGGCCGTCGACGCGCGCTTCCACGAAGTGGGACAGGTCTGCCGCGTCGAGGACCTTGGCGCCGTTCGCGGAGGAGGTCACTACGGCGATCCTGAGTCCGGCTTTTTTGGCGGCTTCCAGGTAGCGCACGGAGCCCGGGTAGGGGTTTACGCCGCGTTCGTCGATGATTTTCAGGACGAGTTCGTTTTTGCGGTTGCCGATGCCGTTCACGGTGGGCGCGTCTACGGGGTCGTCGGGGGTGCCGTCGGGGAGGTTGATTCCGCGTGAGCGGAGGAATTCCCGGACGCCGTCGGCCCTCGGGCGGCCGTCTACGTAGGTGGCGTAGTCGGCGTCGGTGAATTCTTGGAAGTCGGCGGCGTCGCGGGTGCGGAGGTATTCGTCGAACGTCCGTTTCCACGCCTCGCGGTGGAGCACGGCCGTCCCGGTCAGTACGCCGTCCAGGTCGAAGAGGCAGGCGGTGATGGTGTCGGGCAGTCCGATCATGCCTGCAAGGTACCTGGCGTGGGGTGGGTGGGCTCGTCGCCTGGCGGCGACGTTGCGCGTGGGTGCGTTGCGTGGGGCACCCCGAAGCTTGATTGTGCTGACGGTCTGGGGGTGCTTGTCAAGGCGGGAAAGATGCCTTGACAAGCACCCCCAGACCGCAGGGAGGCTTCGTATCGGGGTGCGGGGGAGGGGGTGGGTGCCTCGATGGGTGGGGGCGTTGGTGCCGGTTTTAGGGCTGTGAGGGGAACCCTGGGGGAATCTGATTCCGTGAGGGTTCCCCTCACGGAATGTTAGGCGGCGCCTACGCGGCGGTCGAAGACTAGGCGTTCGGCGGCGCGCAGGCCGACGCTGATTGCGCCGGTGAGGACGCCGTCGTCGCCTAGTTCGCCTTGTACCACAGTCGTTGTGAGTGGGGTGAAGGCGCGAAGGGCTCGGTCGATTGGTTCCAGCAGCAGGTCCGCGGCCGTTCCGACGCCGCCGCCTAGGACAATTAGTTCTGGGTCGATTACTGCGGCTACCGAAGCGACTGTGTACGCGAGCCGGTCGGCTTCCTCGGACACTGCGCGTTGCGCCAATTCGTCACCCTCGCGGGCTAGGCGGAAGACTTCGCGAGCCGATCGCGCTGTGCCCAGGCCGAGTTCGCGTGCGCCGCGGACTACCGACTGTGCGGCGGTGGCTTCTTCCAGGTGTCCGCGTGCGGGCGGTTCGCTGGGTTCGTCGGCGACGTGGGTGCGGCCGTAGGGCAGGTAGCCGATTTCGCCTGCGGCACCGGTGGCACCGCGGAAAACGCGGCCGTCGACCATCAGTCCCATGCCGACGCCTGTGCCGATGGTGATGCAGCCGACCACCGAAGCTCCGCGCGCGGCACCGCTTTCCCACTCGCCGACTGCGGTCAGGTTCGCGTCGTTCTCTACCACTAGCTCCGGCCCGAGCACCTGCTCCAGGTCGTCGAGTAGCCCCGGACGGCCCCAGCCGGGCAGGTTCGGCGCGTGCCGGAAGCAGCGTTTCACCGGGTCCGCGACGCCGGGGGAGCCCAGCACGCGGACCACGATGTCGTCGTTCGTGAGACCTGCCTCGGCCACGATGTCCGCGGCCAGTTTGCCCAGTGCGGAGATCAGCGCGCTGCCGGAGCGGGCCGTGTTGCGCACGTCGCGCCGGGCGACTGTGGTGCGCCCCAGGTCGGCGACCGCGACCCGGATGTGCTCGCGGCCGATGTCCAGGCCCAGCACGTAACCCGCGGTCGGGTCCGCCTCGTAGAGCACCGCCGAGCGGCCGGTGCCGGTGGACGTGTGCCCGGTCGCGCGCGCGAGCCCGGCGGCCTCCAGTGCCAGCAGCGCCTGGCTCACTGTGGGCTTCGACAGCCCGGTGTCCTTCGCCACCTGCGGCCGCGTCGCGGGCCCGCCGCGGCGCAGCAGGTCGAGCACCGCCCGCTGGTTGATCATGCGCATCCCGGCCGGGGTGCCGACCGGTGGTGTACCCGACCCTGCCACCTGCTGAGTTTCCTTCCCGTTCGGACTTCCGTCCTGCCACGGTAACCGGATTCGCCCCGCTTTGGCAGGAAAGTTTCTTTTCTCCGGCTCGGGACGAGCAGTCTCGTCCCGACGATACGGGCTCGGCGGACGGAACCCGGGGACGGCACGCAGAGTTTGCCGTCGGCTAGTTGACGGCTCAGGCGTCCGGCAGCCAGTTGCCGTGGAAACCGGCGGGCACGCGGCCGGGAAGATGGACCGTCGCGACCGGAGCCGCTTCGATGTCCTGTGCGTCGAGCACCACCAAGTCGCTGCGGTCGTTCGGTCCGTCGTAGACGTACGTGAGCAACCAGCCGGCGCCGCCCGGACGGTCGTCTGCTGGAACGAACGCCGCCTCTCCCGGGATGTGTCCTTCCGGGAACAAATGCTCGCGCGAGGCGTTCGTGTGCAGGTCGTAGCGGCGGAGCGCGAGCGGACCCCCGGGGCTGTGCCGCCCGGTCACGTGCCCGAAGCGAGCGTCCAGCCCGGCGAGCCGGTCGTCGATGCGCGGGAACTCGCCCTCGCGGTCGTCGAGGAGATCCTCGGATACTGTGTCTGCGCGCGGGTCGATCGTCCATCGCCACAACGCGCCCTTGGGATCGGGGACACCGGGCCGGTACAGGTGCTCGTACCGCACGACGTGCACCACGATCCGGCCGTCGGCGGTGTCGTGCGCGTTGAGAGTGTGGAAGACGTAACACGGATCGACCTCGAACCAGCGCACGCCGTCCTCCGGGCGGTCTCGGCTGAGCAGGCCGAGCCGCGCGCCGTACGTGTCGCTCCACTGGAACGGCATGCCGCCATCGGACGCGTGGTCGAACACCACCGGCAGGTCGAAGAACACCGCGTGCCGCCGGGTGAGCGCGAAGTCGTGCATCATCGTCAGGCCGGGCACGTCGATCGGTTGCCGCAGCGCGAGTTCCCCGGCGGCGTCGGCGCGGTAGTAGCTCACGTGCGGGGCGGTGATGCTGCCGTAGCTGAAGAAATGCAGCTCGCCGGTTTCCGGGCAGATCTTGGGATGCGCGGTCATCGAATCGGCTAGCTTGCCGTCGAAATCGTAGACGCCGACGGTGTCGAGATCAGTGGTGATTTCGTACGGCAGCGAGGATTCCACGAGCGCGAGCGTGCGTCCCGCGTGATTGACGACGTGCGTGTTGGCGACGCTCCGCCGGAGATTCCTGGTTCCGTCGGCGTTGTAGAGCGCCGGATTCGGGATGTCGAAGCTTTCGGTGCGCACCCAGCGGTTGCGATACCAAGCGGCGCGGCCGTTTTCGAGTCTTACGCCGTGGACCATTCCGTCGCCGGTGAACCAATGCGCGCTGTCCTGTCGCGGGTTCGGTCCGTTGCGCAGGTACCAGCCGCTGAGTTCCGGCGGCAGCGCTCCGGTGACGGGCAGGTCATAGGCGGTGAGTTCGTCGTGGACCGGGGCGTAATGGCCCTTGAGGTGGAAATCGGTGGTGGTCATCGATTCACGCTTTCTGGGCGCGAGCCCGGACGATGCGCGGATAGCGGACGGTGAACGAGATCGGAACCGCGAAGCCGAGCACCTTGAGAATGATCAACCCGGCGGTGGCGTGCGGCGCGAAATGCAGCAGTACGGCTTCGGCGATTCCGGCGACCGTGAAGCTGGCCGCCCACACTGCGGTGATGACGACGTTGACCCGGCGGAACACCGCCGTCGCGGCGATTTCCGGCGGGACCATGGTTTTCGCGATCCCGAGAGTGAACGGCCGGTTCGCGGCGAGCGAGCCCCAGGCGGTCAGCGCCAGCCAAAGATCGGTGAGCGCGCCGACGTAATCCCTGAGCGGCGAGGCCGGATCGCTGAACGACCAGATCGCAAGGCCCGCGAAGAAGACGACCGCGGAGACCTCGATGAACAGCGTGTCCCAGCCCTTGCCGCGCCGGCGTTCGAGCAGCAGCAGTCCGCCCGCGAGCACCAGCCCGGTCAGTCCGGACCACCGCCAGTCGGCCTGCGTGGACACGACCGCGAAGGCGATCCACGGAAGGAAACTCTTCAGGTAGTTCATCGGTGCCCCTCGCTCACGTTCCTGTTGTGACATGTCAAAGCTAGAACGTCCGGCGTGCACATGTCAATAGTGGAAGGTAGGGTGAGTCCATGACCTTGCGACACGCGGTGCTGGGGCTGCTCGCCACCGCCCCCGGAAGCGGCTACGACCTGCTGAAACGCTTCGAAACGGCGATGTCGAGCGTCTGGACGGCCACGCAAAGCCAGCTGTACGGGGAACTGGGCAAGCTCGAGAGCGCGGACCTGATCAAGGTCTCCGCGGAGGGCCCGCGCGGCCGCAAGGAGTACGCGATCACCGACGCCGGGCGGTCGGAGCTGCGCAAGTGGCTGCTGGAGGAGAGGCCGCCGGCGGCGCGGCGGAACGAGATGCTGCTGCGGGTGTACTTCCTGGGCGAGGTCACGCCGGAGGAGGCCCGCGGATTTCTGCGCAGGCATGGTGCTTTCGCCGAGGGGCTGGTCGGCGAACTGGCGGCGATCGACGCGTCAGTGGACTGGGACGACAGCGATCCGTCGCTGTACGGCCGCCTCGCGCTGGAATGGGGCAAGCGATACGCGGCGATGGAACGCGATTGGGCGGAGTGGGCGGCGGAGACGATCCGCGCGGCCCGCGGCTGATCATGACCGGCAGCCAGGCCCGCCACTGCGGCGACGACGCCGTTTTCGCGCGCGATCTCCGGGACGAGGGCGAGCCGGAGGCCGAGTTCAATCCCGGCATCGCCGAACGGTTTCCGCGAAAGAACGTTGCCGCTGGAGTGCTCGCCCGCGACGAACACGGCCGGATCCTGTTCGTCTTCCCGACCTACAAGCCGTTCCTGGAGATCCCGGGAGGCTTGGTCGAGGACGACGAATCGCCGCTGGCGGCGTGCCGTCGAGAGGTCCGCGAAGAACTCGGCATCGACGTGCCGGTGGGGCGGCTTCTCGTGGTCGATTGGTTGCCCACGCACGGCGTCTGGCGGGACAGCCTGCAATTCATCTTCGACGGCGGTGTGCTGAGCCGCGAGCAGATCGGTGCCATCCGCCTGGCCTCGGACGAAGTAAGCCGGTTCGAATTCCTTGACCTCGAGGCCGCACAATCGCAATTGCGCCCGTCGAAGGCACGGCGAATCGCTCTGGCGCACCAAGCGTATCTGGACGGGGAGACGGTCTACGGCGAGTTCGGCCGGAGGCTCGGTAGTCCTCGCCTCCGGCCGAGTCGGGTCATCCGTCAGAAGAGCGCTTCCAGAGATTGATTCCCTCTTCGACCGCGTACTGGTCGATTTCCGCCAGCTCCTCGTCAGTGAACGAGAGATTCCCCAGCGCGGCCACGTTGTCCTCCAGTTGCGCCACGCTGCTGGCCCCGATCACCAGCGACGTCATCCGCGGATCCCGCAACGCCCAGGCCAGCGCCAGCTGCGCCAGCGTCTGTCCCCGCCGCTCGGCGATCTCGCCCAGCGCCCGGATCTTGCCGAGCTTCTCCTCGGTGATCGTGTCCGGGTTCAGCGACTTCCCTTGCGCCGCCCGGGAATCCGACGGAACCCCGGAAAGGTACTTGTTCGTCAGCAATCCCTGCGCCAGCGGCGAAAACGCGATACACCCGGCCCCGGCCTGCTCGAGGGTTCCGAGCAAATCGTCAGCCTCGGTCCAGCGATTGAACATCGAATACGACGGCTGGTGAATCAGCAACGGCGTACCCAATTCCCGCAGCAATTGCGCGGCTTCCGCGGTCCGCGCGGAGTTGTAGGACGAGATCCCGACGTACAACGCCTTGCCCGACCGAACCGCCCGGTCGAGCGCCCCGACGGTCTCCTCCAGCGGCGTCTCCGGGTCGAACCGGTGCGAGTAGAAGATGTCGACGTAGTCGAGCCCCATCCGCCCGAGCGACTGGTCGAGGCTGGCCAGCAGGTACTTCCGCGAACCCCACTCGCCGTACGGACCGGGCCACATGTCGTAGCCGGCCTTGGTCGAGACGATTAGCTCGTCGCGGTACGGCTTCAGGTCGCTCGCCAGCAGCCGGCCGAAGTTCTCCTCGGCGCTGCCGTAGGGCGGTCCGTAGTTGTTGGCCAGGTCGAAGTGCGTGATGCCCAGGTCGAAGGCCCGCCGCACGATCTCGCGCTGGACGGTGAGCGGGCGGTCGTTCCCGAAGTTGTGCCACAGCCCGAGCGAGATCGCGGGCAGCTTCAGGCCGCTGCGCCCGCAGCGGCGGTAGGGCATCGAGTCGTAACGGTGGTCTGCGGCAACGTAGTTCACCGCCCGATGCTAACGGCTGCCCGGGCGGTTCGCGGCTCGCCCGGGCAGCCGCGGTCACAGCGCGCCGAGGCCGTTCGGCGTGCCGAGCCCGGTCGGCGCGTCGTAGCCCTTGCCCGCGGTGCACAGGTAGTCGCCACCGCAGTCCCAGTGCGCGTTGCTGCCGGCAGTGACGTCGTTGAGCGCCGAAGCGTGCTGGTAGACGTACTGGGTGGACGAGAGCGCCGCTGAGTTGCCCTTGAGCGCGATCATCGCGGCGATGATCGGCGACGACGCGCTCGTCCCGCCCGCTGTACCCCAGCTGCCCTGGTCGTAGACTGCGACGCCGGTAGCCGGATCGGCGACCGCCGCGAGATCCGCATCGGTGCGGCCCCCGCAGTGCGTGTCCTTCTGCCACGCGGGTTTGGCGGTGTACGCGGAACAACCCGAACCGCTCCCGCTCCATGCCGTCTCGCTCCAGCCGCGGGCGTTGGACGCCTTCTTCAGTGACGTCCCGCCGACGGCGATGACGTTGGACAGCGTGGCCGGCCAGCTGGCTTGCCGGTATCCGCGGTCGCCGGTGGACGCGGTGACCGCGACGCCAGGATGGCTGAACGCGGCGGCGTAGGGCTCGTTGCCGCTGGTCTCGTCGCCGCCCCAGCTGTTGGACACCGCGACCGCGCCGGACGTCGTGGCGGTCTTCTCCGCGGCCGCCATCGCCGCCGTGCTGGCGTCGTCGGCTTCCACGAGTTCGATCCGGCAGTCGGGGCAGACTGCCGAAACCATGTCGAGGTCGAGCGAAATCTCCGAACTCCAGCCTTCGTCGGCTTTCGGCAGCGGGGCGGTTTCGCCGCGGCCGTTCACCTTCTTGAAGCAGCCGTTGGCGGTTGTGCATTCCGGGAGCCCGTAGGCCTTGCGATAGACGGCGAGATCAGCTTCGGCGGACGGATCGTCAAAGGCGTCCACGATGGCGACTGTCCGGCCTTTTCCGCCTGACGCGGGCAGTTTGTAAGCAGACAGGAAATCCGTGCGGGACAATCCGTCCGGAAGTGCTTTCGCCTGGGCGGATTTGAGGACGTAGCAGCCGACGTGACCAGGTTCCGGCGTGGGGCAGGCAGCGCGAGTGCCTGGCGGGGCATCCGAAGCGGAGGTCGGGCTCGTCGCGATCCCGTTCGGCGCGTTGACCAGTACTGCCTTGTCGACGGTTTCGTCCACAGTGGAACCGTTCGCGTCTTGGCCGTGCAGCTTGATCGAGAGGTAGCCCGGCTTGGCGTCGGCGGGAACGGTGAACGCGGCTCGCGCGTGTTGTGCGTCCGGACGGGTGGTGGCGGTGTCCTGCCAGGTTTTGCCTCCGTCGAAGGAGACTTGCGCGCTCGCGGCGGTGACCTTGCCGCCGTGGAAGGCGATCGTCATCGCGGCTGCGCCGGGGGAGAGGGAGTCGTGCCGGTCGGCGCCGAAGTCCGCGCTCGCCCACAGCAAACCGACCGGAGCGGACGACTTCGTAGTGGCGGAGTCGAAACCCCAGGAAATCGTGGAATGGTCGGACAACGCGGTCCGGGCATCACTGTGCCTCGCGTCCATTGTGTACACATAGCGATGCTTCCCGGGAGCCGCTTTCTGGTCGAAGACGTAACCGAGAATGCCGCCGGAGTAGATCTTCTTGCCGTCCTCGGTCAGCGTGGCGGTGCCGTCGCTCCATTGGCCGAGCGCGCCGCCGAAGTCCGCGTCCATCGCGCCGGCTTCGTGCAGAGTGTCGCCTTCGCGGCAGAGGTAGCAGGAATCGTTGTAGGTCAACGGCGCCGGCGCGATAAGCCCGGTGCGCCAGTTCAGTGCGGCGTGCTGGCCCGCGGCCGGGGTCAGGGAACGCTGCAGTTCGCCTTCGATCGAACCGTCGCCGAGGTCCGGTCGCATCAGGGCCTGGTATCCCTCACCGGCCGGGACGTTCGTGTACAGAGTGTCCGAGGCGGGTGCGTTCCGTTCGAAGTACGGCAGATCCGGCGGATACGGGTTGTCCGGACCTTCGTTCGGAATTGTCCACTGGTCCCACGCGATCAGATGTTGCGAGGGTTGATCTGTCGGATAGTTGACGTCCACCGTGTACATCTTCGACGACTCGACGGCATACGCCTGGTTCGCCGGAATATGGTCGGTTTTGGGCAGGCCGAAGAGATACCGATACGTTGGCGAGACCGATCGAGCGGAAACTGAGAAGGCGAGCTTCCCCGTAATAGCCTTGCCCGCGCTGCCTACGTAAAGCGGGACATTGCCGAGCGCGCCGATGTTCAGTGCGGAGACCTTCGCGCTGCTGCCGCGCTCCCAGCCGACGGTGATCGCGTCGGGAGTGCTCGGCCGCGGGGTGGCGAGGGTGACCCGCTGCGCTTTGCGGCCGTCGAGCGAGACCTCGGACCCGGTGCTCGGCACGGTGACCTCGGTCTGGCTGAGCAACTCGGTGTCGGTCGCGTTGCCGTCGGCGTCGGTGTTGAAGACGGCGACCGCGACGCCGTAATGACCGGTTGGCAGCTGGATCTTGGCCTCTCCGCCGAGCAGCAGTCCGTCCCAAGCGGCGCGGGCTGGATCGTCGGCGTTGACCACGAGGATCTCGGCTGCGGCGACCGGTTTGCCCGCGTGGTCGAGCGCTTTCACGTCCAGCAGGCCTTGCGGGTAGTGCGGCTGCGCGGCGGCAGCCGGGGTTTGGCCTAGGCGGTAGCCGTCCAAAGAGGACAGATGGCGCAGCTGCTCGGCGGGGACGACGGTGTGCTGTCCGTTCACCGTCGAGGTGAACGCCAGCGGCGAATGTCCGGCAGCGGGCAGAAAATGCGGGACGCCGTCGTGGACGAGCACGTGATCGCCGCTGGGCAGGGCGTAGGTGTGGTCTCTGGTACTCGATGGCGGCGGGGCGGCGGTGGGCGCCGGGGCGGTGGGCGGGGAGGCGACGGCGAACGCCAGCGAGGCAGCCGTCAGAGAGATGACGAAACGCAAGTCCGACTCCGTTTCGGGGCAAGGGACGGGACTCTCTGCGGCGTGCTCCCAGCTTTCTGGCCAGGGGAGGTCTTGTCAACCCATACATCGGATGACTATTCGCCTTATAAGGGACAATCTCGGCAGGGGCGGATTCTTCATGGATATAGATCCGATGTCAGGTCAGCGGTAGCCGACTTGCCGGTCCCGCCCAGTACAGTGCAGGTGAGCGATCGCTTAGGAGGCCGTGTGGGTACCGGGTTTTTCTCGTCCGTCGACGATGTGTCGGCGCAGCTGGCCGAGGCCGGGTACCTCGCGTCGACCGCGGTCGCGACCACGGTGTTCCTCGCCGACCGGCTCGGGAAGCCGCTGCTCGTCGAGGGGCCGGCCGGGGTCGGCAAGACCGCGCTGGCGACGGCGGTCGCCGAGGTCACCGGCTCGCGGCTGGTGCGGTTGCAGTGCTACGAGGGCATCGACGAGGCCCGCGCGCTGTACGAATGGAACCACGCGAAGCAGTTGCTGCGGATCACCGCGGGCCGCGACGAGACGTGGGACGAGGCGCGCACCGACATTTTCGGCGAGGAGTTCCTGCTGCGCCGCCCGCTGCTCACGGCGATTTCCGGCACTGAGCCGACCGTGCTGCTGATCGACGAAACGGACAAGGCCGACGTCGAGATCGAGGGCCTGCTGCTGGAGGTGCTCGGCGATTTCCAGGTGACCGTGCCCGAACTCGGCACGATCACCGCGACACAGCAGCCGTTCGTGGTGCTGACGTCGAACGCGACGCGCGAGCTGTCCGAGGCGCTGCGGCGGCGGTGCTTGTTCCTGCACATCGATTTCCCGGACGAGGACCTCGAACGCGAGATCGTCCGGCTGAAGGTGCCCGGCATCGAGGCCGCGCTGGCCGACTCGGTGGTGCGCGTGATCGCCGCGCTGCGGGCGATGGACCTGAGGAAACTGCCGTCGGTGGCGGAGACCGTCGACTGGGCGCGCACGCTGCTGGAGCTGGGCGCGGGCGCGCTCGACGAGCGCGTCGTGCGCGAAAGCCTCGGCGTCGTGCTGAAGCATCAGGACGACATCGCGAAGGCCGGGGCCGGGCTGAGTCTCGACCAGGTGCTGGACGCGTCATGACCGCCGCGCCGGGCTTGACCGGACGGCTCGCCGAGTTCGTGCGGGCCTTGCGGGCGCAAGGCATCCCGGCCGGTCCGGGCGAGACGGCCGACGCGGCGGCCGCGCTGGAGGTGCTCGGCCTGGACGACCGCGAACTGGTCCGCGAAGGGCTCGCCGCCGCGCTGGTCCGCCGGGGCGGGCAGCGGTCGGTGTTCGACGCCGCCTTCGACCTGTACTTCCCGGCCGGCGTCGGCGCACCGGAGCTGGCCCGCGAAAACCCGCCGCAGGACCGGGCGGAACTGCGGGAAGCGCTCGCCGCCGCCCTGGCCGAGGGCGACGACCAGGCGCTGGACCAGCTCGCCGGAATCGCGGTGGACCTGCTTGGCCAATACGGCGTCGGAACCGGCCCGGGCGGCGGGTACTCCGCGCACCAGACGCTGGACCGTCTGCAACCGCAGACGCTCATCGCCCAGGTGCTCGCCGCGATGCGCGCCGCCGGCACCCCGGACGAGTTCACCGACCGGCTCACCCGCGACGAAATCCGCCGCCGCGTCGAGGGATTCCGCGGCCGGGTGCGTACCGAAGCGCGCCGCCGAGCCGCGGAACTGCGGGGCCGGGAACGGATCGCCAAACACGCGATCGCCCCTGCCGCGGATCGCGTCGACTTCCTCATCGCCAGCCGCACGCAATTGGCCGAACTGCGGCGCACCGTCCAGCCGCTGTCCCGCAAACTCGCCACCAGGCTTGCCGCGCGCCGCAAACGCACCACTCGCGGCCAGATCGACTTGCGCCGAACGCTGCGTCGTTCACTCTCCACCGGCGGCGTGCCCTTGCGCCCAGCCTACCGGCACCGGCGTCCCGGCCGCCCGGAAATCATCCTCCTGTGCGACCTTTCCGGTTCGGTGGCGGGTTTCGCGAACTTCACGATGCTGCTGGTGCAAGCGTTGCGGGACCAGTTCAGCAAAATCCGCGTTTTCGGTTTCGTAGACAGCACCGACGAGGTAACGCACCTCGTCGACACCGGCGCCGCCGATCCGGAACAACTGGGCGCACGAATGCTCAGCGAGGCCGCGGTAGTCCGCTGGGACGGCCACAGCGATTACGGCCGCGCGCTGGGCCAGTTCACCGCGCACTGGCTGGATGCAGTCGGCCCGCGAACGTCAGTCCTCATCCTGGGCGACGCCAGGACGAACGGCGGCGACCCGAACCTCGGCGCCGTCCGCGCGATCCGCTCCCGCGCGCGGCACGTCCACTGGCTGAACCCCGAACGCCGATCCCTGTGGGGGACCGGCGATTCGGCCGCGCCGGAGTACGCGGAGCTGGTGGAGATGCACGAATGCCGGACCGCGCAACAGCTGGGCGTGCTCGTCACGCGTCTTCTGCCGACCTGAGCCAGTCGTCGATCTCTTTGCGCAGCAACACTTTGGTCTCTTCAGGCGCGAACGACGCAGTCACCGCGTTGCCTGCCAGCTTGGCTAATGTCGTGTCGTCGTAACCGAAAACCTCACGCGCACGGGTGAATTCGTCGGTGATCGTGGTGCCCGTGACGTCGGGGACATCCGTGTTGAGCGTGACCCTGAGCCCCGCCTCGACCAGCTGGGGCAGCGGGTGTTCCGCGAGCGTCGGAACCAACCCGAGCGCGACGTTCGACGAAGGACACACCTCAAGCGCGATCCCGCGCTGCGCGGTTTGCGCGGTCAGATCCGGGTCCTCCAGGATGCGGATTCCGTGCCCGATACGCTCAGCGCCGCCGATTTCGAGCGCCTCCCGGATGCTGTCCGGCCCAGCGTCCTCGCCCGCGTGGTGAATGAGGTGCAGCCCCGCTTCCCGCGCGCGGTCGAACACTTTCTCGAACGGAGCGAGCGAGTGCTTCTCCTCGCCGGCCATCCCGATCCCGATGATCTCCTCGTGCCGCTTGGCCAGTTCGAGCGTCTTCTCCGCGCGCTCGACCGACCGCCGCCGCGAGTGGTCGAGGATCAGCCGCCATTGCAGCCCGTGCTCGTTCCCGCCTTCCCTCAGTCCTTTGAGGACTGCGTGGAGAGGCAGTTCGAGATCCCCGACCCGTTCCCCGTGCGAGGCAGCAGTGAACGTGACCTCGACGTACCGCGTCCCCTGAGCGGCTTCGTCCGCACAGAACTCGCGCGCGATCCGCTCGAAGTCTTCGGCTTGGCGGAGACACGACCGAGTGAGACTGTTGCGATCGGCGAACGCCCGGAACCCCTCGAACGCTTCGGGCTTCTCTGGCAGCTGGATGCCGTGGACAGCCGCGAGGTCCTCGAGCGTGCCGGGACGGATGGTGCTCTCGAGGTGGACGTGGAGGTGCACCTTGGGGAGAGTCGAAAGATCGCGCACGCGTGGATGATGCCCGCCGCGCGCGCCACCTGTCATCTAGGTTTCGCCGGGAACCCGCGACGGCCGGGTGACGTTGGGGTAGGTGACGGAGGTTTCCGCAGGGGAAGGGACTTTGTGCGATGGCTTTGATGAAGAAACTCACCGTACTGGCCGGTGCCGCGAGCGCGGTGTCGTACGTGCGGAAGAACCCGCAGAAGGTCAACGAAGCCGTAGGCAAGGCCGCGCGTTTCGTGGACGAGAAGACCAACGGGCGGTATCACTCGCAGATCTCGGGCGCGGTGCGGAAGGTCGCGGACACGACTCGTCCTCGGACGGCTGAGTGAGGCTGGTTTCGGCTGGGGGCTGACTGGGGTTTGGCTGGAGGCTGTCTGGGGGAGTAGGCAGCGGGCCTGCGGGCTTGGGTGCGTGACCGGGGCTCGCGGTCCGGAGCATGCTGCGTCGGCTTCGGGGCGGGATGCGTGATCGGGTGCGTGGTTGATCGGCTGCGGGCGGGAGGCGCGATCGGGTGCGGGGCTGGTCGGCTGCGGGGCAGGGAGTGCAGGGCGCAGCCAGTTGCGGCTCGTCTTGGCCGATCATCTTCCGTGTCGTCGGGTCGGCGCAGTTCCGACGCAACTGCGCGCCTCGGTTGGTCTGCCTGGCCCGGCTGCCCTGACCAACTCGAAGGGCCGCCGAGCTTTGGTTGGGTGTTCCGTCCAGTTCGAAGGCCTGCTGAGCTTTGGCTGGCTGTTCCGCCCAGCTCGTTTTGCCGCTCGGCGTCGGCTTCCGGCACCAAAACCAAGCCGCTCACTCTGCGTTGGCTCCAGCTGCCGTGCGCGACTCGGCTCGGCTAGTGTCCCCGGCCAAGCAACCAGCCCCAACTCCGCCTAGCCTCACCCCTCGGCAGCCTCACTCCTCGGCCAGCGTCGCCAGCACTCCCTCCCCGTATTTGGCCAGCTTGCTCTCGCCCACCCCGCTCACCGTGCCCAGGGCGTCGAGCGTCGTCGGCATCAGCGCGGCGATTTGGCGCAGCGTGGCGTCATGGAAGATCACGTACGCCGGGACGCCTTGTTCCTTCGCGGTAGCCCCGCGCCAGGCGCGCAGGCGCTCGAAAATCGGTGCCGCTTCCGGGGGCATGTCGACCGGAGCGGCCGCTGGCGTGCGGCGGGACGTTCGCGGGGCGCGCGCCGGGCGTTCGGGTTCGCGGCGCAGTTGTACTTCTTGGGAGCCGTTCAGGACCGCGGTCGAACCTTCGGTCAGCACCAGCGACCCGTAATCTCCTTCCACCGCAAGCAGGTTGCGCGCCAGCAGCTGCCGCACTACCGCGCGCCACTCCGGTTCGCGCAGTTCGGTGCCGATGCCGAAGACCTTCAGCGTGTCGTGCTGGAACTGGGTGACCTTCGGGGTCGTCTTGCCCAGCAGGATGTCGATGATCTGGCCGGCGCCGAACTTCTGCCGCCGTTCGTTGCGCAGACGGACCACTGTGGACAGCAGTTTCTGTGCGGGAATTGTGCCGTCCCAGCGTTCCGGCGGGGTCAGGCAGGTGTCGCAGTTCCCGCACGGCTGGCCGGACTGCCCGAAGTACGCGAGGATCTGCGTGCGCCGGCATTCGACTGTCTCGCACAGCGCCAGCATCGCGTTCAGGTGCTGGCCCTGAAGGCGACGGTGCATCTCGTCGCCCTCGGAGTTGTCGATCATTTTGCGTTGCTGCACCACGTCTTGCAGCCCGTAGGCGAGCCAGGCGGTGGACGGCTGCCCGTCGCGGCCCGCGCGGCCGGTTTCCTGGTAGTAGCCTTCCACGGACTTCGGCAGGTCCAGGTGCGCGACAAACCGGACGTCCGGTTTGTCGATGCCCATGCCGAACGCAATCGTGGCGACCACCACGAGCCCTTCCTCGCGCAGGAACCTCGATTGGTTCGCCGCGCGGGTCGACTTGTCGAGCCCGGCGTGGTACGGCAGCGCCGGGATTCCGTTCTGCACCAGGAAATTCGCCGTCTTCTCGACCGACGCGCGGGACAGGCAGTAGACGATTCCGGCGTCGCCCTGGTGTTCGGTGCGCAGGAGGTCGAGCAGCTGCTTCTGCGGCGAGTTCTTCGGCACGATCCGGTACTGGATGTTCGGCCGGTCGAAGCTCGCGACGAAATGCTTCGCGTCGTCCAGGCCGAGCCGCTGCGAGATTTCCTTGTGCGTGGCCTCGGTCGCGGTGGCGGTGAGCGCGATCCGGGGCACGTCCGGCCAGCGTTCGTGCAGCGACGACAGCATCAGGTAGTCGGGCCGGAAATCGTGGCCCCACTGGGAGACGCAGTGCGCCTCGTCGATCGCGAACAGCGCGATCTTGCCGCGGTCGAGCAGGCGCACGGTGGATTCGACCGACAGCCGTTCGGGCGCGAGGTAGAGCAGGTCCAGTTCTCCCGCGACGAACGCGTCCTCGACCTCCTGCCGCTGCGCGAAATCCTGAGTGGAGTTGAGGAATCCGGCGCGCACGCCGACGTTGCGCAGCGCGTCGACTTGGTCCTGCATCAGCGCGATCAGCGGCGAGATCACCACGCCGACGCCCGGGCGCACCAGCGCCGGGATCTGGTAGCACAGCGATTTCCCGCCGCCGGTGGGCATGAGCACCAGCGCGTCGCCGCCGGAGATCACGTGCTCGACGATCTCCGCCTGGTCGCCGCGGAACGCGTCGTAGCCGAAGACGCGCTGCAAGGTCTCGAGAGCGGGGGAACGGGTGGCCTGCTCGGCCAGATCGGGGTGCACCACGCGGCCGATTCTAGGGCGGCGGGCCGTCCGGACGAGCCTGCCCCGCCGGGTTCGGCGCGAGAGTCCCCCTCGCACCGGCCGTTTTCCGGCGCTGCGGCGGGTCCGGTCGCACAGGGTGAACAGCATGACGACTGGTGGCAGCCGGGATGACGGGACCCTTCACTCGACCCTCGTGACAGACGGCGCCGAGCGGGCCGTCCCACTGCCGTTCGCCTGCGGTCCGGAGGCGCACAATGGGATCCGTGGCTTTTCCGATCAATGACCTGACCGGGTACTTCTCCGGCGAATGGCAGCTCGCGCGCGAAATCGTCGACGTCGACGGGGCGGCGATGGGCGAAGCGAGCGGCCGCGCGACGTTCGCCTCCGACGACGGGGTGCTCGTCTACCGCGAGTCGGGAGAGCTGCGGCTCGGAGCGCATCGCGGACCGTTTGTCCGGACGCTGCACTACCGGCCGTCCGGAGGCTCCCGCGCCGCGGTGCACTTCGACCACGGCGGGTTCTTCCACGACTTGGACCTGGCGACCGGGGAGTGGACGGCCGATCACCCGTGTGCCGCCGACTGGTATCGGGGTGCGTACCGCGTGCTCGACGATCGCCGGTGGGAACAGGAATGGGTCGTGACCGGGCCGGCCAAGGACCACGTGATCACGAGCCGGTTCACGCGGATGGACACGTAACCGTCGATCGGATTCCGCACTGTCTCGCTCGGGATCCAGCGGATATCGAAGCGAATGTCTCGGGTGGACTACTTGCGCCGGTTGCGCAGAATCACCAGCAGCACCACGATCGCCGAGACCGCGCAGGCGGCGGTGATCACCATGCCCGCCCAGGCGGGAATCGCGACACCGGCGATGTTGTCGAAGCCGGGCAGGGCGCGGGGCGCGGTGATCGCCACAGGGCCCTCCGTTCGCGTCGTCGGCGTGCAGATCGCTTTCGCGCCGGATTTTACCCGACGCCGGACGATGCTGTCAGGTCCGAAGTGGACAGTCCCGGTCACCGCGGGTGATGGGCGGATTTTCTCGTGCTGAAGCCGGTTCGGCCGGTGCGAACGGACCCCTCGCACCGCTGGAGTCACGATGCTGGGCAGCGGCGGATCTTCGAGGCATGATCGAGGCAAGCGCACGACGACGGAGGAGGAGCGCGAGATGAATGTGGCCGATCTGCTCGTGGACGGATTCGGCCGGGTGCGGGAAGTGGTGCACCAGGCAGTCGATGGGCTGACCGCGGAGCAGCTGGCGGCGCGACCCGGTCCGGAGGCCAACTCGATCGGCTGGCTGGTCTGGCATCTGGCGAGGGTGCAAGACGACCACGTCGCCGGCGTCGCGGACACCGACCAGCTCTGGACGGCGCAGGACTGGCGCGAGAAATTCGACCTGCCGTTCCCGGCTGGCGACATCGGCTACGGACACAGCAGCGAGGACGTGGCCCAGGTGCGGCCGGAGTCGCCGGACTTGCTCACCGGCTACTACGACGCCGTGCACGAGCACACGGTTTCCTGGGTGGCCGGCCTGGACGGGGCGGTACTGGACCGCGTGGTCGACGAAGCCTGGGACCCGCCGGTGACCCTGGGAGTGCGGCTGGTCAGCGTTTTGTCGGATGACCTGCAGCATGCCGGACAGGCCGCGTATGTGAGGGGGTTGCTGCTGGGATGACCCGAGCCGGAGTGGCTGACGTGCTGGGCGAGTGACCGGTCACGCCCGGACGTCGGCGTTGGCTGCGGATGGCGGGTTGCCGAGCTGTCGTCGGCAGGTGGGGCGGTGCGTTGCGACGCCGGGTTGACGAAGCTGGCGCCGTCTCGCATGGTGCCCTTCCGTGCAGCCGTGCAGCCGTGCAGCCGTGCAGCCGTGCAGCCGTGCAGCCGTGCAGCCGTGCAGCCGTGCAGCCGTGCAGCCGTGCAGCCGTGCAGCCGTGCAG
>NZ_JBVKDT010000004.1:299437-342523 GCF_055633655.1 Amycolatopsis sp. NPDC114503 | reverse complement strand
CAGCCGTCACTCGTACCCCGTTCCGCGGTGGTCCGGCAGCCTTCGCGGGCCGGGGCCGTCTTGGCCTAGTTGGTCGTTGGGGTTGGCCAGGCGGCATTTAGCCAGGGACATGCAGCCGCAGCCGATGCAGTCGTTCAGCTGGTCGCGGAGTTGTTCCAGTTGGCGGATGCGCTGGTCCAGGTCGGAGCGCCAGCAGGACGAGATGCGCGACCACTCCGCGCGGGTCGGGGTCCGGTCGTCCGGCAGGAGCGCGAGCACGTCGCGGATCTGCGCCAGCGGCATGCCCACCCGCTGCGACATGCGGATGAACGTGACCCGTCGCAGGGTGTCGCGGCGGTAGCGGCGCTGGTTGCCCGCGGTGCGCCTGCTGCGGATCAGGTTTTCGTCCTCGTAGAACCGCAGGGCCGACGCTGGTACGCCGCTGCGGTGCGAGAGTTCGCCCACGGTCAGTTCGGGCAGCTCCGTCTTCGCCATGCGCTCAGCATAACTTGACTTAAAGGGAGGTTGAAGTTCGAGACTCTCTTCCGGAGGCGGGAAACCTGTTCCGCCCCGGGAAAAGGAGAAAAACGTGTCCGAAGCTCCGGTCCGGCTCGCTGTGCTCGTCGGCAGCGCCAGGGAAGGGCGATTCGCCCCCACAGTCGTGCGCTGGTTCGCCCGCCAGGCCGACCGGCACGGCGGGTTCGAGGTCGACATCATCGACGTCGCCGAGATCTCGTTGCCGCTCGCGATGAACGGCGAAGGGGCCGCGCCCGTCGCCTCCCGGCTTGCGGCGGCGGACGCGTTCGTCGTGGTCACGCCGGAGTACAACCACAGTTACCCGGCCGCGCTCAAGAACGTCCTCGACTGGTTCCACGGCGAATGGCACGCCAAACCGGTCGCTTTCGTGTCCTACGGCGGGATTTCCGGAGGGCTGCGCGCGGTCGAGCACCTCCGCCCGGTCTTCGCCGAACTGCACGCGGTCACCATCCGCGAGACGGTGAGCTTCCACGGCGCGCACGGCCGGTTCGGGGAGGACGGCGAACCGCTCGACCCGAATGTCGAGACTGCGGCGAAGGCGTTGCTCGACCAGCTCGAATGGTGGGCGCGTGCGTTGCAGGACGCTCGGTTGGTGCGGGCTTATCCGGCGTGACCGAACCTCGGGACGGTCGGCGCACGTTTCCGCGGCATTGCTCAGGTGAGCGGCGAGTCCGGGGCGATGCGGTATCGGCAAGCGGTGCCGATGCCTCGGGCGGAATCGGCTTGCCCGGCATAGCTATCGGCGGTGGAGCGGCGCGGAGCTTGTTCCGGACCGACGCTGCCTGGACAGATGGCGAGTACGGGTGGTGGCTGGCGCGGGTACTGGCTGGCTGCGCGGCCCCCGGTTGCACGGGTTAACCGTTGCAGTTCTCCGTCCTAGGCGGCGAAGGTTGGCGGATATTCCGGCCGATGTTGCCTGGGGGAGCGGGGAATCCGGGTTGGTGGCAGCTGGGAAGCGGGTGCGGGAAGCCCGGCACAGCTCTCCGCCGTGGAACAGCGGAGAGCGGATCATGGTCCGGGCCGACCCGGTCCGGGGGAGCGGCGAGTCCGAAGAGGCATGCCGGAGACTCGTGCGAATGCCGCAGTTCCACGGTGAAGCCATATGAGCCGGTGCGTGTTCCGCCAACCCCGTCCAGGGCGTGGCGGGCCTGAGGAACTGCCGAGGGGCGGTACCGGCCTACCGGTACGAACCCACACCCGCACCGGCAAATCCCTCCACAGTGGAGTGGCGAAGGCATACCGCCCACCCAGCACCGTCGAGGTGCGCAGCAAATCCGGGGCGGTGCCACCAACCAGCGCAGAGCTGGCTAACGGCACCGCCCCGGATCGGCGAAAGCTCAGCCCGGGTAACTGTCCACAGTAGACCGTCGAGCGAAAGCGGGCGCGTGCTCCGGCCGCAGCCCAACCCCGCCCAGATAAGCCGTAACCCCGGAAAGCGCCGGAAACCGCTGCAGTATTCGCATCGGGGTGGGCAGCCGGTTCAGGGTTCCGTCGAGTGCGGGGCGCAGCAGCATGTCGTGTTCGCCCCTCTGGCTGGTCTGCACCGCGACAGTCGGCAGCAAACGGCGGCGGCGTACGGCGGCCAGGCGGGACGCCGGGACTTCCCCGCGTCGCAACGGTTCCGCGAGAAGTCGTGCGGTGGCGACGGCGTCCTGCACGGCGAGGTTCACCCCGACACCGCCCACCGGCGACATCGGGTGCGCCGCGTCCCCGATGCACAACGCGCCCGGTGCGTGCCAGCGGGGCAGGAGGCCCATGGTCACTTCCAGCAGTTTCACGTCGTCCCACGAACGCACGGCGGACAACTGCGCGGGCGTCCAGCCGAACAACTCGCCCAGCCGCGAGCGGAACCCGTCGATCGGGCCGGAACGCAGAGAAGCGTCTTGGCCGCGGGGGATGAGGTACGAGGTCTGGTAGTAATCGCCTCGGTCCATGGTCACGGAGGCGTATCCGGGGCCGAACCGGGCGAACACCCCCTGCTCGCCCGGTCCGGCTTTCGGCACCCGCACCTGCCAGACGTCCATCGGGACCTCCGACTCCCGCAGTGCGAGGCCGAGTTCGCGGCGCACCGTCGACCAGCGGCCGTCGCAGCCGACTGTGAGCGGGGCGGCCAGTTCGTGGACCGCGCCGGTGTCGTCGCGGTAGCGGACTCCGGTGACGCGTCCGTCCCCGCGAAGCAACGAGACGACGGAAGCGCCCATGCGCAGGGTGAATTTCGGTTCGGCGGCGCCGGCTTCGGCCAGCAGGCCCAGGAATTCGGCTTGGGGAACCATCGCGATGTGCCGGTGCGGGCCGCGGAGCCTGCTGAAATCGGCGGCTACCACGGTTTGCCCGCCGATCTCCATTTTCATGCGTTCCAGGACGGAACGGGACAGGGCGGCGAACTGGGCGCCGAGGCCCAGCTCGTCCAGCAGGCGCAGCGTCGACGGGTGCACGGTGTCGCCGCGGAAGTCCCGCAGGAAGTCCCGGTGCTTCTCCAGCACCACCACCTCGACCCCGGCCCGCGCCAGCAGCAGGCCCAGCATCACGCCGGCCGGTCCGCCCCCGGCGACCACGCATCCGGTCCGTTCCATCAGGACCTCCAATCTTAGAGACACTCTAAGTTTAGAGTAACGCTAAGATTCACGCCATGACCGGGTTGCGGGAAGAGAAGAAGCGGCGGACCCGCCAGGCGCTGATCGAGGCGGCGCTCACGCTGTTCGACGAACAGGGCTACGACGGCACGACCGTCGCCGAGATCTCCGCGCGGGCGAAGGTTTCCCCGGCGACGTTTTTCAACTACTTCGCCACCAAAGAGGACGTCGTCTTCGCTGACCAGCATCTTTACGATGAGGTGGTGGACGGGGTGTTCGCCGCGGCGGAGCCCGGCGAGCAGGTTGCCGAGCTCGTGACCAGGACTGTGCACGCGCTGGCGACGGCGGAGGCGTGGAGTTTCCCGCTGGACCATCCGCTCACCGAGGTGCGGACCCGGCTGCTCGCTGGGGTGCCCGCGTTGCGCGCCGGGTATCTGCTGCGCAACGCCGTGGTGGGCGATCGCTGGGCGGAGAAACTCTACGAAACGTGCAGGCCGCAGCTGGATCGGGTCGAGGCTGCCGCGTTGACCGGGGCGGTGCTGGGCGCGTTGGAGGCGGCGTTGCGGCAGGCACCGCGCGGAAGCAGCGCGACGGAAGTCGTCCTGGCGACCGTCGACCGGGTCGTGTACGGGTTTTTGCCCGGGAAGAAAGGCTAGTTGCAGTACAGGGATTCGAGCTTGGTGTCCGAGGCCACGACGGTGATTCCCGTGCCGACCGGCTGACCGGAGGAGGCCAGCGACGCCGACACAGTGCAGACCACCTGCTGCAGACCGATCGGATACAGCAGTTTCATGGATTCGGAGACGGTCACGGTCACCGGCTGGGTCGAGGTGTCGACAGTGACGTGCCGGCCGGGCGAAAGCATCGAGTAGAAGCCCTGTTGTTCTTCTGTGCGAGTCGGGCCGCCGAACAGTTCCGTCAGCACCGTCGTGGGGGTCGCGTCCCGCGCCCAGGCGCGCTGCACCGGGCTGAGCTGTCCCGCGTAGACGAAGTAGAGCGTGATTTGCGGACGCGGAGTGCCCAGCTGGAATCCGCCGGGTGCTTCGCCGGCGGGGATCACCCCGGTCGGCTGGACGCCGCAACCGGCCAGGAGCAGGACCGAAATCAGCGCGAGGAAGAGCCGGGGAAGTTTCATCGCTCCTCCTGCGAGGTGCGGGGCAGCCGGAGCGTGAACCGCGCCCCGTCGCCGGTGTTTTCCGCTTCGATGTCGCCGCCGTGCAGCCGGGCGTTTTCCAGCGCGAGCGACAATCCGAGGCCGCTGCCGTCGGACCGGGCCCGCGAGGTGTCCGCCTTGGCGAAGCGGTCGAAGACCTTGGGCAGCACCTCTTCGGGGATCCCGGGGCCGTGGTCGGCAACCGCAAGGGAGACGGTCGCGTCGTCGGCGCTCAGCTGGATCTCGACCGGCGGCGCGCCGTGGTGCAGGGCGTTGCCGACGAGATTGGCGACGACCAGGTCGAGCCGCCGCGGGTCCGCGGGCACGGTGACCTTCGGCAGGTCGGCGACGACGGAGTCGGTCCAGCCCCGGGCGGCGAGGGTGTTCGTCACGGCCTCGGCCAGGTCGACCTCCTCGACGCGCAGCTCGGCCCGTCCGGCGTCGAAGCGGGAGATCTCGACCAGGTCCTGCACGAGCCGGGTCAGCCGGCGCGTTTCGGACGACACCAGCCGCGCCGCGACGGCGGTGTCCGAGGGCAGCTGGTCGGCGTCCTCGTCGAGGACGTCGGTGACCACGTTCATCGCGGCCAGCGGGGTGCGCAGCTCGTGCGAGACGTCGGCGACGAACCGGCGCGCGTCGGCCTCCATCTCGCGCAGCGAGCCGACGGTGCGCTCCAGCTCCGCCGCGGTGTGGTTGAACGTGGTGACCAGCTGGGCCAGTTCGTCGGAACCCTTGGCGGGCAGGCGCACGTCGAGCTGCCCGTCGCCGAGTTTGCGGGCCGCCGTGTTCAGCGCGCGCACCGGCCGCAGCACCTGCCGCGCGGCCAGCAGCGCCAGCGCGACCGCGATCGGCAGGGCCAGCGCGGTCATCTGCCACGCGCGCGTCGCCAGCTGGTCGATCGCGGCCTGCTGGGCGGCCAGCGGGACCGTTTTGTAGACCTCGATGCCGGTGTGTTCTCCCCTCGCCGCGCCGTAGCGCAGCAGCGGCATCCCGATGTAGAGCACCGGACGCCCGCCCTCGACGACCCGCTGGAACTGGACGCTGGTCCCGCCCGCGACCGCGGTGCGCAGCCCGGCGGGTATGTCCGCCGGATTCAGCCCGACGCGCGAATGCAGCGACCCGAACACCACGGTCGTGACACCTTTGAGCGAACTCGCCATGTTGTCGAGCTGCCGCTGGTCGGGCGGGAGCGTCAGCTGCGGCAGGTACGTCCTGACCTCGTCGCGCAGCTGCACCATCGCCGGGTCCTGCACGCCGGCCAGGATCGTGGTGCGCCCGGACACGTAGCTCGCGCCCGCCGCCGCGCCCGCGCCGACCAAGGTCATCGCCGCGAACGCCAGCACCAGCCGCAGGCGCAGCCCGGACAGCCACGACCGGAGCCGCTTCACGGCCTGGCCCGCCTCACGAGCGACCGAACCGGTAGCCGAAGCCGCGCACGGTCTGCACGTGGTCCGGCCGCGCCGGGACGTCCTCGATCTTCGCGCGCAGCCGCTGCACACAGGCGTCGACCAGGCGGGAATCGCCGAGGTAGTCGTGCCCCCACACCGAGGCGAGCAGCTGGCTGCGGCTGTACACCTGGCCTGGCGTGCGCGAGATCTCCAGCAGCAGCTTCAGTTCGGTCGGCGTGAGCGAGACCTGCTCGCCGTGCTTGCGGACCAGCATCCCGGACCGGTCGATCACCAGGTCGCCGTGCTGTTCGGGACCGGCGGCGCCGGGTTCGGGAGCGGTGCGCCGCAGCACCGCGCGGATCCGGGCGTCGAGCACGCGCGGCTCGATCGGCTTCACGACGTAGTCGTCCGCGCCCGCTTCGAGGCCGGCGACGATGTCGAAATCGTCGCTGCGCGCGGTGAGCATGATGATCGGCACTTGGCCGAGCGCGCGGATCCGGCGGCACGTCTCGAACCCGTCGATGCCGGGCAGCATCAGGTCGAGCACCACGAGGTCCGGCGCGCGTTCGCGCAGCTGCGCGACACCGTCCTCGCCGGTCGCGGCGGTGTGCACCGTGTGTCCCTGACGGCGCAGCGCCAGCTCCATGCCCTCGCGCACGGACGCGTCGTCCTCGACCACCAACACCACAGCCACAGTGGCCATTATTCGGAATGCCCGCGGATTCGCGCGAACCGGGCGGATCTTGTAGCGAAACCATGACACAGCTCTGACGAGATCCCGAAATCCCGCGGCCAGTCTCGAAGGCATGGCAGTGCTGACTCCTGAAACGCCGACCGTGCCCCTTTCCGCGCCCCGGCACGCGCTCGCCCCTCGACGGCGTTCGCGGACCGCCGTGCTGGTCGCGTCCGCGATCGGGTTCGCGGGCGCGTTCGTCGTCGCCTATCTGCTGTTCGTGCGGACCGAGGCCGGGCAGCGCGCGGAGGACGGGGTCGTCCGCTTCGCGCAGAACCTTCCGCGGTCCACTGTGGACTGGGCGCGCCCGCTGGCCGGGATCGACGGGGTCGAGGTGTTCGGCGCGGCCGGGATCGTCGTCGTGGCGCTCGCCGTGCTGCGCAAGCGGTTCGCGCTCGGGGTGACCGCGCTGGTGCTGTACTTGTTGCCGCTGGCGGCCGCGCAGCTGCTCAAGATCTACCTGCTCGACCGGCCGGACGTCGGTTCGGCCGGAGCCCCGCACCACAACAGTTTCCCGAGCGGGCACGTGAGCGCGGCCACCGCCGTGCTGCTGGCACTGGCCGTGGTGCTGCCCGCGAGGTTCCGGACCTGGGTGCTCGCCGTGGGTGCGCCCGGCGTCGCCTGGGTGGCCGCGGCGACCGTCGCGCTCAGCTGGCACCGCCTGTCGGACACCGTGGGCGCGTGCCTGCTGGTGGCCGCGGTGGTGTCGGCCGGCGCGGCGGTCGTCTCGGCGAGGCGGCCGGACGGCGGCCGGATTCCGGTGGTGCTGACGGCGGTCGTGCTGCTCGGGCCGTCCGCGGTGGTACTGGGCGGGTACGTGGTGCTGGCTTCGGCGACGTCGGTGCCGGCTCGGTTCGTGGCGGCGCTGGTGCTGGCGGCGTTGAGCGCGGTGGCGGTGGTGTTGCTGGCGGCCGGACCGCTCCGGCGGGTGAACTTCGATCCGTCCGGGGCGCGGAACCGGTTGCGTTAGGCGAAGGTCGCTTCTCCGAGCGGCGGTTCGGGGCGTTCAGGGCCGTTCGAGGAAGATGTTTCTGAGCACCTCTGCGAACGACTGCAGTTCGACCTGCCTTTTCCGTGCGGCGTCGTGGTCTTTGATTTCGTCGGACCGGGTGTTTCCCAGGGTTTCGATGAGAATGACGTTCA
The DNA here is from genome assembly GCF_055633655.1 of Amycolatopsis sp. NPDC114503. Classification (NCBI taxonomy): domain Bacteria; kingdom Bacillati; phylum Actinomycetota; class Actinomycetes; order Pseudonocardiales; family Pseudonocardiaceae; genus Amycolatopsis; species Amycolatopsis sp. NPDC114503. The sequence continues at coordinate 335,017 of NZ_JBVKDT010000004.1, read as the reverse complement.
TCGCGGGCCGGTTGCCTGCCGCCTTTGAGCCGTACATCCCGAACGTCACGCCTTCCTGGTGAGCCACCGACTGCGTCGGGTACGTGACGCTGCCCCGCTCGTTCAGCGGGGCGCGCGCCCCGCCGGCGATCGCCTTCTTGCCCATCTCGCGGGTCAGCGCGAGATCGTCCCCTTCCGGAGCGGCCGCGGATCCGGGCTGGTCGTGACCGGGCCGCGGATCGGTCGACACGCCCGCGTTGGGACCGCCGGACACGCCGTGGACCATGGCGATCCGCTCCGGGCGGAATCGGTCGACCAGATCGAGCAGCACCAGGTTTTCCGGAAGGACCGGCCGGTTCTGCGCGTCGAGCGGCCGATGTTCCTTGTCGACCGGGGCGGTGCTGTCCGGCCGGACGGGGTTGTTGTTCGCGTCGAGCGGCCCCTGGTGCTCATCGACCTTGCCGCTGGCCACCTTTCCGAGAGCGGGCAGATTCCGGTTGGGGTCGATGCCTCCCGGGGACTGCCGGCGGCGGACCGCGTAATTCGCGGGGAACAACGTGGGCACGACGATGACGCTGAAGGCGGGTACGCGCGGTTTGCCCTGGGCGTCCGGCGTCCGCAGGATCTGCAGCAGCATTTCGACCACCTGGACTCCGGCCGCTTCGGTGCCGTGCACGCCGCCCACGATCATGGCGTGGCGGTTGGTTTTCCCGGGGAAGTAGAAAGCCTGGATCGGGTTCGGGCCGTGGCCGACGTCGAAGCGCGCTTCGATGTTGCCGGGTTCGGGATCCCATTGGCCCGCGCCGGCCCGGCGCTCCCGCTCGGCGAAGGCGGCGGCCGTCCAGCGCAGCTCCGCACCGTGCGCCGCCAGTTCCTTGGCCAGCCAGCGATCGTCGGTGTCGCCGGGAAAGTTCCGGTCGATCCAGGGGCCCAGATCCGGATCCTGAGCGATCGGCCCCCGCGCCCGCAGCCGGGTGAAAACGCCGGCCTTGCCGCCCGTGCGCAGGTCGGTCGTCAACTCGTCGGTCAGCGGGCTTCGGCGGAGCACGACCGGACCCGCGGAGACCGGGGCGCGTCCGCCCGCGGCGACTCGGCGGGCGTCGTGTTCGGTGCTGTCCTCGGCGGTGCCGACGCGCAAGTCCGCCGGAGCCGGGACGGTTGCCTGTTGCCGGGTGTGGGCAAGTTCGTGGGCCAGCAGGCGATGGCCCGCCGCGGAGAGCGGTTGGTAGCGGCCGGAGCCGAAGACGATGTGCTGGCCGACCGTGTATGCGGCAGCGTCGACCGCTGCGGCCGACTCGGCGGCGCGCGGGTCCGTGTGCACCCGGACTTCGCTGAAATCGCAGTCCAGCTCGGAGCCCATGACAGCCTGCGTGTCCTGCGCGAGCGGTTGACCCGGGGAGCTGAGGACCTCGTGCACGATCGGCGGCGCGACGGCAGGTGCTTCGTTCCGCCGTGACGCCGCGGCAAAGGCCTCATCCATGACAACGCCCCCAACAGTGCCGACGCGATCGGCCACCAGCCTCCAGGCGGACCGTCACCGCGGCGTCACCGCTCCGGGCTGGTGGCTTCCGCCGCGGAAATCGTGCCTGAACCAGCACTCACGAGGGGTTGCGGCGGGGTTTGATGCGCACAGCGGGCAGCGCGGGAGCGGGCAGCCGCGCGGGGCCGCCGGGATAGGGCTCGATCGCGCCGAACTGGTCGGAATTCGCTTCCCACGCCTCGCGGTACTCGGCGATCTCGTCGTGGCTGCGGCCGACGAAGTTCCACCACATCAGGATTTCCTCGCCGAAGGGCGGGCCGCCGAGCACGATCGCCCGGGCCGGGTCGGATCCGGGGTTGTGCAGGTCGAGCGTGGTCGAGCCGATGCCGAGGTAGCCGAGCTGCGCCCGCTGCAGCGCAGTGCCCGCGAAGGTGATTTCTCCGGTGTCGAGAAGGACGCCGTGTTCGAAGGACGGGTCGGCGGCGAGGCTCAGTGCCGCGCCAGGGTCGAGGACGATTTCCGCGCCCAGCAACGGAGTGAACGTCTTCACCGGCGAGGTTTCCCCGGCGAGCGTGCCGAGGAAGACGCGTGCGGTGGCGCCGTCGAGTTCGGTGGCTGGCGGGGCGTAATGCTGGAAGTCGCGGGCGGTGTGCCGGTGCTCGTCCGGGAGCGCGACCCAGAGCTGGACCCCGTGCAGCGTGGTGGTTTCCGGGGTCGAGACCTCTTCGTGGCAGATGCCGCGGCCGCCGGTCATCAGGTTCAGCTCGCCGGGGCGGACCATCGCGTGCGAGCCGAGGCTGTCGCGGTGTTCGATCTCGCCGGTGAACAGCCAGCTCACGGTTTGCAGACCGGTGTGCGGGTGCGGGCCGACGGACATGCCGCCGCTGACGGAGGTGTCGTCGGGGCCGTAGTGGTCGGCGAAGCACCACGCGCCGATGAGCGAGCGCTGGCGCTGGGGGAGGGTGCGGCGGACCGGCATCGCGCGCGGGCCGCCCAGGGGGACGGAGCGGGCGTCGAGGATTTCGACCTTGCCGGGGGCGGCGGGGGCTTCGCCGCAGGTGAGTTCGGCTGGTTCGGTCTCGACGTTGCTCATGGTGCACACGATAACCGGCGGGGTCAGCGGGCGAGGAGGTTGCGCAGCCAGTCGAGCGCTGTCGGGAGCGCGTTCAGCACCGAGATGTGCCCGTCGCGGCGGCGGAGCCACAGTTCGGCGTCGGGCAGGTTCCGCAGGAGCCATTCGCTGTGGCTGACCGGGACGATCTGGTCCTCGCCGCCGTGCACCAGCAGCACCGGAACCCGCACGTCGGCGGCGGAAAATCCCCACGGCGCCACGTACGCGAGGTCGTCGTCGGCTTCCGCGGCCACGTCACCGGAAGCACCGGCGTCCTCGCCCAGCGGTCCCCACGTGCCGCGCAAGGCCGTCCAGTCCGCGTCGGTGAAGCTCGTCGGGTCGAATTCCTGCGTTTCTCCGTGCCGCAGCCGGGTTTCACGGCCCTTGCGGGCAGCACGCAGCGAGCTGTCGTCGGCCATTCCGGCGTACCAGTCGTAATCCTCGGAGAACGGCGCCAAACCGGCGAGCGACACCGCGGCCGTCACGCGGTCCGGCAGCCCCGCGGCGCAAGCCAGGGCGTGCGGGCCGCCGCCGGACGCTCCCATCACGGCGAATCGCGGCAGGTCCAGCGCGTCCGCCAGCCGACGGACGTCCGAGGCGGCCGAGCCCACCGTCCGTCCGGGGTCCGGACTGGACCCGCCGTATCCGGGCCGTCCGTAGGAAACGACTCGAAACCCGCGTGCGGCGGCGGCTTCGACCACGGGTGCGAGCGGGCGGCCGGATTGCGGAGTCCCGTGGTGCCACACCAACGGGAACCCGTCGGTCCCGCTGTCGTGGACCCGGAGGTTTCGGCCGTCCGGGAGCGGCAGGTCTGTGGTGATCGTCCCCATGCCAGAGGACTCTAGCCACCTCGCCGCGCGCGATCGGCGAAATTGTCCCAGGCTTGCCGTACCAGCGCGGGATGCGCGAGGAGGTCCGACGCGGTTCGGGCCAGCGCCGACGCCGTCGCGAGAAGCACGGTGCGGGCCCGTGGAGACCCGGTCGCCTCGGCGAACGCCCGGCTGCCGACGGCGCGCACCGGATCGTGGAGCGCGACCGACGGATGGATCGTCGGCACCCGCACGCTCAGGTCGCCCACCTCGGCCCGGCCCGGGACCGCCGCGGCACCCGACGGCGACGCGTGGATCCCGCACGCCGCGAGATGCCGGGCGAAATGCCCGGACAGCACCGGATTGTCCTGGAACCGCGCGTGAATCGGGCCGAACCGTTCGACGTTCGCCTTGGTCCCGGTCGCCATCGCGGCGCCTTCGGCGGCCGCGGTCACTTCGGTGACCACGCGGCCGAGCGCCTCCGAATCCGGGGCGCGCAACCCGAAGCGGGCTTCGGCGAAATCGGGTGCCACGTCGGTGGATTCCCCGCCGTGCGTCACGATTCCCTGCACCGCGGCACCCGCCGGAAGCCGGGCCCGCAGCGCGGCGATCGCGGTGAAAACCTGCACCAGCGAGGCGACCGCGTCGGTGCAGTCTTCGGGCGCCGGGCCGGAATTCCCGTGCACGGTCACCCGCAGTTCGGTCCGCGCGGCGAGCGGCGCGGCGGCCCAGGTGTGCACGCCGGGCTGGAAAGTCAGCACCGCGTCGATGCCGTCGGCGGGGCGGTCGGTGACGACGACGGAACCGGATTCCAGCGTCCGGGCGGTAGCGAGCGCCGCGCCGATCACCGCCGCGGCGACGAGGTTGTGCCCGAATTCCCGGAGCCGGTCGGACGGAAGCAGCAGGGCGACGCACGGACGTCCGGCGCCGTACGCCGCGGTGGCGCCGGTCACCTCGAAACCGGCGGCGGCGAGCTGCCCGAGGCCGGGCGCCTGGTCGTCGGCCGGCTCGCGGGACCAGGCCCAGAGCCGCTCGGCGAGCAGCTCGATCTCGTGATCGGTCCGGTCGTGCCGGTCCTCGTCGGACTCCATGCCGCCCAGGTACCCAGCGGGCAAGGAATCGATCCCCTTCGAAAGTGGGTAATTCGGCCGTGGGCGCGACGGCGCCGGTGCGCGATCGTCACTGGCATGACAGCGGGAACCTACCGGGTGCTGCCGGCCGAGGTGTCGGCGATCGTGAAGAACGTGGAAGGCCTCGGGTCAGCGGCGTTCTCGGCCGTGCGCGACCTCGAGACGCTCGTGATCGACGCCTTGTCGTTCGCGGGCATCGGCAGCGGGGTCGCCGCGGCGAACACCTTGCTGCAGTCGAAACTCGTGTCGTCGCTCGGCGATTTCGTGAAGCTGATCGAACAGGTCAACGGCAAGGTGCAGCACGCGGCGCAGAACTACGCCGACGCCGACACCGCGGTGGCCCAGGGCTACGGCGGCGGAACGGGCGGCGGGGGAGCCGGGGCCGGCGGCGGTGCGGCTGCTGGGGGTGCCGCACCGCAGCAGCTGGACGACCGGGTCGTCGATTCGATCATGCGTTCCGAGGGCGCGACCGGCGAACAGGGCGGAGTGCCGGAGGCGTACGGCTTCCGGCAGAACATGCACAACGGCTATGACCAGATCATGGCCGCGCGCCAGCAGTACGGCATCGGCAGCGCCGAGGAGCACGCAGTGGTCGCGCAGCTGATGACCGCGAATGCGCGGCACGCCGGAGCGCTGGAGTTCAGCGACGCGGGCACGCAGGCCGCGATCATGTCCGGCGCGCACATGCGCGGCGCGGGCGGCGTCCGGGCGATCCTGAACCACATGGGCGGCGCGGACATCGTGCGGAGCGCGCGCACCCTCGACCCGGCCGCGGTGCAGCAGCTGCAGGGCTTGTCTCCGCAGGAATTCCAGCAGCAGTTCCACGACGCCCGCATCGAATACGACCGGGAGATCTACGGCGACACGACCACCCGCCAGAACGGGCACACGCAGAACTGGTGGGACCGCTACGGAAACGGCCTCACCCAGCGCTACGACCGCGAGCAGCGGGAATTCCTGCGGCTGTCGCGGTAAAACCGTTCAGTCCACATCGGACAACCGGGCCGTCAGGTCCTCGACCAGCCGGGTCACCAGCCGGTCGAGGAGCTGGCGGTCTTCCGCCGTCCAGCCGCTGAGCGCGTCGGAGAACCAGCCCTCGATCACGCCGACGTAGCGTTCGGCCGCGGCCTTTCCCCCCGGCGTCAGCTCGATCAGCCGGGCCCGCTGGTCGTCCGGGTCGGCCACGCGCCGCACCAGCCCGCGGCTTTCCAGCCCCTGCACCTGCCGCGTCACGTGCGGCCCGACGACGTTCATCCGGTTCGCGATCTCGCCCACCCGCAGCGGCGCGTCCTCGATGTGCAGGATGCCGAGCACGGTCATCGCCGGCCGTTCCAGCGGCAGCCCGGTGGCCTCGACCGCGCGCTCGAACAGCTTGCCCCGGCGCAGCGACCCGCTCAGCTCGTTCAGCCGGGGAAGCAGGTCCCGGAGCAGGGAAGGGACGGCGGACATCACGGGCTCCTTGATTAGATACCTAAGTTAGGTATATGGTTGGGTCACCGGGATCGCACGAGGCGGTTCCGGCCGGTCTCGAAAATGATACCTAAGGTAGGCATCTACTGTCTGCCGAGGCGAAGGGGAGAACCATGAGCAGGAGTGTGCTGATCTCGGGGGCGAGCATCGCGGGCCCGGCGCTGGCGTACTGGCTGAACCGGTACGGCTTCGAGGTCACCGTCGTGGAGAAGTCGTCGGCGGTGCGCGGCGGCGGCTACCCGATCGACATGCGCGGCCCAGCCGTCGAGGTGCTGCGGCGGATGGGGCTGGAGGAGGCGGCCAGGGAGCGGCATGTCGCCACCCGGAGGCTTTCGTTCGTCGACGCGGACGGCGACGTTCTGAACAGCGTCGCGCCGACGGTGATCACCGGGGACGAGGCCGGGTACGACATCGAACTGGCCCGCGGCGACCTCACCAGCCTGTTGTACGACGCGGTCCGCGACGACGTCGAATTCCGGTTCTCGGAATCGATCGCCACGCTGGCCGACCGTGGCGACGCGGTCGACGTGACCTTCTCCAGCGGCCGGAGCCAGACGTTCGACCTGGTCATCGGCGCGGACGGACTGCACTCGAAGACCCGCTCTCTGGTACTCGGGCCGGAGGAGCAGTTCCACCGCTACCTCGGCTACTGCTTCGCCGGGTTCACCATGCCGAACTACCTCGGCCTGTCGCACGAGGGGATGTCCTGGGCGGTAGCGGGCCGGTCGGCGTCGCTCTACGCCGCGGGCGACAGCGACCGCGACCAGGTGCACGGGTTCCTGGTGTTCACTCACGCCGAGCCGCCCTTCACCGCGTTCGCCGACCCGGCCGCGCAGCGCGACCTGGTCGCGAGCCGCTTCGAGGGCTGCGGCTGGGAGGCACCGCGGATGGTCGAGGCGATGCGCTCGGCGGACGATCTGTTCTTCGACGTGGTCAGCCAGATTCACATGCCGGTGTGGTCGAAGGGCCGCGTCGCGCTGGCCGGGGACGCCGCGCACGCGACGTCGTTCCTGTCCGGGCAGGGGTCGAGCCTCGCGATGATCGGCGCGTACCTGCTGGCCTACGAGCTGGCGGACGCTCCGCACGACGTCGCCTTCGCGGCGTACGAGAAGCGGTCGCGGGAGTTCGTGGAGGCGAACCAAGCGCTGGCTACGGGCGGGTCGGCGGTGATGTCGCCGCGGACCGACGCGGAGGTGGCGGCGCGGAACGCGGCGTTGCGGGCGTTGGACGGGCTGCCGGGGGCGGAGCACAGCGAGGTGCACAACATGCTCACGTTGCCGCCGGAGCGCACGACCGTCTGAGGTCGTGCGTGCCTACGCCGGTTAGAACCGGAATTGCCGCGCACGAGGGCGAGCTTCCCCACCGCGCGGCGCCCGGGTGCGGCGTGCGAGGCTACCCGGCGGCATTGCGCGGTGAGGGGAACGGAGCGGGATGAACGCGATTGCGCGCGGCGGCGGGATGCTCGTGGCGATTCTGGTGGTCGTCGGGGGCACGGCCGGGCTCGGGGTGGCGCTCGGGCTCGGCGGGACGGCGATGCTGGCCGGGCTGACCGCGTTGTTCTGCTTCATCGCCGCCACCGGCGGGCCGTTGCGGCCGGATCTGCTGCTGCTCGCGGCGTTCGTTCCGGCGGTCGTGCTCGGCGGGGCCGGGCCGCGGCTGCTGGGCGAGGTGTCGCCGGTCGCGTCGATCGCGCTGCTCGTGCTGGTGGTGTTCGTGGCGGCGCTGGTGCCCGCGCTCGGGCCGCGGTACGTGACGGTCGGGCTCGGACTCGGCATGGCTTCGGTGTTCGGCTACGGCTTCCAGTTGAGCGGCGCGGCCAGCCCGGTGCAGATCATCTGTGCGCCGGCGCTGGCCGTCGGCGTCGTGTTCGTGCTGCGGTTGTTGATGGGGCTGGGCGATCCCGGCAAGCCGACCCGCACCGCACTTGCCGACGCACTCGCCGGACCGGATCGCGCGAGCGCGGAGCGGGCGGTGCGCTTGTGGGTGACCGACCGGCCGCGAGCGTGGCAGGCGCGGGTTCTCGCGGGCGGCGCGCGGTATCACGGGACGGCGGCGTTGCTGCGGGACCGGCTGCGCGCCTTCGACGAGGAGCAGGCGGCGGCGGTGTCCAGTGTGCTCGACGCCGCGGACGAACAGGTTGCCGCGCTTGCGGAAGCCGTGCGGGCCAAGACCGTTTCGGATCCGCCGGAGATCGAACGGATCGACCCGGAGGTCGCGCTGCCCGGGGATACCGGCGCGCTGCTCGACGAAGCCTGGGCCGGGCTGTCCGCGATCCGGGAAGCGGTACTGGCCCGTGACGAGTCCATTGTGGACTTCCCGCGGCATCTCGTCCGCGAGGCCTTGCGGCGCGAGGCGGCTGGGGTGTTCTCGTGGCGGTCCGCGCAGCTGCGGCATGCGGTGCGGTGTGCGCTGGGCATGCTGGTCGCGGCCGTGATCGCGACGTTCCGGCCTGGCGACCCGCTCACGGTGTCGTTCCTGATGACCACCTTCGCCCTCATGCAGCCGGAATGGCGGGACACGCTGGCGAAGGCGTGGCAGCGCGCTGCCGGCGCGGTGGCCGGTGCCGTGGTGCTGGCGGTCGCGCTCTGGCTGTTGCCGCCAGGGGCGTTGCTGCCGCTGGGAATTGTCGCGCTGCTCGTCGGATTCCCGTTCATGCAGGTGAAACCGATGGTGTTCAACGGCTGCATGGTGCTGATGAGCGTCGGGATGAACGCCACGACGCGACATCTGGACGCGGTTTCGGTGCTCGTGGAGTACCTGCTGCTGGTGGTGCTGGCGGTGGTGATCGGGCTTCTGTTCGGCTTCGCCGCGGTCCCCGGGGTGCCGAAACCTTCAGCGGCGCAACGGCTTTCCGACGCCGTCTCCGAGACCGGCGAACTGCTCGCGTCGGTGGCGGAACGGCTGCGCGGCGGGGGAGGACGACGCGAGGTCGGGCTCCGGTTCCGTGCTGCCGCCCGGACGCATCAGGACCTGCTGAGCCCCGAGCCCGGCAGCCGGGAGCCGTCGTCGGAGCAACGAGAAGCTTTGGAGGAAGCCGGACAGGGATTGCGCGGTCTCGCGGCGTCGGCAGGCGCGCTGCTCCAGCGAGACGGCCAGTCGCCGACGATGGCGTCCTTCGCTTCGGCGGCTGCGGGTGCGCTGGCGGGCAGCGGCGAACTGCCCGCGCGTCCGGCCGACGCGGACGAGGAGGAACGCCTGCTGGCCGACCTCGTACGGGCTGACCTGCTGCGCGTCCATCGGGGCGCGGAGGTGCTCGCGAACTGAAGGGCCGTGCGGCCACCAGATGCTTCCCTTGCGCCCCTTCACTGTCTGCGTTCGCGATGTCACCATCCGGGCATGAGGAAACTCCCGATCGTGACGGTGACTGTGTCCGTGGCGTTGCTGTTCCCGGTGTCCCCGGCGTACGCCGATCCGCCGCACAACCTGCCGCAGAACGCCAACGGGTACGAGCAGACCTTTTCGCCCGCCTACGACTACGACGGCGACGGTTGCTATGCCACGCCGGCGATCGGCCCGGACGGCACGCTGGCGCCGGGCCTCAAAACGACCGGCGCGGTCAACGGCAACTGCCACGACAAGTCCGACCTGGACAACTCCCAGACCTACTCCCGGTCGACCTGCAACCACGGCTGGTGCGCGGTCGTCTACGCGAGCTACTTCGAGAAGGACCAGGCCGTCGACGGCAGCGGTCTTGGCGGGCACCGGCACGACTGGGAACACGTGATCTCGTGGATCGACCAGTCGTCGAACCAGGTCGAGTACGTGACGACCACGCAGCACTCGTCGCAGGTGACCTACCCGCGCTCAAAGGTGGCTTTCGACGGCACCCACCCGAAGACCGTGTACCACAAGGACGGCCCCGGCACGCACTTCTTCCGTCTCGCCGACGCCCACGACGAACCGCCGGAGAACCACTACCACGCTTGGCGGTACCCGCCCCTGGTCGGCTGGGACGGCTGGCCGTCGACCGCCCTGCGCGACCGTCTGATGTCCGCCGACTTCGGCGCCGCGACGATCAAGATCAGCGAGGACCGCTACCAGGACCTGCTGGAGAAGTCGAAGCCCGCCGGAATTCCCTTCGACCCGCGCGGCTGACTGCCCGCATGACCGACGCAACACGGCATTCCCGCGAAAACCGGGTAATAGTAAGCAGCATGCACCCGGACTCCGCGCTCCCGCTGGACGGATTCACCGTCGTCTCCGTCGAGCAGGCCGTCGCCGCCCCGCTGGCCACTCGCACCCTCGCCGATCTCGGCGCGCGAGTGATCAAGGTGGAACGCGCGGACGGCGGAGACTTCGCCCGCGAATACGACCACGTAGTCCACGGCACCGGCGCGCATTTCGTCTGGCTCAACCGAGGCAAGGAATCCCTGGCTGTAGACCTGAAAACCGCCGAAGGCCGCGACGTCGTACGACGACTTATCGCCTGCGCCGACGTCTTCGTCCAGAACCTGGCCCCGGGCGCGGCCGCGAGGCTCGGCTTCAGCGCGGCCGAGTTGCGGGCCGACCACCCGGAACTGGTCGCGGTAGACCTCTCCGGCTACGGCGCCGGCGGCCCAAGGGAACAACGCAAGGCCTACGACATGCTGGTCCAAGCCGAAGCAGGCCTGATCGGCATCACCGGCACCCCGGACACCCCGGTCAAGACCGGCATCCCGACCTCCGACATCGCCTCCGGAATGTACTGCGCACAAGCAGTGCTGGCGGCTCTCCTGCGCCGCTCGAGAACCGGCCAAGGCGCGACAGTCGAGGTGACGATGCTCGAAGCGACTGTCGAATGGATGGGCTACGCGATGTACAGCCAGATGTACTCCGGACGCCAGCCCGCGCGGATGGGTCTGAGCCACGCCTCGATCGCCCCTTATGACGCGTACCCGACGAAAGACGGTCAGATGCTGATCGGCGTCCAGAACGACAGCGGCTGGCGAACGCTGGTCACCTCGGTCCTGGAAGCCCCGCAGCTGGCCGAAGACCCGCGATTCACCACGAATGTCCTGCGGGTGAAACACCGCGCGGAATGCGACGCGGCAGTCGCCGCCGAGACCTCCCGATGGTCCACTGTGGACCTGGACGAGCGGCTGGCGAATGCGGGAATCCCTGCCGCACAAGTAAAACAGGTCGCCGATGTCGTGGCCGATCCGCAACTGCGCGCCCGCGACCGCTGGCGGACGATCGGCACCGAACACGCGACCGTCGACGCGCTGCTGCCTCCGGTGACGTTCGCGGACGTCGAGGCGCGGATGGGCGACGTTCCGGCGTTCGGCGCGCATACCCGTGCGCTGCTTGAAGAAGCCGGGGCGGACGCGGACGATCTGCTGGGCCGGGGGATCGCCGCCGAGCCGCGTTGACAGTTGTATGGTGCATCTCTAGCATGCGGGGACATGCCGGGAGAAGACCGCGACGGCGATGCCCTGGACGCTATCCACCGCGCGATGATCCTGTTTTCCCGCGGGTCCCGGGTCCGCTCGAACGAACTGTACGAGGGGCTCGGGTTCGTGCAGTACACGATGCTGTCCTCGATCGACCTCGCGGACTGCGCGCACGCGGCGGATCTCGCTCAGGAGTACGGGCTCGACCCCTCGACCGTGAGCAGGCAGCTGGCGGAACTGGAGAACGCCGGGCTGCTGGTGCGCAGTCCGGATCCGCGGCATTCGCGCAGGCAGCGGCTCGAGCTGACCGAGGACGGGCACCGCGCGCTGGCGATTACCCGTGCGGCGCAACGGGAACGGCTCGAAGAACGGTTGCGGGACTGGCCCCGCCGCGACGTGGTCGAGTTCGGGCGGCTGCTGAGCAGGTTCGTCGAGTCCTAGCGGTCCACTGTGGACGATCATGCCGCGGCCGCAGGGCGTCGAGGGTCTCGGTCAGCCGCGGCGGATCGGGCCCAGCTTGGCGGAGAGGTCCTCGGCGAGATCGGCCGGACGGGGCGGTCCGGCGGCGCGGTCGGCCGCCCAGGCGAGCGCGAGCCGGCTCGGTTCCCAGCCGTCCTCGTCGATCCGGACCAGCTTGAACTCCGGCGGCGAGAACATCCGGCCGATGAACGACGCCGGCGCGTAGGACACGAGCGCGACCAGCCTCCGGTTGAACACCTGCGCGGCCATTTCGAGCTCGCCGCCGCGCCCGCTGACCGCGCGGACGATGTTCCGGACGCCGCGCTTCGCGAGTCTCCTGGTCAGCGCGGCGAGGATGACCGGATTCGGCCGGGCGAAGTCGATGACCACCTCGCGGTCGCGCAGTTCCTCGATGTGGACGAGGTCGCGGCAGGCGAGCGGATCGTCCGCGCGGACCGCGATCGCGCCCTGGTACTCCGCGACGGTGCGGGCGCGCAGCCGCTGATCCTCGACGGACAGATGGATCAGCCCGAGTTCCAGATGCCCGGACACGAGTTTGGCGGTGACTTCGGCCGCCGAACCGGCCACCTCGAAGGTCGCCGGGGCGGCCAGCCCGCCCACCGCGGTTTCCAGGTCTTCGAGCAGATCCGACGGCGCGTACGCGGTGGCTCCGACCCGGATCGGAGTGCCGTCTTCGAGCACTCCCGCCGCGATGTCCTTCAGCCCGTCGACCTGGCGCAGGATCGCCCGCGCCGGGCCGAGAAGCGCTTCGCCGAGCGGGGTGAGCCGGACCTCGTGGTAGTGCCGTTCGAACAGCGGGCCGCCGAGTTCGCGTTCGAGCAGCTTGATCTGCTTGCTGAGCGGCGGAGGGGTGATCCGCAGCCGGTCCGCCGCGCGCTTGAAGTGGAGCTCGTCGGCGACCGCGACGAAGTACTTGAGGCGGGTGAAGTCGATCTCCATCGTCCAATGTCCAGCGGGCGGGGCGGGCAGGCGGGTTTCGGCGATCATACGGCGGAGGAGGGGAGTTCGGCCGGTTGTCGATGCGGGCTGGACGGGGCAGGTTCGCCGACGGGCGGGGTTGGCGGCCGTGTGTGCTCGCGGGCTCCGGGGCGGGTGGGGTGTTCGTGCGGTGTCGCGGGGTCGGGTGGGTGGTGAGCGCCGGAGTGATCGGCCTGCGGGGGGCTAGCGGGCCGTCGCGTGTGCTGGCGGGCTTCGGCTGGGGTGGGTGGCCAGCTTGCTCGGTGCTGCATGGGTCGGGCGGCTGGTGAGAGCCCCGGAGCGGCAGGCCTGCGCGGGACTGGCGGGCCGTCGCGTGTGCTGGCGGGCATGGCTGGGGTGGGTGGCCAGCTTGCTCGGCGTCGCTCGAATCGAGCAGGCGATGAGGCCGCTGGAGTGCGGTTTCGCAGAGGGGCTGGAGTGGCCCGTCGTAGGTGCTTGCGGTCGCTGCCGCCGGAATCGATCGGGCGGCGAGGCGGAGTGCGGTTTCGCAGAGGGGCTGGAGTGGCCCGTCGTAGGTGCTTGCGGTCGCTGCCGCCGGAATCGATCGGGCGGCGAGGCGGAGTGCGGTTTCGCAGAGGGGCTGGAGTGGCCCGTCGTAGGTGCTCGCGGTCGCTGCCGCCGGAATCGATCGGGCGGCGAGGCGGAGTGCGGTTTCGCAGAGGGGCTGGAGTGGCCCGTCGTAGGTGCTCGCGGGCGCCGCCGCCGGAATCGATCGGGCGGCGAGGTCGCCGGAGTGAGCCTGTGCGGTTTCGCGGAGTCGCTGTTCCCGCGTGCGGCACCACCGGCATCCAGCGCGACGTGACCACCGCCCTTCACCCCGCGCGAGCCGCCCGCTCGCCCTCCTCCGGTGCCTCCAACACCCCGCGCGCCACGAGCCCAGCCGTCTCCGCCGTCCCCAACCCCAGCAACTCCGCGGCGACCTCGAACGTCTGCTCGCCCAGCAACGGAGCCTGCCCCACCGGCGGATCGGCGACGTGCGCGGCGTGGATCTGCACGTTCTCCAGCACATACGGCTCCTCCGCGTGCGGATGCAACTCCTCCCGAAACGCGCGCCGCTCCCGGTACTGCTCCCATTCCGGCAGGTCAGCCGCCCGCAGCATCGCCCCGGCCGGAACGCCGGCGGCCTGCAGCAGGTCCATCGCCGCGAACGGGGAATGCCGCGTCGTCCACTCGGCCACCGCGGCATCGATCCGGGCGCGGGCCGAAGCTCGGCCGGTGCGCGTGGCCAGACCAGGGTCGGCGGCCAGGTCGGGACGGTCCAGCACTGAGCACAACGCGCCCCAGTCCGCGTCGCCGCGGACGGTGACCGCCAGCCAATCGTCGTCGCCGGCGGTCGGGAACACGCCCCACGGTGCGTCGTGCGCGGGTCCGGCGAGGCGGTGTCCTCGGCGGGCCAGGTCTTCGGCGGCGATCCGGTCCGCGAAATGGCTCAGCATCACCTCGGACTGCGCGACGCTCACCGCCCCGCCCTTCGCGGTGCGTTCGCGGCGGACGAGCAGCGCCAGCGCGGCCAGCGCGCCGATCCGGGCGCAGACGTGATCGGGGTAGACCGTGACGGCGTCGCTGAACGTGCCCGGTTCGCCCGGATAGATCCACTCGCTGGTGAGCCCGGTCGCGGCGCGCACCAGCGGGCCGTAGCCGAGCCGTTTCGCCCACGGGCCGGTCGGGCCGAAGGCGGAGCTGTCCACGACGACGATCCCGGGGTTGACCTCGGACAGCGCGGCCCGGTCGAGCCCGAGCGAGGCGATGACGCCGGGTTTGAAGTTGGTCAGCACGACGTCCGACTGCGCGACCAGCCGCCGTACCAGCGCCTGGCCTTCGGGATCCCGCAGGTTGACGCCGATGGCGCGTTTGTTGCGGTGCCCGGCGGCGAATCCGTGCGACATCAGGCCCGGCAGCGCCGCGCGGGAACCGTCGGGGAAGGAGGAGTTCTCGATCTTGATGACGTCCGCGCCGAGGTCGCCGAAGAGCCGTCCGGTGTCGCCGCCGACCACGATCACGCCGAGGTCCAGGACCCGGATTCCTTCCAACGGACGGCCTTCGCCGCGACGGGGGCGAGCGGCCAGGATCGGCGCGGCGGCGAGTCGGGCGCCGGTGTCCGGGGCGGCGACGGCGCGGTGTCCGTCGATTTCGGCGATCCCAGCCGGGACCGGCGCGACGAGACCGGGCGACAGTTCGGTGTCGCGGAAGAAGCCGCGGGCGGTGAGCTGGTCGGTGTGCAGGGCTTCGGCGAGCGTAAGCACGGCGGCGGTCGGCACGCCGTGGCGCTGGCCTTCGCACTCCAGCTCGGAGCGTGTGCGGTCGGCGAAGAAGCGGCCGATCGCGGGCAGCAGCTCCGGCGACGCGTAGCGTTCGCGCACCTGGTCGTACTTCGGATCGGCGAACTCGGCCGGGCTGCCCATCCATGCGAACATCCCGCACCACTGCCGCCGCGACAGCAGGCAGATCCGGATATGCCCGTCCTGGCAAGGGAAAATCGGGTACCGGTGGCGTTCTTCGGTCCGTCCGCGGGGGAGGTCGCTCAACGGCACTCCGGCGGCGGCGCTGCCGACCATGCCGAACGCCGGGTCCAGCGCCTGCATCGCGCCGTCGAGGACGGAGAAGTCGATGCGGTCGCCGTGTCCGGTGCGCAGCCGGTCCAGGTACAGGCTCACCGCCTGGAACGCGGCTTGCGCGGCGGCGACGTGGTACGGCAGTTCGCCGGGCGGCAGCAGCGGCGCGCGGCCTGGGATACCAGAGCGGGAGAGTTCGCCGGTCAGCGCGTGGAACACCGGGGTGGTGGCCTGCCAGTGCCGCCGGGTCGTGGCTCGGCCGAAGTCGCTGATCGACAGGATGACCAGCGCGGGATGCCCGGTGCGCAGGCCGGGGACGTCGAGGAGTTCTTCGGCGGGCGAACCCGGCGGAGTGGTTTCGATCAGCAGATCGGCGTCCGCCAGCAGCTGTTCCCAGCCGTGCGAGCCGGGGTCGGCGGTGGCGTGCGCGAAGCCGTGCCGGTCGATGGCGGTGCCGATCGCGACGCCGTCGACGACCGGGCCGGTGGTGCGTTGGTCGGTGACACCGGGCAGCACGACGCGGGTGACGCGCGCACCGAGATCGGCCAGCAGCCGTCCGGTCGCGGTCATCGGGCCGGAGGACAGATCGAGCACGCGGACCCCGGACAGCGGCGGGTCGTAAGTGTCGGACAAGGGAACCAGCCTCCTCGATGCTCAGCTGCGGCGGACGGCGCGGAAGGGGAGATCGCGGTCGATCTCGGGTTCCTTGGGAAGGCCGAGGACGCGTTCGGCGATGATCGTGCGCTGGATCTGGTCGGTGCCGCCGCCGATGGAGGTGAAGAAAGCGTTGAGCGCCAGGAAGTTCACGTCGTCGGCGACCGGGTTCTCCTTCCCGGCGAGCAGGGTTTCCGGGCCGGCGATGTCGGTGCGCAGCCGTCCTTCGGCGTGCAAGATGCCGGACATCGCGAGCTTTCCCAGCGACATCACCGAACTCGACGTGCCCTGTTCGGCGGCGGCCTTCGCACGGGCGTTGTTCAACGCGTTCAGTTCGCGCAACGCGAGCACGTTGGCGAGGTTGTCGCGGACGACCGGGTCGGCGAGGCGGTCGCGTTCCCTGGCGAGCCCGACGAGGTCGTCGGCGATCGATCCGTGCCGTGACGCCCGCGCGCCGTCGCCCATGATGGAGCGTTCGTACGCCAGTGCGGTCTGCAGGACGCGCCAGCCCTTGCCCTCGTCGCCGACCAGGTAGTCCGCCGGGATTTCGACGTCGGTCAGGAACACCTCGTTGAAGTGGGATTCGCCGGTGATCTGCACCAGCGGCCGGATGTCGACGCCGGGCTGGTGCATCGGCACGACGAAGTAGCTGAGGCCTTTGTGCTTCGGGACGTCCCAGTCGGTGCGGGCGATGAGCAGTGCGTAGTCCGCGGTTTTCGCTCCGGACGTCCAGACCTTCTGGCCGTTGACGATCCAGCGGTCGCCGTCGCGGACCGCGGTGGTGCGGACTCCGGCCAGGTCGGATCCCGCGCCGGGTTCGCTGTAGAACAGGCAGGTCCGGGAGCGTTCGGTGAGGACGTCGTACAGCAGGTCGTTCTTGAGTTTCTCGGTGCCGAACGCGAGGACGGTGTTGGCCGGGATGCTGTACTTGTCCTGCCGGGCGCCGGGAGCGCCGACCGCCTCGAACTCCGAGGCGATCGCGTCGGCCAGTTCGGCCGGGTAGCCGCGGCCGGACCGTTCGACCGGCCAGGTCGGCACGGCGTATCCGGCGGCGACGACCTTTTCCAGCCATGCCACGCGCTCCGGGGTGGTATCCCAACGGTCTTCGGGTGGAGTAAGCCCGGTCCATTCCGCGGCGAGCCACGCGCGGACTTCTTCGCGGAGCTGGTCCGCGCTGGGCAGGGTGGTGGTCATGAGTCAGGCCCCCTTCGAAACGAGGTAACGCTCCCGGTGCAGCCGCGAGCCGCCGAACAGCTGTGCGCCGGAGCGGGCGCGGCGCAGGTACAGGTGCGCCGGGTGTTCCCAGGTGAAGCCGATCCCGCCGTGCATCTGGATCGCTGACAGGGCAACGGTTTCGTACGCTTCCGCGCAGGCGAACCCGGCGAGCGCGATCGCGCCCGGACTGCCGTCGGACGCGGCGTGCCGGGCGGCGGAGGTCGCGGATTCGACATCCAGGAGGCGGTCCGCGGCGAGGTGTTTCATCGCCTGGAAGCTGCCGATCGCTCGGCCGAACTGCACGCGGGTCTTGAGATATTCGACGGTTGTCTCAAAGATCTTACGAGCGCCGCCTGCCTGTTCTCCGGCCAGCGCGACCACGCTGGTGTCCAAGGCTTGCTGCACTGCTTCCCACCCTGCAGTACCAACTCGCCGCGCTGGTGTATCAGCGAAGGTGAATTGAGATAGCCGTACGGTCGGGTCGAATACCGTCGCCGCAGTGCGGGTGAAGCCGGCTGCGTCGGGCGAGACCTCGAAGACGCCGATGTCGTCGCCCGTGCGAGCCACTACGAGAATGACGTCGGCAAGCTGGCCAAAGGTTACGTAGGAAGCAGTCCCGGTGAGGGTCCCGTTCGCTTGTACCGCAACACCTTCGGGCGTCCAAGTGCCGGCAGGACCAGTGACGGCGACGGTTCCGATCGAAGACCCGTCGGCGAGCGCGGGCAGCAGACGGCGTTTGTCCTCTTCGGACCCGGCCGCGTCGATGAGCGAAGCCGTCAGCACTGAACTGGACAGAAACGGCGACGGCACCAGCGCCGCCCCGATTTCCTCCGAAACCGCTTCGAGTTCTTCCGCGCCCAGGCCGACCCCGCCATATTCCGTCGCGATCAGCAGGCCGGGCAACCCCAGCTCAGCCAGCTGTTTCCACAGCTCCGGGTCGTAACCGGAGCCGGTCGCCATCACGCGGCGTACGTCGGCCTCCGTGCAGCAGTCCGCGAGCAGGTCGCGCACCGCCTCCCGCAGCTGTTCGGTTTCCGCGGCGCTGATCGCCATCGCCGGACCGCCTTTCCCGTCGCCGGATCTCGATTCCCATGCTGGGTGCGGAAAACGGCGATGTACATCACGGATTCCGACACCGGCAGGTTTCCGGAAGGGACATCGGCGCACGTGTCGCGGGCGCTCATCTGCCGGTGTCCCGACCGGTCGTTTACGCCGGGTCAGCGGGATGCGAACGTGGAGGTGCGACCACCGGTCGGGAACGGAGTGCGACGAGATGACGAGCAGGCGGGAAACCCCGGCGCGCCGGAGGGCGGCAATCGCCGGCCTCGGGCTCACTGAGCTGGGCAAAGTCTACGGTCCGAGCGCGCGGCAGTTCGCCGCGCAAGCAGTCCGGCGCGCGGCTGACGACGCCGGGATCGGGCTGTCGGACATCGACGGGCTGCTGGTGTCCGCCGGAACGACGCCCGGAGTGGACCTGAGCCTGCAAGTCGACTTAGGACTGCGGGACCTGCGTCTGTTCACCCAGATGCAGGCGTTCGGCTCGACAGCGGGCGCGATGGTGCAGTACGCCGCGATGGCCGTCGAAGCGGGCATGGCCGACACCGTCGCTTGCGTGTTCGCGGACGCCCCGCTCAAGCAGGGCAAGGCGACCGGCGCGGCCTACGGCGGCCGTCGCACGACCCCGACCGGCTGGGGAAGCCTGCTGGGCTCCAGCGGTTTCGCCGGACCGAACTCGTTCTACGCCCTCGCCGCGCGACGGCACATGAAGACTTACGGCACCACGAGCGAGCAACTCGGCGCGATCGCGGTCGCCCAGCGCGCGTGGGCGGCGAAGAACCCGCTGGCGCAGCTGCGGGATCCGATCACCCTGGCCGACCATCAAGCGTCACGGTTCATCGCGGAACCGTTCCACCTGCTGGACTGCTGCCTGGTGTCGAACGGCGGCGCCGCGGTGATCGTGACTTCCGCGGAGCGCGCGGCTTCTCTGGCTCAGCCTGCCGTCCAGGTGCTCGGCTGGGGTCAGGCGCACCCGGGGAACTCCTTCCGCCGCAACGACAATCTCGGTCTCGTGAGCGGCGCGGCGCAGTCCGGTCCGGCGGCGATGGAGATGGCCGGAGTGACCATTGAGGACATCGACGTCGCCGAGATCTACGACTGCTACACCTTCACCGCGCTGCTCACCCTGGAGGACTACGGGTTCTGCGGCAAGGGCGAAGGCGGCGAGTTCGTCGCGACGCCCGGCATGCTCGGCCCGGACGGCAAGCTCGCGGTGAACACCGGCGGCGGCCAGCTCTCGTCGTACTACCTGTGGGGCATGACGCCGCTGTCCGAGGCGATCATCCAGGCGCGCGGCCAGGGCGGCGAACGCCAGGTGCCGAAGCACGACACCGTGCTGGTCTCCGGCAACGGCGGCATTCTGGACCACCACAGCACGCTCGTGCTCGGCGCGGCGTGAGCGGAGGGATGACGATGCGTATCAACCCAGTCGCCCGCGACGAAGAGTCCGCGGCGTTCTTCGACGGAACCGCGATCGGCGAGTTCCGGCTGTTGCGGCGGCGCGGCACCGGCGAATACCTCGACCCGCGCACGGTCCCGGACCCCGATGACGATCTGGAGTGGACGGCCGCGGCGGGAACCGGCACGGTGGTGTCGTGGTCGGTGGTGCACAAGCGGGCGCGCGACGGCGGCGAACCGGAGCGCGTGGTCGTCGGCATCGTGGAGCTGACCGAGGGACCGTGGTGGTGGTGCCGGCTCGACGCCGACCCGGACGCGGACCTCTGGCAGCTGCCGGTGCGGGCGGTCTTCGTGCCCTCCGGCCCCGAACCCGACCACGAGAAGGTGCCGGTCTTCGCGCCGGCGGAGGAGGCAGACCATGCCCGATGACGCCCCGGCCGCGCTCGTCGACCAGCGCGGACACATCCTGGTCATCACGCTCAACCGGCCGCACGCGATGAACGCGGTCAACTCCGAGCTGAGCGAACTCGTCGGCACCGCGCTGGAGCGCGCCGAGCAGGATCCGGAAACGCGCGTCGTCGTGCTGACCGGCGCGGGGGAGCGGGCGTTCTGCGCCGGAGCCGACCTGAAAGCCGTGTCGCGGGGCGAATCGCTCGCCGCGCCGGGCAACGAGGAATGGGGATTCGCCGGATACGCGCGGCACCCGATCTCGAAGCCGACGATCGCCGCGGTGAACGGATTCGCCCTCGGCGGCGGCACCGAACTCGCACTGGCCAGCGACCTGGTGGTGGCGGCCGAATCGGCGAAATTCGGGCTGCCCGAAGTAAAGCGCGGCCTCTTCGCCGCGGCCGGCGGCGTGTTCCGGCTGCCCCGGCAGATCCCGCCGAAGATCGCGATGGAGATGATGTTCACCGGCGAACCGCTGGACGCCGCCCGCGCGGCGACGCTGGGTCTGGTGAACCACGTGGTCCCGGACGCCGACGTGCTGACCGAGGCACTGGCGCTGGCGGAGAAAATCGCCGCGAACGCGCCGTTGGCGGTGCAGGCCAGCAAACGCGTCGCACTGGGCATTGTGGACGGTGCGATCGCGGCCGAGGACAGCGCGTGGGACAACACCCGCGAGAACGCCGTCGGGGTCATGACGAGCGAGGACGTCCGCGAGGGAACGCTGGCGTTCGTCGAGAAGCGCGCGCCGGTTTGGCAGGCCAAGTAAGCGTTCTGTACTCGGAGAGACGCGCTCTGTTCGCATCGGGTGCGTGAACGTCCGTGAAGGGCTCCTTGAGGGAATTAGATTCCCTCAAGGAGCCCTTCACGGACATTGAGCAGCGCCCCCGCCGAAACCGGGATCGTGGCAGACTCGGCAGATGCGTGGGTGGGGGGCGACGCCGTGGACACGGGCGCCGAAAACAGGGTGGCGGCAACCGGCGGTCGTAGTGGCCGCCATCGCGGCGGCGGTGCTCGTCGCGTTGCCCGCGGCGGCGGTGGCGCTGTTTCTGTCCTCGGCCGGGAACGCGACGCTGCACGACCAGATGAACCGGGCGTGCCAGTGGGCGGTCGGGGCCGAGTGGTCCGGCGGGCTGCCGATGTCCCAGCCGTATCCGGGCGCTACGGGGCCGACCGGGAAGGCGCTCGAGGAGGCTCGGCTCGCCGTCGCGCGTGACGCGGCTGGTGACGTGCCGCGGCTGTCCGGAGTGCGGTCGACGCTCTCCAGCTCGGCGAAGGTCAATCCGGTCCGGGCGGGCTCGCCGAACCCGGAACAGTCCGCGAGCTGGCTGGTCTACCAGGACGATTTCGCCGCGCACCTGCAGGTCATGGAGGGCGGCAAGGGGCCGGGCATCTGGGTGTCCAGCCAGTTCGCGCGGGCGCGCGGGCTGCACGCGGGCGACCAGGTGGTGATCCAAGGCGGCTGGTCCCCGAAGGGAGGCGTGCCGCCGGGCGCTCCGGTCAAGACGATGCCGGTCGCCGCGGTGTACCGGGACCTGCGCGAGCTTCCGGACCAGCCGTTCTGGTGCCATCTGCAGGCGCTGTACCGGCCGAACCCGCTGAGCGAGGCTCCGGTCTTCCCGGTGGCCTTCGTATCGCGGGACGCTCTGTTCGGACTGACCCCGGCCGACTCGGGCATCGGCAGTCTTCTCGAAGCCTCGGTCGACCAGAACGGGCTGACCACCGCGGACGCGCCCGCCACGATCGCCGGCCTCGAACAGGTGCGGGCGCGCACCGAGAACCAGCCGGATCTGTTCGCGCAGCGCGGCCGGATGCAGTTCACTTCGTCGCTGCGCGGCATCGCCGACCGGGCTGACCAGGTCGAATCCTCGCTCGCCTCGACGGTCGTGCCGATCGGCGTCGCCGGGTCGATGACCGGACTGGTCATTTCGGCGACGGTCGGGTCGTTCTGGGCCGAACGCCGCCGGGCCGAGCTGGCGGTGCTGTCCGCGCGCGGGGCCGGGCCGGGCGCGCTGGCCGGGAAAGCGTTGCTGGAGCTGGGTTCCATCGTGCTGCTCGGCGCCATCGGCGGCTGGTTCGCCGCGCGCGGGCTGGTCAGCGCGCTGGGGCCGAGTCCGCTGGTGACGCCGTCCGCGCTCGGCTATTCGATCGGCGGCGCGGCGGTCGCGTTCCTGGCGACGCTCGCCGGGATCGCCGGTTCGGTCGTCCTCCGCACGCGGGCGATGTTCGACGCGCGCACCTCGCGGATCCGGCATCTGCCGTGGGAAATCCTCCCGCTCGTCGCGGCGCTGGTCTGCTACTTCGCCCTCGGCGACGGCACCCAGACCGGGCTCGGTCAGGCCGGTTCGGTCGCGCGGATCCCGCCGCGGCTGATCGTCGTGCCGTTGCTGCTGGTGCTGGGGCTGGCGATGCTGGTGACCCGGGTCGTGCGGCTGATGCTGCCCCGGATACGCGCGGTGCGGCGAGAACGGGCAGTGGCTTTCCTGGCTTGGCGACGGCTTGCTTCGGCGCCGGCCGCAGCGGCTGTGCTGGTCGGGGCGACCGCGGTACCGGTGGCGCTTTCGCTCTTCGCCACCACGGTTACCGGCTCCGTCCAGCGCACTCTCGACGACGAGGGCCAGTTGGTGGTCGGTTCGGATGTCGTGGTGCATCTGACCGGTCCCGCCGCGATCCCGCCCGGCCTCAGTGGACAGTCCACATTGGTCGATCGCTACGACTCGGCGTATCTGGGCAGCAAGACGGTGAACGTGCTCGGCGTCGACCCGTCGACCTTCGGCTCCGCCGCGTTCTGGGACGACCACCTCAGCGGGCCGACGCTGCCGGAGCTGCTCGACCAGATGTCCGGCGACAGCCCGGTCGGCGTCATCGCCGGAGTCCCGGACGCTCCCGCGCAAGCGACGCTCAGCATTCAGGGCAAGGATCTGCCGCTGCGAGTCGTCACGGTGGCGCAGCTTCCCGGGAAGAGCGCGGGGTTCCCGGAATTGCTGCTGCGCAAGGACATTCTCGCCAAGTTCGCCGGAGAGAGCGTGCACCGCGAGCTGTGGGCGCGCGGCGATCCGGCGCAGGTGCTGCCGGAATTGGGCAAAGCCGGGGTTCCGGCCGGGACGGTGAGCCGCGCGACCGACGTCACCGCGCACGGCGTGTACGGCGGAGTCACCTACACCTTCGCATTTCTGACCGCAGTGTCCGCTTTGGTCGGTGTGGTTGTCCTAGTGGGACTCTTGCTGTATCTCAACGCCCGGGCGCGCGTCCGGCGCGGAGCGTATGTGCTGCTGCGTCGGATGGGGATCACCTCGGGTGCGCATTGGCGGGCGCTCGCCTACGAGGTCGGCGGGTTGCTGGCGGCCGGATTCGCTTTGGGCGCCGGGTTCGCGGCCCTCGCGGTCTCGGTGACCTCCGAGGGTTACGACCTCGATCCGGCGACTCCGCCGGGCACCGTGATCCCGGTGCCGTGGGGGCCGGGCGGGCGGTTGCTGCTCGCGGCGGTGGTCGTCGCGCTTGTCGTTACTTACGCGGCCCAGCGCGCGGCTGCGCGGGCTTTGCCTTCGGAGGTGTTGCGTGACACGGCTTGATGCTGTTCGGGGTACTGGATTGACGCACAGCTACCGCACCGCCGGTCGTTCGCTGACCGCGTTGCACGGGGTGTCGATCGCCGCCGCGCGCGGCCGGATCACCGCGCTGGTCGGGCCTTCCGGGTCGGGCAAATCGACCTTGCTGCGGCTGCTGGCTTGCCTGGAACGACCGGACGAGGGCCGGGTCGAGGTCGGCGGGACGGACGTCACCGCGTTGTCCGCGCGGGAGCGCCGGGCGGTGCGGAGGCGGCGGATCGGCTACGTATTCCAGAATCCCGTCGACAATCTGCTGGATTACCTGACGGTGCAGGAACATCTGGAGCTGGCGGCGAAAATGCGCGGCACCGGTCTCTCGCTGTCCTTGCTCGACCGGCTGGGCCTCGACGACCGCCGCGGCCACCGCCCGCGCCAGCTCTCCGGCGGCGAACAGCAGCGAACCGCGCTCGCCTTCGCCGCGGTCGGCGACCCGGACGCGGTGCTGGCGGACGAACCGACCGCGCAATTGGACCGTTCCTCGGCCGGATTGGTCGCGGAGGCATTCCGTGCGTTGGCGGAGGCAGGCCAGACCGTCGTGGTCGCGACGCACGACCCGGTGCTGGCCGAGGCGGCGGACGACGTGGTGGAACTCGTGGACGGGAGGGTCCGGTGAGCGCTTTGCTGAGTCTGTCGGACGTAAGCCGTTCCCATGGCGGGATGCCGGTGCTGCGGCACACAAGCCTGGATCTGACGGCGGGGGAATTGGTCGCGCTGACCGGTCCGTCCGGCTCAGGCAAGAGCACTTTGCTGATGATCGCGGGCGGCTGGGATACGCCGGACAGCGGGACGGTGACTGCGCATCCGCCGATGCCGGACGTGCCGGTGCCGGAGCAGCCGTGGCACGCGCTGGCTTTCGTGCCGCAGTCGATCGCGCTGTTCGAGGAGCTGACGGTCGCGGACAACCTCGCGTTCGCCGCGCGGACCGCGACGGAGCCGCCAGATCAGTCGAAACTGCTGGAAACTCTGGACTTGGCGAAACTGGCCGACCGATTGCCGAGCGAGGTTTCGCGCGGGGAACAGCAGCGAGGTGCGGTGGCGCGAGCTTTGGCGGCCGGGCCGTTGGTGCTGCTCGCGGATGAGCCGACGTCGCATCAGGACCGTGCGCACGCGGAGATGGTGCTGACGGCTTTGCGCCGGGCAGCGGATCGCGGGACGGCGGTGCTGGTGGCGTCCCACGATCCGCTGCTGGCCGAGCACGCGGACCGGGTCGTGGCAGTCGGAGCCTGACCCGCCGGGCTGAGACGACAGGCAGCGAGCGGGTCAGTCCACTTTGGACGGGTGCCGCGCGAGGGCGGTCACCTGGATGTCCATGTACGGGAACAGCGGCAGGTTCGACAGGATCTGGTGCAGTTCGTCGTGGTCGGCGACGTCCAGCACCGAGTAGTTCGCGTACTCGCCCGCGATCCGCCAGATGTGCGGCCATTTCCCGCTGCGCTGCAGCTGCTGGCTGTACTCTTTCTCGCGCGCGATGAGGGCGTCGCGGACCGCCGGGTCCAGGTCCGGGGGAAGGCGGACGTCCATCCGCACGTGGTAAAGCATGAGTCTCCTGCCGAATCAGTTGGCCGGGTCGAGGACGAAGTCGTACTCGATGGTCTCGCCGTGGTCGGTCGTCTGCGGGTCGAGCAGCAGTTCCGGCTTCACCGCGGACGCGATGTCGTCGTCGTTGTGCTCGTCGCCCGGGAAGTACAGCTGCGCGGTGAGCAGTTCGTGCCCCGGCGCGGACACCTTGACGTGCAGGTGCGCCGGACGCCAGGCGTGCCAGCCCGC
The DNA here is from genome assembly GCF_055633655.1 of Amycolatopsis sp. NPDC114503. NCBI lineage: Bacteria > Bacillati > Actinomycetota > Actinomycetes > Pseudonocardiales > Pseudonocardiaceae > Amycolatopsis > Amycolatopsis sp. NPDC114503. Next base: position 309,517 of record NZ_JBVKDT010000004.1, on the reverse strand, counting down.
CGCCGCGATCAGCTTGCCGCACGCGCCGTCGGTCGGGATCTGGTACGGCGCGGGGCGCACGGTGTGGATTTCGAAGCGGCCTTCGTCGTCGGCGGTGAAGGTGCCGCGCAGGTTCCACTCCGGGATGTCCGGCGCGAACTGCGAGTACAGCCCGTCCGCGTCCGCGTGCCACAGTTCGACCTTCGCGCCGCCCAGCGCCGCACCGGTGGTCGAGGTGACCTGCCCGGTCCAGACGAGCGGGGTGCCCGGCTCGTTTTCCCGCGAGGGCACCGAACCGCGCGCGCCCTGCTCGGGGGCGTCCGGCACGTAGTAGGGGCCTTCGATGGTGCCTTTGTTGCCCTGGCGGTGCTCGGTGGCGACGTCCTCGACGACGTGCTCGACCCAGACGTCCAGGAACAGCGGCCATTCGCCGTCCTCGCCGACGCTGATCAGCCACGACTTGAGCGCGTTGTACTCCTCGTAGGTCACCTTGTGCTTGCGGATCGTCGCGTGCACGGCCTCGAGCACCTCGCGGGCGAGCAGGCTGACCCGTTCCTTCGGGGTGCCCGCGACGCCGGCGAACTTGTCGCTCTTGAACCGTTCGGTGGCGTTGGCTCCGGACGCGGCGGCGGTGGGGGAATGCGTGGCAGTCATGAATCCTCCTTGATCCATCGGGGGTTTCCGGCTCAGCGGTCCTGCCGGTAGTGCCGGAGCTTGCCGGGGTCGAGTGCGGCGCCGAGACCGGCGCCGGGGCGGATGACCAGTTCGCCGTCCGCGATGCACAGCGGTTCGGCGAGCAGGTCGTCGGTCATGTCGAGGAAGTTGGACAGTTCGCCGGGGCGGCGCGACGTCAGCTCGTACGCCGATCCAAACGCGACAGTGCACAGTGAACCGAGCTGGCCGTCGATCTGGTTGCCCATGACCACTTCCAGCCCGAGACCTTCCGCGAGATGGTGCGTGCGCTGCGAACGCGTGAAGCCGGTGCGGGCGGTCTTGATGCTGATCGCGGTGGCCGATCCGGAAAGGATCTCGCGGGTCACGTCGGCCGGGGTCACCGCGGATTCGTCGGCGATGAACGGAACGTCCAATTGCGACACGAGCCAGCGGCGGCCGAGTACGTCGTCGGCGGGGCACAGCTCCTCGGCGAACAGCAGGTCGAGGTCGGCCATTTCCCGCATCGCACGGGCGGATTCCGCGGCGGTCCAGCCCCGGTTGCCGTCCACGTACAGGTCGACCTCGGCGCCGAATCGTTCCCGCAAGGCGCGAACCACCGCGGTGTCAAGGGAAACCGGACGGCGGCCGACCTTCACCTTGAACGTGGTGATGCCGTAGCTGTCGCGAATCCGCTCGGCTTCGGCGACCATCGCGGCCGGCTCGTCGAAGCCGAGCATGTGCGACACCTTCATGCGGTCGGTGTAGCCGCCGAGCAATTCGGTGACCGAGACGTCGAGGCTTTGCCCCAGCGCGTCCCAGATCGCCATGTCCAAAGCGGACTTCGCGGCCGGATTGCCGACCGTGCGGGAGAGCCTGGCGTGCACTGTCTCGCGTTCGAGCAGGCTCAGTCCCACCACCTGCGGGGCGAACACGGTCTCCAGCACGGCCACGATCCCGGCTTGGGTCTCGCCGTAGGTGAACGGCCGCGGCGGCGCTTCGGCGACGCCGACCACTCCGTCGTCGGTGTGCACGCGGACCAGCACGTGCTCGGCCGTGTGCACCTCGCCGGAAGCGAAGCGCAGCGGTTTGCGGTAGGGGATGGCGAACGGGATCGCCTCCACCCGGGTGATCTTCATCGTGTCCTCCCTGACACGGGCACTTCGACGGGGAACAGCTCGCCGAGCGCGTCGAGCACGGCCGGGACCAGTGCCGAGGCCCGGTCGCGGTGCCAGGCGAGCGCGAGCTGGACGGTGGCGGCGCCGGCGAGGTCGCGGAACACGACCCCGGCCAGCGGCAGCGCCCGAGCGGACGCGGGGACGACGCCGACGCCGAGACCGCCGGCGACCAGGGCGAGCAGCACCGCGGTACCGGCGGCTTCGTGCTCGCGTTGCGGGGTGAATCCGGCGTCGCGGCAGCTGCGCAGCACCGCTTCGTTGACGACGGAATAGCTGGCCGGGTAGGTGACGAAGGCTTCGGCTCGCAAATCGCTCATCGCCACCACCGGTTCCACCGCGAGCCGGTGGTCGGCCGGGACGGCGAGCACGAGCGGCTCGGTCTCGATGACGTGCAGGTCGAGGTCGCCGCCGGTGACCGGCGGACGCAGCACGCCGATGTCGAGCGTGCCGTCGCGCAGTTGTTCGCACTGCTCGCCGGTGAGCAGGTCGGCGTGCACTTCGAGTTCGACCTCGGGCAGCCGGTGCTGCAGCGCGCGGGCGACCTGCGGCAGGTGCGACAGCGCGGCGGTGCCGGTGAAGCCGATCCGGGCGAGCCCGCGGCGGCCGTCGGCGATGCGCCGGGCTCCGCGCGCCCCCGCCTCGACGGCGTCCAGGATCCGCTGGGCCTCGGCCAGGAAGAACCGGCCGGCCGGGGTGACCTGCACCTGCCGCGTCGTGCGGCTGAGCAGGGCGACGCCCAGCTCGTCCTCCAGCTGCCGGATCGCGTGCGAAAGCGCGGGCTGGGCGAGGTGCAGGCGTTCGGCGGCGCGGCCGAAGTGGCAGGTCTCGGCGACGGCGGCGAAGTACCGCAGGTGGCGCAGTTCCATCGGGCTGCCTCCTCACCGGCTCCTCGTCCCGCTCACCGTAAGTTCCGGCATTGAGTGAAGACAAGGAGCGGTTTGCGTGCGATTGATAAACGGCATCGAATAATCACACCCTAGGTCAGGACTGGGTCTTGCCCTGGTGTGGCGGCGGCCACGGGCTGGCACAGTGCGGTCAACGCCCTGCTCAGGAGCCGATCAGTGCAGATCAGTGCAGATCAGAGGCCCGTTGGAGGAGTCATGACCGAGACGCATGCCCACGCCGCTTCCGTAGTCGCGGACGCGGTGGTGGAGGACCCGGAGGCGGGCGTCTACCGCGCGAACCGCCGGATCTTCACCGACGAGGAGATCTTCGAACTCGAGATGAAGCACATCTTCGAGGGCAACTGGATCTACCTCGCGCACGAGAGCCAGCTGCCGGACCCGGGCGACTACTTCACCACCATGATCGGGCGCCAGCCGGTCGTCCTCACCCGCGACAAGGCCGGCGAACTGCACTGCCTGATCAACGCCTGCGCGCACCGCGGCGCGATGATCTGCCGGCGCAAACGCGACAACCGGCCCACGCTGACCTGCCCGTTCCACGGCTGGACCTTCCGCAACGACGGCAAGCTGCTGAAGGTCAAGGACCCGGACGGTGCGGGCTACCCGGAGTCGTTCGACACCGGCGGCTCGCACGACCTGACGAAGGTCGCCCGCTTCGAGTCTTACCGCGGGTTCCTGTTCGGGAGCCTCAACCCGGATGTGCTGCCGCTGACCGAGCATCTCGGCGACGCCACGAAGGTGATCGACATGCTCGTGGACCAGTCGCCGGACGGACTTGAAGTACTACGCGGGGCTTCCACATATACCTACGACGGCAACTGGAAGGTCCAGGCGGAGAACGGCGCGGACGGTTACCACGTCACCGCGACGCACTGGAATTACGCGGCCACCACGGCCCGGCGCAACACCGGCGAATCGGCCAACGACACGAAGACACTCGACGCCGGTTCGTGGGGCAAGTCCGGCGGCGGCTACTGGTCGTTCCCGCACGGGCACCTGTGCCTGTGGACCTGGGCGGGCAACCCGCAGGACCGTCCACTGTGGCCGAGGATGGCGGAGCTGAAGGAGAAGTACGGCGACGCCAAGGGCGAGTTCATGGTGCGCGGGTCCCGGAACCTGTGCGTGTATCCCAACGTGTACCTGATGGACCAGTTCTCCACGCAGATCCGGCATTTCCGGCCGATCGCGCCGGACAAGACCGAGGTCACCATCTACTGCATCGCGCCGAAGGGCGAAAGCGCGCAGTCGCGGGCGTGGCGGATCCGGCAGTACGAGGACTTCTTCAACGCTTCGGGCATGGCGACGCCGGACGACCTGGAGGAATTCCGGTCCTGCCAGCTCACTTTCCGCGCGACGGCCGCGCCGTGGAACGACATGAGCCGCGGCGCGCGGCATTGGCTCACCGGGCCGGACGAGGTGGCGTCGTCGCTCGGGCTCGACGGTGTCGTGTCGGCCGGGCAGAAGAACGAGGACGAGGGCCTTTATCCGGTGCAGCACGGGTATTGGCAGGAGACCATGCGCGCGGCGATCGCCCGTGAGCAGGCCGTTCGAGGAGAGACCCGATGACCGCCGCCGCCGAGAAGACCATCACCCAGCACGACGTCGAGCAGTTCCTCTATCGCGAGGCGCGATATCTGGACGATCGCGAGTTCGAGAAGTGGCTGGAATGCTACGCCGACGACGTCGTGTACTGGATGCCTTCCTGGGGCGACGACGATCTGCTGACCGAGGATCCGCAGCGCGACATTTCGCTGATCTACTACCCGAACAAGGGCGGCCTCGAGGACCGGGTGTTCCGGATCCGCACCGAACGGTCCAGCGCGACGTCGATTCCGGAACCGCGGACCAGCCACAACATCTCGAACGTCGAGCTGATCGAGCGGCACGGCGATCTCGTGGACGTGCGGTTCAACTGGCACACGATGTACTTCCGGTACCACACGGTCGATCCGTATTACGGGACCTCGTTCTACACCGTCGATTTCTCCGGTCCGTCGCCGTTGATCCGGCGGAAGACGGTGGTGCTCAAGAACGATTACATCCATCACGTCGTCGACGTGTACCACTTCTGAGCGGAGGCGGTCATGAACCACCGGATCGCTCTGTCCTTTGAGGACGGCGTCACCCGCTTCGTCACGTGCGCGCCGGATCAGACCGTCGCGGACGCGTCGTACCGGCAGCGCATCAACATCCCGCTCGACTGCCGCGACGGTGCGTGCGGAACCTGCAAGGCGTTCTGCGAATCGGGGGAGTACGAGGGCGGTTCCTATCTCGAGGACGCCTTGAGCGCGGACGAGGCCGAGCGCGGTTATGTGCTGCCGTGCAGTATGAAGCCGAAGTCCGATCTGGTGTTGCAGATCGCGAGCACGTCGGCGGTCGCGAAGACGCAGGCTGCTGAGCATCACGGCACCCTTGTCGCGCTGGAACGGCTTTCGCCGACGACGATGTCATTGACGGTAGAGATCCGTGATCGGGATCGGCTCGCGTTTCTGCCTGGGCAGTACGTGAACATCACCGTTCCCGGCACCGAGACGACGCGATCGTATTCGTTCAGCAATGCACCCGAAGCCGAGCGGCTGACCTTCCTGGTGAAGCTCTCGCCCGGCGGCGTGATGTCGGATTATCTGACTGGCCGGGCGAAATCCGGCGACGAATTGACGTTCACCGGGCCGCACGGGAGTTTCTTCCTGCGCGAGACTGACCGGCCGGTGTTGCTGCTGGCCGGGGGCACCGGGCTCGCGCCGATTCTGTCCATAGTGCGCACTATGCGCGATTCTGGCGTGACCAGGCCATCGCATCTGGTGTACGGCGTGAGTACTGACGACGACCTGGTGGAGACGGCGACGCTGGAGAAGCTCGCCGGGGAGGTTCCGGGGCTGACCTGGGATTACTGCGTCTCGGATCCGGGAAGTGCCGCGCCGAACAAGGGCTACGTGACCACGCTGATCCGCGACGAGCACCTGCACGGCGGCGACGTCGCGGTGTATCTGTGCGGTCCGCCGCCGATGGTGGAGGCGGTGCGAGGGCATTTCGCGTCGGCCGGGTTCGAGCCGACGGGGTTCTATTACGAGAAGTTCGCGCTCGCCGCACCGGTTCGGGCACCTGAGATCCCGGTGCAGCCGGTGGCAGTGGCCGATCCTGAACCTGAGCCGGAGCTGGAGTTCGTCGCGGGTCGTGCGCTGGCCGGGCAGGAGTTGTTCCCGATGGTCGAATTGGCCCCGTTGCGGGCCGGAGCGGCGCTGTCCGCGGCGGAAGAAGCACGGGTCGCGCGGACGATCGCGGGCCAGGAAATGCTGCCCGCGGCCGACGAAACGCCGGGCGAGTACGAAATCGGCGAGGAACACCCGTCGGTGCATGAATCGGACGCCGTTTTCGAGGCCCGCCAAGCGCTCGAACTGGGTGCGCTCGAATTGACCATCGGACGGCTGACGTCGGGCCAGCTCGCCGGATACCGGCTGCTGGCCGAGTCGACAGTGCCCTATGTGGACGGTGACCGGTTCCTGGACGCCGCTGCCTACACCGAAACCAACGCGGCGTTCCACGACTACCTGTTCACGCTCACCGGCAACGAGCACCTGCTGCAGGCATATCAGGCACTCGGCGTGAAAGGCCACATGGCCGAGACGCTGCGCAACGCGACCTGGTGCCATCCGCGCTGCACGCAGGATCACCTGGACTTGGTCGCCGCGTTCGAGTCCGGAGACCGGGCGACCGCGCGACGGCTGGTGGCCGAGCACGCGGAACGGTCGAAGGTCACCACTCGGCGGGCGATGGGCGGCGCGGCGGCGGGACCGAAATTCCTGTCGCCAGGACGCTTCGCGGGCAAGGTCGTGGTGGTCACCGGTGCCGCGCAGGGGATTGGCGAGGCGACGGCCCGGCGGATCGCCGCGGAGGGCGGCGCGCTGGTGCTCGCCGACCGGTCCGGTCTGGTCAGCGCCTTGGCCGACGAGCTGCCCGAGGCCGCCGCGGTCGTCGCCGACCTGGAGGCCTGGGAGGGCGCGCAGGCGGTCGCGGAGGCGGCGCTGGCCCGGTTCGGCCGGATCGACGTGCTGGTCAACAACGTCGGCGGTGCGCTGCGGTTCAAGCCGTTCACCGAGTTCGGCCCGGACGAGATCGAAGCCGAGGTCCGTCGGTCCCTGCTGACCACGCTGTTCTCCTGCCGGGCCGCGCTGCCGTCGATGGCGCGGCGGGGCGGCGGGGTGATCGTGAACGTGTCGTCGGCGGCCACGCGCGGCATCCACCGGATCCCGTACTCGGCGGCGAAAGGCGGGATCAACGCGCTCACCGCGTCGCTGGCGTTCGAGTACGCCGACGCCGGCGTCCGCGTGGTCGCGACCGCGCCGGGCGGCACCGAAGCCCCGCCCCGGCGGATTCCGCGCGGCGGCCCCGATCCGGCCACTGACCAGGAACGGGAGTGGTTCCAGGCGCACATCGACCAGACTGTCGGGTCGTCATTGCTGAAGCGGTACGGCACCCTGGACGAGCAGGCCGCGGCGATCGCGTTCCTGGCCTCGGACGAGGCCTCGTACGTGACCGGCACCGTCCTGCCCGTGGCCGGGGGCGATCTCGGCTGACGGCGGCATCCGGCGAAGCGGGGAGGACCGTGACGACAGCGGCGGAGGAACTGGCCGGCCTGCTGTCCCGGGCGGGGCGGGCGGTGCTGCTGTGCGGTCCGGCCGGATGCGGGCGCACCACGCTGGCGCGGCGGGCCGCCGACGCGTTCCCCGGGCCGGTGCTCTGGGCGACCGCAGCCGAATGGGAGAGCGGCAGCGTGTTCGCCGTGCTGCAGCAGCTGTTCCCGGGCCTTTCGGCAGACGGCGGGCCGTTGCCGGTCGCGGGGCGGATCGCGGCGGAACTGGTGCCGGGGACGTTGCTGGTGGTCGACGACGCGCACCTGTCCGATGTGGACTCGGTGCGGACGTTGTCGTCGCTGCTGCGGCATCATCCGGCGGTTCGCGCCACGGTGTTGTTCACCGCGGCCACAGGGGATTCTCGCGCTCGTGCGGGCGTTCTGGAGTTGCTCGCCCGGATGTCCGGCGACGAGGTGCGCGTGCCGCCTCTGGACGCCGCGGAAGTGTCCGAAATGGCCTCGGCGCGCGGTATCGCCTTGCATCCGACGATGGCTGAACGGTTGTGCCGGCACACTCTTGGCCGGCCGCGCTCTGTGGTGCAGCTGCTGACCGAGGTGCCGCGGGGTATCTGGGCCGGGTTCGATCCCAACCTGCCTGCTCCGGCCGCCGTCGCTGCTTCGGTCCGGGAGACGGTCGCACAGCTTTCCCCTGCGGCGGAACGGTTTGTCGCGGCTGCTGCGGTGCTCGGTGCCGGTACGGCGGTGCGGTCGGCGGCGTCGTTGGCCGATCTCGAGGGGGATCCGCTGCCGGTGCTGGACGAGGCTTGTGCGGCGCGGCTGGTCGAGCTCGCGCCGCGGGGGCTTGCCGAGGTGGGGCCGCCGGATCCGATGGTTCGCGCGGCGGTGCTCGCCGGTCTGGGGCCGGAGCGGCGGTCGAAGCTGCAGCGGCGGGCGGCGGAGCTGGTCGACGATCCGGCGCGGAGTTTGCGGTTGCTGGTCGCGGCCAGTCCGGTGCCGGACGCGAGTGTCGCGGATCGGCTTGACGCGCTGGCGGTCGAGCGGGCGGCGGCAGGGGCTTGGGGGACGGCTGCGGTGCTGCTCAACGACGCTGGGCGGCTTACTGAGGACGCTGAGCTGCGGCAGGCTCGGATCACTCGGGCTGTCGACGCGTTGATTGGCGCTGGCGATGTGTTTCGGGCTGCTGCGCTCGCTCCGGAAGTCGAGAGCATGCGGGAGACGCCGTTGCGAGATGCGGTGCTGGGTTATCTCGCGGTCGTGCGTGGCCGGGCCGCTGAAGCTGGCGGACGGTTGAGCCGGGCCTGGGATATCGTCAACGCTTCGCGGGATCCGGAGACGGCTGCGTTGATATGTCAGCGGTATGTGCTTGACGCACTTTGCCGGTACTCCGCCGAGGACCTGGTGCGGTGGGCGGATCGGGCCCTTGAATTGGCCGTACCCGAGACCCCGGCCGCGGTGGAGGCTGCGGCGATTCGGGGGCTGGGACTCGCGGCTTCGGGACGGGCCAAGCAGGCTCGGCGGGATTACGGGCAGTTGTCCGAGCGGATTCGGCATGGTGCGCAGGCGCAGCGGGTGGTGATGGCGCGAGGGTGGCTGAATCTGCTGACGGATCGGATCGACGACGCCCGGGTGGATTTGGAAAGTGCTGTGCCTACTAGTTATTTGGGCGGGTCGGCGCGGATTTCCTTGTGGGCGCAGGCTTGGCTGGCGCGGACGTTGTTCCTGAGCGGGGAATGGGACGACGCGTTGCGGGTGGTTCGGGAAGCGCTGGTTTTGGTTGACCGGACTGGGATTGTGGTTACCGCGCCGTTGCTGCAGTGGACTTCGGCCGCGGTGCATGCGTTGCGGGGGGATCAGGCTCGGGCTGAGGAAGCGTTGCTGGCTTGCGCTGCTGGATCGCTGGATTACGAGATCATGCGGGTTCCGGCTTTGTTGGCGCGGGCGCAGGTCGCTGAGGCTGCGGCGGATTCTGCTGGGGTGTTGCGGGCGTTGCATCCGTTGACCCGGTTGTCGTCGGCTACTTCGGTTGATGAGCCTGGGCATTGGCCTTGGCAGGATCTTTACGCGCATGCGCTTGTCCTTAGTGGACGGTCCGAGGAAGCGGATGTGTTTCTGGCTCCGCATGAGCGGGCGGCGGGGAAGAGGGAGCATGCTTCTGCTCGGGCTCGTCTTGCTGCTGCTCGTGGTCGGTTGTTGGGGGCGCGGAATGATCATGTGGGGGCGGTGGCGGCGTTTGATGCCGCGGTGGAGTTGATCGCGGGGTTGCCGTTGCGGTATGACCAGGCTCGGATCGCGTTCGCTTATGGGCAGACGTTGCGGAGGCTGGGGCGGCGGGCTCGGGCGGATACGCAGCTGGTTGCTGCTCGGGACGGGTTCGCGTCTATGGGGGCGGTGACGTATGTGGCTCGGTGTGAGCGGGAGTTGCGGGCCGGGGGCGTGCATGTGCCTAGGGGCGGGGTGGATTTGTTGACGCCGCAGGAGGAGGCGGTGGCTCGGATGGTGGCTCGGGGGCAGTCCAATCGGGAGGTGGCTGCGGAGTTGTTTTTGTCGGTGAAGACTGTGCAGTATCACTTGACCCGGATTTATGCGAAGTTGGGGATTCGGGGGAGGACTGAGTTGGCTGTGTTGCGGTCTGGGGAGGGGGAGTAGGGGCGGCTCGTCGCCTGGCGGCGACATTGCGCCTCGTTTGGTGGGGGCACCCCGAAGCCCATTGTGATGACGGTCTGGGGCGGCTTGTCCAAGAAGGAAAAAGGACCTGAAAAAACACCCACAAACACAA
>NZ_JBVKDT010000004.1:127098-299427 GCF_055633655.1 Amycolatopsis sp. NPDC114503 | reverse complement strand
GCTTGGGGGGGAGGTTGCCCTTTTTTTGGTGGTTACCCCCAGAATCTTGTGGTGCGGCTGTTTGGGGGTGGTTTGTAAGGGCGGGAAAGATTCTCCAACACCCCGCCCCAGACCGCATTTTTGGCTTCGTATCGGGGTGCGGGGGTGGTGTGGGTGCTTGGTTGGTTGGGGGCGTGGGTCGCTTTAAAAGCGTTTGCTGCGTTGCTGCAGCTTTGTTCGCTGCGAATGTCACGGTGGTTGCTGGGGAGCGCGTATTGCGGGGGTGAGTGGGTCGTGAGGGGAACCCTGAGGGAATCAGGGGCTGTGAGGGTTCCCCTCACGGACGGAGCTGCCGTGAGGGGGCGGCGCGTGGAGGCAGGTGGTCTGTGAAGGGCTCCTTGAGGGAATTAGATTCCCTCAAGGAGCCCTTCACGGAACGTGAAGAGGGGTCAGCTGCGGATGTTGAAGGTCCAGCGGGCGTGTGCGCCGGGGCCGACGGTGAGTGTCGAGTGGCCCAGTTGCTCGACGTGCTTCGTTCCGGCGGGGTGGTTCAGGGCCAGGTCGATTTGGCGCAGGCCGACTTGGTCCGCGGTTGCCGTTTCGAAGCGGATGGTGGTCATGCCGTCGGTTGCGATCGCGCCGGTGGGGAGCTCTCGTACTGCCATTCCCCCGGCGCGCAGCAGTGGCAGGGTGTTGCTGAGGTCGCGGGCGGTGATGCCCAGGCGGATGCCGGTGACGTCGCGCATCAGGTGATTGCGGTAGTCGTCGGGCAGGTATCGGTTGCGGCTGATGTCGCCGGGGTATTGCGCTGGGCCGGTGTTGCTGCGCGGGTCGGCGAAGTACTCCGCGCGGTATTCCATGCCCCAGGCGCCGAAGGTGTCGTACTGGTCGGTGGTGAAGACTCCGTTGAACCACGGGACTGGCTTGCCGTCGCCGAAGTCGCGGGTTTGCAGGAATTCCAAGGGGTTCGTGACGCCTGCGTCGTGGAGGTGCTGGACCACTGTGGACAGCTGTCCGGTGTGTTCGACCGAGACTCCCAGGCCCGCCGAACCGAGGTCGCCGTCCTTGCCGGGGACGTCGCCGACACCGAACAGTTCCAGGTAGGTTTCGCGGCCCATCAGGTAGCGGCCGGTCCACTTCTCGCCGCCCGCGCCGGTGGTGGTGCGGACCTGGAAGTTCGCGAAATCCTTGAGGTACGCCGAATGCTCGATGGCGTCGGCCGTTTCCCGGTCAAGGACGCCGTAGGAGTGGTTGAAGTGCAGGAGGGCCGGTTCGCCTGCTTGCGCGGTGCCGGTGCCGGTCGCGGCCAGGGCCAGGAGCACGGCCAGGAACTGCAGGATCGTCCGGGTTCTTCGCTGTGTCGACATGGCGGAGGAGAGTAAGGCGAGCGCGGTCGGTCGGTGGGGTTTTCGGCTAACTTGACCGCAACGGCCTACTGAGAATGTCTTTCTCGTTGTCCGGTCAAGTGGAAATTAGTTCACTTGGAGCAGTGACAGTGCATCACGTTTAGTAACAGAATCAGGTCCTCGTGCCGCCTGATCGGGTGGCACGTCGCGAGGGCATCCGAAAGGACCTGTCATGACCACTCACCACTGGGGACCCGCCGGGAGGGCGCGCCGTCGCCTGACCGCGGCGGTGTTCGCTGCGGCTGCCGCCCTGCTCGTGGCGACCGCGCCGAACGCCGCGGCTGCACCTGCCGCAGCCGCGAGCACCTCGGCCGAGACTCCGGACAACCATCAGATGGGCGCCTCCATCCGGGCGCACGAACCGGGCGGGGCTGCGGTCGCGCCGACGTCGGTCGAGACGACGACAGCGGGCATCGACGTGAGCAGTTACCAGGGTGCGGTCGACTGGCAGTCCTATTGGAACCAGGGCAAGCGGTTCGCCTACGTGAAGGCGACCGAGGGCACCGGCTACCAGAACCCCGACTTCACCCAGCAGTACAACGGCTCGTACAACGTCGGCATGATCCGCGGGGCATACCACTACGGCCGTCCTGATATCTCAGGAGGGGCGGCGCAGGCGGACTACTTCGTCGCGCACGGCGGCGGCTGGTCCGGCGACGGCAAGACCCTGCCCGGCACCCTCGACATCGAATGGGGGCCCAACTCGGCCTGCTACGGGCTGAGCCAGTCCGCGATGGTGTCGTGGATCAAGGCGTTCAGCGACGAGTACCACGCGAAGACGTCGCGCTGGCCGGTCATCTATACGGCCACCAGCTGGTGGACCCAGTGCACCGGCAACCTGGGCGACTTCAGCTCGACCAACCCGCTGTGGGTGGCGGCGTACTCGTCCTCGCCCGGAGCACTGCCCTACAACTGGGGGTTCTACACCTTCTGGCAGTACACCTCGACGCCGCTCGACCAGGACTACTTCAGCGCCGGCCTCGACCGGCTGAAGGTGCTGGCGACCGGCTGATCCGATCCCGCCCGGGAGCCTCGCGCTCCCGGGCGGGCCTTTCAGGACCGCGCCAGCACCTCCATGACCGCGCCGACGATTCGCCGCGTCTGCGGCTGGCACGCCGCCCATGTCGTCAGCGGGACGCTCGGCTCGACCAGTTCGCTCCAGGCCCAGCCGGGCAGCATCCGGTTCGCGCTGGGACGGCTCAGCAGCACCGCGTCCGCCTCGACGGCCTCCGCGCAGGCCAGCGCGTTCTCGTTGAACCGCGCGAGCCGCCAGTTCGGCGACACCCCGAGCCCGTGCGCCGCCGCGAGCATCTGGTCGTGGCCGGCCGGGACCTGCGCCCGCGAATGCGCGAGCACCCGGACGTCGTCGAGATCCCGCAACCGGCACTTCGCGCGGCCGAAAAGCGCGTGACCGGGCCGGATCGCGACCCCGAACGGATGCTCGAACAACAGCCGCCCGTGCAGCGTGGACGGCGGGTTCTGGTGGACCAGCCCGATGTCGATCCTGCCCTCGCTGAGCATCCGGAGCTGCTCGGTGCTGCTGGCGTCCAAAAACGACAACGCCGCGTCCGGCACCTGGCGGCGGATCTCCGCCAGCGCGACGAGCACCCAGTCCTGCGGAATCCCCGGCGGCAACGCGATCTCGACCTGCTCCTTGACCGGCGCCGCGGACCGGGTGACCTCCCGCGTCGCGTCGGCGAGCCGCAGCAGCTGCCGGGCGTGCTCGTGCAACGCGCGCCCGGCGACCGTCGCCTGAACGCCCGTCGGGACGCGGTCGAACAACGGCGTACCGAGTTCGCGTTCCAGGACGCGGATCTGCCGGGTCAGCGCGGGCTGCGAGATCAGCAGCGACCCGGCCGCCCGGCTGATCGACCCCTCGGTGAAGACGGCGACGAAGTACCGCAGCTGACGCAGTTCCATACCCTGGGGTTATACCCGCTTCGTTTGCACCGCCGCGCCCGCCGGCGGACGCTGGGTGTCGACGGGAGCCCCAGAAGCCGGAAGGAGCCGCTGCCCCGATGAGCGAACGCCAAGTCCGGGTACGCCGGGTTTACGACGATCCAGAGTCCGCCGACGGCTCGCGGGTCCTGGTCGATCGGCTGTGGCCGCGTGGGCTGAGCAAGGACCGCGCGCACTTGGACGACTGGTTGAAGCAGATCTCGCCGTCGACGGAACTGCGCAAATGGTACGCGCACGATCCGGACCGCTACGGCGAATTCGCGAAACGCTACCGCGCGGAATTGGAAGAACCGGAGCGCGCGGAAGCGTTGGACCACTTGCGCGCACTGGCCGAAAAAGGCTCGCTCACCTTGCTGACCGCGACAAAACGCAGCGACATCAGCGAAGCGGCAGTGCTGGCCGACCTGCTCAGCTCCTCCTAGCCGGTTCAGGAGGTGCCGACCGGAATGCCGTTGCGCTCGGCGTACTGGCTGCCCCACTCGTACAACGCGGTCAGCGCCGGGCGCAGTTCGTCGCCTTCCGGGGTCAGCCGGTACTCGACCGTCGGCACCCGGCCGGCCACCTCGGTCCGGTCCACCAGCCCGGCCGCGGCCAGCTCCCGCAGCTGTGCGGTGAGCACCTTCTCGGTGATCGACGGAATGGCCCGGCGCAGCTGGCCGTAGCGGTGCGGGCCTTCCTTGAGCCGCGCCAGGATCACCGGCTTCCACTTCCCGCCCATGACGTCGACGGCCAGTTCGACCGCACAGGAGTAGCGCGCTTTCATCCCTCCATCATCACCCGCCGCGGGTACGCACCGGCAAGTGCGTACTAGGCGACCGGCCCGGCGAGTGCTTGGCTGGCACGGTGATCATCGAGTACCTCCGCTACCGCATTCCGGACGGCAGGCACGCGGACTTCGAGGCCGCCTACCGACGGGCGGCCGAGTCGCTCGCCGCCGCGGAACAGTGCCACGACTACGAACTCGCGCACGCCGTCGACGAGCCGGGCAGCTATGTCCTGCGCATTGTCTGGACTTCGGCCGACGCCCACCTCCAAGGTTTCCGGGGCGGGCCCCAGTTCGCCGCGTTCTTCGCCGAGATCCGGCCCTATGTCGAGAACATCGAGGAGATGCGGCATTACGAACGCACCGAGGTGGCCGGTCCGGGCGGCGCGGTGCCGACGCTCTACGAATGGGCGGGCGGAGCAGCCGCGCTGGCCAGGCTGACCGAGGCGTTCTACGCGAAGGTGCCCGAGGACGACCTGCTCGCCGAGGTATTCGCCGGGATGAGCCCGGAGCATCCCGCGCACGTGGCGGTCTGGCTCGGCGAGGTGTTCGGCGGGCCTGCCGCGTACACCGCCCGCCACGGCGGGCACGAACACATGATCGCCAGGCACGCCGGCCGGGCGATCACCGAGCCGCAGCGGCGCCGGTGGGTTTCGCTGCTGCTGGCCACCGCCGACGAGGCGGGGTTGCCCGCCGACCCGGAGTTCCGCGCCGCGCTCGCGGGATACCTGGAATGGGGGAGCAGGCTCGCGGTGGTGTTCTCCGCGCCGGACGCCGGGCCCGCGGGCGACCAGCCGGTGCCCCGCTGGGGCTGGGGCTCGGCTCCTCCGTGGACCGGAAACTGAATCCGCGCTATCCCGTACGCCGCAACCGCCGAATTACCCCGCGCACCACCAAGGGCACGCAGATCGCCGCGAACAACACCAGCGCCGCCCACGCTCCGAATCCGCCGAACCCGCCGCTCTGATAAGCGGCAGGCTCGGCATTGCGCCAATCCTTCGACCCGCCGTTGGCCTCCGAGGCATCCGGCCCCGAAGCCGAGGACGCTCCCGGTCCGGCCGAGGCCTGGGCGCTGGCCGACGACTTCGGTCCTTCCTTCGCCCCTGCCTTCGGTCCGCCGCCGTTTCCGCCGTGCGTCAACGCATCCACGCCGCCCAGCCCGGCGAAGGGGTCTTGCGGCGCGGTAGCCCCGGCTCCGAGACCGCCTTGAAACGTCGGATTGGCACAATTCCCGGCATTGAGCTGCTTGGGCGGACGTCCGGTGAGCCGGGCGTTCGCGTTCATCATCTCCTGGGAAAGGTTGGGCGGCAGCGGCGAATACCCGATGCGTGCCATGTTGATCTGCCCATCGCAGGCGACGTGCTCGATAAAGGCGGTCATCGTGTCCGCCTTGGCCCCGTCCGGATAGCCGCCCTTGCAGGTATCGCGTCCTGACCCGCACGGCGTCATCAAATACGAATACGCCGAAACGGGATACGTGGACGGATCCGGATTGGCGTAGACCCCGGACAGCTCCTGGCTGAGGTCCGGTCGCAGGTTGGCTTTCGTCAACGCCGCCGCGATATTGGCCGCATACGGCAGGGTGTACTTCCCGGCTTGATTCTCCACCCACGCGGTCGGCGCGTTGTACTTCTTCGCGTAACCGAATTCGTCGTACCCGATGGAGAACGGGACGCTGCCGTTGGCCAGCGTCTGGGCGATCTGGTCGGAGTCGGCGAACAGCCGGTAGAAATCCGCGTCCGGCCCCCGGGTCGGCAGCTGGATCGGCCGCACCCCGGACGGCAGCGGCCCGATCCCCTTGTCGACATTGCGGGAGACGAAATCCCCGTACGGCCCAGGCGCGACGTGCGCCACGAAGTCGTAGAACAGCGCCGTCGTGCCGGACTGCCCACTGCGGCCGACCAATGTGATCGGCTGGTCCGGCAGGGCGAATCCGCCATTGGTCGCACTGATCGCCGGATCGCTCCAGCGAGTGATCTGCCGCGCGAAAATCCGCGCGACCACATCCCGGGTCAAATGCAGCGTATCGACCCGGCGTCCACCGGCATCGGTGACGTTGTACATCACCGCGACCGCGCCGGCGACGTCCGGCACGTACTGATACCCGCGCTGCTTCGCCGTGGCCCCGCCGCCGCCCGCTGCCTCCAGCGAACTGACTTCGGCTTCAGTGCCGGCGAAGTCAACGGTGTGATCGCCATACTGATTGACCCCGGCCGGAGAACCGAGCGCGCTGTAATTGACCGGAATACCGCGCGAATTGGCGCCATTCTGCCAGTCGCTCATCGCGAGTCCGACGTAGGTGGACCCGGACCCATTGACCTGGCTGAACGCCTCCGCGGCCGGAGCGAGCAAAACCTGACAGGCCAGCAACGCCCCCGCGCAGCCAAGCCCGGCCCATCTCGTGCGATGCATCGAAAACTCCCCAGTTCAGCCGAAACGGCCATGGACGTAGTCGTGGGTACGGCTGTCTTCCGGACTCTCGAAGATCTGCTCGGTCGAACCATGCTCGACCACCCGCCCAGGCTCGTTCTCCCCGGCGAGAAAGAACGCGCAATGATGCGAAACCCGTTGCGCCTGCTGCATATTGTGCGTGACGATCACGACGGTGACCTCGTCGGAGATCTCCACGATCGTCTGCTCGATCCGCCGCGTGGACGTCGGGTCGAGCGCCGAGCAAGGCTCGTCCATCAGCAGCACATTCGGCTGCACCGCGAGCGAACGCGCGATGCACAGCCGCTGCTGCTGCCCGCCCGACAGCGCGCCGCCGGGGGAATTCAGCCGGTCCCGGACCTCGCGCCACAGCCCGGCCCGCTCGAGGCTCTGCTCGACCAGTCCGTCCTTGTCCGCGCATTTGACGCCGGCGAGCTTGAGTCCGGCCAGCACGTTGTCCCGGATGGACATCGCCGGGAACGGGTTGGGCTTCTGGAACACCATCCCGATCCGGAGCCGGGCGTGCTGTGCGCGGGTGCCCTCGGCGT
Source organism: Amycolatopsis sp. NPDC114503 (assembly GCF_055633655.1). Classification (NCBI taxonomy): domain Bacteria; kingdom Bacillati; phylum Actinomycetota; class Actinomycetes; order Pseudonocardiales; family Pseudonocardiaceae; genus Amycolatopsis; species Amycolatopsis sp. NPDC114503. Next base: position 292,342 of record NZ_JBVKDT010000004.1, on the reverse strand, counting down.
AGATGTCGTCGCCGTCCAGCAGGACTTCTCCGGCCAGGCTCGCGGTGCCGACGAGCTCGTGCATTCGGTTGAGAATGCGCAGGAAGGTCGATTTCCCGCAGCCGGACGGGCCGATCAGCGCGGTCACCTCGTTGGCGGGCATCGCGAGAGTGACGTCCTCCAGCACGAGCCGGTCGCCGAACCAGGCGTGCACGCCGCGCGCCTCCAGCGTCGCCGCGCCCGGCGGCGGCCCGCCCAGCACCCGGACGGGTTCGCGGACTTCGAGGGTTTCGGTCACCGGGCACTCCTGGGTTTCGTGCGGCGCGCCGACCAGCGTTTGCGGCCGATCAGCCGGGTCAAGGCGAACAACGCGAAAATCAGCAGGATCAGCACCAGGGCGCCGATGTACCCGCGTTCCTGCGCCGAGGCGAGCGGTTCTTTGATGTAGCGGTAAACGAAGCGGGGCAAGCTTTCCTGCGGATCGCTGAACGGATTGAAATTCATCGAAAGCGTGCCGAAAGACGTGAACAGCAATGGCGCGGTCTCGCCGACCACGCGCGCGATGCCGAGAATGATCGCGGTGCTCACGCCTGTGCGCGCGGTCGGCAGCACCACCGACCAGACTGTCCGCGCGCGGCTCGCACCGAGGGCGAGTGACGCCTCGCGCAGGCCGTCGGGCACCAGCCGAAGCACGACGTCGACGGTGCGGGTGACGGTCGGCAACATGATCATCGTCAGCGCGAGCGTCGCCATGAATCCGGAGAAGCCGAGCTGCGCCGGCGGCAGGATTAGCGCTGCGTAAACGAAAAGACCGGCGACCACTGACGGCAGACCGCTCATGGCGTCCACGAAAATCCGCACCGGACGGCGGAAACGGGACCGGGTCTCGTTGAGGAACACCGCGGTGAGCACGCCGAGCGGAACGACGAACACGAGCGCGAGCGCCGTTTGCTCGAGGGTGCCGACGATCGCGTGCAGACCGCCGGTCGCCGTCGCCGGATCGGTCGGTGCGACAGCCGACATGTCGTGCCCGAAGAACGCCAGCCGCAGACTCGGCACGCCCTTGACGACTATGTAGCCGAGCAGGAACAGCAATGGGATCAGCAGTCCGACGGCACCGCTCACCACGACCGCGGACACCAGCTTGTCGACCGCGGCGAGCCGCCCGAGCCGGTCGCGGGTGACGAGATACAGCATTCCCAGGTACAGCAGATAGGCCACGACCAGGTCGGCGAGCCAGCCCGGCGACGCCAGCAGCTGGTGCATCACGAACCAGGTCAGCAAGGTCGCGGACGCAGCGCAGCCGAGCGCCACGAGCCGGTCCTGCGGCGTGGTCGCGGACGTGCGACGGCGAACCGGAACCGGTGCCACCGCGGCGGTTTCCTCTTCTGCGACACGGATTTCGGTGGAGGTCACGCGTCCACCCCCGCTCCGGAACGGCTTCGGGAAATGATCACCGACGCGGTGAAGTTCGTCGCCAGCGTGAACGCGAACAACACCAGCCCGGCCGCCATCAACCCGCTCAGCGCGGGCCCGGATTGTCCCGCGTTGTTGGCGACGAAGCCGGAAATGGTCGCACCGCCGAACTCCAGGATATGCGTCGTCAATTCCGGAACCTGAGGCAGCAGAAGGGAAACCGCGATCGTCTCGCCGAGCGCACGGCCGAGCCCGAGCATCGAGCCGCCAACGATCCCGCCGCGGCCGAACGGCAGCACGACGGTGCGCACCATGCCCCAGCGCGTGCTGCCCAGAGCCAGCGCCGCTTCCTTCTCCCCGGGCGGAGTCTGGGTGAAAACCTCGCGGATGACCGACGTCGTGATCGGGATGACCATCAGCGAAACCACGAGCCCCGCGACGAACATCGAATTGAACAGCACCGCGCCCGGTTTCGTCTCGAACAGCGGGAACCAGCCGAGATTGTCGGTCATCCATTGCGACAATGGAGTGATGTACGGGCGCAGGAAGCTGAATCCCCAGAGACCGTAGAGCAAACTGGGGATCGCGGCGAGGAGATCGACCAGCCCGGTGAGGAACCCGCGCATCCGCGGACTGGCGTAATCGCTGATGAACAGCGCGGCCAGCACCGAAAACGGCACCGCGACGGCGACCGCGATCAGCGCGACCACCACCGTGCCGTACAGCAGGCCGAGAACGCCGAAATGGCCGGAAGCCGGGTCGAACTGGATCGTGGTGAAGAAGCCGAAACCGCTGGCCTCGAACGTGGGCGCGGACCGGTAGACGAGGAAGAACCCGATCACGATCAAGAGCGCGAGCACCGAAAGTCCGGCCCCGCTCGTGACGCGGCGGAAGAGCCGGTCGGCGCGGGACGGCAGATCGGCGAGGACGAGACGATCCGGCGGCGCGGGGCCGGACGCGGAGGACGAGACGGTCACGGCAGCGAGTATTGCGAGCCGGAAGCGGGGAAAGTTGGCTGGACAGCGAAGGCCCGACGGCGCGTTCGTGAACCGGTGCCCGCGTTCGGATCCCGTTTGTTGACGCCGCGCGCGACGGTGGAGAAGTTGAACCCATGAACCGCTTCAGACGCGTGGCGCACGTGCTCGCCGCCGGGGTGCTCGCGGTGCTCGGCGTCGCCGTCGTGCCCGCCGCGTCCGCGCAGACGCAGCCGAGTCCGTTGAACTATCAGGTGCAGGTGACCGGAGCCGACCCGATGAACGCGCAGGACGGGGATGCGCTGCGCATCACGATCTCCGGGCTGCCCGCGGGGGCTACGGCGAACTACTCCGTGTGCCCGGCTCCACTGCGGGACTCGCTCGTGAAGCCCGGGACCTGGACGCACGACCCGTCCGTCGCGGCCCGCGTCACCGCGTACTGCCTGGCCTTCAACGACGAGCTGTCCGGCTCGGAGTTCAAGCCGCCGCCCACCAACGTCGGCCGGAGCGCGACCACGCACAACATCGTGTTCGACACGTACGTGCCGCGGGGCGCGCGTACTCCCGGAATCGTGCCTTTCGACCCGGATTTCACGGCTCTCAAGCGGTCGGAAAAGTTGAAGTGGCCGAACAACCCGGACAACAAGAAGTATTCGTTCGCCTGCGACGAGAATCATCCGTGCACCATCACCTTGCGCATCAACGTCCCGGCGACCGCGACTGCCCCCGCGCAGACGGTGTACGACAGCTCGCTCGCGTTCCGAGCCACCGCTCCCGGGCTCAAGATCAAAGGGTGCGGCGGAGTCGGAGCCACCACGCTGACCGGCAGCATGCCCGAGCGGTTCGGGCGCACGGCGGTCGGCTGGAATCAGATGCTCTGCGCGCCGACGAAGGCGATGCAGCCGGTCAACATCGTGAACGAGAGCGAGGACGTCGGGCTGACGTCGTTCGACAAGGGCGAGTCGGACGTGCAGGTCACCGGCTCTGGCGGAGCGCTGGCCGCGCAGCAGGTCCGCGCTCGCAGCTACGTTCCGACGGCGCTCAACGCGACGGTGCTCGCCGCGATCGGGTGGGCTCCGACAGATCGCGGAGACGACGGCGGCGCGCTGAACTCGCGGCTTGCCGACAATCTGAAGTTCGGCTGGGACGATATCGCCAACCTCCTGAGCAAAGGCGGCTTGTCGCCCGACTCGACCGGCCGGGGCGGTATCTTCGTCGACAATGCGGCCCTGGTGAAGCGCAATCCGGCGCTGGCGGCGATCAGCGGTCCGGCCAACCCCGGCCTCGCGCCGAACACGCGTGCCGGGCAGTTCAACACCGATTTCTACGGAGTCACCGGCGAAACAGGCGCGAGTACCGTGCCGCTGGTCCTCAGCAACCGGCTGAAAGGGCTGCCGTCGTGGACGTACGCGACCTTCGTGGACCTCAAGAAGAATCCGTTGAAGGGAAGCGGCGGGCCGGTCGGCGTGGTGACTGATCTCAACGCGCTCAACCTCGGCGACGGCGGCGTGCACAACGTCGACGCGAAGACCGGCCAGGTCAACGTCCGCAAGCAGGTCATCAACGTGACGCTGGGAACCGGCAACGAGTGCTTGAAGGGATGCCTCAACTGGGTCGTCACCGACCTGGCCACCGCGACCGAGAACGGCTGGACCCCGGTCGCCTTGCCCAACGGCAAGGGCGGCTACGTCGCGCCGACCCCGCAGTCTCTGCAGGCCGCGGCGGCGCACACGCGGCAGGCCGAGGACGGCTCGGTGCAACTCGTCGGCGCCGACGACCCGGAAGCGTATCCGCTCACGTACCTCGAGTCGCTTACCGCGCCGCTGAATCCGCTGGTGGACGCATCGTGCGCGCCGGAAGCCGCGAAGCAAGCCCAGCTCGCGAACTTCCTGAAGGCCGCTGTCAACGGCGGTCAGGGGACCTTGGGCCCCGGCCTGGTCCCGCTGACGCCGGATCTGCTTTCCGCGGCGCAGGCCGCCGCGGCGAAGGTCGGCACCGGCACCGCCGCGGCATCCTGCCACGAGCGGACGGAAGCGCAGAATCCCGGCTCGGCGGCGACTGGCGGCCCTGGTGCCGCCGCGGGCGGGACACCCTTGAGCGCCGGAGGCAGCGATCCGCTTCCCCGCTCCGGCTCGAATGGCTCCGGTGTGGCGGAAGCCGCCGCGCTGGCGATGAAGGCACCGACGCAAGCGAGCGTCCAAGAGGCACGCAGCCTGGCGGCGGCGGTGAAGATCCCGCTGTTTCCGGGAGCAGGTGTTCTGGGAGCGCTGATTCCGTTGTTCGCCTTGGTCGCGCTGGTCCTGTTGCCGTCCTCGACTGGTTACCTGACGGCGGGGAAGCCGTTGCCGCAGTGGGTGAGGCGGCTCGCCGGCAGGCTCGTCGCATTGCGACGCCGGGCATGACCGCGACGCTCCGTGCCCCGGTGCACTTGACTCCTAAGTGGACGGTTATCGCGGTGGTCGGCTGGCTGGTCACCACGATGTTGTGCTTCGGCATCGTCGCCTACGCACTCGGACCGATGCTGGCGAACAACGACCAGCGGGAGGCGCTGTCGGTGCTGCAGGACCGGATGGCTCAGGCGCAGGGTGCGGCCCGCACATTGCTCGGCGCCGCGCCGGTGACGAAACCGCCGGAGCTCGGCGCGCCGGTGGCAGTGCTGGAGATCCCGAAACTGCAGGTGCAACAGGTGGTGCTCGAAGGCGTGGAGCCGGGGGAGACGATGTCCGGCCCGGGGCACGTGCCAGGCACTTCGGGGCCCGGGCAGCCGGGCAACTCGGCGGTGGCCGGCCGGTATTCCGGATACGGCGCTCCGTTCGCTCGGCTCAACGAGCTGTCCCGGGGAGACCAGCTGGTGGTCGCGACCACCCAGGGGAAATCGGTCTACACCGTGACTGACACGGCGACCCGTGACCTGGACGAAGACCGCGACTACGGCCGTACGGAGAACGACCGGCTGACGCTCGTCACGTCCGATTCGTGGTGGCCGGGCTCCGCGTCGAGCGCGACGGTGGTGACGGCGGTTCTCGACGGCAAACCGTTCCGTCCGACGCCGCAGAACGGCCGAGCGGACTCCCAGGACGGTCGCACCGGAGACCCGGGCGGCTGGGCTCGGCTGGTGCTCGCGTTCGGCGGGTTCGCGGTGGTGGCCGCGGGGGCGACCGTGCTGTACCGGCGATGGCGTTCGGTGTCGACATACGTGTTGACCACACCGGCGTTGCTGGCTCTGGCGGTGCTGGCGGCGTCGGCGGTCTGGCGGCTGCTTCCTGCCTGGGCTTGAGCGAGTGAGACCGGGGGCTGGCGTGGAGCTTGTTGCCAGGCCCCCGGCTCAATGCGGTCAAGAGAGAGTGCAAGTGACTCCGTCGTTGCCGGCCGGCAACGGCTTGAAGCCGTACTGGGTCAGCGTGCCGGCGAGGCTGCCGTTGCAGAGCGGGCTCGGGCCGGTCAAGTCGAAGCCGACCGCGTTGAGCGCGGCGTCGTAGGACCGCGAGCGGGTGTCGAGCACGTAGGAGACAGAGTGCGCGCCGATGAAGCCGTCGGCGTAGGTCGGCACGTAGGTGTGAGGGGCACCCGAAACCGGGGGAGCGTCTGAACCGCCGCCGAGGAGAGTGCCTTCGAAGAAATCAGCGCGCTTGTCGGTGGCAACGCCGTTGCCTTGGGCGGCCCACTGCGCCACGGAGTGGGGCACGATCGCCGTCGCCCGGTCGCTTGCGGGAACGGTAGTGGCGTAGTTTTCTTGGAACCTCTTGACCGCAACGGGTTTCGTCGTCGGATCGAAGCCGAGCACCGTGCCGGTGAAGAAGGCCAGCGTGCCGGAGCCTACCTGGGGCAGGTAGACGGTGATGGGGGCGTTGGCGCCGCCGACCTGGTTCCAGTTGGTGACGGTGCCGCTGTAGATGTCGCGCAGCTGGCCCAGGGTCAGGGCGAGGCCGGCGCCCGCGCCGGTCGACGAGGCAGCCCATGAGACCGCGTCCTTGGCGAAGCCGAAGTACTGGAACGCCGGCGGGTCCGAAGAAGACCGCGGCGAGTCGGAGCGGACGAGGTCGATCAACCCGCTGCCGGCTGCGGCCGCGCTGTCCAGTGCGTAGCCGCCCGCGATCGCGCCGTTGGGCGGAGGGTTGGCCGATCGATAGATGGTGCCGGGATCGTAGACGTCGCCGGGCACGGAGAAGACCTGACCGGGCGTCAGGATTGACGGCACGTTGGCGTGAGTGTCTGGATCGGTGTTCGCCGGGGAAGAGTTGGCTGCGGCGAAGATCGCGTCGGTGACCTCGTAGGTGGTGTTGGCTCCGACGGCGGTGACGACCTCCTGGACGCCGTCCGGGCCGGGCACTGCGTCGGCGAGACCGGGGAAGAGAAGGATGGCGGCCGCGGCCGTGGCGAAGATCGGGGCAGTGCGAGTGCGTCGTCTCACGTGCGCTCCTTCGGCGGTCGTGCTCTGCGGGAAACGGAACCGGCCAGGCCGGGGAGGAAGTTCCCCGGCCTGGCCGGTCCGGTGGTTCAGCGGGTCAGGAAAGCGTGCAGGTGACGCCGTTGACCGGGGCGAGCGGCTTGAAGCCGTACTGGGTCAGCGTGCCGGCGAGGCTGCCGTTGCAGAGCGGGCTCGGGCCGGCCGAGTCGAAGCCGACCGCGTTGAGCGCCGCGCCGTAGGACGGCGAGCGGGTGTCCAGCACGTAGTACACGAAGCGGGCGCCGCGGAAATCGTCAGCGAAGGCCGGGGCGTAGTTCGGCGCGGAGCCCGTGACCGGGGCACCGTCCGAACCGGCACCGGTGAGGGTGCCCTCGAAGAAGCCGGCGCGCTTGTCGCTCACGACGCCGTTGCCCTGCGCGACCCACTGGGCCACGGAGTAGGGCGCGATCGCCGACGACTGGTCGTCCGCCTGGATGGTGTTGGCTTCGTTCTCCTGGAACCGCTTGATGGTGACCGGCTTCGTGGTCGGGTCGAAGCCGAGAACCGTGTTGGTGAAGAACGACAGCGTGCCGGAACCCGCCTGCGGCAGGTAGACGGCGATGGCGGAGTTGGTGCCGCCGACCTGGTTCCAGTTGGTGATGGTGCCGCTGTAGATGCCGCGCAGCTGGTCCAGGGTCAGGGTGACGCCCGCGCCGGCGCCGGTCGAGGACGCGGCCCAGGAAACGCCGTCCTTCGCGAAGGCGTAGTACTGGAAGGACGACGGGTCGGAGGCGGAACGCGGGGAGGAGGAACGGGCGAGGTCCACCGAGCCGCTGCCGGCCGAGGCGGCGTTGGCCAGGGCGGTCTTCCCCGCGGTCGAGCCGTTGGGCGGCGGGTTGCCGGCGTTATAGGTGGTGCCGCCGTCGTAAATGTCGCCGGGCACGCTGAACGACTGGTTGCCCGAGAGAACCGGCGGGACGTTCACGTAGTTGTCGGGGTCGGTGTTCGCCGCCGAACCGTTGGCCGCGGCGAAGACCGCGGTGGTGACGTCCGCGATCGTGTCGGAGCCCACCGCCGCCACGACCTCGGGGAGCTGGTTCGGACCGGGAACAGCGCTGGCGGTACCCGGGAAGATCAGGGCCGCTCCAGCGGCGACCGCGGCGGAGACGCCCACGAACCGGGCAGTACGAGCACGCATCAGTTTGTACTCTTTCTGTCTGGTCTCGACCACGGGATTCCGTGGCCGGGACCAAACCTCGCGGGGTCCGGCAAACAGCGCCCGGTTGGTAGCGTTCCCACCCGACGGCGCGGGCGTTAATGCCCGACGAACGCGTTCAGCCCGGCAGCCGGTACTTCGTGCGCCAGTCGGTGATCCGGCCCTCCGCCGCGAATTCCGCCGCTTCCCCGATCGCGGCGACAAACCGTTCGTATCCGTGCTGTGCTTCGATCCGGCGGCCGTAGGCGTGGCTCGCCGACGCGATCGTGCCGTTGCCCGCGCGCAGCATCCACCGCCAGTCGATTCCGTGGTCGTGGGTCAGTTCCATGCGCGTGCGCGGGATGTTCGCGCACAGCCATTGGATCGCCGCGACGCATTCTTCCCCGTTGCGGTAGTCGACGGTGCCCAGACCCAGCGACGCGTTGTTCGTGCCGAGGAGCCGCCACCTCGTCGCATTTCCCGGGCCGCCGATCAGCTGGAACCGGGGAGTCCGCCGTGGACTTCGAGCGCTTTTCATGTGTCGCAACCTCAGTCCGGCTCGGACGGCCGTCCGGTGACAAGCCGTCGCAGTCAGAATGGACATCGCGGGCGCGCGGCCGGAAAGTTACCGTCGGCGGTTAAGCGGCGACGGCCACCCGGTGAACAGCGAGTGCGTGCGGGCATTCCACAGTAGACCGCCGGCCGACGGTCACGCTCGAGATTCTTTTCGCCACTCCTGGCGATGACATCGCCCGTTTCCGCGCCGGCGTTTCGCGCCCGGAGCGGTTCGCGGCGAGTTCGACTGTTCGCCGCAACCGCGATTCGGGCGTTCGGCGGCACCTGCGGCGAGGTAATTGGGGCACGCTCGGTGTCCTTCGGGGCGCGGAAATCCCGGTCCGCCCGGATCGGGCCGGGATTGTGCGCCGTAGTCAAGGGGAGGGAACCGCGGTGGCGTCTACTGTGGACGTCCGGGGCGGCGCTTTTCGGATATGGTTGGCGGAATGGCTGATCTGACGCTCACCGGCCTCCGGGTTGTGGTGGAGGTGGCCCGCACCGGGTCCTTCAGCGCTGCCGCGCACCGGCTCGGCTACACGCAATCGGCGGTGTCACGGCAGATCGCGGCGAGCGAGCGCGCCACTGGAACCGCATTGTTCGAACGGCACGCCCGAGGAATCCGTCCCACGACGGCAGGGGAAGTGCTGATCCGGCACGCCGGGCGGGTTTTGGACAGCGTGAGCGCGGCCGGAAAAGAACTGGCCGGGCTGCGCGACCGGCTCGCCGGGCGGATCTCGGTGGGCGGATTTCCCGCCGCGTCGGCGGTTTTGCTGCCGCGCGCGGTGTCCCGGCTGACGCGCGCGCATCCGGGCGTGGAGGTGCAGCTCGCCGAGTCCTCGACCCCGGCGCAGCTGCAGTCGCTGCGGCGCGGACGGCTCGAGGTCGCGGTGGTCGTGACCGGCGACGGCGTGCCGGAATACGATTTCGACAGCTTGCGCCGCACCGAATTGCGCAGCGGAATCGGGTACGGGGTGGCGGTTGCGGAATCGCATCCGTTCGCCGGGCGCAGCTGGGTCGAACCGGACGAATTGGCCGAACAGCAATGGATCGTCGGGGCGGGGAGTTCGCCGGAATTCGGGACATGGCCGGGAATCGCCGGGCCGATGATCGCGTTTTCGGTGCGCGCGTGGCCGACGCGGCTGGGCCTGGTCGCGGCGGGACTGGGAATTTCGCTGGTGCCCGGATTCGCGGCGGATTCGCTCCCCGCCGACGTCCGGTGGATCCCGGTGCGCGACGAATGCGGCGGGCTGCGGCGCTGCCTGTGGGCGGTGACGGGGGAGCAGCCGGGGCCGGCGGCGGTCGCGATGGTGCGCGCGCTGGAGGAGGAATCCGGGTCGGTGGGCCGAGGCTAGTCCGGCGATGGGTTCGCCCTGGCCGCGCTGCGGTTTCGGTGGCTTTCGCGTTCGTGAGCGGCCTGATTCGTCGTGGGGCGGGCACTTTCGGCTTCGCGCGGCGAGGGGCGCCGGATTGTCACGTGCGGTAGCTGGCGAAGCGTTGTAACGCAAGGCCCGAGCGGTCGTCTTCATTCCGGGCAGCGACCCAGGCACTCGGCTTGGCGGGCAAGGGGTTCAGCGGATGAATTTTCGCCGGGGAGACCATCTTGACCAGGTGGGTCGGGACGGCCTCGCTGCTTTCGCGGCACTGGTTCCGGCGCGGCGGCCGCCCGGATGCCATTGATCCCGGTTTGAGGCATTCGGCGGGGCGGCCCGTTCCCGTGACAGCCTGGTGGCTCGCGACCGGCGATCTTCCGCCAGAGCGCGGAGTAGTTCTAAGCTTGGCTGAAGGTGCGAAGCGACGTCAGCGCGGGCCGTGGAGGGTGCGTGGCGGGGCGGCATCATGGGGGGCGGGTCGGCATGAAAAGCGTTGGCCGGGAAGAGCCGGAGACTGTTCGCCGGCGGTGGGCGGGCGTGCTTACGGTTATCGTCGGCTTCGCGCTGCTGATCGTGTGCGGCTTCGGTGTGATGCTGCAGCACAAACGTGCCGACGACCTCGCTGCCCACGGAGTTCGGGTGCAGGGCACGGTTGTCCTGGTGCAGGGCGACCGCCCCTCGCGAAGAGGCTTCGTCCACGTGAGTTACCTGGTGGACGGGGCCGAGCGGGTGGGGGTGCTCAGCCGGTTGCGAAGCGAACCCATGCCGCGCTTCGGGGACACGGTCACTGTGTTCTATGACCGAGCCGACCCCGACGATCTGCGCACCAGCGACCTCGCCAACAATCCCTGGGGGATCGATCTGGCGATAATGTTCGTCCTTCTGCTGTCGTGTGGCTTCTTTGCCGTCGGGGTCGAGATCTACTTCTTCGGCGAGCGGCAGCGGCGGCGGGTCCGGGTTCGTCCTGCCGTTCGGAGCTCGCCACCGCGCCCCCGTCGCGGACGTGAGACGCTGATCCTGTGGCATGACTTGGCCCGGGCTGAGCCGCGACCGACGGCGGGCAAGCGCGGGCGCCGCCTCGGCCGCGACGACGAATCGTCCCCGCCAGCGGCTTCGCGGACGTGACGACGGTCCCCGCGCGAATGTGTTCGTGCGATCCTCGGGAGCGCCGGGAGTCGTGAGGAAATCGGCTCCGCGGCCGGAACCGGTCCTACTGCGGCCCGAATCCCCGGTACGGCCGCAGCGGGATCACCGTGAATTCCGACAGCCCGGAGCTCGCCATCGGCAACGCGTCCACTGTGGACTTCGCCGTGGATTCGTCCGGAGCTTCGACGACGAAGCAGGCTCCGGGGAGGTCGTCGCGAAGCCAGATCTGGCGTACGACGCCGTCGAGGTAGAGGCGGCGCACCCGGTCCGTCTCGGCCGGGAGAACCGCGGCGAAGTCGGCCTCCTGGAACCGCTCCGTGCGGCGGCGGCTGAGAACCATGAACTGCATGACAGTTCCTCTCGATTCAGCGGGGGGAGAGAGGTGCGGTCTTGAGCAGCCGGGCGAGCAGGCCGCCCGCCCGCATCCATTCGTCCTCGGCTTCGGTGTCGACGCGGGCGACGGCGGGCTGTTCGAAGACGGTCCGGCCGCCGCGCCGGGCGACGACGGTGAGCGGGGCGTTGACGAGCGGCCCGTGTACCAGGCCGAGGACGTCGAACTCCTCGGTCCCGTCGAATCCGCTCAGCGCGGGGCATTCGACGGGCAGCACGCCCAGCGCGACGAGGTTGGTGCGGTGGATGCGTTCGAAACTCCGGGCGAGGACTGCTTGCACGCCGAGCAGCCGGGTGACCTTCGCGGCCCAGTCGCGGGCCGAACCGGCGCCGTAGGAATGACCGGCGACGACGACCACCGGCGTGCCGCGCTCCGCGTAGGCGGCGGCCGCGGCGTGCACCGGCATGAGGTCGCCGTCGGGCAGGAGCCGGGTCCAGCCGCCGGGCCGTTCTCCGGCGAGTTCGTTGCGCAGCCGGGGGTTGGCGAAACCGCCGCGCAGCATCACCTCGTGGTTGAGCCGGCGGGAACTGTAGGTGCCCAGGTTCTCGCGGGCCACCCCGCGTTCGGCGAGCCACTGGCCCGCCGCCGAACCGGGCAGGATGCGCGAGACCGGGGAGATGTGGTCGGTCGTGATGCCGTCGCCGAGGACCAGCAGCGGGCGGGCGCCGCGGAGGTCCCCCTCCCGGACCGGCCCGGCGGCGTCAGCGAACGGCGGGCGACGGATCGTGCCCGTTTCGCCCTCCCATTCGTAGCTTTCCTCGTCTGGATGCGGCAGGCGCCGCCAGCGGTCCGTCGTCATCGGCGCGGACCCGCCGGGAGACGCCAGCGCGGCGGCCGCGTCGATCTCCGTCTCGGCGGGCCAGAGGTCCGCCAGCAGCACGGGGTTTCCGTCGTGGCCGGTGCCGAGCGGTTCGCGGTCCAAGTCGATCGCGGTGCGCCCGGCGAGCGCGAACGCGACGACCAGGGGAGGGGAGGCGAGGTAGGCGTCGCGCACGGCAGGGTGGATCCGGCCGGGGAAGTTCCGGTTTCCCGACAGCACCGCGGAAACGGCGAGATCGCGGGTCTCGATCTGCCGGGCGACGTCCGGACGGAGCGGGCCGGAGTTGCCCATGCAGGTGCCGCAGCCGAATCCGGCGACGTGGAACCCCAGTTCGTCCAGCGCGGACTGCAGGCCGCTGGCGACGAGCAGGTCCGCGGTGGCCCGTGAACCAGGGGTCAGCGAGGTCTTCGTCCACGGTGCGACGGCGAGGCCGCGCGCGACGGCGTTGCGGGCCACCAGCCCGGCAGCCGCCATCGCCCTCGCGTTGGACGTGGTGGTGCAGCTGGTGATCGCCGCGATCACGACCGCTCCGGCGGGCAGGTCGTCCGGGCCGGACGCGCGGCCGGGCCGGGCCGCCGGGTCGTGCAGTTCGGAGGGCCGCAATCGCTGGTGCGGGCGGGACGGCCCGGCCAGCGTCCGGTCCACCGCGGCGAGGTCCAGCTCGATCAAGTCGTCGTAGTCCGGCTCGGCGTCGTACAGCATTCCCTGTGCGGCCAGGTAATCGCGAACCGGTCCGGCCGGGCGGCCGGTCGCGGAGAGGTAGCCGAGCGTGCGGGAGTCGGCGGGGAAATAGGCCATGGTCGCGCCGTATTCGGGCGCCATGTTCGCGATCGTCGCGCGGTCGGGCACCGCCAAGCCGGCCAGGCCGGGTCCGTGGAACTCCACGATCCGCTGCACGACCCCGTGCGCCCGCAGCAGGGCGGCGAGCGTCAGCGCCACGTCGGTCGCCAGCACGCCCGGCCGGACGGCTCCGGTCAGCCGGATCCCGACGACCTCGGGCGCCCGCAGGAAAAGAGGTTCGCCGAGAACGGCGGCGGTCGCCTCGATGCCGCCGACTCCCCAGCCCGCCACGGACAGCCCGTTGATCATCGTGGTGTGGCTGTCGGTGCCGACGACCGAGTCGAACCCGGCGAGCGGGCCGGTCGTGACGACCTCGGCGAGCACCTCGAGGTTCAGCTGGTGGCAGATCCCGATTCCGGGCGGGACGACCCGCAGGCCGGGGAACCGGGTCTGCGCCCAGCGCAGGAACCGGTACCGGCCGGCGTGGCGCTCGTACTCGCGGTCGAGGTTCGTTTCGGCGGCCTGGGCCGACCCCGCGGCGTCGAGTTCCAGCGCGTGGTCGACGACCAGGTCCATCCTCCGTCGCGGGGCGACCGCCGCCGGGTCGAGCCCGAGTTCGGCGGCCCGCTCGGCGAGGGTGACCAGGTCGGCGAGGACGGGGATGCCGGAAGCGTCCTGCAGGAGCACCCGTTCCGGATGGAACGGGATCGCGGCGGCGGTGTCCCGGCGGGCGAGCGCGCGCACGTGCTCGGCCGTCACCGTGCGGCCGTTCTCGTGCCGCAGCAGGTTTTCCGCGAGGACGCGGACGGAGTAGGGCAGGCGGCCGAGCGGTCCCGCGCCGTTCGCTTCGGCGGCGGGCAGGCTGAGGAACCGCGCGCCGCCGGGCAGCGACCGCAGCGCGCGGAACGAGTCGAGGGTCACGGGCGCGGCACCGGACGTTCGGCGGCGCCGGTGTAAGCCGGCAGCAGCGGAGGCGGGAGGGGGCCCTTGATCCGGCGGCCGGACTGGCTTTCCTCCCACGCGTGGGACAAGATCCCGACCGAGCGGGACAGGATGAACAGTCCGCGGCCCAGCTCCGGCGGGAAACCGAGTTCCGCGTAGACGACGGCGGTCGCCCCGTCGATGTTCATCGGGACCGGCGTGGTTCGCCCGGCAGACAGCTGCCGTTCGAGTTCCCGGGCGACGGCGAGGAAACGGCCCTCGACCACTCCGGCCGCGGCTTGGTCGGCGACCGCCTCCAGCAGGGGATCGCGGCGCGGGTCGCGCGGGTGGAACCGGTGCCCGAAGCCGGGGACGTGCTGCCGCCGGGACCGGAAGTCCGCCAGTGCCTTGGCGACCGCGGTCTCGAGACCGTCCTTTTCGGACTCCGCGCGGAGCAGGCCGAGCAGCTCCATGCACTGCTGTCCCGCGCCGCCGTGCACGTCGCCGAGCAGTCCGACGCCCGCGGACATCGCGCCGTGCAGGCCGACGCCGCACGTGGCCGCCATCCGCGCCGCGGCGATCGACGGGGCCTGCGGGCCGTGGTCCACCGCGGCGACGAGGGCCTTTTCCAGCAACGCGGCCTGCGGTTTGCCGGGCAGGTCCCCGCGCACCATCAACCAGACCGTCTCCGCGAATCCCGCGCCGGAGATCAGGTCCTGCACGGGATACCCGCGCAGCCGGATGCTCCCGGGTTCGATGTCGGAGACCGCGGTGGACCACCATTCGGTCACGTCCCGGGCCGACGTCGCCCGGATCGCTTCTTCGCGAGCGGAGGTCATACCGCCTTCTCCTCCCTCAGCCGGGCGATCTCGGGCTCCGCGAACCCCAGCTCCCGCAGGATCGCGTCGGTGTGTTCGCCCAGCCGCGGCGGACGCGACCCGGCGGCGACGCGCGCGCCGTCGACGCGGGTGGGCGCGCCGAGCACTCGCACCGCACCGCCGGCCGCGGCGGGCGATTCGACTGTCGTGACGAGTTCGCGGTGCGCGATCTGATCCGACGCCAGTGCCTGGGGCACGGAAACCACCGGCGCGGCCGGAACCCCGTTCTCCAGCAGGATTTCGTCCCATTCCGCCGCGCTCTTCTCTTTGAGCGAGGTCTCCAGCTCCGCTCGCAGGGCCTCCCGGTTGCGCTTGCGATCCTCGCGGGCGGCGAAACGCGGATCGCCGATCAGCTCCTCCCGGCCGAGCACCCGGCAGAGGATTTCGTACTGCTCCTGTTTGTTCGCGGCGATGTTGAGCGCGCCGTCGCCGGTCTCGAACGTGCCGGAGGGGGCGGAGGTGATGTTCTCGTTGGCCATCGGCACCGGTTCGCGGCCGCCGATCAGGTGGTCCGACACGACCCATCCCATGGCGGTGAGCGCGGCGTCCAGCATCGAGGTGTCGAGGAAAGCGCCCCGGCCGGTGCGGCGCTGGCGAAGCAGTGCCGAGGAGATCGCGAACGCCGCGGCGAGCCCGCCGAAGCTGTCGCACACCGGGAATCCCACCCGCAGCGGCGAGACCTCCGGCGTTCCGGTCACGCTCATGATGCCGGAAAGCCCCTGGACGACCTGGTCGTAGGCAGGCCTGCGGCGCATCGGCCCGGTCGCGCCGAAGCCGGAGACGGCGCAGTAGACCAGTCGCGGGTTGATCTCCCGCAACCGGTCCCAGCCGAACCCGAGACGTTCGAGCACGCCGGGCCGGAAGTTCTCCAGCAGCACGTCGGCGCGCGCCACGAGCCTCGCGAAGACGTCCTTCCCGCCCGTGCTCTTGAGATCGATCGTGACGGACCGCTTCCCGGAATTCTGGGCGAGGAACGAGACGCCGAGTCCTTCGCCGGACAGCGCGGGATCGGCGCCGAGCTGACGGGCGAGGTCGCCGGTGCCGGGCGGTTCGACCTTGATCACCTCCGCGCCCATCAGGGCGAGCTGGTAACCGGCGAACGGACCGGCGAGCACGTTGGTGAGGTCGAGCACGCGCACGCCTTCGAGCAGGTCGGCGGTCACAGGAAGACCTCCACCGGGCCGAGCCCGGCTTCGCTGATCTCGCGGGCGGCGGCGGTCACGGCGTCGACGTAGCGGCCGACGCGATCGGCGGTGAAGCGCGAGGTCGGCCCGCTCGCGGACAGCGCCGCGATCACCCGGCCGTCCTTGGCGAAGATCGGCGCGGCGACCGCCGAGGCCCCCAGTTCGCGTTCGCCGTGCGTCACCGCGTAGCCCGCCTCGCGGATGCTGGCCACTTCCCGCCGCAGCGGCTCCAGTTCGAGGCCGGACCGCAGGCCGGCCAGTTCGTGCAGCACCTCGTCCGGCGCGCCGCCGAGCAGGATCTTGGCGCTGGCTCCGGTCGCCAGCGGATACGGCACCCCCACCGCGACCACACTGCGGACCGTCGCGGTGCCTTCGGCCTGGGCGATCGCGGTCCGGTCGAGGCCGCGGCGGACGTAGACGTTGACGGTCTCGCCGCAGGATTCGGCGAGCCGCGCCATGATCTGGCGGGCTTCCGGGCCCACCTCCCACAGCGACTCCGCGAGCTTGACCCAGCGCAGGAGACCCGCGCCGGGGCCGTAGGAGGAGTCGCCGCGGTCCACGATCAGCCCGAGGGATTCCAGCGTCGCGAGCAGCCGCACGACGGTGGTCTTCGGCAGGCCGGTGAGGGCGACCAGCTCACGGAGCTGCCGGATCGGATGCGCCGCGTCGAAGAGTTCCAACACCTCGACGGCTCGCGCGATGCTGCGCACGCCGCCGTCGACCCGCGTGGAAGCGGTACCAGTCTCAGCCATGACCCTCACAGTAGACCGTCTGATGGTTCGCGTAAACCACGAAGTGGGTTGACTGGGTCTCAAGCGCGTGTTCTCCTACTTCTCGCGATGCTCGAACTGGCCAGCGGAATTCTTGAACCGTTCAATGGCGCGCTGGGGACGAGAAAGGGAGTTTCGTGAGTCGACAACAGGCAGATCTGGTCGTGGTGGGGTGCGGTGCGGGCGGGCTCGCCACCGCCGTGCGGTTCCTCGAATGCCGCCCCGCGGGCCGGGTCGTCGTGCTCGAACGGACGTCGAAGGCCCAGCGCGGCGGCAACACCGCGTGGACCGGCGCGTTCTTCCGGCTCGAACCGGACGGCGCCCCGGCGGCCGATTTCTCCGCGCGGATGCGCGAGCTGAGCGGCGGCCGCACCGATCCGGCGATCATCGGCAGGCTGGCCGGGCTGGCGCGGCCCACGATCGAATGGCTCAACGAGAACGGGGTGGCCACCAAGCCGGACCTCACCTACTTCCTGACCTCGAAGGGCCCGAGGCTGATGCCCGTCGGCGGAGGCGCGGCGATCGTCGAAACCCTTGCCGCGCGGGTGGAAACCCTCGGCGGCACGATCCGCTACGAGACCGCCGCCCAGGACCTCGTCCAGGACGAGACGGGCGCGGTGACCGGGGTTGTCTCAGCGGACGGCACCTGCTGGGAAGCGCCGACGGTGGTGCTCGCCTGCGGCGGTTTCGAAGGAAGCGCGGCGCTGCTCGACCGGCACCTCGGCGACCGCGGGCACGAGCTTTCGCCGATCGCCCCGGGCGGGCGCGCCAATCAGGGCGAGGGCATCGAGATGGGCGTACGGGCCGGCGCGGCGACGGACGGGCAGTTCGAGCGCTTCCACGGCGAGCCGGTCGATCCGCGCACCCGCTCGCCGGAAGCGCTGGTCATGGTCTACCCGTACGGCATTCTGGTCGACCACCGCGCGCAGCGGTTCCTCGACGAGGGATCCGATACCCCGGACAACACCTTCGAGTCGGTCGCTTACCGGATCTGGCGCGACGCCGACCAGTTCGCCTACGTCATCGCCGATCAGAAACTGGTGCGCCAGGACATCGCCCGCGCCGTGCTGACCGACCGCGAGCCCGAATCCGCGGACACCCTCGAAGCACTGGCGCAACGGCTCGACCTCGACGCGGCCGCGCTCGTGGCGACTGTCGAGGCCTACAACGCCGCGGCCGCGCCGGGCCCGCTCGACGTCACCGCGCTCGACGGGATCGCGACCAGCGGTCTCGAACCGCCGAAGTCCAACTGGGCCCGCCCGATCGACGAGCTGCCCTACGTGGCGTGGCCGGTCACCTGCGCGATCACCTTCACCTTCGGCGGCCTCAAAACCGACGAACACGCCCGCGTCGTCGACCGTCGCGGCACCCCGATCCCGGGCTTGTACGCCGTCGGCGAGACAGCCGGGATCTACCACGGGAAATACCCCGGCGCGACTTCCGTCCTGCGAGCCCTCTGCTTCGGCCGGGTCGCGGGAGAAGCGGCGGCTTCCCGTTCCACCACCCCGAGCACCGCGGCTTGAGGGAGACAGCCATGAACCCGTCCACCGCCCGCATGTCCCGGCGCGCCGCCGTCGCCAGTCTCGTCGGCACCACCATCGAATGGTTCGACTTCTTCATCTACGGGCTCGCCGCGGCACTGGTCTTCGGCGACCTGTTCTTCCCCGGGGCCGACCCGCACAGCGGACGGCTGGCGTCGTTCGCCACGCTCGGCGTCGCGTTCGTCGCCCGGCCGATCGGGGCCGCGATCTTCGGCCACCTCGGCGACAGATTCGGCCGCCGGACCACCCTGATCGCGACCTTGAGCATCATGGGCGCGTCGACCGGGCTGATCGGCGCGCTGCCGACCTACCGCTCGATCGGGATCGCGGCTCCGATCCTGCTCATCGCGTTGCGGCTGCTGCAAGGCCTCGCGGTCGGCGGCGAATGGGGCGGCGCGGTGCTGATGTCGGTCGAGCACGCCCCGGCGTCCCGCCGGCGGCTGTTCGGATCCGCTCCGCAGATGGGCAGCCCGCTCGGCCTGGTGCTCGCCACGGCCGTGATGTCCGGGGTCTCGGCGCTGCCGGACGACCAGCTGCTCGCCTGGGGCTGGCGGATTCCGTTCCTCGCCGGTTTCGTCCTCGTCGGCGTCGGGCTGGCGATCCGGCTCGGGGTCGCCGAGCCGGAGCAGTTCAGCGCGCTCAAATCGACCGGGCGGACGGCGCGGTTGCCGATCCGGGAAGTGTTCACCACTGCGCTGCGCGGGCTCGCCGCCGGCACTGGCGTGCAGGCGTCGGTCAACGTCGTCTTCTACCTGATCTCGGTGTACTTCCTGACCTACGCGACGGCGTCGCTGGGCATGCCCCGCGATACCGCCCTGCTCATTGTGATGATCGCGGCCGCCGTCGACCTGTTCGCGCTGCCCGCGGCAGCCGCGGTGAGCGATCGGATCGGCGCGCGTCCGGTGCTGCTAGCCGGAATCGCGTTCACCGCCGTCGCTGTGTTCCCGTTCTTCTGGTTGCTGGACGGCGAACACGTGGTGGTCACCGGCGTCGTGATCACAGTGATGATGCTGGGCGCGCACGCCACCGTGTACTCCGTGATCTCCAGCGTGATCGCCGACCAGTTCGACACCCGCGTCCGGTACAGCGGCACCGCGCTGAGCAACGCGCTGGGGGCGCTGATCTTCAGTGCTCCCACACCGTTCATCGCTGAAGCCGTGGTCGGCAACGGCACCCGGTGGTGGCCGCTCGCATTGCTGACCGTTGCCGCCGCTGGAATCTCGCTTGTCGCTGTCGCCGGTACTTCGCGCCGAAAGCGAGCCGCTGCCGCATCGGCCGAACTCACCGTCTCCGCCTGAACACCTGTTGGGAGAACCACCTTCATGTCCACCGAGAACTACCAGATGCTGATCGACGGAAAATGGCGCTCCGCGTCCGACGGCGCCACTTTCCCGTCGGTCAACCCGTTCGACGGAGAGGAATGGGCACACGTGCCCACCGCCACGCTGCAGGACGTCGACGACGCGGTCACGGCGGCCCGGCGTGCGTTCGACGAGGGACCGTGGTCGCAGTCGACCCCGTTGCAGCGCGCCGCTCTGTTGCGCGCGTTCGGCGACCTCATCAAGGAAAACGCCGACGAACTCGCCCGCATCCAGGTGCTCGAAAACGGCAAGCTCATCCGCGAGGTCGCCGGCCAGACGGCCGCGCTGGCCAACCACTGCTACTTTTTCGCGGGCGTGGCCGAGGCACCGGTCGGGGAGACCCTCGCCAGCAGCGTGCCCAATATGCAGGTCTTCACGGTGCGCGAGCCGATCGGCGTGATTGCGGCCATCACGCCGTGGAACAGCCCGCTGGCGCTGCTGCTGTGGAAGCTCTGTCCCGCCCTCGCCGCCGGGAACACGGTGGTGGTCAAGCCTTCCGAGGTCACGCCGGTGTCGACGCTGGTGCTGGCCAGGCTGATCCAGGAGGCCGGTTTCCCGGACGGGGTGGTCAATGTCGTCACCGGCGCGGGCGAGGCGGGCGCGGCGCTCGCCGGGCACCGCGGCGTCGACAAGATCGCCTTCACCGGATCCACCGCGGTGGGCAAGAAGATCGCGGTCACCGCGGCGGAACGGCTCGCCCGCGTTTCTCTGGAGCTGGGAGGAAAATCCCCGAACATCGTGTTCCCGGACGCCGATCTGGACAACGCCGTCAACGGTGTTGTCGCGGGGATTTTCGCCGCCACCGGGCAGACGTGCATGGCCGGTTCCCGGGTTCTGGTCCACGAGGACGTCCACGACGAGTTCGCCGCGGCGCTGATCGAGCGCACCGAACGGATCCGGCTGGGCGACCCGCTCGACCCGGAGACGGAAATGGGCACGGTGGCCTGCCAGGCCCAGTACGACAAGGTGCTGCACTACATCGAGGTCGCCAAGGCCGACGGCGCGCACCTGGCGACCGGCGGCGGACGTCCCGGGGATCCCGCGCTGAGCAAGGGATTGTTCGTCCGCCCGACCGTGTTCACCGGGGTGGGCAACGACATGCGCATCGCGCGGGAGGAAGTGTTCGGGCCGGTCGCCGTCGTCATCAAGTTCCGCGACGAGGACGACGCCGTCCGCATCGCCAACGACACCGCGTTCGGGTTGGCGGCAGGCGTCTGGACCCGCGACGTCGCCCGCGCGCACCGGATGGTCCGCCGCCTGCGCGCGGGCACCGTGTGGGTCAACAATTACCGCAAGACGAATTACGTGGCGCCGTTCGGCGGGTTCAAGGAGAGCGGAATCGGGCGGGAGAACGGATTCCGCGCGATCGAGGAGTACACGGAGGTCAAAACCGCCTGGATCGACACCGGCAACCGGATCGCCGATCCGTTCAACCCGCGCGCCTGAACGGCGTTCGGGAGCTGGGCCGCGCTGACGCAAGACTCGATCGTCCGCACGGCCCGGCTCAGCGGTCGCTCCAGCCCCAAAGGTAGCCCGGGACCTCGTCCGGACTGCCTTCGACGCCGAAATCGCCGCGATAGAAAATCATCGGCCTTTCGTCGGCGCCCGGGTCGAGCGCGAGCACCCGGCCGAGGACGACGTCGTGGTCGCCCGCGCGGTGCACAGTCTCGATTTCGGCGTGCACGCGCAGCAGAACATCGGGTAATTCCGGGGTGCCCCACCGGGAAAGCTCCCAATTCAGCCCTTCGAAGCGAAGGCCGCGACGGGATCCGAAGCGACCGCAGAGGTCGGCTTGCGGTTCGGCCAGCACGTTCACGCAGAACCGCCCGGCGGCCCGGATGCGCGGCCACGCCCGGCCGTCGCGGTCGGCGCAGAACAGCACCAGCGGCGGTTCCAGCGACACTGACGTGAAGGATTGGCAGGTGAACCCCACCGCCTCGCCGGCGTCGCCGCCGGTCACCACGGTGACGCCGCTGGCGAACCGGCTCAGCGCGCGGCGCATCTCCAGCGGGGTCGGTGCTTCGGTGGCTTGCATGGCTTCGACGGTAAAAGCCGCGAGCGTCCATGGCTTCCGGCTCTCTCGGTGACCGGGACTGCGGGCCCGCGCGCGTGCGGCGACTGGCTAGCTTCGGCGGCATCCCGCACCCACGAGCAAGAGGTCAGCCATGCCGGAACTGAGCCACGACGCGACGCTGCGCGAACTCCGCACCGACCGGGGCGTGCTGCGCTACCACGAAGCAGGCGACGGCCCGCCGGTCGTGCTGCTGCACGGATCCGGTCCCGGCGTCACCGGATGGCAGAACTTCCGGGCGAATCTGCCGTCGTTCGCCGCGCATTTCCGGTGCCTGATCCTGGAATTCCCCGGATTCGGCGTGAGCGACCCGGTCGACGCGCCGCCGATGCCCGCCGCCGAACGCGCGGTGCTCGACCTGCTCGACGGGCTCGGCATCGCCGCCGCCGACCTCGTCGGCAACTCGATGGGCGGATTCGTCGCCACCCGCACCGCGATCGAGCGTCCGGATCGCGTTCGCAGGCTGGTGACCGTCGGCGGGATGGGCACGAACATCTTCAGCCCGGCTCCGGGCGAGGGGATCAACCTGCTGACCGAATTCGTCGAGGACCCGACGCGCGAACGGCTCGTGCAGTGGCTGAACTCGATGGTTTTCGATCGCGGCCTGATCACCGAAGAGCTGATCGAGGAGCGGTGGCGGCTCGCGACTGCCGCGGATTCCTTGGCCAGCGCCAAGAAAATGTACGGCAAAGGCGTGCTGCAGGCTCAGGCGGCAGCGGCCTTCGACGTCACCCCGCTGTGGGCTTCCTTGCGCAAGATCCGCGCCCGCACCCTCATCACCTGGGGCCGGGACGACCGGGTCAGCCCGCTCGACATGGCGTTGCTCCCGATGCGCACCATTCCCCATGCGGAACTGCACATTCTTCCGAATTGCGGCCATTGGACGATGATCGAGCAGAAAGACGCCTGGGAAAGCGCCGTACTCGCGTTCCTGCTGCGGAAGGACGGCGAGTGATGGACCGGGACTCCTGGGACTCGGAATACGATTTCGTCGTCGTGGGGTCGGGCGGCGGCGGAATGACCGCCGCACTGGCCGCCGCGGCGGCCGGGCTGGACGTGCTGATCGTCGAGAAGGGCGCGATGTACGGCGGCTCCACCGGGATTTCCGGCGGCGGCATCTGGATCCCGAACAACCCGGCGCTGCGCGCGGCCGGGCACGACGACAGCCGGGCGTCGATCCGCCGCTACCTCGACCTGCTCACCGAGGGACGGGTGCCCGCGAAGAGGCTTGACGCGTATGTCGACCACGGCCCGGCGGCGATGGAACTGCTGGAGCGCAGCAAATGGCTGCGGTTCTTCTGGGTGAAGGGTTACGCCGATTACCACCCGGAGCTGGAGGGCGGCCGTCCGCTGGGCCGGTCGGTCGAGGCGAAGCCGTTCGACACCCGGAATCTCGGCGAGGACGAGCGGCACCAGCGGCCGAACACCATGAAGGGCCCGCTCGGCCTGTGGGTCACCGCGAAGGATTACCACGACCTGGCGATGGTCAAGCGCACTTGGCGCGGCCGGTGGGCGTCGGTGATCGCGGCCTGGCGGGTGTCGTCCAATGTGGTGCGGCGCCGGCACATGGCGACCGGCGGGCGTGCGCTGGTCGCGCGGTTGCGGATGGCGTTGAAGGACGCCGGGGTCCCGCTGTGGCTGCGGTCGCCGATGACCGAGCTGGTGGTCGAGGACGGCCGGGTGACCGGGATCGTCGCCGAACACGGCGGTGCGCCGCAGCGGATCCGGGCCCGCCGTGGCGTGCTGCTGGCGACCGGCGGCTTCGAACACAGCGCTGATCTGCGGAAACGCTATCTTCCGGAAGCCGCCTGGGACGATTGCAGCGGCGGCGCGCGGGAGAACGTCGGCGACGGCATCGAGGCCGGTCTGGGCGTCGGCGCGGCCACGGACCTGATGGACGACGCGTGGTGGATGCCGTCGGTGCGGCACCCGTCCGGCGCTGTCGTGCCGCTGGTGTCCGAACGGTCGATCCCGCGTTCGGTCATCGTGTCGGCGGAGGGAACGCGGTTCACCAACGAGTCCGCGCCGTATGTCACCTTCGTGCATGCGCAACTCGAGGGCGGACACGTGCCCGCTTGGTTCGTGATGGACTCGAAGGCCCGCGCGCGGTATCCGTTCGCGCAAATCCTTCCGGGCGCGCCGATTCCGGAACCGTACTACGCGGCGGGAATCGCGCACCGCTCCGAGACGGTGGCTGGCCTTGCCGAGAAGATCGGTGTTCCGGCGGACGCGTTGACGGAAACGGTCAAGCGGTTCAACGGTTTTGCCCGCGCCGGCGCGGACGGCGATTTCGGGCGGGGCGAGTCCGCCTACGACCGGTACTACGGCGACCCGACCTTGCCGAATCCGTGCCTCGACGTGATCGATCGGGGGCCGTATTACGCGTTCCGGATCGAGGTGGGGGACCTCGGCACCAAAGGCGGCCTGGTGTGCGACGAGAACAGTCGCGTCCTGCGCGACGACGGCTCGGCGATCGACGGCCTGTACGCCACCGGCAACACGACCGCCGCGGTGATGGGCAACGAATACGCTGGTCCGGGCGCGACGATCGGGCCGTCGATCGTCTTCGGCTACCTCGCGGCGCAGCACGCGGCCGCGCGCTCGGCGTGAGTGTGATGGCTGTGCTGCGCGTGCGGGTAACCGAGGTGATCCGCGAGACTGCCGACGCGCATTCGCTGGTGCTGGAACCGGTCGACGGCAGTTTCGACTACCTGCCCGGGCAATTCCTCACGGTGCGGATTCCGTCCACTGAGGACAGTGTCGCGCGCTGCTATTCGCTCTGCAGTTCTCCGCACTGCGAGGAGCCGCCGAGAATCACGGTCAAGCGCACTGCGGGCGGGTACGGGTCGAATTGGTTGGTGGACAACGCGGTTGAGGGGACCGTGCTGGAGGTGCTGCGGCCGTCGGGCACGTTCACGCCGCGGTCGCTCGACGCTGATGTGCTGCTGCTCGCCGCGGGCAGCGGGATCACGCCGGTGATGTCGATCCTGAAGTCGTGTCTGCGGGCTGGCTCCGGGCGAGTGACGCTGGTTTATGCGAACCGGGACGAACAGACGGTGATCTTCCGCGACGAGCTGTTGCGGCTGACGAAGGAACATCCGGAGCGGCTGACCGTGCTGCACTGGCTGGAATCGGTGCAGGGGCTGCCGACCGAGGCCGGGCTTCGGGCGTTGACGGCACCGTATCGGGAGCGAGCGGCGTTCCTCTGCGGACCTGGCCCGTTCATGGAACTGGCTTCGTCGGTCCTTAATGGACTCAGTGTGGAAAGCGTTACCGTGGAAAGGTTCACGTCGCTCACCGGTGATCCTTTCGCGCTCGTGGCAGTGGATGAGTCCGGCCCGGCGAGCACGGTGGAAGTCGAACTCGACGGCGAGACGCGGACCTTGCGCTGGCCACGAGAGAATGCGTTACTGGACGTCCTTCTGGCGGCAGGTTTGGACGCGCCGTTCTCGTGCCGGGAAGGTGCGTGCAGCGCCTGCGCGTGTGTGCTGGTGAGTGGCGAAGTGGACCTGGCACGCAACGAAGTCCTCGACGCGCGGGATCTCGCGGACGGATTGATTCTTGCTTGCCAGGCCCGGCCCCGGACGGACGAGGTCAAGGTTACTTACGACGCTTGATCGATTCCGGTGAGCGGGATCGCCGCCGCGCCGGGCGAAGCGCGAGTGGCAGCGTGCGACGGGTGCACCGATTCGAGAACGCGAAAGTCCTGCTCACCGGTGGTGGTTCGGGGATCGGCCGAGCCACCGCGCTCCGTCTCGCGGCCGAGGGCGCGACTGTCTTCTCTGTCGACGTCGACCATTCCGGGCTGCCGGATACCGAACGGATCCTCCTGCATCAAGCCGATGTTTCCGACGAGACCGCGATTTCCGCCGCAGTCCGCGCCGCGGCGGCTGAACTCGACGGACTCGACGTGGTCGTCAACGTCGCCGGAATCCACCGCACCACTCCGATCGCGGAGCTGACGGTCGCGGACCTCCGACGGCTCTACGACGTGAACCTGATCGGCACCGCGCTGTGCTGCCGGGAAGCGTTGCCGCACCTGCCCGACGGGCGTGGGGTGATCGTGAACGTGTCCTCCAGTTCCGCTACGCACGGAAACCCATACATGACAGCCTATTCGGCGAGCAAAGCCGCGGTGCTCGGGTTCTCGCTGAGCCTGGCGGCGGAGGTGATCGACCGCGGCGTCCGGGTGGTCGTCGTGTCGCCGGGCACCGTCGCTACACCGCTGGTCGGCGAGGAAGTCCTGGCCGGTCTCGACATCTCCTATTATCGCCGGATCCGCTCTCCGATGGGCCCGGCGGAACCGGACCAGATCGCCGGGACGATCGCCTTCGCCGCGTCTGCCGACGCCGGATACCTGACCGGCGCGGAAATCCGAGTGGACGGCGGTTCGCACATCTGAGGGGATTCCCGGTGAGCGGGATCGCGCCGGGACCGCCGGGAGGCCGTGATTACGCTCACGTCGATTCCGGCCTCATCAGCGCGGGACCTCGTATTCCGGCGGGGATTCCCCTGATCACTTCTGGAAAGGGACCGGCATGGCACTCGACCTGAATCCGGCGAACGGACCTGTTCCCCGCGGGCGGATCATCGCGGTCTGCGCGCTGATCATTCTGCTCTCCGAAATAGCCACGTTCGAAATCCTCATGGTGTATCCGGCGCTGCCCGGGATGGCCGCGCATTTCCGGACCCTCGACGTGGCGCAGGCGGCCTCGGTGGTGACGCTCGCCGGCGCGGTCGTGCTCCCGCTCGCGGGCAAGGCCGCCGACCGCTACGGCAAGAAGCGGATCATCCTGGTGATGGGCGCGGTCTTCCTGCTCGGCAGCGTCGTGTGCGCGACGACCGACGTGTTCGCGCTGCTCCTGATCGGCCGTCTGCTGCAGGGCAGCCTGGTCGGCATCGTGAACATTTCCTACGCTCTCGTCCGCGACGTCATCCCGCGATCCTACGTTCCGGTCGCGCTCGGTTCGGTGGTCACCGGAATCGGCATGGGCGCGGTCGCCGGGCCGTTTCTCGCCGGATGGCTGATCGACAATTTCGGGTTCCGCAGCGTGTTCTGGTTCATGGTGGTCTATGTCGGCGTCCTGCTGCCGCTGCACGCGTGGCTGGTGCCGGAAAGCAAGGTGCGGGTCAAATCGTCGTTCGACATTCTCGGTGCGATTCTGCTGGGGGCGAGCCTCGGCATTCTGCTCGTCGCGGTCGGCAAGGGCGGTACGTGGGGCTGGGGTTCGACGACCACGGTCGGCGCGTTCGGCATCGGAGTGCTGCTGCTGGCCGCTTTCGTGCTGCGCGAACTGAAGGCCAAGGAGCCGCTGATCGACCTGCGAGTGCTGGTCGGCCGCAAATTCCTGCCGACTGTGGTCGCCGTCGGGCTGGTGTCGTACATGATGAACGCACACGGCATCCTCAGCCCGACCATGTTCGAAACCCCGCACCTCCCCGGAAACACTTACGGCGTCGGGCTTTCCGCGTTGCAGCTGGCACTGTGGACGTTCCCGCTCGGCGTAGTGGGCATGGTCGTCGGCCCGCTCGGCGGCTATTTGTCGAAACGGATCGGCGCGCGACAGGTGCTGCTGGCGTCCAGCCTGTGCTTCCTGGCGGTGATGTTCCTCGGCTCGCGGATGTTCACCGTGCAGTGGCAGGTCGCGATCACCAGTTTCGTCGCCGGGTTCGCGGTCGGGTTCCTGCATTCCTCCAACGCGAACCTCCTGCAGGACGCCCTGCCCGAGCGACTCGGCGGCGCGGGCAACTGCATCGCCGGCGTGATCGCGATGCTGGCGTCGTCGGCCGCGGTGACGGTGACCGGCGCGATCATGGCCGAGCACGTCCGGATGACGCTTCCCCGATCGCACGCGGTGATCTACGGCGACGCCGCGTTCACCCAGTCCTACCTGTGGGCGGGCGTCGTCGGCGTCTTCGGGGTGGCGATCATCCTGCTGATGAAACACGGCCGCAAACCCGCGCTGGGCGGGATGGTCGAGGAGAACGACACGACCGCACGAGTGACGGTCTCGCAAGCCTGACAACAGCCATACTGCGTCGCGTGGAGCAGGCGGTGCGGGCTGAGGACGGTACCCGGCTTTGGGCGGAGCGGACGGGCGACGGCGAACCAGTCGTCTTCTGCCACGGCGGCCCCGGGTTGTGGGACATGATGGCGGACGTCGCGGCTTCCCTCTCGGGAGCCGCGACGGTCTGTCGCTGGGATCAGCGAGGATGCGGCCGGTCGCAGCGGCGGGGGCCGTACTCGGTCTCCCGGACAGTGGCCGATCTCGACGCGGTCCGAGCCCATTTCGGCTGGGATCGCGTCGCGCTGCTGGGGCATTCGTGGGGCGCGCAGCTGGCGTTGCGCTACACGCTGGCGCATCCGGACCGCCTGACGAAGCTGGTTTACGTCTCCGGCACCGGGATCGACGACGACTCGACCTGGCACGCGGACTACCAGCGAAACCTCCGCGACGCGCTCGGCGGGCATTTGGCGCGCTGGGAGTCGCTGAGGGACCGGGAACGGAGCGCGGAGGAGGACCGGGAGTACTGCGTGCTGCAGTGGTCCGCTGACTTCGCTGACCCGGAGCGTGCGCTGCAGCACGCCGAAGCCATGGCCGACCCGTGGTTCGGCGTGAATTTCGCGTGCAATGCGGCCCTGAACGGCGAGCGTTCGCCAGATCTGCGTGGTCAGTGCGAAACGCTGAGGGTGCCGACGTTGATCGTGAACGGGGCTTCGGACATCCGGCCGCGCTGGAGCGTGGACTCGCTTGAGCGGGCGTTGCCGGTGGTCTCGCGCGTTCAGCTGCCCGCCGGTCACCTGCCGTGGGTCGAGGACCCGACCGGCTTCCACGCCGCAGTCAGCGAGTTCCTGGCCGGTCCGTGAAGGGCTCCTTGAGGGAATCAGATTCGCTCAAGGAGCCCTTCACGGACCGGCTGGCTATCGCGGCGGGAGCAGGTTTCGCGTCGCCTCGTGCGCGGCCAGCGCCAGTTCCGCGCGCGGGAACCCGCTTCGCTTCTCCGCCGCGGCGAGATTTCCGCCCGCTACCCACACCGGGCCGTCCGCGAGATGCGCCAGCCCTTCGCGCGCGACGTCGTCCGGCTCGGCCACGTTCAGTCCCGGCAGGTCGAACGCCAGCCCGGCCCGCTCCATCGCCGGCGTCCGGGTGACGCCCAGAACCAGCTCCAGCACGTCCACGCCGCGCTCCCGCATCTCCAGCCAGAGCCCCTCGGCGAACACCCGGCTGAATGCCTTCGCCGCGGAGTACACGCTGATCTCCGCCTGCCCGAGACACCCGGCCAGTGAACCCACCAGCAAGATCCCACCACGCCCACGTGAAGCCATCAGCGCACCGAAGTGATATGTCAACGCGAGCTGCGCGGTGATGTTGAGGTCAATCACCCCGCGCACCCGCGACAGATCGCCGGTCACGAACTCATGCCCGTAGCTGTTCGCGCCCGCGTTGAAGATCAGCAAACCGACTTCAAGCCCGTCAGTCACTTCCCGGATCGCCGTCAGTGCCTCCGGATCGAGCAGATCCACTGGCACAGTACGAACTTCCACGCCCCGAGCTTGTACCGCCGCCGCTGTCTCCGCCAACGGCCCAGGTTTCCGCGCGATCAGCACCAGGTTGATCCCGGCGTCGGCGAGTTGATGCGCGAAGGACGCGCCAACGCCTTCGGAACCACCCGCGATCACGGCCCACGGTCCGTATTTATCGACCATGCTCATTCTCCGGCCACCGGAATTCCGCCGTCCGCGACAGCCCGGTCAATCGAATCCCGCAGCGCATGACAGCCGCGGAACAAGTCGTCCGGACAAGCCGATCGTTCGACACACTGCGCGGAAGCCCTGGTATCCCACTGGATGCTCGTCTGATGCCAACTGCTCTTGCGCACCTTCAGCCAAGCCTCGCACGTTCCACATTGGACTGGCCGCATCGGCTCGTCCAGCAGCCGGTTGTCGGCGCGGACCGCCATCAGACGTGCTCGCTGGTCCGGCGGCTGAGGTTCTCCTCGACCTCCTCGCGCCACGCGGCGTTCGGCTTCGCGGTGTCCAATTCGAACTCGAACCGCTCGGTCATCTCCGGCGTGACGTCCGCGACGTCCACATAGAACTGTTCGTACCATCGCCGCAGCTGGTACACCGGGCCGTCTTCCTCGCACAGCAGCGGGTTCTCGATCCGGGTCTTGTTCTTCCAGATCTGTACATCCTGTTCGAAGCCGATCCGGATGAAATCGCCCATCTTGCGCGCGGTCGCTTCAGCCTCCGGCCCGGAGAGCTTGTCCGTGCGCTTGACGATGATCCCGTACTGCAGCTTGAAAGAGGTGGCGCTGACCGGGTAGTGGCAGTTGATGAGCACGGCGTCGATGTCCATGCCCTCGTAGTGATATGTCAGCTCGTCGATCATGAAAGACGGCCCGTAGTAGGCGGCGACGGAGGTGTTGCCGAGCGACTTCGGCTGGCCGTCCTTCGCGGGCGGACGGACGTCTTCCCGGCTCGTCCCGCGCTGCAGCTGCGTGGCGACGTGTCCCTCGAAGATATTCTTGAAGTACGTGGGGAAAGCGAAGTGGACGTAGAAGAAGTGCGCCATGTCCACGACGTTGTCGACGACCTCGCGGCAGTTCGTGTCGACGTGCGTTTCGTACCAGGTCCAGTCGGTCCAGTCGTCGCGCGTGGCGCCCTCGATGCGCGGGATGACGACCTCGGGCGGCGGCGGATTGCCCTCCGGGTCGTTCCAGACGAACAACATCTTGTCCTGCACCAGCGTCGTCCACGCCGCGGTGCGCGCCCGCAGCGGAACCCGGCGGCTGTAGGGAATCTGCTTGCACCGGCCGTCGCCGCCCCAGCGCCAGTCGTGGAACGGGCAGGCGACCTCGTTGCCCTTGACCGTGCCCTGCGACAGATCGCCGCCCATGTGCCTGCAGTACGCGTCGAGCACGTTGAGCTTGCCGTCCTCGCCGGCGAACACCACGAGCTTCTGCCCGAACGCGGTGATCGGATGCGGCTTGCCGTCGGCGAAGCTCTCGGCCAGCCCGAGACAGTGCCACCCGCGGGCGAACCGCGTGGGTGCCGCGCCGGCCTCGATCACGCGGACCTCGTCCGGTGCCGGCTCCACTGTGGTCATCGTCGGATCTCCTTCCAGTGCCTCGCTTCTGCGAGACTGAACGTAGAACGGCGGGCGGTTCCGGCACCGGTGATATCCCAGTGATCGAGAGTCCTTTGTGGACGATCAGTTCCAGGCGGGTTCGGCGGTGCGCGGCCGGACCATCGGATAAAGCTCCTGAGTGACCTGCCGCGCGGCGACCACGACCAGCGGCGCGACGCGCTCCAGCGCGGTCTGCGCGTCGCCGACCAGGGAGATCGCGGCTTCCGGCCCTTCCGGTCCTCGGATGGCGGCGGCGACACAGGAGATGTCGGAGAAACACTCGCCGCGTTCGAAGGCGAGACCGTTGCGGTCGCGGATCCGGCCGAGTTCGCGGTGCAGCGTCACCATGTCGCAGATCGTCCGGCTGGTCTGGCGGCCGAGCGCCGGCATGATCCGGTCCTCGACCTGTTCGGCGGGCAGCCACGCGAGCATCGCCTTGCCGAGCGCGGTGCACTGCGCGGGCGCGCGGCCGCCGACGCGCGACGGGACGACCGCGGCGAACCGGCCGCCGACCTTGTCGAGATACCGGACGTCAGCGCCGTCGAGGATCGCGAGGTGCGCGACCATCCCGGTGCGCAACTGCAGTTCGTGCAGGACGGCCGCGGTCGCCTCGCGCAGTTCGAGGTGGTTGCCGCCGGTGCCGCCGAGGTTCAGCGCCCGGGCGCCGAGCGCGTACCCGAACGACGAATGCGACAGCCACTGCAACCGCACGAGCTGGTCGAGGATGCGGTGCGCGGTCGAACGGGGGAGATGGGTCGTGCGCGCGACCTGCTCGAGGGTGAGCCGGGTGCTCGGCGCGTCGAAGGCGTCGAGGATCAGCGTCATCCGCTCGACCATCGACGGCGGCAGAGTGCGGTGCTGCGAGACATCCGAGCCGAGAGGGTCCGTTTCGATCGCGACCACCGTCATGCTGTGCTCCTCGCGGACGAATTGAAATCATTTCTAGTTTTGAAGGTAACACGGCGGCCTCCCGGGGCGTCAACACGCGGCGGGTCACGACTGCGGCACGGCTCCCGATCAGCGGGAGAAGCCGCTCGCGCCGGCCCGGCGGCCGGTAGGCATGGCGGCATGGACATCGGCCTCGTGAGCCCCGTGGTGACCCGGCTGCCGGGCGACCCGAACGCCTGGGAGGACACCGCCGGCATCGAAGACCTGGCGCGGATCGCGGAGGTCGCGGACCGGCTCGGGTTCCATCACCTGACCTGCAGCGAGCACGTCGCGGTGCCGGTCGCGGTCGCTCAGCAGCGCGGCTCGACGTACTGGGATCCGCTCGCGACGTTCGGCTTCCTGGCTGCTCGTACCAGCCGGATCCGGTTGGTCACGCAGGTGCTCGTGTTGGGATATCACCACCCGCTGGAGATCGCGAAGCGCTACGGAACGCTCGACACGGTCAGCGGCGGGCGGCTCGTGCTCGGTCTGGGTGTCGGGTCGTTGCGGGAGGAGTTCGAGCTGCTGGGCGCGTCGTTCGAACAGCGCGGCGAGCGGGCCGACGACGCGCTGCGGGCGCTGCGGGCCGCGTTGTCGCAACGGCTTCCGGAGTATCACGGGCCGCACTACGACTTCGCCGGGCTGATCGTCGAACCGCATGCGGTGCAGGCGAAAGTCCCGCTGTGGATCGGCGGCCGAACCAAGCGCTCGCTCCGGCGGGCGGTGGAACTGGCCGACGGTTGGGTGCCGTTCGGGCTGTCGCTGGAGGAACTGCGCCGGATGCTCGACACCGTTGAGCCGCCGGAAGGTTTCGAGGTCGTGCTGTCGCCTGGACGCCCGCTGGACCCGAGCACGGCCTCCTGCCGGGATCGGCTGGCCCGGGTCGTCGAAGCCGGGGCGACGACGGTCAGCGCGCGGATCGCCGCGAACTCCGCCGACCACTACTGCGAGCAGCTCGAAGCGCTCGCCGAGCTAGGAAGCGAGGTCTGAGGTGGACCGGATCGCCCAGTTGGAAGCCCGGCTCGCGCGACTGGAGGACGAACGCGAGATCAGCAGGCTGATCGCCGCGCACGGACCGCTGGTCGACGCCGGCGCGGCCGAAGACGTCGCCGCGCTGTGGACCGAGGACGGGGTATACGACGTCGACGAGCTCTACCTCGAAGGCCGCGAACAACTGGCCCGGATGGTCCAGTCGAGCGCCCATCAGGGCTGGATTTCCGGCGGTTGTGCGCATTTCGTCGGCCCGCCGCACGTGACCGTCGACGGCGACACGGCGATCGCGGTATGTCACTCGCTGATGGTGGTATATCAGGACGACCGCTTTGTTGTCCGGCGCGCGACGGCGAACCACTGGGCGTTCGCCCGCACCGACGAAGGCTGGAAGGTCACCCGGCGCACCAACCGGGTTCTCGACGGACGGGCCGAGTCGCCCGGGCTGCTGCGGCAGGGCGCGTACGGCGAGCCGGCGTTCCTCTGAGCCGGTCCCGGTCACTGGAATCGGCCCGGCGCTTACGGCGGTGAGCAGGCACAATCACGCCGCACCGGTGCGCGAGGAGGGAGACCTTGATGAGCCTCTCCACCGATCCTCGGCAGGCGGTGGCGGAGCTGACCGCTCCCGGCGGGTCGTGCGAACTGCGCACCGAAGAGGTGCTGGGCGTGCCGATGACGGTGTTCGCCCATCGCGCACGGTCGCTGGGGGAAGTGCTGTCCGCTTCAGTGCGGCACGGCGATCGCGAGTATCTGGTGACGGCCGACCGCCGGATCACCTTTGCCGACCATGCCCGGCAGGTGGCGTCGGTGGCTTGCGCGCTCCGCGAGGAGTACGGGATCGGCAAGGGTGACCGGGTCGCGATCGCGGCGGCGAACAGTCCGGAGTGGGTGGTCGCGTTCTGGGCGACGGTGTCGCTGGGCGCGATCGTGGTCGGCTACAACGCGTGGTGGTCGCGGCCGGAGTTGGAGTACGCGCTCGGCCACACACGACCGTCTCTGGTGGTCGCTGACGCGAAGCGGGCCGCACTGCTGGACGGTGTGCCGGTGCTGACCGTCGATGAAGATGTGCCCCGGCTGGCCCGCTCTCGGCCGGATGCACCGCTGCCTTCCTGCGCGGTCGCCGAAGACGATCCGGCGGTCATTCTCTATACCAGCGGCACGACCGGGCGTCCGAAAGGCGCGGTGCACACGCACCGGAATCTGACGTCGGTGATCGAATTCCACCGCCTGAACAGCGAAGTCGCGCGAGTGCTCGGCGATCCGATAGATCCGTCCGCGCGACGGTATCTGCTCGGGGTGCCGTTGTTCCACATCGCCGGACTGCACAACCTGGTCGTGCCGCGGCTGGCCGACGGCAGCGCGGTGGTGGTGCACCAGGGCGGTTTCGACGCTGAGCGAGTGTTGCGACTGGTCGAGGCTGAGCGCGTCACGAACTGGGGCGTCGTACCGACCATAGCGCACCGTCTGCTGGAGCACGGAAACCTCGATCGGTACGACCTTTCCTCACTAACCGCTTTTACTCTCGGCGCTGCGCCCTCTTCTCCCGCTTTCCAGCAACGACTGCGCGAGGAACTTCCGGTGGCTGAGCAGGGATTAGTCGACAGCTACGGCCTGACGGAATCGTCCACGGCGATTTCTGTTGCCGCTGCGGCTGATCTCGCGGCTGCACCGGGCACTGTCGGACATCCGATCGCGACGGTGGAACTGGAGATCCGGGACGCTTTCGGCGAGGTAATGCCCGACGGCAGCGTGGGGGAGATCTGCGTGCGCAGCCCGTTCACGATGCTCGGCTATTGGGAGGACCCCGAAGCGACCGAGGCCGCTATTGACGGAAAACGATGGCTGCACACCGGGGATATCGGTGTTCTTTCCGGCGGTCAACTGCGGCTCACCGCGCGCCGGTCGGATTTGATCCTGCACGGCGGGGAGAACGTTTATCCGGCCGAGGTCGAGAACGTGCTGGCTGAACATCCGGCGGTGCAAGAATGCATTGTGCTGGGGGTGCCGCACGCCGACCTGGGCCAGGAAGTAGCCGCGGTGGTGGTTGTGTCGGCATCGGTCGACGAGGAGGAGCTGCGGGCGTTCGCGGCGGAGCGGCTGGCGTATTTCAAGGTCCCGTCGCGGTGGCGGATCGGGACGGAGCCGTTGCCGCGCAACGTGACCGGCAAGGTGGTGCGAAGCCGGGTGCCGCGGCCCTGATCCCGTTGACCGGGAGCGCGTCCGCGCGCTCTGGTGCTCCGCTGGGAGGCTCGGGGCAGCCGGGGCCGCATCGCCATCGGACCGGAGAAAGGGAAGCGCCATGACCCATCCCGCTCTTGCCGCGATCGACCAGCGCGCGGACGAGATCGCCGCGCTCGGGCCGGAGAACGAGCGGCTCGGCCGGCTCGCTGACGAAGCGGCCAAAGCGCTCCGGGAAACCGGCGCGATCAAAATGCTCCAGCCCACCGATTACGGCGGCGCGGAAGCCCATCCTCGCGAATTCGCGGAAACGGTGATGCGGCTGGCGTCGCTCGACGGGTCGACGGGCTGGGTCGCCGGGATCGTCGGCGTGCACCCGTGGGAAATGGCGCTCTGCGACCGTCGGGTGCAAGAAGAAATCTGGGGCGCAGACAACGACACCTGGATCGCGTCGCCGTACGCGCCGATGGGCGTGCTGAAACCGGTCGACGGCGGGTATGTCTTCAGTGGACGGTGGCAGTTCTCGTCCGGAACCGACCACTGCGACTGGATTTTCCTCGGCGGATTCCTCGGCGACGCGGACGGCAATGTCGTGCAGCCACCCCGGAATTACCACGTAGTCCTACCCCGCGCGGACTACGAGATCGTCGAGGACACCTGGGATGTCGTCGGCCTGCGCGGCACCGGCAGCAAGGACATCGTCGTCAAGGACGCATTCATCCCCGAATACCGCGCGGTCCCGTTCAGCCGGATGACCGACGGCAGCGCGTTGCGCGAATCCGGCCGCACCAACCCGACGTACGGCGTCCCGTTCACGACGATTTTCCCGCTCGGCATCACGTCCGCGGTGATCGGCATCGCCGAGGGTGCGCTGGCCGCCCATCTGGCATATCAACGCACGCGCGTGCAAATCACCGGCACGCGGGTGAAGGACGATCCGTATGTGCTGTTCGCGATCAGCGCCGCCGCCGAGGAGATCAAAGCGTCGCGAATTTCCATGCTGGACAACGTTTCCCGGTTCTACGACAAGGCGGCTGCCGGTTCGCCGGTGACGCTCGCCGACCGTGCCGCGTCGCGCCGCACCCAGGTAGCTGCGGCGTGGCGGGCGGTGCGCGCGATGGACGAGGTGGTCGCCCGCAGCGGTGGCAACGGCCTGCGGATGGACAACCCGATCCAGCGCTTCTGGCGAGACGGCCACATGGGCCTGGCGCACGCGATCCACGTGCCCGGTTCGGTGTTCCACGCATCCGCGCTGACCGACCTCGACGTCGAGCCGCCGCCCGGCCCGATGCTCTCGATGATCTGAACTCTCTTATCCCGCAAGGAGTTTCGCCATGACCGAGATCCGAGGACTCGGATACCTCCGGGTCCAGAGCCGGGACCTGCCGCGCTGGCGGGAGCTGACCGTGGAGGCGCTCGGCTTCGCCGAAACGTCCGGTCCGGTTCCCGGCGGCCTGTACCTCCGGATGGACGAACGCGAGGCACGGCTGATCGTGCTGCCCGGCGAGGACGACCGGGTGCTCGCGGTCGGCTGGGAGGTGCGAGACCAGTTCGCGCTGGCCGGGGTCGGGCGGGCGGTGGAAGCGTCCGGAACCGCGGTGAAAGTGTTGTCGGAGAAGCAATGCCGGGAACGCCGCGTCGATTCGGCGATCACCTTCGACGATCCGTCCGGCACCCCGGTCGAGGTCTTCTTCGGCCCGGTCCTGGACCACGACCCGGTGCGGACGAAGTGGACGCAGCAGTTCGTGACCGGCTCGCAGGGCATGGGGCACGTGGTGCTGCCGACGACGAACTTCGCCGAGGTCGAGACGTTCTACACCGAGGTGCTGGGCTTCCTCCCGCGCGGCGCGGTCTCGATGAGCGGCGCGGCCCCGGACCAGAAACCGCGCCGGGTGCGGTTCATGGGCGTCAACGAGCGCCACCACAGCCTGGCGATCTGCCCGGCCCCGCACGGCGAACCGCCGGGCCTGGTGCACCTGATGGTCGAGGTCGACTCCCTCGACGCCGTCGGCCGCGCCCTGGACGAGGTCGGCAAGCGCGGGTTCTCGGTGTCGTCGACGCTGGGGAGGCATACCAACGACAAGATGGTGTCGTTCTACGTCCGCGCGCCCGGCGGCTGGGACCTGGAGTACGGGACCGAGGGAATGCTGGTGGACGAGCGGTTTTATACGGCGGAGGAGATCACGCGGGACAGTTATTGGGGGCACGACTGGTCTGGTTCGGAGCAGCTGGCCGCGTTCACTCCGCCGAAGTAGCTGGCGGAGTCTCGTGAGTGGCGATTCCGGTTCTCACCGGCATCGCCACTCACGACCCCAGGCCGCGGCACCGCTGAGCCGTCCCGATGCCGATATCAGGGATCCAAGCCGCGAAATGCCCTCACAGACGGCAGCCCCCGGTCCCCGACGGAGGCCGAGCCGGTCGGCCCGAGCCGACGCACCTCATAGCGGCGTCTCAGGCCCCTCGCTCGGGGTTCTGACCGAGGCGAACACTCACGAGGCCTTTTCCCAGATCGAGATGTGCTGCTCGCTCTCGTGCGCGAACGGCTCACCTGTCCAGCTTTCCCACCGCGACCGCAGCCGCAACCCGGCGAGTCGTGCCATCAGATCCAGCTCCGCGGGCCACGCGTACCGGAACGGAATCGCCCGGAACTCGCCGCGACCGTCGGCCACTCGCGCGTGGTACGAACTCATCGACTGCGTGGAGACGTCGTAAAGATCGAAGCCCCAATGCGTCGCGCTCAGCTCGAACGGCACGACGGTCTGCCCGGGCGGCAGCTTTCGCAGGTCCGGCACCCCGACCTCGATCACGAAGCACCCGCCCGGCTCGAGATGCGCCGCGGCGTTGCGGAAACAGGCCACCTGCGCGTCCTGAGATGTCAGGTTGCTGATGGTGTTGTACACCAGATAGGCCACCGAGAACGTGCCCGCGACCCGGGTCGTCGCGAAGTCGCCGATCGTCACTTCGATCGCGTCACCGCCCGGTTTCGCGCGCAACCGCGCGGCCATCGCGGACGACAGGTCAATCCCCGCGACCGGCACTCCCCGCGCGGCGAGCGGCAGCGCGATCCGGCCGGTGCCGATGCCGAGCTCCAGCGCGCGACCGTCCCCGGCGAGCCCGGCCAGGACGTCGATCGCCGGATTCACCGCTTCCGGCGCGAACATTT
The DNA here is from genome assembly GCF_055633655.1 of Amycolatopsis sp. NPDC114503. Classification (NCBI taxonomy): domain Bacteria; kingdom Bacillati; phylum Actinomycetota; class Actinomycetes; order Pseudonocardiales; family Pseudonocardiaceae; genus Amycolatopsis; species Amycolatopsis sp. NPDC114503. Next base: position 254,214 of record NZ_JBVKDT010000004.1, on the reverse strand, counting down.
CGGCTGACGATTCGTCGTACCGCGCAGCGACACTTTCCCCGAAGTAATCCTCCACTCCAGCGACGGTAACCGGCACTGGTGCGGAGCGCAGGTCATTTTCCGGCCCGTGCCACTAGATCGTCGACCGCCCGGGCGGCGAAAGCCATCGCCGTGCCCAGCGGAATTCCCGGTCCGGGGTAATACTTCCCGGTCATGGACGCCGCCGAATTGCCGACTGCGTAAAGACCTTCCACCGTCGAACCGTCCTCGCGCAGCACCCGCGCGTCCGGATCGGTCACCAGCCCGCCCTTCGTGCCCAGATCCGACAGCACCAACCGCGCGGCGCGGAACGGCGGCCGATCCACCGGCACCAGCACCGGATTGGCGAAATGCCGCGCATACTCGTCTTCTCCGCGGCCGAAATCCGCGTCATGCCCGGCTTCGGCGAACGAGTTGAACCGGGCAACGGTCTCCGGCAGCTCCGGCGCGTCGATCAGCTTCGCCAGCTCCGCGAGCGTCTCCGCCTCCACCCACGTGCCCGCTTCCAGATGATCGTCAGGCCGTCCGCCCGGCAACGCGATAGCGGGCAACCGATCGCCCTCGCGGCTGTCGAACACGATGTGCGACGGGACTCGCCGTGCCGGGTCCGCTGCCATCTCACGGCCCATCTGGTCGTATGGCAGCGATTCGTTCGCATACCGCCGCCCGTCGCGGTCCACGACGATCCCGCCGCGGAAGCCGAGCGTGAACGACGCGCCGCCGTCGGGCATCGCGATTCCCGGGCACCACCAGCCCTCGTCCATCAGGTCGACGGCCGCGCCCAGCGCGATCGCCGCCTCCAGAACCTGGCCGCGGTTCGTTTCCTCAGGTGCCATCGACCAGGCCGCCGATCCCGGCACCCCGGACTGTTCCCGCAGGTCCGCGTTCCGCTCGAACCCGCCCGCGCCGATGAGCACGCCGTAAGTCGCCCCGATCCGCCGCGGGCCGACGCCGACCACCCGGCCGTCCTCGACCACCAGCTCGTCGACCGGCGTCCCGGTGAACACGGTGCCGTTGCCGGTCGCGTCGAAGGCCATCAGCAGTCGTCCGATCAGCGCGCGTCCGCCGTCCAACGGGGCGTCCCGGTGCCCGCGCCCGGTGCGGTCGCGGTCCACCGGCGGACGCACCAGCTCCGCGCGTTCGCCCAGCTCGGACAGCGGCAGGTCGACCGGCACGAACGAGCGTCCGCCGGGGACCCGGCCCGGACGGTCGAAGTAGTCCGGGAACGCGCGCCATTCGAACTCGAGCGCCGGGTCCGCCTCCAGCGCAGCGACCAGTTCCGGTGCCTTCGCCAGGAACGCCTCCTGCCGCCCGGTGCGGTCCTCGCCGAGCAGTGCGCGCAGGTACTCGCGCGCGGCGGCGGTGGAATCCGCGACACCGAATCGCTCCTGGACCTGCGTGCCCGGCAGCCAGCAGGCCGCGCCGGAGTACGCCGACGTCCCGCCGAGCCGGCCGGCGCCCTCGACCACCGCGGTGCGCAGTCCCGCCCGCGCCGCGAGGTACGCGCCGGTCAGCGCGCCCGCGCCGGAGCCGACTACCACCACGTCGAACTGGTCGTCGAAAGCCATGAGTCCTCCAAGTCGTCGCGACCCGGCGAGCCAACCGCATCCGCGGCGCGCCGGGGCGCGCTCATCCCACTCACCGGTAGCGGCGGCGCCCGGTGGGAGGATCGTGCGCGAGAATGGCCTGATCACGAGCGGAGGAGTCGCGGTGCCGAGAGTCGCCGAAAACCGGGCGCCGGCCACGCCGAGTTCGCCCGCGCAGCAGGAGCGCTACCGGCGAATCCTGCGAGCGGCCGCGGACCACGGCGCCGAGCACGGCCTCGACCGGATCCAAATGCTCGACGTCGCCCGCGACGCCGGCGTCGCCATCGCCACGCTCTACCGGTACTTCCCGTCGAAGACCATCCTGTTCACCGCGTTGCTGCACAGCCAGGTCGAGCAATTGGACCGCAACAGCGTCCCGGTCGAACCCGGCCAGGAACCGGCGGAGGCCGTCGCGCGAGTGCTGGTCGACGCCGCCCGCCGCCTGCTGGAACGCCCGAGGCTCGCCCAGGCGATGCTGCAGTCGAACAACGCGACCGTCGCGGGGGAGTCGCCGAACATGGCCGCGACGGTCGAGTTCGCCGACCTGATCCTGCGCGTCGCCGGGGTGGCGGAGGCCAGCGAGCACGACCGCCGGTTGGTCCGGCTGATCGAGCAGACGTGGTACGGGGTGCTGACGTCGCAGCTGAACGGGCACATCACGGCGGAGGAAGCGGAAGCGGACACGGTGCTGGCGTGTCGGCTGCTGCTGGCTGAGCTGGGGCGGCCTGGTCGGTGAGTGAGCCGCTGTGGTGGGGCAGTTCGGCGGGTTGATATCTCAGGCGCGGTGGTGTGCCGAGGCGGCTGGTGTCGGCAGACCGGGCGGTTGGTGTGGCTGGGTCGGGGTGGTGATATCTCAGCCGGGACAGCGATAGCGCGGAGGCGGCTGGCTCGGTGCTGGCATGTCAGGTGCTCTCGTTGAGCCAAGCTGTTTCACTCGCTCGGCGACCAGTCGGCTGTGGTGACATGGCTGCCTCAGCGCGCTGATATCTCAGGTGGAATGGGTGACGTCCCTGCGGTGGCATAGCGGCCCCAAGCAAACTGATATCTCAACCGCAGCCCCCGCACCGCCCAGCGATATCCCACCGAGCCGAGCCGATCCAACCCGTGCGGGCCTCCGAAGACCAACCCGCACCGTTTCTCCCGCTGACCGGGATCAACCCGCCGCGCGAGGCGGCGTCCCCGTAGCGTCGCGGCCGTCCCCGAACCCCACCTCAGGAGGCCGTCATGCCGCGCACCGTCGTCGTCACCGGAGCTAGTTCGGGGATCGGTGCGGCGCTCAGCAGCCTCCTCGCCGAGCGCGGCGATCAAGTCCTCGGCGTCGACCTCGCGGGCAGCGACATCGACGCGGACCTTTCGACCCCGCAGGGCCGCACCGCTGCGGCCGAGGAGGTCGGCAAGCGCACCGGGCACGTCGACGCGGTGATCACCTGCGCCGGAACGTCGAACCCCGGCGAAGCGATGGTCACGGTGAACTACTTCGGCTGCACCAGCTTCATCGAAGCCCTCCAGCCGTTGCTCGCGAAATCCGAAGCGCCGCGCGTCGTTCTGGTCGGCTCGATCTCCGGTACGCAGCCGAACGACCCCACGGTGGTCGACGCTTGCCTGCGTGGCGACGAGCAAGCCGCATTGACCGCCGCTCGCGAGGCGATTGCGGACAACCGCGCGGTTCAGCTGTACCCGTCCTCGAAGTCCGCGATCACGCAATGGGCGCGCCGGACGTCCGTCTCGGCAGGCTGGGCCGACGCGGGAATCGCGGTCAACGTGGTCGCGCCCGGCGTGGTTCTGACGCCGATGACCGACGAGCTTTTCGCCAACCCGCAGATGAAAGCCGTGATGGACAAGGCAGTCCCGATGCCGCTGCACGGTTACGCGGCCGCGGAAGACGTCGCGCGAGTCCTGGCGTACTTCGCCGACGCCGCGACCACGCACATCACCGGCCAGGTCGTGTACGTCGACGGCGGCGCCGAGGCGACCCTCCGCCCGGCGGCGCACTACTGATGACGACTTACGCCGAAAGCGTCCCCTTGTCGCCCGTCCCGAACGACGACGGCATCGACGCTGCCGTCGCGGCGGCCCGCCGGGTCGTCAACGCACTTCTGCACGCTGGCGCGGACAGCGCCGCGCCGATGGCGGACGTCGCGCGGGACCTCAACCGGATCGCCGCTCAGCTCGAAGAGCACGCGCCTGACCGGCAGGAGCGATTCGTCGGCATGTGGGCCGGGCGACCGCGGCACGATCCCGTCACTGGCCCCGAAAACGCGCTCGCGCCGCCGTTGCGCCTGCACGGCTTGCCGGACGGTTCGGTAACCGGAACGGTGACGCTCGGCCTGCCTTACCAGGGTCCGCCCGGCTGCGTGCACGGCGGGATTTCCGCACTGCTGCTGGACCATGCACTCGGCGTCGCCAACAGCTGGGGACCGGGGCCGGACGGGATGACCGGCACGCTCAGCGTCCGCTACCACCGGACGACCCCGCTGTTCGAGGAGCTGACGATTCGCGCGCGGCAGCAATCCAGCGAGGGCCGCCGGATTCACACGACCGGCGAAATTCTCGCCGACGGTCAGGTCTGCGTTTCCGCGGACGGGATTTTCGTGGCGAAACACGTCGCGCGACCAGTTGCCCAGGACGAAGGAGGCCGATGAACACGCTCGCGGGCCGGGTGGCCCTGGTGACCGGCGCCGGACAAGGCGTCGGGCAAGGAATCGCGTTGGCGCTAGCGGGGGAGGGGGCGTCGGTCGCGGTACTCGGTCGTACGCGCGGCAAGCTGGACGAGACCTGCCGCCTCCTGCGGGAAAGGGGTGCTGCCGCGGAACCGTTCGAGTGCGATGTCGCCGAGACCGCGTCGATTCCCGGGGTCGTCGAGGCGGTCGTCTCGCGATTCGGCCGGCTGGACATTCTGGTCAACAATGCGTACTCCGGCGCTTTCGGGCCGTTGCTGAAAATGAGCGACCAGGATTTCACGCGCGGTTTCGAGACCGGTCCGTTCGCCGCGTTCTCGTTCATGAAAGCCGCCCATCCGCATTTGAAGGCGACCGGCGACGGTTCGATCGTCAATCTGGTCACCTCAGCGATGGTGCGCTGGGATCCCACCACCTACGGTGCTTACGCCGCGGCGAAACAAGCCTTGCGCTCGCTGTCCCGCACCGCCGCCGTGGAGTGGGCGCGGGACGGAATCCGGGTCAACGCGATCGCGCCGCACGCGTTGTCTCCTGGCTTGAAATGGTGGACCGAGCACAATCCCGAAGAGGCTGCCGAATTCGTCTCGACCATTCCGATGGGCCGGATCGGGGAGTGCGAGGAGGACATCGGCCGCGCTGTCGTGGCGCTGGTCGGCTCCGATCTGCGCTATCTGACCGGAGCCACCGTGCCGCTCGACGGCGGTCAAGCCTTCTTCGGCTGAGCCTTCTGAGGAGACCTCGCTGTGTCCAACCTGCCTTCAGCCCTCGACACCGCCGCCGCCATCCGCTGCGGCGACCTGTCCGCCCGGGAGGCCGCCGAACAGGCGATCGCCCGCATCGAGGAGGCGAATCCGCAGCTCAACGCCGTAGTCAGCCGTCGCTTCGAGGCTGCGCTCGCGGAGATCGACGCCGGTCTGCCGGACGGGCCGCTCACCGGAGTCCCTTTCCTGGTCAAGGATCTCGGCACCGAAATCGCCGGACTCCCCGCCACCCAAGGAAGCCGGTTGTTCGCCTCGACGGTGTCCACTGTGGACAGCGAACTGATCCGCCGCTACAAACGCGCCGGTTTGGTCATCCTCGGCACCACCAACACTCTGAATTCGGTCTCAACGCAAGCACTGAGCCGCAATTGCACGGCCCCACCCGCAACCCGCACGACCTGTCACGCTCGCCCGGCGGCTCCAGCGGCGGTTCCGCGGCCGCCGTCGCCGCAGGCTTGGTCCCCGCCGCACACGCCACCGACGGCGGCGGCTCGATCCGGATCCCGTCGGCCATGTGCGGTCTGGTCGGCCTGAAACCCAGCCGCGGCCGCACCACCGGCGCTCCCGACGCCGGCACGCTCGCCGCCCCGGTCTCCGTCGCACACGCGGTCACCACGACGGTCCGGGACAGCGCGGTCCTGCTGGACGCAATCGCCGGGCCGCTCCCGGGCGAAGCCTTCGCCGCCCCGACCCCGACCGGCACCTTCCTCGAGGCGACCCGCCGCGCGCCCGGCCGTCTCCGCATCGGCCTGGCCACCCAGGCCCGAACCGGCGTCGACCCGCATCCCGCCTGTCTGGCCGCGGTGCAGCAGACGGCGAAACTGTGCGAGGAACTCGGCCATTGCGTCGAGGAAACCGTGGCCCCGTTCGATTTCCCGGACGTCCGCACGACCGGCGGGGTGCTGATGGGCGCGGATCTGGTGGTGATCGTCGAGGACCAACTGGCCGCTTTGGGCCGAGACCTCCAGCCAGGCGACGTCGAACCGTTCACCGAACTGCTGCTCGACCACTACCGCGGCCTGACTGCTAACCAGCTCCACCGCGCGCTGCGCCGGGCGCAGGAGATCGGATGGGAGGTCGGCCAGGTCTTCACCTCCTATGACGTGCTGCTCACGCCGACCCTGCCGCTCCCGGCTCCGCCGCTGGGCCTGCTGGACACAACGGATCCCGCGTCGATCTACGAGCATGCAGCCGCTTTTTCGTCGTGGACCAGCGTGTTCAACGTGACCGGCATGCCCGCGATCTCGCTCCCTCTCGGCCGGGACGACGACGGACTGCCGCTGGGGGTGCAGTTCGCCGCGGATCTGGGGCAGGAGGGGTTGTTGTTGTCGTTGGCGGCGCAGTTGGAGGAAGCCGTGCCCTGGGCGTCTCAGTAGCGGGAGAAGGATGATCCGGTGCTGGGGAGCTCGGCCATGATCACGATGATCCCGATCGAGGTCAGGATCGCCCACATCACGACGATGGTGGCGATGACCAGCGCGTGCCGCCGGATCGCCGCGAGCTGGCCCAGGATCTCCAGGTTGATCCTGTTCGCGTAGTCCGTCGGCCCGTCCGTCTCGGACGCGTCCTTGAGCCGCTCGGCGACCGCGGCGGGTCCGGTGAATGCGTCGGGGTGATAGCGGGGACGCGGCTTGAGATCGGTCATCGGCGGTTTCTCCTCCGGCTGAGCATGGACAGACGAACAGGAGTCGCCGGGCCCGGACGCCGCGTTACCGCGCTCAGGAGCCGGGCCGCCTCGCCACTCTCCCGGTCACCGAGATCGCCGGAGCGGGCCAGCCCCTCCGTTTCCTACCGTGACAACGTGACTTCCACGACCCCCACCCCGCCCGATCCGCTGGCCCCCGCCCGGCTCGGGCCGGTGCAGTTGCGCAACCGCGTCGTCAAGGCGGCTACCTACGAGGGCCTCAGCCACCACGGCCGGGTCACGCGGGATTTGGTCGATTTCCACGTCGGCTACGCGAAGGGCGGCGTCGGGATGACGACGGTCGCCTATTGCGCGGTCGCCAAGGAAGGCCGCACCGACCGGCATCAGATCTACTGGGCCGACGAAGCCCTGCCCGGACTGCGCGTGCTCACCGACGCGGTGCACGCCGAGGGAGCGGCGATTTCGGCTCAGATCGGGCACGGCGGGCCGGTCGCGAATCCGAAGGGCAACGGGCTGCCCGCGCTCGCGCCGAGCCGGTATTTCCACAAGACGACGCTCAGTTTCGCCCAGGAAATCGACCACGCCGGCATCGAACGCGTCAAACGTGCGCACGCCGACGCGGCCGTGCGCGCCATCGAATGCGGGTTCGACGCGATCGAGGTCCACTTAGGACACAACTATCTGATCAGCTCCTTCCTGAGCCCGAAACTCAACCATCGCACCGACGAATACGGTGGCTCGCTGGAAAACCGAGCCAGGCTTGCGCGCGACACGATGCGCGCGGTACGCGACGCCGTCGGGGACCGGATCGCGGTGATCGTTAAGATGAACATGGACGACGGCGCGCCCGGCGGCTTTTGGCTCGACGAGGCGATCCCGGTGACGCAATGGCTCGAAGCCGACGGCACCTGCGACGCTCTCGAAATGACCGCGGGTTCCTCGCTGCTCAACCCGATGTACCTCTTCAAGGGCGACGCACCGGTCCGCGAGTTCGCCGCCGTGATGCCGCAGCCGTTGAAGTTGGGCGTGCAGGCGGTCGGGAAGCATTTCATTCGCGAATATCCTTACCGGGACGCGTTTCTGCTCGAGGACGCGCGGCAGATCCGAGCCGCGGTGAAGCTGCCGATGGTGCTGCTCGGCGGGATCACCGACCGTGCCTCGATGGATTTGGCGATGCGGGAGGGATTCCAGTACGTCGCGATGGGCCGGGCTTTGCTGCGCGAACCGGATTTGGTGAACCGGATCGCCGCCGAGCCGGAGACGCCGTCGTTGTGCATTCACTGCAACAAATGCATGCCGACCAACTTCACCGGGACGCGGTGTGTGCTGGTGGACCGGACTACGACCCGGGGCGCGGATTGGGGCCAGCCCGCGGGTTATGTCGGCTGACCGTTCGACGTCGGTGCGCCGTCAGTGGTTCTGCGGTAGATCGGACAGGTCCAGCACGAAGCGATAGCGGACGTCGTTGCGCTCCAAGCGGTCGATGGCTTCGTTGACGCGCGCGGACGGCACGAGTTCGATGTCGGCGGTGATGTCGTGTTGGGCGCAGAATTCCAGCATGGCGTCTGTCGCGGGACGCCCGCCGCTGCCCGCGGAGCTGAGTTTCTTGCTTCCTACCAATAGATCGATGGCCTGCACGGTGACCGTGCCGAGGTGCCCGACGTGGCTCAGGGTTCCGTCGAGGGCGACGAGCTTGAGGTAGGGCGCGACATCGTGTGGGACGGCGATGGTGTCGATGACGACGTCGAACCGGTCCCGGGCCGCGGTCATCTGGCGTTGGTCCGCGGAGACGATCAGGTCGTGGCCGCCCAGTCGTCGGGCGTCGTCGGCTTTGTCGGCCGAACGGCTGATGACAGTGGTGTCGGCCCCGAGCGCGACGGCGAGTTTGACCGCGAGGTGCCCGAGCCCGCCAAGTCCGGCCACGGCGACTCGGGTGCCAGGCCCGACGCCGAGGGCTCGCAACGGTTCCCAGACGGTGATTCCCGCGCACAGCAGGGGAGCGGCGGCCGCGGGGTCGAGTCCGGCGGGCAGCGGGTAGGCGAACTCGTCGCGGACGATGTACTCGCGGGAGAAGGCCCCCAGCGTGGTGGTTCCGTCACGGCGGTCGGTGCCGGCGTAGGTCAGGGTGGGGAATTCGTGACAGAAGTTTTCCTGTCCTGCCTCGCACATCGCGCACGCGCCGCAGGAATCGACGATGTTGCCGACGGCGACCTGGTCGCCGAGGGCGAATCGGGTGACCGCGTGCCCGACCTCGGTCACCACGCCGGTGAACTCGTGGCCTGGCACCAAAGGCGCTTCGCCGGCGTGGGTGCGGACGGCGTGGAGATCGGTATGGCAGACGCCGCAGTAGTCCACGCGAACGGCGAGGTCGTCGGCCCGCAGTTCCCGACGCTGCAGGGAGGTCCGCCGTAACGCGGCCCCGGCGCGGTCGGCTTGCCAGCCCAGAGTGCTCCGCATGCTCGTCCCTTCGACAAACAGACTGTTCTGTCTGTTTCGACGGTAGCGCGAGTACGCCGGTGAAGCAAACAGACTGGTCTGTTGTTATCGTGCCCGGTATGGCCGACAAGCCCCTGACCTCACGCGGAGCCGCCACCCGGCAGCGCATCCTGGACGCGGCGACCGAGGAGTTCGCCGAGCACGGGATCGCCGGCGCCCGAGTCGAACGCATCGTGGCCGCCGCCCGCACCAACAAGGCGCAGCTCTACGGCTACTTCGGCAACAAGGAGGGGCTTTTCGACGCCATTTTCTCCGCCTCGCTGGAGCGGATCATGACCGTCGTTCCGATCGACGCCGCCGACCTCGCCGGCTGGGCGGTCCGCCTCTACGACGAGTATCTCCGCCGCCCCGACCTCATCCGGCTGGCCACCTGGGAGCGTCTGGAGCGACGCCCGACCGGGCACCTCGTCGACGACCGCAACCGCCTCGACGACGCCAAACTGCGCGCCATCGCCGACGCGCAAGCCGCGGGCATCGTCCGGTCCGGAGATCCGTTCGACCTGATGGCCATGGTCATCGCGATGTCGATGGCTTGGTCGCCGGTCAGCAATGTCTACGCCGCCAGCGACCAGGAATCTCCGGAACTGCACGAGCAGCGCCGGGCCTTGCTCCGCGAGAGTGTCGAGCGGGTCATCGCACCCGGATGAGCGGCGAGCACGAGCCCCGCCCGCCTCATGTCTCCCGCGGAAAGTTCGTGAACCCCTTCCGGTTGCTCCGCAAATACCACCCCGAAGCCGCGAGCGTTCCGCCGTCCACCGGAATCGTGTGGCCGGTGATGTAAGAAGCGGCGTCCGTGGTCAGGAATTCGATCACCTTCGCGTATTCGTCCACGTGCCCGAATCGCCCCAGCGGCACCCATGTCTCGATCTTGGACGGATCGTTGTCGCGCAGCATCGCCGCCGCCGGAGTCTGCTGGCTGTCCGCGAGATCCGGCGCGATCGCGTTCACCCGGATGCCATACCGCCCCACCTCGACGGCGAGACTCTTCGTGAACGCCGAAACCCCTGCGTTGTAAGCGGAATACACCGCGTGCCCGGGAATGCCGCGGAAGGCTTCCACTGTCGAGTTGTTCACGATCACGCCCGAGCCCTGCGAGATCAGATGCGGCAGCACCCGATGGGTCAGCTTGAAGACGTGCAGCAGGTTCAGTTCATGCAATCGCGCCCACTGTTCCGGCGTGCTGTGCAGGAAATCCCGGGAAGCGGGGCGGAAATCGCCGACGTTGTTGACCAGGACGTCGATCCGGCCATCGCCCAAGCGCAACGCGGCAGCGGTGACCGCCTCGACCACCTCGTCCGCGACGACATCGCCGACGACCGTTTCGCACACACCGCCAGCCTCCTCGATAGCGGCCCGAGCGGCAGCAGCCGCGGCGGGATCGATGTCGTTCAGCACGACCGCGTCCCCGCGTGCGGCGAGGCGGCGACTGGTCGCCCCGCCGATCCCCAGCGCGCCCCCGGTGACGATGCTGACTCGCCGGATTGCTTCCTGTGGCATGGAAACCTCCTCGTCCTCAACCTAGCATTTGTTTGGTAAGCTGAGCGCTCCCGGCGAGAAGGAGCAGCATGCCTGTCAGCTTCGACCTGACCGATCGCGTCGTCCTCGTCACCGGCGGAGCGCGCGGAGTCGGCGACGGCATCGTGGCGACGTTCCTCGAAGCAGGGGCCGAGGTCGAGATCTGCGGGCGCACGGAACCCGCGAAGCTGCGCGAGGCGGACGGACGCAAGCCGCGGTTCACGCAGGTCGACGTGCGGGAGCCGGAGCAGGTCCGGAAATGGCTGGAGGAGATCGGCGAGCGGCACGGCCGGCTCGACGTCGTCGTCAACAACGCCGGCGGCGCGCCGTTCGCGCAGTTCGCCGAGGCCTCGCCACGGTTTCACCGCAAGATCAACGAGCTCAACTTCCTGGCCGCGGCGTACGTCCTCCAGGCGGCGCATCCGATTCTGCGCGAAACGCCTGGGGCTTCAGCGGTGAACATCACGTCGATCTCGGCGCGGCGGCCCAGCCCGGGCACCGCGATCTACGGCGCGGCTAAGGCGGCGCTGGAAAGTCTTACGACAAGTTTGGCTGTGGAGTGGGCGCCGCAGGTGCGCGTCAACGCGGTCAGCTGCGGATTGGTCGAGACGCCGGGTTCCGAGGACCACTACGGCGATCCGGCGCAGCGCGACGCAGTCGCCCGGACGATCCCGCGTGGACAGTTCGCGTCACCGGCCGAGGTCGGCCAAGCCTGTTTGCTGCTCGCGTCGCCGCTTGCGAGCCATGTCAGCGGAGCGGTGCTCAATGTGGACGGAGGCGGCGAATGGCCCGCCTTCCTCCAGCACACCCCGAACGCCTGAGGAGGACCTTGCCGTGCCCGAAGCCGTGATCGTCTCCGCTGCCCGCTCGCCGATCGGGCGGGCGTACAAGGGCTCGCTCAAAGACCTGAGGCCGGACGACCTTGCCGCGCAGATGGTCGAAGCCGCGCTCGCCGCGGTGCCGGAGGTCGACCGGATCGACGACCTGATGCTCGGCTGCGCGCAACCGGCCGGGGAACAGGCGTACAACCTCGGCCGGATGGTCGCGCTACGGCTCGGCCTCGACGCGGTGCCCGGCACGACTGTGCACCGGTACTGCGCGTCTTCGCTGCAGACCACGCGGATGGCGATGCACGCAATCCGCGCGGGCGAGGGCGACGTGTTCGTGTCAGCGGGGGTCGAGTGCGTTTCGCGCTTCTCCCAAGGCAAAGCCGACGGCATGCCGGACACGAAGAACCCGTTGTACGCCGACGCGATGGCGGTGACCGAGAAGCGGGCGGGCGGCGGTCTGCAGTGGACGGACCCGCGGAAAGACGGTGCGCTGCCGGACGTCTACATCGCGATGGGTGAGACTGCGGAGAACGTCGCTGACCATTGTGGAGTGTCGCGAAAGGACCAGGACGCGTTCGCCGTGCGCAGCCAGAACCTCGCCGAGGCGGCGGGGGAGTTCTGGCAGAAGGACATCACGCCGGTGACATTGCCGGACGGCTCTGTGGTGTCCACAGACGACGGTCCGCGGGCGGGCGTGACGCTGGAGAAGGTATCTCAACTCAAGCCGGTGTTCCGACCAGACGGGACGGTTACCGCGGCCAACTGCTGTCCTCTGAACGACGGTGCCGCCGCGCTCGTGGTGATGAGCGACGTCCGGGCGCGCGAGCTGGGCATCCAGCCGCTGGCGCGGATCGTCGCGACGGGAGTGTCCGCGTTGAGCCCGGAGATCATGGGGCTCGGACCGGTCGAGGCGAGCCAGCAGGCGTTGGGCCGGGCCGGATTGTCCGTTAAGGACGTCGGCCTGGTCGAGATGAACGAAGCTTTCGCCGCGCAGGTGCTGCCGTGCGTCGATCAGCTGGGGCTGGACCTCGACCGCGTCAACGTGCACGGCGGGGCGATCGCGCTGGGCCACCCGTTCGGTTCGACCGGCGCGCGGATGGCGACGACGCTGCTGCACGGCCTCCAGGAGAGGGACGCGACCTTCGGCCTGGAGACGATGTGCGCGGCGGGCGGCCAGGGCATGGCGATGGTGCTGGAGCGGCTCGCCTGACTGCCGGGTGCATGGTTCGGGAGGGGGCCGAGACTGGGGCTGGGCTGGTTGTGAAGGGGCCGCGCTCGGGGCTGGATTGGTTTTGATGGGCCGAGACTGGGGGCGAGGCTGGCTGTGAAGCGGCCGCGACCGAGGCCGGGCTGGTCTTGACGGATCGAGGCCGAGGCTGAAGGGGCTGTGAAGAGGCCGAGACGGGGCAGGCCGTGAAGGGACCGAGACCGCGCCTGAACCGGCCTCTGTGGCACTCCGCCTCTTCCCCCAGCGGGACGGTTCGGCGCTCACCGAACCGTCCCGCCGACAGGATGCGGCCATGGATTCCGTTGTGATCGACCCGCCGGTGCTTTACCCCGGCACCCCCGTCGTGTTGCTGTCCAGCGCGAATGCCGACGGGACGACCAACCTGGCCCCGATGTCGTCGGCCTGGGTGCTCGGCCGCACCGCCGTGCTCGGCTTCGGCAGCACCGGGCACACCTTCGCCAACCTGCGCGAGCGGCCGGACTGCGTGCTGAACTACCCGAGCGCGGAACTGTGGCCCGCGGTCGAACGCTTGGCCGGGCTGACCGGCGCGCCCGTGGTGCCGGAGCACAAGGCGGGCCAGTTCCGGACCGAACGCGACAAATTCGGTGCCGCCCGCCTCACCCCGGTCCCCGCCGACCTCGTCGCGGTGGACCGGGTCGCGGAATGCCCGCTCCAGGTCGAATGCCGGGTCACCACTGCGCGCCATCCCGAGGATCTCAATGTCGGGATTGTCGAGGCCGAGGTGCTCCGGGTGCACGTCCATCCCGCGCTCGCCGAACCGGATCTCCGGCATATTCGGGTCGCTGCTTGGGAGCCGCTGTTCTATGTCTTTCGGCATTACGTGGGCCGAGGGGCCGAGCTTGGCCGGACATTCCGCCTCACTTGGGCCGAGTCCGCTTCGGCGGAGCCCGGTGAGGCGCTGCGGCTGGCGTAGCGGCTCGTGAGCGGCCATGCCGGTTCTAACCGGCGCAGCCGCTCACGACGTCAGCCCAGTTCCCGCTTCACGATCTTCCCGCTGGCATTCCTCGGCAGTTCCTCGATCGCCACGAACTCCCTCGGCACCTTGAAGTTCGCCAGCCGCTCCCGGCAGTACTCCCGCAGTGCCGCCGGATCCAGCTCGACCCCCGCCCACAGCGTCACGTAAGCGCGGCCCACCGAGCCCATCCGCTCGTCGTCCACGCCGACCACCGCGGCCTCCACGACGTCCGGATGCGTGCTCAGCACGTTCTCCACCTCGGCCGGGTACACGTTGAACCCGCCCACGGTGAACATGTCCTTGAGCCGCCCGGTGATCTTGACGCAGCCGTGCTCGTCCAGCTGCCCGACGTCGCCGGTGTGCAGCCATCCGCCGGAATCGATCGCCGCGGCGGTCGCGTCCGGGTCGTCGAAGTAGCCGAGCATCACGAATTCGCCCCGGATGAGGATCTCGCCGTCGGCGCCGGCCGGCACGTCCTTGCCCTCGCCGTCGACCGCCCGGATCTCCAGCCCGGGCACTGCGGGGCCGGTCGTGTGCGCGACGTGCCGCGGGTCCTCGTTCGGCCGCGACTGGGTCGCCACCACGCATTCGGTGAGCCCGTACGCCTGCGCGACCTGCTCGAAGCCGAGGATTTCCCGCATGTCCGAGAACAGGTTCTCCGGCACCGAAGCCGCGCCGGCGATCGCGAAGCGCAGCGACGACAGGTCGAACTCGGTGCGGCGCGGGTGGTTGATCAGCGTGGTGAAGATGGTAGGCGCACCGGGCAGCACTGAGATACCAACTCGCTGGACTAGTTCCATCAACGCCACCGGGTCGAAGGTCAGCACCGGGTAGATGGTCGTGCCCGCGGTGATCGCCGCGACCACCCCGGCTTTGTAGCCGAAGGAGTGAAAGAACGGATTCACGATCGCGTAGTTGTCGGCGGGGGTGAGCGACGCGCCCTTCGCCCAGACGTCCGCGACGCCGATCGTCTGGGCGTGCGTGCTCATCACGCCCTTGGGCACGCCAGTGGTGCCCGAGGTGTACAGAATGTCCGCCACCGTCGAAGGAGTCACCGACGATTCATCGACGGTCGAAACCGACTCCGCGCCAGCGAGGAATTCGTTCCACGGCAACGCGACGCCGTCCGAACCGAGGTCGATCACGGTGTGCAGCCGCGGAAGCCCGGGCACAACCCCGGAACCGTCGGAACCGTCGGAACCGGAACGAGCCCCGGCCTCAGTCAGCATCCCGAGATAGTCATTGCCGAGAAACCCGTTGCACAGCACCAGCACCGAAGCACCGGACCGCTCCAGCACCACGCGGGCTTCCTCGCCGCGGTACCGCGTGTTGATCGGCACCAGCGCCGCGCCGAGGCACTGCGCGCCCAGGAACGTCAGAATGAACTCGACGCGGTTCGGCGACCACACCGCGACCCGGTCGCCGGACTGGACGCCGACCGCGGCCAACGCGCGGGAAACGGTGCGTACCCGCTCCCGCAATTCCGTCCAGGACAGCTGTGTCGTACCGTCGACCACGGCCGGTGCGTCGCCGTGGCGGCGGGCGGCTTCGTCGAGCAGCGCGGGAATCGTGCGAGGTGTCGACACGCGGGTCTCCTCACTGAACAAGTGCTTGTTCGGTAGCATAAGGGAAAGCAGCGGGCAGGAAGGGATCCATGCGATGACTCCGCGAACCGGCCGGGCTCCGGCGAAAAACGGCGGCACCCGGCGCGGAGAGCTGCTGGGCATCGCCGCGCAGCTGTTCGCGACCCGGGGCTACTCCCAGACCACTGTCCGCGACATCGCCGACGAGGCGGGCATCCTTTCGGGGAGCCTGTACCACCATTTCGCGTCCAAAGAGGACATGCTCCGCGAAATCCTCAAGGAGTTCATGGACGACCTGCTGGCCGCGTTCACCGAGATCGCCGGGAAGGACGGCACGCCGCGCGAGCAGTTCGACGCGCTGGTGTACACCGCCTTCGCGACCATTCACGAGCGGCCGTTCGCGGTGGCGCTCTACCAGAACGAATCGGCCGTCGTCGGCAGTCTCGCCGATTTCGAATTCGTCGGGAAGACCTCGCTGAAGATCGAAAAACTGTGGCTCGGCGTGCTCCAGTCGGGCCGCGAGACCGGCGAATTCCGCGACGACCTCGAGGTGAGCCTGGTGTACCGGTTCATCCGGGACACCGTGTGGTCGTCGGTCCGCTGGTACAACCCGCGCGGAAAGCTCCGCCACGACGTCGTGGCGGAGCAGTACCTCGCGATGCTGTACGGCGGTTTGCTCGCCGGCTGAGCGGTTCAGGGCCGGGACACCTTGACCTCCCGGTCCCGAGCGCCTTTCGGATCGAGCACGGTCCGGATCAGGTCCAGTTCGTGCTCGTCCGGCTCCCGGGAAACCCCGGCCCCGCTGAAGTCCAGCTCGAAGCCGGTGTTCGAGCGCACCTCGTCCTCGGTGACGCCCGGGTGCAGCGACCGCACCTTCAGCCGTCCGTCCTCGTCGTAGTCGAGCACCGCCAGGTCGGTCACCACCACGCCGAGGTCGTGAAACCGCAGCGCCGTCGAGGGGTGCGCGCGGGCCCGGTCGTTGCCGACGCCGGACACGATGTCGACCCGGTCCACGAACACCCGGCTCGAATGCCGGCTCACCCAGTAGTCGGTGCGGTGGTTGACCGTGTTGCCCGGCGCGCCGCGCATGCCGATGAGCTGGCGTTTCGGCTTCCGCCAGTCGCCGATCAGCGAGATGTTCTGGTTGCCGAACCGGTCGATCTGGCTCGCGCCCATCATCGAATGCCGCCGCCCGGTGTTGAGGATGTCGAAGATCCGGCCGAACGGCGCCCAGGCTTCGACGGTGCCGCCCGCCGCGGCGGTTTTGCCCAGCGGCGGCGGGTCGGCCATGAAGTGGCATTCGCCGTCGGACAGCACCAGTTCGGGGGAGTGGGTGAGCCGGGCCAGTCGCGCGCTGATCGCTGGGACCGTGCCGACCGCGTGGGCCAGCACCTCGCCGGAGCCGCGCCACGCGTCGGAGCACGCGGCGATGCAGACCTCGGCGCGGGTAGCGGGGGCAGTCATGCGGACTCCTTCTCGGTCGCGCGGTGGAAGGCGCGCACTGCTTCGTGGTAGCTGGCCTCGTCGCCGGTCAGGAAGGTCTCGCGGAACTGCTTCCACGCGACCTCGTCCTGCGCCGATTGCGCGTAGTGCCGCTGGAACGCCTCGTCGCGGCCGTAATCCGGGTCGCACGAGGTGAAGTGCGCGCCGTTCGGGGCCTCGATCACGCCGTTCACGAACATCCGGCTGATCAGCAGCGACGTCGACCGTTCGGTGGCGGTGAGGTCCTCGGTGTCCACGATCTTCTCGACGCTCAGCAGCGTTTTGTCCGACGCCATCGCGAACAGGTCGTCGAAATACGGATCCGGGCCGAGGAACTGGCCGTTGCCGAGGGTGTCGCTGCGGTTGAGGTGCAGCAGCGAGACGTCCGGGCGCACCGCGGGCACCGCGATGTAGACGTCGTCGTCATAGGGCGACGCGACGGTCCGCAGCTCCGGGTTCATCAGCAGGACGTCGCTCTCCAGCCCGGAGCGCGTCGGCAGGAACGACAGCCGATTGGCGCCCGCTCGCAGCGCGGCGACGAACATGCCCTCGTCGTACTCCGTGATTTCGACCCGGCCGCCCTCGCGCGCGGCGCGGAAATGCGGGTCGAGCGGGATCGTGTCGAGCGTGACGAACCCGTAGATCACCCGGCGCACCTTGCCCGCCGCGCACAGCAGCCCGACCTCGGGGCCGCCGAAGGTGACCAGGGTGAGGTCTTCGACGTCGCTGCGCAGCAGTTCGCGCACCATCGCCATCGGCTTGCGCCGCGACCCCCATCCGCCGATCCCGACCGTCATGCCGGACCGGACGTACTCGGTGACGCCGTCCAGGGTCATGGACTTGCCGCCCATTCGTTCCTCCATTGTCCTCTTCCTGCTCAGGCGGGCAGTTGCACCAGTTCGACGCGGACCTGGTCCGGATCGAGCACGTACACCGCGCGGCATCCCGCCATCGGATGGCTGGTGACGATCGGCTCGGACACCGTCGCGACCCCGCGTCCGCGCAGCCGCTCCAGCGTCGCGTCCAGGTCGTCGACGGTGATCGCGACGTGCGCCGCGCCCGCTTGCCCGTGGTCCGGGTCGATCCGCGTCGGCGACCCGTTTTCGTACTGCAGCAGCTCGACCACCGTGTCGCCGTCGTCGGCGGACACGAAGCTTTGGCGCACAATCACCCCCGGGTATCCGGTGACCTCGTCGATCCGCGGACCGCTGCGCTCGAACGGGCCTTCGACGCTGCCGCCGAGCAGATCGCGGTAGAACTCGGTCGACGCGGCGAGGTCGTGCACGGTGATTCCGACGTGGTGGATCATGCGTCGCTCCGGAGTTGAGCCCGGTGTTCGCGGGCGTCGCCGAAGAGGTGCGCCAGTGCGTGCGCGCGTTTGAAGTACAGCTGTGCGTCGTGCTCCCAGGTGATCGCGATTCCGCCGTGCAACTGGACGGTTTCGGCCGCGACCGCGGTGAAAGCCTCGCTGCACCAGGATTTCGCGTACGCCGCCTGCTGGACGAGGTCGTCGCCGTTGCCGGCCGCGAACCCCGCCGCCCACGAGATCGAGCGCGCGGTTTCGACTTGCACCAGCATGTCCGCGACCCGGTGTTTCAACGCCTGGAACGAACCGAGCGGACGGCCGAACTGCTCGCGTTCCTTGAGGTGTGCGACGGTTCGGTCCAAACAGGACTGTGCTCCGCCGACTTGCAGTGCGGTGCAAGCGATCGCGGCGAGGGCGTGCAGCCGGGGGAGAGTTTCGGTGAAGTCCTCCGCGAGCAACGTCGCCGGGGTGTCGCGGAATTCGACCTTGGCGAACCTGAGCGTCTGGTCGACTGCCGGGGTCGCCTCGGCCGTCGCGGAGGTTTGGAACAGCGCGGGGCGTCCGTCTGCCATGGCAACTACGAGCAGGTGAGATGCCTGCGCGCCGTCCAGCACCAACGTCGCGGTGCCGTTCAGGGTCCCTGCCGAAGCGACCACGTCCGAACCGTCGGTTCGATGCCGTCCGGCACGATCAGCCCAGGCCAGTGCGACGACCTCGCCCGCAGCGATCCCGGGAAGCAACTCCGGCGCGTCCGCGGCCAGCAATGCTTGTGCGGCAAGCACTCCAGACCCCAACAGCGGCGACGGCGTCAGGCTCGCGCCCAGCTCTTCCAGTACGACGTGCGTTTCGAACAGGCTGAACCCGGCCCCGCCGTACTCCTCGGGGATGGCCAGCGCCGCAACCCCGATCTGCTCGCACAACGCGGACCACAGCTCGGTGTCGTATCCGGTCGGCGAGTCGATCGCCGCCCGCAGATCGGTCTTCGCGGCTCTTCGCTGGACCAGCCCGCGGACGGCGGCGGCGAGTTCCCGCTGCTCGTCGGTCAGCGCGAAGTGCATCAGCGGCCCCTCATCAGGCTTTCCAGCACCCGCGCGCGGTGCACGGCCGGCGTGCCCCAGCAGCCCACGAGCGCCCGGACGCGCAGCAGCCACAGGCTCAGATCGCATTCGAGCGTGTAGCCGATCGCGCCGTGCAGCTGCAGTCCGGTGCGCGCGGCAAGCTGGGCCGCGTCCGACGTCGCGACCTTCGCCGCCGAGATAGCGCGGGCGCTGGGCTCGCGGGCCGCGCCGAGCAGCAGGGGCCGGGCGAAGTCGAGTGCCACGCGGACGTCTGCGGCGGCGTGTTTGAGCGCTTGGTACTCGCCGATCACGCGGCCGAATTGCCGTCGTTGGCCGAGATAGGCGACGGTGTCGGCCAGCATTCGCTCGCCGCAGCCGAGCAATTCTGCCGCGCAGGCGAGGCTGGCGAGATCGAGCGCCGTTGTCTTTGCGGCGGGGGATAGCGGCTGAGCGTCGGCAGCGGCGGTCACCTCGAACAGGTGCCGGGAAGGATCGACCGACTGCAGCTCGCGCCTGATCTCCGCGCGGGACAACGAATCCCCGACCACGAACACATCCGTCGCGACATCAGCATCCAGCGCGTACGGAGTGTCCGGCGCACTCGCGAAGGTCACCATGGCGTACCCGGAAGCCAGTGCGGACAGCAACGAAGCGTCCGTGAGCAGCGCGGGTGCGGCGGCGATCGACTCGATCACCGGGCCCGGCACCCCGTGGTAACCGAGGCGCTCGAAGGCCACGATCAGATCGACCGGGGTCCCGCCGACACCGCCGTGTTCCTCGGGCACGCCGAGCGCGGTGACGCCCAGTTCGGCCAGCTGCTTCCACAGAACCAGCCCGGATTCCGGCCGTTTGGCCGCCCAGGACCGGTTCACGCCGGGGACGTCGGCCGCGCCCAGCAGGGCGTCCAGCGCTTCGGCGAACGCGCGCTGTTCGGCGGACAGCCGGAACTTCATGCCTGTGCCTTCCTGCGGTCGCCGCGGGGGAGGCCGAGCAGCCGTTCCGCGACGATGTTGCGCTGGATTTCGTTGGTGCCGGCGTAGATCGGGCCGCCGAGGGCGAACAGGTAGTCCTCCATCCAGCGCCCGTCCGCCGGCGCGCCGGGGCCGAGGAGTTCCTGGTCCGGGCCGAGGAGGTCGAGTGCCGTTTCCTGGATGCCGAGGTCGAGCCCGGTCCAGAAGAGCTTGTTCACGCTGCCCGCCGCGCCGACGTCGCCGCCGTTCTGGACGTGGTCGACGGTGTCCCAGGTGTAGAGCCGGTAGGACTCGGCCTTGATCCAGGCGTCGGCCACGCGGTCCCGCAGGTGCGGGGCCTCGGAGCCGCGCTCGGCCCAGAGGTCCAGCAGCCGGTCCGCCGCCGCGAGGAACCGGCCCGGCGAACGCAGCGACAGGCCGCGTTCGTTGCCCGCCGTGCTCATCGCGACGCGCCAGCCGTCGCCGACCCCGCCGAGTACGTCCTGATCAGGCACGAAGACGTCGTCGAAGAAGATCTCGGCGAATCCGCAGTCGCCGTCGAGCTGCGCGATCGGCCGGACGGTGACGCCGTCGGAATCGAGCGGGAACAGGAAGTACGTGAGACCGCGGTGCCGTTCGGCTTCCGGATCGGAGCGGAACAGGCCGAAACCCCAGTCCGCGAACGGGGCGCGGGAGCTCCAGATCTTCTGTCCGTTGAGGACCCAGCCGCCGCGTTCGTCGTCGCGGACGGCGGTGCTGCGGATCCCGGCGAGGTCGCTGCCTGCCTCGGGTTCGGACCAGGCCTGCGCCCAGATCCGGGTGCCATTGGCGGTCAACGGAAGGTGTCGCTGGCGCTGGTCGTCGGTGCCGTGTTCGAAGATGATCGGGGCCAGCAGCGAGATGCCGTTCTGCGCGATCCGGGTCGGCGCGCCGCTGAGGTAGTACTCCTCCTCGAACAGCACCCACTCGGTCAGCGTCGCGTCACGGCCGCCGTACTCGGCGGGCCAGGTGACCACGGACCACCGGCCCTCGGCGAGCTTCGCTTCCCACTCGCGGTGCGCGCGGGCACCGTCTTCGGTGTCCATCGACGGCAGCGGGCCGGGGCTGTTCTTCTTCAGCCAGGCGCGGGCCTCCGCACGGAATTCCTCCTCCGCGGCGGTGAATTCCGGGCTCATGACTCTCCCGCGGCTTTCTTGTTGGCCTTCGCCATCGACCGCGCGTCGAGCCCGGCGAGCGAATCGGTGTCCAGCTCGGCGTTGTGCGCGTGCGCGGCGTGGTGCAGACCGAACACCGAGTCCATTCCGGACCGCATGCCCATCAGGTCTTCGGCCTGGTTGACGGCCTTCTTCGTGAGCGCCAGACCCAGCTGCGGCATCTGCGCGATCCGCTCGGCGATCGCGAACGTCGCCTCTTCGAGCTCGGCGCGCGGCACCACGTGGTTGACCATGCCGAGCGCCTGCGCGCGTTCCGCGCCGAACCGGTCGCCGGTGTAGAGGAACTCCTTCGCCGCGCGCGGGTTCATCACCCACGGATGCGCGAAGTACTCGACGCCCGGGATGCCCATCCGCACGACCGGGTCGGAGAAGAACGCGTCGTCGGAGGCCACGATGAAGTCGCACGACCACGCGAGCATCAGGCCGCCCGCGATGCACGCGCCCTGCACCATCGCGATCACCGGCTTCGGGATCTCCCGCCAGCGCCGGCACATGCCGAGGTAGACCTCCGACTCGCGGGCGAAGCGCGAATCGACGCCCGCCCGGTCGGTGTGGTCCCACCAGATGACCGCTTTGCGCTCGAAACTCTGGTCGACGTCGCGGCCGGGGGTGCCGATGTCGTGCCCGGCGCAGAAGTGCTTGCCGTTGCCCGCCAGCACGATCGCCTTGACGTCCGGATCGTCCACCGCCTTCGTGAACGCGGCGTCCAGCGCGTAGGTCATCTTCGAGTTCTGGGCGTTGCGGTACTGCGGCCGGTTCAGCGTGACGACCGCGACCGGACCGCGCACCTCGTACGTCACGACCTGCTCGTCGGTGCTTTCTTCGGTTCCGCTCAACGCGCATCACTCCTTCTCGGTTCGGCGGCGATGCTACCAAACAAGTGCTTGGTTTGGTAGCGTGGCGGGACCGGGCACCGGCGGACCAGGAGGACGGGTGGATCTTCGCTACACCCCCGAGGACGAGCAGTTCCGCGCCGACGTGCGCGCGTGGCTCGGCGACCACCTCGCCGGCGAATTCGCCGCGCTGAAGGGCCTCGGCGGATCCGGGCGCGAGCACGAAGCGCCGGAAGAGCGTCAGGCGTGGAACCAGCACCTGGCGGCGCACGGCTGGACGTGTCTCGGCTGGCCGGTCGAGTACGGAGGGCGCGGGCTGAGCCTGTTGCGGCAGGTGATCTTCCACGAGGAGTACGCCCGCTCTGCTGCGCCGGCTCGGGTCAATCACCTCGGCGAGGAGCTGCTCGGGCCGACGTTGATCGCGCACGGCACGGATGAGCAGCGGCGACGGTTCCTGCCGGGGATTGTCGGCGTCACCGAGCTGTGGTGTCAGGGCTATTCCGAACCAGGCGCGGGGTCCGACCTGGCCGGGGTGCGCACGCGGGCGCGGCTGGACAGCGGCGAGTGGGTGATCGACGGGCAGAAGATCTGGACGTCGCTCGCTCAGCACGCGCAGTGGTGTTTCGCGGTGGTGCGGACCGAGGCCGGGTCTCGGCGGCACGCTGGACTGTCGTATTTGCTGGTGCCGATGGATCAGCCCGGGGTCGAGGTGCGGCCGATCCGGCAGCTGACCGGGACCAGCGAGTTCAACGAGGTCTTCTTCGACGGCGCGCGGACTGAGGAATCGCTGGTCGTCGGCGCGCCTGGGGACGGGTGGCGGGTCGCGATGGCGACGCTCGGGTTCGAGCGCGGGGTGTCGACGATCGGGCAGCAGGTCGGTTTTGCCCGGGAGCTGGCCGGGATTGTGGCGACTGCCAAGTCGAACGGGCGGTATGACGATCCGGTGGTGCGGGATCGGCTTGCCCAGGCATCTGTGGGCCTCGAAGTGTTGCGGGTGCATGCGTTGCGGACACTCAGTGCGTACGAGGCCGGGTCGCAGGGGCCGGAGGCTTCGGTGTCGAAGCTGTTGTGGGCTCGGTGGCATCGGGAGCTGGGGGAACTGGCGATGGACGTCCGCGGGGGTTCTGCGTTGACTGCGGCTGGTTCTTACGATCTCGATGCGCAGCAGACGCTTTTCTTGTTCAGCCGGGCCGACACGATTTACGGCGGGTCGGACGAAATTCAGCGAAATATCATTGCCGAGCGGGTGCTTGGCTTGCCTAAGGAGCCGCGACCGTGAGTGTCAAACCGGAACAGCCCGCGCCGGATTACGTGCCGGGGCATGGGTTGCTCGCCGAGCGCGTGGTCGTGGTGACCGCGGCTGCTGGTGCGGGCATCGGCACCGCGGTGGCTCGGCGGTGTCTGGAGGAGGGCGCTCGGGCGGTCGTTATCGGGGATACGCATGAGCGGCGGCTTGGCGAGGCGGCTTCCAAACTGGGGGCGGAGTTCGGCGCCTCGCGGGTGGTGTCGGTGGTTTGTGATGTGACCAAGGAGGAGCAGGTCGCTTCTTTGCTTGACGCTGCTGAGCCGTTCGGCGGGGTCGAGATCATGGTCAACAACGCCGGCCTTGGCGGTACGGCTTCGATCACCGAGATGACTGACGAACAGTGGTCGTTGGTGCTGGACGTGACTTTGACTGGGACTTTCCGGTGTATTCGGGCGGCTTCTCGGCGGATGATCGCGCGGGGTACTCGAGGGGTGATCGTCAACAACGCTTCGGTGATCGGGTGGCGGGCGCAGGAGGGACAGGCGCATTACGCGGCGGCTAAGGCCGGGGTGATGGCGTTGACTCGGTCTGCGGCGATGGATCTCGCGCCTTCCGGGATTCGGGTCAACGCGGTGTCGCCCAGTCTTGCGATGCATCCGTTCCTGGAGAAGGTCACCAGTGCTGAGCTGTTGACTGAGCTGAAGGGGCGCGAGGCGTTCGGGCGGGCTGCGGAGCCTTGGGAAGTCGCCAATGTGATGGTGTTTCTCGCTAGTGCTTATTCGTCTTATCTCACCGGGGAAGTCGTCTCGGTGAGCAGTCAGCATCCCTGATTCTGGAGGATTCGTGCCTGAGGCATATGTGGTTGATGCGGTTCGCACTCCGGTGGGGCGGCGTGGCGGGTCGCTTGCCGGGGTGCATTCGGCTGATTTGGGGGCGCATGCGATCAGCGCGCTCGTCCAGCGGACCGGCATCGACCCGGGCGCGGTCGACGATGTCGTGTTCGGGTGTTGCGACACGATCGGGTCGCAGGCCGGGGATGTTGCTCGGACTGCTTGGCTGGTGGCTGGGCTGCCGGAGCATGTGCCTGGGGTGACTATCGACCGGCAGTGCGGGTCTAGTCAGCAGGCGGTGCATTTCGCGGCACAGGGCGTGATGTCCGGGACCGCGGATTTGATTGTCGCCGGGGGAGTGCAGAATATGTCTGCTATTCCGATTTCTTCGGCGATGGTGGCGGGGCGGGAGTTCGGGTTCAGTACGCCGTTCGCGGAGTCGCCTGGGTGGGTCGCTCGGTACGGTGACCAGGAGGTGTCGCAGTTTCGTTCTGCGCGGATGATTGCGGAGAAGTGGGGGATTTCTCGGCTTGCTCTTGAGGAGTTCGCTCTGGAGAGTCATCGGCGGGCGTTGGCGGCTATCGATGCTGGGCGGTTCTCGCGGGAGATTTCGCCGGTGGGGTCGTTTTCTGTGGACGAGGGTCCGCGTAGGGATACGACGTTGGAGAAGATGGCTGGGCTCAAGCCGTTGGAGGAAGGCAGTCCGATTACGGCTGCGGTGGCGTCGCAGATCAGCGATGGGGCGGGGGCTTTGTTGATCGCTTCGGAGAGGGCGGTGGCGGAGCATGGGCTGACGCCGCGGGCTCGGGTGCATCACATCAGCGTGTATGGGGCGGATCCGGTGTGGATGTTGACTGCGCCTATTCCGGCTACTCAGCGGGCGTTGGAGAAGGCTGGGATGTCTGTGGGGGATATCGATCTGTTTGAGTGCAATGAGGCGTTTGCGCCGGTGGTTTTGGCTTGGATGCGGGAGATTGGGGTGCCGCATGAGAAGGTTAATGTGAATGGGGGTGGGATTGCGTTGGGGCATCCTATTGGGGCTACTGGGGTTCGGTTGATGACTACGTTGTTGCATGAGTTGGAGCGGACTGGGGGGCGGTATGGGCTGCAGGTGATGTGTGAGGGTGGGGGGCAGGCTAATGTGACTGTTCTGGAGCTTCTTTAGGGGGGCGGCTCGTCGCCTGGCGGCGACATTGCGCCGGGGGGTTGAGAGGCACCCCGAAGCTCATTGTGATGACGGACGGCGGGTGCTTGTCAAGGCGGGAAAGATGCCTTGACAAGCACCCGCCGTCCGCATTTTTGGCTTCGTATCGGGGTGCGGGGGTGGTGTGGGCGCGCTGGTGGGTTTGTGTGCGCGGGCTGCGGTTGGGTGGTGGGTGCGCGCAGCTCGGGTGCGTTGGTGCGGTGGGGTTCGCGGGTGCGGGTTTAGGGCTGTGAGGGGACCCCTGAGGGAATCAGATTCCCTCAGGGGTCCCCTCACGGACGTGGGCTGGACGTGGGCTCAGTCCAGCAGGGCGGCGGTGGAATTCAGGCGTTCTTGCGCGCTGTCTACGATCCGGGTCACCAGTTCCGCGCAGCTCGGCAGATCCTCGATCACGCCGACTACCTGTCCGGCGGCCAGCATTCCTGCTCGCGTATCGCCTTCTACCAGACCGGCTTTGAGCAGCATGGGGGTATTCGCGGCCAGCATGGTTTGCGTCCACGAGCGGTCGCTTCCGCGTTTCATGCGCAGGCCGTCGTTGATCAGGGAGGGCCAGGACTGGCCGCTCAGGCGTTTGAAGTCCTTGGTGCGGCGTAGGGTTCGGGCCATTCGCTGCACGAAGCCTTCCTTCGTGAGGCCCTCGATGAAGGGGGTGCGCAGGAGGCGGTGTGGCATGCCGTCGGCCTTGGTGGTGACGACAGTGCCGTCTAGGCCGAAGCCTAGGTAGGTGCGCTTGATTTCGTCTGGCACTGCGCTGTCGCTGGTGAGCAGGAAGCGCGTGCCCATGCCGATTCCAGCCGCGCCATAAGACAAAGCGGCGGCTAGGCCACGACCGTCGAAGAAGCCTCCGGCGGCGACTACTGGGATATCAACTGCGTCCAGTACAGATGGCAGCAGCAGGGTGGTGGCGGTGGGACCGGTGTGGCCGCCGCCTTCGCCGCCTTGCATCATCACCAGGTCTGCGCCCCACGAGGCGACTTTTTCGGCGTGGCGGGCGGCGCCGACGGTGGGCATTACGACCAGGCCGTGGTCTTTCAGGCGGGCGATCAGGTCTTTTTTGGGGGCCAGGGCGAAAGATGCCACCTTGACGCCGTGGTGTATCAGCAGTTCTGCGCGTTCGGTGGCGTCGCCGGCGTCGGCGCGCAGGTTTACGCCGAAGGGTTTGCCCGTGCGCTGCTTGACTTCCTTGATGGCGTGGTCGAGCTCGTCGTAGGTCATCGTCGCGGAGGCGAGGATGCCCAAGGCGCCGGCGTTGGCGGTCGCGGACACCAGGCGCGGGCCGGCGACCCAGCCCATGCCGGTTTGCACGATGGGGTGGGTGACGCCGGTCAGCTCGGTGAGCGGAGTGCGGAGAGGCACGGGTCTCCTCGAGAGGGTCAGTCGTTCGTCGGGCGGCCGGTGGCGACGAAGGCGTCGCGGTGTTCGTCGGCGGCTCCGATGAGGTTGAGTTCGAAGGTGTAGCCCTGTTCGTAACGGTAGCTGCGGTTGACGTCGATCGGGTCGATGCCGTTCAGCGCGGCTTTCGCGGCCCGGATGACGCGCGGGTCCTTCGCGGCTACCTCGGCGGCCAGGGCGAGCGCGGCGTCGTGCAGCTCGGCAGCGGGCACGGTTTCCAGTACCGAACCGTGCTGTACCAGGTCCTTCGCCGCGATGGTGCGGCTGGTGAAGTACAGCGTGCGCATCAGGTGCTGCGGGACCAGGCGCGCGAGGTGGGTTGCTGCGCCCAGGGCGCCGCGGTCTACCTCGGGGACGCCGAAGTATGCGTCGTCGGCAGCGATGATCGTGTCGCAGTTGCCGACCAGGCCGACGCCGCCGCCCAGGCAGAAGCCGTTCACCGCGGCGATGACTGGCACGGCGCATTCGTAGATCGCCTTGAATGCCAGGTAACAGCCGCGGTTCGCGCCGACGAGGGCGTCGAAACCGGTGGTGCGCTGCATTTCCTTGATGTCGACGCCGGCGTTGAAGCCGCGGCCCTCGGCGCGGAGCAGGACGACGTGCACCGCCGGGTCCTCGCCCGCCTCCCGCACGGTTTCGGCGAGGCGGAACCATCCGGCGACCGGCAGGGCGTTCACCGGCGGGTAGTCCATGGTGACCACGAAGGTGCCGTTGTCGTGGAGCTGCGTGGAAATCGTCACGTGCGTTCCTAACCTAGCGATTGCTTGGTAGCCTAACACTTGCTTGGTTCACGGGGAACCGCATCGCCGACCGGAAGACGAACGGAGAAGATGTGAGCGGGATCTTGGAGGGCCGGGTCGCGATCGTGACCGGGGCCGGCCGCGGACTCGGCCGCGAGCACGCGCTGGAACTCGCCCGCCAGGGCGCGCGCGTCGTGGTGAACGACCTCGGCACGTCGGGTGCGGGCGAGGGGGCGTCCGACGGCCCGGCCGGCGAGGTGGTCGAAGCGATCCGCGCGCTGGGCGGCGAGGCGGTGGCCAACGGCGCCGACGTCGCGAACTTCGCGGCGACGGAAGCGTTGGTGCGGCAGGCGGTCGAGGAGTTCGGCGGTCTGGACATCGTCGTCAACAACGCTGGGTTCGTGCGCGACCGGATGCTCGTGACCACCAGCGAACAGGAGTGGGACGCGGTCGTCGCGGTGCACCTCAAGGGGCATTTCGCGCTGATGCACCACGCCGCGGGTTACTGGCGCGCGGAGGCGAAAGCGGGGCGTACGCGGGCGGCGCGGATCATCAACACCACCTCCGGCGCGGGTCTGCAGGGCAGCGTCGGCCAGGGCAGCTACAGCGCCGCCAAGGCCGGGATCGCCGCGTTGACGCTGGTCGGGGCCGCCGAACTCGGCCGGTACGGCATCACGGTGAACGCGCTGGCCCCGGCCGCGCGCACCCGGATGACCGAGGGCCCGTTCGCGGCCCAGATGGCCGCGCCGGACGACGGGTTCGACGCGATGCATCCGGGCAACGTGTCGCCGATCGTCGCGTGGCTCGCCAGCGAGGACGCCGCGGACGTCACCGGCCGCGTGATCGAGGTCGAAGGCGGCCGGATCTGCGTGGAAAACGGCTGGAGCCACGGCCCGTCCCGCGAACTGGACCGGCGCTGGACCGCCGCCGAAGCCGGCCCGGCCGTGCGTGAGCTGCTGAAGGAAGCGCCCGTGCCTGAACCGGTTTACGGTGCGCAGTGACCAGCCCCGAGGACTGGAAGGGTCGCGTCCTCGGCGAGCGGACCGTCGCCTACACCGACCGCGACCCGATCCTCTACGCGCTCGCCATCGGCGCGCGGCCGGACGAACTCGACTTGGTGTTCGAGGACCGGCTCCGGGTGCTGCCGCCTTTCGCGCTCACGCTCGCCCAGTGGGCTCCGGACGTCCTCGGCTCGGCCGGGGCGTTCGAGGTCGGCAACGCGGTGCACGGCTCGCAACGGCTGCAAGTCTTGAAACCGTTGCCGCGCGCGGGTGAGATTTCCATGCAGGCTCGCGTTCCGGAGGTCTGGGACAAAGGCAGCGCGGCGGTTTACGAAGTGGCCGTGGAATCCGACTACTTCGTCGCGACATGGTCGTTGTTCTGCCCCGGCATCGGCGGTTTCGGCGGCGAACGCGGCCCCGGCCGTCCGTCTGCCTTGGACAGTCCGGATTGGACTGCCTCGCTGTCCACTGCGGACAACCAGGCATTGCTCTACCGGCTGTTGGGGGACCGTCACCATATCCACGTAGACCCTGCGGCAGCAGCCGGAATCGGCCAGCCGCGCCCGATCCTGCACGGATTGGCCACCCTCGGCGCGGGCGCGCTGGTCGCGGCCCGCCAGATCGGCGCACACCCGGCGGACCTGACGTCGCTGGAAGGACGCTTCGCCGCGCCGGTCTTCCCTGGCGAGGAACTGCGGGTCGAAGGCTGGTCCGACGGCGGCCTGCGGATCACGTCGGAACGAGGCCCGGTCGTCGACGGCGGACATGTCCACTTCGGATAGAGGAATGCGCATGAAGGTCTTGGTCATCGGCGGCACCGGCATGATCGGCGCGAACACCGCGGCGCACTTGAGCGGTGCCGGTCATGCCGTGACAGTCGCCGGACGACACGAACCCGACGCCGATTCTCTCGTGGCGGGCCTGCCGGTGCTGCTGGGCGACTACGCGCACGACGGTTTCGACGAGGTCGTACTCGCCCCGTTCGACGCCGTCGTTTTCGCGGCCGGGCAAGACATCCGGCACGTCTCCGGCTGGGGCGACGAGGAATTCTGGCGGACGTACCAAATCGACGGCGTGACCTCGATCGCCGCGCGGGCGAAACGGGCGGGCGTCGGCCGTTTCGTGCAGATCGGCAGCTATTACCACCAGATCCGGCCAGATCTCGCGGAAACGAACCCGTACGTCAACGCCCGTCGCCTGGCCGACGAAGGAGCGCGCGCCCTGGCCGGGGACGGGTTCGCGGTGTGCACGCTGAACCCGCCGTCGATCGTCGGGATGGCCCCGGGCCGGTCGACGCGTCAGTTCGCGAAAATGCTGGCCTGGGCGGCTGGGGAATTGGTCGGGAAGGTACCGGACTTCGCACCGGTGGGCGGCACGAACTACCTGTCCGTGCGGAGCCTGGCAGAGGCCGTCGAGGGTGCCCTGCTGCGCGGGGAATCCGGCGCGGCGTACCTGGTCGGGGACGAAAACCTCAGCTTCCGGGACTACTTCCAGCTGGTTTTCGACGTCTCCGGCTCCGGCCGGACTCTGGAAGAACGCGACGAGGAACACCCGTTCCTGCCGGACCGGGTCCTGGTCCCGGGCCGCGGCGCGACGATCTCGTACGAACCGGACGCCCGCGAGACCGAACTGCTGGGTTACCGCCGCCGGGACGTCCGGCCGATGCTGGAGGAGATGGCCGCGGCGGTGCGGTGAGCAGGGTCGCGAGCGGCGATCCTGCTCCAACAGGAATCGCGAGGTCCCTTGGCTACACGGTCGTCCCGGTGTCGTCGAGCCCCACGATGTCGCTGGCCGCAAACGTTTTCCGCGGGTCGCGGTCAGCGAAGTAAGGCGTGATAGTCCGCTCCAGCTCCGCCGGATCGAACGCGCCCTGCGCGGACACGAACCGCTGCTCGACCGTCGGCGGGGCGAGCAGCGCGACCATGTCTCCGTACACCACGAACACCTGCCCGTTCACCGCCTCCGCCGCCGGGGAACCGAGGTACGCGACAAACGCCGCGACCCGCTCCGGCGCGAGGATGTCCAACCCGCCCGCGCTGCGTCCCGCCGCGAAGATCCCGTCCGTCATCGCCGTTCGGGCGCGCGGGCAGATCGCGTTCGCGCGGACGCCGTAGCGGCTCAACCCTCGCGCGCACGACAACGTCAACGCCGCGATCCCCGCCTTCGCCGCCGCATAGTTCGGCTGGCCTGCGCCGCCGAGGAGGAACGCCTCCGACGACGTATTGATCAGGCGTCCGTAGGTGGGCTTGCCCGTGCTTTTGCTGATCTGCCGCCAGTGTCGCGCCGCCGCGCGGGACAGTGCCGCGTGGCCCTTGAGGTGGACGCGGATGACGTCGTCCCAGGATTTCTCGTCGAGGTTGAAGAGCATCGCGTCGCGGGTGATGCCGGCGTTGTTGACGACGACGTCGAGCGACCCGAAATGCTCGGTCGCCGCGGTGACGAGGTCTTCGGCGTACTGCCAGTCGCCGATGTCGCCCGGAACGGCCAGCGCCCGGCCGCCCCGCGCTTCGATCTCGGCGACCACCTTGCCCCCGGCGTCGCTCACATCGTTGACCACGACGTTCGCCCCCTCCGCAGCGAGCGCGAGCGCTTCGGCCCGACCGAGCCCGGCTCCGGCCCCGGTGACGATGGCGGTGCGGCCGGACAGGGCGGTGCTGGGGTGGGACACGGGGCCTCCAATGCCGGGAAGGGATGTCGTCATGGTGCCGACGGCGGCCCTGGTGGCGTGGGGCCGCTCCCGGTGAGTGGCATCGGCGATTCTTGGCCGGGGAGAGGCGTTGCACGCTAACCACTCCTCGCGCCAGCGGCTGGTACTGCTTGCGCGTTGGTTGGCCGGGTGGCGTCCGGTGCGCGAGCGCTGGGCTCCCGCGCCCGAGGCAGGTGCCGCCCGCGTCGCGTCGTGGACCACGTCGGCCGCACCAGCGTTGAGCCCGCCGTTCCCGCGCACCGACCGGGCCACTCCCGCTCACCAGTACGCGCGCTTGTCCCGCCCACCGGGCCGAAGCTAACCTCCAACCAAACGCTTGCTCGATTACCTCGATGGCCAGGGGCCGGTCCGGCCTTCCCCGCGAGAAGGAGATCCGGGCTTGAAAGACACGACGCCAGTCCTCGCCGACGCGGTCCGCACGCCGTTCGGCAAACGCGACGGATGGGTTTCCGCCCTGCACGCCGTCCAGTTGCTCAGCCGCGTCCAGCGGAGCGTCCTCGAGCGCACCGGTCTCGAGCCGCACGCGGTCGACCAGGTGATCGGCGGTTGCGTCACGCCGCTGGGCGAGCAGTACGGCCACGTCGTCCGCACCGCGTGGCTCTACGCCGGCCTCCCGACCGCGACCGGCGCGACCACCGTCGACGCTCAATGCAGCACGTCGATGCAGGCGTCTTTCCTGCTCGCCGGGCAGATCGCGAACGGGACAGTCGACGCGGGTATCGCGTGCGGCGTCGAGCTGATGTCCCGCGTACCGCTCACCCCGAAGCAGGGGACGGGAACTGGTACACCGAGACCGGCTGACTGGTATCTCAACACCCCCGACCAGTACACCGCGGCGGACCGCCTCGCCCGGAAGCGCGGATTGACCCGGGCGGACCTCGACGCGTTCGGCCTCCGCTCCCAGCACAACGCGCGAAAGGCTTGGGACGCCGGGCTTTTCGACCGTCAAGTCCTCCCGCTGGAGCTGCCGGACGGTGAAACGGTCACCCGCGATCAGGGACTTCGCGAGACCTCGACGGAAGCGCTCGCCGGGCTCCGCACCACCGTGCCGGACGGTCTGCACACCGCAGGCACCTCGTCCCAGGTCTCCGACGGTGCGAGTGCCGCGCTCTTCCTGTCCCGAAGCCGCGCCGACGAACTGGGCCTCCGCCCGCGAGCGCGACTGCTCGCTCAGTGCGTCATCGGCGGAGACCTGGAATACCTCCTCGACGGACCGGTCGCCGCGGCGCGGAAACTCCTCGACCGCACCGGCTTGACGATCGGCGACATCGACCTTTTCGAAGTCAATGAGGCGTTCGCCGCCGTTCCGCTGTCCTTTGCGCAGGCGCACGAGGTCCCGGAGGACAAGCTCAACGTCCTCGGCGGCGCGATCGCGCTCGGCCACCCGGCGGGAGCGACCGGCATCCGCCTTCTCGCGACGGCGGTCGAGGAACTCGAACGACGCGACGCCAGTCTCGCGATGATCGCGATCTGCGCCGCGGCCGCCACCAGTTGCGTGCTCGTCGAACGGATCTGAGCCATGCCCATTGCCCTGTCCGAGGAACACCGCGACCTGGCCGCCTCCGCCGCCGGGTGGGCCATGCGGCACGCGCCGATTGCCGAGACTCGTGCGGGACGGCGGGACTTCTGGAAAGCCCTCACTGAACAAGGATGGCACTCCCTGCACCTGCCGGAGTCCGTCGGAGGGCAAGGCGCTGGGCTGCTCGAACTCGCCGTGGTGACCGAGCAGTTCGGCCGTCATCTGGTGCCTGGGGCGTTCTTGCCGACCGTTACCGCCAGCGCCGTTCTCGCCGCTGCTGAACCGAGCGCCCCAGCTGCCTCGACTGGACCGGCGAAGCCGACCGCCCCGAGCGGACCAACCGGGTCGACTGGACCGACTGCTTCGGCGGGACCGGCCGCCCCGGCCGCCCCAGCGGAGCCGACTGTCCCGACCGGACCGGCCGCCCCGTCTGGACCGTCTGGACCGGCCGCCCCGTCTGGACCGGCCGCCTCGACCGCCCCGACGGAACCGGCCGCTTCGACTGGACCGGCCGCCCCGCCCGCCCCGACGGAACCGATCGCCCCGACTGGACCAACCGGGTCAACTGTCCCGACTGGACCGACCGCCTCGACCGCCTCGACGGAGCCGACTGTCCCGACTGGACTAACCGGGTCGACCGGACCGACTGCCCCGGCGGAACCGCCCGCCCCGACCGGACCAACCGCCCCACCCGCCCCGACGGAAGAGCTGCGCGCATTCGCCGCCGGGGCGACCGGAGCCGTCGTACTTGAAGGCCTCCGTGCCACCACCACCGCGGACGGTTGGTATATCAACGGCACGAGTTGTCCGTCGCTCGGCCTCGCGGACGCGGAGATCGCGGTGGTCCGCGTTCACCAGATCTGGTTTGTGATCCGACCAGAGCCCAGCCAGCTGATCCCAGTCGAAGACGTTGATCTGACCAGATCCGCGGCGCGGCTCAAGCTGGAGAACTTCCTGGTATCTCAACACAACCTCCTTGAGATCCGGCCGGAACGCGCGGAGCTGGCCCTCGCGGTTCCGGCGGCGGCGGAGGCGGCGGGGCTGTGCGGCTGGGCTCTGGACTGCGCTGTCGAGCACGTCCGCACCCGCGTCCAGTTCGGTCGTCCGATCGGCTCTTTCCAAGCGGTCCAACATCAGGCGGCGGGCATCCTCCTGCAGCGCGAGATCGCCACGGCCGCTGCCTGGGACGCGGCCCGCGCCGAGCAGCATTCCCTTGCGCAGCAAGCACTTGCCGCCGCGCAGGCTCGGCATGCTGCGCTTCCCGCTGCGGTGGACGCGTCCCTCAGCTGCGTCCGTCTTCTCGGTGCGATCGGCTTCACCTGGGAGCACGACGCGCACCTCTACTGGCGCCGCGCCGTCGCGTTGTCCGGATCCCTCGGCCGATCAGTCGCCCGGACCCTCGGCGAACGCGCCCGGACCACGGCCCGCGACCTGACCCTCGCCAGCCCGGACGACTGCCCCGAATTGCGCCGCCGGATCGCGCCCGTCCTCGACCAGATAGCTGCTGAACCGTCGGCCCGCGTGCTCGCCGACGCTGGTCTCGCCGCGCCGCACTACCCGAAACCGTACGGGCTGGATGCCGGACCGCTCGAGCAAGCCGTCATCGCCGAGGAGTTCGAGCGGCGCGGAATTCCCCAGCCCACCACGGTGATCGGCGAATGGGTGCTGCCGACTCTGCTCGTGCACGGCTCTTCGGAGCAACGCGACCGGTTCGTCATGCCGACTCTGCGCGGTGAGATCCGCTGGTGTCAGTTGTTCAGCGAACCGGGCGCGGGTTCGGATTTGGCCTCGCTGACCACCCGGGCGACCAAAGTGGACGGTGGCTGGCGGATCTCCGGCCAGAAGGTCTGGACGTCGCTCGCGCACGAAGCGCATTGGGGCGTCTGTCTCGCCCGGACCGACCCGGATGCGCCGCGGCACCGGGGAATCTCGTATTTCCTTGTCGACCTGGCGGCGGAAGGCGTCACGGTCCGGCCGATCCGGCAGGCCACCGGACGCTCGGAGTTCAACGAGGTTTTTCTCGACGACGTGTTCGTCCCGGACCGCGATCTCGTCGGCGAGCCGAACAGCGGCTGGCGGCTCGCGACGACCACGCTGGCCAACGAGCGGCACAACATGGGCGCGACGCTCGCGCATGGTTCGTCGGACCGGATCCGCCAGTTGCTCCGCGATGATCCGGATGATCCCGACGCTCTGTCCGCGCTCGGCCGGTGCGCGTCGCGGGAACTCACGCTCGCCACGCTCGGCCTCCGGAGTGTGCTGGCGCGGCTCGCAGGGTTGGACCTCGGTGCCGAGGTCAGCGTGCAGAAGGTGTTCAGCGCGCTCGCCCAGCAGGAGGGTTCGCGCGAGGTGATCGCCCTGCTCGGCCCGGGTTCTGCGAGCGCGGAGGACGGGCACGTCATCGACCATCTCGGCCTGCCCGCGGTGCTGTTCGGCGGCGGAACGGTCGAAATTCAGCTCACCGTGATCGCCCAGCGAGTCTTGGGGCTGCCCCGGTGATCCGCGACCGGGCCGGCCCTGTCCGGGCGGAGAAAGCACTGTCATCGCTCGGCCCGCTGAGCCCGATCCCTGAGGAGAGACATGCATCCGGAGCTGTCGGAGCGCTCGCGAAGGCTCCGCGCGCAGTTGCGCGAGTACTTCGCCCGCATCATCGACGAGGACGACCGCCGCGCGCTGGTCGAGCAGACCGAGGGCGGTCCGGTGTTCGACCGGATCCTGCGCCGGATGGGGGCGGACGGCTGGCTCGGTCTCGGCTGGCCGGAGGAGTACGGCGGCCGCGGCGAGGATCCGGAAGCGCTCTTCGTGTTCTACGACGAGGTATTGCGCGCCGGCGCCCCGTTGTCGCTGGTCACGCTGAACACGGTCGCGCCGGCGCTGATGCGTCACGGCACCGAGGAACAGAAGGCGTTCTTCCTGCCGCCGATCCTGCGCGGCGAGCTGATGTTCGCCATCGGCTACACCGAACCCGGCGCGGGCACCGACCTGGCGTCGCTGCAGACCCGGGCGAAGATCGACGGCGATTCGCTTGTCGTCAACGGCAGCAAGATCTTCACCAGCGCGGGCATCTTCGCGGACTGGATCTGGCTTGCCGTGCGGACCGATCCGGACGCGCCCCCGCATCGCGGCATCTCCGTCGTGCTCGTGCCGACCGATACCCCAGGCTTTTCCGCCACCGAAATCCGTACGGTGGGCGGGATCAGCACGTCGGCGACGTACTATGAGGACGTCCGAATTCCACTGTCCCATGTGGTCGGAGAGCTGAACGACGGCTGGCGGCTCATCACCAGCCAGCTCAACCACGAACGCGTCGCTCTCGCCTCGCGCGGCGGGATCGCGAACCAGATGTACGACGCGGTCCTCGAATGGGCGCAAGAGGAGCCGTTCGGTCCGGGAACGGTGTACGACCTGCCGTGGGTCCGGCACACGCTGGCCGAGGTGTACGCGCTGCTCAGCGCGACGGACTTGATCAACCTGCGCTTGGTCGCGGACGTCGCCGCGGGCACCCTCGGCGGCGGGGATTCCGCTGCTGCCAAGGTGTTCGGCACGGAAGCGGTGGTGACCGCCTACAGCCGGCTCCAGGAGGTGCTCGGCGCTCGCGGTCTGCTGCGGCCCGATTCGCCCGGTGCTGCGGTGAACGGGCGCGTCGAGACGCTCGCCCGGCGTGCGCAGAACAACACCTTCGGCGGCGGCACCAACGAAGTGCTGCGCGAGATCGTCGCGGCGAAAACCCTCGGCATGACGCTGTCCGCACGCCGTCGCCCGGAAAAGGCCAGGAGCTGACATGGATTTCGACCTCAACGACGACCTGGGCGCGGTTCGGGGGCTGGCCGCCAAGATCTTCGCCGACCGCGCGACAGTCGACCGGGTGGCGGCCGTCGAGAAGCAGGGCGGCTTCGACGCCGACCTCTGGCGGGTGCTCGCCGAAGCGGACCTCCTCGGTATCTGCCTGTCCGAACGGGACGGTGGCGCTGGGCTGGGGATGTCCGGCTTGGCGGTGCTGCTCGAAGAAGCGGGCCGGCACGTCGCGCCGGTTCCGTTGTGGAATGTGATCGCAGGAGGCTTGCTGCCGGTCGCGCGGTTCGGCACTGAGGGCCAGCGGAACCGGATCCTGTCGCGCGTGCTGGACGGTTCGACGCTGCTGGTCGGCGCGTTCGACGACACGGTTTCGGTGACCGCGGCCCGGAGCGGAGACGAACTCGAACTCACCGGCGAGGTCGTCTCGGTCCCCGCTGGGGCACAGGCGGACCTGGTTCTGGTGCCGGTCAGGGAAAACGACCAGGTCCATTTAGCACTCGTCCCGACGGTCGACCTGCGTGTGACACCGGTCGAAGTCACCAGCCGCGAAGCTCATGCGTCAATCGTCTTCGACAAAGCAGTGGTTACCGCACCGGACATTTTGGTCTCCGGCGAGGACGCTCTGCAGTGGACACTCCGCAGGCTCCGGGTCGCGCTGGCAGCGGTCAGCGTCGGCGTATGTGCCCAGGCGTTGGAGACCACCGCGAAGTACACCTCGGAGCGAGTCCAATTCGGACGTCCACTGTCGACAAATCAAGCCGTCGCTGTGCGGGCCGCGGACGCCTACCTCGACACCGAGGCGATCCGTGTCTGCACCCAGCGTGCTGCCTGGCTGCTGGACGAGGGTCGCGAGGACGAGGCAGAGATCGCCGCGCTGGTGGCCAAGTGGTGGGCGTCGCGCGGGGGATTGCGGGTCGTGCACGCGACCCAGCACCTGCACGGCGGCATCGGCGCGGACGTCGACTATCCGATCCACCGCTACTTCCTCTGGGGACGCCAGGTCGCCTTCACCCTCGGCACCGCCGACGCACTCGCCGCCGAACTCGGGGACCGGCTCCCGTCCGCGCCCCCGATCGGCGCCCCGGCCTAGGAGACTCACGTGCCCATCGATGTCGACAAGGCGCTCAACGCCCCGCCGCGCACCCAGCAGCTCGCCTGGACCACCCGGGATGTGCTGCTGTACCACCTTTCGCTGGGCTCCGGCACCGCGCTCCGGTACGGCTACGAGCGGGACCTCGAAGTCCTGCCGACCTTCGCTCTCGTTGCCGGACAAGGCATTTCCGCCGGAGACCATCCGGCGGAAGGTTTGACGCTGCCCGGAGTGGACGTAGACCTGGCGAGGCTGCTGCACGCCGGCCAGGTCGTCACGCTCCATCGGGACCGGCTGCCGGCGTCTGGCTCGGCGGAGCGAACCACGCGGATCGCCGAAGTCCAGGACAAGGGCAAGGCCGCGGTCATCGTGCTGGTCCACGAGGTCGCGGATGCCGATGGTCCACTGTGGACGTCCACAATGTCCGTCTGGGCTCGCGGCGAAGGCGGTTTCGGGGGAGACCCAGGCACCGCAGCCGGGCCGAAGCCGCCGGAAGGCGACCCGACGCAGGTGGTCGACGTCGCCACCTCTCCCGACCAGGCTCTGCTCTACCGGTTGAACGGGGACCTCAACCCGCTCCACGCCGACCCGGAGTTCGCCGCCGCAGCAGGATTCGCCGCGCCGATCCTGCACGGGCTCGCGTCCTACGGCTTGGTGGCCAAAGCCGTCGTCGACCACTTCCTCGACGGCTGTCCCTCGCGGATCCGCGAACTGGGCGCGCGCTTCGCGGGTCCAGTCGTTCCTGGCGAGACCCTGCGAATTGCGTTGTGGCAGCAGGAAGACGGCTTCTCGCTACGGGCGACCTGCGGCGACCGGGCGGTCCTCACCGACGCCTGGGCCCGCACGACTTCAGGAGGTGAATGATGGGCACTCCGGTCATAGTGGACGCGATCCGGACCCCGTTCGGAAAGCGCCGCGGCGCGCTGTCCGGCATCCACGCGGTCGAACTCCTCGGCCACGTTCAGCGCGGAATCATCGAACGCACCGGCGTCGACCCCGGGCTTATTACCGATGT
The DNA here is from genome assembly GCF_055633655.1 of Amycolatopsis sp. NPDC114503. NCBI lineage: Bacteria > Bacillati > Actinomycetota > Actinomycetes > Pseudonocardiales > Pseudonocardiaceae > Amycolatopsis > Amycolatopsis sp. NPDC114503. The sequence goes on along the minus strand of NZ_JBVKDT010000004.1, from coordinate 215,516 downwards.
CGTCGCCGGATGCGTCACGCAGGCCGGGGAGCAGTCGAACAATGTCGGCCGCTTCGCCTGGCTGCACGCAGGGCTGCCGGACGAGACCGCGACCACCACGATCGACGCGCAATGCGGGTCCGCGCAACAGGCCGTGCACCTCATCGCCGCGCAGATCGCGGCCGGGCTGGTTGACGTCGGCATGGCGTGCGGGGTCGAGTCGATGAGCCGGGTGCCGCTGCTGAGCAACCTCGGCGACGCGGGCCGTCCGCGTCCGGAGTCTTGGACGGTCGACCTCCCCGCCCAGTACGAGGCCGCTGATCGGATCGCGGCCCGGCGCGGGCTCACGCGCGCGGATCTGGACGCGTTCGGCCTCCGCTCGCAGCAACGCGCCCGGCGTGCCTGGGACGAGGGCCGATTCGGCCGTTCGATCCTGCCGGTCCAGCTCGACGACGGCCTGTTCGACCGGGACCAGGGCCTCCGCGACACCAGTGCCGAAGCCCTCGCCGGACTGGCCCCGATCGAGGCGAACGGTCTGCACACCGCAGGCACGGCGTCTCAGATCTCAGACGGCGCGTCGGCCGCGCTGCTGGTTGACGCCGACCAGGCCTTCGGATTGCGCCCGCGTGCGAGGCTGGTCGCGCAGACCATTGTCGGCGCCGAGCCGAAGTACCTGCTGGACGGACCGATCCGCGCAGCCGAACGGGTGCTCGGCCGGGCCGGGATGACCGTCGCGGACATCGATCTGTTCGAGGTCAACGAGGCGTTCGCGTCGGTTCCGCTGTCGTTCGCGCGCACGATCGGCGTCGACGAGGACCGGCTGAACGTCAACGGCGGCGCCATCGCGATCGGCCATCCGGTCGGCGCGACCGGGATCCGGCTGCTGGCGGAGATCGTCGACGAACTGGAGCGCCGTGACCAAACGCTTGGTCTGGTGGCGATCTGCGCCGGCGGCGCCCAGGCGACCGCGGCGATCGTGGAACGGCTCTGAGATGTATCCGCTGAGCGGTTTTGACGGCAAGGTCGCGGTGGTGACCGGTGCGGGCCGGATGCGGTCCATCGGCCGGGCGATCGCGGTCGAGCTGGCGCGGGCCGGATGCGCGGTCGTGGTGACCGGCAGCGGCCGCGCACGCGACCAGTTCCCGCCGGAAGAGCAAGCGGCCGGTTGGCGGGATATCGAGTCCGTGGCGGACGAGATCCGGCATTTCGGCGGCCAGGCGTTGCCGGTGGTGAGCGATGTCGCCGACCCGGCGCAGGTCGACCGCTTGGCGGAGACGGTCCTCGACGCGTTCGGCCGCGTGGACATCGTCGTCAACAACGCCGCCGCCGCGCGCGGCCCCGATCGCGTGCCGGTGCTGGATCTCGCGGTCGAGACCTGGGACCGGGTTCTCGCGGTCAACCTGCGCGGGCCGTTCCTGATGACCCGAGCGTTCGGCAGGCGGATAGTCGAGCAGGGCGGCGGCGGGGTGTTCGTGAACATCTCCTCGATCGGCGGGAAGCTGTCCGGGGCCGGATCGGCGGCCTACTCCGCGTCCAAGGCCGCGCTGCAGTCCCTGACGTCTTCGACCGCCAAAGAGCTGGGCGAACACGGGATCCGGGTGAACGCGCTCTGTCCCGGCGTCGTCGGCACGGGCAGGCTGGACGACGTGGACCCGGATTCGTGGGCCGAGTACGTTCGCGCGCAGGTGCCGTTGCGCCGGGCCGGCGAGCCGGCCGACATCGCGGCGGCCGCGGTGTTCCTGGCCAGCGCCGAGGCGGGCTGGGTCACCGGGCAGTGCTGGAACGTCGACGGCGGGCAGCTGACGATCCGGTGACCGACACCGACGACTACGGGAGGCGACCGATGACCGATCGGGACGACATCATCGCACGGCTGACCGCGCCGGGCGCGGAGTTCGAGATCCGGGCGGAACCGGTCGCGGGCCGTCCGGCGAAGGTGTTCGCGAGGCGGCATCGGAGCTTGACCGAATTGCTGGAGGCTTCGCGCGAGTTCGGCGACCGCGAGTATCTGGTCACTGTGGACAGTCGGCTCACTTTTTCCCGGCATTACGAGCAGGTTTCCGCGTTGGCCGCGATGTTGCGGACCGAATACGGGGTCGGGCGCGGGGACCGGGTCGCGTTGTGCGCGGCGAACTGTCCGGAGTGGATTGTCGGATTCTGGGCGGCGGTCTCGCTCGGCGCGATCGCGGTCGGGATGAATTCGATGTGGGCCGCGCCGGAGGTCGCGCACGGGCTCGACCTGACGACGCCGAAGGTCGTGCTGACCGACGCGGCCCGGAAGCCGCTGGTCTCGGAACGGTATCCGGCGCTGGAATTCGGCAGCCCCGAATACCGGGAACTCCTCGGCCGCCACGAAGGCGCCGAGCTGAAACCCGAGCCGGTCGACGAGGACGATCCGGCCGTCATCCTCTTCACGAGCGGCACTTCCGGGCATCCGAAGGGTGCGACGCACTCGCACCGCAACGTGCTCGCCGCGGTGTGGTTCCACCTGTTCAACGACGCGCTCGCGGCGGAATTCGGCCGTCCGGCAAGGGATCGCCGGTTCCTGCTGGCCACGCCGCTGTTCCACATCGCCGCCCTGCACAACCTCGCCGTCGTGCGGCTCGCGGTCGGCGACACCGCGGTGCTGCACCAGGGGAAATTCGACCTCCACCGGGTGCTGGACCTCGTGCAAACCGAGCGGATCACCAACTGGGGCGCGGTCCCGACGATGCTGTCCCGCCTCGTCGAAGCTGATCTCTCCGGCTACGACCTCAGTACGCTCAAGACGGTCTCGGTCAGCAGCGCGCCGTCGACCGCCGAGCTGAAAGACCGGCTGCGCGACGCGTTGCCCGGTGCGGCGGCCTCGCTGAGCACCAACTACGGCCTCACCGAATCGTCCACCGCCGCCACCCTCGCGACTCCCGCCGAACTCCTCGCCGACCCGGACACCGCGGGCCGGCCCGTGCCGAACATGGAAGTGCAGATCCGGGACACCGAAGGCCGCCCGGTCCCGGACGGCACCGACGGCGAAATCCACCTCCGCGGCCCGCAGGTGATGCTCGGCTACTTCAACGATCCGGCGGCGACCGAGGCCGCGTTCACCGAGGACGGCTGGTTCCGGACCGGAGACCTCGGCCAGGTGCGCGACGGTGCGCTGACGGTGTTGAGCAGGCGCAGCGACCTGATCCTGCGCGGGGCGGAGAACATCTACCCGGCGGAGGTGGAGGAACAGCTCGCCGGACACCCCGGTGTCGCCGAATGCATCGTGGCCGGGCTGCCGGACCCGGACTACGGCCAGATCGTCGCCGCGAAGGTCGTGCTGCGCGGAGGGTCCGAAGTGGACGCTGACGGCCTGCACGGCTATCTCGCCGGCCGGCTTGCCCGGTACAAGGTCCCGACGGCCTGGTTCCTGACCCGGGATCCGTTGCCGCGCAACGCCACTGGGAAGGTGGTCCGGCGGCTGGTGCAGTGGGAGTAGGGCCTGGTGAGCACGGTAAGAACCGGGATAACGAGGCCTCGCCGCGAGGATCGGGCCGGGTGGGGGTGGACGGTTGGGGCGGCTTCGAAGCGGCAGCGGACCGGCAGTCGTGCGTGCGCCGGTCCCGGCGAGGACCGCGCCGATCCGGCAAGAATCGCGCCGATCCGGCGAGGGTTGCGCTGATCCGGCGAGGACCGCGCCGATCCCGGCAAGAACGCGCTGGCCGAGCGAGAATCGCGCTGGCCGAGCAAGAACCGCGCTGGCCGAGCAAGAACCGCGCTGGCCGAGCAAGAACCGCGCTGACCGCGCACGATCCGTCCGCCCACCGGGACTTTCGCTTGCCCGCCCTCCCTCGCACTCCTACCGTCCTGCCAAACGCTTGCTCAAGGAGGGGTGATGACCGGTCTCCGGACGGACTTCGCCGAGTTCACCGGCCAGCAGGCCGAGCCGCCGCGGGTGGCCCGGTACGCGGTGAACGAGGCGATGATCCGCAACTGGGTCGAGGCGGTTGGTGACCGCAATCCGGTGTACGTCGACGACGCCGCGGCCAAGGCGACCGGCCGCCCCGGCGTGATTGCGCCGCCCGCGATGTGCTCGACCTGGATCATGGCCGGGTACCGGCGCTATCGCGAGATCCAGGAGCTGCGCCGCGAGGGCGCGGTGGAGGACTTCGCGTACTCGCGGCTGATGAGCGTGCTCGACGCGGCCGGCTACACCTCGGTGGTGGCCACCGACGTCGAGCAGGAGTACGTCCGCGAGATCACCCCGGGCACGCACGTGACCTGCCACTTCACCATCGAAGCCGTGTCGGAGTGCAAACAGACCGCGCTCGGCGACGGGCATTTCGTCACGCTGCGCAAGCATTACCTGGACGAGGCGGGCGAGCTGCTCGTCGACGAACGCTTCCGGATCCTGCGGTTCCGCCCGGCCGAGCGGAGCGCATGATGGGGGAGCACACCGCGGTCCCGCGGCTCACGATCACCCAGGACAACCAGTTCTTCTTCGACGCCGCCCGCGAGGGACGGCTGGAGATCCAGCGCTGCACCGGCTGCGGCGCTCTCCGGCATCCGCCCGGTCCGGCGTGCCCGGTCTGCCGGAGCTTCGCGTGGGACACGGTCGTCGCCAGCGGTCGCGCGATATTGCACAGCTGGACGGTGGTATATCACCCGAAGGATCCCGCGTTCGACTATCCGCTCGCCGTCGGCCTCGCCGATCTGGAGGAGGGCATCCGGCTGGTGGCCGACCTCGCCGGAATCGACCACGACCGGCTGGAAGCCGGTTTGCCGCTGCAGGTGGGCTTCAGCGAGCACGCGCACGGCGAAATCCTCCCGCAGCTGCGGCCGCGAGACCCGAAGGAGCACACCCGATGACCCTGGCTCTCGGGGACCGGCTGCCGGAGCTGGCGATCCCGTTCGACCGCACCGCGATCGTCGCGACCGCGATCGCGTCGCAGGATTTCGAGGACGTGCACCACGATCCGGGCAAGGCGCGGGAGCGCGGGATGCCGGACGTCTTCATCAGCATCAACGCCACCAACGGGTTCATCGACCGCTACGTCACCGACGTCTGCGGCCCGGCGACGCGGATCCGCAAGGTGTCGCTGCGGCTGGGGCTGCCGTTGTTCCCTGGCGACACGCTCACTTTCGCCAGCGAGGTCGTCGAGGTGACCGAGGATGCGGCGACGATGAAGGTCGTCGGAAGGCACGACCGCGGCGTGCATGTGACGGCTCGCGTGACGGTAGCGGCATGAGCGGGTTCGCGCGGCAGGCCGCGATCGCCGGCATCGGCGCGACCGAGTTCAGCAAGAATTCCGGCCGCAGCGAATGGCAGCTCGCCTGCGAATGCGTCCTCGCCGCGCTCGCCGACGCGCGGATCCCGGTCGAGGAAGTCGACGGCTTCGCGCTGTTCACGATGGAAACCAATCCGGAGATCGCGGTCGCCCGGGCGCTGGGGATCCCGCAACTGAAGTTCTTCAGCCGCATTCCGCACGGCGGCGGCGGGGCGTGTGCGCCGGTTCAGCAGGCAGCGCTCGCGGTCAGCTCGGGGGTCGCGGACGTCGTCGTGGTGTACCGGGCGTTCAACGAGCGTTCCGGCCATCGCTTCGGGGCCGGGCCGCCGCCGTTCGCCTATGCCGCGAACACCGATCAGGAGTACCGGAACTGGATCAATCCGTACGGCCTGCTCACTCCCGCGCAGCAGGAAGCCTTTCTGGCGCGGCGGTATATGCACAAATACGGGGCGACCAGCGAGGACTTCGGCCGCGTTTCGGTGCTTTCCCGCAAGCACGCGGCCGTGAATCCGCAAGCCTGGTTCCACGAACGGCCGATCACGCTCGAAGACCATCAGTCGTCGCGGATGATCGCCGATCCGTTGCGCTTGCTCGACTGCTGTCAGGAAAGCGACGGCGGGCAAGCGCTGGTGATCGTGAGCGCGGAGCGGGCGCGCGACCTGCCGCATCCGCCCGCGGTGATCGCCGGGGCGGCGCAAGGCGTTGGACCGCAACAGATTTCGATGAGCAGCTATTATCGGGACGACATCGACGAAATGCCCGAGGTGCAGCTGGTCGCCGAGCAGTTGTGGGCGCAATCCGGCGTGGGTCCGGAAGGAATTGACGCCGCGATTCTGTACGACGCTTTCACGCCGATGGTGTTGCTGCAGCTGGAGGAATACGGATTCTGCGGCCGCGGCGAAGCGAAGGACTTCATCGCCGGCGGCGCGCTCGAACTCGACGGACAGCTGCCGGTCAACACGCACGGCGGCCAGTTGGGGGAGGGATACCTCCACGGGGTCAACGGGATCGCCGAGGGCGTCCGGCTGATTCGCGGCAGTTCGGTGAACCAGCCCGCGAAATCCCTGGAGCACGTGCTCGTCACGGGCGGGTCTCCGGTGCCGCACTCCGCGATCGTGCTCGCGGCCGACCGCTGAGGAGAGGTCCGATGGAGACGTTCGCGGAAGTAGTCCGGTCCCGGTGCGGGGACTCGCACGAGGGGCTGCGGTTCGAGAACCGGAGCTGGACGTGGGACGAGGTCGTTCGCGAGGCTGCGGTGCGGGCTTCGCTGCTGCGCACTTTCGAGCCAGGACCCGGTCGGACGCAACGGCACATCGGGGTGCTGCTGCAGAATCTGCCGGATTTCGTGTTCTGGATTCTCGCCGCCGCAGTAACCGGTGACGTCCTGGTCGGCATCAACTCCACCCGGCGCGGCGCGGAGCTTGCGGCGGACATCAGCCACACGGACGTCGACGTGCTGCTTACCGAACCGTTGTACGGCAAGGAAGTCGCGGGCCTTGACCTGCCGACTGTGCGCCACGTCCTCGACGTGGAGTCGGCGGAGTACCACAAGCTGCTGGCCGCGCACGCCGACGCGGAGATGCCCGCGTGCCCGCCGGACCCGGCGGCGATCTTCCTGCTGCTGTTCAGCTCCGGCTCGACCGGCACGCCGAAGGCGGTGATCTGCAGCAACGGCCGCCTCGGCCGGTTGAGCGACGCGCTGGCCGAACGCGTCTCGCTGCACCGCGATTCGGTCACGTATCTGTGCCTGCCGATGTTTCACGGCCATGCGATCATGATGAACCTCGCCGCGGCGGCGAGGGTCGGCGCGACGATCGTCCTGGTACGGAAATTCTCCGCGTCGCAATTCATCCCGGACCTCCGCGCGCACGGCGTGACCTACTTCAATTACGTCGGCCGGGTGCTCAGCTACGTCGTCGCGCAGCCGGAACAGCCGACCGACGCCGACAACCGGCTGGAGATCGCCTTCGGCTCGGAAGCCGCACCGGGCGAATCCGCCGAATTCCGCCGTCGTTTCGGCTGCGAAGTGCGGGAAGGCTACGGCTCCAGCGAGGGCGGACTTCGCATCGTGCCGGAACCGGACGCGCCGCCGAACGCGCTGGGTCGTCCCGCGCCCGGAATGCGCGCGGAAATCCGCGACCAGGACAACCGGGAATGCCCGCTCGCGGAATTCGACGAGAACGGCTTGCTGCTGAACGCCGAGGAAGCGACCGGCGAGATCGTCGCGGTGGGTCGTGGGAAAACGTTCGAGGGGTACTACAAGCACCCCGCCGCGATGGCCGAAAGGCTGAAATTCGGCGGCGAGGACTTCTGGACCGGCGACCTCGGCTACCGCGACCGCGACGGCTACCTGTACTTTGCCGGCCGCGCCGCGGACTGGCTCCGCGTCGACGGCGAGAACTTCGGCACCGCGCCGGTCGAGCGGATTCTGGGCCGCTACCCGGCGTTCGCGGCGGCGCACTGCTACGGCGTGCCTGACCCGAAGACCGGAGACCTGCTGATGGCGTCCGTCATTCTCGTTGAGGATGCCGTGTTCGATCCGGAAGATTTCGACGAATTCCTTGCCGCGCAACCGGATCTCGGTACGAAATGGCGACCGTCCTTCGTCCGAATCATCGACGAGGCTCCGGTCACCGGCAGCGGCAAGGTCGACAAAGCGCCGTTGCGCGCGCAGGGCTGGGAGGACGACCGGGTCTGGTACGCGCCGAGCCGGACCAGTCCGTACCGGCCGCTCACCGCGGAGGACCGCCGCGAGCTGCGGGCGGAATTCCTCGCGCACGGCCGGGAAAACTCGCTGCCCGCGGCGTCGCGGCGCTGATCACCGTGGCGGGAGGCCCAGGGAAATCGAGGCGAACGCCTCTCGCAAGGTCGTCGGCACCGTCTTCTCCAGACTCTCGTCCAGGAACCGGTTGAGCACGGTGGTCATCGCCGCGATCGCGATGTCGGACACCAGTTGCGGATACAGATCGCCGACCCGCGTCCCGGTGCGCTCGGCGATCGCCCGGACCAGTTCGCCGGTCTCCACCCGCGCCAGCGCGGTGCGCATCTCCGGTGTCGCGCTCCACGCTTGCACCGCGCTGAGCTGGTCGGATGCCGGCTGGCCGTACGGCACTCCGTCGGCGCGCAACGGTTCGATGAGCGCTTCGGCGAGCGCGGTCCACAACGGCTCGTGCGCCGGACGCTCCCGCAGAAGTTCCGCGCTGAGGCGGATCCGGTGCCCGTGCCGGTAGGCGACCGCGTCGTATTTCGTGGCGAAGTAGTTGCTGAAAGTCCGCAGCGACACCCCGGCCCGCTCCGCGATGTCCTCGCGGACAACGTTGTCTGGACCTCTCTCGTACATCAGCGCCACGGCGGCGTCGCTCAGCGCTTTGCGCGTGTCGAGCTTCTTGCGTTCTCGCAAGCCGAGCGGTCGTTGGTCAGCCATGCTGCCCACGGTATCCAATCGGGCGCCGCATTCGCGTGGCCGACCGGTTTTGTTATGGACGAGCGCCGCGCAGGAACTGTTCGACGGCGGTGTCGACGAGCCCGTCGAGCAATTCCGGCGGAACGAGGTTGCCGTTGCCGATGGTCGCGATTCCTTGCAGCGTCGCGAACAACACGACCCCGATCCGCTGCGGCGGCCCGTCCTGCAACGCGCCCTGCTCCTGACCCTCGACGATCAGGTCGTTCATCAGCCGGAACGGTGCCTCGGCGGCCTGCACGATCCGGGACGCGCCGGGGCGATGCTTGCTGGTGTACATCAATTCGAGCAGCGCCGAGTTCTCGGTGGCGAAGCGGGTGTACGCCGCGGCTGCCGCGTGCACGCGGCCTGGAAAGTCGTCCGCGGTCTTCAGCGCCGAACGCAACGCGCTGTCCAAGCGCGCGAATCCGGCTTCGGCGAGGGCGTCGAGCAATGCCTGCCGATCCGGGAAATGCCGGCGCGGCGCGGCGTGGCTGACGCCGATCTCCCTGGCGAGGTCGCGCAACGACAGCTGATCGGCTCCGTGCGCGCGCAGGCCGCGTTCGGCCGCTTCGAGCAGGGCGGTGCGGAGGCTGCCGTGGTGGTAGGGACGGTCGTCGGACTGGTCGGGCACCCGGTCAGTCTAGCAGTATGTTTCCGTTGACAACATTGTTGCCGGTGCCTACTTTGGGGGCATGGACCTTATCGCGGAAGACCAGACCGGCCGCACCGCCGTGATCACCGGTGCGAACAGCGGATTAGGGCGCGCGACAGCGGCGGCGCTGGCGGCGAAGGGCGCGCGGGTGGTGCTGGCGGTGCGCAATCTGCGCAGTGGCCGCGAGGCTGCCGCGGAGCTGTCCGGCGACGTCGAAGTCCGGCAGCTCGACCTCGCCGATCTCGCGTCGGTCCGCGCGTTCGCCGCGGAATTCACCGAGCCGATCGACCTGCTGATCAACAACGCCGGCATCATGATCCCGCCGCTGTCGCGCACCGCGGACGGGTTCGAATCGCAGTTCGGGACCAATCATCTCGGGCATTTCGCGCTCACGAACCTGCTTTTGCCGCAGGTCCGGGGCCGGGTGGTGACGGTTTCGTCGAACGGGCACCGGGTCGGCACCATCGATTTCGCCGATCTGAACTGGGAGCGCAAGCCGTACCGGGCGGTGGCGGCTTACGGGCAGTCGAAGCTCGCGAACTTGCTGTTCACTGCTGAGCTTCAGCGGCGGCTGACTGAGGTTGGTTCGCCAGCGCTGGCGACTGCGGCGCATCCTGGGACGGCGGCGACGAATCTGCTGAAGGTGGAGACGCCGGTGCTGTCCTTGTTGGCGAAGGCCGGTACTCGGCTGTTCGCGCAGACTTCGGAGGAGGGAGCGCGGCCGACGCTTTATGCTGCGTTGGCGGATGTTCCCGGGGACAGCTATGCGGGGCCACGCGGTTTCCTGCAGAACCGCGGTGCGCCGAAACTCGTTGGGCGGTCGGCGAAAGCGCGGGACGGGGAGGTTGCGCGTCGCTTGTGGACAGTGTCTGAGGAGCTTACCGGGGTGCGGTTTCCGTTGACTGTTTCGGCTTGAGGTTTTGTTCCGCGCGTTCAACTGTCCGGGAACGATTCGGCGGGCCAGTGTCCGTTCTTGCCGCGTTTTATGCTGGCATGGCTCCGGTTTCAGTGAGGAACGCGGTCAGTTCCTTGGCCAGTCGTTCCGGCTGGTCCTCCGGGATCAGCGTGCCGCTGTCCGGGATTTCGACCAGTCGGCCGTCCGGGAAAAGGTCGGCGAGCCGCCGCCCCTGGTCGGCGGGCATCATCCGGTCCTGGCCCGCCCAGACGACCAGGACGGGCCGGTCGAATGTCCGCAGCCGTTCGGTCATCGCGAGCAGTTCCCGTCGCGGCGGGCTTCCGGTGGCGAATTTGACCAGGTCCCGGCGGATTTCCTTGTCCCGCAACGCCGGGGTGAACCAACCGTCGAGAATGTCGTCCGGGATGCGGCTTTCGCACATCCCGCCGTAGGCCGCTTTGGCGTGCCGGTAGAACGACGTCCGGCTGATGCGGGTGAGCAGCCACGGTCCGCCGGGGAGCCGGAGCAGTTTGACGGCCGGGCGTGCGGGTTTGGGCGGGAAGTTGTCGAAGGCCTCGCAGGCGACGAGCGCGAGCCGTCCGACCCGGGCGACGTGCTCGGCTGGTGCCATCCCGTCGGCGACGAGGAATTGGCCGCCGCCCCAGTCGTTGAGCACGATTGTCGCGTCGTGGAGGTCGAGTGCGTCGAGGAATTCGCCGAGCAGCCGGGCGAGGCCGAACTGCGTGAGATCGGCGTCGGGCCGCATCGGTGCGAGGTGGGCGCCGAGCGGCAAGGTGGGCAGGAGGCATCGGTAGCCGGTGAGCAGCGGGACGACTTTGCGCCATTGCGTGCCGGACATCGGAAACCCGTGCCCGAACACGAGTGCCGGGCCGGTCCCGCCGGTGTCGGTGTAGTCGATCGGCCCGGCGGACAGTTCCACGCGCGGCATCGGCCCTCCCTCGGGTCTCGCGACTAGAGTGATCGCTCTAGTCGCGAGACTAGGCCGCTCCGGGGCGGGCGGTCAACCCGGCTCGGAGCGGGCTCTGGCGCGCGGGGTCTGACGACCGGTCAACCCGGCTCGGTGCCGGATTGCGGTCTTCGTGGGATGGCCGCTCGGCGTGGGTCTCTGGCGCGCGGAGTTGGCGGCTGGCCGACCCGGCTCGGTGCCGGATTGCGGTATTCGCGGGATGATCGCTCGGCGCGCGGGTCTCGGGCACGCGGGATTCGGCGGCTGGCCGACCCGGTGTGGCGTGGGGAGGCGGCCTTCGGCTGCCCCGCGATCGCGTTGTCGGCGCGCGGTGTTGTGCGGGACCTTTGGCAGCCGGTCATTCCGGCCTGTCGCCGCTGCGGTGACCGCCCTGCGGGAGCCTCCGGCAAGCGATACGCGGAGCCTTTCGTCGGACGCGCTGCCGGGATTTACCGTTTCCGGCCAGAACGACCGTGTTCTCGCGAGAATTGCCGAGATAGTCCGCCGTCATCGATCACTTCCCGGTGAAGACCACGCGGTTTCCGTCCGGATCGGTGAGCGGCAGAATGCGCGCGCCGCCGCCGGGTTGCGGTCCGTCGTGGGCGGCTCCGGCCTTCGTCGCGTGGGCGGCGGCTGCGTCGAGGTCTGTCTCCTCGAGCACGACTGTCGATCGTCCGGCCCGGCTGGGTTCGGACCACACCTGCAGTCCGAAAGTGTCGCCGAGATGCCATTCGAGCAGGCCGGGCATCGGCCGGGAGTCCGGGCCGCGGTCGAACAGGGCCGCGTACCACACCTCGGCCCGTGCGAGGTCGGAGACGGTGCACTGGGCGAGCACTCGGCGGATCATGACGGGTCCCTTCGTAGTGATTTCGATCTGCAAGCACTTTCAGGAGACCACAAGTGCTGGCAAGATGCAAGCACTCAGGCGGGCGTCCGCCGGGTATCCGCTCCGATGAACGAATCAGGCGAATTGCTCCCGCTGTGCCCGAGAACGGTTTCCTCCCCGGCACGGAAATCTGCGCCATTGCCCCGGAACAGCGTTCATCTCCTGTTTCTCCGGCGGTTTTCCCTTGTCTTTGTGCGCGGCCTGGAATACGCCGGTCGCCGTGTCGGGCGGCAGGGAAGAGGAGGACTCCTGTGTCGAGAATTCGTTGGCGTGCCGTGGTGGCGATGGCCGCGGCCGGTTCTGTCGCGGCGGCCGTGCCCGCGCTGGCCGCGCCGGTGCGCACCGAGCACGTGCTGTTGCTGTCGGTCGACGGTCTCCACCAGTCGGACCTGGACTGGTACACGCGCACCCATCCCGGGTCGGCGCTGGCCGCGCTCGCGGTGCACGGCACCGAATACGCGCACGCGAGCACGCCGGTGCCGTCGGATTCGTTCCCCGGCATGGTCGCGCAGGTGACCGGCGGCAACCCCGCGAGCACCGGGATCTACTACGACGCCACCTACAACCGGGCGTTGCTCCCGGCGGGCACGACGTCCTGCTCCGGCGCGAAGCCAGGGTCCACAGTGGACTACACCGAGGATCTCGACCGCAACCTGGACGCCATCGACGCTGGGCAGGGCCTGCCGAACCTGCCCGACGGCGTGCTCGCGATGACCGGCGACCCGCGTTCGCTGATCAACCCGGCCGCGTTGCCCGTCGACCCGAAGACGTGCAAACCTGTTTACCCGCACCAGTATCTGCGAGCGAACACCGTGTTCGAGGTCGCGCGGCAGGCCGGGTTGCGCACCGCTTGGTCGGACAAGCATCCGGCGTACGAAATGCTCAACGGCCCGTCCGGGAGCGGCATCGACGACCTCTTCGCCCCGGAGATCAACAGCAAGGCCCCCAGCTCCAGCGACTGGACTAAGGACAACTCCGCGACCCAGCGTTATGACGGCTACAAAGCCAAAGCCGTCCTGAACGAGATCGACGGCTTCGACCACAGTGGACAGACTCGCGCGGGTACGCCCGGGGTGTTCGGAATGAACTTCCAGTCCGTTTCGACCGCGCAGAAGCTTCCGCTCTCCGGAGGCCAGCCTGGCGGATACCGTCCCGACGGCACGCCGGGCCCGGTGCTGCAGTCCGCTTTGGACTTCGTCGACCGGCAGGTGGGCGCGTTCGCCGCCGAACTGCGAAACCGACACCTCGACCGCTCGACGACCGTGATCCTCTCGGCGAAGCACGGCCAGTCGCCGATCGACCCGTCCGCGCTGACCCGCATCGACGACGCCCCGCTGCTCGCCGGCCTGAACGCCGCCTGGCGGGCCGCGCACCCCGGCGCGCCCGATCTGGTCGCCCAAGCGACCGACGACGACGCGATGCTGCTGTGGTTCACCGACCACTCGCCATCGGCCGCCGAGTTCGCGCGGCAGTACCTGCTGGCCCAGTCCGGTACCGGAAACGGCAGCACCGGCGCGCCGAAACCGTTCACGCACGCGGGCCTGACGACGGCCTACGCCGGAGCCGACGCTGCCCGCTACTTCCACGTGCGCCCGGGCGACCCGCGCGTGCCGGACCTGATCGGCATCGCCCAGCACGGCGTCGTGTACACCGGCGGCCACTCGAAAATCGCCGAACACGGCGGCGCGGCGGCCGACGATCGCGCGGTCCCGCTGGTGGTCAGCGGCGGGCACGGGGCGCGGATCCCGGCGGCGGTCGAGACGACCCAGATCGCGCCGACGATCCTGCGGCTGCTGAACCTGGACCCGCGTGCGCTGTCGGCGGTGCGGGAGGAGGGGACGGCTCCGCTGCCCGGCCTCGGCCGCTGATCGGATCTCGGCCCGGCTCTGCGGGAGAGGCGGGCCGAGGTCGGCCGACGCTCTGCGGGGGAAGCGGGCCGAGGTCGGCCGACGGCGCCGGAAAGTCTGCCCGGGCGGGGGATGCGGATCTGGCTTGCCGGAACGTGCCGGTCGAGTGGGCGGGGTGCGGAGTCTGATTGGCCCGGTTCACGCGAGGCGGAGGATCCACGGCGTCGGCAGGACCGACCGAACCTGGCCCGGTCGGCGCAGGGGAGCCGCAACCACGACGATCCCGCATCAGCCCTGCTCACCGGCCTATTATGAGCAAAAGCTCACCCCCGGAGGAGGCTCCGATGCCCGGAAAGCGACTGCAGCCGCGCAAGGAGCCCCGCCAGGTGCGTGGCGAGCTGACCCGCCAGCGCATCCTCGCGGCGGCCGCGCAGATATTCGCTGAGATGGGGTACGCCGCGGGCACGACGAACCGGATCGCGGAGCGGGCGGGGGTGTCGATCGGGTCGCTGTACCAGTACTACCCGAACAAAGATGCCATCCTCGTCGCGTTGGCATCTCAGCATCTCGACGCCGGGGCGGAAACCCTGCGCCGCCACCGGGAAACGGCTGGGCCGCCGGACACCCTGGACGGTGCGCTTCGCGAACTGGTGCACGTCGCGATCCAGAGCCACCTCGACGATCCGCGGTTGCTGCGCGTGATGGCCGAACAAGCCCCGCGTTCGGCGGAGTTGCTGGAGCAGGTCGCGCGGTACGAGGAGGCGCGGGTTGCCTTTGTGCGCGGTCTGCTCAGGCCGGAAGCGAACGTGTCCAATGTGGACATGGCGGCGCGGATCGTGGTGAACACGGTGGATCTGCTCGTGCACAAGATGATCGCCGGGCCTGCGCCGCTCGATCTTGCCGCGTTCGAGGACGAGCTGGTGGCCATGCTGACCCGTTACGTGACGGCGGGCTCCGAGCGGAGCAGCGGGTTGCGCCATTGAGTCGGCGGACGCGGCGGGGCCGGTTGTCAAGTGGCGGACATCACTGTGGACTTCGTGATCGATCAGGCGATCGATTCCGCGATCCCGGCCGGGACGCGGCGGCGGGCGACGAAGGCGGGAACCGGCGGGAGGGGCGGAGAGCGGTTCGGGCGGGTCGTCGGCGGTTTCCCGGCTCGGCCGCGTCCGGAGGCCGCCGCGGCGCGGCGGTCCGGCTCTTCCCGGTCGCTGAGACGGCCCTGGGCTATGACCGTGATCTCGTCGCACTCGCCGTCGAAAAAGCGCCTCCGGTTGGCTGCCGGAGGCCCGGCGGCATGGGAGTATCCAGCGCATCTGTACCTGAAGCGGGCGAAGTCGGACCAGGTGGCGACCCAAAACGCCGTCAGGCCCGGCCGGCGGATCTTCCGCGAACGAGCGGGAAGGAGACAGCATGCTGATCGGGGTGCTCAAGGAGGCACAACCGGGGGAGACGCGCGTCGCGGCGACTCCGGAGACGGTGGGCAAGCTGCGCGGGCTGGGCTATGACGTGACGGTGGAGCCGGGCGCCGGGCTGGCCTCGGGGTTCTTCGACGAGGCCTACGCCGAGGCCGGGGCGACGTCGGGCGCGATCGCTGAGGCGGACATCGTGTTCGGAGTGAACGCGCCGTCCGCTCAGCAGCTGGACGCGGTGAAGTCGGGGGCGGCGGTGGTGAGTCTGCTGGCTCCGGCGTTGCATCCGGAGCTGGTGGAGGATCTGGCGAAGCGGCCGATCACGGCGTTGGCGATGGACGCGGTGCCGCGGATCAGCCGGGCGCAGTCGTTGGACGTGCTGTCTTCGATGGCGAACATCGCCGGATACCGGGCGGTGGTGGAGGCGGCGCACACGTTCGGGCGGTTCTTCACCGGGCAGGTGACGGCGGCGGGGAAGGTCAACCCGGCGAAGGTCCTGGTCGTGGGCGCGGGTGTGGCCGGGTTGGCGGCGATCGGCGCGGCGGGGTCGCTGGGAGCGATCGTGCGGGCGACGGACCCGCGGCCGGAAGTGGCCGATCAGGTGAAGAGCCTGGGCGGGGAGTATCTGTCCATCGAGGACCCGAGCGCGGAGGTTTCGGCGACGGGTTACGCGAAGGAAATGGGCGACGATTACAAGGCGCGCGAGAAAGAGCTGTACGCGACGCAGTGTCGCGAGGTCGACATCATCGTCACCACGGCGCTGATCCCGGGCCGTCCGGCGCCGCGGATCATCACGGCGGAGATGGTCGCGTCGATGAAGGCCGGTTCGGTCATTGTGGACATGGCCGCGGCGAACGGCGGCAACGTCGAGGGTTCGGTCGCGGGGGAGAAGATCGTCACCGAGAACGGCGTGACGATTCTGGGCTACACGGATCTGGCGGGGCGGCTTCCGGCGCAGGCGTCGCAGCTGTACGGGACGAACCTGGTCAACCTGATGAAGTTGATGACGCCGGAGAAGGACGGCCAGCTGGTGGTCGACTTCGAGGATGTGGTGGTCCGGTCGATCACGGTGGTGCGCAGCGGCGAGCTGACGTGGCCGCCACCGCCGGTGCAAGTCTCCGCGGCTCCGCAGAAACCCGCGGCGGCTCCGGAGAAGAAGGAAGAGCCGAAGAAGGAGCCGATGTCCTCGGGGCGACGGCTCGGGCTCGTTTTGGGCGTGGCTGCGGTGTTCTTGTTGCTGGCGGCGTTGGCTCCGGCGGCGTTGCTGCCGCATTTGACGGTGTTCGCGCTGGCGATCGTGATCGGGTATTACGTGATCGGGCATGTGCATCACGCGTTGCACACGCCGTTGATGTCGGTGACGAACGCGATTTCCGGGATCATCGTCGTGGGTGCTCTGCTGAATCTGGTCAGCGGCAACACGGTGGTCGTGGTGCTGGCGGCGGTGGCGACCTTGCTGGCGACGATCAACATTTTCGGCGGGTTCGCGGTGACGCGCCGGATGCTCGCCATGTTCTCCCGCAGCTGACCCGAGAGGCCTTCTTCAGATGACTGTGCACACTGCGAGCCAGGCCGCTTACATCGTGGCCGGGCTGTTGTTCATTCTCGCGCTGGCCGGGCTGTCCCGGCACGAGACCGCGCGGGTCGGAAATTATTTCGGCATGGCCGGGATGGTCGTCGCGTTGATCGCGACGATCGCGCAGGCGGTGTCGGGGGAGATCACCGGGACGTCGATCGCGTTGATGATCGTCGCGATGGTGATCGGTGCGGGGATCGGGTTGCGCCGGGCGGCGGTGGTCGAGATGACCGGGATGCCCGAGCTGATCGCCCTGCTGCATTCGTTCGTCGGTCTCGCCGCGGTTCTGGTGGGCTGGAACGGCTACCTGCAAGTGGAATCCGACCCCACGGGCGGCGAAGCCCAGCACTTGGATGCGTTGGGGACGTTGGGGATTCACCACGCCGAGGTGTTCATCGGGGTGTTCATCGGGGCGGTGACGTTCACCGGGTCGATCGTGGCGAACCTGAAGCTGTCGGCGAAGATGAAGTCCGCGCCGTTGATGCTGCCCGGCAAGAACTTCCTGAACCTGGGCGCTTTGGTGTTGTTCGTGGCGTTCACCGCGTGGTTCGTGGTCAGCCCGGCGCTGTGGCTGCTGGTCGTGGTCACGGTTCTCGCGCTGGCGCTGGGGTGGCATCTGGTCGCGTCGATCGGCGGCGGGGACATGCCGGTGGTCGTGTCGATGCTGAACAGCTATTCCGGCTGGGCCGCGGCGGCGTCGGGGTTCCTGCTGGAGAACGACCTTTTGATCATCACTGGCGCTTTGGTGGGCTCGTCGGGTGCGTATCTGTCTTACATCATGTGCAAGGCGATGAACCGGTCGTTCATTTCCGTGATCGCGGGCGGGTTCGGGATCGAGGCGGGGCCGTCCGGGGACAAGGATTACGGCGAGCACCGGGAAATCACCGCCGAGGGCGCGGCGGAACTGTTGACCGGAGCGTCGCGGGTGATCATCACGCCGGGGTACGGGATGGCGGTCGCGCAGGCGCAGTACGGGGTGGCGGAGCTGACGCGGAAACTGCGGGACAAGGGCATCGAGGTCCGCTTCGGCATCCACCCCGTCGCCGGGCGGCTTCCCGGGCACATGAACGTGCTGCTGGCCGAAGCCAAGGTCCCGTATGACATCGTGCTGGAGCTGGACGAGATCAACGACGATTTCGCCGACACCGACGTGGTTTTGGTGATCGGCGCGAACGACACCGTCAACCCCGCGGCGGCCGAGGACCCGGGCAGCCCGATCGCGGGCATGCCGGTGCTGACGGTGTGGGAAGCGGAGAACGTGGTGGTGTTCAAGCGCTCCATGGCCTCGGGCTACGCGGGCGTGCAGAACCCGCTGTTCTTCCGGGAAAACTCGGCGATGCTCTTCGGCGACGCCAAGGACCGGGTCAACGACATCCTCTCCGCGCTGTGAACCAGGAGAAACGCATGAAAGCCGTACACATCAAGGATCTCGAAGGCCCGTCGACCGTCTCCGTCGTCGAGGTTGATGCGCCCGCGCGCGCTGTTGATCAGGTGCTGATCGACGTGCACGCGGCCGGGGTGTCGTTCCCGGACGTGCTGCAGACGCGCGGGCTGTACCAGGTGAAGCCGGAGCTGCCGTTCATCCCAGGCGCCGAGGTCGCCGGGGTTGTGGCGGAGGCCCCGGAGGGCACGGCGGTCAAGGCCGGCGACCGGGTGGCGGCGCTGCCGTTCCTGGGCGGGTTCGGCGAACAGGTCGCGTGCGCGGCGGACGCGGTGTTCCCGATTCCGGATGACCTGGGCTTCGCGCAGGCGGCGGCGATTCCGTTCAACTACCTGACCGCGCATTTCGCGCTGTGCCGGCGCGGCCGGATGGCGGCCGGGGAGACCGTGCTGGTGCATGGCGCGGCCGGCGGCGTCGGGACGGCGGTGATCCAGGTCGCGAAGGCGTTCGGCGCGGGCAAGGTGCTCGGGGTGGTGTCGACGCCGGAGAAGGGCGAAGCGGCGGTCGCGGCCGGGGCGGACGAATACGTGCTGGCGGACGGGTTCAAGGACGCGGTGAAAGCGTCGACCGGAGGGCGCGGTGTCGACGTGATCGCGGACGTCGTCGGCGGCGACCGGTTCACCGATTCGCTGCGCTGCCTCGCCGCGGACGGGCGGATGCTGGTCATCGGATTCACCGGCGGCTCGATCCCCGAGGTGAAGGTGAACCGGTTGCTGCTGAACAACTTGGACGTCGTGGGCGTCGGGTGGGGTGCGTACGCGCTGCCGCGGCCGGGGTACCTGCAGGGGCAGTGGGCGGAACTGCTGCCGAAGCTGGCGGCCGGGGCGATCGTGCCGCCGCTGGGCGGGAGTTACCCGCTGGCGGAGGTGCGGGACGCGCTGGAGGCCATCGAGAACCGGAAGGCGATGGGGAAGCTCATCCTGGCTGTGCGTCCGTAGTGGACTGTCTAGGCGCGGCGGTCGTCCTGGTGACGGCCGTCGCTTGCCTACAGTGTCCTGTGTAGACACGAGTGCAGGAGGACGGCGGCGAGGGTTTGGTCGGCGTCGTACTGACGGAAGGTGCTGACTGGCTCGAAACCGAGCCGGACGGCGAGGTTCATCGAGCGTTCGTTGGCCGTCTGCGTCACCACGAGCACCGGCTGGTCCGGAAGTTCTTCGGCGGCGGCGCGCAGCACCGCGGCGGCGGCTTCGAAGGCCAGTCCCGCGCCCCAAGCGTCGCGGTGCATCAAGTAGCCGAGTTCCAGTTCCTCGCCGGTTTCGGTGATATGGCCGGGTTCCTCGACGGGACGGCGTTTCAGTTCGATGGTGCCGAGGAGGCGGTCGGTGGCCTGGTCGGCGATGACGAAAGTCCCCGGCCGACGAGTCGCTCGCGCCACGCCGCCGATCTCTTCGAGGCGTTGCTCAACAGCTTCCCGACGCTGCGGTCCCCCGAGGTATCGCCAGACTTCCGGGTCGGTTTGCAGGTCGATGAGCCGCTCGCGGTCACAGTCATGTGCTTTGCGCAGCACCACCCTCGGCGCTTCGATCCGGGCCGCGGAAATCATCCCATTCATGAGACCATTCTTACCGCGTCTTCGACGGACAACCCGCCACCGTGCTCGAATGCGCTGGCAAACTTGAGACCGAGAACTGCTTGTGCCGCTTCGGTAATCCGGTCTACATCACCCCGCTCGGCGGCGGGCAGGGGAGCATCGACACTCCGTCGCGCCGCATCGGCAGCTCCGAGCAGCAATGCGGCGGACTGCGGATCCACCGTGCCCGCCAGCCCCTCCAACGACAGCGCGAAAGCACGCGGTTCGTCAAGCATCCGCGCGTACTCCAAACCCTGCAGGTGATACTTCTTCGCCTGCGCCAAATCCCCCCGGAGTTCGGCGACGAAACCGAGTTCCGCGTACAGCAGGTGGTCGCCCGCCGTCGAGGACAGGCCGCGGTATTCGTCGCGGAGGCGGGTCAGGCGGTGTTCGGCGGCGTCGAGGTCGCCGGAGCGGCGGGCACCCAGGGCGAGGCCCATTTCGGCGTGGATCCGTCCGTAGGTGTAGCCGTGGTCGGCCGCGATGCGGAGGGCTTGTTCGTGCAGGTCGCGGGCTCGTGGCCACTCGCGTTCGAGCAGGGCGAGGCGGCCTAGGCCGGACAGTCTCGCCGAGACTTCCGCCTGCAAGTCCAGTTCGCGCGCGATGGCGAGTCCTTCGTGCTGGCGGCGGGCGGCTTCGGCGTAGTCGCCCTTGATTTCGGCGAGCGCGGCCAGCGGCGGGATGGTCTGCATCTCGCCCCACCGGTCGCCGAGGCGACGGAAGAGTTCGGCGCTGCGCAGGCCGTCCCGGCCGAGTGCGGCGAGATCCCCGCGGACCAGGCTGAGCATGGCGCGCAGGCCGAGTGCCGCGGCGATGCCCCATTCGTCGTCCCCGGCGGCCGCGAGGGCGCGCGCGTTCATCTCGTAGCTGGCGGTGATGTCGCCGACGCTGAACAAACTGTAGGCACGCAACCACAACGCACGCGCGCTGTCCGGGGAATCGGGCGGGGCTTGTTCGCCGGTCAGCAGGGCGAACGATCCATTGAGGACAGTGAGCTCCGAATCCGTTGCGGTGAAACGTAAAACGGCCGAAAGCATGCGTCGGCCTTCGGTCATTCTGCCTCGCAAAAGCCACCACCAGGACAATGCTTTCGCGAGCCGCGCCGCTTCGGTGGACGCTCGGCAGATCGCCTCGTCCAAGGCCGCGCGCAGGTTTCCCGCCTCGACGTCCAGCCGGGCGAGCCAAGTCCGTTGCCCGGCACCGTGCAGTCGGGCGTTCTCGGCGATTTCCAGGTAATGGCGCAGGTGTCGCGCGCGGGTGGCGGCAGGATCCGCCAGCCGTTCGACGGCATAGGCGGCAACGGATTCCAGCAGCCGGTACCGAACCCCGGCCGGTCCGTTCGCGACGGTCACCAGCGACCGGTCGACCAGCCGGAGCACGAGATCGAGCACCTCTCCCGCGCAGACGGCTTCGGCGGCGGCGAGGTCGAAACTGTCGCGGTGGACGGCCAGTCTGCTGAGGACATTCCGCTCCGGTTCGCTGAGCAGTTCCCAGCTCCAGTCCAGCACCGCGCGCAGAGTCTGCTGCCGCGCCGGAGCGCCGCGCGACCCTCGGGTCAGGACGGCGAACCGGTCGGTGAGCCGGGCCGCCAGTTCCCGGACGCCCAAGCCGCGCACGCGAGTCGCCGCGAGTTCCAGTGCGAGCGGAAGACCGTCCAGGCGGCGGCAGATTTCGGTGATCGCGTCGAGATCGCCCGTGAAACCCGGGGCGGACGCGGTGGCCCGTTCGGTGAACAGCCGCACGGCATCCGCGGGCGGCAGTGGTTCCACCGCGAACACGGCCTCGCCAGGCAGGCCGAGCGGTTCCTGGCTGGTGGCGAGAATGCGCAGGTCACGGGTACCGCGGAGGAGCGATTCGACGAGTTCGGCGGCGGCTTCGACGACGTGCTCGCAGTTGTCCAGAACCAGCAGCATCCGCCGGTCGCGCAGGGCTGTGGCGAGTCGTTGCGTCGGGGAGGCGGAGTCGACTGAGTCGCGGATTCCGAGTTCGGCGGCGACTGCTTCGGCCAGGTCGGCCGCGGAGCCGCGGACGCCCGCGAACTCGACCAGCCATCCGCCGTCTGGTGCGTTTCGCGGAGAACTGAGTCCTGCTGCGGCCAAGGCCAGCCGCGACTTGCCGACCCCGCCCGGCCCGGTCAACGTCACCAGCCGGGCCGGCAACCCGGCCAACTGCGCGAGCGCCTCCTCCCGGCCGATCAACGGCGTCAGCGGGCGGGGGAGGTTGCCGCGCGGTTCGGCGGCCAGCCCGGGGTCCTGCCGGAGCAGCGATTCGTACAGCGCGCGCAGCTCCGGGCTCGGGTCGACGCCCAACTCGTCGGCGAGCCGGGTGCGGAGATCTGTATAGGAGGCAAGGGCTTCGCTCTGCCGTCCGCCCAGGTACAGCGCGCGCATCTGTGCTGCCCGCAAGCCTTCCCGGAGCGGGTTCCGCGCGATGACCTCCGCCAGATCGTCCGCGACGGCGTAGTCGCCTGCTTCGACTTGGGCTTTTGCCCGCTCTTCCACCACGGCCAGCCGCAGTTCGGCCAACCGGTGCGCGGCCGGCCGTGCGAACTCCTCGTCGGCGAAGTCGGCGAATGCCTCGCCCCGCCACAGGCCCAGCGCCTCGGCGAATCGCTCCGCGCGGGCTCGGGGATCTGCCGTCGCGCGAGCCTGGGCGACGAGGTCGCGGAACTGCGCGGCGTCGGAGTGCTCGATCCGCAGCCGGTAGCCCGCAGGTTGCCGCTCGACGCCGTTCCGTCCGACGATCCGGCGCAGCTGCGACACCTTGGCCTGCAGCGCACCGGCTGGTTTGCCGGGCGGGTGGTCGCGCCAGAGGTCCTGGACGAGCCGATCGGCGGTGACCGGGCCGCCGTCGTGGGCCAGGAGCGTTGCGAGCAGCGCCCGGACTTTTGCTTCGGGCACGGTGATCGGTGCGTTTGTCTCGTCCCAAACTGCGAGCGGGCCGAGGATTCCGAATCGGAGGTGCTGGGGTGCCATCAGGTCACTGGTCCTGGCTTGCGGCCAGTGCTTTTGCCTCGTTCCATGCCGCGAGCAGGCCGGGAATCCTGTGTGGTGCCATCGGGCCACCGCCCCGGCTTGCCGCCAGCGCTTCTGTCCTGAAGGGCGGCGACCAGCGCGTCTGCCTCGTGCCATGCCGCGCGCGGGACGGGGATCCTGTGTGGTGCCATCAGTCCACCGCCCCCGGCTTGCTGTCAGCGCCTTTGCCTCGAAGCACGCCTGTCCCGCCCCACGCCGCAAACGGACCGAGCGCCCCGAACCGCATCGCGTCCCCCCGTCGCACCATCAGATCACCGTCAGTCGATCGTAAGCATTCCCGAAGGACTAGTCCGCACAGTGGGCGCATGAGCCCCACCTCAGCCGCCGTCGCGCCGACTCAGCGGCTTCCGCTTTTCGCGCTGCTGTCCCTCGCCACCGCGGTGTTCATCACCAGCCTCACCGAAACCCTGCCCGCCGGGTTGCTGCCCGCGATGAGCGGCTCGCTCGGCGTCAGCGAATCGGCGACCGGCCAGACCGTCACCGTCTATGCGCTGGGCACCGTGCTCACCGCCATCCCGCTGTCCACCGTCACCGCCGGCTGGCGACGCAAACGGTTGCTCCTGACTGCGATGGCCGGATTCGCCGTGGCCAACACCGTCACCGCGGTGTCGTCGGAGTACAGCCTGACGATGGTCGCGCGGTTCGTCGCAGGCGTCGCGGCTGGTCTCGCGTGGGCGCTGCTGGCGGGTTACGCCCGACGTCTGGTCGCGCCCGCTCTGCAAGGCCGTGCCATTGCAATAGCCATGGCTGGTATCCCAGTCGCGCTGTGCCTCGGCGTGCCTGCCGGGACGTTCGTCGGCCAGCTCACCGGCTGGCGTACCGCGTTCCTCGCCATGACCGTGCTCACCGTCCTGCTGCTGGCCTGGATCGGCGCGGCCGTGCCTGACTTCCCTGGCCAGCCTGGGGGAGAGCGCCCGAAGATGCTGCCCGCGCTGCGCATTCCCGGAGTCGCGGCGGTCCTGTTCGTCACGCTGGTGTTCGTGCTGGCGCACACCGTCCTGTACGCCTACCTCGCGACCTTCCTCACCGGCCTTGGCATGGGCGGTGACACCGACCTTGTCCTGCTGACCTTCGGCCTCGCCTCGATCGCGAGCATCTGGATCGTCGGCGCGCAGATCCACCGGCGGCTGCGGTTGCTGATGGTCGTCAGCGCGCTGCTGGTCGCGGTCGCCGCGGCGCTGCTCGCGACCGAACCTGCGCTGGTTTACGTCGCCGCCGCGCTGTGGGGTCTCGGCTGGGGCGGGGTGCCGACCTTGCTGCAGACCGCGGCCGGGGAGGCGGGCGGCGAGTCCGCGGACACGGTCCAGGCGATGCTCGTGACGCTGTGGAACGCGGCGATGGCGGCCGGTGGCGTCGTCGGCGGGGTACTGCTCGACGTCGCTGGCAGCGGTTCGTTCCCGTGGACCGTGCTGGTGTTGATGGCACCGGTGCTGGCGGTCGTCGTACTGGCGCGACGGCGCGGTTTCCCGGCTGCATGACTCGCGCCGCCCGGGGCAATCCTGGACGGAACCGTGCCAGAGCCGGTGAACACCGACCTCGGAAGCCACCTGCGACGGATGCGACTTCACCCCGCCGGGACCGGCCTGGTCCGCGGAGGGTGCCGGGCTTCGGCGGGAGGAGGTCGCCGCGCGACGCTAGACGCTCTTCGTCAGGTAAACCGCCCCGCGAATGTGTTTCCCGAGCGTGTCCGCGGGCGGTTCGGCGACCTGGTACCCGGCGCGCCGGTACATCGTCAGGTTCCGTTCGCTGCCCGACCCGGTGTAGAGCACCAGGCTGGTCGCCTGCGGCGGGGCCTGCTGCTCGGCGTAGCGCAGCAGCCACCGGCCGACGCCCTGACCGGCGAGATCGGGCGCGACCATCAACCGGCCGATCTCCCAGCGGTCCTCTTCGAGATGGGCGCGCACGGCGGCGACGAGCCGTCCGCCGATCCGGACCGTCCACACGCGAGTGGACGCGATCCAGCCGCGCACGGTGTCCAGGTCCTCGTGCAGTGCGGGCACGTCGAAGGTGTCGTTGACGATCGCCTGCGGGACCCAGCAGCATCGTTGCAGCACCAGGAGTTCGGCGGCGTCGGAGGCTTGGGCTTCGGACAGCTGGGCATCGGCGAGCGGCAAAGCGGCGAAATCGGTCACGTCTCTTGATCTTGCGCGCCGCGACGAACCCTGTCCAGTGAATATCCGAGCCGCCGTTGTGCGAGTTCGGCCAGGAGCGCCGCTCCGCTTTGGACACTCTGGCCGACGATCGGTTGCCGTGGTTCCTTTCGCAGGCGCAGAGGTGCACGGATGCGTTGGCGGTGTTGTTGCCCGAACCGGCCCAGAGATACCAACGGGCCTGAGATACCAGCGGACTGAGATACTAGAAGGCTGAGATACCAGGAGACAGAGATATCAACGAGCAGAGATATCAGTCTGCTCGGCTGTTCGACGGCCAGGGCGGTCCTGGTATCGCACGCCGCAAGCCCGGTGCCACCTCGGCCTGGAAAAGCTCCAGCGCCGCGCGATGTTCCCGCGGTGTGCGGCCGTCGCGGTCGGCGGACAGGTGCGTCACGCCGTGACCGAACTGTCCGTGGTATCTCAACACCTTCTCGGTGACCTGAGCAGGACTGCCGATCAGCGCGGAGCTGCGCTCGGCGAAGTCCTCCAGCGTCGGGAAAACCGGCTCCTGGCCGAGCTTGCGCTGAAGCGCCAGCCGGGACTCGAAGATCGGCCGGTACGCCTCCAGAGCGTCCTGCGACCGGCTCGCCAGATGGAACCCGGCCGTGCCCGCGCCGACCACGGCGTCGGCCGGGTCGCGGCCGTGGAAGGTCCAGCGTTGCCGGTAGTGCCGGATCAGCTCGGCGTACGGTCCGATCGGGTTGGTGACGTTCGCGGAGAACAGCGGATCCCCGTGTTTCGCCGCCAGTTCGACGGATTCGCGGCTGGTCGCGCTCCCGTGCCAGATCCGGATCGGCTGCTGCAGCGGACGCGGCCACACTTCCGCGGCGGTGAGCGGCGGCCGGAACCGCCCGGACCACGTGACCCGGTCGGCCTGCCACAGCTTGCGGAACAGCTCGTAGCCCTCGGCGTTGCGGTCCCACTGGTCCTCGGGCGTGACGTCGAACAGCTCGCGCTGGGCGGAGCCGTTGCCCTTGCCGATGATGAGTTCGAGCCGGCCGCCGGAAAGGTTGTCCAGCATCGAATAGTCCTCGAACGCGCGCACCGGGTCGAGCAGGCTGAGCGTCGTGACGGCGGTGAACAGCCGGATCCGGCGCGTCCGGGCCGCGATGTGGCTGAGCACCACCGGCGGGGACGACGACAGGAACGGCCGCTCGTGCCGTTCGCCGACGCCGTAGCCGTCGAAGCCCAGTTCCTCGGCGAGTTCGGCGTTCTCGACGACCTCGCGCAGCCGGGCGTCGGGCGCGGCCAGTTCCCCGGTGACGGGGTCGGGGGTGTGCGTGATCAGGGTGATCAGCAGGAACCTCACGGCAGCTCCAGGTGTTCGCGCAGAGTGGCGCCGGCGTACTCGGTGCGGTAGACGCCGCGGTCCTGCAGCTCCGGCACGAGCCGGTCGACCACCTCGTCGATCGTTCCGGGGACGAGGTGCGGCGTGAGGTTGAACCCGTCGACCACCCGGTCGGCCGCGTAGCGGGCCCATTCGTCGGCGACCTGGCCCGGCGTTCCGACGAACGAGTGGTGCCGCGGTTCGACCTCCTGCACCAGTTCGTGGATCGACAGGTTCTTCGCCTCGGCGAGTTCGCGCCATTGCCGGATGCGTTCGAGTTTCCCGGTGCGGTGCTCGATCGAGATCGTGCCGCGCGACGGGTCCAGCTCCCCCTCGGCCGGTTCGATGTCGGGCAGCGGCCCGTGCGGATCGAACGCCGAAAGGTCCTGGCCCCAATACTGTTCGAGGAACGCGATGGCGCGCTGCGGGTTGATCTGGCGGCGGCGGATTTCCTCTGCGCGTTCAGCGGCGTCGGTTGGCGTATCACCGAGGACGATTGACGCGCCAGGCAGGATTCGTACCGCGTCAGCGGGCCTGCCGTGGCGTGCCAATCGCGCGCGTAGGTCTGCCGCGTACGCCGCCGCCTTGTCGTACGCGGTGTTCGCGGAGAAGACGACGTCGGCGTGGCGTGCGGCCAGTTCCCGGCCGCCGGGGGAGTCGCCGGCCTGGAACAAAACCGGACGACCCTGCGGGCTCGGCGGGACTGTCGGTTCGGCGCGCAGCCGCACCAGATCGGTGTCCGCCTCGACCGGCCCGGTCCACAAGGCTTTCGCGGCCTCGACGAACTGGGTCGCGCGTTCGTAGCGGCGCTCGTGCGCCAGCCAGCCGCCGTGGCGGAAGTTGGCTCCGGTCCAGGCATTGTCGGTGGTGACGATGTTCCACCCGGCCCGCCCGCCCGAAACGTAATCGAGCGAGGCGAGGCGGCGGGCGAGATCGGCCGGGTAGTTGTAGGTGGTGTTCTGCGTGGCGACCAGCCCGATTTTCGCGGTGGCCCCGGCGAGCGCGCTGAGCTGGGTGATCGCGTCCGGACGGCCGGCGACGTCGAGGGCGTGCACGCGGCCGCGGTTCTCCCGGACCCGCAAGCCTTCGCCGAGGAAGAACGCGTCGAAGAGCCCGCGTTCCATGGTCCGGGCGACCGACACGTACGTTTCGATCTCGGTGTGCGGCGCGTTCGACGGGTCGTCCCACAGGAACTGCGGCCCGACGCCGGTGTAGAAGACCCCGAGGTGCAGCTGCGCGGTCATGCGATTCCCTTCGACGACACGGCGAATCGGTTTTCGGGACGCGGGAGGCCCAGCGTCGTGCGGAGCGTCGCGCCCGGTTCCGGCGGAGTGTGCAGGCCTCGCCTGCGCAATTCCGGGAGTACTTCTCGGCTCAGCAGCGGCAGATCCTTCGCGCCGGGGTGCAGGCGCACGCCGTCGAGATCGAGCTGCTCCAGCAACGTGACCAGCCCGGCGGGGGAACCGGTGTAGCGGGTGCGGCCGTTCGGCGACGGCTCGGCGGAATCGAAGCGGACTTCCAGCTCGCCGAACGTCAGGGGAGCGGCAGGCCGGCGGCGGAGGTCGTCGGTGAGCACGATGTCCGGCCGGACGACGTCGGCGAACTCCTCGGCGGCCAGCACGACGAGGCTGCCCTGCGGCGGTCGCGGGGTGATCAGCGGGCCTTTGACGGAGAACGTTTCCCCGGCGAAGTCCACGTGGTGGACCTTGTCCGGGTCGAGATAACGGCCGGTGGCGAGGTCTTTGACGACCGCGTCGTCCTCCCACGAGTCCCACAGCCGCTGGACCGTTTCGACGACGTCGGCCACCTCCTGGCGGAGATCGTCCGGGCGCGTGCGGCCGACCGTCGCGAGCGCTTCGGGAGCGGCGGCGGTGCCGACGATCCAGGCGGCGCGGCCGTGCGTGGCGTGGTCGAGACTCGCCAGCTGGGCGGCCAGGTGGAACGGTTCGGCGGTCAACACATGCGACGTCGGGGCCAGCCCGATCCGGGACGTCAAGGTGGCGGAATAGGCCGCGCGGACCGTGGCCTCGACCCGGAATCCGCCGGCGGGCGGGACGGGCGCGTCGTCGAAGGTGGCGAACGTGAACCCGGCCCGCTCGGCGTCGGCGACGACGTCCGCCAGCGCGTGCGGATCGGCTCCTGGAGATGCTCCGGCGCTGTCGAGTTCGACGGCGAGGTGCAAGGTTTTCGGTGAACTCATGCGGGCACGGCCCCCTCGATTCGTTTGTGCCAGAGGTAGTCGCGATTCGGGGTGCGCCGCACCGCTGCTCAGGATGTGGGCGGCTGGCCGGTGTTGTTCCGCTGGTGTCCACAAAGGACTTTTCTCAGTTGATGGACGGGGCGGACTGGCGCGGCCGGCCCGTCTACAGTCCTGCGGTCATGAGTCCCGATTCGAAGCCGAAAGGCGCTGCGCGGATCAGCGCCGACTGGGCCGCGGTGCTGGTCGCGGCAGTTCTGGTGGCGCTGGCCGCGTTCGGCGTGCTGCCGACGATCCCGTTCCTCGTCAAGTGACCGCCGCGCTGGAAGGCCGCCGCACGGTGCCCGCGGTCGTGAGATATCTGCCGGGCCTTCTGTTATTAGCAGCGGTCGGAGTTGTCGGAACACTGGCGCAGAACGGCGTGCGCAGCCTCGGCCACGCGACCGGGACCGCGCTGCCGGACATCGAGTACGTGCTGTGGGCGATCGTCCTCGGACTCGTCATCCGCAATACGATCGGCATCCCCGCGCTGTTCCGGCCCGGGGTCGGGACCTACGAGTTCTGGCTGAAGACCGGCATCGTCCTGCTGGGCGCCCGGTTCGTGCTGGGCGACCTGGCCAAGCTCGGCGGGTTCAGCCTGGGGCTCATCCTGGTCGACATGGCCGTGGCGACCACGGTGATCCTGGTGGTGGGCAAGGCTTTCGGTCTTGGCGGGAAGCTCTCGTCGCTGCTGGCGATCGGCACCTCGATCTGTGGCGTGTCGGCCATCATCGCCGGGCGCGGCTCGATCGACGCCGACGACGAGGATTCCGGCTACGCCATCGCGGCGATTCTCGCGCTGGGTGCGGTCGCGCTGTTCACCTTCCCGGCGATCGGGCAAGCGCTGAACCTGAGCGACACTGAATTCGGGCTGTGGGCCGGACTCGCGGTGGACAACACCGCGGAGACGACCGCGACCGGCGCGGCGTACTCGCCGCATGCGCAGGACGTCGCGGTGGCGGTGAAGAGCACGCGGAACGCGTTGATCGGTCTTGTTGTGCTCGGGTACGCGGCGTACTGGTCGACTCGCGGCGGCAAGGCGGTCGCCGGAGGAGTGAGGGGTCGTGCTGGGTTTGTGTGGCGCACGTTCCCGAAGTTCGTGCTGGGGTTCATCGCGGTTTCCGCGCTGGCGACTGCGCACGTGTTCACCAAGGCGGAGGTCGCGAACCTGGGGAATCTGTCCAAGTGGGCGTTTCTGCTGTGCTTCGCGGGGGTTGGGCTGAACTTCGACCTGCGGCAGATGGCGCGCAGCGGGGTGCGGCCGCTGGTGGTGGCGGCGCTGGGGTTGGTGGTGGTCGCGGTGTGTTCGCTGGGGCTGGTGCTGGTGAGTTCGCAGTGGTTCGGTTTTTGACGGGGCAGGCGGGGTGCCCGGGTGGGGCTTCCCGGGCGCCCCGCCTGGCTCTGGTGGGGCTGCGCTAACGGCAGTCCGGCGGCGTTGAGTCGGCGGGTAGCTGCGGGGTGATGGCCGGTGTTGCTGCGGTCTGGCTTCGAGCAGAACGGCGCGATACCCGGGCCCTTGTCATATGCCCGCGGGGCTCAGGATCGCGTTGACGGGCCTTGCGGCTGGTTCGACCGCGCGCGAGGGTTGGCGGCGTCGGTTCGGCTTCTGACCGGGAAGGCGGGGTGCCCGGGGCGGCGCTCCCCGGGCACCCCGCGTGGCTCAGCCAGGCAGTCCGGGCAAGGTCGGAATCCCGTTGGCGGGCAACGCTGACGGGCTCAGCGGCAGATCCAGCTGCGCCGGAGTGTCCCCGTCGGTCACCTGCGTGACGTTCTCCGGCACGACGGACGTCGCCTGCCCGAGCAGCGCCGGGCTCAACCCGTAGACCTGCCCGACCGCGCCGAGCGGCGTCTGGTTGTGCTGGCCGGTCGT
This sequence comes from Amycolatopsis sp. NPDC114503, assembly GCF_055633655.1. NCBI lineage: Bacteria > Bacillati > Actinomycetota > Actinomycetes > Pseudonocardiales > Pseudonocardiaceae > Amycolatopsis > Amycolatopsis sp. NPDC114503. The sequence continues at coordinate 184,982 of NZ_JBVKDT010000004.1, read as the reverse complement.
GACGACGTGGCCGCCGGAGTTGCCGTGCGTGACGTTGTCGCCGTAGGCGTTCGCGACGCCGCCCCACACCGCGGAGTCGCCGAACACTTGCGCCACCTCGGAAGTAGGCACGTCCTGCACGACGCCGGACGTGCCGGCGCCGGAGCTGGTGATGTCGCCGCCGGAGGTGGTGCGGGTGTGGTTCACGGCGCTGCCGTCGACCATGCCGGCCCAGGCCGCCGAGTCGCCGAAGACCTGGGCGATCGGCAGGGCCTCGGCCGACACGACGTCACCGGCCAATTGGCCGCGGTCGCCCGCGGTGCGGGTGTCGCCGCCCGCGGTGGAGGTGACGTTGTTCGTCGCGTCGCCGGTCACTCGGCCGATCCAGGCCGGGGCGAGCCCGAAGACTCCTGCGGTGCCGGCGGACGGCGCGTTGACGACGTTGCCGGCCAGGGTGCCGCCGGTGCCGTCGGCGAGGTTCTTGCCTCCTGCACGGGAATTGGTGGTGTTGTCGGAGACGCCCTGTCCGTAGCCGCCCCACTCCGCACCGGTTCCGTCGACCTGGGTGACCTGCGAAATCGGGGCCTGCGCGATGTTTCCGGCTGCCGTGCCGAGCGCGCCGGTGCCGTGGTAGTCGCCGCCTGCTTTCGAATCGGTGTGGTTGCCCGCTTCGCCCACGCCCCGGCCGATCCACGCGGCGCCGACGCCGAAGACCTGAGTCGGCGCGGAAAGCGGGGCGGCGATGACGTTCGAGGACAGTTTTCCGTTGTCGTCGTTGGTGTTTCCGTCACCGCCCGCGGTGACCTTCTTGTGCTCGTCGGCGACTCCGACGCCCTGGCCGATCCAGGAACCTCCGACGCCGAACACTTCGGCGGGCAGCGCGGCCGGGGCGGTGATGATGTTGCCGGACGCCTCCGAGTTGTTGCCCTGGGTGCCGTCGTAGCCGCCTGCCTGCACGTTCTTCGTGTTGGTGGCCTGGCCGTAGCTATTGCCGATCCACGAGGCGCCTGACCCGAAGACGTCCGGGCTGGCCGCGACCGGCGCGGACGCGAGGTTGCCGGACAGCTTTCCGCCGTTGCCGTTCGAGTAGGTGCCGCTGCCCGACTTCACGTCGGACGTGTTGTCGTGCCCGGCGTACGACTCCAGGCCCCAGTTCCCGGCGACGCCGAACACCTCGGCCGGGACCGCCAGCGGCGCGTCGGCGATGTTGCCCGAACCGGTGCCGTCCTTCGCGGACGTGGACGAGAACCCGCCGGACGTGACGGTCGATTTCGAACTGGACGCCGACTTCGGCGCCTGCGTCGGCGACACCGGCTGCGGGCTCGGGATCGGGACCGGCCAGAGCGGCGAGCCGTCCGGACGGGTCGGCTGACCGGTCGGCGTCGGCGCGGACGGGTCGATCCCGCCGGTGAGCGGGTTGCCGGTCGGGAACGGGTAGCCGGGCAGCGGAAGCGGGTCCGCCAGCGGGCTGCCGTGGACGCCGCCGGTGCTGGACTTGCCTGCCCAGGCAGCGGCGACGCTGGCCACGTTCGCGATGCCCGCACCTTGCGGCTGCACGATGTTGCCGGAGCCGGTCCCGCGGTCGCCGTCGGTCTGCACGTAGGACGGGATGTGGTTGATCCCTTCCTTGGTGCCGCCCGCGGTGACCGTGTCGGTCGTGTTCGAAGAGTCTACTGTGGACACTCCGCCCCAGGTCGGGGCGTTTCCGTTGAATTCCAAGGGGAACGCCAGCGGTGCCGCGCCGACGTTGCCCGCGAGCGTGCCGTCCTTCCCGGCGCTGGAGATCGGGCCGCCTGAGGCGGTGGTGTTGTGCGCCTGCGAGTCGGTGGTCTGGGCCGAGCCTCCCCAGGACGCCGCGTTGCCGGTGACCTGCAGCGGCGTCGCCCACTGCCCGGCCAGGACGTTGCCGGAACCGGTGCCGCCGCGGCCGTCGGTGGTGTCGCTCCCCGTCGTCGAGGTGGTTTGCTCGGCTCGGCCGCCCTTCGTGCGCGCGGCGCCGGCCCAGGAGATCGCGTTGTTCGCGAATTGCACCGGGACCGCCCAGCGCGCGTCGACTACGTTTCCGCCCAGCGGGGCGCCCGCGCCGCTGGTGGTGATGTCGTGGTTGTCCTGGTAGGTCTGGTGGTGGTTCGATCCGTCGACCTCAGCGGGGCCGCCCGCCGCGAAGGCGTTGCCGGCGATCTGGACCGGGACCGCCAGATCGGCGTTCGCCCGGTTGCCGCGCAGGGGATCGCTCGGGGGAGCGGCCTTGCTCGGCGCCGCCTTGGCCGCCGTGTTTTGCGCCGTCTTTTGCGCTGGCTTCGCGGCTGCTGGCTTCGCCGCACTGCTCGTCTTCGGCTTCAAGGCTTGCTGGAGCGGATTGGTGAGCGTTTTCGTGGAGATTTCGCCCTGGTACCCGGGCAGTTTCGTCTGCCCGGCCGGGGTGCCGAGGACGTTGTCGCCGATGTCGATCGGCACGGTGACCCCGGCGTCGATCGGATTGGCCGGAGCGTCCGGGCTGTCGGCGGCCGAGGCGACCCCGGTGCCGAGGGCGAACAGGCCGCCCGAGACGAGTGCCGTCTGCATGCCGCGCTTGACCCAAATGTGCATGACGAATTCCTTTGTTCTCAGGTGATGGACGAAGATTTCGGGCACGACTTCAAAGCCCGTGAAGAATGGGGGTGTGCTGCCGCGAAGCGGTGAGAAAACGGGGGAGAGAGCCGGGCTAGTCCGGGTCGTATCCGGGCCGGGCGTTCGTGTTCGCCGGGCAGGATGTGTCGCCAGGACGAGCCGGAATCGCCACCGGCGCCGGTTCGGGCAGTCGCGTCTGCTGCTGCACTCCGCCCTGTGTCGAACCGTTTTGCCAGACGAATACGCCCGGCGACGCCGGAATCGTCGGCGTGTGTGCGTGCTTTGGTTTCGGTGCGGGGGCGAGGTGTCCGGGTCCGGATGCCTGGTGTATCGCGTGTCGGACTGGCGATGTGACCGGAGCGGCTGGCCGGGCGGCATTCGTTACGGGAAGTCGCCACTGGACGGAAGTCGTCGGTGCTTTGGCCTTTTCCCCTGCGCGCGTCGTCGATTTCTCCGGTCGTTCGATGGTGGCGAATCTCTTCGGCTGGACGACGGATCGGGGCGGCTGGGCAACGACCGGCGCGGGTTCCGGCGTCGTGGTCCGCACCAGACGGGAGACGGTTTTCTCCACCGTGCCAACGATTTTTTTGCCGACCGCTGCCACGTCAGGATGCGGAACACCGTCCACAATGTGCTGAACGCCGGTGTCCGAGAGCAGGGAAGGCACCTCCGGCGTCGGCGGCATCGGCTCCGCTGCGGCGGAGGAGGTCGAGATCAGCCAGGTCAGAAGCAGTCCGCCCGCGACCGTCCCCGCCAGGAGCAGGACACGCACGACCCAGCAAGCCGTCCGGCTCGCGTGCTTTTCGGTCGTGCCGCCACACCTCATGACGAGGCCTCCTGGAAACGGTGCGTACGTTCGCGATCGGCGATTCATCACCGGCGAAACGGTGCGTTGTTCACAGTCTGGCAAAAGGTGACAACGAGCACTAGGCCGTGATTTCCCTCATCCCCGTTCGAGTGAATGACAGCCGGTGATCTTCGTCGCTCGCCCCGGTGCCGGTGTGCTGGTGGGCACCGCATTCCGAGGGGTTGGCGCAGCAAGATCGTCGGCTCCCCTTGCTGGGGGAGGTCACTCTCCGCGCACTGTGCAGAAGCCGTATTTCCCCACCCCGCGCAGCGCGAATTGCGGAGCTACTTTCCGTAGTATTGCCGGGTTTCCGGAAAGGGGAATTCCGGGTGGCTCAGTCGGTCCGGTGATCGAAAACCTACCCAGAAGACGACTTTGCCCGCCGCCCGCCGGAAATCCGTACTAACAGTAGAACGTGGCGACTGCGCCACCGCAGGTACCGGGCGGTGGCGCAGCCGGCGGGTTAGCGCGCCTCCCGGGTCGCGGTGTCGAGCGCGGCCAGCAGGATTCCGGCGGCCGTGCGCACGACGTCCGCGGTGACGTTGAGCGGCGGCAGCAACCGCACGACGCTGTCGCCGCGTCCGCCCAGTTCGAGGATGAGCCCGCGGCGCAACGCGTGGTTCTGCACGGCCAGCGCGAGTTCCGACGCCGGCCTTCCGGTGCGCGGGTCGGTCAGTTCGAGGCCCCACATCAGCCCGGTGCCGCGCACGTCGGTCACCCACGGGTGGCTGGCCAGCGGGGACAACAGCTCTTCGAATTGGTATCCGCGCTCGACGACGTTGTTCAGCACGCTGTCGCGGTTGACGACCTCGATCGCCCTGGCGCCCGCGGCGAAGGCGAGCTGATTGCCGCGGAACGCGCCGGTGTGCGTGCGCGGGGCCCAGTTGTCGAGGCGCTCGTCGTAGATGATCAGCGAGACCGGCGAGCCGATTCCGCTGAGCGCCTTCGACGCGACGATCACGTCGGGTTCGATGCCGTAGCGCTCGAAGGCGAACCAGGTCCCGGTCCGGCCGCAGCCGGTCTGCAGTTCGTCGACGATCAGCGGGATGCCCAGCTCCCGGGTCAGCTCGCGCACCCGGTGCACGAAATCCGCCCGCGCCGGGACCACGCCGCTCTCGCCCTGCACCAGTTCGAGCACCACCGCCGCGGGCAGCGGGTGTCCGCCGTCGGGGTCGTGCAGCGATCGTTCGAGCTGGTCCGGGCAGTCCGCTGGGCAGGCGGCCGGATCGTGCCCGGCCGGGCAGCGCGGGCACGAGGAGTACGGGAGGTACTGCGTGCCGGGCAGGGGATTCGCGACCGATCGCTGCTGGCCGGCCGGCCCGGTCAGGCCCAGCGCCGCGTGCGCGCTGCCGTGGAACCGGCCCTGGAACGACACGACGCCGCCGCGTCCGGTCGCGGTTTTGCAGAGCTTCAGCGCGGCTTCGACGGCGTTGGTCCCGGCCGGACCGCAGAAGTGCAGTTTCATCCGCGAGCGCAGCGCCTCGGGCAGCATCGCGAGCTGGGCCTCGGAGAACTCGTCCTTGACCGGGGTCGCGAAGTCGAGCGCGTGGGTCAGCTTGCTCAGCTGCGCGGTCATCGCCGCGACCAGCTCGGGATGGTTGTGCCCGAGGGAGAGCACGCCCGCCCCGGCGAGGAAGTCGATGAAGACGTTGCCGTCGGCGTCGCGCACGAAACTGCCCGAACCCTCGGTGATCGCGATCGGCAGCCGCCTCGGGCCGCCGCGGGGGATCGGCTCGCGGCGGTCCTGCCGGGCGAGGTACTCGGCCGAACGCGGGCCGGGCAGATCGCAGTAGACGGCGGGGCCGGTGAGCGGCGCGGGGTGCTCGAGGGTGGTCATCTGGCCTGTTCTCCCCTGACAGTGGTGGTGGCGCGGCCGGGCCCGCCTCGGTGCACGGCGGCCTGGCCGGTGTCTTTTGCTCCGCAATGGACAAAGACATTCGGGGCGAACCGTTCTTGCCGGGCGCTCGCGGAGAGTCGCCGCGGGAAGTTCTCCTCGAATAAACGGAGCAGCCGTTCTCTCGGGTTGTGCGGTATTGCGGCGCCTTCCTCGGGACAGCCCTCCTCGGTGCCGGTCCGCGGATGCGTACGGTCGACGTCGCGCGGCGTGTCCGGCGTCGAGTTCGTCATGCACTCCTCCTCTTTTTCGCAGGGATTCGCGGACCGCCGAAAACGGCCGGCGAGGAAGGAAACGGTTTTTCGCGGGCAGAGGCGAGGGAGGGCCGCGCTGGGCGCAGCCCTCCCTCCGTTGACCTCACTGGAATACCGCGGGGCACAGCCTAGCGCAGCCGGTTCCGCCGCAGCGGCGCGTCGGGCGCGGGCGCGCCGGGAACGGCTGCGGAAAGAAAAGAAACGGCGGATATTAGGCAAGGCAATGCGCCAGGAGAGTGAATACGGTGATTTCGCGGAGTTCGCCGCGCTGGGCTGAACGACTGAAACGGCAACGGTGTTCGCGATCCCGCGAAACGGAACGTGAATATTCACGCTCCGTTTCCGGCATGTGAATCGAGGGCTGCGGACCGCATCGTGGGATGTTTTCGGGACGGTTGCCGAAGGCCTTCGGGGATATGTCGGGTGGGAGAAATATCGAGTTCGCCGGGTTGTTTCTGACGTTTTCGCCGCCGGGTCCGGTTGCGGGTGCTGTTTTCCGCCGGAGGACGGGCGGCGGGCTGCGTTTTCGGCGGCGGGCTCGGGCGAGCTGCGGACGTGGTGGTCCAGACCAGGGTAGTGGTCTGGACCGGTGGGTACTGGTTCAGACCATAACGACCGGGCGGAAGGCGGAGCGCGTCCGGGGGAGCGGGCCTGGTCCGGCGGGACGCGTGCCGGGCGGGCGGGTGTCGTAGCGGGGAGTGAACGGGGGCGGCGACCCCCGCGTTTATCTCGGACGTAACAGCTGAATCGACGGTAACTGCCGAACGTCAGATGATGTGTGAAACTTGCCAACGTCGCTGTTTGAGGCCGCTGGTAGTAGTGGATTCAATGGTTAAATGTTGCTGTTGAGCTGTTATTTATTTACCAAGTAGAGCACTAGGGGTGTGACGCACCGTCGCCTGACTGCTACGCGCTGAGGCGATCTGTGGCCGATCCCACTGCCTCTGTACACCTGCCGTTTCCGTTTCGTAATCTTCTCGAGCTTTTGCGGTGACCTGCGATCTACCCCGAGGATCAGCGACCCGAAGCCGCCGCGAACCGTCGCTGCTCGTTGCCTGAGCCAGGCGCGAGGACGGTTGTGCGGTGTGACAGCGAAGGAGCCCACCCACCGTGGGACGGCACAGCAAACCCAGCAAGACGAAGACAGTCCTCCAGCGCACCGGTGCGACCGCGGCTCTCGCGGGCGCCACCCTCGGCGGCATCGGCCTCGCCGGTGCGGGCACGGCCAACGCCTTCCCGGGGCAGGCCGGCATCGTCAAGTGCGAGAGCAGCGGCAACCCGACCGCGGTCAACAACACCGCCGCCGGCCAGCGCGCGGGCCGCCCCGCCGGCCTGTTCCAGATCGTCACGAAGACCTGGCTCGCGAACGGCGGCGGCCAGTTCGCCCCGACGGCCGACAAGGCCACGCCCGCGCAGCAGCAGATCGTCGCGGACCGGATCTACGCGAAGCAGGGATCGGCCCCGTGGCAGTGCCGCGGCGGCTCGGGCCCGGCGGGCTACGCGAACTTCGGCGGCGACACCTCCGGCGGCTCCGCCGAGGTCGAGGCCGTGGCCGCGAAGCCGAAGGTCCAGGTCAAGGCCGAGGCGAAGGTCAAGTCCGCGCCGAAGCACGCCGCGCCGACCTCGAACCCGGACGGCAGCTACACCGTCGCCGCCGGCGACACTCTCTCCGGCATCGCGAAGAACCTGAACGTGGACGGCGGCTGGCAGCACCTGCAGCAGCTGAACCAGAAGCACATCCCGGACGCCGACCTGATCCTGGTCGGCCAGAAGATCGTCACGAAGTAACCCTCGCCGAGGCCCCGGCCGGGCTCGCGCCGCTTTCCCCCGGGCGGCGCGACCCCGGCCGGAGGCCGCCGGTGCACGCGCGCGCGACAAGTGCGCTCGGGCACCGCCGCGCGCCCCGGCGGCCGGCGTGCGGAGCGGACGGGTCTGCTTTGTGGGAACACGGGCCTGTCTGCGCCGCACGCCTTGGCGGCAACGCCATCCGCGGTTCGGCGATCGCGAGTCGCTGCGATGAAGGTCGGCGGTTTCGCGGAGATTCTCGAACGCCCGGTCGTTGATGCTGAGGCTCTCGGGCGAGGGAAGCTTGCGGATGTTGCGCAGCTGCTCGGCGCGGGTGCGGTCGGGGCTGACCGAGGAGACGTCCTGGTGTCCGAACACCTCGTCGAAGTCACGTATCGGTTGATGCTGGTGACGTGAGTGAGGACCTCGTCTCCTCCGCAGCGGAACCGAGTGCGACCGTGCCTTGTTTGTGCGGCGGATGGAGTCGTTGACGCGGGATTTCGGTGGTTTTGCAGCTGGTGGCGATGATGTCGGTGTAGCGTTTGTTGATGCCCATCTCGTGGGCGCGGACAACGGTTTCTCGAGCTGGCGGCAACGTGGGGCCTAATTCTTTGACGGTGGACGAACGGAAGAAGTGCTTCGGGTCGGTCAGCCCGGTTTCCCGTACCAGCTGGTCGGTGCAGAGGTCGCCTCGACCAGATGTGTGCCGCGATGTCCGAACGCAGGGGATTTACGATGACGCGCAGGCGTGACTGCTGCGCGGATGGCCGCGGCCTGGAGAACGCCGGATTCCGTGATGGATCGTTCAGCGTTCAGACAGGGCGGTCGGAGACGTAGCTCTCACAGCGGTGTAGGGATCCTCGACGCAGGTGATCGGGAAACGTGACCGCGCCTCGGCCATCAATCGCTGAGCGATCCGGGCCATGCGGGTGACTGTGGGGACCCTACCGGAGCTGGAGACCACAGCTTCTTGACCAGGAACTAGGAAAAGGGGAACGGGTGCGGTTCTGTGCCACCAGCCGCCAAACTGGCCCGGTGGGAGCGGTTCTGCTCCTCGCCGAAGCTTCAACGTTAGGGCACCGCACGCCTAGCCAGTACGACCGATCAGCCGAGGGCCTTCCCTCCCAGCAGGGTTTCACCGTAGGCGAACACGTAGCCGTCGCTCACCTCGACCGGATGGAGTGCGGCCAGGTCCGGGTCGGCCGCGAGCACATCCGGGGCGAACTCCAGATCCGCACTGCCCGCCCACACTGCCGAGTACTCGATGTCGGTGACCCTGCTGGACACCAGTTCGTCGACTTCGGTGCCGCTCGGCGCCCAGGCGGGGAAGGTCCTGGTGTGGGCAAGCGGCAGGGTGTTCAGCACGGGCGGGGCAGAAGCTTCACCGGTCAGGACTACCCGGCCGTTGACGATCCGCCTGTCGTTCGCGGCCAACGAGGCTCGGTAAGCGGCGCCCGCGGTCGTACGGGGCCCGGCCCGGCCCGCCCGGACCGTTTCGGTCATCCGGACTGAGCCCAGTTGCTTGGGCATCCCCTGCACCCAGCCGCGGACGAGCGGCACTGAGCGGTCCACCCAGGCGTACGGGCAGCGGGCCATGGGCCGGTCGCGGTGCACGACCGACAGCAGGAGCATGAATTCGCTGAACTGGCAGCGGGCTGGATCATCCAGTTCGGCTTCGCCGTCCGTGCACCACTGCCAGCGGGAGAACGCCGCCGCTGCCGCACCGGCGTCCGGGCCAAGAGCGAGGTCCGGAGGGAGAAAAGCGGCCGCGCGGTCCGGATCGACGCGGTAGTCGATCCAGACGAACTCGCCCGAGAAGTGCCAGGGCGGCGGTGCGACGAGGGATGCCCGTCCGGACGGCGACAGCGGAAGAGTGTAGCCGTGCGGCGCGGCTCGGGTGTTGTGGTTGATCATCGGTCCTCCGTTACCAGGCGACGGGCAGCTCGGCGAGGCCGCGGAACAGACGGCCGGTGGTGAAGCGCAGCTCCTCCAGCGGCACGGCCAACCGCATCTCCGGCAGCGAGCGGGCCAAAGCGGCGAGCGCGGCGCGCAGTTCCATCCGAGCCAGCACCGCTCCCAGGCAATAGTGCGCGCCGTGACCGAACGCGATGTGCGCCTGCGGACGAGCGGGGCGGAATTCGTCGGGGTCAGCGAACACCAGGTCGTCCATGTTCGCCGAACCTATTGCTGGGAGGACTGCCTCGCCGGCGTGCACGAGGACCTCGCCGACTTCGATGTCGGCGGTCGCGATCCGGATCAGTCCGCCGCCCACGGTCAACGGGTTGAGCCGGAGCAGTTCCTCGACCATCGGCTCGACCAGCGCGGGCGACGCCGCCAGGTCGCGCAGCCGATCCGGGTGGCGGAGCAGGAACAGCGAGGCGAGGGCGATCTGGTTCGCCGTGGTGTGGAACCCCGCCGTGAGGAGGGTGCGGCACAGCGCAACCAGTTCGTCGACGCTCAGGCTCTCGGACTCCCGCCGCGCGCAGACCAGTTCGCTGATCAGGTCATCGCCCGGTTCCCGGCCCTTGACCGCGACCAAGTGCAGGAAGTAGTCGTTGAGTTCTTCCCGGGCCGCCCGGACTTCTTCTGTTGGGTGCGCAGTCAACGACAGCACTGTGTCCGCCAAACGCTGGAAGCGGGACCGTCCGCCTGTCGGTACGCCGAGCAAGTCGCAGATGACGCCGATCGGAAGCGGCATGGCCAGTGCGGACACGAGGTCGGCTGTCGGGCCCGCCGATTTGAGGGCGTCGACGAGGTCTGCGGCGGTGCTGTCAATTTTCGGCCTCAGCAAGGCCATGCGACGCGCCGAGAACGCGCGGGACACGAGCCTGCGCAGTCGGCCGTGTTCCGGTGGATCCATCGATAGCAGCGAGTTCGGATCGGGGGGCACCGGCTGCAGTCTGGGCGCGCCCGGTGCGGTCGCGGTCGCCCGGCTGAACCGCGGGTCGCCCAGCACCTGTTTGTTCTCTGCGTAGCCAGTCACCAGCCATGCCTGATCACCCGACGGCAAACGTACCCTGGCCACCGGCCGCTCGGCCCGCAGCCGGGAGAATTCCTCCGCTGGTTCCCAGGGAGTCGTTGCGGAAAAAGGAAACGCGAGCAGTTCGTCCGATGCGGACGGTGTGGTTTCCACGGCACTAGTCCTCTCGTGGCGGATCTGTGTCGTGGCCGATGGTGCAGCATCGCGTTTGAAGGCGGCTTGTGCCGTGGCCAACGCGCTGCGGAGCAAACCCCGGGCGGTGATGCGCCGGCTCGGCACGGACCTGGCGACGCTGATCCCTCCAGCTCAGTTCCAGCCCGCTTTCAACCCTGATCGGCACGATGGGAGGCAGACCGGAATCCGATCTTGGAGGGGCGATGACGCGAACGGCCGATTCCGCTCCGCCCGCTGTGCGGCGCTCGTGGTTCGTGTCGCTGTTCATGCTGGACATGTGGGAGCGCTTCAGCTTCTTCGGCATGGTTGCGATCCTCTACCTGTTCGCGGTGGACTCACCCGGCCACGGCGGGCTCGGCCTGACCGCGAGCACCGCTGGCGCGCTCGTCGCGACGTACATCGCGGGCGCTTTCGTCGCCGCGGTGCCAGGGTCGTGGCTCGGAGACCGGATTCTGGGCACCCGGCGAGCCTCGTTCTGGGGCGCGGTGGGCATCGCTGCCGGGCACCTGTGCCTAACCTTGCCAACCACCGCGTCGTTCTACCTCGGCTTGCTGTTGATCGCCGCCGGCACCGGCCTGCTCAAACCGAATATGACAGCCCTTCTCGGTTCCTGCTATCCGAAACACGAGCAGGGACAACGGGAATCCGGATTCTCGGTGTTTTACATGAGCATCCAGATCAGCGCGTTGCTCGCGCCGATCGTCATCGGATTCCTCGGCGAGCGGATCGACTGGCACCTGGGATTCGGCGCGGCGGCGGCCGGAATGCTGATCGGCATTCTCTGCTTCCTGTGCGGCATCAAGAGGTTCGGGGACATCGGCGCTGTGCCGGCCGATCCGGCCGGGGCGCGGGTCCGGACCCTGGCCGGACGCCGGGCGGCGGCCGTCGTGGCAGCAGCGTGCGTGCTTATCGCGTTGGACGTCCTCCTCGGCACCTTCCATCCCCAGCACGTCATCGCGTTGGTGGGCCTGGCTGTTCTGGTGGCGCCCGTGCTGGCCTTCCGGGCGATCCGGCGCCACCCGTCCACTTCCGACGCCGAACGGGTCCGGGTTCGCGGCTACCGCTGGATCTTCGGCTGCTCGGCGGTGTTCTGGGCATTGTCCAGCCAGTCCGCCACCGTGCTCACCATGTTCGTGCAACTCCGCACCGACCGCACGGCCTTCGGTGCGGTGGTGCCCGTCGGCTGGTTCCAGGCCCTGCATCCGCTCTTCGTACTGGCAGGAGCTCCGATCGCGGCCGCGCTGTGGTCACGGATCGGTCCCAGGGCCAGGGTTTCGTCGAAGTTCGCTGCGGGCCTGGCGCTGGCCGGCGCGGCCTATCTTGTGATGGCCATCGCGGTGCTCACCGCCAACGGGCCGGTCGCGCCCGGTTGGCTCGTCGCCACCTATCTGCTCCAGTCCTTGGGTGAACTCGCTCTCGCGCCGATCGGCCTGGCTCTGACAGTCACCATTGCCCCGGCTGCCTTCAGCAGCCAGATGATGGGCGTGTGGTGGCTCTCGGCCGCACTGGGCGCGGCTGTCGGCGGGCAGAGCGCCGGACTGTTCGGCACGCTGGGCGCGGCCGGCTACTTCGGACTGTTCGGCCTGGTGCCGATCGGCGTCGCCGCGGCGCTGATCGTCCTGCGCGCCCGACTGGAGCGCTTGCTCGCGGTATGACCCGTCAGTTTCCGACCGAGGAGTGTCCATGACCGTAACCATGTCCCAACCGACCGCCGCCGGACCCGCCGACATCTGGCGGCTGGGCATCTCGAACTTCGCCCGCCACACCGTTCTCGCCGCGGCCGAACTGGGCCTCTTCGGCCTCTGCGACGACGAAGCTCTGACAGCGGAGGAGATCCGCGCTCGGCTCGACCTGCATCCCCGTGGTATGGCCGACTTCCTCGACGCTCTCGTCGCGCTCGACACCTTGTCCCGTGTGGACGGTCGCTACCGGGCGACGCCGACGGCGAGCCAGTTCCTGGACCAGCGCAAGCCTTCTTACCTCGGTCGGTTCCTGCGGATGGCCGACACCAGATGGGCCAGGCTGGTCGAAGGGCTGCGCACTGGCGAGCCGCAGAACGGGACCCGCGATACGAGCGCCATGTTCACCGAGCAGTACCGCGATGACACAGCGACCTGGCGCTCGTACATGGTGGGGATGGACTACCTCACCGCGCCGCTGTCTGCGAAGCTCGCGGATGCGTTCGACTGGTCACAGGTCCGCTCGTTCGTCGACCTCGGCGGCGGTCGCGGAACTGTGGCCGCGGCCATTGCCGCCGCACACCCGCATCTGCACGGCGGCGTGTTCGACCTGCCGCCCGTCCGCCCGGTGTTCGACGAACACATAGCCGGGGCCGGTCTGGGCGATCGGATCTCGTTCCACGGCGGAAACTTCTTCAGCGACGACCTGCCGGCGGTCGACGCGCTGGTGTTCGGCCACGTGCTGCACGACTGGGGGGAAGCCGAGCGGAGGCAACTGGTCGAGGCGGCGTTCCGCGCGCTGCCGCCTGGCGGCCACGTGCTGATCTACGACCCGATGATCGACGACGACCGGTCGCATCGCGCGTCCAGCCTGCTCGTCAGCCTCAACATGCTCCTGGCCACCCCCGGGGGCAGCGAGTACACCGCCGCCGAGTGCTTCGAGTGGTTGTCCGGCGCGGGTTTCGCCGAGCTGCGCGTGGTGGCCCTCGATGACCACGACTCGCTGGTCACCGCGCGAAAGCCGCTCGAGGACTGACCAGGACTGCCTCCGGACCGAGCAATTCTTTCAAGGAGGAACCCGTGCACCAAACGCTCATTGTCGCCCGGATGGACCCGGGCGACGCTCCCGCCGTCGCCGAGGCGTTCGGCCGATCGGACGCTTCCGAACTGCCCCGGCTGATCGGCGTGCATCGTCGGGTGCTGTTCGCGTTCCACGACCTGTATTTCCACCTAGTGCAGGCCGACGACGACATCAGCGACCGGCTTTACCGCGCCCGCAGCCACTCGCTTTACCAGGGACTCAACAGCGAACTGGGCCAGTTCATCACACCGTATGACCCGAACTGGAAAGAGCCGAAGGACGCCATGGCCAAGCCGTTCTACACGTGGCAGAGCCACTAGTCGATAGGGGAAACGCAGTGTCCGCAGACGACCGACCAGCCCGTGTCTCGTGGTCGGAGACCCCGAGCAACCGTCGCCGAGGCGGCGATGTCCGAGTGCTGCTGAGCCCGCGCACCGTCGCCGCGACGTCGGGGTTCATGGGTGCCCTTGTCCTGGCTCCCGGCGAGTCGGTCACCGAGCACCTGCACCCGTACTCCGAAGAGTTCCTTTACGTCACCCGCGGAACCATCCACCTGCGGGCTGGCGACGATTGCGTACGCCTGGACGCGGGCGACGCCCTGATGGTTCCGATCGGTGTCCCGCATCGCGCCGAGAACCGGGGGGCCAGCACCGCACAGGCGGTGTTCCACCTGAGTCCGTTGGCGCCTCGCCCGGAACTGGGCCACGTGGACACCGAAGAGCTGGCCGATCCACAGGCCCCGGACCCGTTCGCGGGCGGCGCGCGATGAGCGCCCGGCGGGTGGCGGTGACCGGGATCGGCGTGGTCGCGCCGGGCGGTGTCGGGGTGAAGTCGTTCTGGGACCAGCTCACCGCGGGCCGGACTGCCACCAGAGCTATTTCGCTGTTCGACGCAACCGGGTTCCGGTCGAGGATCGCGGCTGAGTGCGACTTCGACCCGCTGGCGGAGGGGCTGAGCCGCCAGGAGATCCGGCGGATGGACCGGGCAGCGCAGTTCGCAGTGGTGTCAGCCCGGGAAGCGTTGGCGGACAGCGGCTTGGCCTCCGACGTGCTGCCGGCGCACCGGACCGCCGTGAGCCTCGGCAGCGCGGTCGGCTGCACCATGGGCCTGGAAGCGGAATACCTTGTGCTGAGCAACGGCGGTCGCGACTGGCTGGTCGACCACAAGTACGCGGTTCCCCAGCTCTACGACTACATGGTGCCCAGTTCGCTCGCGGTCGAAGTGGCCTGGGCGGTCGGGGCCGAGGGGCCGGTCGCTCTGATCTCCAACGGGTGCACGTCAGGGCTGGATTCCATCGGCCACGGAGCGGAATTGATCCGCGAGGGCAGCGCGGACGTGGTGCTCGCGGGAGGCACGGACGCGCCTGTCTCGCCGATCACGGTCGGCTGTTTCGACGCGATCAAGGCAACCTCGCCCGCCAACGACGACGCCGAACACGCATCGAGACCGTTCGACCTTGACCGCGCCGGTTTCGTGCTCGGCGAAGGCGCGGCCGTGCTGGTGCTCGAGGAGGCCGAGCTTGCTCGCCGACGAGGCGCTCCCGTATATGCGGAGATCGCCGGCTTTGCTGCGCGCAGCAACGCCTTCCACATGACCGGGCTCAAGCCGGACGGCAGGGAGATGGCTGAGGCGATCACGGCCGCGCTCGACCAGGCGTGCCTTGACCCGACCGCCGTCGATTACGTCAACGCCCACGGCTCGGGAACCCGCCAGAACGACCGTCACGAGACGGCGGCTTTCAAGACGAGCCTGGGTGATCATGCCTACCGGGTGCCCGTGAGCTCGATCAAATCCATGATCGGCCACTCGCTGGGAGCGATCGGCTCGATCGAGGCGGCGGCATGCGTGCTGGCGATCAAACACAACGTCGTGCCGCCCACCGCCAATCTCCACACGCCCGATCCGGAGTGCGATCTGGACTACACGCCGCTGCACGCGCGTGATCGGCGGGTGGACGGCGTGCTCAGCGTTGGCAGCGGCTTCGGCGGATTCCAGTCGGCCATGGTCGTGACTTCGCCCGGCGGTCACCGGTGATCGCGGCGGCTGTTACCGGGATCGGCGTGGTGGCGCCGACCGGGACCGGGTTGGAGGAGCACTGGACGCAGGTGCTGGCGGGCCGGAGCGCGATCGCGCCTATCCAACGGTTCGACGCGTCCGGCTATCCGGTCGCGCTGGCGGGCGAGGTCGCCGGGTTCGTCACCGAGCGGGCCGTGCCTGCCCGGCTCGTCCCGCAGACCGACCGCTGGACGCACCTCGGCCTGGCGGCCGTGGACCAGGCTCTCTCCGATGCGAGGGTGGTGCCCGCCGAGGTGCCGGAGTACGAGATGGCCGTGGTGACGGCCAGTTCGTCCGGGGGCACGGAATTCGGCCAGCGGGAGATCCAGTCGTTGTGGCGCAACGGACCGACCGGGGTCGGCGCGTACCAGTCGATCGCCTGGTTCTACGCGGCCACCACCGGCCAGGTGTCCATCCGGCACGGGATGCGGGCCGCCTGCGGCGCGATCGCCACGGAGCAGGCAGGCGGGCTGGATGCGATCGGCCAGGCCCGCCGGGTCCTCCGATCGGGCGCGCGACTGGTGGTGACCGGTGGAACCGACGCCTCGCTGTGTCCGTACGGGCTCGTGGCGCAGATCTCGAACGGGCGGCTGTCCACCAGCAGAGACGCGGAGAGGGCCTACGCGCCTTTCGGGGCGGACGCTTCCGGTTACGTTCCCGGCGAAGGCGGTGCCATGTTCGTGCTGGAACCGGCTCGACCGGGTGCGCGGCGGTATGGCGTGATCGCTGGCTACGCGGCGACTTTCGACCCGCCGCCGGGATCAGGCCGGCCGTCCCGCCTCGTTGCGGCGATCGAGGGCGCGCTCAACGACGCCGGCCTGACACCAGCCGACGTGGACGTGGTTTTCGCCGACGCGGCGGGGGTCGCGGACCTCGACCGCGCCGAGGCGGCGGCCATCGCCGAGGTGTTCGGACCGTATGGCGTTCCGGTCACCGCTCCCAAAACCATGACCGGGCGGCTGTACGCCGGCGGTGCGGCACTCGATCTGGCTACCGCGCTGCTTTCGTTGCGCGACAACGTGATCCCGCCGACCACAGGCGTGGACAAGCTCGCCGACGGGTACGGGATCGACCTCGTCGGTCGACGGCCGAGAGAAATGCCGCTGCGGGCCGCCGTGGTGGTAGCGCGCGGCTTCGGCGGCTTCAACGCCGCGCTGGCGGTGCGCAAGGACACCGAGCAGTGAAGAAAGGAACCGATGATGGACAAGTTCACCTACGACGACCTGCATCGCGTGCTGACCGAGAGCGCGGGGGAGACCGGGGACGTCGTTCTGGGGCAGGACAACAGGGACGTGCCGCTTGGCGACCTCGGTTACGACTCGCTGGTAGTGCTGGACGCGCTCGGCAGGGTCAGCCGTCGGTACGACGTGGCTTTCGACGACAACGACCTGACGGTCATGTCCACGCCTCGCGCAGCGGTTCGCGATATCAATTCCCGGCTTTCCGCGGAGGTGTGATGTGACCGGACACACCGACAACGCCGTTGTCGTGGCCGCACCCCTGGACCTGGTGTGGGACATGACGAACGACGTCCCCTCATGGCCGTCGCTGTTCAGCGAGTACAGCGTCGCCGAAATCCTTGAGCATGAAGGAGATACCGTGCGCTTCCGGCTGACGATGCACCCGGACTCCGACGGCAACGCGTGGAGCTGGGTATCGGAGCGCACCGCCAATGCCGCGACGCGCACCGTGCGGGCGCGCCGTCTGGAACCCGGCTGGTTCGACCACATGGACATCCTGTGGTCGTACCGTCCGATCGCGAACGGCGTGGAGATGCGCTGGATTCAGGACTTCGCGATGCGCGCGGACTCGCCCGTGGACGACGCTTCGATGACCCAACGGCTCAACCGCAACACCGTGATTCAGCAACAGCGGATCAAGGACGTCGTGGAGGCCGAGCACCAGGCACGTCTCGCCGCGGAGGAGTGAATCCCGTGCACCCGTACCTGCTGCCGTTGGCGTTGGTGGCCAACGGGCTCGTCGCCGGGGTGCTGTTGTGGTCGTCGGTGTGCGGCGTGCCGCTGCTGCTGAAGTTGTCACCGGAACAGTACGTGTGGACGCACCGCTTCTGGGGCAACAGGTTTGAACCGTTCCAGCCGATCTGCGTTGCAGTGACCGCACTGGCGGACGGTGTGCTGGCGTTCACGCTCGCATCGAGTGCGGCACAGGTTGCGTGCGGTGCGGCCGCCGTGTGCGCGCTGGCCGTTATCGCTGTGTCGGCCACGAGGGCGGTCCCGATCAAGAGGCGGGTCATGTCGCTGCGACCGGACGACCTGCCATCCGATTGGGCAGAACGCGATCCCAGGCGCTCGTGGCGCGCCTGGAACCTTTTCCGGACCGTGCTGGCCGTCGTTGCGATGGGAGCCAACGCCGCCGCGGCCGGGCTCCTGCTGTGACAGACAACCGGTGACCTGACGAGAGGACGACAACCACATGACCGGAAAGTTCGAGGGCAGGCGCATCCTGCTCACCGGGGGGACCAGGGGGATCGGCCGGGCTATCGCGCTGGCGTTCGCCCGCGAGGGCGGCAGCGTCGTCGCCTGCTACCGGGCGGACCGCGACGCCGCCGACGCGCTGGAGATCGCGTTCAAGGAAATCGGCGGCGTGCATCGTGTCGTACAGGCGGATATAGGCGCAGAGGAGGAGGTCGCGCGGCTGGCGGCGATATGCAAGGACGAACTGGGCGGGCTGGACGTCGTGGTGCACAATGCCGGTGCCATCAGTCACGTGCCGTTCGACCAGCTCACCGCGCGGGAATGGCATCGGGTGCTGGACACCAACCTGACCGGGGCGTTCTTCGTCGCCCAGCACAGCTTGCCGCTGCTGTCGGAGGGGTCGTCGATCGTGTTCGTCGGGTCGAAGGTCGCCGCGGTCGGTGTCCCGCTGCGGGCGCATTACACCGCGGCCAAGGCCGGGTTGGTCGGTCTCGGCCGGTCGCTGTGCAAGGAATTGGGGCCGCGCGGCATCCGGGTGAACGTCGTGGCACCCGGCGTCATCGAGACCGAGGAGGCCGCGAAACTCCCGCCCGAGGTGTACCGGCGGTACCAGTCGATCAGCAGCCTCGGGCGGCTCGGGGACGTGACGGAAGTAGCAGCCGCCGTGCTCTTCGCGTCGAGCCAGGCGGCCGGTTACCTCACCGGCGAGGTCATCAATGTGGACGGGGGCGCCTGACGTGGGAGCCATGACATTCCGGGTCATGCTGCGGATGAACGTCAGACCCGGAGCCGAAGCGGACTACGAGCGCACGTGGTCGGAGGTCGGCCAGGCGATCACCAGCCACCCGGCCAACCTCGGCCAGTGGCTGTTCCGCGCGGATGGCGAGGGCTGTGTCTACTTCATCGTCAGCGACTGGACGGACGAGGCGTCGTTCCGCGAGTTCGAACGCAGCGACGCCCATGTCGCCCACCGGACGAAGCTGCATCCGTACCGCATAGGCGGCGAGATGTGGACGATGCGCGTGGTGCACGAAATGAACAAGGGTGCACATCGGTGAGAGGCAGCGTGCGGGTGCTGGTGTGGTATCGGGCTCCCGAAGGAGGTGAGAACGTCATCGCGGCTGCTTGCGAGCGCATCGACGAGGTGCTTTCCGGGACCCCAGGTTTCCTCGGCAGCGAACTGCTGCGCGCCCGCAGCGACCCGGCGTGCCTGCTGGTGCTCAGCGAGTGGACGAGCGTGGAACTGTTCGAGAAGTGGGAGGCCGACGCCGTCCACCCGGAGACCACCGCGCCGCTGCGGGACTACCACGACGACACTGCACCTCGGCCGTTCGAGGTCTACCAGACGGTGCGAGTGAGCTGATCACGTCGTGCCCGGCGGGTGGATGTGCTCACAGTTTCCGGTTCGCGAGCACATTCACCCGTTCACTGCGTCCGGCGTCCGTTCGGCGCGGAGATGAGCGAAGCCGCGATCGCCTTGTTCACCGCGTCGATCCGGGACACGGCACCGAGCTTGACAAAGATATTGCGCAGGTGGCGTTTCACGGTGCCCTCGGTGATGTCGAGGCTGCCGGCGATCTGCGCGTTGCTCAGCGCCTCCGAGACGAGCGAGAGCACGTCCTTCTCCCGTCTGGATAGCAGTTCGGGAGTTCCTTGATGGAGCTGGGTGAACCGCGAGCGCGAGATGGACAGCGTGAGGTATCCGTCGTCGGAGCGGGAGTTGAGCACCGTTGCCACGAGTTCGTGGTGACTCATGCTTTTCAGTAGGTAACCGCGTACGTCCAGACTGGACATGTCGTGGACGAGCCAGAACGCCTCGTGCGTGCTCAACACCAGCACCCGGGAGTCGGGCGCGAGCGATCGCAGGCTGTGCACCGCGTCCACCGGCTGAGTGTCCGGCATGTCGATGTCGAGCAGGACCACCTCGGGTCTCAGCACCTTCGCCATGGCCGCCGCGGCCCCCGCCGTCGTTGCCTCGCCCACCACCTGAATGCCGCTTGCCTTCGCCAGAATTTCACGGAGTCCGTCGAGGAATAGTGTGGGATATCCGGTGACGAGAACCCTCACCGGATCCACGGGCATATTTTTTCCCGGCTGGTCGATCGACCGGCCGGACGGCGCACCGCCTTCCGTTTTCGTCACGAGTGCGGTGGTCGACCGACTGGTATTCGGTCGATGTCGCGCGTCAGTTGATCCCCCTGCATTCGGCACCCTCCCCGGCGCTTCTGCCCCAAGGGTATGCGCAGTGGGCGGCGAGTGACAACAAAGCCGCATTGGTGCCGACTAAGAGTATGTCGCATGTGGCGAGAGTTTGAAATCTTGCGGGGAGAGCAAAGCGGCCGTGGGCCGAGGGGATGCGTGGCCTTGCGTTGGCAGCGGACGGCTCGGCGGGAGCGGCCTGGCGGCGTACCGGTCGATCGTCTATCGGTGCTTTCCTGGTTTGATTGAGGATTCGATGGCTTTGCAGGCCGCGGTGTCGCGATCGCGCGGTTCCGGCTCTGGCCGCCGAGTCATCCCGGAGGCACACGGCGCACCTGCCGCCACCGCCGGCTTCGGTTCGCTGGCCGATGCGGCGGTGTGCAGTCTGGTCCGGTACCCGGACAACAGCGCCGAACCCCGCCACGCGGATCCGCTGCTCGGCACATACGCTGTCGCGGCGACGCTGCGGGTGCCCGGTGCGCGGGATCGTCGTTCTGAGGGGCGGTTCGAATGCCGTGATCAACGGCTGCGCCAATTCCCGCAGCCCGATTGGGGACCGGTCGCTGTGACCGATCCGCCACAGGCAAAATCCTCGCTTCGCAACGACCGGTTGCCACCTAAAACGTACTCTGGCTTGCCCATGCGGCACGAAACCGCAGCGTCGTCGCCTAGATTATGAATAATGTTCAACTTTCCGGCCCTCGCTGCGCTTTACCCGAATCGCGACGATGAAATGTCAAGGTCTTTGTCGGCGACCGCGTCAAAAGTTGTAGTCCAGGTACTCCTTTTCGTGGATTCGGGCCGTCGTTCGGCGCGATTCCTTGTGGCCTGGAGCGTGGACTGGATACGTTCGGCAACGAGCCGCGGGGATGGCTGGGGAGTGTCCCGTTCCGTACTGTCCTGTGCAGACGGTGTCGACGCGTGCGAAATCCACATGGGGGGTCAGATGATTCGCTTCCAGGTGCTGGGTTCTTTCGAAGTTCTGCATGATCACCGCACCTGCACGCCTACCTCGGCCAAGGCCCGGCAAGTGTTGGCGTTGCTGCTGATCCGGGCCAATCAGGTCGTGCCGATCGACGCTATGATCGAGGAACTGTGGGGTATGCGTCCGCCGCGCAGCTCGGTGAATACCGTCCAGACCTACATCTGCCAGCTGCGCAGGCAGTTTCAGCGGCTGTCGGCCGAGGCGGACGGAGTGAAGATCGACACGGCCGCGCCCGGCTACCGGCTGCGGGTCCGCCAGGATCAATCCGATGTGGATGCGTTCGTCAGATTCGCCGACCAGGGCAGGGCGCTGTTTTGCGGCGGCCGGCCTGCGGACGCGGCGCAGCGTCTGCGGCAGGCGCTCGCATTGTGGCGGGGCAGTCCGCTCGCGAACGTCGCCGGCGGACCGGAACGGGATGCTTATGCGGAGTCGCTGCGCGAGCAGCGGATGGATGTCCTGAAGTCCCGGCTGCAGGTCGACAGTGCACTCGGCAGGCATCGGGAACTGTTGCTGGAGTTGAAGGCGCTGGTCCGTCAGCATCCGCTGGACGAGTGGCTGCACGGTCAGCTGATCATTTCGCTGTATGCGACGGGCCGGCGGGCCGATGCGCTGCGCGCGTTTCACGACCTTCGAGTTGTCCTGCGCGACGAACTCGGGCTCGACCCGTCCCCTGAGGTATGCCGCATCCACGAGCAGATCCTTACTGGAGCAGGGTTTTACCCCCTTGAACTGCCGGCCTCTGCCGGCTGATCGAACATCGGGAGTCAGTGGTGACGCAATCCATGCACAGAAGACAACTTCTCCTCGGTGCGCCCGCGTGCGCGGTCGGCCTCGCGGCGCTCAGCGGGATGCTGGTCCCCGGGGTCGCGAGCGCCGACCGGGATTCCACGGGTGAACGCAGGGGCAACCCCGCGGGCACCTGGGAGTTCAAGATCCAGATCAGCAACCGTCCGGTGCCCGAGTATTCGATGTACGCCCTGACCGGCGACGGGATCGTGGTGCACGTCAGCAACAACGGACTGATCGGGCTGGGCACCTGGCGGCGGTCGCCCGCAGGATTCATCGTCGGCTTTCGGGAATGGCTGACTGACTTCTCGGGCAAGGTGGAGGGTTCGATCCACGTGCTCCTCGACTGCGTCTACGCGAGCGACGACGTGCGGTGCACCGGAGTCGCCATCGGGTACGACCTCGGCGGTAACAAGAATTTCGAGGGCACGTCCACCGGCATGGGATCGAGGTTTGGCATAGCGGTCTGATGATGCTTCGCAAAGGTCCGCCCACCTCGCCTCGGCAGATGGGCGGACTATTGCGTTGTACTCGATCGACAGTCTTTCCATTGTGTCTCAACGGGTTTTCAACGGCAGATCGCGATGATTGCGTCGCGATCCGCGCCGGGCGGTGCGCAGGGACGAACCGGGAGGGACTATGGCGGGAATCGCCGGATGGGTCGACTTTCACCGGGATCTGACACCGTTGAGAGGAGTCGTGCGAGCCATGGCCGCCGCGCTCGCCCATCGCGGACCGGACGCCGAAGGGGTTTGGGCGTCGCCGCGAGCGGTCCTCGGTCACCGCCGACTCCAGGTGATCGACGCCGACGGCGGCGCCCAGCCGATGGTCGCCAGCGATGGCGGCCGGATCCAGGCTGCCGTCGCTTACAACGGAGAGCTGTACAACGCGGCAGGCTTACGCGCCGAACTCGCTGCGCTGGGCCACCGATTCCGGACTGGCAGTGACACCGAAGTGGTACTGCGGGCCTACTTGCAGTGGCGGGAGAAGTGCCCCTCACACCTGGACGGCATGTTCGCCTTCGCGATCTGGGATCATTCGAGGGAGGAACTCGTCCTGGTCCGGGACAGGATGGGGCTCAAACCCCTGTACTACCAAGAAGTGGATGCCGGATTGCTCATCGGTTCCGAGCCGAAGGCGATCCTCGCCCATCCGCTCGTCGACCCGGTTGTGGACGAGGACGGCCTGAGAGAAGCGCTCGGGTTCGCCGGCACCCCGGGAATCACCGCCTACCACGGCATGCGCCGGCTTCTGCCGGGTGAACTCGTGCGGTTTTCCCGACGAGGTCTGGATCGGCACCGGTACTGGACGTTGACGGCCGAACCGCACGAGCAGGACCTGGACTCCACCGTCAGGACAGTCCGTGACCTGCTGGAGGACTCGGTGGAGCGAAGGCTTGCGTCCGACGTTCCGATCGGCATGTTGCTTTCAGGCGGGGTCGATTCAAGCGCCGTAGCCGCGATGGCGGCTCGCCGCCTGCGTGCACGAGGAGACCGGCTGGCCACCTTCACCGTCGGTTTCACCGTCGACAAGGTCGACGGTGCCGTCGACCCCCAGCGGGGAACGGTCGATGAGCCCTACGCCCGGGAAGTCGCCGAGCGGCTCGGCACGGATCACCACCATTTCCTGCTCAATGCCTCGGATCTGTCGGACCCGGCGGTGCGCCGGGGCATGGTCGCCTCGCAACAAGACCTGCCCTACCCCGTGGCCGAAGGGCTCACCACGATGTATCTGACGTGTCGTGCTGTCCGGGACCGGGCACCGGTGGCGCTGACAGGCGAGTGGGCGGACGATGCGTTCGGCTCGTATCTGGGCGTGGATGTGCCCGCCGTCGTCGACGGCGCCACGTTGCCATGGGTGGGGTTCGCCCAGCGCGTCACACATCCCACCGGTCTCGGCACCGGTTTCTTCGACGGAGATTTGCTCAAGCGCCTCGACCTGCCCCGTTACTGCGCCGATCGCTACCAGGAGTCGGTGGCCGCGGCACCCGAACTGCCTGGTGAGTCAGCCGAGGATCGCCGGATGCGTCGGTACGTCCACGTGAATCTTTCCGCTTGGTACGAACTTGGCACGGCGATGAACGACGGCGTGAGCATGGCGGCAGGCATGGAGTGGCGGTCGCCGTACTGCGACCACCGCCTGATGCAGTACTTGTTCAACGTTCCGTGGGCGATGAAGAGCACGGGCGGGCAGCGCAAAGGCCTCTTGCGTTCGGCCGTCGCCGATCTCTTGCCCGCGTCGGTCCTGGCACGTGGTCCGAGCCCGTTCCCTGTCACCCACGACCCCCGGTATGCCGACTACCTGCGCGCCGAACTGGCGACGCTGCTCGACGACTCGACGGCGCCCGTCCTGCCCCTCCTCGACGTCGCCGCAGTGCGCGCGGCGGCGGATGATCCAGGCTCGCTTGCGTCGGGATGGAGGGCGCGAACCGACGCCGAAATGGTGCTGCAGACCAACTCCTGGCTGTCGCGGCACCGGATACAGCTCGTCTGAACCCTGTTCCAGCCCATCGACCACGGAGTGAAAACCGATGACGGTGCACACCGCCAAGCCCATGAACGCCAACCTGACCCAACTGGAACACCTCGCCATCACCGCCTCGTTCAACCTCGCCGACGGCCACGCCAGGCAGGGCCTCAGTGACGCACAGCAGGTGATCGTCAACGATTTTCCCGCACTGTTCGCCCGTGCGGCTGCCGAATCTGCAGCAGACCTCGAGCAGGCTGCGGTGCGGGCATTCCTGCACACCTTCGGCCAGCACTCACACCCGGTCGGGCCGGGTCGGGTGCTGAGCTGTTACGCCTCCTCTGTCGCCATGGAGATCCTGGCCCGGTCTCTTGCGGGCAAGGTTGCCACGGTCGCACTGGTTCATCCGACGTTCGACAACATCCCCGACATCCTGCGCGGCTTCGATCTCAGCCTGGTGCCGTTGGAGGAGGATGTCCTGCACAATGGCGACCTCGAGGAGGGCGTTCCCCGTGAAGCGGGCTGCGTCTTCGTCACCACGCCTAACAACCCGACCGGCCACGTCCTGTCGCGCGAACGATTGGCGATCCTCGCGCGGCTGTGCTCCGATCGTGATGTCGTGCTCGTTTTGGACACCTCGTTCCGAGGATTCGATCCGCGCGCGCACTACGACCACTACGCCGTGTTGGACGCGTCAGGCTGCCGTTACGCGGTCATCGAGGACACTGGCAAGATCTGGCCGACCTTGGACCTGAAACTCGGGTTGCTGGTGTCGAGCGAGAACGTCGATCTTCCGCTGGCCCAGGTGTACTCCGACATCCTGCTGGGAGTATCGCCGTTCATTCACGCGCTCGTGGAGCGGTTCGCCGACGACGCGGCGGCCGGCGGCATGGAACACCTGTGGCGGAGTATCGCGGCGAACCGTGCGCTGTTGCGGGACGTGCTGCGCGATGTGCCTGGAGTGTCCTTTCCGGACACTGACGCTCGGGTCAGCGTCGAGCGGATCGAGGTGGCCGGAGCGGACGGCACACAGCTCTGGCTGGAGTTGCGCGAGCGCAATGTGTACGTACTGCCGTGTCGGCAGTTCCACTGGGCCGACCCGGATAGGGGCGAGCCATTCCTGCGGGTCGCTTTGGCCCGCGACCGGGCGGTGGTGGCGGCTGCCGCCGAGCAGATCCGCGCGTGCCTGCTGGCGCGTTCGCGTTAGCGGCCGCGCGCCGATTTCCCGTTTCGCGAACTGTTTGGAGTTGCCATGCAAGAAGTTCAGGCGGCCGATCCCTTCGTCTCCCTGGTACGAGGGGACTCCGGCGAGGTGACGCTGCTCATCGACGACGTCCAGGCCATGCAGGGTTGGGAGCGCGACCTGATGTGCCGCTCGGCGGACCTGCTGACCGAGCAAGGGACCGACTTCCTCGAGGTGGGCCTCGGCCTGGGGATATCGGCCATGCACATCGCGGGCCGACCGGGGGTACGCAGCCACCTCGTGGTCGAGAAGTACCAAGGGGTCATCGACCTCTTCACCGCGGAGAACCCCGATGCGCCGCAGACGTTGGAGGTCGTCAACGCCGACTTCTTCGACTTCGTCGACACGCTTGCGGCGAAGAGTCTCGACGGGGTGTTCTTCGACCCCGAACTGCCGAAGGATCTGTTCGAGAATCGGGAGCTGCTGGACGACTTCATGCCGAAGCTCGTCCGGGCATTGCGACCGGGTGGCCGGTTCGTGCCGATGTTCGCGATCGCCGGTACCGTTCCGGACCTGGCCACCTGCACGACGTCAGCCGGCGAGATGGTTGAGCGCTATCTCAGATTCTTCGACCGGGTCGTGCTGGAGACCCATCCGTATCAGGCTTACGCCGACACCGAGTACACGCCGGGACAGACTGGAAGCGCGTATCTCCTGTGTTTTCAGCGCTGAGTGTGCGCAACCGGCTAAAATCGGCGGATGCGGTGCCTCGGGAAACCACTGCGCGAGGTTCTGCTGCTGGTGTCGCTGGGTGTGGTCGTCGTGGCCGGTTCGGTGACGGCCGCCGTGCGGCAGGTTCCGCCGCGGTCGCCGCTCGACCCGCTCGCATGGGTCTTGATGGCCTCCACCGTGGCCCTCCTGGTCGCTCGCCGGGCGCGTCCGCTCTTGGTCCTGCTAGGCACTGCTTTGCTCAGCGGTGCCTATCTCCGCCTCGGCTATCCGTATGGCCCGACTTTCCTTGCGGTGGCGGTCGCCGCGTACGCGCTGGTCCTGACGGCCAGGGTGCGTACGGCGGTGCTCGGGCTGCTTGCCGCCGTCGCGGTACTAGTCGGGTTTGAGGTCAGTCGGTCGCGGCTGGGTGACATGGTTGTGCTGTTGCCGGCCTGGACGGCGTGGTTGGGGGTCCCGGCATGGATCGCGGCCACGGTACGGCTGCGTCAGACCGCGCGGGCCGACCAGGACGAGCGCCGCAGGCAGGACGTCAGGGCACAACGGGCACAAGCGGAACGGCTGGTCGTCGAGGAACGACTGGCAGTCAGTCGGGAGGTCCACGACGTCGTGGCACACAGCCTGTCGCTGATCAGTCTGCAATCAGGGGTCGCGCTGCACCTGCTGGACTCCAACCCCGCACAGACCCGGGTGGCGCTGACCACGATCCGCCAGTGCAGCACCGACGCGCTGGCGGATCTGCGCCGGGTGCTGGAGACGCTGCGGCGGCCGTCGGGCATCGCGACGGACCGCTTTCGCCTCGACCGTCTTCCCGAACTCGTGGACCGCGTCCGGCACGAGGACTTGGCCGTGTCGTTGGCCGTCGTCGGCGTACGACGGCCGGTGCCGGATGAGGTGGAGACCTGTGCGTACCGGGTCGTGCAGGAGTCGCTGACCAACGTGATCAAGCACTCCGGCACGTCGTCCGCGTCCGTGCGGTTGAGTTACGAGAACGACTCGTTGCTGGTCGAGGTCACAGACGCCGGGCCCGGCGCGCCCTCGCCGGCCGGCACCGGCCGGGGCATCGCGGGGATGCGGGAGCGAGTGCTGGCCGTTGGCGGCAGGCTGACTGCTGAGCCCGTCCAGCCCGCGGGATTCCGGGTACGCGCCTGGCTGCCGGTTCCGGCGGACCGATCGTGATCCGCGTGGTCGTGGTGGATGACCAGCCGCTCGTGCGCGCGGGGCTGACGGCACTGCTGCCCAGTGCGGGCGACATCGAGGTCGTCGGCGAGGCCGGCAGCGGTCCGGAAGCGGTCGACCGGGTGTGCGTCGCCAAGCCGGACGTGGTGTTGATGGACGTACGGATGCCCGGGTGCGACGGGATCGAGGTCACCCGCCGACTGACCGCCGATCCCGACCTGGCCGGTGTGCGAGTGCTCGTGCTGACCACGTTCGACCTCGACGGCTACGTCTTCGCCGCCCTGCGGGCCGGAGCCAGTGGGTTCCTGCTCAAGGACATCGACCCGGCGAAGCTGCTCGACGCCGTCCGGTTGGTCGCGGCGGGCGCGGAACTGCTGGCACCGGCGGCGACCAGCCACCTGATCAAGGAGTTCCTGCGCGGGGCGCCAGCCCCCGTCCCGGCGGACCATCCTGAGCTCGCGCAGCTTACGGCTCGGGAACTGGAGGTGATGCGCCTGGTCGGGGCCGGACTCGGCAACGACGACATCGGCCGGGAACTGGCCATCAGCCCGGCGACGGTCCGCACGCACGTGAGCCGCGCGATGCTCAAGCTCGGTGCGCGCGACCGGGTGCAGCTCGTGGTGTTCGCCTATCAGTGGGGGGTCGTCGGAACCCGGTGACTGCACGATCCGCGTAGTGCGGAGGCGACGTCAGACGGACGACGAGACCACTGGCGATCTCTACCGTGGAGCCTGTGGCCGATGATCAGGTGGGGGTGCCGGGATGACTGACACGCGGCAGGCCGTACGACCAAAGGATCGGACGAAGGCAGGTGCGAGGCTGTCCCCGCGCAGCCGGAAGACCGTGCTCATAGCGCACGTGCTGAGCTCCGTCGGGTGGTTCGGCGGTGCCTGCGCCATGATCGTGCTCGGCGTGTCCTCGGCCCACACCGAACCCGCTGTCCGGCACGCGTCCTTCGAGCTCATGCACATGTGCGACCGTTTCCTGCTGATTCCGCTGTCCCTGCTGGGCCTGCTGACCGGCTTGGTCGTCTCCCTCGGCACCAAATGGGGACTGGTCAGGCACTACTGGGTCCTGGTCAAACTTGTGGGAACGCTCGTCGTCATGGTGTTCGCCACGTTCTTCCTGTCTCAATGGGTGCAGGAGGTCATCGCGCTCACGGCAGCAGACCCCGGCGCGGACATCTCCGGGCTGACGGCTCCCATCAAGATCGGCGCGATCGCCATGGCCCTGCTGTTGCTCGGGATCACCGTGGTGTCCATTGTGAAACCCTGGGGACGCACGGCGCGAGGCCGCCGCGTCCTCGCACGACGCGCCGGCTCCTCCCGCCGGGAGGAATGATCTTGGCTTCGAGAGGTTCGCGTTGGGTTCCGGGGATCGTGCAGCTTGCCGAGCCGGACGATGTGGTGGATCTCGGCCCCGGCCACCTCGATCCCGATTTGCTCCCGATCGACTTGCTGCGTTCGGCCTACGCCGCCGCGTTCGACGAGTACGGCCCAGCGGGCTTGACCTACGGAGAGAACCGGGGGCCGTTGCCGCTGCGGGAAGCGCTGGCCCACCGGATCGCCGACGCGGACGGCCTGTCGTGCCACTCGGCCCAGCTGGTGATCACGGCCGGCACGTCTACCACCCTGGATCTATTGGCTCGTTGGTCCAAGCCCGCCGGTGACACCGTCGTGGCGGACGCACTGTCCTACGACTACGGGACCCGGATCTTCGCCAGCCGCGGCATGACAGTCTGCCAAGTCCGGATGGACGCCGAGGGCATGGTCCCGTCGGCACTGGACCAAGCGCTGCGAGCATGCTCTGCGACATTCGTGTACCTGCTACCGACGTTCCAGAACCCCACTGGGATTGTCCTGCCCAGCACACGCCGCGAAGCACTGATCGATGTGGCCAAGCGCCATGGGGTGCTGGTCGTCGAGGACGACGCTTATGCGGACATTGCGTTCGGCGCGGCTCCGCCGCCCTCCGTCGCGGCCCTTGCCGGATACGAGGGTGTCCTGCGGCTTGGGACGTTCTCCAAGTCACTTGCCCCGGGCCTGCGCCTTGGCTGGCTCGCCGCCGACGCCAGTACGGCGAGCCGACTGGCCGAAAGCGCGGTGTTCAGCAGCGGCGGAGGCCTGAATCATTTGGCGGCTGTCACAGTCGCGGGCTTGCTGGCCAGCGGTGCCTACCAAGGTCATGTGCAACGTCTGCGAGAGCAGCTGCGCCTTCGCCGCGATGCGCTCGTTTCCGCAGTGCGCGAGCACCTGCCGCCCGAATTCCGATTTGCCTGCCCCGCCGGGGGGTTTTTTCTCTGGCTCACGCTCCCTGACGGGTACCCGGAAGCAAACGCCGTGCGAGCCGCGGCCGAGGCGGGTGCTCCGGTCATCCCCGGTTCCCGCTTCGGCCGAGGCCAGGCACCCGCCGTCCGGTTGTCCTACAGCTTCCACAGCCCGGACCGGCTCGTCGAAGGCGTTCGACGCCTTGCCAGCGCGTGGGCGTCAACGCGCGTCTGACGGGCGCAGAGCCACCGTTGTGGCCATTGTGGACACAGTCAGCAGCACCACGACACAGGCCGCCGCGATCGACAGCAGCGGAGCCCATGGCAGGTCGAGCGGGATGTCGAGCCCTGCCGACCGTACCGCCTGCCACAGTCCGCCCACCGCCAGCGCAACCGCCGCCGCTCCCAATACGAGACCGGTGAGCGCGATTCCCGCGCCCTCCCACAGGACCATCCGCAACACTTGCGCGCGTTGAGCGCCGAGCAACCGCATCTGGCTGAACTCGCTCGCGCGCTCGCCGAACGACATGGTGACCGTGTTGGCGACCGCGAACAGCGTGTACAGCAAGGCGAACCACGCCAGCAGTTCCGCGCCGATTCGCATGCCGTCCTCACGGAAGCCCGCCGCGGTCGCCAGCCATGCTGCTGTCGACGTCACCCGGTAACCCTTTGCTGCCAACAGGTTTTCCACCCTGGCGGCGTCCGCTGGATTGTTCAGCGCCACGTGCAGCGCGGGAAGACGGGCCTCGAGCGGCCGGTGCGCGGCCACGAGCTGTTCCGGGAGGAGCAGGGGAGTGGCCATAGGCGGACCGTCGTAGAGTCCCACCACTTTGACCAGAACCGTTGCGCCATCAGGCATTCGAAGGCTCACGGAGTCGCCGACCGACAAGCCGAAACCTGCTGCCTGCCGCCTCCCCAACATCGCGGTAGCGCCGACGAGCTGAGTCGGGTCGCCGGTGGTCGCGCCCAGTCCGAGTACGTCGGAGACGCCTTTCCCTGTGACGCCTACGGCAGTCATCTCCCTGCTTGTGCGCTGTACCAGCGCGCTTACTGTCGTGTCCTCGACCAGCACCGCGGCGCGGACACCCGGTACAGCCGTGTCGAGGTTGTTGCCGGTGGCCCGCAGTTGCGACGTGTACAGCTTCGCCGCGCTCGCCCGTCCCGCTGCCCCGAGCAGGTCCGTGCCGGCGAGCAGGGAGCCGGTGATTCCGATCGTGACCAGGACGGGAGCCGCGCAGGATGCGGTCCGGCGTATCGCGGTGCGCAGGTTTTCTCGTGCCAGCAGGCCGCTGGCTCCCGTGAAGGCCGCCAGAGGCGCGACCACGAGCCCGGTGAGCCGAGGGACGAACGCCGGAGCGAGCAGCGCCAAGCCGACCACGATCGGCTGGGCGGTGAACAGGGCGAGCGGAAGCTGGCCGTCCGGGGGCACGCGCGGCAACAGCAACACCAGCCCGAGTCCGGCGGCAAGGGCCAGCACGCCGAGTATCTGCCGGCCGCGCGGGATCGGCCGGGTGTCCACGACCGCCTCCCGGAAGGCTTCTACCGGGCGGATCGCTCCGGCCCGGCGCGCGGCGGGCCACGCGCCGAGGATCGCGACCACCAGGCCGAGCACGAACGCCACCAGCAGGGGTGCGACCAGCCGCGACGGCGTCAACGACAGCTCGAGGCCAGCGGGAAGCACCTGCCTCCACACCAGGACGTCGCGGAGAACAGACGTGAGCGGGATGCCGAGCAACGCGCCCGCCGCTGCCGCCGCCGTGCCGAGGACCGTCGTCTCCGTCAGCACCATCCGACGGACCTGACCGGGATCGGCCCCTGCCATCCGCAACAACGCCAACTCACGGCGACGCTGTGACACCGTGAACGAGAAGGTGCTTGCCACGATGAAAATAGTCAGGAATCCGCCGATGCCGGCGAACAGCGCCAGCAGGTTGCCCGCCTCGGCCAGTGCCGTACGGGCTGCCGGGTCGGCTGTTCCTGCCTCGCCTCCCGACACCGCGATCACTGTGCCGGACGCGGAAATCATGGCCACGCCGAAAACCAGCGTGAGGAACGCTCCCGCGAACGACACGCGCCGGCTGCGCAGGGTGTGCAAGGCGATCCACAGCATGTCAGCCGACCTCTTTCGGCGCGGTTTCCTCCAGCGCGGTCATCAGGTCGGCGACCACTCGAGCTGTGGGATCGTCCAGATGACCGGAGACCCGGCCGTCCGCCAGGAACGTCACCCGATCGGCGAACGCCGCTGCCACCGGGTCGTGCGTCACCATCACCACGGTCTGCCCGTCGTCATCGACGAGTTTCCGCAGCAGTTCGAGCACCTGGCGGCCGTTGCGGCTGTCCAGGGCGCCGGTTGGTTCGTCGGCGAACAGCACCTCGGGGTCGCCGGCCAGCGCACGCGCGATCGCCACCCGCTGCTGCTGGCCACCGGACAACGAGGCGGGCCGGTGTCCGGTCCGGTCGCCCAGCCCGACCTGTTCGAGCAGCCTGCTCGCCCGATCGGCTTCCACCCTGCGTCGGGCCAGGCGCAGCGGCAGCGCCACGTTCTGCACGGCCGTCAGGGCAGCCATCAGGTTGAAACTCTGGAAAACGAACCCGATCCGGTCCCGGCGCAACGCGGTGAGCTTCCTTTCGGACAACGCGCTGATTTCGGTGTCCCCCAGGAAGACCGCGCCGTCGGTGGGCCGGTCCAGACCAGCCGCGCACTGCAACAGCGTCGTCTTGCCGGAACCGGACGGACCCATGACGGCGGAGAACGTGCCTCGGCGGAATGTCAGGTCGATCGCATTCAGTGCCACCACCTCGTGTGGGGCGGAGCCGTGCACTTTGGTCAGGCGCGCCAGACGAACGGCCTCGGGCGATGGCGAAGATCCCATGCGCTCAAGCCAATCCTGGTTCGAGCCTCGGCACACGGGCCCAGGCAGGTGTTCAGAGGTAGTGCTGGATATACCGGCGCGGTCTGCGCCGACCGTCCTATGGTGGTTCCGAGGGAGGGGGGCCGGTGGTGCGCGACAGGTCGAGAGCCGGCGTTGTGCGTTCGGTGGTGTACTTGCTGAGCGGTGTGCCAGTGGGCGTTGGCTGCCTGCTGGTCATCGTGACGACGGCTGGCGTGGGAGTGGCGTTGGCACCGGTGGCGATCGGGGCGGGTGCATTGCTCCTGCTGTGCCAGCTGGGAATTCCGGTCGCCCGGCTGGAGCGGCGCAGACTGCGGTGGGTCAGCCCCGTGCCGGTGCCGGTCGCCCTCCGCTCGTCGGGTGCGGGCGGCTGGTGGCACCGGTCGAAAGCCAGGTTGCGGGAACGGGTCACCTGGCAGGAGCTGGGTTACACCGCCTTCCTCGCCACCCTCCTGTGGGTGTTCGACCTGCTTGTCGTGCTGGTGGGCGTGGTGCTGCCCGGCGCGATGATCCTGGCACCGTTGGTGGTGGCGTTGTCTCCCGCCGAATGGGTGCCCTCCGGGGCCGCGATGGTGCAAAGCGGCCTCGCTTGGGTAATTGTGCCGCTCGGAGCGATCGCACTGGCGGTCGCCGTGTTCGTGCTGCCTGCGGCGGCAGGTGCGCGAGCCAGGGTCACCCGGGTGATGTTGGAGCCGGCACGCGGCGACGAGTTCGAACTGCTGGAAGTGCGGCGCTCGCGTGCCCGGATGGTGGACCAGCACGAGGCTGAGCGCCGCCGGATCGAGCGCGACCTGCACGACGGCGCCCAGCAGCGGCTGACCTCGCTCGCGATGATGCTGGGCCTGGCCCGTACCCAACTGGACGCCGGAAGCGGCCCCGGCGTGCTGGTCGACCGCGCCCACACGGAGGCGAAGCTCGCGTTGGCGGAACTCGGAGACCTGATCCGCGGCATCCATCCCAAGATCCTCTCCGACCGGGGGCTGGACGCGGCCCTCGGCGACTTGGCGGACCGGTGCGCCCTGCCGGTGCGGCTGGACGCCGCGGTCGGTACGAGACTGCCGGATTTGGCGGAGAGCGCCGCCTACTACGCCGTGAGCGAAGCCCTGACCAACGTCGTCAAACACAGCGGCGCGGATTGGGCCGAGGTCGTCGCGCGATACCAGGAAGGCGTGTTGCTGGTGGAGATCCGGGACAACGGCCGGGGCGGCGCCGACCAGCACGCGGACGGCGGCCTGACCGGGCTGGCCGACCGCGCGGCGGTGGTCGGCGGAACGGTGGCGCTGTCGAGTCCTCCCGGCGGCCCCACGGTGGTGCGCGTGCGCATCCTCAGCGAGCC
Source organism: Amycolatopsis sp. NPDC114503 (assembly GCF_055633655.1). NCBI lineage: Bacteria > Bacillati > Actinomycetota > Actinomycetes > Pseudonocardiales > Pseudonocardiaceae > Amycolatopsis > Amycolatopsis sp. NPDC114503. The sequence goes on along the minus strand of NZ_JBVKDT010000004.1, from coordinate 151,189 downwards.
CCTGCCGTGACCGGGCTGCGGATCGCGGTGGCCGAGGATTCGGTTCTGCTGCGGGAAGGACTGGTGCGAATCCTGGAGTTCCACGGCCACCGAGTGGTCGTCCAGGCGGGCACGGCCCCGGAGCTCCTTGCCGCACTCGGCCGGACGGAATGCGACCTGGTGATCACCGACGTGCGGATGCCCCCGGGAAACACCGACGAAGGACTGCGCGCGGCCCTGCGGCTGAGGACCACCCAGCCGACGCTGCCAGTGCTCGTGCTGAGCCAATACGTGGAGCAGACCTACGCGGCCGAACTCCTGAGCTCCGACTCCGCGGGAATCGGTTACTTGCTGAAGGACCGCCTTGGCGACATCGAAGTTCTCACCGACGCGATCCGCAGGGTCGCCGCCGGCGGAACGGTCATAGATCCTCAGGTGGTCCGCCAGCTGCTCGCCAGGAACCGGGAAAGCCCCGCCCTTTCCCGTCTGACAGTCCGCGAACGCGAAGTGCTGGACCACATGGCCCAAGGCGCGAGCAATGCCGCGATAGCCGACCAGCTCTCTGTTACCGAAGCGGCGGTGGCCAAACACATCGGCAACATCTTCGCCAAGCTGGAGTTGCCCGTCGCCCCCGACACTCACCGACGAGTCCTGGCAGTCCTCACCTACCTGCGCCAAGTACCCTGACGCACCTGTGGATCGGGTCCGGTCCGCGGGGTTCCTCAAGTCGGTCCACATGCTCGACCTGCGGCAACGGACGCGTGACAGACAAGGCACGCTCGCCGGCCCTGGCCCTGCGTCGGCTCTGCCTGATCGTCCTCGGGCTCGGGGACCTGCAGGTGTTGATCTCGGCGAGTTCGCCGGGAATGAGTGCGCGCTAGGGTGAGGGCAGGCGGCGGGTTTAGCGACTTTAAGCGGATAGGTCTGGAGGAGCGGGTAGGCGTTCGTCGTCGTGGACGGCGTGCCGGTAAAGACAGCGGCTGTGCGAGGAAGCTCTCCATGGTGTGGTCCGCACTGCCGGAATGGCTCCGTACAAGAGCCTTCGCCTGCGACACAGATCAGCGATCTGTTCGATCTCTGACGGAGTGGGTTCGTCGATGCGCCGCATACCTCAGAGGGTGTTGTGAAACCTGGTTGTTCGCTCGGTGTGTCGGTGGTGGTAGCGGCGTGGCGTGGTGATCATCGGGTGGGGTGTGTGTTTGTTCGTGTAAGCCGGTTTATGGCTCGTCGTTGACGGATGCGCAGTGGGCGGTGGTCGAGCCGCTGCTGCCGCGGACGCATCCGGGCCTGGGCGGGCGGCCGCGGGTCCACTCCCGTCGGCTGGTCGTGGACACGATCAGTTATGTGCTGGTCAGCGGGTGCGCGTGGCGGCTGGCGCCGCATGATCTCGCGCCGTGGCACACGGCGTACCGGGTGTTCGCGGACTGGACCGCCGACGGCACCTGGGCCCGGATCCACGACGCGCTGCGCGACGAAGTCCGCACCCGCGAGGGCCGGGACCCGCAGCCCTCGGCCGCGGTGCTGGACTCGCAGTCGGTGAAAACCAGCGAGGGCGGGGAGCAGGTCGGATACGACGCGGGGAAACGCGTGCGGGGCCGCAAACGGCACCTGCTGGTCGACACGATCAGGCTGCTGCTGAGCGTGATCGTGCACTCCGCCTCGGTGCAGGACCGGGCCGGGGCCCGGCGCATGCTGGCCGGGCTCCGGGCACGGTACCCGCGACTGGAGCTGGTGTGGGTCGACGGCGGGTACGTCAACTCCAAAGACACGACGCTGGTGGACTGGGCCCGCCGACAGGCGAACGTGGAGATCGTGGCGGTGCCCCGGAACGCGGATGTGCGAGGCTTCCAGGTGCTGCCCCGAAGATAGGTGGTGGAACGAACCTTCGGCTGGCTGACGAGGTGCAGGCGCTTGACCCGCGACTACGAACGCACAACCGCCCACGCCGAGGCCATGATCCAGTTCGCCATGATCCGGCTGATGGCCGCCCGCCTCGCCGACGAACACATCGAACCCCACGGCCCGATCGAAACCGAGGCCGCACGCCGCTTAGCGCAAGACCTCAACGACTGACCACCCAGGTTTCGCAACACCCTCTCAGGCTGCATTGGCCCGCGCCCAGCAGGACTGCCGTGCCGATGTGGGGGAGGGGCAGGTGGGAGGTGGCTGCGCTATTGGCGGAACCAGCGGTTCGAGAGGCCGGGGGAGGGCTGCCTCGGGGGCAGGACTCGACGAGGAAAGCCGACCATCCTTGTGCTGGGTGATCGGCTGCTGAGCGCTTTGGAGAAATCTCACCAGTTTGGTTCCAGCGGCGAGTCGCATGTTATTCACACGCTGCCAGTTACCTGCCTGATTCGCACGTTCCCTCATCATGCCTGGCGTATGATCGTCCAGGTCCGCAGTGCGTCCCTCCAGGGAGGCCGGTTGGCTGCGCAACTGCGGCGTGAGCGAGCGGGTGCCTGACCTCGGCCGGGGTTCGGAAGCGGGCGAGGCCAGATCGCAGGTACCGCCAGGGGCAAGCACCACAAGCATATTTCGAGAGCTTGACATGACGTTCAAACTCGGTTTGAGGGAAGCAGTGCGTTCGGTGCTCGGGGAGGAGGGGAACCGACTCCAACGATGCCTGAGCGTGTGCGGCGGTGCTGGAGCACGCGGGGAACCCCGCCGGTTGATCGCCTCGGAACGGTGTGCGCAGAGCGCGGTTCACGTAGTGGTCGCCCATGAGGTCGGCCATGACCCCTTGGATCGCAGTGGGAAGTGGTGGCTCGAACGAACGATCCTGGAGCGGAAGCCGGTGCCTGCGTCTTGAATCCGCCCACGAAGCCATTGCTGCGCGCGGGGTGCGCCGTCCGGCAGACGGTTACGGAGCCGACCGTCATACGATGTTCGATTGCTGCTGGTAACGGGTAGGTAGTCTGCCGCAGCTCACCGCTAATTTAAGAATGGTCGCAATGGCGGTTGGGTGCGTCAGAAGAACGAACAATTACTCGTATATGGCGAGTGTCTGATTCCCTCACTGGCATTCTATTTCTCGTTTGCGAGGTGCTCTTGAGAGTACAGGAGGTGCGTGCCCGTTCTTCGTGCACGTATCCATACTTTCGGTCCATTGTTCGGTTCCGTTCGCGGACTGTCGGGCGCCCGGCCAGCGAGTTTTCTGAAGGAAATTAAACTGAGCAATTTGTTTGAGGATGGAAATAGTGAATCTGATGCTGGCAAGCGAGGATAATTAGCGCAGGCTTTAGCCGTATCCTCTCGACGTTCCCGAGGTTTGGATGTCGGTGCAGGGACGTCGTCGCGCCGGGGCCTGCCTAGACTATGTGGAGCGAACTGGACCGAGCTGCGGCCGGTTTCGCTGGCTGCGCGAATGGAGGTCCGTCAGCTGTCTGGTCAACTGTTCAAGTAGGCCACCGGGCGAGAACGCTGCGAGTGTGGTCTTCGATGACCTGCGAGCAGCGTTTTCCGAAGACGAGATACTGTCGTATGTGCTTGGCCATCGCTTTCTCGGTGACGAACAGGCAGGTGGCGATGGTGCCGTTGGATCGGCCTTCGTCTATCAGTTTCAAAATATCCAGTTCGCGCGGGTTGAGAATGCCGATACTGCGCCTCCCGCGAGCGTGAACGAGCAGTTCGGTGACAACCTCGGGTTCACGGCGGTGCCGCCGCGGCGGCCTGGCGCACCGCGTCGATGAACTGGCTGAGGCCGAAAACTCTTTCCCCTGAGCAGATAGCCAACCGTGCCCAGCCGGGTAGACAGCAGCGCTCGGACATGCAGTGGCTTGATGCACTGGACAGGGCGTGCGCTGACAGCCTGGGATGCGCGCGCCGGGCGGCGATCACTGTCCTCGGTCATGGCGGGCGGCGTCCAAAAGTCTAGTGTGGAGATATTCGGTTGTGGCCGGATCGGCTCTCTGGTCCGGGTCCGTTGCCGACCGTGACGACGCCGGTGCGCCCAGGCGCTTTGAGCAGGTGGGTCAACCCGTCCTGCGGCGGCATCAGATCTTCACCGAGCGCAGCTCGCATCACTGCCTTCACCTTTGTCGAACTGGGGAACGTGATCAGCTTACTGCAGGAACTTCAGGAGTTGGCCGGTCAGGAACGCCGATCGCCCCTGTCTGTCGCTGCTGTCCGAGATCTTTTGCGCTGGCAAAACAGCAGAATTCGTACCAGATCGGCAGTCTTGACACTGCGATTCCGACCTGCTTGACCGATTGACTTGAAGGGATCACCATGTCGAATATGGAGTTGCATGGCGAAAAACCGGCTCGAATGTTTCTGTTAGGCCATTCGGACGTGCGAGGCATGCTCATGTGGAGGAATCGAGAAGCCGAGACGAGTTGATAGTTTGTATTGCGTTTGTGCGTATAACTATGTTGTTGATGCACGAGGAGGGGGGAGTGTGGCCGAGTCTTCGATTGTATTTCATAAAACTATTCTGGTCGACGACGAAGTTAAAACAGTGCCTTCCGTGGCGGAAGAAGTTCGCCGCCGGGCACCGGTTCGAGTGCCGATAAGAGAACTTCTGCCCGCTGACTCGCCGAGGATAAAAGGTGAGAACGACGATCACGTTCGAACTCTGGCTGAATCGGGTGCTGAATTTCCGCCGATTATTGTGCAGCAGGGCACAATGAGGGTGATTGACGGAATGCACCGGCTGCGGGCTCAGGTGTTGCGCGGTGCTGTGGATATTGAAGTTCTTTTTTTCGACGGGGACGAAACCGCGGCTTATATTCTCGGGGTGCGCGAGAACATCAGTCATGGTTTGCCCCTTTCGCTCGCGGACCGGACGGCGGCGGCGGCTCGCATCATCGCCTCCTATCCGAACTGGTCGGATCGGGTGATCGCCGCCGCTGCCGGGCTGTCGCCGCACACTGTCGGCGGGCTCCGGCAGCGTGCAACCGGGCATGACGCTCAGACGCACAGCAGGGTTGGCCGTGACGGTCGTGTGCGGCCGATCAACAGTGCGGGCGGCAGGGAGTTGGCTGCTCGCCTGATCGCGGAGAATCCGGACGCTTCGCTGCGTGACATCGCCCGCGCCGCGGGTCTCTCCCCGGGGACGGTCCGCGACGTTCTGGCCAGGATTCGCCGCGGGGACGATCCGGTGCCGCAACGGTTGCGCCGCGCGACCGATCAGTCCGGCCGCGGTCGCCGGCCGGCTGACGGCGACGGATCAACGGACCGGATCTTCGCCCAAGAGCGGGCGCTGGTCCTTCGCGGCCTGCGCGGGGATCCGTCCCTGCGGTTGAGCGGGGTGGGCCGGATGCTGCTGCGCTTGCTGGACGTCAATGCGGTCACCGAGCAGGAGTGGGAGCGGATCATCGACAACGTGCCTGACCACTGCAAGGAAACGGTGCTGGGGCTAGCCGAGGGCTGCGCGGAGATGTGGCAGAAGTTCTCGGAACGGCTGGCGGTCGAAAGGGCGGACGGGACGGCCGGATGACCCAGCGAGTTCGCTGCCCGGCGGGCGTGCGCGCCCGTTTCGTCGTTTGGGCCGGTCGTTTCGGGTGTGACCGGAAATGAATTCTTTCTGATTATTTCGCCTCACTGTTTTGTTGATTAGAAACCGAGTAGTGCTGGGTGGACTTTGCATGATTTCCTGGCTAAGATGAGATCTGCCAATCTGGTGCAGTGGAAATTCATGGTAAGTGTCTATTTAGTTATTCCTGGAATGGGGTAAAAATGAATTCAACTGGTCGTCGATGCGCTCTTGGGGCTTCCGTGTTTGCTTTCTCGTTCGGGCTGGTCGCGCTCGGGCAGTCCGTTGCTGCGGCCGAGCCGCTGGCCGGTCCGCAGGCTGTCACGGTGACACCGTCCACCGGTCTCAACAGCGGCGACACCGTCTCTTATGCGGCGTCCGGGTTCACCGGCAACGAGCAGGTGCGGGTCGGCGAGTGTGCGGATATAGGCAGTGACGTCGTGTGCGCGCAAGCTACATCGCAGCACGCGACCACTGACGCGAACGGTGGCCTGTCCGGCAATCTGGTCGTGACGAAGACCTTTCAGGGGGTGAAGATCGACGGAAGTCCGTACGGCTCGGTGGACTGTTCCGTTTTGGTGTGCGGAGTCGGTGTCACCAATGATTCGTTAAGCGAGCACGCGGCCGCGACGATCTCGTTCAACTGACCCGAGAAGCTGCTTGACTGCGCTGCTCCAGTCCATCGGCTGGGGCAGCGCCGTTTCTCCCGTTGGGCGGGCGGTTGGGCGATCCACGTGCGCGTGATCATCGGTGTCGCGTGCGTCCGCTGCCGTCAGACTGTTCTGAAGTTGACCGCGCTGTCAGTGTTTGGCTGCAATGATCTCCGTCGTTCTGCCCGATAGCCCGATTTGCGCTGGCGTCGGCTGAGCTTTCGGCTTCGTTTCGTCGAGTCGTGACGCGCATAATTTGGTAGCAAGGAATTCGCCTCGTTCGTTGCGGACGCAATCCGCCGGGGCGAGCTGGTGTACGCGATGCTCATCACCGTGTATGTGGTGCTCGACACCGAATTGAACGATACGCCTCTTACTGGACCCGATGGAAAGCCGTAGTCAAATGTGATTTTGGACCCGCGGTGCGGGTAGTACGGCGTCCGGGAAACTCACGCTCGTCGTGAGTCAAGGATTTCTGCCGTTGTCGGGATCGTCTGGTGTCGGCAAGGCGAGGGCGCTGATGCTTGTCCCGTGCGGCGCAGGTTCACTAGCGGGTAGCGTCACCGAAGGACGGCAACGCTTCTGAATTGGGATTCTTCATCGGAGCGTTCGTAGTCGAAGCAAGCTGAGGCCCCTCTGGGCCAAGGTCGGATCCTGGCATGAGCGCCAGTTCGCAGAAACTTAATCGGTTTGTCGCGATCGCGATAAGGCTGCTCGTCGGGCTCACCTTCCGGTTTAGGTTTGAGAACGTCATAAAGCTGGCCTTGAAAGCTTCAATTGCAGACGTTGTGGCATCGTTGGCGTTATCTGCCTGTCAATGTGGCGGTAGCGGCCGAGTGGACCGCGCTGATCCCGGGCGCTCGCGTACTGTTCGCCGCGTTCGTGCTGCTGGCGGCGGTGTTGGTGGCCCGAGGCATCCTCGCCAGGAGGCTGCGATCGGTCGGTCCGCTGTCTCCTGCATATGTGGAGCACGTCGGATTCACCCTGGTCGCTCTGCTGGATGCGTTCGTGGTGATCGCTGTGCTGAACGCGGGCGCGCCGGTCTGGCTGGTCGTGGCGAGCGGGGTTGTACTCGCTGTCGCAGGCCACTTCGCGCTCCGCTGGGCGAAGCGCGTTTTAGCTGGCAAGCAGGCGGAGCTCGTTCTGTGATCTATCGGCGCGCCGGTAACGGAACACTCCGCAACAACGAGAGTGCGTCCGCACTGGAACTGCCGGGCTCGGCCTGATAGACGATCAACTGCTGGCCGGGTGCGCTGCGCACGTCGAACGCCTGATATGTCAGCGTCAGCGGCCCGACCGCCGGATGCACGAGATGCTTGGGCTCGCGGGTTTTTCCGCGTACGGGATGGGTTTCCCACAGCGTCCGGAACTGTTCGCTGCCTGCGCTGAGTTCCGCTGCCAACCCCGGCAGGGCGGGGTCTCCCGCTGCTGTGCGCAGGTTCGCCACGGTGGCCTGGGCGGTCCAGTCCCAGCGGGCGTAAAACTGCCGTCCCGCTGGGTCTAGGAACGTCATTCTCGCCAGGTTGTCGGCTGCGGTGAACGGGGAGAACAGGGCGTCGGCGAGGGTGTTCGCGGCCAGGATGTCCAGGACGCGGTTGAGCACGAACGCGGGCGCGTGCGGATGGCTGTCCATGAGCTGCCGCAGTTCGGGGCTCACGGTCTGGGGCGCTGGGGACGGCAGATCGGGCGGGGCGGTGCCGGCGAGGCGGTACAGGTGTTCGCGGGCGTCGGGGTCCAGGTCCAAGGCGCGGCTGAGGGCGTCGAGCACCTGGGGTGACGGGCGGGTTTCGCGGCCCTGTTCCAGGCGGGTGTAGTAGTCGACGTTCACTCCGGCGAGCACGGCGACTTCCTCGCGGCGCAGGCCCGGGACTTTGCGTCGGCCGGAGTAGCGCACGTCGGCGTCCTCCGGGGAGCGTTGTGCGCGGCGCGCCCGCAGGAAGTCGCCCAGTTCCGTACTGCCCATGCCCATCAGGGTAGGCGGCGGCTGGGTGGGTGTGGCACGTCCTGCCAACGAGATCCGTCGCCGCTGAGACTGGTCGGCATGACGAAAGAACTGGCGGGAAAGACTGCCCTGGTCACGGGTGCGGCGCGCGGGGTGGGCGCGGCGACGGTCGCGTGGCTGCACGAGCACGGAGCACGGGTGCTGGCGACCGACGTCCGGCCTGCGGTGCGGGAGCTCGCCGATCGGTTCGACGGGGTGGCTGTGCTGGTCGGCGATGTGTCCGAAGAGGACGTCGCGGTGCGGTCGGCGGCCGTGGCGCTCGAGCGGTTCGGCGGGCTCGACATTCTGGTCGCCAACGCTGGTCGTTCGGTGAACAAACCGGTCACCGAGACGACTGCGGCCGATTGGGACGAAGTGATGTCCGTCAACGCCCGCGGAGCGTTTTTGCATGCGCGCGAGGCGTTTCGGGTGATGCGCGACAACGGCGGGGGAGCGATCGTCACTGTCGGCTCGTTCGCTTGCACGGTGGGGCTGGCCGAAGCGGCAGCCTACAGCGCGTCCAAAGGCGCGCTGGCGCAGTTGACGAAGGTGCTCGCGTTGGAAGGCGCTCCGCACGGAATTCGCGCGAATGTTGTTGCCCCGGGCGTGATCGAGACCGATTTGCTCGACACCTTCCGCGCCGACAGCCGGGCGTATCTGCGGTCCTTCGGCGACGCCCATCCTCTCGGCCGGGTCGCGCAGCCGGAAGAGATCGCCGAGGTGATCGGGTTCCTGGCCTCGCCGCGGTCCGCGTTTGTCACCGGCGCGGTCGTGGCTGCCGACGGCGGCTACACCGCGGCTTGATTTCCCTCCTGCGAAAGGAAAACACCATGCGGCTCAGCGGCAAGGTCGCGTTGCTCACCGGAGCGACCGGCGGGATCGGACAAGCCACCGCGGAATTGTTCGCGCGAGAGGGGGCCAGCCTGGTCGTCACCGATGTCGACCGGGCGGCCCTGGAGAAGCTCGCGGCGCGGCTGGAGACGGACGTGCTGGCCGAGGTGCTGGACGTGTCCTCGCCGGAGAACTGGCGCGAGACTGTCGAGCGGACTCAAGAGCGCTTCGGCCGCCTTGACGTCCTGGTCAATATCGCGGGGATCGTGGACTGGCCCGGGATCGAGGAAACAGCGCCGGATGCCTGGGACCGGGTGATCGCGGTCAACCAGACCGGGACCTGGCTCGGGATGAAGACCGCGATGCCGCTGCTGCGCGCCTCCGGCAACGGGTCGGTCGTCAACACTTCTTCGGTGCTGGGCCTGGTCGGCAGCGGCGCGGCTGCCGCGTACCAGGCGTCCAAAGGGGCGGTGCGGCTGCTGACCAAGACCGCCGCCGTCGAGTACGCGACGCGCGGGGTCCGGGTCAATTCGGTGCATCCGGGCGTCATCGCCACCCCGATGATCCAGGACCTGCTCGACGACCAGGGCGATCAGCAGCCCGACATCGTCCGCACGCCGATGCGCCGCGCGGGCAGCCCGGCCGAGGTCGCGTGCGCGATGCTTTTCCTGGCCAGCGACGAATCCTCGTTCGTCACCGGAACCGAACTGGTCGTGGACGGCGGGCTCACGGCGTACTGAAGCCTCATCTACTATATTCCATAGTAGATCGAGAGCGCCATGGCTCGCAGGAAGGCTCGCGGAGGGCTGGGCGCGGGTCTCGTCCTGGCCGGGTTCGCGGCCAGGACGCGTGGCGAGCGAGAAGGGCGAGAGCGCGAGAAAGCCGAGCAGCCCCGTGCGTACGCGCCGGTGACCGGCACGATCACCTCGAACTACGGCGGTCGCAGGGGAACGACCCACTACGGCTTGGACGTCGCGAACGCCATCGGCACTCCGGTCCGGACTCCGCTCGCCGGGACGGTTGTCGAGGCTGGTCCGGCGAGCGGGTTCGGGCTGTGGGTGCGCGTCCGGCATGAGGACAGGACCGTCACGGTGTACGGGCACATCAACCGTTACTCGGTTTCGGCCGGGCAGGTGATCGCCGAGGTGGGCGATCGCGGGCAGTCGGCGGGTCCGCATCTGCACTTCGAGGTCCAGGCGGCGGGGGAGCGCAAGACCGATCCGCTGCGCTGGCTGCGGGGCCTCGGCGTGCGGATCGAACCGGGCGGGTGACCCTCGGTGGACGTCCGACGGGGCGTGCGCGACAATACATGCACGTTTCACTATATGTCAGGGGCGGTGCGGTGTGAGCGAGCACAAGACGGGGCACGGCCACGGGCACGGGGTGGCGGCGGGCGCGGACCGCAAGTGGCTGGTGCGGGCGCTGGTGCTGATCGTCGGGTTCATGGCAGTCGAGCTGGTCGTCGGCCTGATCGCCGGGTCGCTCGCGCTGATCACCGACGCGGGCCACATGCTGACCGACGCCGCGTCGATCGTGCTCGCGCTGGTCGCGATCCGGCTGGCGGCTCGTCCGGCGAAGGGCGGGTTCACCTACGGGCTCAAGCGCGCGGAAATCCTGTCCGCGCAGGCCAACGGGATCACCCTGCTGCTGCTGACCGCGTGGTTCCTCTACGAGGCGGCGACCCGGCTGATCGATCCGCCGGAAGTCCAGGGCGCGCTGGTGCTCGTGACGGCGCTGGCCGGGATCGTCGTCAACGTCGCGGCGAGCTGGTGCATCAGCCGGGCGAACCGGTCGAGCCTGAACGTCGAGGGCGCGTTCCAGCACATCCTCAACGACCTGTACGCGTTTATCGCGACCGCGGTGGCCGGTGCCGTGGTGTGGCTGACCGGGTTCGCTCGTGCCGACGCGATCGCGGCGCTGGTGGTCGCCGCGCTGATGGCGAAGGCGGGGTGGGGGCTGGTCCGGGAGTCCGGCCGGATTTTCTTGGAGGCGGCGCCCGCCGGAATCGATCCGGAGGTGGTGGGCGAGCAGGTGGCGTCGGTGCCGGATGTGGTGCAGGTGCACGATTTGCACATCTGGCAGATCACTTCGGGCGAGCCCGCGCTGTCCGCGCACGTGCTGGTGCGGCCCGCGGCGGATTGCCACGCGGTGCGGGCGGGGATCGAGGAGATCATGCGGTCCCGGCATCGGCTGGACCACACGACGCTGCAGGTGGATCACGTCGATGAGGCCCGTGCCGAGCACTGCGAAGGGTCGCACGGGCCGACTTACCGGTTCACCGGGCGGAGCTGAACTCGCGAACGCAAGGAACCGCATGCAACCCACTCGCGGAAACAACCGCCGACGACGCGGGACGAGCGAGCCCTAGGATGCGTGGCGTGCAGGGACTCGGCGAGCTGGAATCGGCGGCGATGGACGTCTTGTGGCGCGCGGGCGAAGCGCGCACGGTCCGCGAAGTGCTGGAGGAGCTGAACCGGGACCTGGCTTACACGACTGTCCTCACCGTGCTCGATCATTTGCACGGCAAGGGCTGGGCGGAACGCGAAAAGCGCAGTCGCGCTTACTGCTATACGCCGGCACTCTCGCGCGAGGAAGCCGCGGCTCGGGCGATGCGGAATCTGCTTGCCGACGTCGGCGATCCCGAAGGGGTGCTGCTGCATTTCGCGCAGTCGGCGTCCGAGGGCGAGCGGGAGGCGTTGCGGCGCGGGTTGCGGAAGCGCTCGTGATCGTCTCCGCGGCGCTCGTCGTGGCTGCGGCGATGGTGGGATTCTGCGGACCGGCACTGCTGCGCCGGATGTTGCGGGCGCGGATGCGCGCACCGATGCGGTTTGTCGTGTGGATCCTGTTGCTGGGCAGTATGATCGCCGCTGGAGCCGGTGCGGCGGCGTTCGGACCAGGGCACGAGTCGGCGCGGCGGTTTGTCGCGTGGCTGCGGCTCGACACCTTGCGCCGCCACGAAGTTCTGCATCTGGACGAGGTGCTCGGCGTGTCCGGCGCGCTGTTCGCGGCGGGAGCGTTTGCGCTGGCATCGATCCGCCGGTACCGGCATCAGCTTCGGTGACATTTCGCGGCATTGTCGACGGTGTACCGGGCCAGGGCGGGAGTGTGGTGGCTGCCGTCGGAGGAGAAGCTCGCCTGCAGAATCACCGGAAAGCCTGATCTCGTCGTGCTTTCCGAAGGTCTCGCAAAGGATCTTTCCGAGCCGGAACTCGCGGTGGAATTGAGCGCGGACGCCGCGGCCGGCATGGACCGGCGATCGTCAGCGCGGCGTTGGAACCGGATGCATCCGGTGTGTTCGGCGGCTACGGCACTCCGGCTCGAGCACCTCGCCCGCGGTCATGGGAGTGCGCTGACCAGCATTCTCGCCCTCGCGACTGCGGCGTTACTCTCGGTGAGCACGGTCTCGCCGGAGCTGGGACGGCGACTCCCGCTCTGCTCCACGCCTGACCGCTATGACTACTATGTCCGTTAGTAATCGCGAACGGGGGCAGATCAGGTGCTGGGGCGAAAAACGCAGATCATCGCGGGGATCCTCGCCGGACTCGTGCTGACGGCGGGGTGCACGGCCGCGCCGGATCCGGGTCGTGGCCCCGGCGACGACAAGAAGAGCACCGCCGCCCCGGTGCCCGCGACCCTTGACCTCGGGCCGAAGGACGGCGCCACCGACGTCGCTCCCGGTGAGCCCGTCACCGCGGTAGCCGGAGGGTCCACGCTCAGCGACGTCACCGTCGCCGCCGCGGACGGCGCGGCGGTTCCGGGCGAGATGGACCCGGCGAAGCAGCGCTGGAACAGCAGCAAGCCGCTGGAATACGGCACGAAATACACGCTGACCGCCCGTTCCGTCGGCGCGGACGGCAATCCGGTGACCCGCACCAGCACCTTCACCACGGCGACCGCCAAAGCGCAGGCGTATCCGTCGGTGATCCCGCTCGACGGCGAGACCACCGGCGTCGGCATGCCGATCACGATCAAGTTCTCCGCGCCGGTCTCGGACAAGGCCGCCGCGGAGAAGTTGCTCACCGTCACGTCCGACAAGCCCGCCACCGGGGCGTGGCGCTGGTTCGGCGACGACGAGGTGCACTACCGGACCAAGGAATACTGGCCCGCGTATTCCACGATCGTCCTCGACATCAAGATCGCCGGCCGCGCGCTCGGCAACGGGGTGTTCGGCAAGGCCGACCGCAAGATCACGTTCAAGACCGGCCCGTCGATCATCTCGAAGGTGTCGGACAACGAAAAGCAGATGCGGACGTACAAGGACGGCCAGCTCGTCCTGACCTCGCCGGTCAGTCTCGGCAAGCCGTCGGCGCGCAGCGTTTCGGGCACCATGCTGATCATGACCGTGCAGTCTCCGTACACAATGGACTCCAGCACGTACGGCGTGCCCACCGACGCGCCGGGCGGCTACCGCACCACGGTCAAATACGCGCTGCGGCTCACCAACTCCGGCCAGTTCCTGCACTCCGCGCCGTGGTCGGTCCGGCAGCAAGGACACTCCAACACTTCGCACGGCTGTCTCAACGTCAGCGTCGAGAACGCGAAGTGGTTCTACGAGAACTCCCATCGCGGGGACGTCGTGACGGTCTCCGACACCGGAGTGGACCTCAAACCCGGCGACGGCTGGACCGACTGGCGCTTCAGCTGGGAGGAATGGCAGAAGAAGGTCTGATCCCGCCGGGGCGCGGCGCACCGGAGGATGCCGGTGCGCCGCCCGCGCGGATCAGACGGATTGGCGGGGCTGCGGCGAAAGCACGTCCTCTCCGTAGATGCCCTGCAGCCAGTTGGTCTGGTAGATCGTGTCGAGGTAGCGCTCGCCGAGGTCGGGGGCGACGGCCACCGCGGTCAGGTGGTGCGCGTCGTGTTCGGACAGCCAGCTGGTGGCCCCGCTGACGACCGTCCCGGTCGAGCCGCCGAACAGGAATCCGTTGCGCGCCAGCCGGTGGCACGCCCGGACCGAATCCGGCTCCTCGACGAGGACCACGTCGTCCACATAGGACTCGTCGAGGATCGCCGGGCGCACGCTGGTGCCCAGTCCCGGCAGCATCCGCCTGCCCGCCGGGCCGCCGAAGGTCACCGAGCCGACGCTGTCGATCGCGACGATCCGCACCGGACGGTGCCACTGCCGGAAGAACCGCGCGCAGCCCATCAGGGTGCCCGTGGTGCCCGCGCCGACGAACAGCACGTCGAGGGCGGGGAACGCGGCGGCGATCTCCGGCCCGGTGCGGTGGAAATGCGCTCCCCAGTTGTCCGGGTTGGTGTACTGGTTGAGCCACACGTAGCGCTCGTCCGACGCGCACAGCATGCGCACGTGGTCGATGCGCGCCCCGAGGAAACCGCCCTCGGGGCTGGGTTCGGTGATGATGTGCACCTCGTTGCCGAGCGCCTCGATGGCGCGGCGGGTCGCGAGGTTGCAGCGGGAATCGGTGACGCACAGGAACTTGTACCCCCGGCTCGCCGCGATCATGCTCAGCGCGACGCCGAGGTTGCCCGAAGAGGACTCGACGATGATCGAGCCCGGCCGCAGCAGGCCGTCGCGTTCGGCGGCGTCGACCATTTCGGTGGCGGCCTTCAGCTTGATGGAGCCGGCGAAATTGAAGCCCTCGCACTTGAGGAACAGCGAATAGCCGAAACTCCAGCGGAGGTCGACGTACAGCGCCTCCTCGTTGAAGGCTTCGGGAACGGTGATGACTGGCACAGTTTTCTCCTCGTCAGAAACAAAAGCTCAGGGGCGGACGGCGCTCAGCCATACCGGCGCAGGTCGTGGAAGAAGTCCTCGATGACGTGCAGTCCGCCGGCGTCGGACACTCTCTCGTGGACGAAGGCCCCGACGGCGAGGTCGAGGACGCCGAGCCCGAACGGGGAGAAGATCAGCGGCTGGCCGGCGGGCGGGCTGATCCGGCCGGACAGCACGTCGTCCAGGGTGCCGAGCAGGAAATCCCGGCTTCCGGTGCGCTGTTCGACCAGATGCGGCGAAGTGTTGGCCTTCAGGCAGTGGTCCACGTCGTCGACGATGTTCGCCGACGCCAGCAGGACTTCCGGGGCCAGATCGCGCAAGGAAACGTGCAGTACCAACGGATTGTGCGAGAACCACGAGGGATCGTGCACGTGCGGTTCGCCGGCGATGGTCGCGAAGATCACCAGATCGCTGTCGCGGATCAGGCCTTCGGCCGTGTCGTGCACGCTGATGTCGCCGGCGAACCCGGACTGCTCCAGGTAGCCGCGGAAACCGGCGGCGCTGTCGGCGTGCAGGTCGTGCACGTTGATTTCGTCGAACTCCCAGCCGGTCCCGGCGAGGAAGGTGTGGATGTAGCGGGCGATCAGGCCGACGCCGAAGAACCCGACCCGCCGGGGACGTTCCCGCGTCCGGCTGAGCCAGTCCGCGGCGAGCGCGGCGGAGGCGGCCGTCCTGGTGGCGCTGATGATGGAGCTTTCCAAGCAGGCGAAAGGATAACCGGTCGCGAGGTCGTTCAGGATCAGCACCGCCGACGCCCTCGGGATCCCGGCGGCGACGTTGCCCGGAAAGCTGGAAATCCACTTCAGGCCCGCGACGTTCGTCTTCCCGCCGAGCGAGGCGGGAAGGGCGATGATCCGGTCGGCCGGACGGTCCGGGAAGCGCAGGAAATACGAGGGCGGGTTGACCGAATCGCCGGAGCCGTGCACCCGGTAGGCGGTCTCGACGAGGTCGACGACCTCCCGTTCGCGCCCGGCCAGCGCCTGCTGGACCTGGGCGCCGGAGATCACCGCGAAGGGCGGCACGGCGACCGGCCCCGCGGACGCGGATCCGGCGGTGAAGGATTGCGTGGTCACTGGGTTTTCCCCTCGGCAGCGAGCGAGCAGTCGGAAAGTCGTACCGGGTCGGCGAGCCCGACGAGCACCTCGCGCGGGCCCTCGTAGGCGTCCCGGCTGTGCGCGGTGCGGACGTTGTCGACCAGGAGGAGATCACCCGCCTGCCACGGTTCGCGGACGGTGTGCTCCTCGTACACCTCGTTGAGCAGGTGCACGACGTCCTCGCCGATCGGGTCGCCGTTGCCGAAGCGGGTGTTGAACGGAAGCCCGTCCGCTCCGTAGATGTCGACCAGGTACTCGTGCACCTCGGGCGCCATCGTCCACTCGTTGAGGAAGGCGATCTGGTTGAACCAGCAGGGCTGCCCGGTGACCGGATGCCCGACGATTGCGTTGCGGCGCTGCCGGGTGCGCAGCCCGCCGTCGGGCTGCCATTCGAACTCGATCCGGTTGGCGCGGCAGTAGTCCTCGATCGCGGAGCGGTCCTCGGTGCCGAAGGCTTCGGCGACCGACGCCCCGATCTCGTCGTTGAAGCTGCGGGTGAGCAGCCAGCCGTCGCGCTCGAACCGCGCGCGCAGGTCCGCGGGCAGCGAGGCCAGCACGGCGGTGGAATCGCTGACCCCGGTGACGCCGCCCGAGGACGGCGGGCTGACGCAGGCGAAGAGCATCAGGCCCGGGAATTCCAGGGTGTAGCTGAGTTCGTGGTGCATGCACATCGGCTGGTTCGGCGGCCATTCCGTCGAGGAGTGCACCCCGCCGGGGTAGGCCGCGCGCGGCGCGAAGGCCTCCCGCTCGGTCATCAGCAGGTCGGTCAGCCTCCCGAACACGGCCGCGACCGCGGTCTGTTCGGCGAGCCCGAGACCGCGGACGAGCACCGCGCCGTATTCGGCGACGAGTCTTCGCACCGTCTCCCGGTGCGTGCTCGCCCAGCCGGCCGGGTTGCCGCCTGCCTCGGCCCGCAGCACCGCGGGCAGCCCGGGACAGAAAACCGGCTCGGGCGGGGACGTCTTGGGCAGGAACTTGGACAACGACATCGTGGAATCCTTTCGATTTCCGCCGTGGGATCGGGTCAGGAGGGGCAGGACGAGGAGCCGGACCGGCTGTCGATCAGCGCGGCCAGGTCGGCGAGCACCGGGTGCTTGGCGACGTCCTTGATCGAGACCGCGCGGTCGAGCGCGATCGCCAGTTTCACCGCGGACAGCGACGTGCCGCCCCGGCCGAAGAAGCTGTCCCGGCGGCCGATCTGACCGGACCGGACGCCGAGCACCTGCGCCCAGGCTCCGGCGAGCCGCCGTTCGGTTTCGGTGACCGGCTCGTCGTAGTCCTCTTCCGCCGCGTCGAGTTCGACGGCGAGCGCGGCGAGGTTCTTCTTGTCGATCTTTCCGTTGGCGGTCAACGGCAACTGCTCCCGCCAGTGGAAAGCCGAGGGCAGCATGTACTCGGGCAGCGCCGCGCCGAGCTGTTCCCGCAGCAGTTCGAGGTCGAGCTGCTCGCCGCTGGAGTAGAACGCGACCAGCCGCTTGCTCTGCCCGCGTTCGGCCACGACCACCGCGCCGTCGCGCACGCCGGGCACCCGCAGCAGCGTGTTCTCGATTTCGCCGATCTCGATCCGGAAACCGCGGATTTTGACCTGCGAATCGCGCCTGCCGAGGAATTCCACCTTGCCCTCGGGCAGCCAGCGGCCGTGGTCGCCGCTGCGGTAGAGCCGGGCGTCGGGCCGGTGCGGGTCGGTGGTGAACGCCCGCGCGGTGCGTTCCGGATCGTTGATGTAGCCGCGGCCGACGCACACCCCGGAGAACACGATCTCGCCGGGCGCGCCGAGCGGGACCGGGTCGAGCTTCTCGTCGACGATGTACACGCGCACGTTCTGCACCGGCGGCCCGAGCGGCACGCGCTCCCGCACCGGCGCGCGGTCCATCACCTCGTGGTTGGTGTCGTCCGAGGTTTCGGTGAGGCCGTAAGCGTTGACGAGCTTGATGTCCGGCATCGTCGCGAACCAGCGCTGCGCCAGTTCGGTCTTGAGCGCCTCGCCGGTCACCGACACGCAGCGCAGGTCGGGCAGCGCGACCGGGTTCTTGTCCACCGCGGACAGGACGACCTCGAGGTAGGAGGGCACGATCTGCAGCACCGAAACACCGCCGCTGCCGAGCCGGTCGACGAACCGGTCGGCGTCCAGGATCACGTCCTGTTCGATCAGCAGCGTCCGCCCGCCGACCAGCAGCGCGGAGACCAGCTGCCACAGCGAGATGTCGAAGCACTGCGGCGCGACCTGCGCCACCACCGAGTCCTCGGTGATGCCCAGGTCGTTGATCTTGGCGTAGAGATGGTTGACCATCCCGGCGTGCTCGCACATCGCGCCCTTCGGCTCGCCTGTTGAGCCCGAGGTGAAGTAGATGTAGGCGAGCTGTCCGGAATCGACGGCGATGCCGAGGTCTTCTTCGGAGTGGTCCTCCTCGTACGCGGCGTCCACGAACACGGTCCGCACGCCGGGCAGGGATTCGACGGCCTTGCGCAGCGTGGTCGTGCTGCCCTGTTCGGTCAGCACCAGCTCGCAGTCGGCCCGGCGCAGTGTGGTCGCGATGCGGTCGGTGGGGAAATGCGGCTCGATGGGCAGGTAGACGCCGCCCGCCTTGAACACCGCGAGCACGGCGGCCATCCAGTCCAGATTGCGTTCGGTCACCACCGCGACGACGCCCTCGCGGCGCAGCCCGCGTGCCACCAGCGCCCTCGCCAGGCGGTTGGCGCGCCCGTTGAGCTCCCGGTACGTCCACTTCCGGTCGCCGTGCACCGCCGCGATCGCGTCCGGGCGGCTGGCGACGCTGCGCTGGAACAGCTCGTGGCAGCGCAGATCCGGGACCTCGACGTGCGGCCCGGCGAGGCCTTCCAGCTGCAGCTTGAGTTCCGCGGACGACAGCAGGGTCGTTTCGCGGTGCGACGCCCTGACATCGGTGCGGATCAGCGCGAGCGCGCTCAGGTGATAGCCGAGAATGCGTTCGGCGCTTTCGGAATCCAGCACCTCGGTGCGGAAGCGCAGCCGCAGCGTCTCCAGATCCGGCGAGACGTCCAGCTGCAGCACGGTGTCCCCGGCGAGGTCCCCCGCGGTGCCGGTCGGGTCGAAGACCGTTTCGAACGGCGGCGCGGCGATGCCGAGTTCGGCGCGCAGTTCGTCGACCGGGAAGTCCCGCAGCGCACACGTCTGCGCGTCGATCTCCGCGGTGTGCTCGATCAGCTCGCGCCAGGTGCCGGGTTCGGTGCTCAGCCGGCAGGGCAGCGGCGCCCCGCCGGGCCCGGCGACGTAGCCGGTGCACACCTGCGGCTCGCCCGACAGCGCGGCGAGCACCTTGGCGTGCGCGGCGAGCAGCACCGAACTCAGCGGCACGCGCAATTGTTCGGCCAGCAGCCGCAGCCCGGCCGCGATCCCCCGGGGGATCGGCGTCTCGTGGTCGCCGATCGCGGAGCCGGGGTCCAGCGTCCAGCGCGGGACGCTGGTGCGGCCGCCGGCGGTGAGTACCTCGCGCCAGTGCTCGCGGCCCGCTCCCAGTCCGGTTCTCATGGGTCGTCCTTCCCGTGGTTGTCGTTGCTCCGTCACGATTTCCCCGCCAGCTGACGGCGGCGGGCCCGGATCTCGTGCGCGGGGTTCCCGCCCCAGTGCGCGCGGTCCGGGACCTCAGTGCCCTTCATGAGGAAGGAATGGGGGGCGAGCGTCGAGCCGTCGCCCATCGTCACGCCGTAATGCACCAGCGCGCCGGTGCCGACGACGCAGCCGCTGCCGATGGAGATGCGGTCCATCTTGTAACCGCCGTCCTCCTGCGAATGGCACTGGACGACGGACCCGATGTTGAGGGTGACGTCGTCTCCCATGCGCACCAGCGTCTTCTCGATGATCATCGCGCCGTCGTCGAACAGCCGCTTGCCGACCTTGACGCCCAGCAGCCGCCACATCACGCGCTTGAACGGGGTCCCGTCGAGCGCGCGGAAGATCGCGCCCGCCGCGGCCGCCTTCCAGAACCGTTCCTGCCGCCAGAACCGCCGGTCGTAGATCGAGCACGACACCGGACGCATCGGCCGGACGAACACCGTGATCCGTTCCACGGCGATGAAATAGAGCATGCCGTAGAGGAGCATCGCGGCCGTGTCGATCGCGAACAGCGGCGGGCCGATCAGGTCGTAGTAGACGTCCGAGGCCCAGGTGAGCAGCAGCAGCCCGTAGAAGAACAGCCAGTGGGACAGGGCGTACAGCAGCATGCCCCCGGCGTTGTGCCGGGTCTTGGCGGCCAGCCTGCGCCGGAATTCCTCCGGGGTTTTCGGGTGGTCGAACTGGCTGTCGCGCTCCACCGAGCGCGGGATTTCGAAGCTGGGGGAGCCGAGCAGGCCGACGCCCTCGCGCACCGGGCCGTCGAGCGGCACCAGGACCTTGGTGGCCAGCAGGCAGTTGTCGCCGGTCTTCGCTCCGGCGGGGTAGGCGACGTGGTTGCCGAGGAAGTTCTGCGCCCCGACGTGCACCCGCGACAGCCGGAACGAGGTGTTGGTGTACTCGGCGTTGATCACCGACAGGCCGTCGGCGACCATCGTGCCCGAGCCGGAGGAGAAGAGGTACGGGTTCTCGTATTTCTCGTCGAGGCCGAAGTTGGACCCGGTCTGTTCTTTCTTGGACACCTTGCAGCCCACCGCGCGCAGGTAGTGCACGATCGCGGAGCTGTCGCCGAAAAGCGTTTTGAAGAACCGCAGGTTGGTGAGCACGCGGATGGCGCGGTGCGCGGTGTAGCGGAAAGTGTAGAGGGGGTAGACCTCGCCGGGTTTGAGCGCGAGGTTCAGCAGCCGCGGCACGAACGTGACGATCAGGAAGCCGGTCAGCCGCAGGCCGAAGTACAGGATGAAGGAGACGACGAGGGCCTTCCAGTAGAACTTCGGGTTGCTGAAGTCCAGGACGGCCGTGCCGAGCCCCATCGCCGGGCTGAGGTTCGGCAGCGTGTTCAGCACGAAGCCGACCAGGCCGAGGACGGCCGGGGCCAGCAGGAGGAACGCGGTCAGGGCCTGGCGCACGGCGAACAGCGCCCGCCGGACGCTGCCGCAGGCCCGCGGTTCGACGCGCCGGTAGTGCACGTCGGCGGGGACGGCGGGGACTCCGTGCCAGCTCTGCCCGTCCGGGACCGTCTGCCCGGCGTGCAGGGACGAGGCGTGCCCGAGCTGGGCGTTGGCGCCGAGCCGGGTTTCGATGTCGATGACGGACATCTCGCCGACGTAGGAGTGCGCGCCGATCGCGACCGGGCCGGTCCGGATCACGCCGTCGTGTGCGCGGTAGGTGGTGAAGTAGGTGTCCTTGCAGATCACCGTGCCTTCCCCGATGGCGAGCAGATCGGTGCACACCGGGACGAAGCGCGAGAAGATCGTGACTCCCTTGCCGATCTTCGCGCCCAGCGCGCGCAGGTACAGCGAGTAGAGCGGGGAGCCGACGAACAGCGGGACCAGCGGGTTCCGCTGGACGAGCGTCTTGACCACCCAGAACCGGACGTAGCCGAGGCTCCACGTGCGGATCTCTCCCGCCTTCCAGCGGCCGACGAGGATCCATTTGAGCGCGATCGGAAGGGTGCACAGCACCGCCAGCACCACGGCCCCGAAGGCCACCGAGCGCAGGTAGTAGTCGAGCACGCCGGTGCCGGCCAGAATCCAGCCGGTGCCGACGCCGAGCACCTGGGCCACGAGATAGGAATAGGCGAAGAAGATCAGCAGCTGCAGCGTCCCGCAGCCGAAGTATTCGAGCCGGCTCGCCCTCTTCGGCGGCTCGGCGGGAGCAGGCGCCGGCGCCTCGGCCGGGATCTCTTCGGTTTCGGCCAAAGCGGAGACGAGACTGGCGATGGTCGGATTCCGGTAAATGTCCTTGATGGAGACGGCGGGAAGATCGGCACGCTTGCGCACTCGCGCGCAGAACTGTGCCATCACGAGCGAGTTGGCCCCGAGATCGGCGAAGAAGTTGCTGTCGACCGACACTTTTTCCTGCCCGGTGACATCGGCCATCACCTGAGCAAATGCTTCTTCGGTGTCGGGTGCCGGACCGGGGCGGGCGGTCGGGTACTCGGTGAGATCCATATGCCTAATGATCGGTGGATGTAACGCCGACGTAACCTACGGACGTCGGAGTTGACAATTTCGTGACCTGTTCGATGCGAGTCCCGGTTGACAAATGCGGCACGAGCCGGGATTGAGGTCTAGACCACGTAAAGAACCATTAATCTGGCAAAGGGGACCTATGCCGTGAATACCCTTTATTTTTCAACAGCCAGTGGCGGTTGTCGACGGATCCGGGACGGTCCGGCGAAGGGTTCCGGGGAAGCCTGATCGTCGTCGTGCATTTACCGCAAACCGATCCTCCGCACGGGCGATGTTACCAGGATTTCCCCGCTTTCGGGGGCGGAATTCCCCGGTTGGTGGAGGTGGGACTGCTCCGCTGGGGTGAAATCCGTGGCACGACGAGTGGCGCGAAGTCGCTGTGCGGAGGGGGTCCGGCGCGGCGGGCGGGGCTCGTCGTGCTCGCTGAGGGCGCCCGTCAAGTTTCCTTGGTCCTCGAATTCGGTGACATTCCGCGCCGGACCGGAATATGCAAGTGCTGCTTCGCGGGATTGATGGCACTTTCGAGGGAATTGTCGTCTCGCGTCGTGGGTTTGTGCCATCGAGGTGATGTGCGCGGCAAACGGATGATTTCGTTGCGCTGTTCGGGGGGTGTCGGACTGCTCTGCCGGGGATTCGTCGCAGGTGCTTCGGCTGGGGCGGTGCCTGCCGGAAGGCCCGCGGGGCGCTTCCCGGGAGGAAACGGCCGAGAGCGGTATTTCCGCGTCCGGCGGCAGGTGGGGCGAGGCGTCGGTCCGGTAGTGGTGATTATGTCGCTTCTTCTGGGTTTCCGGCTGTATTGAAACATTTTCGTGTTGTCCGGATTTCCTGGATCGCGCCAGGAGGAAAGGGGGAGTTGGCTGTCCCGTCCGCCCTGGGATTCGGGTGATGCGGCAATGTTTGATGTTGCATTTACGAAAACGATTACCGTTTGGACGTGCACGCCTCCGAAACCCGGCTCGCCGCCTTGGTGTCCGGACAGCCGTCACCGGCGACGCGCCCTGGCCGCGGCATCGATCGGCCACGTGCCGGTAGAACGCCTCCGGGAGCCCGGCGACGGACTCGCGCCTTGCGACCGGCCGATCCGGCGACAGTGTTCTGGACTTCGGACTCGACGGCGGTGGCCTCGCCGCACCGGGCAGCCACTCGGCTGGTCGCGGCGGGCGGATGCGTCCGCTGGGTCCGGCTGCTGTCACTCTCTGTGCCGTGGTGACGTCGGGACTGTCTTCGGCCTGGAACTGTTCGCCGCTGTCGTGGACGCAGCATCCCGCTGGGCCGCGCGGTCGCGGGCACCAGCGTCGCGGTGTGGGACGGCACCAGAACGGTACCGGCCGGTGAGCGCGGAGAAATCGCGCTCACCGGCGACGGCCTGGCCCTTGGCTGCCGTTACGCGTCGGAACGCATCGCTGCCGTCCGGGAACTCGCGCCCCAGCGAGCTTGTCTGACCGGCGACTGCGGCTCGGTCGACGAACCCGGCTTGGTGTGGCTCGAGGAACCGGCGGATGCCGCGCGCCGCGCTACCACTGTCCGAAGTGGACCGTCTCGCTTTCCGGCTTCCGCCTGCGAGAGGCCGGGGAGGCGCCTGCGGAAATCTTGGCGTCGGCGTCGTGGCCGATGGCGATCGCGCCGACCGGTTCGTGGCTCTCGGGCACGCCGAATTCGGTGCGCACCTTGGCGAAATCCTCCGCGCCGATGCCGAAGTACACCGCGCCGAGCCCCTCGTCCACCACGGTCTGCAGGATCAGCAGGACGGCCATGCCGGTGTCGATATACCAGAACGGCACCGGCCAGTGGTCCTCGCTGCGGTCGGTCCAGCCCTTGTCCGGCTGGGCGTAACGGTCGAGGTAGACGTCCTTCACCGAAAACGGGATCACGATCACCGGCGCGGCCTTGAGGCTCTCGTCCAGCGTCCAGGACTCGAGGATGCCGGCGAACCGCCGCACGTCGTCGCCCTGCAGGACCAGGAATGCCTGTCCCTGCGAGAACCCGGCGGAGGGTCCGCGCAGCGCGTTGCGCATGATTCGCCGGAGGCTGTCCTCGGACACCGGCTCGTCGGTGAACTTGCGCACCATCCGCCTGCGCCGCACGACTTCCTGAAACTCCATCGCTGCCCCCTGGAGGAAGTTTGGGGGGGTTACTGTAGCGGGTTTCTCTCGGGTTTGGGTTGGTGGTGCGGCAGGACTGTGTTTGATGGCGCCGGCTTCGCCGTCGCGGGCGGGATCGCCTTTAAGTCGGCGTGGGGGGGGGGGGGAAGGCCCGGCCCGGAGGGGGGGGGGGAGTGGTACCCCC
>NZ_JBVKDT010000004.1:61920-127088 GCF_055633655.1 Amycolatopsis sp. NPDC114503 | reverse complement strand
GAGGGCCAGCGCGCCCGGCCCGGGGGGCCGTGCACGCTGGCCCTCGACACGCCGACGCGATCCCGCGATCTGGGGCGGGTTGGTGGTGTCGGTGAAAGGGGTGGTGCGGAGAGAGAGGGGGTCTCGTGGGGCGGGGTGCTGGGGTGGGGTGTGAGTTTGTTGTCGCTGGGAGTGGGGGAGGAGGGGGGGCGTCGCCGGGGTGTGTGAAGTTGCTGGCGGGTACCCGCCGTGCGGTCTGGTGGCGTGGCCGCGGGGGTGAGGAGGTGGTTCTCGAGGGCTTGTCGGGTCCGGCGAGGGCTTCGGGCGACGGGTGGCCTCGAGGGGCGGGATGGGGGCGCCGGGGGGGGCGAGGTTGATCGGTGGGAAAAGACTGCCCGGCCGGAGGTGAATGACTCCGGCCGGGCGGTGTTTCGCTGAGAGTCGGAACTCTCGCGTTTCGGTGTGCCTGGCGGTGCGGCGAGGGAAAGTGCCGGGCGGCGGTGTTGAAACTCCGGCGGGGGAGTGAGCGGCCGTCCGGGGTTTTCCGAAATGATCTACGCGGAACGCCTCGAGGCAGGCAGCTTATTTGCTCGCGCGCTTTTTCGCGGGGCGCTTGCGGGGTTTCGCCTCCGGCTTCTGGCTTTCCTCGTAGGCGGCGATCACCTCGCGCGGGATGCGGCCGCGTTCGGCGATGGCCCAGTTGTTGTCCAGGGCCCACGTGCGGATCGCCTTGGAGCGTTCGCGTTCCTCGGCCGTCGGCGCGGCCGTGGCCCGCACGGTCGTCTTGCGTCCGCCGGTCCGGCGGGCGGACGCGATGAACGCCGCCAGTTCCCCGCGCAGGGTGGCGGCGTTTTCGTCGGACAGGTCGATTTCGTACTGGACGCCGTCGAGTCCGAAGGGGACGGTCTGCCCGGCTTCGGACCCGTCGAGGTCGTCGATCATCTCGACGAGGACTTTCTGTGCCATCGCGGTGACTCCTCCTGAAAACTGGACGCGGTCTCCGCAGACCATAACAGGAGTCCACTGTGGCTGGTCGCCGGCAATAATGTAACGCCGGTCGCGCGGGGAATTGGCCGTGCCGAGAGGAACGGCGGTCAGGAAGTTTTGCGCTCCGGCTCCGGATCGGCCAAGGCCGCGAAGGCGTGGCCCATCCGGTCGCGTTTAGTCCGGAGGTAGCGGAGGTTCTGCGGAGTTTCGACCGGGCGCAGCGCGATCTGCTCCGTGACGTGAAGTCCGGATTCGGCGAGCCCGCGGTATTTCTCCGGGTTGTTGGTGATGAGGCGCACTCGCCGGACGCCGAGATGGCCGAGGATCTGCGCACCGGAATCATAGGAGCGGGAGTCCGCCGGAAGACCCTGCGCGACATTGGCGTCGACCGTGTCGAGACCGGATTCCTGCAGTGCGTACGCCTGGATCTTGTGCGCGAGGCCGATACCTCGACCTTCATGGCCGCGCAGGTAAATGACGGCCCCGCACCCTTCGTCGGCGACCGCGCGCATCGCTTGTTCGAGCTGGGTGCCGCAGTCGCAGCGCAGCGAGCCGAGGATGTCGCCGGTGAGGCATTCGCTGTGCACCCGCACCAGCGCGCCGCGCTCGGAGCCGCCCGCGGCGGCGACGTCGCCCATGACGAGGGCGAGGTGTTCGGCACCGTCGAGGCGCGATCGGTACGCGACCGCGCGGAAGTCGCCGAAAGCGGTCGGCATCGCGGCGACCGCGACCGGTTCGACCAAGCGCTCGGTGGTGCGGCGGTACCGGATCAGATCGGCGATGGCGACGACGGGCAGGCCGTGTTCGGCGGCGAACTCGCGCACGCCCGTGTCGCGCAGCATCTCGCCGTCTACGCCGATCAGCTCGCTGATGACACCGACCGGCTCGCGACCTGCCAGCTTCAGCAGATCGACGGCGGCTTCGGTGTGCCCGGCACGGACGAGCACGCCGCCGTCCCGGGCACGCAACGGAAAGATGTGGCCTGGGCGGCGAAGATTCTCGCGAGTGGTGGCGGGATCGGCGAGCGCCCGGCAGGTGCGAGCGCGTGCCGTCGCGGACACTCCGGTCCCGGCGTCGGTGTGATCGACCGACACGGTGAACGCGGTGCCGTGCGCGTCCTTGTTGTCCGCGACCATCGGCGGAAGCGCGAGCGCGTCGGCTCGTTCCTCCGTCATCGGCGCGCACACGATTCCGGTGGTGTGCGCGACGAGGAAGGCCAGCTGGCCGGCGGTGACGCTGTCGGCCGCGAGCACGAGATCGCCCTCGTCCTCCCGATCGTGATCGTCGACGACCACGATCATCCGGCCTTCCTCGAGCGCGAGCACGGCCGCGCGCACGCTGGCCGCGGCATCCGGCGTAGTGGGCATGTCTAACCTCCTGGATCTCAAATCCGCTCGAAGTTACTCGATGATAACACTCTACGAGAGCTGAGCTGGAGTGATCTGTCTTGATATGTTATCGACCAATAACATCGAGCGGAAGAGGGAGAGGTTCACTCGCCGGGGAGCGAGCCGCTCCGCCGGAGATCTCGGACGAAACAGCCGAGCAGGTCCGCGAACCGCGCCCGTTCCTCCGGAGACCACCCAGCGAGAGCGCCGCCGAACTGGTCGGCCCGGCGCTGTCGTTCGGCGTCCAGCATCCGGCGGCCCGCATCAGTCACCACGAGCGGGCTGGCCCGGCCGTCGTCCGGATCGGCCCGGCGCTCGACCAGCCCGGACCGGACCAGCCCGGACCGGACCAGCCCGGACCGGACCAGCCCGGACCGGACCAGCCCGGCGACCTGGCGGCTGACCGTCGACGGATTCACGCCCAGCACCGCGGCGATTTCCCCGGCCCGGAACGGGCCCTCGTCGGCGAGCATGGTCAGCAGCGACAAGCACATCGGCTCGGCCGGTGCCGCTTCCGCTCGTTTGACCAGGCGAGCCAGCGCGAGAATCTGGTCGGCGAGGTCGACGTCGGACATCGTCTCAGCGGCCGGCGCTAACGTGGCGATCGCGCCCGGCTCCGTACCCGGCGAAGACCATCACGATGCTCAACGCGGTGAGCGCGAGCAGCGCGCCGGACCAGCTTCCGGTGGCGTCGTGCAGGATGCCGAGCAGCAGCGGTCCGGCTGCGGCGACGAGGTAGCCGATGGACTGCGCCATCCCGGCAAGCGCCGTGGTCTCGCTGGGACCGGTGGCGCGCTGGCTCTGGAAGCTGAGCGCGAGCACGAGACAGACGCCAGTGCCGAGGCCGAGCAGCGTGCACCCGACGATCGCGATCCCGGGCGCCAGAAGGAGAATCGCGAAACCGGCGGCGGTGACCGCCGATGCCGCGGCGGCGGGGAACCGCTGGTCGGCCCGGCCCTTGGTGAGCAGGGGCAGCACCATGCCGGTGGCCAGCGCGACGAGCTGGTAGTAAAACAGCATCCAGCCGGCCGCGGTCGTGCTCATGCCCTGCCCGCTGAGGATGCTGGGCAACCACGCGACGGCGGTGTAGAAGGCGAGCGACTGCAGGCCCATGAACAGGGAAACCTGCCACGCCAGCCAGGATCGCCACGGAGTCGGCGCGTGCGCGGCGCCCGTCCGCGGTCCGGTGTCCGGCCGTGAGCCGCGCAGCCGGGGCAACCATCCGGCCAGTGCGGCCAAGGCGACGACCACTGCCCAGGCCAGCGCGGAATGCCACGCCCCGGGCAGAACCCCCGCCAGCGGAACGGAAATCCCGGACGACACCGCGGCGACCACGCCCATGACCGTGACGTAGAGCGCGCTGACGGTATGCACCCGCGAGGCCGGAACATGCGTCCGAATCACCGTAGGCAGCAAGACGTTCCCGACCGCGATCGCAGCCGACAGCAGCACCGTCCCCGCGAACAGGCAAGCGATCGACGGCAGCGACCGGACCACCGTGCCCACTGCCAGCACCGCCAGCGAGAACACGAGCAACCGCGTGGACCCGACCCGATGCGAAACGCGCCCGACGAGCGGCGAAGTCACCGCGAACATGAGCAGCGGCAAGGTATTCAGCACGCCACCCGCCGACGCGGGCAGACCGGTGTCGTGCTCGATGGCGGGCAGCAGCGTGCCGACGCCGGTCAGGGTCGCGCGCAAATTCGCCGCCACCAGGAGGATCGCGAGCAACAGCCCCGCGGACCACTCCGGCTTGGTGATCGGTCTTTTCGCGACGGCCGGCGCCTCGACCTCGGCGGTCACTTCTCCCGCTCCGTTCCGGCCCCGGTGAGCTTCACGATCTCGGCGGCGCAATAACGCGCCCCGACCTCGTCCTGGGCAGCGATCGCCTCGACCAGCTGCCGATGCAGCCGAGTGTGCTCTCGAGCGGTCGCCTCGGGCCAGAGAGTGTCGCCGATCTGCTCGGCGACGGACGCGCTGAGCACGTCGTACACCTCAGTGAGCAGGGAGTTCCGCCCCGCGTTCACGACGGCCTGGTGAAACCGGACGTCCGCCTCGACGGCTGTCTCGGCGTCGTCCCGCACCTCGGCCTCGTCAAGCAAATGCCGCAAGCCGACCAGGTCTTCGTCAGTGCGGCGCACCGCAGCCAGACCCGAGGCGTACTCCTCCAGCACGGCCCGCAGCTCCAGCACGTCGCCCCGCCGCGAGGATTTGGCCCGCCGCATCAGCACGGACTGCATTTCGCTGGACGCCCGAACGTACGTCCCGTCGCCCCGGCGAGCCTCCAGCAAACCGAGATGCACCAGCGCGCCGAGCGCCTCCCGCACCGTCGTCCGCCCCACCCCAAGCTGCTTGACCAGGTCATTCTCCGCCGGAATCCGCATCCCGACCGGCCACTCGCCAGAAGCGATCTGCTCCCGAAGCGTGTCCACAAGCTGCGCGGCAAGACTGGCGACCCGACTGGGCGCCCGAAGATCGTTCATAAGGCAACCCTAACACCGAATGTCAGACATTTGAATGTGACCAGGACCGCGCCCCACGACCCACCCGCCCAACCGCAGCCGATGCACCCAACTCGCCAGGCACCCAGACCCTGCCCTGCACCCCGATACGAAGCCTCCCTGCGGTCTGGGGTTGCTTGTCAAGGCATCTTTCCCGCCTTGACAAGCAACCCCAGACCGTCAGCACAATTACGGCTTCGGGGTGCCCCGCCGCACCATTCCCGTGAGGGGAACCCTCACGGCCCTACGTCCCGACGCCTCACACGGCACCAGCCGGAACAAGCAACGCATTGATCGCCGCCGTCCGGATCGTCTCCGCCACACTCTCCGCATCAAGCCCGCTATTGAACTGCGGAACAGAATTGATCATCGAAAACACCGCATGCGTCAACACCCGGTTCTGCGCGTCCGACAAGTCGGGCCGCAACCGCTCCACCAACGCACTCCACTCCTCGGCGTACAGCCGCATCATCCGCCGCATCCGATGCCGCTCTTCCTCCGGAACGTTGTGCTCGTTCTTCAGGAACACCAACGTCGACGGCACATTCTGAAGACTGCGCGTAACGTGGTAATCGATCATCGCCTCAAGCGCCGCACGCGGATCAGCAACCCCCGCCGCGGTCTCGCGCGCATTGGCGAGCAGATCCTTCAGCGGATCTTCGAGCACAGCGATCAACAACGCCTGCTTGCTCGGGAAATGCCGGTACAGCGCAGGACCGGTCACGCCAGCCCGCGCACCGATCATCTCGGTGGTGACCGCGTCGAAGGCGCGCTCATGGAACAACTCGCCAGCGACCTTGATCAACGTCTGCCTGCGCGAGGAACGCGGCGACGCGGCGCTAGAGGGGCTAGTCATGGCTCGAGTCTAGGTGAGAGGCCGATAACGGGCCGCCGCATACGCCGCCAGCAGGTCAGCGACCGCGCCAAGGCAGGAAAACCCCAGGTCGGACGCCATTCCCCGCGGATCGCCGAGCACCCCGTTGGGTGCGACCGCCTTAACGCCGCCGGTTAATACCCGGCCGAGCAGGTCGTCGTTCATCGGCTCGGCGAGCCCGGCCGCGGCACGCGAGGTCCGCACCGCTTCCGGCCGAAGGGCGAGCATGATCGAGCTTTCAGCCACGTCGGCATGCCCTCCGACGTGCCCGGCAAGGTCGGCGACAGCGGCGCGCCAGGCGTCGAGAACCGCAGTCGAGTCGGCGAAGGCGATCACGTCCAGATCGGCGGGCAGCCGGGCGGCGAGTCTTGGCTCCAGTTCGCTCAGCAGCGGGTAATTCCCGATGTGCGCCGAAAAGATCAACACCCGGCGAAACCCATGGGCGGCAAGGCTTTCACAACAGTCGAAGCAGATCGCCTCCAGAGTCTCGGGCCGCAGCGACAGAGTTCCGGCGAAGCCGAGATGATGCGCGGAACAGCCGACGCGCACGGTCGGCAGGACGAGAGCGTCGCCGAGCCGCTCCGCCACGAGCACGCCTAACTGGTCGGCGTGCTCGCTGTCGACCGACAACGGCAGGTGCGGGCCATGCTGTTCGGTCGCGCCCAGCGGCAGGATCGCGGTCCTCGTCCCGCTCGCGATCGCGTCGGCGATTTCCGGCGAGGTCAGGCGCTCGATGCGCAGCTCGCTCATGCCGTCCTGCGCAGGAAGTTAGTAGCAAGTAACAAGATTCCTCCTAGGTCCAGCCTTGACCACGGGTTAGCTCCGCCTTATGTTATCGAGCAATAACATTGAACGGAAGGAGCGGCCATGGACTTCATCCTCATGTCCGAGGGGGACACCCCGGTCGGGCTCACCCACGAGCACCGCTACCGGGAACTCGTCGAGGAGGTGCTGCTTGCCGAGCAGGTCGGCTTCGACGCTTTCGGGAGCTCCGAGCAGCACGTCGCCGTCGGCACCGCGACGGTGTCGGCGCCGGAGGTGCTCTACCCGTACCTGATGGCGCTCACCAGCCGGATCCGCTTCATTCACCTCGTGACGCTGCTGCCGACGCGGATGAATCACGCGCTGCGCGTCGCGGAGCGGATCGCGACCGAGGACATCCTGTCCAACGGCCGCATTGAACTCGGCACCGGGCGCGGCAACACGACGCTCGCGCTGCGGGCGTTCGAGGTGGACCCGACGGAGAACAAATCCCAGTGGCGCGAAGGGATCGAGCTGATCCGCCGGGCGTTCCTCGACGATCCGTTCTCGTTCGTGGGCGAGCACTACAAGGTCCCGCCGCGCAGTCTGGTGCCGAAGCCGTTGCAGGCGCCGTACCCGCCGATCTCGGTCGCCGCGGGAAGCCCGAGTTCGGTCGAAACCGCCGCCAGGATGGGCATCGGCGCGATCATGGGCGGCTTCTACCTCGGCTACGACCTCGTGGAGAACATGCTGAAGCTCTACGACGAAACCCTCGCCGCCGCCACTCACGACCACCCGATCACGCCGCGCAAGATGGTCCTGGTCAGCGGCGGCATGCACTGCGCCGAAACGACTGCCCTGGCCCGCGAACAGGCCCGGCCGCTGTTCGAGATGTCCAAGCTTTCCACCGACGCGTACGGGCGGCTGGCGAAGCTTTCCCAGGACTACGCCTACATGGGCGCCGTCAACGACGTCGATTTCAGCGACGAGGAATACCTGTTCGAGCGTTCGCAGGGCTTCCTCGTCGGCGACCCGGAGCATTGCATCGAGCACGTTCAGCGCTACGCGGACATGGGCGTGGAATCGCTGGTGCTGCGAGTGGACAGTCTCCCGCACGACCAGCTGATGCGGTCGATCGAACTGTTCGGCAAGTACGTGATCCCGCGTTTCAAGCACCCGCGCAACGTGGTGCGCCCGGCCGACGACGTGCTGGCCGGGATCCGCGCCGCACGTCCGGCGCACGAGGAAGCGCTGCGCCGGTTCCAGTCCGAGAGCAAGACTGCGGAGGCGGTCCGATGAGCGGGCTTTACCAGCACGGGACCGGAAATGTCCTCGTCGAGCGTCCGGCCGACGGCGTCCTGCTGATCACCATCAACCGGCCGGAGCGGTACAACGCGCTGCTGATGCCGATGTTCGAGGAGCTGAGCCGGATCTGGGCCGACGTCGAGCGCGACGACGAGACGCGCGTCGTCGTGGTGACCGGGGCCGGCGACGCGTTCTGCACCGGGATGGACGTCCGTGAACCCGACCCGACGCCGGAGTCCGCGCTCGCGATGCTGGAGGCCGAGCGGCGGCGGATTTCGACGGTGCTGCGGATCGAAAAGCCGATCATTTCCGCGATCAACGGCCCTGCGGTCGGTTACGGTCTGTCGACCGCATTGCTCGCTGACATCAGCATCGCCGCCGAAGACGCGGTGTTGATCGAAGGGCACACCAAGGTCGGCGTCACCGCGGGCGACCACGCGGCGTTGATCTGGCCGCTGCTGGTCGGGATGGCCAAAACGAAGTATTACGTGCTGACGTCGGAGAAACTGACCGGAGCCGAGGCGGAGCGGATCGGGCTCGTGAGCCTGGCCGTGCCCCGCGATCAGGTGCTGCCGCGCGCGTTGGAAGTCGCCGCTCAACTCGCGCAGGGCCCGCAGCAGGCGCTCCGGTTCACGAAACGCGCGCTCAACATGTGGCTCACGAATGCGTTGCCGCAGCACGAATTGTCCGGCGCGCTGGAGATTCTCGACTTCGCCGGAGCCGACTATCGCGAAGCGCGCCAAGCATTCCGGGAGAAGCGTCCGCCGGTTTTTCCGTCGGCTTCCGGCGTATCGGCGAATTGAACGGAGGCGACATGACCACTGCCTCGCTCAGCGCTGTCCAGGTGTCCGATGAAGCGGACGGCGTGGTGGTCTTGACCCTGAGCCACCCGCCCGCGAACGCGCTCAGCGACGCGCTCATCCGCGGGCTGACCACGATCCTGGAAGACCTCGCCGGCGGTCCCGCCGTCGTCTTGACCGGTGCGGGTGATCGGTTCTTCTGTGCTGGCGGCGATCTCAAGGAAGCAGTCGGCTACGACGCCGAATCGATGGTCGAGCGGATGACGTCGTTTCACGCATTGCTCTGCGCGCTGGAAAAGTTTCCCCGGCCGTTGGTGTGCGCGGTGAACGGCTGGTGCGTCGGCGGCGGGATCGAAATGGCGTTGTTCGCCGATGTCGTTTACGCGTCGGCGCAGGCACGCTTCGTTTTCCCCGAGGTCGACCACGGGATGTTGCCTGCGGTGAAAGGAATCGCCCGGGTGCGCGAGGTGTTAGGCGACCGCGCTGCCCGGCGGTTGTTGCTGGGCGGAGAATCCGTCGACGCGTTCGAGGCGAAGGCGCTGGGCATTGTCGACGAAGTGGTTGAGCCGGGGGAGTTGCTGGAGGTCGCGTCGGCGCGGGCGCGCACGGCGGCGGCGAAACCGCCAGCGGTGTTCGCGGCCTTGAAAGTCGCGCTGCTCCAGGAGACGGCGGCATGGCCGGACGAGAAACAGGTGCAGGTCACGGCCGCCGACGCGCGAACAGTTTTCAACGACCCTGCCGCACGAGCTGCCCGGGAGGCATGGAATGGCTGACGTATCGCACGATCTGGACCCGGCCGTTTTCCGTTCGGCGCTGTCCCGTTTTCCGTCCGGCGTCACGATCGTGACGACCCGGAGCGAGGACGGGACGTTGCACGGATTCACCGCGAGTTCCTTCGCATCGCTCTCGCTCGATCCGCCGCTGGTGCTGGTGTGTCTTGACCGGGGCGCGACCTGCTTCCCGGTTTTCCTGGCCGCAGAACGGTTTGTCGTGAACGTGGTGACGCCGTCGCACGCCGAGCTGGCGACGAGGTTCGCGACGAAAGGCGAGAACAAATTCGCGTACGGGAGCTTCGAGTTCGACGAGCTGGGTCATCCGCTCCTGCCGGACGCGGCGGCCGTCCTGCACTGTGAATTGGAGCAGGCCGTGCCCGGCGGGGACCATGTGATCCTCATCGGCCGGGTGCGCGAGGCGCGGACCGGCGACGGCAAACCGGTGGCGTGGTACCGAGGTGACTTCCTCCACCTCGGCGAGCGTGCCGCGTGAGCGCCGCCGGATCTGGGCTTGCGGCGGGAAGAAAGGCCGGGACATGGAGCTGACCGAGTTCGAACCGGAGCGGACGCTGCCGGGTCTGCTGCTCGACCGCGCTCGCCGAGAGCCTGAGGCCGTCGCGCTGCGGTATTCGCGCGGCGGGGCCGTGCAGGTGATCACCTGGCGGAGGTACCTGGAACGGGTACGCGAACTGGCGCTCGGCCTTGTCGTACAAGGTGTCCGGCACGGAGATCGGGTCGCGGTGATGAGCAGCGCGCGGCCGGAATGGGTGTTCGCCGCGCTGGCCGTGCAGAGCATCGGCGGCGTGGTGATCGGCGTGTATCCGACCAACTCGCCCGCGGAGATCGAGCAGGTTCTCGTGCACAGCGAGGCGGTCGCGTTCGTCGGCGAGACGGAAACGGAACTCGCCAAGGTCGCGAAGATCGCCGGGAACACCCCGGATCTGCGGCTCGTCGCCGGAATCGACGCCGTGCCGCCGGATCTGCCGGAGGGGATCACCGGTGTGACGTGGGACGACCTTCGCTCGTCCGGCGAATCGGGCTCCTTGGCCGAGCTGATCGCCGCCACGACGCTCGACGACCCGGCCGTCCTCTTCTACACCTCAGGTTCCACCGGCGTTCCCAAGGGCGTGACGCATTCGCACCGCACGCTCCAGCACGCGATCCAAAGTGTCATCGGCCTGTACCCGGAGAGCCGGACCACGCGGCACGACGTGGTCGGCTTTCTCCCGCTGGCGCATGTGGCGCCGGCGGTGCTGCTCGTCTTCACCCCGCTGCACACTCGGCTCGTCGTGACTTTCTGCCCCATCGAGGAGTACGGCGAGGTACTGCGCGCGGTACGGCCGACAGTCGTGCTCTGGCCGCCTCGCTTCTACGAGAAGCTCGCTGCTGAGCTTATCGCGCAAGCTGAGTCCTGGACCGGAATCCGGCGTCTCGCTTACCGGATCGCGATGCGCGTCGGTCGCCGGATGGCTGAGCGGCGCTGGTCCGACAGCCGTGCCTCTGTGCTGTTGAGAATCCTTTACGCCGCCGCGGTTCGCGGAGTTTTCGTTCCGCTGCGGGCGAGTCACGGCATGGACCGGCTGCGCGTCGCGTGGACGGCTTCGGCAGCCATGCCGGAGAGTGTCGTGGCGCTGTGGCAGATCTGGGGACTCGACCTGCGCGAGAACTACGGGCTCACCGAGACCGGCGGCTGTCCCA
The DNA here is from genome assembly GCF_055633655.1 of Amycolatopsis sp. NPDC114503. NCBI lineage: Bacteria > Bacillati > Actinomycetota > Actinomycetes > Pseudonocardiales > Pseudonocardiaceae > Amycolatopsis > Amycolatopsis sp. NPDC114503. The sequence continues at coordinate 116,042 of NZ_JBVKDT010000004.1, read as the reverse complement.
TCGGGCAGTTCGGCCAGCCGTTCCCGCGCCCGGGACGGATCGGCCGGGAGTTCCCGGACCCGCGTTTCCAGGTGAAACTGGCCGACGACCGTGAAATGCTGCTCCGCGCGCCGCTGCTGTTCAGCGGGTACTGGCGGAATCCCGAGGAAACCGAAGCGGTGTTCGAGGACGGCTGGTTCCGCACCGGCGACCTGATGGAGCGGACGTCCGAAGGGGACATCCGGCTGATCGGCCGGAAGAAGGACGTGATCATCACCCGGGGCGGCAAGACAGTCGATCCGCAACCGATCGAGATCCGGCTGCGGGAGAGTTCGCTGATCGAGGAAGCGATCGTGGTCGGGGACGGGCGGAAGTATCTGACTGTCCTCATCGAACCGGGCGCTGCCGCCGGTGCGGAGCTGGCTGGTCGGCTCAGGGAGGAGCTGGACCGGGTCAACGCCGACCTCGCGCGGGTGGAGCAGCTGAAGGACTTCCGGGTGCTGCCGCGGCCGTTGGCGGCTTCACGCGGCGAGCGGACGGCGAACGGGAAGGTGAAACGCGCGGCTGTGGTGGATTCGTTCGCGGGATTGATCAGCGAGATGTACGGCGTGGACGACGACGCGGCGATCGCGGATCACGTACGGAGGCCGCGCTAGGGAAGGGGCGGGTCCTGCTCCCGCCTCTCAGCAGCTACTGCGGTCCGTAAACCACGACAGTGTTGCCCCAAGGATCGCGCGCCACCGCCCGGACCTCGTGCGGTCCTTGTTCCGGTTGCCGCACAACGGTTCCGCCGCCAGCGACCAATGCGGACAGTGCGGCGGCCACGTCGGGCACCTTGAACGACGCGGCAGGCACGCCGTCGGTGACGTCCTCGTCCGGGCCGGCGAGGGCGAGCGTCGTGCCTCCCGCGTCGAGGGCGGCGTAACGGTCGCCGTCGACGAATTTCGTCGGCAGGCCGAAGGTCTCGGCGTAGAACCGCACGGCTGAGCTGACATCGGCGACCGGGTGCAGCACGTTCCCGATCTTGGCCGGCTTCGGGGAGTCGTTCACCAGTCGAGCGTAGCTCGCATTGATCCGGGACCGGGCGGGTATGCGGAGGGAGAACCCGAGGAAGGGAGCGCCATGTCGGACGTCCGGGAGTTTTTGACGGAAGTCGGGTACCCGTGCGAGCGCGAAGAGCTCCTCCGCCGGGCCGCCGCGAAGGGCGCGGGCGACGACGTGATCGGCCATCTCGGCAAGCTGCCCGAGCAGCGGTACGAGAATGTCGAGGCGGTGCACCGGCTGCTCGGCGAAGACCTCGATCCGCATTCGTGACGACGACGGGCCTGTTCGCCGGTCTCGCGCCCGCGGACCTCCGCGCAGCGGTAGGGGGTCCTGCTCGTCGCGGATGAGGACGGTGATCCGGTCGTCGCGGGCGACGTTGCGGTACTTCGCCCGGTGAGTCTCGGTGTTGAGCACGATTTTGCCGTTCTCGGCGTGCACCCAGAACATCTGCGTCTGCAGCCGGCGGCTCGGCAGCACCGCGGCCGCCGTCACGGACCGCCGTCCGGGTAACCCGGCGAGGTCAGAGCCAGACCAGCCCGGCGAGCACGGCGACGCCCGCGAGCAACCAGGCCACGTAGTCGCCGACCTGGCCGGAATGCGCGCGATGCAAGACGGTCAGGGCCTCGTGCACTGGTTTCGGGGCCCGGTGCCGCGACCACAACGCGAAGGCTGCGGCGCCGAGGGTGAGCAGGGCGGTTACCGCGGCGGACAGCAGGCCGGGGCCGGTCCAGGAGAGCTCAGACCCCGTTGTCGGAGAGGACGGCGGCAGCATAGGCAGGACATCGTGCAGATAGCCCGCGCGGTCGACCGCTTGCGCTCCGGCCGCCGCTGCGACGTCACGGATCCACGGAACGATTCCGGCGGCCAGCGCGAAACCGAGCAGGACGACGATGGCGGCGAGCATCGGCACCGGGGTGCGCTGGATCGGCCGGCCGGTCTCGGGTTCCTCGCCGGAACCGGTGGTCGTGTCGGCGGAATCGTCGGCGGGCGGCCTGCCGAGTCCGAAGTAGACTCGCAGCCCGGCTCGCAGCACTGCTGCGGCGGTGACCGCGGAAATCACTGCGAACACGATCATGAGCCAGCCCGGTCCTGCGCGCTCGGCGGCGTCTTTGCCCAGCGCCAGGCCGAAGGGCGGCAGTCCGGCGAGCGCGGCTGCGGCGATCAGGAACAGCACGGCTTCCGTCCGCGAATGCGTTGCGCGGCCGAAGAGATCGTCCTCGTCGACACTGCCGTAGCGGTCCTTAAGCACTCCGGTCAGGAGGAAGAGCGCGCCTTTGGCTCCGGCGTGCCCGAGCACCGAGAGGACGAACGCGGCCGTCGCCTCGCCGCCGGTGGCGGACAGTCCACAAAGGAACAGTCCGATGTGGGCGATGGTCGAGTAGGCCAGCAGGCGTTTGAGATGTCGCTGGGTGAAGCAGAGCACCGCGCCGAGCACCGCGCTGGCGATCCCGGCGGTGAGGAAGATCCGGCTGACGGTCGCGTCGTCGAGCACCGAGCCGAAGACCGTCGTGCGGACGCGGAGCACGCCGTAGAGTCCGAGTTCGACCATGACGCCGGAGAACAGCACGCACACCGGCGTCGGCGCGACGGCATGCGCGTCGGCGAGCCAGAAGTGGAACGGCACGGTCGCGGCTTTGACCAGCAATCCGGTGCACACCAAGACAAACGCGGCGATGACGAGTGCGTCCGCCGGATGTCCGTCAAGTGCGACTCCCAGTTGGGCGAGGCCGAGCTGGCCGCCGCGCGCGTAGAGCAGGCCGATGCCCATCAGCGTGAAGTACGCGCCGAGGGAGTTGACGACGCCGAAGTTCAGCGCGCCCTGCACGGAGTCCGCTTCTTCGACCCGGTACCCGGTGAGGGCGTAGGCGACGCCGCTCATCAGCTCGAAGAACACGAACAGCGTGAACAGGTCGCCGGTGAAGAGGAACCCGAGCATTCCGGTCAGGAAGAGCAGCATCATCGCGTGGTAGCGGGCTTCGACGGCTTCGAAGTAATGCCAGCTGTAGAGCAACGCGCAGACCGTCAGGAATGCCGCCAGCGCGGCGAAAGTCGTGTTCATCCCATCCGCGACGAGCACGATGCCGACCGAGCGGGTGCCCTCCGGACCCTGTCTGCCGAGCCAGGTGACCACTCGGTCGTGGTGCGCCGCGGTCAGCAGGACCACGCACAGTACGCAGACCGCCGCGGCGGTCACCGTGGCCGTTACGTCGACCACGACGCGGGGGAGTTTGCCGCCGAGGCCGAGCAGCAGGCAGGCGGCCAGCAGCGGGACGGCGATGGCGAGTACGGGCAGGGTCGTCATGGTCAGCCGCGCAGCGCACGCAGTTCGTCGGGGTCGACCGTGCCGTGGCGGCGCGAGATCTGCAGCGTCAAGGCGAGCAGGAGCGCGGTAATGGTCGCCGAGACGACGATGTCGGTGAGCGTCATGGCCTGCACCATCGGGTCGACTACCGGCTGTGCTTGCCCCTGCGACACGATCGGGGCGGTGGCCTGGTCTTGATAGCCGATCGCCAGCAGCAGGACGTAGGTGCCGGATTGCGCGACCGACAGCGAAACCACGGTGTGCACGAGGTGCCGGCTGCGCATGATCCCGGCGCAGCCGAGCAGCAACAGCCAGGCCGCTACGCCGTAGCAGGCCGCCGACACGACACCGGTCACTGTTCCTCCAGCCCGTGCACGAAGAACCGCGACAGCAGGACGACGAACCCGGCGGCGACCTCGATGCCGATCAGGACGCTCAGCACCAGAACGGTCCCGGACGAGAGCAGCGAGCCGAATTGGCCGAGCGGCACCACGTTCGCGAGGAAGGAGCCTCCGACGGCCAGTCCCATCAGACCGGTCACGACGTACAGGCCGGTGGCCGCCGCTTCGGCGTATTCGCACCAGTCGATCGGGCGCAGCCGGGCGAGTGCGCCGTAGCTGCCGGAGAGGTAGAGCAGATGCCAGCCGGTCGCGAGGACGACGCCGCCCTGGAAGCCGCCGCCTGGCGTCAAGTGTCCGTGCAGGACGATGTCGAGACCCAGCAGCACCGAGACTGGCAGGAGCAGGAATCCGGCGAGCTTCACCGCGGGCAGGACATAGCCGTCATTGTCCGGTTTCGGCTCGTTCTTGGGCGGCTGCAGCAAGGCGAGCGTGCCGACTACCGCGGCGGCGACGATCGTTTCCTCGCCGAGGGTGTCGAGCGCGCGGAGGTCGAAGTTGACCGAGGACACCAGATTCGGGGTGGCCTCCCGGAAACCCCAGGGCAGCACCAGATCCCGGTACGCGTGAGCGGCGGCCCCGGCGGCCGGCATCCGGGCGAACGCGGCGACGAACAGCGCGGCGGCCCCGATCAGCCCGGCGGTGCCGACGACGTCGCGGGTCCTCATCGCTTGCCCGTCTTCCGCAGGGTCAGCAGGACGAGAAGCGGGACGATGGCCGCGCCGACGGCGAGCTCGGACAACGCGACGTCCGGGGCTTGGAACACGACGAAAAGCACAGTCAGGCACAGGGAAAACACGGTGAGCGTGATCGCCTGCCGTTTCGGGTCGTGCGTCGCGACGACGGCGAAACCGGCCACTGCGACCAGCGCGAGCGCGACGAGCAGGACGGCGGCCGTCATGCTGGGAGATCCTCGTCGATCTCGCCGCGGCGGCGGGCTTCGAGCCGGGCGGTGGCCGACTGCAGGATCGGGCTGGTGACCGCCAGCAGCACGACTGTCGCGAGGATCGCGCCCGAGCCGAGCTGGACGCCGTTGACCAGGACGAGCCCGACGCCGATCAGCGGCGCGCCGAGGGTGGTCGCCGGGGCGAGAAGGTGCAGGCGGGTGAGCAAATCCTTGGCGCGCACCAGGCCTGCGGCGGAGGCGAGGATGACGAACACCCCGGCGAAGACGAGAATCTGGGCGGCGAGCGTCATCGGGTCCCCAGGAGCCGTGCGAAGACGAGCGTCCCGGCGAAGGCGAGGACGGTCAGCGTCAGGGGGAGGATGACGGCGCTGGACGGGCCGTACGCCTGGACGAGCAGCAGGAGCGTCAGGACGGTGACGGTGCCGGCGAATTGCATTCCGGCCAGGCGCTCGATCGCGGTGCCCCGGGCGGCGAGCCACAACGCGGAGCCGAGGCCGCCCGCCATCAGGAGCAGCGCGGCGAGGAGGAGCCACGTCATCGCGTCACCCGATCGAGGGTCGGGGAGCCGGGGAGCAGCCGGTGGATGACGACGTCCGTGCTGTCCGGCGGGCTCGCGACGACCATCGCCCCGGGTGTGCAGCCGAGGACGACCGTCGCGACGGCGAGCCGTGCTTCGTGTTCCGCGCGAGGTGCGGAGGGGACGGTGGCTTTCTCGAACTTTCCGGCGACGGGGTGTTGGAAGACTGTGCGCAGCGCGGCGACAGACTCGCTGACTGCGGCTTTGGGGAGCGGGGCCAGCCAGGTCAGCCAGCGGGCTTTGACCTGCCACGAACCCCGCATCGCTCGGCGCGCGGAACGGGCGGCGACCGCGCAGACCGCCGCGGCTGCGGCACCGACGATCAGTTCCGGGGCCGACGGGGTGGACAGCGTGAGTGTCCACAGCCCGGTCAGGGCAAGCCACCACAGCGGAATCTCGGTCGCAGCGCGCATGTCTCACCTCGGGCAGGGGCTACCCACTCCGGCGACCGGCCAATCCACCGGCTCCAGGTCCGTGAAGGGCTCCTTGAGGGAATCTAATTCCCTCAAGGAGCCCTTCACGGACCTCAGCCCACGACGATGGTGTGGCCGGTGCGGGGCACGAGTTCGCCGATCACCGGGTAGCCCGGCAGTTCGCCCGCCACCAGCAGGCCGCCGGAGGTCTGGGCGTCGGCCAGCAGCAGGGCCTCGTCCTCGGAGATCCGCGACAGGTCGGCGTGCGGGCGGACCCAGTCGAGGTTGCGGCGGGTCCCGCCGCTGACGTAGCCGTCGCGCAGCGCTTCCCGGGCACCGTCCACATAGGGGACCGCCGCCGGGTCGAGCCGGGCGGTGACGCCGCTCGCCCGGGCCAGTTTGTGCAGGTGGCCGAGCAAACCGAAGCCCGTGACGTCCGTCGCGCACACCACGCCCGCCTCCAGCGCGGCGGCCGACGCGGCGCGGTTCAGCATGGTCATCGCGGCGATCGCCTCTTCGCACCGTTCGCCGGTGGCCTTGTGCCGCGAGTTCAGCACGCCGATCCCCAACGGCTTGGTCAGCGTCAGCGGCGTGCCCGGCTTGCCCGAATCGTTGCGCAGCAAGCGTTCCGGGTCCGCGGTGCCGGTGACCGCGAGGCCGTACTTGGGCTCCGGGTCGTCGACGCTGTGCCCGCCCGACAGATGGCATCCGGCCTTGGCGCAGACGTCCAGGCCGCCGCGCAGCACCTCCGCGGCCAGCTCGAACGGCAGCACTTCCCGAGGCCAGCCGAGGAGATTGACCGCGACCACCGGGACGCCGCCCATCGCGTAGACGTCGGACAGCGCGTTCGCCGCGGCGATCCGGCCCCAGTCGTACGGATCGTCGACGACCGGGGTGAAAAAATCCGTGGTCGCGATCAGCGCGACGTTCCCGGCGATGCGGACGGCCGCCGCGTCGTCGCCGTCGTCGAGGCCGACCAGGAGCTCGCCGGGCGGGTTTTCCGGGACGGCCCCGGACAGGCCGCGGACGATGGTTTCCAGCTCTCCGGGCGGGATTTTGCACGCGCAGCCGCCGCCGTGGGCGTACTGGGTCAGCCTCATGGTTTTCATGATGCGGGGGCGCGACGGTCTTGGCAGGATGGCGGAATGCCCCAGGGAGGCGTATCCGGCCTGGTGACCGGCGCGGTCTTCAACACCGTTGAGCGGCAGGTCCTGCCGCTGGCGGGTTCGATTCCCGTCCGCCTCCGCCATGGGTGACCCGCGCCGGGCGGTCCCGCGCACCGACGCGGTGCTCGGCGAGCCGAGGATCGCGAAAGCCGCCGGGAGGCTTGGCCGGGGCGTGGTGAAGTCGTGGGGTGTGGCGGTGCTTGAGCGGAGCAGGCCTGGGGAGTTCGAGCCTGGCGAAGCTGTCGTGGCGCGGTTGCCGGTGACAGGGGCCGGTCATGGGTAACCCGCGTCGAGCGATCCCACGCACCGACGCGGTGCTCGGCGAGCCGAGGATCGCGAAAGCCGCCGGGACGCTGGGCCGCGACCTGGTGAAATCGCTGGTCGCGGCGGCGCAGCAGCGGGCGCGGGACGGCGAGATCGAGCCCGGCGAGGTCGTCGCGGAGGTGGTGGCCCGGCTGCCCGCGACGGTGTCGTCGCTGCGGCCGGTGCTCAACGCGACCGGCGTTCTCGTGCACACCAACCTCGGCCGAGCGCCGCTTTCCGCGGCCGCGTTGGACGCGATCGTCGCGGCGGGCGGTGCGACCGACGTCGAGTTCGCGCTCGAGACCGGGGAACGGGCGAAACGCGGGCGCGGCACCCTGGCGGCGCTGGCGGAGGCGGTGCCGCGCGCGGAGGCGGTGCACGTGGTCAACAACAACGCGGCTGCCTTGCTGCTGTGCGCGCTGACGTTGGCTCCGGGCAAGGAAATCGTGGTCAGCCGCGGCGAGCTGGTCGAAATCGGCGACGGGTTCCGCATCCCGGATCTGCTCGCCGCGACCGGTGCCCGGTTGCGCGAAATCGGTACCACCAACCGGACTTCGGCGGACGATTACGCGGCGGCCATCGGTCCGGACACCGGATTCGTGCTCAAGATCCATCCCTCGAACTACCGGGTCACCGGGTTCACCTCGGAAGCGAGCGTCGCCGAACTGGCCGGGCTCGGCGTGCCGGTCGTCGCCGACGTGGGGTCCGGGCTGCTCGCGCCGCATCCGCTGCTGCCGGACGAACCGGACGTCACGACCGCGCTGGCCGACGGCGCGAACGTCGTCACCGCGAGCGGCGACAAGCTTCTCGGCGGTCCGCAGGCGGGCTTGCTTTTCGGAGATGCCGAACTGCTGCAACGGCTCCGGAGGCATCCAGCGGCTCGTGCGCTCCGGGTCGACAAGCTGACCCTCGCCGCGCTCGAAGCCACCCTGCGCGGGCCGGAACCGCCCGTGCGGGCGGCGCTTCTCGCGGAGGGCCTCCACGAGCGTGCCGAAGCTCTGGCCCAGTCGCTGCGTTCGGCGGGGGTGGACGCCGAGGCAGTGGACTCGACGGCGGTTGTCGGTGGGGGTGGTGCGCCGGGCGTTGAGCTGCCCAGCGCGGCGGTCGCGTTGCCGGCCCGGTATGCGGAGGCGTTGCGGCTGGGCGAGCCAGCCGTCGTCGGCCGGATCGTGCGGGACCGGTGCCTGCTCGACCTGCGGACGGTTCCCCCGGCGGACGACGCGACGGTCCGGGAGGCGGTCTCCCGATGCGGGTGATCGCCACCGCCGGGCACGTCGACCACGGGAAATCCACCCTGATCCGCCGCCTCACCGGCATGGAGCCCGACCGGTGGGCCGAGGAACGCCGCCGCGGCCTGACCCTCGACCTCGGCTTCGCCTGGACCCGGCTGGGCGGCGAAGAACTCGCCTTCGTGGACGTCCCCGGGCATCAGCGGTTCGTGCCGAACATGCTGGCGGGTGTCGGCCCGGTCCCGGCTGCGCTGTTCGTCGTGGCGGCGGACGAGGGATGGATGCCGCAGTCGGCGGAACACCTGGCGGCGCTGGACGCGTTCGGCGTCCGGCACGGCCTGCTCGCGGTCACCAAATCCGACCGCGCCGACCCGTCCCAGGCGACGGCGGCGGCGCTCGAGGAGATCGCGGCGACGGCGCTCGGCGAGGTGCCCGCGGCCAGCGTCAGCGGCACGACCGGCGAAGGGCTCGATGAATTACAAGCTCAACTGGCCAAGCTGGCCAGCCGGTTGCCGCCGCCGGATCTGGACGCGGACGTCCGGCTCTGGATCGACCGGGCGTTCACGATCAAGGGCGCGGGCACGGTGGTCACCGGAACCCTCGGCGGCGGAACGCTGAGGGTCGGCGACGAGTTGACGCTCGGCGAGGACCGAGTCCAGATCCGCGGTCTGCAGGCCCTCGGCGAACCGCGCGAAAGTGCGTCCGCAGTGGCTCGGGTCGCGGTGAATTTGCGCGGCGTGGCAAAGGATTCCGTCGGCCGGGGCGATGTCCTCCTGACCCCGGGCGCGTGGCGTCCAGCGACAGAAGTCGATGTCCGGTTGCGTGGCGCACCGTCCGGCGAGCTGCATCGGAACCTCGTGCTGCATTTCGGATCCGCAGCGGTGCCCACCCGGGTTCGTCCGCTCGGGCCGGACACCGCGCGGCTGCTGCTCGCGCACCCGCTGCCGCTTCGGGTGGGCGACCGAGGGCTGTTGCGCGACCCGGGGGAGCACCGGATCCCGGCCGGGTTCGACGTGGTGGACGTCCGGCCGCCGTCGCTCGCGCGCCGCGGCGCCGCGCGAGCCCGGGGTGAAGAGCTGACCGCCGTGGAACCGGGCTGGGATTACCTCCGTCGCGAAGGTTTCGTGCGCCACGAGGACTTCCGCGCGCTGGGGCTGCCCGCAGTGGGCGAGCGGCTCGGCGGGTGGCACGCCGACCCGGCCCGCCTCGCCCGGTTGCGAGCGAAGGTCGCGGAGGTGGTCGCGGCCTGGACCCGTGAGCATCCGCTGGCGGCGGGAATCCCGGCCGAGGCGCTCCGGCACCGGCTCGGTCTGCCGGACGCGGAACTCGTCCCGGCAGTCCTCAGCGACGGGCTGGCCCTCAAGGACGGTCTCGTCCGCAAGCCCGGTGCCGGGTTGACCGCTGAAGTAGAGAACGCCGTCGAAGTCCTCGAAGCGCGATTCGCCGAGCATCCGTTCCGCGCACCGGAAGCGGACGAGCTGCGGAAACTCGGTCTGGGCAAACGGGAATTGGCCGCCGCCGTCCGCGTAGGCCGGTTGCGGGCGATCGCCGACGGAGTGGTGCTGGGCCCGGACGCGCCGCAACGCGCGGTGGAAGTCCTGGCCGGGCTTGGGGAGCCGTTCACGGTGTCGCGGGCCCGGCAGGCGTTGGACAGCACCCGTCGCGTGATGATCCCGCTGCTGGAGCATCTCGACGCCGCCGGGCTCACCGAACCGCTCGGCGACGGGACCCGCCGGACATGCTGCGAGCGCCCGGAGAACGGATTACCGTGACAGCGTGGGCATGCGGCAGTGGATCGAGAGCTGGCCGGTGTACCGGCAGCTGGCCGGTCCCGACCGCACTGCGCGCGCCTCGGCGGCCAAGTCCGCCGGTTCGGAGAAATGGCACGCCCGCACCGAGGACGCCGACAAGGTAGTCCGTTCGATCTGTCCGTATTGCGCTGTCGGCTGCGGGCAGAAGGTGTACGTCAAGGACGGCGCGGTCACCCAGATCGAGGGCGACCCGGATTCGCCGATTTCCCGGGGAAGGCTGTGCCCGAAGGGCTCGGCCAGCAAACAGCTCGTGACCAGCCCGAGCCGCGTCACCGAAGTCCTCTACCGGCGGCCGTACGGCACCGAGTGGGAGCGGCTGTCCCTCGACCAGGCGATGGACATGATCGCCGACCGCGTGCTCAAGACGCGCGCCGAAACGTGGCAGGACGCCGACGACCAGGGCCGCAAGCTCAACCGCACGCTCGGTTTCGCGAGCCTCGGCGGCGCGACGCTGGACAACGAAGAGAACTACCTGATGAAGAAGCTGTACACCGCGCTCGGCGCGATACAGATCGAAAATCAGGCCCGTATTTGACACTCCGCCACGGTTCCCGGTCTGGGGACCTCCTTCGGTCGTGGAGGCGCCACGACGTTCCAGCAGGACCTCGCCAACGCCGACTGCATCGTCATCCAGGGCTCGAACATGGCCGAATGCCATCCGGTCGGGTTCCAGTGGGTGATGGAGGCGAAGGCCCGCGGCGCGAAGATCATCCACGTCGACCCGCGGTTCACCCGCACGAGCGCGGTCGCGCACGTGCACGCCTCGGTGCGGGCCGGTTCGGACATCGCCTTCCTCGGCGGCCTGATCAACTACGTCCTGCAGCACGACCTTGACTTCCGCGAGTACGTCGTGGCCTACACGAACGCCGCCGCGATCCTGACCGAGCAGTTCGCCGACGCCGAGGACCTCGACGGCCTGTTCTCCGGCTTCGACCCGGAAAAACGCCAGTACGACAACTCGACCTGGGCGTACGAGGACGCTGAAGCGACCCCAGCCGCCGGCGCCCGCGACCCTGACCAGCCGGGCGGGCACCACGGCGGTGAGAAGCACCAGAGTTCCGCGCGCGCCGAGTCCTACGGCAGCGGCGGCGCGACGATCGAAACCAAGCCCAAGACCGACGAGACCCTGCAACACCCGAGGTGCGTTTTCCAAGTCCTCAAACGGCATTTCGCCCGCTACACCCCCGAGGCGGTCGCGGACGTCTGCGGCCTGCCGGTCGAGCAGTTCACCGAAATCGCCGAGGCGATCACCGCGAACTCCGGCCGCGCCCGCACCACGGCGTGGGTGTATTCGGTCGGCTGGACGCACCACACGGTCGGCGCGCAATACATCCGCACCGCCTCGATCCTGCAGACGCTGCTGGGCAACATCGGCCGTCCGGGCGGCGGCATCCTCGCGCTGCGCGGGCACGCCAGCATCCAGGGCTCGACCGACATCCCGACGCTGTTCAACCTGCTGCCCGGCTACATCCCGATGCCGCACGCGCACCAGCACCTGGACCTCGACAGCTTCGTCGAAGCCGACGCGGGCAAGACCGGTTTCTGGGGCAACATGCGCTCCTACACCGTGAGCCTGCTCAAGGCGTACTGGGGCGACAATGCCCAGCCGCACAACGATTTCCGCTTCGACTACCTGCCGAGGCTGACCGGCGACCACGGGACGTACGCGACCGTCCAGAAGCAGATCGCGGGGGAGTGCAAGGGGTACTTCCTGGTCGGCGAGAACCCGGCGGTCGGCTCGGCCAACGGGAAGTTCCAGCGGCTCGGGCTGGCCAATCTCGACTGGCTGGTGGTCCGCGACCTGCAGCTGATCGAAAGCGCGACGTTCTGGAAGAACGGCCCGGAGATCGAGACCGGCGAGCTCAAGCCCGAGGAGATCGGCACCGAGGTCTTCTTCCTGCCCGCCGCCGCGCACACCGAAAAGGACGGCAGCTTCACCAACACCCAGCGGCTGCTGCAATGGCACCACAAAGCGGTCGAACCGCCCGGCGACGCCCGCAGCGACCTGTGGTTCTACTACCACCTGGGCAGGCTGATCCGGGAACGCATCGGCGGCGATGCGAGAGACGCCCCGCTCCGCGACCTCGCCTGGAGCTACCCGACCGAGGGGCCGACGGCCGAGCCTAGCGCGGAATCCGTCCTCGCGGAGATCAACGGCCACGGTCCTCAAGGCCCGCTCTCGTCCTACACCCAGCTGAAGGACGACGGTTCGACGTCGTGCGGCTGCTGGATCTACTGCGGCGTCCGCGCCGACGGCCACAACCACGCCGCGAACCGGCAGCCGGGGTCCGAACAGGACTGGATCGCGAACGGCTGGGCCTGGGCGTGGCCGGCGAACCGGCGGATCCTGTACAACCGCGCCTCGGCGGATCCGGACGGGAAGCCGTGGAGCGAACGCAAGAAGCTGGTCTACTGGGACGCCTCGGAAGCCAAATGGACCGGCCCCGACGTCCCGGATTTCGAGGCGACCAAGCCGCCCGGCTACCAGCCGCCGGAGGGGGCACGGGCACAGGACGCGCTGAGCGGCCGCGATCCGTTCATCATGCAGACCGACGGCAAAGCCTGGCTGTACGTCCCCGCCGGGCTGGCCGACGGACCGCTGCCCACGCACTACGAGCCCTTCGAAAGCCCGGTCGCCAACGCGCTGTACGGCCAGCAGGAATCGCCGGTGCGGCAGACGCTGGACAGCCCGGTGAACCAGTACAACCCGGCCCGAAGCGAGGTCTACCCGTATGTGTTCACCACCTACCGGCTCACCGAGCACCACACCGCGGGCGGGATGAGCCGGACGCTGCCGTACCTGTCCGAGTTGCAGCCGGAGTTCTTCTGCGAGGTCTCGCCCGCGCTGGCGGCCGAACGCGGGCTGGCGCACCTCGGCTGGGCGACCATCGTCTCGGCCCGGACCGCGATCGAGGCCCGTGTGCTGGTCACCGACCGCGTCAAACCGCTCAAGGTGCGCGGCCGCACCGTCCACCAGGTCGGGCTGCCGTATCACTGGGGCCCGAACGGCCTGTCGCGCGGCGACGCGGCGAACGACCTGCTGTCGATCGTGATGGACCCGAACGTGCACATCCAGGAGGCCAAAGCGGCCACCTGCGACATCCGTCCCGGACGGCGGCCGCGCGGGCCGGCGCTGCTGGAGTTCGTGGCGGAGTACCGGAGGCGAGCCCATGGCTGAGTACGGCGCCCAGCCCCGGATGGGGTTTTTCACCGACACGTCGGTGTGCATCGGATGCAAGGCGTGCGAGGTCGCGTGCAAGGAGTGGAACGGCGTCCCGGAGGCGGGCGGGCAGGACCTGCTCGGGCTGTCGTACGACAACACCGGCGACCTCGGCTCGAACACCTGGCGGCACGTGGCGTTCATCGAACAGCCCGCGGTGGATCTCGGGATGCCGACCGTCGGGGCGCCGGAGCAGCAGCCGGAAGAACCGGGCGTGCGCTGGCTGATGTCCAGCGACGTCTGCAAGCACTGCACGCACGCGGCCTGCCTCGACGTCTGTCCGACCGGGGCGTTGTTCCGCACCGAATTCGATACGGTCGTGGTGCAGCAGGACATCTGCAACGGGTGCGGCTATTGCGTTCCGGCGTGTCCGTACGGGGTCATCGAAAAGCGCGAGAGCGACGGCCGCGCCTTCAAATGCACGCTCTGTTACGACCGGCTCGGCGCTGGGATGGAACCCGCGTGTGCCAAGGCTTGTCCGACCGACTCGATCCAGTTCGGCGAGCTGGACGAACTCCGCGAACGCGCCGCCGCCAGGGTTTCGTCGCTGCACGAGGAAGGCGTTTCCGAGGCGCGGCTCTACGGGCACGATCCCGAGGACGGGGTCGGCGGCGACGGCGCGTTTTTCCTGCTGTTGGACGAACCCGAGGTCTACGGCTTCCCGCCGGACCCGGTCGTGACGACCCGTGATCTTCCGCAGATGTGGAAGCGCGCCGCGACGACCGCGGCCGGGGTGGCGGCGGCGCTGGTCGTGTCGTTCCTGGGGCGGCGGCGATGAGCCCGCGGCGCGAACGGGCGATGGTCGAGCCCGCCGAGTTCCGTTCCTACTACGGCAGGCCGATTCTCAAGGAGCCCGCCTGGAAGCAGCCGGACGTCCCGCTGTACTTGTTTCTCGGCGGCGCGGCCGGCGCTTCGGCGTCGATGGCCGCCCTTGCCGACGCGACCGGCCGTCCGGAGCTGGCCAAGGTCGGCCGGCTCGCGGCTTCCGGCGGGTCGATCGCCAGTGTCGTCGCGCTGATCCACGACCTCGGCAAGCCGACGCGGTTCCTGAACATGCTGCGCGTGCTCAAGCCGACTTCGCCGCTGTCGGTGGGGTCGTGGATCCTGTCGCCGTTCTCCGGCCTCGCCGCGGCGGCCGCTTTTACCGCGGTGACCGGGCGTTTCCCGCGAATCGGCCGGTTGGCCGGAGCGGGTGCGGGCGTGCTGGGCCCGGCGATGTGCACGTACACCGCGGTGCTGCTGGCCGACACGGCGACGCCGTCCTGGCACGAAGCGCACGGGACGCTGCCGGTGCTGTTCGCGGGAAGCGCGGTGACCAGCGGGGCCGGGATCGCGCTGATTTCGGTGCCGCGGAAGGAAAACGGGCCGGTGGTGCGGGCTGGGCTTGCCGGGGCTGTCGCGGAGCTGGCTGCTGAGCATCACTTGGAGACCGGTCTGGGGCTGGCTTCGGAGCCGTATCGGACCGGCCGGGCCGGGCGGTTGTTGAAGGCGGCCAAGGTGCTTACTGCGGCGGGTGCGACGTTGTCGTTGGCCGCACGGAAGCATCGCGCGGCGGGGGTGGCTGCGGGGGCGGCTTACCTGGCGTCGGGGTTGTGCACGCGGTTCGGGGTTTACGCGGCCGGTGTCGAGTCCACAAAGGACCCGAAGTATATCGTGGTGCCGCAGCGGGAACGGCTTGCGGAGAAGCGTTCGGGGGGTTAACGAGCGGCCCGAACGCATCGCCACAGTTCTTCGCCGTACGGCACCGCGATCAGCGCGGTGATCGCCGCCCCGATCCCCGCGAGATAACCGCCCGGCAGCTGGCGTCGTTTGAGCTGCAGCCGCCAAGCGCTGCGCCGGTCGTCGGCGGCCAGCAGCTCCCGGACGTCCTTCCAATGCAGGCAAGCGATCGCGGCAGTCCCCATGAACGGCAGCGACTCCAGGAAACTGTGGATGTGCTGCTCGATCGGCTTCACCTCGCGGTCGCTGTCCACCGCCGTCTTGACGTCCCACAGCGCTGTCGCCTCGTGCGCGGCGATCGTGGCGGCCATGATCGCGAGGACGAGCGGGTTGATCTCGCACAGCAGCGCGAGCGTGATCGGCAGCCCGACCTCGGCCATCATCAGCAGGTGGATCAGCGATTCCCGCACGCCGGCGGTGTCCTCGATCCGGGTGCGGCGGTGCTGCCACCAGTCCAGCAGCCCGGGCACGAACCAGGCCGGGAGGATGCCGTAGAGCAGATACCGCAGCGTGGCGGTTTCGGTGTCGGACGCGCGGTCCGGGATCCGCAGCCGCGACCGGTTCGCGACCGCCTTGCGCAGGGTTTTCAGCGGGGCCTTCATGCCGCCGGCTCCAGCAGGATCTTCTGGGCGCCGTCCAGCTTCTTCTGGAACATTTCGTACGCCCGGGGCGCTTCGCTGAGCGGGAGTTTGTGCGTCGCGAATCCTTCGACGCCAAGGGGGTCGCCGTCCGCGGTGAGCACCGGCAGGACGTCGTCGATCCACCGGCGCACGTTCGCCTGCCCGCTGTGCAGCCGGATCTGCTTGTCGAACAGCTCCATCATCGGGATCGGGTCGGCCATCCCGCCGTACACCCCGGACAGCGAGATCGTGCCGCCGCGCCGGACGCTGTCGATGGCCGCGTACAGCACGCTCAGCCGGTCGACTCCGGCCTTCTCGGTCACTTTCGCGCCGACCGCCTGCGGCAGCAGCGCGACCAGGTTGTGCGCGAGTTTCCCGAGCGGCGCGCCGTGTGCTTCCATGCCGACCGCGTCGATCACGGAATCCGCGCCGCGGCCTCCGGTGAGGTCGCGGATCGCGTCGCCGATCCGCCGGTGGTCGCGCAGATCCAGCGTCGTTGCCCCGTGCGCGCGGGCCCGCGCGAGCCGTTCGGGCACGAGATCGACGCCGATCACCTCGCCCGCGCCCTGGTGCTGCGCGACCCGCGCGGCCATCTGGCCGATCGGGCCGAGCCCGAAGACCACGACGGAGCCGCCGTCGGGAATGTCCGCGTACGCCACGGCTTGCCACGCCGTCGGGACCACATCGGACAGATAGACGAACCGTTCGTCCGGCGGGCCGTCGGGCACCTTGATCGGCCCGTACTGCGCTTGCGGGACTCGGAGGTACTCGGCCTGCCCGCCGGGCACCTGGCCGTAGAGCTTCGTGTAGCCGAACAGCGCCGCGCCCTTGCCCTGGTCCTTGACCTGGGTGGTCTCGCACTGCGACTGGAGCCCGTGCGAGCACATCCAACAGTGGCCGCAGGAGATGTTGAAGGGCACCACCACGCGGTCGCCCGGCTTCAGCGCGCTCACGCCGCTGCCCACTTCCTCGACGATCCCCATCGGCTCGTGGCCGAGGATGTCGCCCTCGGTCATGAACGGGCCGAGGACCTCGTACAGGTGCAGGTCCGAACCGCAGATGCCGGTGGAGGTCACTCGCACGACGGCGTCGGTCGGCTCCTCGATCTTCGGGTCCGGGACGGCCTCGACTCGCACGTCCCGCTTGCCGTGCCAGGTCACTGCTTTCATGGCGGCCGGATTCCCCTTGCCGGGACGGGCAAACGTCCGCAGGTCAGAGGCCGCGCAGGTCGGCGACGAACTCGTCGTAGGCCGTGTCGCGATCGGGTGCGCGCAGTACGGCGGACGGGTGCACGGTGGCGACCGCCGAGGCGAACAGGCCGGCGAACTCTTCCGGCGGATCCAGCTGCTCGCCGCGATGCCGGGTGAGCCGGAAACTGCTGCCGTACACCGATTGCGCCGCCGTCGCGCCCAGCAGCAGCACGATCCGGGGCTGAACCGCCTGGAGTTCGGCGACCAGCCACGGCCGGCACGCGACGACCTCGGACCGCGAGGGCTTGTCGTGGATCCGGCGTTTGCCGCGGAGCTGGAACTTGAAATGCTTGACCGCGTTGGTCACATAAAAGGAATCGCGCTCCAACCCCGCGTCGGCCAGCGCCCGGTCGAGCAGCTTTCCGGCGGGGCCGACGAAGGGTTCGCCGCGCCGGTCCTCCTGGTCGCCGGGCTGCTCGCCGAGCGCGAAGATCTCCGCGCGTGGGGGGCCCGCGCCGAAAACCGTGGCGGTGGCGTCGCGGTACAGCCCGCAACCGCGGCAATCGCGGGCCGCTTCGCGGAGAGTGTCGAGGCTGGTGGTGTCCGGCGGCTCGGCTCCCGGTTCCTGACGCGAGACCATCGGAACCCTTTACCCGCAAGAAGCCTCGCGCAAACACGACGAGCGCGACGCCGCCGGGCCGGTTAACGTCGAGGGCCATGACCGACATCACCAGCCTGATCCTCGACGATCACGAGCGGTTCCGGCGGGCGTTCGCGGAACTGGACGACCTCGAGCGCCCGGACGAGCTGGCGCGGGCCTGGGAGCCGCTCGCCGACCTGCTGGACCTGCACGCGGCCGCCGAGGAGGCGGTCTTCTACCCCGAGCTGATCCGGCGCGGCGCCGACGCCGAGGACGAGACGCTCGACGCGGTCGGCGACCACAACGACATCCGCGACGCCGTCGCCGAAACCCGGCGGCACCCGGCGGGCAGCGCGGCCTGGCACGCGGCGGTCCGGCAGGCCCGCACCGCCAACAGCGAGCACATGGCCGAGGAGGAGGACGACGCGCTCGCCGACTTCCGCAAGCACGCCGATCCGGGCCTGCGCGAGGAACTCGGCCGGAAGTTCCTCGCGTTCAAGGCCGAGCACGAGGGCGGCAAGGGCGTCGACACCGGGGACGTCGATCCGGAGCGCTATGTCGAGGAACAGGAACGGAAAGCCGGGAAAACCCCGCCGGACGACGGTTCGCTGGGCATCGGCGGCCTGAAGGGAGCACGATGAACCACCTGATGCGCGAACTCGCGCCGATTCCGGCCGAGGGCTGGAAACAGATCGACGACGAGGCACGGGAGCGGCTGGCGACCCACCTCGCGGCCCGCAAGATGGTCGACGTCGAAGGCCCGCACGGCTGGACGCACTCGGCCACGCCGCTCGGCCGGACCCGGCGCGTCGAGCCGCCGGAAACCGCGCGGGAACGCGAAACCCTCGCGCGGCAGCGCCGGGTGCTGCCGCTGGTGGAGGTGCGCGTGCCGTTCACCGTCGAGCGGAAGGAACTGGAGGACGCCGAGCGGGGTGCCGACGACCTGGAGTTCGACGACCTCGACCAGGCCGCCGCCCAGGTGGGTCTGCTGGAGAACCGCGCGGTGTTCCACGGCTGGCCGGACGCCGGGATCACCGGCATCGCGGAGGCGAGCCCGTACGACCACGGGACGCTGGGCAGCGATCCGGAACGGTACCCGCATGTGGTGGCTAACGCGGTGGACACGTTGCGGCGCAACGGGATCGAAGGGCCGTACGCGCTGGCGATCAATCCTGAAGGCTACCAAGGCATCGTGGAGGCCACCGAGCACGGCGGCCTTCTCGTGCTCGACCACCTTCGCCGGGCGTTGGGCGGAGGCCGGGTGAAGCGGACGCCGGGGCTGACCGGCGCGGTCGTGCTGAGTCTTGCCGGCGGGGACTTCGTGCTGGAGCTCGGCCAGGATCTCTCGGTCGGCTACCGCCACCACGACGCCGAGACGCTCACGCTGTACCTGGAGGAGAGCTTCAGCTTCCGCGTGACCGAGCCGGACGCGGCGGTCGTCCTCGCCTGACCCAGGATTCCTCCGCCGCGCCGCCGGGTATCCGATTGCCATGAGCAGTCGCGGAAAGATCCAAGTCACCACCCGAGTGCGGCTCGACGACGCCGACGACCTCGCCGAGCACTACACGCCCGGCGTCGCCGAGCTGGCCAAGCGCGTCGCGGAGGACCCCTCGGTGCTGGCGCGCGAGACCGTGCGCGGCAATTCCGTCGCGATCGTTTCCGACGGTTCCGCGCTGCTCGGCCTCGGCGACCAGGGCCCGGCCGCCGCGCTGCCGGTGATGGAGGGCAAGGCGGCGCTGCTCAAGCGGTTCGCCGACGTCGACGCCTGGCCGATCTGCCCGGTCAGCCGCGACCCGGAAGACCTCGTGCGCACCGCCAAGGACCTGGCGACGTCCTTCGGCGCGATCAACCTGGAGGACATCGCCGCGCCCCGGTGCTTCACTGTGGAGCGGCAGCTGCACGACGAGCTGGACATCCCCGTTTTCCACGACGACCAGCACGGGACCGCGGTAGCCGTGCTGGCCGCTTTGGACAACGCGCTGAAGCTGACCGACCGCACGCCGGGGGACACGTCGGTGATGATCTCCGGCGCCGGGGCGGCTGGGTCCGCCATCGCCCGGCTCCTGCTGAAGGCGGACTTCAGCGCGGAGCGGATCGTCGTCTGCGACAGCGAGGGCGTCCTGCACGGCGAACGCGATCTGACCGGCGAGAAGCAGTGGCTCGCCGAGAACACCAACCGGGGCGACGCGGCCCAGGGGAGCCTTCAAGACGCCTTGCGCGACGCGGACGTCTTCATCGGCGTGAGCGTCGGCGGCCTGCTCAAGGGCGACGACCTCGCCCGGATGGCCGACCGGGCGATCGTGTTCGCGCTGGCCAATCCGGATCCGGAGGTCGACCCGGACGTCGCGCACGAGCACGCGGAGATCGTCGCCACCGGCCGCAGCGACCTGCCCAACCAGATCAACAACGTCCTCGTGTTCCCGGGGATGTTCCGCGGGCTGCTCGACTCGGGCGCGCCGAGGGTGACCGCGCGGATGCTGCTCGCCGCCTCGCACGCGCTGTCCGCGACAGTCGGCGACAACCTCGACCGGGAGCACATCGTGCCGAGCGTCTTCGACGAGGGCCTGGTGCCCGCGATCGCCGAAGGCGTCGGCGGCGCGGCGGAAAACGACTGAACCGAATCAGGAGCGGGGAATGAAAAGCGTTGTGTCCGAACGAAAGTACGAGCTGAGCCTGAAAGCCCGGGTGCCGCAGCTGGCGGGCAAGGGGATCACTCAGGAAGCTCCCGCCGAGCAGACGCTGGCGGCCGACTACTACGACACCAAGGATTTCCGGTTGGCCAGGGCGGGAATCATGCTGCTGAGAAGCAGCGGCACCGGGTGGTGCCTGAGATTGCCCTTCTCCGCGGGCACCGGCCAGGAACTGCGGTTTCCCCTCGGCGAGGACGCCAAGGTGCCCGCTCCGATCGCGACGCTGGTGCGCGCGTTCACGCTGGACCGGAAGCTGTGTCCGGTCGCGCAGGTACGGACCGACCGGTTCGTCCACCGTCTGACCGACGCGTCCGGCCGCACGCTGGCGACGCTGGCGGACGACCACGTCACCGCTGAAGTCCTCGGTGGGCAGGAGCTTCGGCTGGATCGCTGGCGTGAGCTGGACGTCGAACTCGCTCCGGAATCGGCTCCCGGGCTTCTCGACCGGCTGGATCGCAGTCTGCGCAAGCGCGGGGCCGAGAACGCCTGGTGGCCGTCGAAACTGCAGCGGTTGCTCGGAGAGGACACCGGCGATGCGCGCGGATCGCGTGCGGTCTTGCCGGCGTATCTGAGCGAGCAGTTCGAGCGGTTGCGTCGCGCTGACTTGGGAGTCCGGGTCGGGGCGGACGATTCGGTGCACCAGCTGCGGGTGGCGGCGCGGAAGCTGCGGAGCGCCCTGCAGACGTTCAAACCCTTGGTGGGCAAGAAGAAGGCCGACGCGGTCGCGGAGGAGCTGAAGTGGCTGGGAGGCGAACTCGCTCCCGCGCGGGACGCCGAGGTCAGCCAAGCCCGCCTCGAAACTTGTCTCGACGAAGTCCCCTCGGAGCTGGTTTTCGGACCGCTGCGGCAATACCTGACCCGCGACTATGCCCGCACCTCGCACACGGAGCTGGCCCGCGCGACGGAAGCCTTGTCCAGCACTCGATACGTGACCCTGTTGCAGTCGATCGCCGCACTGCTCGACACGGTCCGGCCCGCAGGCAAGAAGGCTTTGCGGAAACCGATGCGCAAGACCGCGCGGAAGCTGTATCGGGCCACCGCCGCGACCGAGGGGCTCAGCGGCGCCGAGCTGGAGAAGGCGCTGCACAACGTCCGGAAGAAGGCCAAACGCGCCCGTTACGCCGCCGATGCCATCCGGCCGGTGTTCGGCAAGAAGCTGCGCACCTGGCGCAAGAATGTCAAGGCCGTGCAACGCACGCTCGGCAAGCACCAGGACACCGTGGTGGACCGCGAAGCGTTGCGGCACTTCGCGATCGACGGCTTCGGCGAGAACCAGAACACGTTCACCTTCGGCCTCCTCTACGGCCGCGACGAAGCAGCGGCGAGCGGGTTGCGGGACAGGTTCGCCGAGGAGTGGCGCACGCTGCGGAAGGGCAAGCGACCGGGCTGGCTGAAGGTCTGAGCTTTGTCCACTGAGGACAGCGGAAGCGAGCTTTCTTCCCCGTAGCCGCAAGGTCTAAACCTCTGCCGGATCCGGTTTCGCCGCGCCCGGATCGGGGAACCCCGCCGCAAATGGGATCACAACTGACCGCGACGTGGGTATCGGCGATCGGGAGCGCGGGCTCGCTGCTGGGCTTCGCCTCGTATGTGTGGATCATGCTGCTCAACCGGAAGGACCAGGCGGAGGTCCGGCAGGAGCAGCAGGCGCAGTCGGTCTCCGCGTGGCTCGACGAAGGCGCCCGGCACGATCGTGAAGAAGATTACGTCTTGTGCGCGCACAACAGCGGCGACGCACCGGTGTTCGACTGCACGCTGGAGGTCGCCAGGCCGGACGAGGACGAACCGCACCGCGCCCGGCTGGCGATCATCCCGCCCGGCGCGACCGCCGTCCGGGCGCTGCCCTTCGGCGAGGACGCCATGCCGGTGGACGACCTGTACTCGGCGGCCGCCGTGCCCGGCCTGTCCTTCACTGATTCTCGCGGCGGCCATTGGACCCGGGACACCGCGGGCGTGCTCAGCCGCACCGACCACCGCTCGCCGCGCGGGCGCTGGCGGTCCGGAAGCTGATCGCCCTCGAGAAACGCCCGTGACCGCCATCCGCACGCCGTCGTCGCCGCGCTGCGCGACTGTCTGGCCGAGGTCGCGCGGGCGCTCGGCGTCGGCCAGGAATCCTGCACCGTCGACCAGCGCCCGCCGCTCTCGGCGTACGTCGCCCTCGACGATTGCCTCCCGGGTTACCCCGGGCCGCGGTCGAAACCCATTCCGGCGAAGACCGCATCGTCTCCGCTGTCTCGGCACCGCCGCCCGCGCGGCTCCTCCGGTTCGTCACCGCAGTGCGCTCCGACGATCACCGCATCGGGCAGCTCGCGCCGCCGACCCTTCGTTCCGTCGGCAGTTCCGCGCAGCTCGACACTCTGCCGCGCCAGCGCGAGCCGACTTGAGCCCCCATTCGGGTGGCCGCCCGGTTGATCTCGCCGCCGGGCGGGTATCTCCCGGCCATGACGTTCCGGCTGCCCGGCGCCCCGGGCGAGCGCGCTGTCCGCCGCCCGCTCGCCTTGCGACGCCGGGCACTGTCCACTAAGGATGATTAGCGTCGGCAACGCGATGCGCCCCATGGCACTACACGAGTCACGTTCCCTTCGGCAGCCAGGAGGATCTACATGACCGCGGCGACCATGAACCGCACCCGGCGCAGCGACGACTACCGGCACTGCGCCGCGCTGTTCGAGGAGATCAGCCATCTCGCCGAGGACACCGGCGAGCACGCCCGGCTGCGGCGCCGCCTCATCGAGGAACACCTGCCGCTGGCCGAGCACATCGCCCGGCGGTTCGCCCGGCGCGGGCAGCCGTCCGAAGACCTCCTGCAGGTGGCGCGGATCGGCCTGATCAACGCCGTCGACCGCTACGACCCGGCGCGGCAGACGGATTTCGTCGCGTTCGCCGTCCCGACGGTGATGGGCGAGGTGCGCCGGTACTTCCGCGACCACACCTGGTCGGTCCGGGTCCCGCGGCGGCTCAAAGAACTCCATTTGACGATCGGCCAAGCAGCCACCGAACTGGGCCAGCGCCTCGGCCGCGCGCCCACCGCTCGCGAGCTCGCCGACCATCTCGACCTCGACCTCGACGAAGTCGCCGAAGCCCTGCACGCCGGAAACGCCTACCAGGCCGCGTCGATCGACTACCCGGCCCACGACGACACCGGCTCGATCGCCCTGGCCGACACCCTCGGCGAAAACGATCCCGAAATCGAGAAGCTCGAAGACCGGGAAATGCTCAAGCCGCTTTTGCGGAGCTTGCCGGAACGGGAACGCGCGATCGTCGTCATGCGGTTTTTCTCGAACATGACGCAAAGCCAGATCGCCGAAAGGGTCGGGTTGTCGCAGATGCAGGTGTCGCGATTGCTGGCCCGGACGCTGAGCACCCTGCGGGAGCAGCTCACCGAGGCGGCTGAGTCCTCGGCACGGTGAGCTCGGGCAGGCGGGTCTTGATCGTCGCGACTCGCCGGCCGAGCGAGAGGACGTGCTGGAGCCGCTTGACGAGCGCTTCGTCGCCGGTGGTTTTTTCTCCGATCGGTGCTGCTTCGCGGCCGTCTTGCCGTGCGTGAAGCGCCCGCATGGTCGCCGTCCAGTCGGCGCGGACCAGGACGTCCGGCTCCGGCTGCGCGGTCAGTTCGAACCGCAGGCCGGCCGGGCCGAAAACCGCCGTCCAGTATTCGGTTCCGCCTGGAGCGCCGTCGAGCTGGTGGGTCATCGTGCAGGTCCCGCCCAGCTCGGCCGCCGCGGCCCGCACCTCGGCCGACTCCGCGAGAAGCTGGTTCATCCGGTCGACGTGCGCCGGGGACATGAATCCGGGGATGTCCAAGGGGATCACTCCTTCGCCGTTCGGAGCGAGTATCGGGCGCACGGCCGCACCGGCGCTTCCGGCGGGCGTCGGGAACCTCGCGGGCGGAGCTGCGACAGACGTCGTGCGACATCTGTCGCGCCGGAGGGGAGATGCCGCGTCATCTGTCGCTCGCAATCCGGGCCCGGCCGGGGGAGAGTGGAGGCACGCCGGAACCCGGAAAGGTGCCCGCCATGGCAGACGACCTGCAGGAGATCGTCGACGACCTGGCCGAGCGGCTGCAGCGCTCGGTGGCGATCGACGACCCCTCGATCCGGCTGCTCGCCGCGAGCCGCCACTTCGGGGACGAGGACGGCGTCCGGGTGTCGTCGGTGCTGAACCGGTCGGTCGACGCGGACGTCCGGGACAAGGTCCTCGCCCAGGGCATCGCGGAATGGACCGGGCCGGGGCGGGTGCTGCCGCCGGCGGCCGGCGTGCGGCCGCGGGTGTGCGCGCCGGTGCGCTGCGCCGGGCTGCTGCTGGGGTACCTCTGGCTGATCGACCCCGGTTCGGCGCTGGACGAGAAGCAGCTGGAGCTGGCCAAGGACGCCGCGAGCCGCGCGGGCGCGGTGCTGTACCGGCGGCTCGTCGTGCACGAGCGCACCCAAGCCCGGCAGGAGGCGATCCTGTGGGAACTCGTCTCGTCCGACCGCGGCATCCGCGCGCAGGCCGTCGAGGATCTGCGGGCCGAGCAGCTGTTCCCGGAAGGCGCGACGCGATTTCAGGTGCTCGGCGTTCAGCACGCGGGTCCGGACGGAGGCACGGCGCCGCAGCACGTGGCTCTCGAGTCGGCGGTCGAGGACGCTTCGGGCGACGCGCTGACGGCCGCCAACAAGTCCCGGGGGTGGTTGCTGTTCGGCGGGAGGGAAGCCCTGTCCCGGCGAGAGCTGGACGAGACCTGCGCGCGCCTGACCGCCCGGTTCGACCGGCTGACCGGCGAGAGCGGGAAGCTCGTGTTCGGCGCCGGCAGCGTTGTCGACGGCATTGAGCAGATCGACGTTTCGTATCGGAAGGCTTTCCTCGCGGCGCGCGCGGCCCGGTTCGTGCCGTCGCTCGGGCCAGTCGCCCGGTGGGGCGAGCTCGGCCCGTACGAGTTGCTGTTGCGGATGCCCGCTGACGACCTCGTCGCCGCCTCGCACACCCCCGCACTCGACGCGCTCGAACGGGAAGCCTCGCACTCCGGATTCGTTGCCACGCTGGAAAAGTTCCTCGACAACGCCGGCGATGTCGCCCGCACCGCGCAGCAGCTGAACATCCACCGTGCGACGCTGTATCACCGACTGAAGCGGATCGAACAGCTCACCGGCTGCGAACTGAACCGGGGCGACGACCGGCTGACCCTGCACCTCGGGCTGAAAATGCGCCGGCTGGCCGAGGGCTACCGCGCGGAAACGTCGCCGGGCGGCGCGCTGCCGAGGATCCGGTCGGTGTCCTGACCAGCCCGCCGCGACGAACGTCGCACGCCGCCCGGCCGATGCCCGACGGCCGGGCACTGGCCAGGCCTCCGCTCGAGCCGGAAAGCTGGTGCGCGCTGACGTTTTTCGTGGAAGGAGTCGTCGTCCTTTCTCTTCGTCCGGGTCAGCCCAGCACCGTGCCCGAGCTTCCGGCGTTCGCCGGACGCTTGCGGGAGAACGCGGACAGGTCGATCTCCCGCCCGGTGTGCTCGCCGGCGAACCGGGCCGGAGTCACGTCGTGGTCGGCCCCGTTTTCGGCGTGCTCGATGATCGCGGCGAGGAATTTCCCCGCCACGGGCGCGTTTTTGAACTGGTTGCCGCTGGTGCCGATGGCGACGTAGAACCCGTCGAGGCCGGTGCGGTCGTAGATCGGCGTCCAGTCGTCGGCGACGTCGTAGACCCCGGCCACGCCGCGGGCGCGGTTGGGGACCGGCAAGGCGGGGAACCGGCGTGCGGCACGCGTCACCTGGGCCTCGAACACGGCCATGGTCGGATGCGCGCTGACGGCGTCCGGATCGTCGACCCACTGGAGCGGATCGCACGCGGGTTCGGTGCCGCCGACGAGGAGGCCGCCGCCCGATTCGCCGCGCAGGTAGATGCCGAGGTCCAGGTCCGCGACCGCGATCCCTTCCCCCGAGCGGCGGCCCTCCGGGGCGAGGACGTGCGCGACCTCCTGGCGCAGCGGCCGCGTCCGCACGGCGAAGTCCGCGCCGACCCCGGCCAGTTCGTTGACCCGCCCCGACCACGGGCCCGCGGCGTTCACCACCGCCCCGCACGGGATCCGGGTTCCGTCCTCCAGCGACACCGCGGTCGCCCGGCCGTTCGCCTGCTCGACGCCGCGCACGGCGGCGCGGAACCGGAATTCGGCTCCGTGCGCCCGTGCCGCGTCGGCGAGGTTCTGCGTGGCGAGCTGCGGATCGCTGACGTACCCGGCGTCCGGCGTGTAGACGGCGCCGAGCGTGCCCTCGGCGTCGTGCCAGAACCGGTCGTCGTCGATGCGCTTGGGCGGCCAGTACGCGCCGGTGTCGATGCCAGGGATCCGCTTCCGCAACTCGTCGGCGGTCCACTCCTCGTACGGGACCCCGACCTCGTCGAACAGCGGCAGATACGCTTGCCGCGGCAGGAGACCGACGTCCAGCATCGCCATCCCGCACCGCACGAACCGCGCCCGTTCGCCGACGTCGCACCCGAGGTGCTCGGCCCATTCCCGCCAGCAGAACTGCGCTTCCCAAGCCGTGGTGACGCCGGTCAACGTGGAAAAGGTGAAGCGCACCACCGCGCTCGACGCGCTCGTGGACCCGTGCCCGGCCCCGCCCGCCTTGTCGACGACCGTCACCCGGCGGCCCCCGCGTGCCAGCTCCAGCGCGATCGACGCGCCCATCACGCCCGCGCCGATCACCACAACGTCCGTCGCCATGACTCGCCCCTCTCCGGATCTGTGGGGCTCATTGTCGGCGGCCGCGGACGGCCGGGGCATCAGGCTTTCACCGGACGTGCGGCGGGCAGGCCGCGACATTTGTCGTCCCGCCGGGATTTTCGACCGGCGCCGCACCGGTCCGGCGAAACGTCCGGCAATCGTGGCGGGTCGCGCTCGCGCCCGGCGCACTACGGTGAACGTCCACAAAGGATGCGGGAAGGACGGGACGATGACGGGCGAACAGCTGGACTACCCGGCGGCGAGGACTGTCGAGGATCTCGACACCGTCGCGGGCCTCAGTTTCCCCGATCCTTACCGCTGGCTGGAGGACGACTCCGCCGAAACGGAAGCCTGGCAGGCCGCGCAGAACTCGCTGACCGGCGGGTTCGTCGGGGAATGGCCGCATCTGGCCGCGCTGCGCGGTCTGGTGAGCCAGTGCGTCGCGGACGGCACCGGCTCGCCGAACTGGATGGTCGAACCGGCCCCGCGCTTCGCCGGCGGCCGGTGGTTCCGCCTCGACCGGCTGCCCGAACCGGACTACCCGGAGCGCGCCGTCCTCGTCGTCTCCGCGGACGCGGACGGCCCGGGCCGGGTGCTGTACGACCCCAACGGCGACGGAAACCGGCAGATCTCGTGGTTCTCGCCGTCGCCGGACGGGAAAACCGTCGCCTGCGGGGTCTGTGCGGACGGTTCCGAACTCGGCGAAATCTGGTTGCTGGACACGGAAACCGGCGGCAGGCTCCCGGACCGGATCCCGCATCCGACGATGGGCCCGCTGGTCACCCCGCAATGGCTGCCGGACGGTTCGGGGTTCTTCTACACCGCGGGCGACCTGTCCGCGGAATCGTTCGCGTTCCGCGCGTACTTCCACGCGCTGGGCGAGGAGCCCGCCGCGGAACCCGAACCGGTCGACGTCGCCAACGCGCCGACCGTTCAGGTCGCCGCGGACGGCGAACACGCCGTCGTGACCGCGGTCTGGCCGCTCCCGCAGTACGTGTGCGACCTGCCGGACCGGACGTGGCGGCCGTTCGTCCAGGGCATCGAGTCGTCGGTCGCGGGCGTCGTCGACGGCGATCGGTACGTCGCGGTCACCAACCACGGCGCCCCGCGCGGACGGCTCGTCGCGATCGCTTTCGGCGAGCCGGATCCCTCGGACCCGGAGACCTGGCTCGAACTGGTTCCGGAAGCCGGCCGGGTGCTGAACCAGGTCCGGTTGATCGGCGACCGCCTGGTGGTGACGGGTTCGGTGGACGCCGAGGCGCGCGCCTGGGTTTTCGACCGCGCCGGGCGGGAACTGGAGGAGGTGCCGCTCCCCGGCCGGGGAGCGTTGCCGCTCGACGTGCTGCCGAGCGCGGCACTGGCGCCCGACGGCCATCCGGACGAGTTCGTGTTCGTGTTCTCGACTCCCGTCTCGTCGCCCGGGCTTTACCGCTACCGCTTCGGGTCCGGACACGTCGGCACCTTGCGCGAACCGCGCGTGCACCTGCCGGGCGCGACGGTGTCCTTGCGGTGGGCCGAATCCGCGGACGGCACGAGCGTGCCCTACCACCTCGTCCTGCCGCAGGGAGCGGACGGCGCGCTCCCGGCCCTCATCACCGCCTACGGCGGCGGCCGGGTCGCCTGGCCCGCGCAATTCCCCGGTCCGATCGCGGCTTTCGTCGCATCCGGGGGAGCACTGGCGATCTCCCACCAGCGCGGCGGCGGCGACCTCGGCTCCGATTGGGCCGATGCCGGACGCGTCGAGCACAAGCAGAACAGCTTCGACGACCTGTACGCGATCGCCGAACACCTCCTCGCCATCGGCGTCACGACCCGTTCGCAGCTCGCGGTCACGGGGTGGAGCAACGGCGGGATGATGGCCGGGATCGCCTATACCCAGCGCCCGGACCTGTGGTCGGCCGTGGTGGCCCAATGCCCGATCCTCGACGTCCTCGGCTGCCACCGGCATCCGTACGGCCGGTTCGCCGTCAGCGCGGAGTACGGAGATCTCGGCGATCCGGACGACGTCGCCCGGCTCGCGCGGATGTCGCCGTATCAGCTCGTCGAGGAGGACGTTCGCTACCCGGCGCTCTACGTGCACGCCGGTGGCGCGGACATCGCCTGCCCGCCGGGGCCGGTGCGAAAGTTCGTCGCGCGGGTGCAGGCGGTGCCGGGGACGGACGCGCCGGTGTTGCTGCGCGTCTGGGACGACGTCGGCCACGGGACCACCACGGGCCGGTCGGACAGCGTGGTGCATGCGGCGCATTGGCTCGCGTTCTTGATGCGGCGGTTCGGGATGGTGCCGAGGGCGTGAGTCAGCCGGTGATCCGGGGCGAGAGGCCGATGTACTCGCGGAAGCGGACGGTCAGGTGCTGCCGGGTCCAGCCGATCTCGGCGGCCACCCAATGGCGCGCGCTGAAAGCGATGGTGCTGAACCGAGACCGCGACTGGTGCCCTCGCACGCAAAGGCGGAAATTCTCCCCGAAGCCGGGCATCGCCTCTACCTCCGGCCCGAAGACCGGCAGCGGATCCTCGACGTCATCAGCGATCACCGCGTTCCGGGCGACGGTCCAGCCGCCCGGAACGCAGTCGCTCAGGTGAAGCGGGGAACCTCCTTCGCCGGTGCGGAAACCCGCACGTCGTCGTCGAACAGATCGCTCTGCCGGATCGCCAGTGTGCAGACCACGCTCACCGCGGTCGTCGCCGCGAGGTAGATCAGGATGCCGGTCGTGCCGGTCTTCCCGGCGAGGTAGGCCAGAATCAGCGGGGTCAGCCCCGAAGCCACGACGCCGGAGAGCTGGTACACGACCGAAATCCCCGTGCACCGCCGCGAAATCGGGAACAGTTCGGCATAGAACGCCGCCTGCGGGCCGTACATCACCGGGTAGCTGATGCCCAGCACCGCGACCAAAGAGAGCGTGATCAGCACGGGATTTCCGCTGTGCAGTGCCGCCAGTGCGGGGATCGCCAGCACCAGCGTCGTGACGGCTCCGGTCGTGAAGGTCCGCCGGCGGCCGAAGCGGTCGGACACTCTGCCGAACACCGGGATGAACACCACCATCACCGCGGCCGCGATCATCACGCCGACCAGCAGCGGCTGCCGGTCCAGTTTCAGGGTTCCGCTGCCGTAGGAGATCACGAAGACCGCCCAGGCGTTGAAGGCCACGCCCTCGGTGAACCGGCTGCCCATGCCGAGCAGCAAATGCCGCCGGGAGAGCCGGTCGCGGACCAGTTCGACGGCCGGGACGGTGGCGGTGCCCTCCTCGGCCGCCATGGTGCGGAAGGCCGGGGTTTCCATGACTTTGACCCGGATCAGCAGGCCTGCCAGCACCAGCACGGCGGAAAGCAGGAAGCCGATCCGCCAGCCCCACGAGAGGAACGCCGCGTCGCTGGTGATCGCGTTGAGCAGGGCCAGCACGCCGGTGCCGAGGGTGAGCCCGATGGCCAGCCCGATCTGCGGGAAACTGCCGTAGAGACCGCGTTTCCCGGGCGGGGCGTATTCGGTGGCCATCAGCACCGCGCCGCCCCATTCTCCGCCGACGGCCACGCCTTGGGCCAGGCGGAGGACGACGAGGATGATCGGCGCGGCCGGTCCGATCATCTGGTAATCGGGCAGCAGGCCGATGAGGCAGGTCGCGGTGCCCATGATGAGCATGGTCGCGACGAGGATTTTCTTGCGCCCGATCCGGTCGCCGAGGTGGCCGAAGATGAAGCCGCCGACCGGACGGGCGAGGAAGCCGAGTGCGAAGGTCGCGAAGGCCAGCACGGTGCCGACCAGGGGATCGGAGCCGGGGAAATACAGTTTGTTGAAGACGAGTCCCGCGGCGGTGCCGTACAGGAAGAAGTCGTACCACTCGACGGTCGTGCCGAACACGCTGGACGCGACCACCAGGCGGACGTCGGTTTCGCCGGTGCGCGGAGGAGTTGTCGCCATTGATAACTCCCGGTGGTCAGAGCGAGCGGCGGAAGATGTCTTCGAGCGCGGTCCGGGTGACCGGACGGGGCACGACAGCCAGCTGACGGGTCTGCTTGAGCGTGCCGTCGACGAGGGTGTCGATGTCCTCGTCGCCGTAACCGAACGCGTGCAGTCCCTTCGGCATCTGGATGTCGGCCATCAGCTCGGCGAGTACGTGCGGGAGAGCGTCGGCGCCGTCCGTCGTGGTGAACGTCTGCCCGCCGGACAGCAGGTGCGCGGCGTGCAGATGGCGTTCCGGCGACGCGGGATACGTCCAGCGGAACACCTCGGCGGCGGTCGCGGACACGGCCTGGCCGTGCGGGACCATCGGCATTTCCGGGTAGCCCGCGGCGCGGTACTGCTTCACCGCCCCGGCGATCGGGTACGCGTTGGCGTGCGGAAGGTGGGTGCCCGCGTTGCCGAAACCGGTTCCGGCGTAGGTGGACGCCAGCGCCATCTGGGTGCGCGCGGTCAGGTCGCGTCCATTGAGGACAGCGGCGCGCAAATGCTTGCCCACCAACGTCAACGCCATCTCGCACCAGACGTCGCTGATCGGGTTGGAGCCGCAGAAAGCCGGTCGCTTCATCGGGTCTTCCGGCGCGGGCTTCGCGTCGAACGCGACGCTGGTGTAGCTCTCCAGCGCGTGCGACAGGACGTCCATGCCGCTCGCCGCGGTCACCTCGGACGGCAGGCTGATCGTCGTGCGCGGGTCGACGACCGCCAGCGACGGGCGCAGCGACGGATGGCTCACCCCGGCCTTGAGGTGCAGGCCGAGGAGGTCGACGACGCAGATCGTGGTCGATTCGGAGCCGGTGCCGGCGGTGGTCGGCACGGCGATCAGCGGCTTCAGCGGCAGCCACGGAGCCTTGCCCGCGCCGATGGGCGGCGTCACGAAGTCGAGCAGTTCGCCGGGGTGCGCGGTCAGCAGGTTGACGGCCTTGGCGGTGTCGATCGCCGAGCCGCCGCCGATCGCGACGAAACAGTCCCATTCCTGCTGGCGGGCGTAGGCGACGGCCTCGTCGATGCTGGCGTCGGTCGGTTCGACGCCGACGCCGTCGAAGATCTCGCTCTTCACGCCTGCCGCGCGGATCGAGTCGAGCGCCCGGTCCGGGATGCCGGTGCCGCGGACGCCGGGGTCGGTGAGGATCAGGCACGACTTGGCCTGCCGGGCGGCCACCTCCGCGCCCAGCTCGTCGAGCGCGCCGGCACCGAACTTCAGCGGGGGCGCTGCCCAGGTGAACACGCTTTCGTTGCGGGGCATGTCGGTCAAGGAGACCACTCCTCACGTCGATATTGACAACATGTGGAAGCTATATCCACTATGTGGCGAGCCTTCACGGTAGCCCGAGGACCGCGGCGCTGTGAACCCCCGATTTCCCAGGAGACGCCCATGCCGGCCCGAGCCCGTCCGCATTCGGCACTGCAGGAAGCCCTCGCGCGGGCGGTGTCCGGCGAAGTCGCCGGCGACCCGGCCACGCTCGCCACCCACTCCGCCGACGCGTCGAACTACCGGCACATCCCGCTGCTCGTTGTGCGGCCGCGCAGTGCCGAAGACGTGGTCGCGGCGCTGAAGGTGTGCGCGGAGCACGGCGCGCCGGTCCTCCCGCGCGGCGCGGCGACCAGCATCGGCGGGCAGGCCGCGAACCGCGCGGTGATCCTGGACTTCACCCGGCATCTCAACCGCGTGCTGGACATCGACGCCGCTTCCCGCACCGCGCGCGTCGAACCCGGGCTGGTGCTCGACCGGCTGCGCGAACGGGCCGCCGAGCACGGGCTCACCTTCGGCCCGGACCCGTCGACGCACAGCCGGTGCACGATCGGCGGCATGATCGGCAACAATGCCTGCGGTTCGCATTCCGTGGCGTGGGGCAAGACCGTCGACAACGTCCGCGCGCTGGAAATCGCCCTCCCCGACGGGACCCGTCTCGAGGTCGGCCCCACCTCTCCGGCCGAGCTGGAGGAATTCTGCGCCCGCGGGGATTCGGCCGGCGCGCTGTACCGCGGCCTGCGAGACCTGCGCGACGAATACCTGGCCGACATCCGCCTCGGCTACCCGAAGCTGCCCCGGCGGGTCTCCGGATACAACCTCGAATACCTGTTGCCGGAGAACGGTTTCGACGTCGCCAAGGCATTGGTCGGTTCCGAGGGGACCTGTGCGACCATGCTGAGCGCGGTCGTCGACCTGGCTCCGATCCCGGCCACGCGCGCCCTCGCCGTGCTGGGCTTCGAGAACAGCATCGCCGCCGCCGACGCGGTCCCTGCGCTGCTCGACCTTCCGGTGCTCACGATGGAAGGCATCGAGGCCGGTCTCGTCGCCGCGTTGGATGCTCGCAAACCCGGCGACCGCAGCACCCTGCCGGACGGAACGGCGTGGCTGTACCTGGAAACTGGCGGCGACGACGCGGCGGAGGCGGCGGCGGTCGCCCACCAGGTCGCGGCCCGCGCCCCGCAGGTCGGCGCTACTGCTTTGGTGGTGGAAGATCCTGTCGCCCAACGGAAACTCTGGCGTATCCGCGAGGAAGGCGCCGGCCTCGCGACCCGGCTGGCCGACGGATCCGAGGCCTGGTCGGGTTGGGAAGACTCGGCGGTCCCGCCGGACCGGCTCGGCGCGTACCTGCGCGAATTCGAGCTGTTGCTGGACAAGCACGGCCGCAAAGGCGTGGTCTACGGCCACTTCGGCGACGGCTGCCTCCACGTGCGGATCGATTTCCCGATGGCCGCGCCGGAAGCGAAGGAAGCCTACCGGTCGTTCATGGTCGAGGCCGCGGAACTGGTCGTGTCCCACGGCGGCTCGCTGTCCGGCGAACACGGCGACGGCCAAGCCCGAGCCGAACTCTTGCCGCTGATGTTCCCGCCGCGGCTAATGCAGGCTTTCGCCGACTTCAAAGCAGCCTTCGACCCCGCCAACGGCATGAACCCCGGCCGGATCGTCGACCCCGCGCCGCTGGACGCTGACTTGCGCACGGTCATCGCCCCGCCCGTCCTGCCGACCCGCGCCCGCCTCGCCCTGCACGCCGACGGCGGCGACCTGGCCGCGGCGTCGCGTCGATGCGTGGGCGTGGGCAAATGCGTGTCGGCGTCCGGCGGGATGATGTGCCCGAGCTACCGCGCCACCGGTCAGGAGGAACACTCGACCCGCGGCCGGGCGCGCCTGCTGTTCGAAATGCTCGCCGGAGACGTCATCGAGGACGGCTGGCGTTCCCCCGAGGTCCGCGACGCGCTGGACCTCTGCCTCGGCTGCAAAGCGTGCAAATCCGATTGCCCGGTCGGCGTCGACATGGCCTCCTACCGGACGGAATTCCTCAGCCGCCACTACGAACGCCGGATGCGCCCGATGTCGCACTACACGATGGGCGCGCTGCCGCGATGGCTCCGGCTGGGCGCGCCTTTCGCACGCGCGATCAACGCCGTGTCGCGGGGACCGCTGCGACCGGCTCTGAACCGACTGGGCGGAATCGCCGCCGAACGCGAATTGCCGCAGCTCGCTTCGCCGACCTTCGCCTCGTGGTTCCGCCGCCGGGAACGGGTGGCGTCGTCGTCGAAGGTCGTCCTGTGGCCGGACACCTTCACGAACTTCTTCGACCCCCGGGTCGGCCGGGACGCGGTCGCCGTGCTGGAAGCGCTGGGGCACGAGGTGGTCATCCCGGAGCGGACTGTCTGTTGTGGACTGACCTGGCACAGCACCGGCCAGCTGGGCGCAGCGCGCCGGGTCCTCCGGCGGTCGCTGGATGCGCTCGACCCGTGGCTGCGGGAGGGGATTCCGGTGATCGGCCTGGAGCCCAGTTGCACCGCGACCCTGCGGGAGGACGGGGCTGAGCTGTTGCCGGAGGATTCGCGGACTGCCTTGCTGAAGCGCAGTGTGCGGACGTTCGCCGAGCATCTGGGGGAGAGGGAGCTTCCTGCGTTGAAGAAGTCCTCGGCGCCTGTGCTTACCCAGGTTCACTGTCACCAGCACGCGGACCTTGGCTATGACGCCGACTCGGCATTGCTCGGGCGGTTGTCGTCGCAGACACAGGTGTTGCGCGAGGGTTGTTGCGGTTTGGCGGGGAACTTCGGGTTTCAGCGGGGGCACTACGACGTTTCTGTTGCTGTCGCGGAGCATCAGCTGATGCCTGCGTTGCGCGCGGCGTCGGAGGACACGGTGGTGCATGCGGACGGTTTCAGCTGCCGGACGCAGATTCGGCAGTTGTCTGACCGCGAGCCCGCGCATCTTGCTTCGTTGACTGCGCGTGCGTTGGGGGTCGATGGGGAGTGATCCGGGCGAGCCGGTGTCCGTCGAGGAGCCCTGTAGTGCGCTGCGGCCTCGTCGGCCCGGCCGCCCGTGCGTCGGAGGTCAGTACCGAGTGAGCCGGTCCGGAGGCAGGAACGGCGCGATCTCCTTCGCCGCCTCGATCGCGAGCGCACCCAGTTCCGAAACCCGATCCTCCGGCAACCGCACCGTAGGCACCTGGATCACCACCGCGGCCCGCGCGAGCCCGCGTTCGTCCAGGACCCCCGCACCCACGCACCGCACCCCGGCGACGTTCTCCTCGTTGTCGATGCTGTACCCGCGATCGCGCGTCTCGGTCAGCTCCAGCGCGAGGGCGTCCCGGGTGGCGAGCGTGTGCGACGTCAGCGCGGGCAGCTTCTCCGGCAGGCTCGCGAGATAGGACTCCGCGTCGAGGGAATTCGCGAGCATCGCCTTGCCGGAAGCCGTGGCGTACAACGGAAACCGTGCGCCGGGATGTTGTTCGAACCGCAGCGGGAGCGTCGACTGCGCGCGCAGCAGCACCACCGACTCGGCGCCCTCGCGGATCGTGATGTTGACCGACTCGCCGGTGTCCGCGTTGATCCGCTGGATGACCGGCAACGCCAGCTGGAGCCCGTGCACGCGCTGGGCGGCCTGGCCGAGCAGGATCGCGCCGGGGCCGAGGTGGTAGCTGTCGGTGCGGGGGTTGTGCGCGACGAGCCCGTCGGAGCTCAGTGCGCGCACGACCCGGTGCGTCGTGCCCGGCGTGAGGTCCAGCTTGCGGGCGATCGCGGAGAGCGTCAGTTCCCCGTCCTCGTCCATGAGGAGCCGCAGGATGCCGAGCGCTCGGCGGATCGCCTGGGTTCCGGCTGGTGGCTGTGCTCCGGTCTGGTTCACCTGGGTTCCGTGTTCTCGCGCTGACGGGTCAGGCCAGATTAACGCCTCCCGGGCCCGGCGCGGCGCACCCGGCCCGGGCCCGCGCGCCAGCCTGGTCCCCGGAGCGCCCGTATCATCGGCGATCGTACGGTCCGCTAACGATGGGCAGGGGAAACGATGTCAGGTCCGTTAGTGCCCGGTGGGATCGGGGAGCACACCAGCTGTCTCCTGGTCAAGCTCGGCCAGGTCGTGTTCCGGCTCGCCGAGGACCGGCTGCACGGCCTGGGCCTGCGGGTCCGCCACTACAGCGTCCTGCAGGCGCTGGCCGACAACGGGCCGATGTCGCAGCTGTCGCTGGGCGCGTACCTGCGGATCGACCCGGCGACCATGGTCAGCAGCCTGGACGACCTGGAGTCGCTCGGGCTCGCCGCGCGCGCCCGGGATCCCGAGGACCGGCGGCGTTACGTCGTCGACCTCAGCGACGCGGGGCGGGAGACGCTGCGCAAGGCGAA
The DNA here is from genome assembly GCF_055633655.1 of Amycolatopsis sp. NPDC114503. Lineage (NCBI taxonomy): Bacteria > Bacillati > Actinomycetota > Actinomycetes > Pseudonocardiales > Pseudonocardiaceae > Amycolatopsis > Amycolatopsis sp. NPDC114503. The sequence goes on along the minus strand of NZ_JBVKDT010000004.1, from coordinate 79,594 downwards.
CACGCTGCTGGCCGATCTCGACCAGCACGTGCTCAGCGACCTTCCGCAGCGTTCCCACGATTCCCTGCACAAGCTGCTCGCCAAGATGAACGAGGGCGCCGTGTTGCCGGGGGAGTTCGACCGGATGCGGGATCAGGCCGGGTCGACGAAGATGTCCAGCGCCGGCTCGCCCTCGCCGCGCTGATAGCCGGACAGATCCGTGACACCCTCGGCGGCGAGCACCTCGTCGTCGATGAAGAGGTTCCCGGTGCACTCGCGCGACGGCCGGGTGAGGATCGCGTACGCGGCGTCGGCCACGATTGACGGCGTACGCGCTTGGCTCTCGCCGCCGATGATGTTGCGCACCGCCGCGGTGTCGATCAGCGTGCGCGGCCACAGCGAATTCGCCGCGATTCCGTCTGCTTTCAGCTCCTCGGCGAGGCCGAGCGTGCAGAGGCTCATGCCGTATTTGGAGAGCGTGTAGCCCAGGTGCGCGCCGATCCACGCGGGGGCGAGGTTCAGCGGCGGCGACAGCGTCAGGATGTGCGCGTTCGCGGCCTTGCGCAGCTGCGGGATGGCCGCCTTGCTGAGCAAGAACGTGCCTCGGGTGTTGATGTCCTGCATGAGGTCGTAGCGCTTCATCGAGAGCTCTTCGGTGCCGGACCGGTCGAGCGCGCTCGCGTTGTTCACGACGATGTCGATGCCGCCGAACTGCTCCGCCGCCGCTTCGGCCGCGGAGAGGACGTCGTCCTCGGACCGCACGTCGCCGACGATCGGCAGCGCCTGCCCGCCGGCCGTCTCGATCTCCTTCGCGGCGGTGTAGACGGTGCCTTCGAGCTTCGGATGCGGTTCGGCGGTCTTCGCGAGCAGGACGACGTTCGCCCCGTCCCGCGCCGCGCGGGTCGCGATGGCCAGGCCGATGCCGCGGCTGCCGCCGGACATCAGGACGGTCTTTCCGGCGAGAGTCATGGCCGGGGTCCTTTCGGGTGGGCGAACGGGGTCAGCAGGCGTCGTGAGCGCAACATACCATTAGTGGTGCGTATGATTTAAGGGGCAAATCCTCACGTCAGGACATCGGCCGCAGCTAAACCGGCCGCAACAGTCGGAGCACGGCCCTCTCGATGCGCTCCCGCAGTTCCTCTTCCGCGACCTCCTTCGTCGCGGCGAAGACCGTTGCGTGCCAGGTGCGCGGGTCCTTCGCCGTGAACTCCTCGCCGACGAGTTCTGCGCAGCTCCACCCGGATGCCGCGTACGTCGCGTTCGTGTCGCTGACGTCGGACCCGCGCCAGCGTCACGACCACGACGGCGATCAGCGCGGCGGCGGAGAATCGCAGGCGGTCGAGGTGCCGTCGAGGCAAATCCTTCCGGATCGAGCCTCGGACGCCCGGCAGTTCCCCGGCCGGCGCGAGCACCCAGTCGCGCTTCTCCTCGTCGCGTGGGTGACGGCAGCCCGCTTCGAACCGCCTTCCGGACGACGGCAGCCGGGCCGAGGTTTGCCCGGGGCCGGACCGGTTACCCGGCTAGCTCCGCGCCGGACCCGGCGCGGGCGATTCAGGGAGGGTTCCGGTCATGACTTCCGCCGTCGCGCGGCGCACCCCGCGCAAGCTCGTCACCAGGCACGACACCCAGCTCGCGGACGCTGAGCACCGGGCGTGCGGCATCCGGCGGAGCCTCCGATGACCACCACCGCCGACCAGTCCCTGTGGCTCGCGACCGCCCGGGAGAGCAGCCGGGCATCCCTGCGCGGCAGGCAACGCGCCGAAGTCGCCGTCATCGGCGGTGGCATCGCCGGGATGACCACCGCGCTGCTGCTCGCGCGCCGAGGTGTGCGCGTGGCCGTTCTCGAAGCGGGACGCGTCGCCGAAGGGGCCAGTGGCAACAACACCGCCAAGGTCACCGCGTTGCAGTCCACTGTGTACTCGACGCTCGTCCGCAAGCACGGCGCTGCCACCGCGACGGTCTATGCCGAAGCCGCGCTCGCTGGGGTGGAACTGGTGGCGGAGCTGGCTGAATCCATCGACTGCGGGCTCCGGAGACTGTCCGCCGCGACGTTCGCGATGAACGCCGACGAAGTGGACACCGTGCGCGCGGAGTACGAAGCCGCGCAGCGGGCCGGCCTGCCGGTCGAGTGGACGACGACGCTGGATCTTCCGGTACCGGTGCACGGCGCGGTGCGGCTGCCCGGGCAAATTGCTCTCCATCCGGCCGACTACGTGCGCGGGCTCGCTGATGCCGTCGAGACCGCAGGCGGGCGCGTGCTGGAGGACAGCCGCGTGCGCAAGGTGAGTTCGTCATCGCCGTATCGCCTCACCACCGACGACGGCGTGCTCGATGCCGAGACGGTGGTCGTCGCGACGCATTACCCGATCCTCGATCGCGGGTTGTTCTTCCCCCGGCTGGAGGTACAGCGGTCGTACTGCGTGGCCGCGACGCTGCGGTCCGGCACCCCGCCGCAGGAGCTGGCGATCAGCGCCGGGAGTCCATTGTGGTCTTTCGCCTCGTACGGGGACCGGCTGATCCTCGGCGGCCAGGGCCATCCGGCGGGCGACCCGGCGGACTTCGAGCGGTACACCGGCCTGGGGGAGTTCGCGGCCCGCCACTTCGACGTCGACGAGGTCACTCACCGGTGGTCCGCGCAGGATCCGAAGGCCTACGACGGCATCCCGGTCGCCGGACCGTACTTCCTGGGCGCGCGGCGCCTGTGGATCGAAACGGGGTTCGGCAAATGGGGGCTGGCGATGGGCACCGCGGCGGCGGCCGTGGTAGCCGACGGGATCACCGGATCGTCGCATCCGCATCGGGATCTCTTTTCCCCGCAACGGATTTCGCTCAGGTCGGCCTCGAAGCTGGTGCAGCAGAACGCGAAGGTGGCGAAGGACTTCGTCGGCGACCGGCTCGCCCACGCCGACGCGACGAGCACCGACGACATCGCCGTGGACCAGGCGAAGGTGCTCCCGGACGGACGCGGCCGCAAGGGCGTCTACCGCGACCGTGAGGGCGAACTGCACGCGATTTCCCTGCGCTGCACGCATCTCGGCTGTTTCGTGCGGTTCAACGCCGCCGAGCGCAGCTGGGATTGCCCGTGCCACGGTTCGCGGTTCGACGTCGACGGCGCTGTGCTCGAAGGACCCGCCACCGCGCCGCTGCCCCGACGGACTCCGTGAGAACACACCCCGATTGCGGCGTGTAGGCCGGCTGATCGCGGGCATCCGTGCCGGACTCGCCGGGTATTCCGCCCGGCTCGAATCCCCGGGGAAGGACCCTGATGTTCCGACACACCAAGCTGCTGCAGTTCGAGGCGAAGCCCGAGAAGCCGGATCCGGTGTACGCGCGCAAGCTCCAGGAGCTGATCGGCGGCGCGTTCGGCGAGATGACGGTGACCATGCAGTACCTGTTCCAGGGCTGGAACTGCCGCGTGGAGGGCAAGTACAAGGACCTGATCATGGACACCGCGACCGAGGAGATCGGGCACGTCGAAATGCTCGCGACGATGGTCGCGCGGCTGCTCGAAGGAGCACCGGCCACCGCGACGGCGGAAGCCGCGAAGGACCCGGTGATGGCGGCGGTGCTCGGCGGAATGGACCCGCAGCAGGCGATCGTGGCCGGCGGCGGCGCGCTGCCCGCCGACTCGAACGGCACGCCGTGGAACGGCAAGTACATCATCGCCTCCGGCAACCTCCTCGCCGACTTCCGCGCGAACGCGGCGGCCGAGGCGCAGGGCAGGCTCCAGACCGCGCGACTGTACCGGATGACCGACGACCCCGGCGTGAAGGCGATGCTGCAGTTCAACCTCGCCCGCGACACCGTGCACCAGAAGCAGTGGCTGGCCGCGATCGAAGAGCTGAAAGCCGACGGCCTGGAAAGCGACATCGCGCCGAACGCGTTGTTCGACGAGGAAAACCAGGACCACAACAACACTGTGTGGCATCTGTCGGACGGCCCGGACGGGGCGAAGGCGGGCTGGAGTTTCGGAGGGGAAGGCATCGAGTACCTCGCCGAGCCGAAGCCGCTCGGCGGTCCCGGTACTGCGCCGAAGCCGGATCCGGCGTTGTACGGGACGTATTCGCCGACGCAGGACGCCAAGGGTTCGGTGAAGGGGAAAGCGAAAGAAATGAAGAACAAAGCCAAGTGACCTGTGCCGGGGCCTCGGGGAGACCCGGGGCCCCGGCGGCGGTCAGACCCCGTATCCGCCGTCCACGTCGAGTTTCTGCCCGCTGATGAACCCGGCCCGGTCGGAGGCCAGGAAACACACTGCCTCCGCGACGTCCTGCGCGCTTCCGAAGGCGCGCAACGGGATGGCGTGCCGGGCGGCTTCGAGAGCGCGTTCGTCGAGATCGCCGCGCGCCATCAGGTCCGCTGCCATGCCGTCGGTCAGCATCCCGGGCCCGACGCAGTTGACGCGCACGCCGAACCGGCCTTCCTCGGCCGCGAGCGCACGGGCGGTGGCTTCGACCGCTCCCTTGGGCCCGGCGGAAAGACCGTCGCGGACCGGGTAACGCTTGGTCGCCGCGGTGGTGACCGCGACGATCGATCCCTTGCTGGCCCGCAGCGCGGGCAACGCGGGATGGACGAGGTTGAAGAACGCGGCGGCTTCCGCGGCGAGGTGCCTGCCGAAGTCGTCGGGGTCCACTGTGGACAGGTGCTGCTGCGGGACGAGCGGTCCGGCGGCGTGGACGAGGGTGTGGATCGCCCCGAAGCGCTCGAGCACGCTGTCGACGTACGCCTTGGTCTGCGCGGGATCGGTGAGGTCGAGGGGATCGGCGGTCGCTCCGAGTTCAGCTGCCAGACTGTCCGCTGCTTCCTGATTGCTGCGGTAGGTGAAAGCGATCGCGCAGCCGCGCTCGGCGAGAGTCCGGCAGATCGCCGTGCCCAGCCCTCCGGTGCCTCCGGTCACGACCGCGACGCCCCGCTTGCCGTGGAAATCCCTCACAAGTCCGCTTCTCCCGTCGGCCGACAACAAGCAAGCGCTTGGTGGAGCTTACGAGCTCACGCCGTGCCGGTCAACCAAAAGAGGTGTCCGCTGAGCCGACGCATGCCCTCCGGTCTCCCTTCCGGCGAAGGTACCTTCGCGCGACTGAGCGCTCCGAGCCGAAGGAAGTGGAACGTGACCGATCAACTCGTGGACCTGCGGGACAAAATCGTGTTCGTCACCGGTGCCGCGCAAGGGCAGGGCGCCGAGCATGCCCGGACAACAGCGCGGCTAGGTGCACGCGTCGTCCTGGCCGATCTGGACGAAAGCGCCGTCGCCGCAGTGGCGGCGGAGATCGACGGCGAGACGCTCACGGTCGGATTGGACGTGCGCAGCAAGCAAAACTGGGCTGCCGCGATGGAACGTGCGCGCGCCGAGTTCGGCCGGGTCGACGTGCTCGTCAACAACGCTGGGTTCTATCGCAAGGCGCCGTTGGAGAGTTTCGAGGAGGAGCACCTCGCGCAAACGTTGGGCGTCAACCTGATCGGGCCGGTTCTCGGGATGCAGGCCGTGCTGCCGTTGATGCGCGAACGCGGCGGTTCGATCATCAACGTCGCTTCGACCGCGGGGTTGACCGGCTTCGCAGGCGGGCTGGGATACAGCGCCTCGAAATGGGGGCTGCGCGGCGCGAGCAAATCCGCGGCGAAGGAGCTTGGCGAGTTCGGCATCCGGGTCAATTGCGTGTGCCCGGGCGCGATCGACACGCAGATGATTTCCGAGACGACGCGGGCGGGCGGGGGAGCGGTGGCGGGTCAGCCGATCCGTCGTCCTGGTACGACTGCCGAGGTGGCCTCGCTGGTGGCCTTCCTCGCCAGCGACGCCAGCAGTTACTGCACCGGACAGGACTTCGTGATCGACGGCGGCCAAACAGCCTGACGAGCGGCCTTCACCGTCGGCGTCCCCGACGGTGAAGGCTACGCGGATCCGCCGTTGGCCAGCTGCAGCTCGACCGCGGAGGAAGGCTCGGTGGACCGCGGAAGGTCCGGCACCGCCCGAGGTCGCAGCGTCGGAACCCCGTTGGCGACCCGCCATACCGTCGCGGCGGCGTTGCGCACCTCGGTGATCGTCGAGACCAAATCGAGTGCCCGGGTCGGCCCGCACACCGACAATGCGAAGTGCCCGTCGTCGTCCATCGTGGTGATCGGGGCGGCCACCACGGTGACGCCGTGATGAGTGCCCTGTTCGTCCACCGCCACCCCGCCGCGGTCGCGGATGCGGGCGAGGTCGCGCAGGAGCTGGCTGCGCGACTGAATGGAGTACTGCGTGGGCGCGTACCCGAAATGCAGTTCGGGCCAATGATCGGGGGACAGAGTGGCGAGCAGCGCCCGGCCGGGGGCGGTGAGCGGCACCGGCTGCCGCGCGCCCGCGCTCCATTGCCCGGAGGCGGACGGCCACGAGCCGATCCGTTCGAGGTGCATGATCTCGGAGCCGACCAGCATGCTCAGGTACACCGTCAGCCCGCAGCGCCGGTGCAGCTCGGCCATCACCGCCACGGCGGCGCGGGGGACGGTGCGCCGCCGGGTGAACTGCGAGCCGAGTTCGAACATCCGCACGCCGAGCGTGTAGGTGAACTCCTTGCGCTCCACCCAGCCCAGTTCGACCAGCCGCTGCAGGATCCGGTGCGCCGACGACCGCGGCACGTGGGAGCGGCGGGCGAGTTCGGCCAGGGTCAGCGGCCGTTCGCCCACGAAGGACTCCAGCAGCGACGCGACGCGGTCGATCATCGCCGCGGGGGCTTCCTCGATGTGCGCCATTGCAACACCACCTCCAGAGACTGCGTGTGTCAGATTAAGACTACCTGTCAGAATCTGACACCTTGGAGTGTAGGCACATCGACACTCGGCTGTAAACCGGCTCGCGGACAGAGAAGTGCGCCGTGTCCGGGCAAACCGGGCACGGCGCACCTGTGCGGTCACACCGTCTGCACGATCCGAAGCCGCCCTGCGGCGACCTCGGCCTCGAGGGATTCCTTGAGCCGCGAACATCCGGCCAGCGCGGGTCCCGGAATCGGCGAAGCGCCGAGTTCCGCGCAGGCTTCGACGGCGTCGGCGTTCCACTGCAAGCTCGTCTGGTGCACGGTGCTCTTGCGCACCAGCAGCCGTGCCGCGCAGTGCCGGCACCGCAGCGGCTGCATCGGCACGTCGTCGAGCCGGTTGTCGGTCCTGAGTTCGCTCACGGCGCGGTCTCCGTCGGCTTGGCCTGCCGGGCGATGTTGGCGGCCACCTCGTCGTGCCACGCCTTCGTCGGGCGGGTGAGGTCCAGTTCGTACTCGAACCGGTCGACCATCTCCGGCCGGATGTCCGCGACGTCGACGTAGAACTGCTCGTACCAGCGGCGGAGCTGGTACACCGGCCCGTCTTCCTCGCACAGCAGCGGATTGTCGATCCTGGCTTTGTTCTTCCAGATCTCGACGTCCTGCTCGAAGCCGACCTTGATGTAGTCGCCGAGCGCGATCGCCGACGCCATCGCCGCGTCCTCCGGCAGCGACGCCGATTTCTTGACGATGATCCCGTACTGCAGCACGAACGAATCCGCTGAGATCGGGTAATGGCAGTTGAGCAGAACCGTGTGGTGATCGCCGAACTCGTAGTGGTAGGTGAGGTCGTCGATCATGAACGACGGGCCGTAATACGACGCGACGGAGGTGGTGCCGAGCATTTTCGGCTGCCCCTCGGGCGCGGGGTAGTCGTCGCGGGCGTCGCCGTTCATGTACTGGGTCGCGACGTGGCCCTCGAAGACGTTCTTGAAATAGGTCGGCAGCGATCCGTGCACGTAAAAGAAATGCGCCATGTCCACGACGTTGTCGATGATCTCGCGGCAGTTGGTGTTCACGACGGTCGTGTACCAGTGCCAGTCGGTCCACTCGTCGCTTTCCGCGCCCTCGATGCGCGGGATGGCGACCTCCTCGGTCGGCTTCTTGCCTTCCGGGTCGTGCCAGACGAACAGCAAGCCGTCCTGTTCCGAGGTGGTCCACGCCCGGGTGCGCGCGAGCATCGGGACGCGTTTGCTGTACGGGATCTGCTTGCACCGGCCGTCGCCGCCCCAGCGCCAGTCGTGGAACGGGCAGGCGATCTCGTCGCCCTTGACCTCGCCCTGGGACAGATCGCCGCCGAGGTGCCGGCAGTAGGAATCGAGAATATTGATCTTTCCGTTCGCTCCGCGGAACACCACGAGTTTCGTGCCGAAGGCGTGCACGGTATGCGGTTTCCCGTCGGCGAAATCGCGGACGAGACCCAGGCAATGCCAGCCGCGGGCGAAGCGGGACGGCGCCGAATCCGCTTCGATCAGGCGGATCTCGTCCGGTTGCAGAGAAGTCATCGCGCTCTCCTGGAAAGGGTAGGCGGGGGCTGTCGGTCCGGTGCGTTCCGGTTGTAACAAGAGCCGGGGTGACGAACCCGGTCGCAGTTCACTGACTGGAACGCCGTCGGTGCACGACGTCGGCCGGGCTCCAGATCGCGCGCATGCTCGTGATCCGGCCGCGTTCGTCGAACGTCATGACGTCGATCGGCTCGATCGAGCTGACGAACTCGTCGGTCGTGGTGATCACGCGCAGGTGGAAGGCCGCCGTGTCGCCGGCAGCCCGGACGGTCAGCAGTTCGGCCGTGAGAGCGAGGCCGTCGAGTTCGCCGTAGAACGCGGCGATGGCGTCACGGCCCTTGCGGACAGCGCTGCCCGCGGGGTCTTCGACGGTGGCGTCCTCGGCGTAGAGCTCAGCGATCTTGGCCGAATCGCCTGCTTCGAGCCTGCGCGCGTACTCCGCGACTGTCTGGGTGATCTTGTCGATGCTCAGCATGCGGGGGATGCAAGCACAGCCGCGACCGGGAAAAAGCCCGAGCAACCGCTTGGTGGGAACCGACCGGTCTCCCAGTCAGCGAAACGACGGCCATCCGGCGTCCGGGTGCGGCCCTAACCTTCCCCAGGTCCCGATCAGGCGACGACGACCAGGAGGGTGGATGTCCACCGAAACGAGTACCGGCCGCGAGACCGTGCCGGGTTCGCGCGGGACGAGGGTCCGGGTGACCAACGTCGTGGAGGAGACCGCCGACGCGCGCTCGTTCGTCGTGGAGCCGGTCGGGGGCACCGCGTTCGGCTACCGTGCGGGACAGTTCCTGACCGTGCGGGTCCCGGACGCCGGAAGGGGTTCCGCCCGCTGCTATTCGCTGTCGAGCTCGCCGCACAGCGACCAGGCGATGAAGTTCACCGTCAAGCGGGTGCGCGGCGGGCACGGATCCAACTGGCTCTGCGACACGGTCGCGGCCGGGGACGAACTGGACGTGCTCCCGCCCGCCGGGACTTTCACGCCCGCGTCGCTGGACCAGTCGGTGGTGCTGCTCGCGGGCGGCAGCGGGATCACGCCGGTGATCGCGATCGCGAAGTCGATCCTGTTCGGCGGCAGCGGGGACGTCGTGCTGGTCTACGCGAACCGGGACGAGGCGTCGGTGATCTTCGCCGGGGAACTGGCCGCCCTCGAGAGCAAGTTTCCCGACCGCTTCACCGTGATCCACCTGCTGGAGTCGCTGCAGGGCTATCCCGGCCGGAACCTGCTGACCGTGCTGCTGCGCCCGTTCGCCGGCCGCGACGTCTACCTCTGCGGCCCGGAGCCGTTGATGGACCTGGCGGCGGAAGTCTGCGCCGGGCTGCCCGGGACCCGGGTGCATTCGGAGCGATTCCTTTCTCTGCAGCAAGATCCGTTCGCCGACGAGCCAGAGCCAGGCAGCGGCGAGGTCGTCTGCACAGTGCGGGCCTCCCTCGACGGAGCCGACCACGTCGTGCCGTGGACGGCCGGGCAAAAACTCCTCGACGCCCTTTTGGCTGCAGGCGTCGACGCGCCGTACTCGTGCCGTGAAGGCGCCTGCAGCGCGTGCGTGTGCTCGCTGACCTCAGGGAAGGTGGCCTTGGCGCGCAACGAGATTCTCACCGAAGACGATCTCGCCGAGGGCTACATCCTGGCGTGCCAGGCGGAACCGGTCGGCGACGAGATCGCCATCGAGTACTGAGGCCGCTGTTCCACTCATCAGGAGACCTGGTCCGATCCGGCTTCCTGGTTGGCAAGCTCGACCCACTGCGAAGACCTAGGAGGCCCGTGTGCCGAATTCAGTGCTCGACAATATCGAGGCGATCGCCGACGAACTCCGCGCCGCCGCCGAGGAAGGCGAGTCGCTCGGCCGCCTTCCCGACGACATGGCGAAGCGGCTCAAGCAGGCGGGCCTCATCCGCTTGCTGCAGCGCAAGAAGTACAACGGCTACGAGGCCCACCCGCGCGAGTTCGCCGAGACGGTCATGAAGACCGCGAGCATCTACGGATCGGCGGGCTGGGTGGGCGGCATCGTCGGAGTGCATCCGTGGCAGCTCGCCTTCGCCGATCCGAAGGTGCAGGAAGAAATCCTGGGCACGGACACCGACACGTGGCAGGCGTCGCCGTACATGCCCGCCGGTGTCGCGGTTCCGGCGGACGGCGGATTCGTGCTGAACGGCCGCTGGCAGTTCTCGTCGGGAACCGACCACTGCGACTGGATCTTCCTCGGCGCGATGCTCGGCGGCCAGGACGGGCAGCCGCTGATGCCGCCGCACAGCATGCACGTGATCCTGCCGCGCTCGGATTACGAGATCATCGACGGTTCCTGGGACGTCGTCGGTCTTCGCGGCACCGGCAGCAAGGACATCGTGGTCAAGGACGCGTTCGTCCCGGCGTACCGGGTGATGGACGCGGACAAGGTCATCGACGGCTCAGCGGCGAAGGAGTTCGGCGTCACCGAGACGCTGTACAAGATGCCGTGGTCGACCATCTTCCCGCTGGGCATCACCTCGGCCACCATCGGCATTTGCGAGGGAGTGCTGGCCGCCGGGGTCGACTACCAGCGCAACCGGGTCGGTGCCACCGGAACCCTCGTCAAAGACGACCCGTACGTGCTGCACGCGCTCAGCGATTCGGCTTCGGAGATCGACGCCGCGCGCCAGCAGCTTCTGTCCAATGTGGACCGGGTGTGGGACAAAGTCGACCGCGGCGAGGAGATCGACTTCGCCACGCGTGCCCAGATCCGCCGGGACCAGGCCCGCGCGGCGTGGCGAGCGGTTCGCGCCGCCGACGAGATCTTCGACCGCGCCGGCGGGAACGCGCTGCGGATGGACAACCCTCTGCAGCGTTTCTGGCGGGACGCGCACGCCGGTCTCCACCACGCGATCCACGTCACCAGCACCACCTACCACGCCGCCGCGCTGGCGTCGCTGAACGTCGAAGTCCCGCAGGGTCCCCTGCGCGTGATGATCTGAGAAAGGACTCCCTCATGAGCGAAATCAAGGGACTCGGCTACGTCCGGGTCATCGCCACCGATCTGGAGCGCTGGCGCGAACTCGGCTTCGACGTGCTCGGTTTCGCGCCGGGTTTCGGCGACGAGAAGGACGCGTTGCACTTCCGGATGGACGAGCGCCCGTCGCGGATCACCGTCGAGCAGGGCGACGCGGATCGCGTGACGGCCGTCGGCTGGGAAGTGCGCGACGCTCCGGCGTTGCGTCGGCTTCGCGCGACGCTCGAGGACGCTGGCGTGGAGTGCACGCCGATGTCGCAGGAACTCGCGGACCGGCGCAAGGTCGAGGCTGGCTTCTCCGCGAAGGATCCCGGCGGCACGCCGCTCGAGTTCTTCCACGGGCCGGTGCTCGAACACAGCCCCGTGGTCACCAAGTACGCCCACAAGTTCGTCACCGGCGCGCAGGGCCTCGGTCACGTGGTCATGCCGACCACCAGCTTCGACGAGTCCTTCGACTTCTACACCGAGACGCTCGGCTTCCTCTCGCGCGGCGCGTTCCGGATGCCCGGCCCGCCCGAAGCCGGTCCGCTGCGCATCCGGTTCCTCGGGATCAACCAGCGCCACCACAGCCTGGCGATCATGCCGAGTCTGGAAGGCCGCGACCCGGGCCTGATCCACGTCATGGTGGAGGTCGATTCGCTCGACGCGGTCGGCCGCGCCTACGACCAGGTGCTGGCGCGCGATTTCCCGGTGTCCTCCACTCTCGGCCGGCACACCAACGACAAGATGATCTCCTTCTACGTGCGCGTCCCCGGAGGCTGGGACATCGAGTACGGCTACGGCGGTCAGCTCGTCGACGAAAGCTATTACACCGCCGAGGAAATCACCGCGGACAGCTACTGGGGCCACGAATGGCTCTGGATGAAGGAAATGAAGGAAGCGCGGAAAGCCGCCGAGTCCACTGTGGATGCCTGACGTGGAGAACAGTTTCGACGCAGTCGTCGTCGGGGCCGGTATCGCCGGTCTTTACGCGATGCACAAACTCCGCAGCCGCGGCATGCGCGTGCGGGGCTTCGAGAGCGCGGCCGGGGTGGGCGGCACCTGGTACCACAACCGGTACCCCGGTGCGCGCTGCGACGTCGAAAGCATCGACTACTCGTACTCGTTCGACGAAGACCTGCAGCAGGAATGGACGTGGAGCGAGCGATTCGCGGCCCAGGAGGAGATCCTGCGGTACCTCGGCCATGTCGCGGACCGGCACGACCTGCGCTCCGCGTACGAGTTTTCGACCCGGGTGACGGCGGCGGACTACGACGACCGGTCCGGACGGTGGACGATCCGCACCGACACCGCCCGGACCGTCCGCGCGCGGTTTTTCGTGCTGGCCACCGGTGTCCTGTCCGCGACCAATCTGCCGGAGATTCCCGGCCGGGACAGTTTCGCGGGCGAGCTCTACCACACCGGAGCCTGGCCGCACCACGCCGTGGAGTTCGAGGGCAAGCGCGTCGGCGTGATCGGGACCGGGTCGTCCGGAATCCAGACGATCCCGGTTGTCGCGGAAACCGCGGCACAGGTGACGGTTTTCCAGCGCAGCCCCAACTATTCGATTCCCGCGCGGAACCGCCCGCTGACGCCGGAGTACCTCGCGGAAGTCAAAGCCAGTTATCCCGAGCGTCGGCGGCTGTCGCGGATCAGCGGCGGCGGCACGCCCAACAGCCCGCATCCGCGCGGCGCGCTCGAGGTCGACGCCGCCGAGCGGACCCGGATCTACGACCAGTGGTGGGAACGCGGGGGATACCTGTTCGCCAAGGCTTTTCCCGACCAGACCACGAATCTCGCCGCCAACGACACCGCGCGCGAATACGTCGAAGCCAAGATCCGCGAACTCGTGCACGACCCGGAGATCGCCGAGCAGCTCATCCCGGACGACCATCCGATCGGCACGAAACGGATCGTCACCGACAGCGGCTATTTCGAGGCGTACAACCGGGAAAACGTCGAACTGGTCAACCTCCGGCGCACGCCGATCACCGAGATCGTGCCGGACGGCGTCCGCACCTCGGCGGGGCTTCACGCACTCGACATGCTGATTTTCGCCACCGGTTTCGACGCGATGACGGGTTCGCTGTCCCGCATCGACATCCGCGGCCGGGACGGGCGCACGCTGCGCGACGAATGGTCGGCAGGCCCGCGCACCTACCTCGGGCTGGCGGTTTCCGGATTCCCCAACATGTTCGTCGTGTCCGGTCCCGGAAGTCCGAGCGTGCTGGCGAACATGGTGCTGACCGCCGAACAGCACGTGGACTGGATCGCGTCCTGTGTGGACTATCTCGACGAGAACCGCGCGACGACGATCGAGGCGAGCGAGGACGCCGTCGCGGAATGGGTGTCCACGTGCAACGCCAACGCTGCGGCGACGTTGTTCCCGGCAGCCAATTCCTGGTACCTCGGCGCGAACATCCCCGGCAAGCCCCGGGTGTTCATGCCGTACGTGGGCGGGCTCGGCAAGTACCGCGCGATCTGCGACGAGGTCGCGTCCGCCGGCTACCGCGGGTTCGTCCTCGACGATCCCGCCGCCGAGGTGAAGGCGATGCTGGCGGGTCTGGCCGACTTCCCGGACGTGACCCAGCACGATCCCGCGGACCTGCGGTTGCTCATCCGCTCCCGCCGGGCACCGCTGACGCATCAGCCCGCGATGCGCATAGCGGAAGACCGCGTCATCGAAGGCCCCGGCGGGGACCTGGCCCTGCGGATCTACGCGCCGCACCACGAAACGCCGCTTCCGGTAGTGGTCTTCGCGCACGGCGGCGGTTTCGTGTTCTGCGACCTCGACAGCCACGACGAGTTCTGCCGTTCGATGGCCGATGCGGTCGAGGCCGTGGTGATCGCGGTCGACTACCGGCTAGCCCCGGAACATCCAGGTCCCGCAGCGATGGAGGACTTGTACGCGGCGCTGGTCTGGGCCACCGAGCACGCCGCTGAATACGGGGGAGACCCGGCGCGGATCGGCGTGGCCGGCGACAGTGCCGGGGGCAACCTCGCCGCGACGGTGTGCCTCGCGGCCCGCGACCGCGGCGGCCCGCGCGTCGCCGCGCAAGTCCTGCTGTACCCGGTGATCGACGACGATTTCTCCACCGAGTCCTATCAGCGTTACGGCGAGGGTTACTACAACACCGAGACCGCCATGCGGTGGTACTGGGCGCAATACGCGCCGAACGGAACCGACAGTCCCTACCTGGTGCCAACCCGGGCGGAGTCTCTTGTGGACCTTCCTCCCGCAGTGGTCGCGACCGCGGAACTGGATCCGTTGTGCACGGCCGGAGACGACTACGCCGCGCGCCTGCGGGAAGCCGGGACAGCCGTCACCGCGCACCGGTTCGAGGGCCTGTTCCACGGCTTCCTGACGATCCCGGCGTTGTCCCTGACCGAACCCGCGCGCGAAAAGCTCTGGCAGATGATGCGGGACCTCCTGGCCTAGGAAGGACTGATCCATGACGACCGACAAGCTGCGTCCCGTCCCGGCCGCCTCGATCGCCGAATGGCACGAGACCGCGGACGTGGTGATCGCCGGGTACGGCATCGCAGGCGTGTCCGCGGCGATCGAGGCCGCGAGGTCCGGCGCGCAGGTGCTGATCCTGGAACGCACGAGCGGCTGGGGCGGCGCGGCGGCGCTGGCCGGCGGGTTCGTGTACCTCGGCGGCGGCACTCCGCTCCAGCGCGCCCTCGGGGTCGAGGACACCGTGGAGAACATGGAGAAGTTCCTGCTCGCGGCCGTCGGTCCAGGAGCGGACGAAGCCAAGATCGCCGATTACTGCCGGGGCAGCTTGGAGCACTACGACTGGCTGGTCGGCAACGGCGTGCCCTTCCTCGAGGCGCTCTGGGACGAGCCCGGCTGGGAGCCGCCGCACGACGAAGGCCTGGCCTATTCCGGCGGCGAGAACGCGGCTCCGTTCAACGCCGTCGCCAGCCCGGCGCCGCGCGGACACGTGCCGCAGATGCACAACAAGCGCACGGGGGAGCGAGGCGGCGGCTACATGCTGATGAAGCCGCTCGCGGAGACCGCCGAAGCGCTCGGCGTACGCGTTTCCTACGACGTCCGCCTGAGCCGTCTCATCGTGGACGGCGAACGGGTCGTCGGCGTGCTCGCGCGGCGCTACGGCCGCGAGATCGCCGTCCGGGCCGAGCTCGGCGTCGTCCTGGCGACCGGCGGATTCGCCTACTCCGAGCGCATGGTCGCCGACCATGCGCCGCGGCTGATCGGCCGTCCGGGAGCCGCGATCGAGGAACACGACGGCGTCGGCATCCTGGCCGCGACCGCGTTCGGCGCGGCCACCGCGCACATGGACGCCACCGAAGTCGCGTTCTTCGCCGATCCGCAGATGATGGCGCGCGGCATTCTCGTCAACGGCCAGGGCCAGCGCTACGTCACCGAAGACACGTACCCGGGCCGGATCGGCCAAGCGACGCTGTTCCACCAGGACAACCAGGCGTTCCTGGTGATCGACGAACAGGCGCACGAGGAAGCGCTCGCGACCGAGACCGCCACGCCGATCTTCCGCGTGCCGCCGACCTGGGCCGCAGAGACTGTCGCCGAGTTGGAGGCCGACATGGGCCTGCCGGAACTGGCGCTGCAAACGACGGTCCAGGTCTACAACACCTATGCCGCGCTTGGCCGGGACCCGTTGTTCGGCAAGAAACCGGAGTGGCTGCGCCCGCTGACCGGCGCGGTCGCCGCGTTCGACCTGCGAGGCGCCACCGCCGGATTCCCTTTGGGAGGATTGCGGACCGACCTGGACTCCCGGGTGCTGCACGTATCCGGGGAGCCGATCCCGGGCCTGTTCGCCGCCGGACGCTGTACGGCGGGCATCTGCACCGGAGGTTACGTCAGCGGCGCTTCGCTGGGAGACGGCAGTTTCTACGGGCGCAGGGCCGGAATCGCCGCGGCGAAAGGAGAAGCCGAATGACCGGACCGTCCACATCGGACCCTGCGCGGATGCGGACCGTGCTGGGTCATTTCGCGACCGGCGTCGTGGCGATCACCGGCATCGACCCGGAAACCGGTTCGCCGGCCGGCCTGGCGGCGAACTCGTTCACCTCGGTGTCGCTCGATCCGCCGCTGGTCGCGTTCTGCGTGGCCGCGAGCAGCACCTCATGGCCGCGAGTACGGGCCGCGGGCTGCTACGCGATCAGCATCCTGTCCGAATCCCAGGAAGCAGTGTGCCGTCGGCTGGCGGCCCGCGGCGCCGACAAGTTCGCCGGAATCGGCTGGACGCCGTCACCGTCAGGTGCGCCAGTAGTGACTGATTCCCTGGCATGGATCGAAGCGGAACTCGACACCGAGCACGCGGCGGGCGACCACACGATCGTCGTTTCCCGGGTGCGGCATCTGCACTCGTCGGATCTCGAGCCGCTGGTCTTCTTCCGCGGCCGTTACGGGCGGATCAGCGCGGGCGTCCGCTGATCGGGAGAGCCGCGCGGATACCCCGGTTCTCGCTGGCAAGGTCGAACCATGACCCCCGAGCTGCTCGAACTCCCCACCGAACACGGCGTCCTGCGCTACCGCGAAAGCGGCGACGGCCCGCCGCTGGTGCTGCTGCACGGTTCCGGCCCCGGCGTGACCGGATGGCGCAACTTCGGCGCTAATCTGCCGACGTTCGCCCCGCACTACCGCACGATCGTGCTGGAGTTCCCCGGTTTCGGAGTCAGCGACGATTTCGGCGCCGCGCATCCAATGCAGTCCGCCAGGACCGCAGTACGCGCGTTCCTGGACGGTCTAGGGCTCGACCGCGTACGCCTGATAGGCAATTCGATGGGCGGATTCGTAGCGACGGACTTCGCCCTCTCAGCCCCCGAA
Source organism: Amycolatopsis sp. NPDC114503 (assembly GCF_055633655.1). NCBI lineage: Bacteria > Bacillati > Actinomycetota > Actinomycetes > Pseudonocardiales > Pseudonocardiaceae > Amycolatopsis > Amycolatopsis sp. NPDC114503. Next base: position 62,547 of record NZ_JBVKDT010000004.1, on the reverse strand, counting down.
CGCGTCGAACGCCTGGTCACAATCGGCGGCATCGGAACCCCGATTTTCAGTTCCCAGCCAGGCGAAGGCATCGTCCGCCTCAGCGAATTCGCAGAAAACCCGACCCGCGAAGCCCTAGTAGCCTGGCTGCGCTCGATGGTCTACGACCAGGCCACAATCACCGAGGAACTCATCGAAGAACGCTGGACCCAAGCCACCGACCCCGCCACCCTGGAAAACTCCCGCAGAATGTACGGCGCAACAGCCCTGGCCAAAATGGCCTCGCGCAGCCCAGAAACCCCACCCTGGGCACACCTGCACAACCTCACCATCCCCACCTTGATCACCTGGGGCCGAGACGACCGAGTCAGCCCCGTCGACATGGCCCTGCTCCCCATGCGCACCCTCCCCGAAGGCGAAATCCACATCTTCCCGAAATGCGGCCACTGGGTAATGATCGAACAAAAAGCCGCCTGGGAAGCCACCGTCCTAGCCTTCCTAACCCGCTAACTTCTCTCCCCCCAACTAATCTCCCCCCAACACTTTTTTAAACCCAACCGGGCCGCGGGATCGCGTCAGAGTGAGGGGGGGGGGGAAGAGGGGAGGAGTGAGTGGTGGCATAGGACACGCTCACCAAGCCACACACCC
>NZ_JBVKDT010000004.1:0-61910 GCF_055633655.1 Amycolatopsis sp. NPDC114503 | reverse complement strand
GGTCGGCGTGCACGGCCCCCGGGCCGTGCACGCTGACCCTCGACACGCCGACTTAAAGGCGATCCCGCACGCGACGGCGAAGCCGGCGCCATCAAACACAGTTCTGCCGCACCACCAACCAGGAGCCCCCATGAGACAGCAACCCCCCACCCCAACCCCAGCCAAAAACACCACCACCGACCTCCTAATCATCGGCTCCGGAACCGGAATGGCCGCCGCCCTCTCCGCCCACGAACGCGGCCTCTCCACCCTGCTCATCGAAAAAACCCCCTACATCGGCGGCTCAACCGCCCGCTCCGGCGGCGCCTTCTGGATCCCCGGAAACCCCGCCCTCCCCAGCACCGACCCCCACTCCACCACCTACCTAAACGCCGTAGTCGGAAACTCCGCCCCGCCAGAACGCCGCCACGCCTACCTAAAACACGGCCCCGCCGCAGTAGACATGCTGCGCCGCACCACCCCCATGCGATTCTTCTGGGCAAAGGGCTACTCCGACTACCACCCCGAACAACCCGGCGGCCGCCCAGAAGGCCGCACCTGCGAATGCCGCCCCTTCAACGCCTCCGTCCTAGGCCCCGAACGCCCCCGCCTACGCCCCGGCGTAATGAAAGCCCCAGTCCCCATGCCAGTCACCGGCGCGGACTACAAATGGATGAACCTGATCGCGCGCAAGCCCCTCAAAGCCTTGCCGCGCGTCTTCGCGCGAGCAGCGCTCGGCATCGGCGGCATGCTGATCGGCCGCGAGTACCTAGCAGGCGGGCAAGCCCTAGCAGCTGGGATGTTCGCAGGCGTCCTGCGCGCGGGCATTCCCGTGTGGACAGAGACCAGCCTGGTCCGCCTGCTCCAGGACGACGACCGCGTCACCGGTGCCGTGCTCAAGCAGGGAGACAACGAAGTCACCGTCCTGGCCCGCCGAGGCGTAGTCCTGGCCGCGGGCGGTTTCGACCACGATGTCGAGGCACGGCACAAGTTCCAGTCGCCGAGGCTCGGCGAGCACGCCAGCCTGGGGTCGGAGGGCAACACCGGCGACGGCATCCTGGCCGGCCAGGAACTCGGCGCGGGCACCGCGCTGATGGACCAGGCCTGGTGGTTCCCGGCTTTCGCGCCGGTGCCCGGCGGCGCTCCGGCCGTGATGCTGGCCGAGCGTTCGCTGCCCGGTTCGTTCATCGTCGACCAGAACGGGAAACGCTTCATCAACGAAGCGGTCGACTACATGTCGTTCGGACAGGAGATCCTGGCCCGCGAACGCGCCGGTGCGCCGGTCGAGGAGATGTGGCTGGTGTTCGACCAGCGCTACCGGGACAGCTACATCATGGCCGGGCGCTGCTTTCCGCGGCAGCCGCTCCCGGAATCGTGGTACCGGGCCGGAATCGCGCACAAGTCGGACGACCTCGGCGCGCTCGCCCAGGCGATCGGCGTTCCCTCGGCCGCGTTCGAGAACACGTTCCAGCAATTCAACGCGCAGGCCACCGCCGGAAAAGACCCCGACTTCGGCCGGGGCGACAGTGCTTACGACCGCTACTACGGCGACCCCACCATCGGCCCCAACCCGAACCTGGCCCCGCTGCGCCGCGCGCCGTACTACGCGGTCAAGGTGGTCCTGAGCGACCTCGGCACGTGCGGAGGCCTGGTCGCCGACGAACACGCCCGCGTCCTGCGCGAGGACGGCGAAGTGGTCGAAGGTCTCTACGCGATCGGAAACACCGCCGCCAACGCCTTCGGCACCTCGTACCCGGGCGCAGGCGCGACGATCGGGCAGGGCGTGGTGTACGGCTACATCGCCGCGATGCACGCCGCCGGTGCCTCTTCGTAACGCCCCCCGCTGGCCCAATTCACAGGCTGTGAGGGGAACCCTGAGGGAATCAGAGTCCCTCAGGGTTCCCCTCACGGACGTTCGGACGGGGGCGTGGCGAGCCGGGTCAATCCGCTCAACGCCAGTCGAAGTCCCCGCGAATCCCGCCGTTCGATCTCGCTGAAGTCCTCGGACCCGCCGCTCTGCACCCACCGCGTCAGCGAGTGCCGCATCGTCTGGATCACCAGCAGCGCCGGAAGCTCGTGCAGGAACGGGTCCGGGTCAAGCTCGTAATACCGCTCCAGAAACCGCGTGACCGCGTCGCTCAGGCCCTCGCACCACTCCACGAACCGCAGCCGGTACTGCGGCGTGTTGACGATCAGGGTCATGATCTGATGGTCGTACTCGGGCACCTGCCGCCGGTTCAGCTCCGTGGTGAGCGCGGTCGTCAGGACCTCGATCGGGTCCGCGTCGTCCGGCGCGTCCTCCAGGCCCTGCACGATCACGCGCTCGCTGCGGCGCAGCAGCGGCATCAGGACGTCCTCCTTGACCGGGAAATGCCGGTGGAACGTCCGCGGGTTGATCCCGACGATCTCGCAGATCCGCTCGACGGTGACCGACGTGTCGCCCTCGGCGACGAACAGGTCCCGCGCCGTGAGCGCGATGCTCATGCGCAGCTCCTCGGCCCGGCGTTCGGTGAGGGTCTGCCGTTTCGGTTCCGTCACCAGGACTCCCTCCCTCCTCGCGTGCATGGACCGTAGCCGCGCGGACGCACTTCGTGAGGCCCGCCGACCACTCTGCGGAACAACGCGCCGTGCGACCGCGGGTGTCAGAATATGACATGTCCCGGCGGGCCCCGCGCCGATCCTGCTACGCTGATCGAGATGAGCAACTACTCGAACAGATCGGGGGTTCCGTTCGCCAAAGGCGAGTGCTGATGCACCCTTTGCCCGCGAACGAGAATCTTCGCCTCCTTTTCTGGGCGCGCGTGCGCGAATTCGCCGTGCCGCCGTCGATGATCGCGTCAGCGACTGCCCGCCGAGCGGCGGGCGACTGGGCCGGGGCCTGTGCCGCGGCGCGCGTCGACGTGGATCTGAACCTCCGGTCCCTCAGCCGCGCCCACGGCGGCTGGCTGGCGGCACAGCTCCGCGCCGACCTGCGACAGCTGGCTCCTGACCTGCTCCGCTGGCATTTCCCGAGGATCGCCCCGGACGGCCTGCTCCGGCCCGGGCTCACGGTGCCCCTGGCCCGGTACCGCGCGGACGCCGGCGAGTTCCACCTCGTCGCACGCACGCCGCCGGCGTGGGCGGACGCCGGTCAGCGGATCAGCCTCGCGCTGTGGTCGCCGTCCGAGCGCGGCGCAGGCCTTCATCCGCATCCGCGGCCCGACCGGCGCTATCGCCTCGATCTCCACCGCCATTTGTGGGACGCCCGCCGGGCGGGCGAACTGCGCGAACGGTCGGGACGCTGGCCGCCGGACGAGAACGCGATCCAGCTCCCGGACGGCGTGGGTCCCTGCGCGGTGGACCGGTGGACGGCCGAGGCGGCGTTGCTGCTGCGCGCGGAGGGCGCACAAGCGGCGTCGTCGCGGTACGGCTCACCTCCCGGCACCGGCTGCTGCTCGACCTGGGCGGAGACCGGACCCGCGCGGCGCCGGTCCTGCCCGACGCCGCAACCTGGGTCCTGCCCGACCTGGAGCTGCTGCACGCCGGGCTGCTCGACGTCGGCCAGCTGCATCCGCTTGTCGCAGCGGCACTTCGGCCCGGCCACCGGCCCAGCGCGGCGCGGATTCCGGAGAACGCAAGGAATTCCCGCCTCGTCGAATGCCGCGGTGCCACGCATCGGATCGGCGTGGTGAACGGCGTGCTCACCCCGCTGGACCACGACCCCGACGAGATCCGTCGCGAGGAACTGCTGGGTGCGCTGGGCGGCCCCGAATTGCCGTGCCTGCGGGCGATCGACGAGGCGCACCGGTCTCCGGAAAATCTCGTGGACGTCCGAGCCCGGCTGGACCACGGCGACGCGGCCGGCGCCCTCGCGACCGTCGAAGAACTGCTGGGACCGGACGTGCTCCTGCGCAGCGGCGCATTGCGCGACGAACTGGAGACGGCAATGCGCCGTCAAGTCGTGCACGGCCTCTACCGGGCCGGGCTGGCCGGATTCGGACCGCCGCGCTGGCCAGCCCGGGACGCCAGCCATCGCGGCCATCCCCGCCACGCGACCTCTCTCTGACCTTCTCGGCCGACAGCCGGCCCTGATTCGACCCCAAGGTGATGAAACCTGTTTACTGCCATGGAAATTTCTCCTGCACCCGTCAACCAGCGTCCGCTGGACACCGCTGCCGATCTGCTGGCCCTGCTGAACGACACGAGCACCGAACCGCGCCCGGACAGCCAGCTGGAAGCCCTGACACTGGCTGTGTCCGCCGATCTTCCCGTGCTGTTGTGGGGCGAGCCGGGCATCGGCAAGACCGCCGCGCTCAACCAGCTCGCCGAGGCGCTCGAACTGCCGCTGACCACGGTGATCGCCAGCGTGCACGAACCGTCCGACTTCTCCGGCCTGCCGGTGGTCGGCGACGATCCCGCCGAGCAGGGCGTGCCGATGGCTCCGCCGGACTGGGCCGTGCGGCTGGTCCGGGCAGGCAACGGGCTTCTGTTCCTGGACGAGCTTTCCACCGCGCCGCCCGCCGTTCAGGCCGCGCTGTTGCGCGTCGTGCTCGAACGACGGGTCGGCGCGCTGCGGCTTCCGCCCGGGGTGCGGATCGTGGCCGCCGCCAACCCGCGTTCCTCCGCGGCCGACGGCTGGGAACTGAGCCCGCCGCTGGCCAACCGGTTCGTGCACCTGCACTGGACCTACGACCACGACGTCGTGGTGCGCGGGCTCGGCGGGACGTGGCCCAAAGCGGCCCTGCCCCGGCTGGACCCGAGGCAGCTGCCCGACGCCGTGACCTTCGCCCGCCGCGCGGTCTGCGGACTCCTCGCCACCCGGCCCGGGCTCGTCCATCAACTGCCGAAGAGCGAAGCGCGGCGCGGCGGTCCGTGGCCCTCGCCGCGCAGCTGGGAAATGACCCTGCGGCTGGTCGCTTTCGCCACCGCGGCGGGCGCATCCCGGGAGGTGCTGTCCATGCTGGTGCGCGGCGCGGTCGGCGACGGCCCGGGTTTGGAGCTGCTGGCCAGCCTGGACCGGATGGACCTGCCCGACCCCGAAACCTTGCTCGCGGACCCGGAAGCGGCGGTGCTGCCCGAACGCGGCGACCTGCGCCAGACCGTGCTCGACGGCGTCGTGGAGGCGGTGCGGAAACGACCGGAACAGCCCCGCTGGGACGCGGCGTGGGCGTTGCTGGTGCTGGCGTTGGAAACCGGCGCGCCGGACCTGGTCGTCGTGCCCGCGGCAACGCTCGCCTCGCTGCGCCGCGACGACTGGCAGGTGCCGGCGGCGATCGAACGGCTGTCCGGAGCAGTGGCGTTGTCGCGGCGGGCGGACAGTGCGGGTGAGGCCTGATGGACGAGGAGAAGCTCTACGCCGCAAGGCTTTACGCCGTCCGGCACCGGCCGTATCTGGCGACCGCGCTGTTCGCCTTGCACGTGGTGGAGTCGCGGCGCGTGCCGACGATGGCCGTCGACCGCCACTGGCGCTGCTACGTTTCGCCGAGATTCGTGGACCGCACGCCGTTGGAGGAACTGGCCGGAGTCTGGGTGCACGAGGTGTCCCATCTGCTGCGCGACCATCACGGCCGCGGCGACCGGTACGCCGCGAAGCACGAGCTGACCGGGCCGGGGGAGCGGTTGCGGATGAACATCGCGGCGGACTGCGAAATCAACGACGACGTGTTCGGCGACGGCCTGGCCAAGCCCGAGGGCGCCGTCGAGCCGGAACTGCTGAGGCTGCGCGAGGGCGAGCTGATGGAGGAGTACCTCGGCCAGTTCCGGCTCGGGCCGTACACCGCCGGATTCGCCTGGCTCGACTGCGGCAGCGGCGCCGACGGGCTGGAGCGCGAATGGGATCTGGGCCCCGACGGCGCGCACGGGCTCAGCGAGCAGGAACGGGACGCCGTCCGGTTCCGGGTCGCGCAAGGCATCAACGGCAATCCGGGCGACGTTCCGGCGGGATGGAAACGCTGGGCCGAGGAAGCGTTCCACCCGCCGCAGCCGTGGCGGGAACTGCTGGGCGCGGCGCTGCGGTCCGCGATCTCCGGCGCGGGCGAGGACTACACCTACGGCCGCCCTGCGCGCCGGTCGGCCAGCCTGCCCGGCGTCGTCCTGCCGAGCCTGCGCCGCCGGCCGCCGCAGGTTTGCGTCATCGTCGACACCTCGGGCTCGGTAAGCGACACCGAACTGGGCAGCGCGCTCCTCGAAATCGCCGCGATCGGCCGCGCGGTCGGCGGTCGGCGAGATCTCGTCTCGGTGCTGTCGTGCGACGCCGCCGCGTACGTCACGCAACAGGTGTGCAGTGCCGAAGGAATCCCGTTGCTGGGCGGCGGAGGCACGGATATGCGCACCGGTTTCGCGGCCGCGCTGCGAGGAAGCCCTCGCCCCGACGTGATCGTGGCCTTGACCGACGGCCAAACCCCTTGGCCCAGCTCAAGACCGCCCTGCCGGACAGTGGTGGGCCTGTTCCCGAGGGCGGTTCCGTCGCAGGAACACTCTCCGGACTACCGGCCGGATACGCCGCCTGATTGGGCCCGGGTGGTCACGGTGGGGTGAGCTGCCTTCGGAGGATGCCTTTCACCGGTCTGGACGCCTGGCTGAGTGCCCGAGCCGCCGCTGACCAGTTTTCGGGGGCGGTGCTGGTCTCTCGCGGAGGACAGGCGGTGTTCTCGGGCGCCTAGGGGCAGGCGAGCCCTCGGTGGGCCGTGCCGAACCGCCTTTCCCCCCGGTTCGACACGGCGTCCATCACCAAGCTCTTCACGGCGGTGGCCGCGTTGCAGCTGGTGGACGAAGGACGGCTGGACCTGGACGCGCCGATCACCGGGATCGTCGACCTGTCCGGCACGGCGATCCCGCCGCGCGTGAGCGTGCGCCAGCTGCTCACGCACACCTCCGGGATCGCCGACGACGCCGACGAGGAAGCTGGCGAGAGCTACGAGGCGTTGTGGGCCGACAAACTGGTCTGCTCGGTGCCGCGAACGCGGGACCACCTGCCGAATTTCGCCTGCAAGCCACCGAATTTCCCGCCGGGGGAGGGCTGCCGGTACTGCAACGCCGGGTACCTCCTCGTCGGCCTGGCGATCGAGGAAATCACCGGAGCCGCCTACCGCGACCACGTCCGGAGCGCTGTTTTCGCGCGGGCGGGCATGACCGCGTCGGACTTCTACGACCGCCGGGAAGCGGCGCCGGACGTCGCCGAGGGCTGGGATCCGGTCACCGATTCCGAGGGCCGGATCACCGGGTGGAAGCAGAACATCTTCAGCTGTCCGTCGATCGGCTCGCCCGACGGCGGCGCGTATTCCACGGTGGCCGACCTGGTGCGGTTCCTGCGCGCCGTGCGCGGCGGCGAGCTGCTGTCGGCCGAGAGCACCGAGCGGTCCTCACCCCGCAGGTGCTGCACCACCGCGCCGAGGACGGCGACGTGTGGTTCGGCTTCGGGATGGAATTCGCCTTGGGGCGCAACGGTTCTGTCCGGAACTGCTACAAGGACGGCGGCAACGCCGGAGCCTGCGGCATCGCGCGGCACTATCCCGCCGAAGACCTGGACGTGGCGGTGCTGTCCAACGCCGCACGCGGCGCACTGGCCGTGATCCGCGAAATCGACCGGCGGACCGGCCGCATTCGGTGATGCCGGATTAATTGGCGTGGCAAAATATGAGACACTGCTCCAGTTGAGTTCTCAACCTGCGACGCAATGGCCGCGAATGAGTGCACGAATGTCCGAGTTTATTGGGTCGTGATAGGTGTGTTCATCTGTTGTTAACCTGTACGTTCCTGTCTGGTTAACCGTGGCAGGGTCACCATTGTGCACCATGCCATCCCCCGCCCAGGCTAGTGAAAATGCTTTCATCGCTCCGCCGGGAGGCACCCTTTCTCCCGAGGAACGCGCCGTCTTCGTCCGCCTCGAAGAATCTGGAAACCTCGCGCCGCCAGGCATTGCCGAAATCTATGCGCAATGCCTTCCGGCGGCTCGGGAGACGACTGTTTCCCGGCTGCTCTCCGCTTTGGTGCGCGAGGGTTTGCTGAAAATAGAACTGGCCCGCGAACGCGGTCTGCGCCTGGTGTTGAGCCAGGCGACCAAGACCGGCAGGCTGGTCCTGGCCGGTCCGGTGTCGCTCGACGGCCAGGAGGTCGCCGACCCGTTGCGAATCTTGGACTTTCTCCTGAAGGAGCAGCTCTGCTCCGGCGATTGCGACGCTTGGGAGCGGCTGCGCGCCGAACTCGCCGACAGCGTCACCGGCCACGCATTGTCCCTGGCCGGCGCGAGGGTCTTCGCGGCCGGGCTGTGCGATCGGGATAATTCCGACAACGAGCGCGGAACCCGGCCGTTCACGGCGCTGGCCGACGCGCTCCGCGAGTCGGGAGAATCCGGGTCGCTGCTGGTTTCGTTCGAGCGAATGGTCGCCGAAGGGCATCCATTGCATCCGGTCGCGAAAATGAAAGTCGGAATGTCGGTGGCGGACGCCGTGCGGTATTCCCCGGAATTCGGTGCGGAGTTCGACCTGTCGCTGGTTTCGGTTTCCCGGGACGCCGCCACCGGAGCGAATGACCTCGATGCTTCGCAAGCTCTGCTGAGCGAGGTCTTTCCGCGAACTGTCGCCGCGGCGGCGGTCGAGATGCGCGCGGCCGGGCTGATTCCGGAGCAGCGCGTGCTGATTCCCGTTCATCCGCACCAGCGTTTCCACGCCCTGCCCGCGCTGCACTCCGACGCGCTCGCCGACGGCACGGTGGCGCCCCTGCGGACCCGGATCCCGGCGAGGCCGCTGATTTCGGTCCGGACCCTGTCGGCGCGCGAGACTGCGGCCGGCGCGGGGCTGCACGTCAAAACCGCGCTGGAAGTCCAGCTCACCAGTGCCGTCCGCGGGGTCTCGCCCGCCGCGGTGCACAACGGTCCGCGACTGTCGGCGCTGCTCGAGCGCATCGTCGCCGGAGACCTGGACCTGTCGCTCTGCACCCCGGACGGGCGGCCCCGGTTCGCGGTGCTGCGAGAGCTGGCCAGCGTCGCGTATGTGCCGCCGGACGGGCCCGATCCCGCTGCCGCGCAGGCTCGTCGCCGCTCCCTGGCCGCCGTTCTGCGCGAAGACAGCGAAAACCTGCTCGGCCCGGGCGAATTATCGATGCCGATCGCCTCGCTGTTCGCGAAATCGCCGTTGACCGGAGAGAGCCTGCTCCACGACCTGATCGCCGAGACCGCAGCGGTCACCGGCGCTCCGCCGAGCGAGGTGGGGCAGCAGTGGCTGTCCGCGCACGTCGAGTGCTGCGTCCCGCCGGTGCTGACGCTCCTCGTCCGCTACGGCATCGCGCTCGAACCCCATCCGCAGAACACCGTTCTCGTGCTGAAAAACCGGTGGCCGCATCGCGTTCTGGCCAGGGATCTCGGCGCCGCGCGGCTGCTGGAGTCCCGGCTGGCCCGGCGGGCGATGACCGGCGAGTTCCTGCCCGGCTCGCCCCTGCTCGCGCCGGACGCCGCGGCGCTGCGGGCCAAGCTGTACTACCCGCTTTTCGGCCACCACCTCGGAGAAGTCGTCGCCGGGATCGCGCACGCCGCCGGGTGCTCGGAGGATCTCCTGTGGCCGGTCGTGGGGGAGTGCGTGCGGCGGACGTTCCACCGGCTCGCGCTGTCCGCCTGCTGTCCGGAAGAGGCCGAGGACGCCAGAGCGGATGCCGACGCGCTGCTGAGCGGGCCGTGGCAGCACAAAGCATTGCTGACGATGCGCTTGAAGAACCTCGTCACCGACCAGCAGTACGTCGAGGCCCCGAATCCGCTCGCCGCACCGGCCGCGGAGCCGGAACCGCCGGACCTCAACGAGGCGGAACGGGAAATGCTGGCTTGCCTGCGGGAGCGCCGTCCCGAACTCGTGCGGCCGTGGCTGGACGAACTCGCCGGGGCGAGGCTGAGCACCCTCAACGGAGCCTGCGGCGCACTGCTGCGCGAGCGGAGATCGTTGTCCGCCAAGCGAATCACCGAGCTGGTGCTGCCCTTCACCGGAACGCCGCCGGTGTCCCCGAGCGTTCTCGCGCTGCTGGGGCCGCGCGCCGGACGGCTGATCTGCGTGACCTTGCCATCGGGACGACGGCTGGCCGCGGTGTGCGAGCTCGAGAACGGGTTCGGGGCCAACGAAGTGGTGAGCCCCGTCGTGGTGAGCGACGGCGTCGAAGTCCGCGCGCTCGACCGTCCCGAACAACTCGTCGACGCCGTCGCTTCGTCCGGCGGAGAGATGGATTGGGGCGCGCTCCGGGACGATCTCGTCGACTCCGCGCGCAACCTCGCCCTGTCCCGCGCCTGCGTCCGGCGCGGCCTGCCGATCCACCGGCTGGCCGAGCAGCGCTCCGCTTCCGACCTCACTCTCGATCTGGACGCGTCGAGCGCGGAAGGGCACACGATCCACCTCTGCCCGAGGGTTCGCCGAGGCTTCACCCCGGCGGATTCCCTCGCGTACTGCCCGGAAAGCGCCGACACCGTCAGCCTTTCCTTCGTCGCGGTGCGCAAGGATTCCGTGCGCTCGACACCCGATCCGTCGGGCGCGTCGGTGGGAACGATCGTGGCTGATCACTTCCCCGCGATAGCCGCGCGTGCCATCGACGGACTCGCCGCCCGCGGGCACGCTCCCGCCGAGTACGAGCTGATCCCCGTGCACCCGTGGCAGCTGCGGAGCCGGCTGGCCGCCGAATACCACGAGGAACTTGCGGCGGGCAGCATCGTCCCGCTCCCCGAAGCGCAACTGGCGTGCCGTCCGACCGTCTCGGTGCGCACCCTGGTCACCGCCGCCGCGGGCAGGCACGGACGCCGGCTGACGGTCAAAACCTCGCTCGACGTCCAGCTCACCTCGCGGCGGCGCACGATCTCGCCCGCCACCACCGACAACGGCCCGCGAATGAGCTGTCTCCTCCAACGGCTCCTGGCGGACGACCCCGCCACGCGCGGCAGGGTCGTCTGCGTACCGGAATTGGCTGGCATCGCCTTTTCCCCGCTGGCAGGCGACGCCGCACCCTCGCGAGAACGCGGCCTTTCCGCGCTGCTGAGGGCCGATCCCGCCGACTACGCGATGCCGGGCGAGATCGTCCTGTCCGCCTGCGCGCTGCGCGGAGCGTCGCCTACGAACGGAACCGTTCTGGCGGAACTGGCCCAGGAACGTCCGCACGCGTTCTTCGAGCGGTACACGGAGCTGATGCTGGCGGCGGGGCTGCCGCTGCTGTGGCGGTACGGCATCGGCCTGGAAGCCCATCTGCAGAACACGCTGCTGGCGGTCCGCGACGGACTCCCGGTGCGGGTCCTCGTCCGCGACTTCGGCGGGATCCGCGTCCATTCCGGCCGGATGCGCGAGGCAGGCCTGGATTTCGCCCCGCACCCCGACTCGATCACCTTCACCGACGACATCGACCACGTCCGCAGAAAGGTTTCGTATGCGCTGCTGCAGGCCAACATCGCGCAGGTGGTGACGATGGTCGCGGCGACCTGGGGCCTGCCCGGCGAGCAGCTCTGGGCGACGGTGCGCACCACGATGACCGGCCTGCTGGCCGGGCTGCCGGAGAACCTGCTCGCGAGGGCGTCGGCGGACGTGGCGTTCCTCCGGACGTCCCATCTCCCGCAGAAAGCGTTCGGGCTCATGCGATTGCTGGCCGCGGACCACGACATCTACCTGCCGCAGGCCAATCCTCTGCACGGCGCGGGCGACCCCGTGCGATGACCGCGGGCACTGCCCGGCGGCTGCCGCTGCGCCTGTTCCTGGGCGGCACGCTGTCCTCCCGGATCGGCGACACCGCGGATCTCGTCGCCCTCAACTGGTACGTGGTCGAGCAGACCGGTTCGGCAACCGCGCTGGCGACGGTGAACGTGGTGCGGCTCGCGCCCATCCTGCTGTTCACCGCGCCGGCCGGCTGGCTCGCCGACCGCTACGACCAACGCCGGCTTCTCGCCGGCCTGCGCGTGGCGCTCTTCGCCTCGACCCTGTGCCTGGCCTGGATCGTCACCGCCGGCGGCCCGCTGTGGCTGGTGTGCGCGATGGTGTTCGCACGAGCCTCGGCGGGCAGCGCCGAACCCGTGCTGAGACAGACGCTCCTGCCGTTGCTGCGCGGCCAGCGACCGCTCACCGCCGTGATCGCGATGCACTCGGCCTGCCTGAACGCGGCGATGATCCTCGGCCCCGCGGTCGGCGCGCTGGTCCTCGCGATCAGCTCGGTCCCCACCGCGTTCTGGTTCAACGCTTTCTGCACGCTGGTCGCACTGTGCTGCTTGACGGTCCTGCCCGACTCCGCCCCGCCGCCGTCCGCTCCGGACCCGCCGGCGGAGTCGGTCTGGCACCTGCTCCGGCGAAACCCGGCGATACGGCGTCAGATCGCCCTTGCGATGGGGCCGATGCTGTTCGCTTTCCCTTACACCGCAATGATGCCGCTGCTGTCGAAAGACCTCTTCGACGGCGACGGAAGCACCGCGGCCTTGCTGCTGACCTGCGGCGCGACGGGCGCGTTGGCTGCTTCGACCACCATGTCCCGCCGCCCGCCGTCGAACCCCGCGCGACTGGCCGCAGTCGGCGCCGTGCTCCTCGGCTTCGCGCTGCTGGTCCTCCTGGTGCCAAGCGGCTTCACCGGAAAACCCGCCGCGGTAGGCGCCGGCGCGACGATGGTCGTGGTCGGCCTGGTCGGACAGTGCTACCGCACGGCCAACCGGGCGGCCCTGCAAGCGACCGTCCCCGGCAACGTCCTCGGCCGGATCATGGGCATCGCGAGCACGGACCGCGCGATGATCCCGGTCGGCACGGCGATGCTGGGCCCGATCGCGGAACTCGCGGGCACCCGGACGATGCTGGCGTTCATGGGGCTCGGATGCGTGGTCACGACGTTGCTGACGATCAGGATCTACCGGAGCCCTCCGCAGCCGGAACCCGACCTGGCGCCGGGCTGATTCCGCGCTCGCTGCTCGACGCGGACCGGTCGGCCGGGGTGGCGCGACACGGGCACCCCGGCAGCAACCGTCCGATGTCCCGCCACGGCGAAGCGGCCTGCAATCGATCGCTGACCGTACGCGATCCGACCGTCCTCTGTGGATCTTCCCGCGGCGGATTGCGCCATCTGCCCCACAGCACCGCCGCCGGAACGGGTACCCCCACCGCATGAACCGGATCACCCGCACGGTCGCCCGAGGCGAAAAGACCGACGCCGCCCAGCTCCTCGGCCGGGCGGGGATGGCCTGTTACGCGCTCGTGCACCTCATCCTCGCCTACCTCGCCGTGCGAGTCGCCTTCGGAAGCGGCGAACAGACCGACCAGAAGGGCGCCCTGCAGGAAGTCGGCTCGACGGTGTTCGGCCAGGTTCTCTTGTGGGTGCTCGCGGCCGGCCTGGCCGCGTTCGGGTTGTGGCAGTTCCTGATGGCCGCGACCGGATACACCTGGACCAGCGGCGGAAAGCGGACCCGCAAACGGCTCGGCGCGGCCGGGCGGGGGATCGTCGTGCTCGCGCTCGGCGGCACCGCCTTCCGGCTCGCCGCGGGCGAGGGCGGCGGCGGGTCGAGCGATCAGACCCAGCAGGAGTTCACCGCGAAGCTGCTCCAGCTGCCCGCCGGCCGGGCGCTGGTGGTGGCCGCCGCGGTGGCGGTGCTGGCCGTCGCCGTCGCCGCCGGGGTCAAAGGCGGGAAGCAGACTTTCCTCGAAGACCTCGACCCCGCCGGGCTGCCCGGCAAGACCCGCCGCTGGGTCGGCTGGCTGGGGACCACCGGATACCTGGCCAAGGCCGTCGTGTTCGCGGTGACCGCGTGCCTGCTGGGCTACGCCGGTTTCCGCGCCGACGCGAAACGGGCCGGCGGGCTGGACGCCAGCCTCAAGACTCTCGCCGCCCAGCCGTTCGGCACGGTGTTGCTGACGGTGGTGGCGCTGGGCCTGGCGGCGTTCGGCGTCTATTGCCTGGCTGCGGCCTGGGCGCACCGGCGTTGACGGGGGATCAGCCGGTGCCCGCGAGCAGGTCGACGACGTCCTCGCCGCGTCCCCGCTCCGCGAAGCGCCGCCGCTGCCGGTCCGCGCCGCTGCCCTCGGCACACAGCCGCGCCGTCGCGTCCCTCGCGAACTCCAGGTCCCCGGCCGACTCCAACGCAGCCGCGGTCAGCTCGACCAGATCCGCCAGCACTGTGCTCGTCGGCGCCAAATCGCCGCTGTGCGGATGCGGGCACCTGCCGAGGACTCCGTCCCGCGACGCGCGCCAGAGCTGGGCGCGCAGCACCGCGTTCGGCAAATCCGGCGGGGGAGCGTCGTCCGCCAACGCGGTGGCGACCAAGCCTCGGGCCAGCACGCCGAGCAGGACCGCCTCGTGCGGGGTCGCGGCGACGTCGGCGATGCGGAACTCGATGGTCGGCTGCTTCTCCGAGAGCCGGACATCCCAGTAGACCATCCCGCGGTCGAGGATCGCGCCCGCGCGCAGCCACGCGTCGACGACGCTTTCGTACTCGTCGAGCGACGCGAACCGCGGCGGCGGCCCGGCCGAGGGCCAGCGGCTCCACTGCTGGTAGCGCCAGCTGCGGTATCCGGTGTCGTAGCCGTCGGAGATGGCTGAATTCGCGGTCACGGTCAGCAGCGCCGGCAGCCACGGCCGGAGCCGCCCGAGCACCTGGATGCCGGTCTCCTTGTCCGGGATCGCGACGTGCACGTGACAGCCGCAGGTGCGCGAAGTCCACGCGGTGGCCCCGAAATGCTCGGCGATCCGCTCGTAGCGCGGACTCGGCGTGACGCCGGGCAAGCCCGTCTCCGGCACCGGAGGCGAGCCCGCGGGCAACAACCGGCATCGCTGCCGGCGCGCGGCCGCGGCCAGGTCCTCGCGCAATTCGCGCAGCCGCTGCAGCGCCTCGTCGCGGTTCCGGCAGACGTCCGTGGCGATTTCGGCCTGCGGCTGGATGAGTTCGTGCTGCAGTTCCCCCTTGTCGCCGCCCGTCTCGGCGGCGTCGTCGACCACGTCGTCCGCCTTGGCCAGCCTGCCGTCCCGGTCGACGACGAAAAACTCCTCTTCGATGCCGAAGGTCAGCACGTCGCCGGTCTGCTCGCTCACCGAGGCTCTCCTGGGGTCGGGGGCATCGGAGTACCCCGGCCGGTCCGCGC
The DNA here is from genome assembly GCF_055633655.1 of Amycolatopsis sp. NPDC114503. NCBI lineage: Bacteria > Bacillati > Actinomycetota > Actinomycetes > Pseudonocardiales > Pseudonocardiaceae > Amycolatopsis > Amycolatopsis sp. NPDC114503. The sequence continues at coordinate 46,893 of NZ_JBVKDT010000004.1, read as the reverse complement.
GCAAACGGCGTTTTCCGGGCGGGACCCGGACGTCGCGCCAGCCGCGATCCCCCCGCTGAGTCCACAAAGGACTAAATCTCAGGTGAGCTTGCCGCCCCCGGCGAGCGAACCCTTCAACGCGCCGGTCGCCTCCGTGAGCGCCCTGGTCGCAGTGGCGAGGTCGATGCCGTCGTCCCAGGTGCTCATCACCGCGACGGCGAACGTCCGCGACTCGGTCCGGACCAGACCGGTCGTGTTGAGCACCCGGCGTCCGTCGGAAGTGCCCCACCCTTGTTTGACCGCCCATTTCGCGCCAGGGAACGCGCGCGGGATCCCGAAGTGCTGGTCGAACCCGTCAGCGGCGGTGCGCGGCGCGCCCTCCAGCGCCTCGGTGAGGAATTCCCGTTCGTCGTCGGAACGACCCGACGTGATGTGCCGGTACACCGCGATGACGTCGTCGGCCGACATCTGGGTGGAACCCCATTGGCCGGGATCGGCGGGCGGCGAGGTGTGCGCGAGCCCCAGTTTTCCGGCCTGCCGCCGGACGATCGCCGGTCCGCCGAGTTGCTGCCACAGCCGGCTGGCGACGCGGTCGTCGCTGGCCGAGAGCATCGAGCGGACGGCTGCGGCGTCGCTGTCGGAGGGAACTCCGGAACGGTCGATCAATTCGAGTGCGATCAGCAGCTTCACCACGGAAGCGGTCGGCTGCGGCTGGTCGCCCTTCCAGCTCACCTCGACGGCGCACGCGTCGAGATCGACGACCTCGATCTCGAGCCGAGGATCGTTCCCGTTGCTCAGCAACGCTTTCCTGGCTTCGGCGACGGCTCCCGGATGCTTGTCCGCCGCCGCGGCCGGAGCCGCTTTGCACGCGGCCTGCCAATCAGTGCCACCGGAACTGCTCGCCACCGCGATCGCGGCGACCAGGCCTCCCACGACAGCGACTGCGGCGACCCCCACGAGCATCTTCATCGATGCGAACTCCTTCGGAAACGGTCCGCTTCAGCGGGAAGCGGGAGCGATCCGAAGGTATTGAGACCGGGGAATGCGCAGAATCGTCCGAAGAGTCCGTCCATTCCGGCCAAGCGGCGGGCAACCCCGTCCGGGCATCGGCCATCTGGCCGACCCGCACCACCCTGAACTGGGACGACTCGACGGCCGTCCTCGATGCCGAGACGGCGGCCGGGAGCCCGCACAAGCCGGCGACGGCGAAAGCCGGAGGACGTTCAGGCAATTCTTCTTGCCCGATCACGCCTTTCCGGGCGGCTGTTTCGCCGTCGTCGGTTTCCGGGGTTTCGTTCAGTCGGTTTCGGGCTGCTGCCACGTCCGTCCGGCCCGCTGGGCGGCCAGCCGGATCTCGTCGCCGACCTCCTGCCAGTTCTGGTCCGTCGGGTCGTGGTCGCCGATCCACGTGCGCCGCGGCGTCGCGAGGGCGCCGCCCGCCGGCTGCGGTTCTTCTGTCATCTGAGTCATGATTCCTCCGTCTCCGGGCGAAGACCACCTCGGACTACCCCTATCGAGCCCCGCGAAACCGCCGGTGTTTGAACCGGAGCGGGCCGGGTAAGCGGGCCGGGTGGCTGATCATTCCCGCGCACCCGTGCTCGAAGCGATCCGGCGGTTCCGCGCGTCCGGGCACGTCTCGTTCCTGCCTCCCGGACACAAACAAGGCCGCGGCGCGGACCCGAGGCTGACGGAGATCGTCGGCCGCGACGTGTTCGCCTCGGACATCATCCTGATGAACGGCCTGGACGACCGGGCACTCGGCCGCGGCGTGCTTTCCGAGGCCGAAGAGCTGATGGCGGACGCGGTGCACGCGGACCGCGCGTTCTTCTCCACCTGCGGCAGTTCCTTGTCGGTCAAATCGGCGATGCTGTCGGTCGCGGGTCCCGGCGAAGAGCTGCTCCTCTCCCGCAACGCGCACAAATCCGTGGTCGCCGGGCTCGTCCTCAGCGGCATCCGGCCGGTGTGGGTGTCCCCGCGCTGGGACCGGACGCTGAACTTCGCCCACCCGCCCGGCCCGGAGGAAACCGAGGCGGCCTTCGCGGAACACCCGGCGGCGAAGGGAATGCTGCTGATCACGCCGACCGACTACGGCTCCTGCGCGGACATCCGCGGCGTCGCGCGAATCTGTCACGAGCGTGGGGTGCCGTTGATCGTCGACGAGGCCTGGGGCGCGCATTTGCCGTTCCATCCGGACCTGCCGGCGTGGGCGATGGACGCGGGTGCCGACCTGTGCGTGACGAGCGTGCACAAGATGGGCGCGGGCCTGGAACAGGGCTCGGTCTACCACCTGCGCGGCGACCTGGTGGATCCCGACGTGCTCGCCATGCGCGCCGACCTGCTCGACACGACCAGCCCGTCCTCGCTCGTCTACGCCGGGTTGGACGGCTGGCGCCGGCACATGGCCGAGCACGGAAAGAGCCTGCTCGACAACGTGCTCCGGCTGGCCGAGGACACCCGGGAACGGGTGTCCGGGATCTCCGGGATCACCGTGCTGGGAGACGCCGAACTCGTCGGCCCCGGCCGGGCGGACGACCGGGATCCGCTGAAACTGCTGCTCGACGTGTCCGAGCTCGGGTGCACCGGCTACGCCGCGAACCACTGGCTGCGAGACCGGCAACGGGTCGATGTCGGACTCTCCGACCACCGCAGGATCGCTGCCCAGCTGACCGTCGGCGACGACGAGGAAACCGCCGCCCGGCTGGTCGGAGCACTCCAAGCGCTGTCCGAACACGACCTGCCCCGAGCCGCTCCGCTGGACCTGCCCGCGCCCGAGGACCTGGAACCAGAACAGGCCTTGCTGCCGCGCGACGCGTTCTTCGGCCCGGCCGAACAGATCCCGGCCGAGGACGCCGCTGGACGGATCGCGGCCGAGACGATCAGCCCGTACCCGCCAGGCGTCCCGGCGGTGCTGCCCGGCGAGGTGCTGACCCGCCCGGTGCTCGACTACCTGCGCAGCGGGGTGGCCGCGGGTATGTTCCTGCCTGATCCGGTGGACCAGTCGCTGCGCACCGTGCGCGTCGTGGCCCGCTGAACCGGAGAAGGCGATCGAAAGATTCGCGCTGGGGTGTGTCGATCCGCGCCGCGGTCGTTCGACGCGTAGCCGAAGGCCCTCGCGAAGGGCGACTGCCGAGACCCCAAGGACCCCCCGATGACTGAACTGAACGCGGACCTCGCCCGTCGGGCGATCGTCGAGCACACCCGGCGCCTGGCGGAATCGGCCGTCGCGGCCGGGCCGGACGCGGCCGTGCCGACTGCTCCGAAGTGGACGGTCGCCGACCTGGTCGCACACGTCGGCCAGACCCAGCACTGGGTCGCGGAGATCATCGAGCGGCGCATCGCCGACCCGGCGGAGCTGCCCACGGAAATGGCCGCACCTCCTGCCGACCCTGGTCAGTGGCAGGACTGGTTGTCGGAATCCGCGCACCGGGTCGCCAACGCGTGCTCCGATGAAGCGCTCGACGCGCCGGTGTTCAACGCCTCGGGCGACTCACGATCCGGGACGCAGTTCTGGATGACCAGCATGCTCAACGAGGCGGTCGTCCACGGCTTCGACGCCGCCAACGCAGCGAACCACCCGCTTGACGTCGACGCCGAGGTCGCCGCCGCGCTCATCACCAACCACCTGACGATGCTCACCTCGCCGACCTGGGAGATGCAGCGGTCCGAGTCCGCGCACGCCATCCGGGGCACCGGGCAGACCCTGCAGTGGCTGGCCACCGACACCGCGGGCGCCTGGTCTGTCGAACGACGGCCGGACGGCGCGACGTGGCAGCCCGGAACCCGCGAGGCCGACGTGACAGTGACCGGCCCGGCACGTTCCCTGCTGCTGCTCCTGACCCGGCGACTTCCGCTCGCCGACGGCGAAACCGTCACTGTCGACGGCGATCTCGAGCTCGCTCAGCACTGGCTCGCCAACACCGCCCACGCCAGCGACTGAGCCCCGGCCGACGGCGTTCACCGGCGCGGAACCGGCCGGGAGAGCCGCAGCTCGATCAGGTTTGCGCCGCGCCGCAACAGGTCCACCCACTGCTCGGGGTCGTGGTCGAAGCGGGCGGAGGACCAGCCGACCGACAGGCTGCCGTACGGTTCGCCGCGCAGGAAAACCGGCACCGCGAGCGTCGCCACGCCGGTGTCGTACTCGCCGGTGGTGAACGCCCAGCCCCGGTCGGCGATCTCGGCCAGCTGCTCGCGCAGGACGGCGAGGTCGGTGACCGTGTCCGGCGTGAACCGCGCCATCGGCCGGCCCGCGAACAGCCGGTCGCGCTCCCGCTCGGGCAGGAACGCGAAGTACGCCTTGCTGGTCGCGCCCGCGTGCGCCGGATACAGCTCGCCGACCAGCGAGTAGCCGCGCAGCCGCCCGTCGGTGCCTTCCGCGGCCAGCACGCACCGGGTGTGCGCGCCGTCGGGCAGGGACAGCAGGGCGGCGTGCCCGGTCTGGGCGGCGAGGTCGGAGAGGACCGGGACCACCAGCAGGTCCAGCGCCCCGGCCCGGTCCCACAACCGGCCGAGGTGCAGCGCGGCCGGTCCGATCCGGTACCGGCGGGTGCTGTCGTCGCGGACGAGGAACCCGCGATGCGCCAGCACCGCCAGGAGCCGCTGCGCGATCGACGTGTGCAGCCCGAACTCGCGGGCCACCGCGGTGACGCCCCATTCCGGGCGGGCGCGGTCGAACGCGAGCAGCACCTGCAGCGCGCGGTCCGCGGTCTGCGGCAGGCCGGGCGGGGTGGCGCGGTCGTCGGATTCCGGCATCCGGCCATTGTGCGAATAACGGGAAATGTTTGTAAAGCCGGTGTGCGCGGGCTGAGTCTGGTCGGACCCCCGCGGCCTGACTTTTCAGAGGAACCACATGCTCAAACACGTCCTGGAACTGCTCGAAATCCTCGACGACCCGGCGGTGACCGGGAAAGAGGTCGTCGCCTACCTCGACGCCGTCGCCGGCGCGGCGGGCAGCGGCGCGGAAATCACCACGGTGACCGGCGACGCCGGACGGACCGACTTCGTCCGGGTGCGGGTGCCTGGCAGCCGAGGCCGCACCGCGGGCGGCGACGCGCCCACCCTCGGCGTGGTCGGCCGGCTCGGCGGGGTCGGTGCCCGGCCGGAGGTGACCGGCTTCGTGTCCGACGGGGACGGCGCCGCCGCCGCGCTGGCCGCCGCCGCCAAGCTGCTGTCCATGCGGTCCCGCGGGGACGTGCTGGCAGGCGACGTGCTGATCGGCACGCACGTCTGCCCGGACGCGCCCACCCTCCCGCACGACCCGGTGCCGTTCATGAACTCGCCGGTCGACATCGCCACGATGAACAGCTACGAGCTGTCCGCCGAGATGGCCGCCGTGCTGTCGATCGACACCACCAAGGGCAACCGGGTGATCAACCACCGCGGGCTCGCGCTGTCCCCGACGGTGCGCAGCGGCTACATCCTGCGCGTGTCCGAGGGCCTTGGCGAACTGCTGGAGACGGTGACCGGCGCGCCGCTGGTGACCTACCCGATCACCACGCAGGACATCACGCCCTACGGCAACGGCGTCTACCACCTGAACTCGATCCTCCAGCCGGCGACCGCGACGGACGCGCCGGTGGTCGGACTGGCGATCACCTCGGCCGCGACGGTGGCCGGCTGCGCGACCGGGGCCAGCCACGAGACGGACATCGCGGCCGCCGCGCGCTACGCGGTCGAGGTCGCCAAGCAGTTCGGCGCGGGCGCGCTGCTTTTCCACGACGAGGCGGAATTCGCCACCTTGCAGGGTCGCTACGGCTCGATGGCGCACCTGCAGACGCTGGGCACGGAGGTGGCCGGATGAGCACCGCGACGAAAACCGCGAAGCACGCCAAGAAACGGATCGGCAACGACGACTACTCCCTGCGCCGCGTCCCCGAGGACGCCCGCTACGGGTTCGGGTCGATGCTGTTGCAGTGGCTCGCGCAGTCCGGGTCGCTGTCCCAGTTCGTGCTCGGCGCGACGCTCGGCGTCGGAATGCGGTTCTCCGACGCGTTCTGGGCGTTCACGCTCGGCGCGGTGATCCTGGAGGCGGTGATCTTCCTGATCGGCCTCGCCGGCCAGCGCGAGGGTCTCACGATGACCATGCTGACCCGGTTCACCGGCTTCGGCCGCAACGGGTCCGCGCTGGTGAGCCTGGTGATCGCGATCAGCCTGGTCGGCTGGTTCGGCGTGCAGAACGGCATCTTCGGCAAGAGCATGAACGCGCTGGTCGGCGGGCCGGTCTGGCTGTGGTGCGCGGTGTCCGGCGCGGTCTTGACGCTGCTGGTGATCTACGGCTTCAAGTACATGATGTGGCTGGCGAAGATCGCGGTGCCGCTGTTCTTCGGGCTCGTGGCCTGGAGCGTCATCTCGACGCTGTCGGAGCACTCGGTGGGCGCGCTGATGTCGGCCGCGCCGACCGCGACGGCGATCTCCGTCCCGGCCGCGGCGACGATCATCGCCGGCGGCTACATGACCGGCGCCGTGGTCGCTCCCGACATGACCCGGTTCAATCGCAAGGGCTGGCACGTCCTGCTGCAGAGTTCGGCGTCGATCGTGCTGTCGGAGTACATCGTCGGCATGACCGGCGTGCTGCTCGGGCACCTGGTCGGCAGTTCCGACGTCACCCGCATCGTGCTGTCCACCTCGGGCTTCGTCGGCCTGATCGTGGTGGTGCTGGCGACCGCGAAGATCAACGACTGGAACCTGTACGGCTCTTCGCTGGGCGTGGTGAACTTCGTGCGGACGGTGTTCGGCCGTCCGCTGCACCGCGGCGTCGTCACGCTGGTGATCGGGATCGCCGGGACGGTGCTGTCCGCGGTCGGTTTCCTGCAGCACTTCACCGCGTTCCTGTCGCTGCTGGGCGTCGCGATCCCGCCGGTGGGCGGGATCATCGTGGCCGAGTACTTCCTGGTGCGCCGGCTTTCCACGCCGCTGCGGGAAACCCGGGCGGCCGGGCGGGTGCCCGCCACGATGCCGGTCTGGGTGCCCGCCACCCTCGCGGTGTGGGCGGCGGCGTTCTGCGTCGGCAAGTTCGTGCACTGGGGCATCCCCGCGCTCAACTCGTTGCTGACGGCGGCGATCCTGTACACGGTGCTGGGCTGGGCCGGGCTGATCCGGCCAGTGGGCTCGGTGGAACTGGAGGAGGTGGCCCCGTGAGCAGCGCGCAGGACGAGGTGGTCGACCTCTGCCGGGAGCTGATCCGGATCGACACCTCCAACCCGGGCGTGGCCGAGCGGCCCGCGGCGGAGTACGTCGCGGAGAAACTCGCCGACGCCGGGCTGGAACCGACTCTGGTGGAAAGCGCACCCGGCCGGGCCAGCGTGTTCGCCCGACTGTCCGGAGTGGACTCTTCGCGGCCCGCGCTGCTCCTGCACGGGCATCTCGACGTGGTGCCCGCGGACGCCGACGAGTGGAGCGTCCCGCCGTTTTCCGGGGAGATCGCCGACGGCATGCTGTGGGGCCGCGGCGCGATCGACATGAAGGACTTCGACGCGGCGATCCTCGCGCTGGCGCGGCAATTCGGCCGCACCGGCGAGAAACCGGCGCGAGACATCGTGTTCGGGTTCCTCGCCGACGAGGAGGGCGGCGGGAAGTTCGGCTCGCACTGGCTGGCCGAGAACCGCCCCGACCTGTTCGAGGGCGTCGGCGAGGCGATCACCGAGGGCGGCGGGGTGTCGTTCGACCTCGGCAACGGCAGCCGGCTGTACCCGATCGAATGCGCGCAGCGCGGGCAGGCGTGGCTGCGGCTCGTCGCCACCGGCCGCGCCGGGCACGGCTCCTCGCCGAACGACGAGAACGCGGTCACCGACCTGGCCGAATCGCTCGCCCGGATCGGACGGCACCGCTTCCCGGTCCGGCTGATCGAACCGGTGCGGGTGCTGCTGGAACGCGCGGGCGAACTGCTCGGCGTCCCCTTCGATCCGTCCGATGTGGACGGAAGCCTGGCGCGGATGGGCCCGGTGGCCGACCTGGTGAACGTGATCCTGCGCAATTCGGCGAACCCCACCATGATCTCCGGCGGGTACCAGGTCAACGTCATCCCCGGCCGGGCCACCGCCGCGGTCGACGGCCGGTTCCTTCCCGGATACGAACAGGAACTGCTGGACACCATCGACGAGCTGCTGCTGCCGTCGGTGCGCCGCGAATTCATCCACCACGACATCGCGATGGAGAGCGGTTTCGACGGTCCTCTGGTAGACGCGATGTGCGCCGCCGTCACCGCGGAGGACCCCGACGGCCACCCCGCCCCGTACTGCAACGCCGGCGGCACCGACAACAAGGCGCTGTCCGCGCTCGGCATCCGCGGCTTCGGGTTCAAAGCGCTGCGCGTCCCGCCGGAACTGCCCTACAACCGGCTCTTCCACGGCGTCGACGAACGGGTGCCGCTGGAATCGCTGCGGTTCTCCGTCCGGGTCCTGGAACGGCTGCTGCGGACTTGCTGAACAATGGCGGGCGAACCAAGGAGAATCGCGTGACTGACCTGCTGCTGCTGTCCAATTCGACCAACCACGGCCACGGCGCGCTCGAACACGCGCTGGACGCGGTGTCCGAGGTGCTGGACGGGCGCACCGAGCTGGTGTTCGTGCCCTTCGCGCTGGCCGACCACGACGGCTACACCGAGCGCATCGCGACCGCGGTGGCGCCGCTCGGCGTGCGGGTGCGCGGGCTGCACACCGCCGCCGACGCGGTCGCCGCGGTCCGCTCGGCTCCGGCGGTGTTCACCGGCGGCGGCAACACGTTCCGCCTGCTGTCCGAGCTGTATCGCCGCGAGCTGCTGGAACCGTTGCGGGACAGGGTGTCCGAGGGGATGCCCTACCTCGGAGCCAGCGCGGGAACCAACATCGCCGGGCCCACGGTGCGCACCACCAACGACATGCCGATCGTGGAGCCGCCGAGCCTCGCCTCGCTGGGCCTGGTGCCGTTCCAGCTCAACCCGCACTACGTCGACCCCGACCCGGCCAGCAGGCACATGGGGGAGACCCGGGAGAAACGGCTCGCGGAATTCCACGAGTGCAACGACATCCCGGTGCTAGGCCTGCGCGAGGGCACGTGGCTGCGAGTGCGCGGCGACTGGGCGGAACTGGCGGGCGTGTCCACGAGCGGCGGCGCTCCCGGACGGCTGTTCCGCCGCGGCAAGCCCGGCGAGGATGTGTCCGGCGACGTCAGCGACCTGCTCGCCCCCGCGAGCGAACCGGTGTGGGGCTGACACCGGTCTGGGCGACGGAGGAAAGGGCTGAGCCTGCGGGCTCAGCCCTTTTTTTGTTGCGCGGCGGATGATCACCGAAGCCCGAAGCCCGAAGCCCGAAGCCCGAAGCCCGAAGCCCGAAGCCCGCGGACCGCGCCAACCCCGCCGACCCCGTGCCCCGGACCCCCACCCCGCTGACTCGCTGATCGCAGACCGCAGCCCCCCAACCCCGCCGACCCGCGAACCGCAGACCCCGCCGACCTCAGCCCCGCCCATCCCCAAGCCCGCCGACCCGCTGGTCGCAGACCGCCGACCCCGCCGCCCCGCTGATCGCGGACCCCCAACTCCGCCGACCCGCTGATCGCGAACCGCAGTCCCTCCGATCCCGGGTGTCGTTGTCGTGCCTGCGGAACCGATCCCGCCGCGAGCCAGGCCGGGTGAGCGTGCCTCAGCCCAGCCCAGCCCGCCGCCCCTAACCTGCCCCCCGAAACCAGCCTCCCGAAAGGACTCTGCCGAGATAGCTTGACACAAGCATCTTAGGACAAAGATACTTCCCGGCGACCCCGCCGGCCGAGGCGGCCGGTCCGGAACCGCGGCGGGTCCGCGCGGTCCGGGCCGCCTCGCGATGGTCCGGCCCGGAAAGGAACCGTCGTGACCGTGCTGAGGGAAGGCCGCCGGCCCGGCGCGCCGCTGTCCGCGTGGCTGGGCGTGCTGGCGCTCCTGGTGGTCGTGGCGGTTTCCTACATCGACCGGGTCAATGTGTCCGTGCTGATCACCGATCCGGCTTTCACCCAGCATTTCGGGATCGCGGGCAACCGGGCGGCGCAAGGCGCGCTGATGACGCTTTTCCTTGCCGGCTACGGGATCGCGGCCATGCTGATCACCCCGTGGTACGAAGCGGTGTTCGGCGTGCGGCGCGGGCTGCTCGTCAGCCTGGTGTGCTGGGCGCTGTTGACGCTCGCGTCCCCGTACGCCGGGGGCGCGGTGGTGCTGCTGACGCTGCGGTTCCTGCTCGGCGCCAGCGAGGGTCCGCTGTTCTCGCTGAAGACCATGTACGTCAAGGACAATTTCGCCGAAGGCGCGTGGGGCAAGCCCAACGCGGTCAGCTCGATGGGCGTTTCCCTGGGCACGGCGCTGGGCATCCCGGTGATCACCTTCGCCCTCGTGCACTTCGGCTGGCACGGCTCGTTCCTCCTGCTCGCGGCCCTCAACCTGGTGGTCGGGCTGCCGCTGGTCGCCGTGTTCGTCCGGGCCTCGCGGCACCGGACGGCCGTGCGGCAGCCGGCGTTGCGGCGGTTCGCCGGAGCGCTGCGCACGCCCAAACTCGGCTGGATCCTGCTGATCGAGGTGGCCACGCTCGGCTATCTGTGGGGCAGCACGTCCTGGCTGCCGTCGTATTTGCTGCAGGCGCGGCATTTCTCGCTGGCGCAGATGAGCGCGCTGTCGGCGCTGCCGTTCGTGGTCAGCCTCGGATCCGGTTTCCTCGGCGGGTACCTCATCGACCGGATGCCCGCCCGCCGGGTGCCGCTCGTGCTGGTGATCGGCAGCGTCGGCACCGCGCTGTGCGCGACCACCGTCACCCTCGCCGACTCGCGCTGGCTCGCCGCGGCGACGCTCATCCTCGCCAACGCGTTCTGGGGCCTGCAGGGGCCGGCGATTCCGACGCTGGTGCAGCAATACGCGCCGGCGGGCACCGTCGGGAGCGCCTACGGCCTGATCAACGGAGTCGGCAATCTCGTGTCCGCGCTGCTTCCCACGTTGATGGGCGTGGCGATCGCCGCGGGCGGCGACCACGGATTCGCCGCCGGGTACGCGCTGCTCGCCGCGACGCAGCTGCTCACGCTGCTCGGCGCAGTCGTGCTTCTCCGCGGCCGAGGCCCGGCCGGAAACGAACCGGCTGCGGCCGATCTGCCCGCGGTGGCGGAAGAGTCCCGTTAGGACGGACGCGGCGGCGTCGCGCGAACACCGGATAGGCTCCCTTCCGCACCCTGGCGAACAAGGAGTCGATGACGATGGACCCGGTCGATCAGGTAGTCGCGGACTGGGCGCGGGAACGCCGCGACCTGGACGCCTCGCCGATCGCGATCTTCGGCCGCGTCCGGCGGATCGCCGACCTCGCCGCCGGAAGCCTCCGCGGATACCTGGCGTCGTACGGCCTGACCCCGGGCTCGTTCGACATCCTCTGCAACCTGCGCCGAGGCGGCCGTCCCTACCGGAAGACGCCGTCCGAACTGGCCGCCTCCGCGCTCGTCACCTCCGGCGCCCTGACCGGACGGCTGGACGCGCTCGAGCGCGACGGGCTGATCCGCCGCCGCGACCACCCGGCCGACCGCAGGGTCAGCTACGCGGAACTGACCGCCGCCGGCCGCAAGCTCATCGACCGCGTCCTCGAAGGACACCTGGACCGGGAGGAAGCGCTCCTGGCCGGTCTGGACGAAGCCGACCGCAAGGACGTCGAACGGGCACTCGCGCTGCTGGAACACACGGTCCGGGCGGCTGCTCCGGCGCAGTAGCCGGCAGGTGTTCATTCGGGCAGACAACGAACCCGCAGAAGCCCGGCGAACTCCCAGGCTCCGCAGCCGTGGCTAGCGTGATCATCATGAAAGGCGAGAAGCCCACTGCGTTCGTCCTCGTACACGGAGCCTGGCACGGCCCGTGGTGCTGGGAACGGGTGAGCGAGCACCTGATCGCGCGCGGTCACGAGGTGATCTGCCCGTCGCTCCCGTGCGATAACGCCGAGGCAGGCCAGGAAGAGTACCTGGCGGTGATCGAAGACGCGCTCCGCGGCCGATCCGACGTCGTCCTCGTCGCGCACTCGATGAGCGGCATGGTGGCCCCGCTGGCGACCGGCAACCCGGCAGTCAGCTCCCTGATCCTGCTCGCAGCCCTGCTGCGCAAGCCCGGCGCGACGTTGACCGACGACGGGGCAGCACCGCTTGCCGAGCCGTTGCAGAAGGTCGTCGCCACGGCCGTCGTGGACGAGTCCGGACGCGTGGTCCTGGACCCGGCCGACGCGACCGACGTGCTGTACCACGACTGCGCCCCGGCGGACGCCGCCGACGCGGTCAGCCGATTGCGCCCCACCGCGAATACCGTGGGCCAGCAGATCTGTCCTGACTTGCCGCAGCGCCGAGTGCCGACCACGTACGTGTCTTGTCGAGACGACCGCGCGGTGAACTGCGACTGGAATGCCGCCCGCGCCCAGGAACTGCTCGGCGCCGCGGTCCGTGAGATCGACGGCGGACACTCGCCGTTCTGGTCGGCACCGGAAGAACTGGCGGCTCTGCTGGTCGAACTGGCCTGACGGAACGCGCCGCATTGCGGTTCCTCGTTCGTTTTGCCAGTCAGGTGGGTGTTGCCGGGGACTCCTCGATCCAGACCTCGTTGCCGCTGGAGCAGTCGCCGAGGTCCGGTCAGCGAGCCCCGTTGAAGTTGACGCGCAGGGTGTAGACCGAACTCGACGCGGTGATGAAGAGTTCGTTGCCGCGCGGCCCGCCGAAGGTCAGGTTCGAGCAGATCTCGGGCATCCGCAGCTTGCCGATGCGGGTGCCGTCCGGCGCGAAACAGTGCAGTCCGTCGTGAGCCGCCGCCCAGACTCGGCCGGCGGTGTCCACCCTGACCCCGTCGAACGCCCCGCTGTCGCAGGTGCCGAACACCTCGCCGCCGGTGAGCGCGCCGTCGCCGGTCACGTCGAACACCCTGATATGACTGGGATTCTGCCGCGTGTCCGCGATGTAGAGCCGGCTTTCGTCGACGGAGAAGGCCAGTCCGTTGGGCCGTTCGAAGTCGTCGGCGACGATCCGGACCTCTCCGTCTACCGGGTCGACCCGGTAGACGTGGCAGGCGCCGATCTCGCTCTCCTCCTGGTACCCCTCGTAGTCGCTGTCGATGCCGTAGCTCGGGTCGGTGAACCAGATGGATCCGTCGGACCGTTCGACGACGTCGTTGGGGCTGTTGAGCCGGCGACCGCGATAACGCTCCGCGAGCACGGTCACGCTGCCGTCGGGCTCGGTGCGCGTGACGCGACGGTGGCCTTGCTCGCAACTGACCAGCCGCCCCGCCCGGTCCCTGGTGTGGCCGTTGGCGTAGCCCGAAGGCTGCCGGAACACGCCGACCTGGCCGGTGGTCTCGTCCCAGCGCAGGGTCCGGTCGTTCGGGATGTCGCTGAACACGAGGTACCGGCCGGCCGGGAAATAGACCGGCCCCTCGGTCCAGCGGCATCCGGTGTGCAGCCGCTGCATCCACTCGTCGCCGTTGCAGCGCGCGAACCTCTCGTCCAGTTTAACAAACTCAGTCTTGACCAGATCCACTGATTCCCCCAAAATCTGAACGTCATATCGTCACCAGCTTGTAGTGCCGAACCTGATATCGTCAAGTCCATGGATGACTTAGATCGCGGGCTCCTCGCCGAGCTGCAGCGCGACGCCACGCAGGCCTATGCCGCTCTGGGGCAGGCCGTGGGACTGTCCGCGGGCGCCGCGCACGAGCGAGTCCGGAAGCTGCGCGAACAGGGCGTCATCCGGCGGACCACGATCGACGTCGATCCGTCGGCGGTCGACCGTGGCGTGGCGGCGTTCGTGCTGGTCGAGGCCAACGCCTGGATGGGCGACTCGCCGACGAGCGAAGCGCTCGAGGCGCTCCCCGAGGTCGTCGAGGCGCACGTCATCGCGGGTCCGGCTGCCCTCTTGGTGAAGATCCGGACGTCGACGACAGAGGAGCTGCAGGCCTCGCTTCGCCGCCTCTACGCGATCGACGGAGTCACGAGCACTCAGGCGATCGTCGTGCTGGAGACCTTCTTCGAGCGTCCGCTCGACACTGCTTCCGGGAGCGGCGGGCAGTAGACCCCGGCGTCGGGCGGGGATTCCACGACTTCGCCGCGGTGCATCACGAGCTGATGAACACGTAGGTCAGCCCGCGTCCGCTTGCAGATCCTCGAGCAGGGTGAGAATCTCCGCCGACTTGCCGAGCGTGGAAACCGTCTCGTCGCAGACAATCGGCTTCGGGTGCAAGCTGTGCGCCAGCGCGGTGTCGACCCGTAGTTCGGGTGCAGTCCGACCCGCGCCGGCAGATCGGCCGCCCGCTCCCGGATCAGCGCCATGGATGCGCAGCGGGCACCCGATTCGCCTCGATCGTCATCCGGGGGATGAGCGAGGAACGCGGGTCCTGAAATACCGTCTGCACGGCTTGGCACCGTGCGGTGGTCGGCCTTCGGCAGTCCGGCGTGCATCCGGAGCACCACCCACTTCCCGTTCTTCGCCGAAATGCCCCACGGCGGGTGCACATCTCCCTCTCGGCAACGTTCGGAACCGATCTTCATTCGGTTGGCCTAGCTCTGTAACGCCGCTGCCCGGGTGGCGACCCATTCGTGTGCGAGCCGGTCGCGGACTGGGGGAACAGCGGGGAGGACGGGTGGCCGACTCAGGCACTCACGTCGAGGTTGCCGGGGATTTCCGTGGGCAGTTGGTGGTCGGCGACCACAACATCACCGTCTACGCCGAGCAGTCGGTGGTCACGGTCGTGCCTCCAGGTCAGCAGCCGCGGCCGCAGCGCCGGCCCAGCGCACGGCTGCTGCCGCGGCGAACGACCCCTCCGTTGGGCAGGGAGCAGGATTTGGCCGCGGTGCGTGCCGCGGTCGCCGAGCGCGATCTGGTGCAGCTGTACGGGGTTCCCGGCGCCGGCAAGAGCACGCTGCTGCGCCACGCCGCCAGGGAGCTGGCCGAGGACCGTGCGGACGTGGTCTTCCTGCCCGCTCGCGGGTGGGAGGTCGGGGATTTGCTGCAGGAGGTGTTCGAGACCTGTTATGAGGCACCCGGTTACCGCCCGTCCCCGGCGGAACTTCGCCGCTTGATGACCGAGGTGCCGTTGCTGCTGCTGGTCGACGATCTCGATCGGTCTGCCGACGAGCGAGCCGTGCTTCTGGACGGAGTGCCCGACGCGACGGTCGTGTGTACGGCCGCCGAGCGCAGCGTGTGGAACGACGGCGTGGCGCTGCCCGTGACCGGCCTGACCGAGGAGTCCGCGCGCAGCCTGCTGGCTGCCGCGTTGGGGCGGCCGTTGCGGGCGGAGGAACAGGCCGCCGCGTTGGAGTTGTGGCAGGCCAGCGAGGGTCTGCCCCTGTTGCTGCTGCGCGCGGTCACTGCCGGAGCCGACGGCGAGGCGGCGCTGGTGCGGGCCGCGAGCTTGGGGGAGTTGCTGCCCCGGGTACTGACAGTCCTAAGTGGACCCGCGAAGGAAGCGATGGCGTTGCTGAGCCTGCCCGGGGCGCCGGTGTTTTCGCCGGTGGTCCTGCCCTGGCTGGTCGGTGATGCCGCCGCGCTGCCCGAGGCGTTGGCCGAATTGACCACGCGCGGCTTGGTGCTGGAGGACGACAGTGGTTACCGGCTGGCCCCCGGCGTCGCCGACGCGCTCCCGTCCGAGTCAGCCCTCCCGCCGGATGCCGCGGAACGTCTGGCCGCCGGTCTGCTGTCCTGGATCGCTTCGCCGCACCTGCCGCCGCAACTGGTGGCCGAGCACGCCGAATTGATCGGCGCGGTCATCGACGTCACCGTGACCGCCGGGGCGGCCGAGGCGGGCGCGCGGTTGGCCAAAGCGGCCGCTCCGTTCGCCGCGTGTTCGCTGCGGCTGAGTGCGTGGGAGCGCATCCTCGGTCGCGGGAAGATCGCCGCCGAGCGCGCCGGAAACCGTTCGATCCTGGCGTATCTCACCCACGAGGACGGGATCCGCAGCCTGGTGACCGGAAAACGGGCGGCCGCCGCGGTCGCGATCGGGGCAGCGGTGGCGGTATGGCACGAACTCGGCCAGGCAACCCAGGTCGCCGTGGCCCAGCACACCCAGGCGATCACCGGCTCCGCCGCACATGCCGGGGCGGGCGGTCACGCCGCCGTGCACGCCGCGGGTCACGCGAGCGCGCATGCGGCCGCTCCTGCCGCGAAGACCGCGGCAGTCGGCGCGAAAAGCGTTGCGGGGACCGCCAAAGGTACGGCG
Source organism: Amycolatopsis sp. NPDC114503 (assembly GCF_055633655.1). NCBI lineage: Bacteria > Bacillati > Actinomycetota > Actinomycetes > Pseudonocardiales > Pseudonocardiaceae > Amycolatopsis > Amycolatopsis sp. NPDC114503. The sequence continues at coordinate 30,767 of NZ_JBVKDT010000004.1, read as the reverse complement.
TTCGGAGTGAAGGCCGGGGTCGGACTGAGCACGAAACTCGCCATTGCCGGGGCAGCGACGGTGGTCGTCGGCGGGGCCGGCTACCTGGGAGTGCAGGCCTTCGTGCCCACCGCCACGACCCCCGCCGCGTCCGAACGGCCGGCGGCAGCAGTGGCCGCGCCACAGTTGACTGGCCTCCAGTTGAAGGACGCTCTGGCGCCACAGTCCTCGTTCCCCGACGACATGGGGGTCGCGGCGGGCAGCGAGGTCACCAGCGGCGCGACCCTGAGCACGGCCCAGCCGCAGCACAACCTGGCCGCGATGAGCTGCACCGACTGGTCGACGCTGCTGCTGAAAACCACGTTCGTCCCCGGTTTCGGCGAATCGGCGTTCGCCGCGAACACCCACGCCACCGACCCGGACCGCCAGCAATCCATCTACGTGGACCAGGCGATCTATCAGTTCCCCTCGGCCACCGCTGCCTCGGCGTTCTTCACCGGGGTGCGGCGTGTGCTGTCCAGCTGCGGCAAACCGGACAGCCAAGGCGGGCCGCCGCTGAGCGACGCCGCCTTCGAGGGGCATCCGGGGTTCACCGTCGGTCTGACCCCGTTGCTGCGCACGGCCAACAGTTACGACCTGTACGGCGCGACTGATCCGCGTTACGTGCTCGACGGCGACTACGTGTACGCCATGTCCGAGGGAATCGGCCGCAACAGCCTCGTCGGCTCCCTCCACGGCCTCGATTATCTTGTCCCGCAAGGACTCTCCCGGATGATCAGCAACGTCACCGCAGCGAACCCGGCCGCGCGAACCGGCCCGGCACCCACCGCGGCCACGACACCGAGCGCCACGGAACCAGCGCAGACCGGACCGGCCGCCGTGGTGCGGAACTACATCGACGCGATCAACGCCCGCCGCTACCAGCAGGCGTGGTCGCTGGGCGGCGACAAGCTGCACGAGACCTACAGCCAGTTCGTCGCCGGCTTCGCCCGCACCGACCACGACGAACTGACGATCGTGGCCACCGAGGGCAACGTGGTCACCATCAGCCTGACCGCCGTGCAAACCGACCGCACCCGTCAGACCTACTCCGGCACCTACACCGTCAGCGGCGGTGCCATCACCGCCCACTCGATCCGCCGCACCGGCTGATTCCCCCAACCCAGAAAGGCCAGACCCGATGCCCGAACCGGGACAAGACCGGATCACCATCCACGTCGGACGCGACCTCTCCGGCCAAGTGGTCCTCGGCAACGACAACACCACCACCGCCGGCGACCACCACGCCTTGGCGGCGGCGAGCCAGTCCGACCTGGCCGCCGTCACCGCGCTGCTCGAAGAAATCCGCGCCGCGCTGCCCGCCGACCTCGCCGGAACCGGCGGCGCCCAACTAGACGACCTCGAAGCGGCGATCACCGCGGACACCCCGGATCTGACCGCCATGGAACGAGTCCGGGACTGGTTCGCCCGGCACATCCCGTCCCTCACCGGCGCGATCCACCGGACAGTGCTGCACCCGGTAGTGGTCAAGCTGGTCGCTGCGGCCGGTGACACACTGGCCGCGGACTTTCGTCGCCGCTTCGGCAGTTGAACCGCTTCGCTGCCACGGGAAGGGGTCGGGGGACAACTCGCGGTGTGCGTCAATTCCCTTGCTGTGCAAAGGAATTCGGCCAGCGTCCGAGATCTGGAGCCGCGGCGCGAGTGACGTATCCGGAGTGCGTCCGAAACTCCCTGGTCCCGGGAAGCGTGGCGTCAGGTTTCGGTGTGGACCGGATCGGCGGTGAACGAACGCGGCGAACTTTGTACGGCCTGGGGGGCAGGGCGTGGCCGACGAAGTTCGTCAGGAGTGGCAACTACCGCCGTTGCGGGAAGGCTTGCCGCGGGTCCTGTGGGATCGCGAAACCGCAAGCTTTGGCCCATCGGATAGCCGACCTGCGACTGGATCATGCCTAAGCAGGCGTGACAGCGCCGAATTTGCGGGTGGCGTAGCCGGAGCGCCGGTGACTCCTGGGCGAGCAAGCCGATCCATGGACTGGCCGCTCGCAGCATGAAGTAACAGAGCCCAAAAGTGCTGTGCCTCCAAAAGCACTGTGCCGCCTCAGGACGCGGTGATGTTTTCGGTGGCGGCCCAGCTGGCGAGGAGTTGCAGCCGTTCCGCGGAGGCCGAGTCGGGTGGGGCGGTGTAGGCGGTGAGGGTGAGGCTGGGGGTCGGTGGTGAGCTGCATGGCTTCGAAGTCGAGGGCGAGTTCGCCGACCGCGGGGTGGCGGAATTCCTTGACGCCGGTGCGGTGGAGGCGGACGTCGTGGGCGGCCCAGCGGGTGCGGAAATCGTCGCTGCGGGTGCAGAGTTCGCCGATGAGTTCGGTGAGGCTCTTGTCGTGCGGGTCGCGGCCGGCCTCGCTGCACAGGATGGCGACGGAGGTGTGGCAGGACTTGGGGTGATCGGGGAAGAAGTCGTGCGCGGCGAGCCAGGACTTGCCGGGCCGCCTCGGCAGCGTCCTTGCCCGCCGATTTCGTCAGCCGCTCGTCCAGTTGCTGCCGTATCCGGCGGCTGTCGCCGACGAGCCGCCGAACGCGGTCGGTGAGCTGGGCGCGTCGCACTCGGCTGTCGGCGGGATCCGGCACCCTGCGCGACGTAGCCGAGACGCTCCAGTTCGAGAAGATGCTTCGAGGCCGCCTGCTGGGTGACGCCGAGAAGGCCGGCGAGTTCGGCGACCGTGGGCGCCCGGTCGATCAGGCAGCTCCGCCAGGAGCGCCCTGTTCGCGGAACTGCCCGCCAGCCAGGCGAGTTCGGCGAGGTCGGTGTCGGCCGGGTCCAGTGAAGTCACCGCGTCAACCATGCAATTGACAGCCCATGCTGTACAACTACGGTTGTTCTTATGGCTCATGACCCGGTTGCCGTTGCGACCTCCCTGCTGCGGGCGCTTGAGGCCGGGCAGTGCGGCGAGGATCTCCGGAAGCACTTCGCCCCGACGGCGTCGACCGTCGAGCATCCGAACCGGCTCAAACCCGCGGGCGCCCGCGCCACCCTGGACCAGATGCTCGCGGCGTCTGAGGTCGGTGCCGGGCTGATGTCCAGCCAGCGGTATGACGTGCGCTCGGCGGTAGCGGCCGGGAACACCGCGATCCTTCGCCTCACCTGGAGCGGTGTGATCGCGCGTGACGCGGGCCCTTTCCGCCGCGGTGACGAACTCGTCGCGCACATCGCCCAGTTCGTCGAGACCGCCGACGGCCTGATCACCTCGATCGAGACCTTCGACTGCTACGAACCATTCGACATCCCGTCGTGAACCTCCCGCGCCCGCGCTCCTCGGCATGGTGCCGTCATCGGGCACATGTCACCGCCTCCTGGCCTGGTCGCCTTTGGCGGTCGGCGATGGTTCAGGGTCGCCGCTGCGAGTCCTCGTCCTGTTCCGCGGCAGGAAAGAAGATCGCGGCCATCAAGTGGGGACGGCGGGAAGGGGCCGGTTCGTTGCGCCACCGCGCCCGGAAGACGGCCCGCAGTTCGCCGATCAACTCGGCGAGTTCGTCGGGGCTGAGCCAGAAAGTGTCTTGCTTGTAGCCCACCGAGTCGTTGACGGGGTTCGCGTCCGGCCGGTCGAGGTGCTTCTTCATCGCAGTTACTCCGTAAAGCGGCTGAGCGGTCCTGCGGGCCGGATAGCCTGCGGGTGTGCCCGGCGAATGCACTGGGCACACCCGCCTTTGTCCGATCAACTGGATACCCGGCGAAGACAGGAGGCTGGTCTCGGGTGACCGAACCGGTGACACAAGCATGGCAACGGATCACCACGGTGCTGCGAGAACACGCACCGACGACCGCGCGGGCGATCCGCGCCGCAGGCCCCGTGGACAACGTCCGGGAACTTGAACGCCTCGTCGGCCTCGATCTGCCCGCCGACCTGCTCGCCTGGTGGAGCGTCATGGACGGCATCGACGACGAGCGCGACCACCGTTCCGGGACACTGATACCCGACGGCTTCATTCCTCTCGCGGTCACTCGAGCCCGAGAAGAATATGTTCGACAGCACGACGCGCTCGACCCTGGCTGCTGCACCGGGAACGGCGAGCATCACAAACCGGCTGGCGAGCCCGTCTTCCCTTACTGCACCGCACTCGTCCCGATCTGCCGCTCCATCGACGGCGGCCTCCTCTGCGTCGACCTGCGTCCCGGACAAGACCACGACTGCGTCATGACCTGGTACGCCAGCGAAGGCGCCTACGCCGTCGAATGGGACGACGTCACCGCGATGCTCGCCTACGTCGCTGAACGCCTCGACGACCACGCTCTCCAGCGCCTGCCCGGCCAACCCGAAAGCCGCGTCATCATCGATGACGACGGGACGCTGAACTGGGGCATGGCCGCCAACTGACGCGCACATTCAGCAATAGCACCAGTGCCATCGTCACAGGCTGAACGCCCTCCGGTTCTCGTCAGCGGGCCGGCGCGGCGATGGTCGGCGCGCCGTTGCTGGAGAGAACCCAGGCGCGCCGCTGGCAGGCACTCAGGCCCGGACCGGCGCCGCGTTTCACTGAGTTTTCTGGAAATGGACGAGTCGCTCAACACGGTCCAGTCCGAACGCCAACTTGTCAAACTGGGCTTGCAGATCAAGGCTCACGAGCGACGCACGCGGAGATGCAGAAAGCCCGCCGTAAAAGGGCCGTCGCCGTCACCGGAGCGGTTGTCGGTTCGGTCGGCGCGGTACTGATGGCTGTGCATGGACCCGCGCTCGCGGTGGCCGTCACTGCCGTCGCAAACCGCACGCACGCCCCCGAACCCTGCGCACTGCCGGGATCGAACTGGACCCGGTACGCCGCACCGTCGTACGCGACGGACGACAACTCAGCCTCTCGGTGAAGGAGTTCGCGGTTCTCGAAACGCTGCTGCGAGCGAGCCCCGGCTTCCTGAGCGCCGAGACCCTGCTGGAACAGGTTTGGGACGAGAACGCCGACCCGTTCACCAACACCGTCACGGTCACGGTAGGCCGGCTGCGGCGCAAGCTCGGCAGCCCGCCGATCATCACCACGACCCCGGGAATCGGCTATCGGATCGCCCCGCCCGCCGACCATCGAGGGCGCGCGGCGGAATAATTCGAGCTTTACATCCCCATTTGCTGAACTGGACGATTCGGATACCCGTCTCGGCGTTGCGAGAACGCTGACTCGCGCCCGGCCTCCTCGACGAGAGACGTGGTCCGGTACAGAGCGCTGAATCGGTCGAACGAATCGTTCGTCTCCATCGCGGCTTGTCCTGTCCACGACAATGGACGACCCGTCCATCAGGTCGGCGGTGTTGAGAACCGCAGCGACAGCGTGCACGATCGACGCGTACTGATGCGCCTGCATCTCGTGCGGCAGCCGGACTCGAATCTCTTGCGAAGTTCCCATGCGCGCGCCATCTTCTCTCCGCGAGAGGGGCGTCCAGTTTCCGGCCGGCCGTGAGTTCGCCGGTCCTGCGCTGGGCGAGCTCACTACGGCCCGCGTACTACGCAACACTGACGCGAGGTCACCGTGGTGAGCACCCCCGAGGCTCCGCTGGCGGTCCAGCACGTGCGCGCCATGCTGGCCGCCGAGTTCGACGCGCTGGGCCACCACCGTCTCCGGAGCGGGTGCCGCTGAGGGGACGGTGGTGACAGGGCCTGCGGTCAGCCGCCGCAGGCGGGAACCGGGGCGACGTCCACGGCGGCGTCGATGACTTCGCTGGTGGTGTGGTTGACCGCGTGCGCGGTCATGTGCTGGTTGGTGCCCGGGTGATTGGCGGTCGCGTGCTGCTCCCTGATCCCGGTGGTGGTCGAGACGTCGTCGCCGGTGAAGAAGACTTGCTCGTTGTCGGCGAAGGTGATGGTCCAGACCTGGCCGGGGATGTTGGTGTGGATCTCGAACTCCTCCCCGACGACGAAGCTCCCGCCCGGCCCGTCGTCATCGTGCTTGGACTTCAGCGTCCACGACGTCCCCAGGCTCCCGGCGCCGTCGGCTTCCGAGGTGGGGCCGCACCGCCGGCTGGCCTCGGCGTTCCCGGTGGTGACGACCAGGCTGAGCAAACCAGCGACGACCGTAGTCGCCGCAATGTGGTTGTACCGCACGGAATCCTCCCTGCTCTCAGCAATGCAATTGTCTATACCTGTGGATATGCGAGGGGGTTACACGGGAGGAAAGAGCACGTGGTGGTGCCCGCGAACTGCCCGTTGGCCGCTGCGCGGGTGTAGCTGATGGACAGAGTCTCCTGGCGGATCTCCACCACGTTGACGGCGTTCTGCCGCAGGCCGGAGGACCGTCGGGTGAAGATCGTGCTGTCCGTCGACTGGCCGCCGATCGAGGACGGCAGCGGAGTGTCGGTCGGTGTGGCGCCGAACAGTTCCCCGACGAAATTGGGGCTGTTGAACGTATCGAGCATTCCAGCGCTACCGGGAATTCAGCGATCACTCCCTGAGCGGTCGCGACGCTCGGTACCGGCACGGAACTTCAGCGACCGCTTTTGCGGCCGAGCAACTGCAGGGTCTTCGACCGCAGCGTTTCCCGACTGGCGCCCTTGCCCTCGGTCGCGGATCTGATCCGCGACCGAGACGCCGCCCCAGTGGGCTTGCCCCGGGTCGGGGTTCGGTCCCGACTACCGCCTGCGGCCGCTGCGAGGTGCGGACGCTCCTTGAGCACCGCGGCCACGTCCTCGGAGATCGCCTTGGCGTCGATCTCCGAGGACGTCGGTGACCTAGCTGCCCTTCTCCGTCCAGGTAGCGCGGGCCGTCGGCGGGGTTGGCCCACCCGCGAGCGGCGGCACGGATCTCCGCGTTGATCGCGGAGATTGATGGGTGTCGAGCGCGTCCGTCAACTCGCCGCCAGCTTGACTCGGACCACGCCCAACGCACAACGCATCGGCGGAGTCGGCCAGGTCATATTAGTGCCTAACGACCACCGCCGCCGAGCTGCCGGTTCCCAGCAGGTCACAGTTTCCGCGTACCGACGGCTCGACAGGAGGTGTCACGGGGTTAGGTCAGTAGTCGAACGCCACGATCGCAGGGTCGGAGCAAATGTCAAAATTATGAGGCCTGTCTTCGCACACCTTGATTGTCGCCCGCACCTTGTTTGAATCGCCCCGCAGCCCTTTCGACAAACTCGTAGGTACGTATTTCATGCGTTCAGTGCGGTCGGTCTGCTTGTATTCCTTCTCGGGATACCATACCGGATTGGAGCCGCCGACCGGGGTTCGCCAAAAAGACCAGTGCACTTCGACGTAGACCGGGTTCCCGTTATTGAGCATGTCGACGTAGTTGATGCCGGCCGTGGCATATACGCCGCCGTTGTTGGCGAAATCCCCGTAGGCCTTGGCGTGCAGCGTGCCGCCGCTGTAGGCGTTGACCGTCCAGTGCGCGTTGGCCGCGGAAGCCGGCGTCGGCGCGAGCACGGTGCCGGTGGCGACACCAGCGGCGGTGGCCGCGAGAGCCACCACGGAGCGGAACTTGGACATGTGACGTTCTCCCCTCGAATCGATCACCACCGGGGCGGGTGACCGAACGAGCATCACGCTACGAAGATCCGTCCTCGCCTCGTCATCGTGCGGTCCTTCCGCAGGTCAAACGGGCTAATCGTGAACCGGAGGAGGGGAGCCCATGGATTTCCGCGTGCTGGGGCCGGTGGAGATCCGGACGGTTCAGGGCAGGCTCGCGCTGCGGAGCACCCGGCATCAACGGCTGTCGCACGTCTGCCGGTCGTGCACAGCATGTTCTTTTGCCAGACCGGCAAAGATGTTTGCCCACCGCCCGCCACAGGAAGTGGGATGTGGAGAAGCACCAAGGCCCCTGCAACTGACAGCCGATCACCCCTGGGGAGCGCGCCATGAACGATCACTTCTTCTCCGTCGTCAACATCGACGTCGAAGAGAGCAAGGTCGACGAGTACATGTCGTTGTGGGACGAGACGGTGGCCATCATGTCCGTCCAGCCCGGGTTCGTGAGGACGCACGTCTTCAAGGCACTGTCGGACGAGTCGAAGTACACGCTCGTCAACATCGCCGAATGGACGTCGAAGCAGGCATGGGAGGCCGCCACGAACACCTGCCCCATGCTGGACCAGCAGATCGCACTCGTCGAAGCCGCCGGCTACCGCGCGATTCGTTCCATCGGTCATCAAAACTGACACTGGACCTCCGAACGGACGGCGTCTCCGTCAGACCTGGCGACTCCGCGTCCGCACTGAGCGGCGAACCGACGTCCACCAGGGCATGCTCAGCCTCGCCTGCTCGATCGTCCGCCTGCGCAAAACTCATTCTGAACTGATCACTAAGCGCTGAGGTGACAGAAACTGCGCACAGCCGGTGACAGTTATCCCGCACAAGAGACCGCGAACCACCAGGCCGCTTGTCACTTGTGCGCGGTAGTTGGCACCAGGCTCGGACTGAGATGTGTCGACTGCGGGTGCCGAGCAACTGCATCGGCGCTACGGATCAGGATCCTGTTCGCCCTGTTCGGACACCCAGGCGTCCAGTTCGGTGACCCCGGTTCCGGCTCGCTGCGTGCGTACAAGGAGCAGCTCGTGCGGCCTGTCGAGCCGGCGCTTGTCACCGAGATCGCCGAGTGGCTCGCTGCCCGTCTGCTGAGCGAGGCGCAGCCGCCGACCTGAACGAGATCCGCAGCCATTCAGCGAAAGCTGGAAAGAGGGCGTTGTGGCACAACGCCCTCAGCAATCAACCCCGCGCCGCCTAGCCCGCGCGTACAGAGCCGCCCACGCTGTCATCACCGTCGCCACATGCCTGTTCAGGCATCCGCATCTGCCGCGTTGAGTACGCGTCCGGCCGTTCTCCAGGGGAGGCAGCGTCACGCTGGCCAACCAAAGCGCTCAGTTGCACATACCTGTCACCGAAAACATGCGATTGCTGCCACCTGGGCGGCGTGGTGCCAGGGGCACGGCTTAGACCCACGACGCCCCGCGTGGCGACGACTGCGTCCGACTGAGGCACCGGGTCCAGGGTTCCGCTGCGGCCGCATCTGTGCGGATGGACCGATCTCGCGATCGCCGGGACTCGCTGGCAGCTGGACTTTATCGGCTGGCTGGCCCGGGTCGTGACGCGTGGGCAGATTTTCATGGCAGCCGAGCGTGTCCGTTGTGCCTCGCGGATTCGGGTGGGTTTGGCTGGCGTGGTGGAAGCTGGTGTCGCCGCCGTCTGCCCGCGACACGATGTCGTCCTGGTGGATACGTGTTCTGGGTGCGGGTCGCGCTGCGGCGTGGATCGGCGGCTTGCACGCTCGGTCTTTCACGTAAACGGTTTCGTGCGCCGCTGCAGTGCGGGTCGGTAATCGGGAATGCCGCGTGTGATCGGCGGATCGACCAGGTGGCCGCCGCGGCGGAGCCTACCGGTACGGCTGTGTCGCAAGCGGAGATCCGCGCCACCGGTCTCGCCGCGGTGCAACGCACCCGCCAGGCCAACCCCGTCCAGCGCGGCAAGGCGAACCGGCCGCCCGGGAAAAGCGTCAGTCAGAATCCCGACGAGGACCGGAACCGGGCGCACCGCCGACTCGGCCCGGATCCCCTCGATCTCGCGCATCGCGCCGGCCATCTCGAACCGCCGCCGATCCGGGCGGCCGGACAGTGCCGCGCAACTGGGTGGGCGTGCATCCGGCCATCGTGCGGACCTCTTTCGCGAAGTGCGCGTGGTCGGTGTATCCGCATTCGTGTGCGATCGATGTCATCCCGCCCTGGCGATCCTGTTCGAGCAGGCGCACGGCGTGCTGGAAACGCAGGATCCGCGCGGCGTTCTTCGGGGACACCCCGATCTGTGTCCGGAAGCGCAGTTCCAGGGTGCGGGTGCTGATTCCGAGTTCGTCGGCCAGGGCGGCGATGGGAATCGCGCCGTGAGCCCGCCGCAGGCGGTGCCAGGCGGCGTCCGTCATCGCATCGCCGCGCTGGATCTGGAGCGCACCGAGCAGGAACTGGTCCAGGATGGCGAACCGGGACTGCCAGTCCGCCGTCTCCGCGAGCCGCTCGACGACGTCGCGTGCCGCGGGGCCGAACAGGTCGACGAGGTCGGCCCGCATGTTCGCGAGTTCGGTCATCTTGACGTCCAACAGGGTGAACGCGGCTCTCGGGGGCAGCACCACCGCGATGCCGCTGTGCGGTCCCGCCTGGGCGAACCGCACGACCCGGTCGTGCAGGCCGAGCACTGGGACAGCCAAGCTGCGCGGCAAGGGTTTCCCGTCGAGCGTCCAGCGAAGCGGCGACTCGAAGTCGAACAGCACCACCACGAACCCGCGCGGGAACAACTGTCGCGCCGTTGGTCGCGGGGTGAAACTTCGGTACCCGGCATATCCGGCGACCGTATCGCGCAAGGCCGCGTGCGGAGTTCCCCTCACCACCTCGCGAGGCTCGACCTGCGTTTGGTAAGCGGCCATGATGGTTCGCCAGTTTCGCATCGACACCCTCCCCTGGCATCGAAAGCTCGACAACCGGCGCAGTGCGGCAGGCTGGCGAGTTCGTTCCCGAGAATCCCACGATGATCTCCTTTTGGCCAGGACAAAGGCCGGACCGGCCAATTCCTGCCCGCTCGGCGCCCTGGGCGTCCAGTGCCACACCACAGTGGAGGTCTCTGCTGCCTGCCCACCGCGAGGGCGACGTTGATTCGCATTTTTACAAGGCCGACAGCCGATTCGGCGTTAACGTCCAAGGCAGCCCTTCGCCGAGCGCCCACGGGTGCTCCGCGTGCGGCTATCCGGCCCGGAGGCATCCCCGAGGAGAAATATGTCCACATTTATTCGGCGAACTCGTTTCGGCCTGCTCGCGATCGCGTTGACGGGCGCGATCGGCCTGGCTGCCGCGCCTGCGCAAGCCGCCGCTTCGCCGGCACTCCCTTCACCTGAAAGACATGCGGCGCAACCTGCCGGCAACTACACGGGATGGGACGGATCCCGAGTCAAAGCGGCGGACAATCCGGATGTGTATCTGGTCTTATGCGGTTCACGCAGATTGATCCCGAACCCGGCCACCTACGAAAACCTTTTCGTCGACTGGAACGGCATAGTGACAACCGATCTGAACAGCATTCCGCGCGGCTATGATGTGTCCGACGGCGCCGCACTGGCGAAAGGCCCCAGCACGGACGCGACCTTTTTGATCAGCAACGGCGTCAAGAGGTGGATCACCAGTCCGGCCGCTTTCGACCAGTATCACTTCGCCTGGCCGAAGATCCGCATTGTCGACCAGGCGTGGCTGGACGGATTGCCCCGCGCGTGCGATCTCTCCTAAGGCAGCCGTCCTGACGCGGCGGTGATCAAGTCGAGTGTTCCGTGATCTTGAGTGCTTTCGCCCGCGGACTCGGCCTCGGCGGTCTTTCCGGACAGCCGGGGCCGAGTCCCGCATCGGCTCCTCCGGTCGACCGCGGTCTGTTCGCCGACAGACGTGCCGGATCACCGCAACACCCTTGCGCGCCGGGGAACGCGGGGAAGATGTCTCCGATCAGCTGTCGAGCGGGAGCCTCAGCGGACCACTCCCGCTCACGCGGGGGAACGCTTCTTAGCCTGGGAGTTTATCTGGGGGTGACTGGATTTTCATTCGCTTGTGCTGGCCAGCGTGGGATATGGGTTCAACGTAGTTCTTCGCTGGCGTTGCCGTTGCTCTGGTGTTCAGTTGGCGCGGTCTGGTTCCTGAGTTGATGGTAGGCGGGCGTTTTCGTTTCCTGTGGGGAGAATTCGCTATGTGGTGTTGTTGCACGGCGCCGAGCAACGCCGCCCGCTTCTCAACCGAGGACGAACGCCGCCACTGCCGGTAGGCCGCGTCGGCACGGTCGAGCTTGGCAGCTGACCCGCCGTCCGAGAGCGCGGCGTACGCACGTCATCCTTCTCTCGCGATCGCCTGGCAGGCGGGCCCACCTTGGGCGAGGAGATGCGGCCGAGTACCTGGGCACGGCAAGGAATGCCTGCCTGGGGGATGCGCAAGCACAGGTGGGAGCGTCGCGAATCAGGTCTCGTCGAGCGGCCGCTCGAGAGTCCCTGGGGATTCGAACCCACACAGTTTGACCTGCGGAAACGCTGTCCAGAGCGGAGACGCGAGCCGTCAGAAAGTTGCTGCCTGCGAAAACGGGAAGATTCCGGGTGCCCCCCGGGCGGTTCGGACGACGTCTACATCGGGAAAAATGGCCTTTGAGCTGCGGGTTTCTGCGGTGGTCGGGATTGTGAGCTGCCGCTGGTCGCGCAGGGGTGAGTCGGCATGACGGCAGTGACGGTGGATCGTGTCGGTCGTCATCCGGAGGAATCAGCGGTTCGGACGCGCAGTCGTCGCCGCTTGCCTTCGCCGTCGATGCCGCCCGATTGCGATGCATCTTCGCTACCCGCGGGCGGTTGCGGTCGAGGGATGTCTTGCCGGCCGCGACGTTGTCTGAGCGCAGCTAGCCCGTGGGCCGGACGGAGAACGATCGACATCGACAGGTCGGCGGCAGCCAGCGCGATCGAGCCGATTCGGCGTCCCTGCCAGTCCCGTGTCCGCCGGGTTTTCGCAGCCAGTCGTCGCACCTGAGGCGACGGACACGCTCACCGGACTGGTCAGGCCTCGAACAGTTGCAGATGGTCGAGGCGCGCGGTTTGCCCCGGACGACGACGGGTCGGCGGTGGGCGTCCAGTTCGCCGCCGACCTCGGGCAGGAAGCGCGCCTGCCGTCGCTCGCCGCGCAGTTCGACCACGCTGCGCCGTGGCCCGGTTCGGTGCCGCCGGCGTCGTCGAGTCGCTGGCGGTCATCCGTTCCCGAGAGCTAGCCGGCCCGAGTTGTAGTCGTCGACCAGAGCCAGCACCGTTTCGCGGGCGCAGGCTTTGTTGGTGCCGAGGAATCCGGTCGGGCCGCGTTTGATCCAGCCGGCGACGTAGGTCGCGGGCAGCGGTTCGCCGCTCGACGGCTCTACGACGCGGCCGGCGGTGTTCGGGACGGTCCCGGAAGCCTGGTCGAACGGCAGGTCCGGGACCGGCCGGCCGCGGTAGCCGACGGCGGTGAGGACCAGCCCGGCGGCGACCGTCTCGAGTTCTCCGGTCGGTTTGCTCCGGGTGCTGCCGTCGGCCGCGACGACCAGTTCGGTGCGTTCGAACTCAACGCCTTCGACCTGGTTTTCGCCGATGATCCGGGTGGGGGAGAGCCGGTAGCGCAGGTGAATCCGGCGGGCCTGGGTCGCGGGCCGGTCGAGGGTGTGCAGCAGCTGGAGCTTGCGGTCGCTGGCAGGTTCCAGTTCGTCGGGCCGGACGAGCACGTCGACGCCGGGGGTGCTGCGCAGCCCGAGCAATTCGGGCAGGGTGAATGCCGATTGCGCGGGGCCGCGGCGGGCGACGACGGAGACTTCGCCGATCCGGCTGTGCCGCAAGGCGTCGCGGGCGGCCGGGGCGAGGTCGGTGTCGGCGAGGGCGCCGGGGTCGACGGTGAGGATGCGGGCTACGTCGAGGGCGACGTTGCCGTTGCCGATCACGACGGCCTGTTCGCAGGAGAGATCGAAGGTGCGGTCGGCGAACTCGGGGTGGCCGTTGTACCAGGCGACGAACTCGGTGGCGGATGCCGCTCCCGGCAGGTCCGTGCCGGGAAGGTCCAGGCGCCGGTCGGTAGCCGCGCCGACAGCGTAGACGACCGCATGGTGGTGCTTCAGCAGGTCGGCGTGAGCGAGATCGGCGCCGATCCCGACGTCGAGCACCAGGGCAAGCCGGTCCTGGGCGAGGATGCGGTCGAACTGGTCGCTGATCCGGCGGGTCCGCCGGTGGTCGGGGGCGACGCCGTAGCGGGCCAGGCCGTAGGGCTGCGCGAGCCGCTCGAACATGGTCACCCTGGCGCCGGGGACGGTGAGGATCTCGTCGGCCGCGTACATCGCCGCCGGGCCGGACCCGACGATCGCCACCCGCAGCGGCTCCGGGCGCTCTCGCACCCGCAACGGCTGCGGCACCGGCGCGAGCAGCGGCCGCTCGCGCGAGGTCTGGTAGAAATCGGCGTTGACCGACTGGAACTCCTGCTCGCCGTCGCCGAGCCGAGTGTGCGGTTTGATCGCGTCCACCGGGCAGGCCGGCACGCAGGCGCCGCAGTCCACGCAGGCGACCGGGTCGATGTAGAGCATTTCGGCGGTGGCGAAATCCGGCTCGTCGGGCGTCGGGTGGATGCAGTTGACCGGGCACACCACGACGCAGGACGCGTCGCTGCAGCAGGATTGCGTGACGACGTGCGGCATCAGAGCACCGGCCGGGCTTCGCGGTCCGGTTCGCCCCGGTACCGGGACGGGGCTCCGTCGATGTGGCAGCGTTTCCACAGCCAACGGGTCACGGCGTTCATCAGCCCCAGGTCGGTCGCGAGCTTGCGCATGTCGCCGAAGTAGCCGCTCAGGATCCGGCGGGAGTGCTCGCTGCGCCAGAACGCTTCCTTGAGCACGGTCCGGGGAATGCCGAACTGCCTGCCGAAGGATTTCGACGGTGCCATGATCTCGCCGGCCAGCCAGCGCATCGCCAGCGGGAAGGCGAGCCCGCACACCGCCCGGCCCGCCCGGCTCATGCGCCCGAGGTGCACGCGCAGGAAGTCGCCCGCGAACGAGATGTGGCGGGCTTCCTCGGCGATGTGGATCTCCATCGTGCGCAGCATCGCGGGCGGGATGTCGCCGCCTTGCCGGATGAGGGCTTTCTGGTAGTGGTCGATGGGCTCTTCGCCGCCGAGGATGCCGATGAACAGGATCACGTGCGCGTAGCCGCCGGCGACCCCGATCAGCGGCGACAGCGCGCGGAACAGCGGCCGCATCCCCGGAACGTCCGCGCCGATCCGGTTGACCAGCTCCTGGAACATCTGGATGTGATTGCACTCCTCGGTCATCTCGTGGAGGCAGTAGCGGAATTCGGGCGACTGGTTGGGCAGCTTGAAGATGTACTGCATCATGCCGCGGATCAGGATGCTCTCGAACGCCGCGCCGACCTTGATCGCGTTGGCTTGGCGCCATCTCCCGATCTCGATCCGGCGGGCCAGCGGCTGCTGCTGGTACCACCGGGTCGCGCCGAGCGGGTCGATCTCGGGCGAGAGCACCCAGCGGGGGTCGTCCGGGTCGATCGCGAACTCCGGCGAGTCCCAGTCGATGTCCAGGTACGGGTCGAACCGCCGGCGCACCGAGCCCTCGGACAAGGTCTGCAGCAGGTCGCGGTATTCCTGGTCGAATGTCGCGCGGGTCATGGGCGCCTCCTCGTCGGCGTAGTGCGGGGAAATCGGGCGTCGAGCTTCAGCCGGCGTCGCGGGGCAGGCCGAGCATGCGTTCTCCGATGACGTTGAGCTGGATTTCCGTGGTGCCGCCGTAGATGGTCATGGCCCGGCAGGCGAGCACCTGGTCCATCCACTTGTCGCTGGGCTCGCCCTTGACCGACACCGCGCCGGCGACGCCCAGTTCGGCCAGGCAGAATTCCGCGATCTGCTGTCCGAAGCGCATGCTGAGGAGCTTGGCGACGCTCGAAGTGGTGCTGACGTCCGCCCCGGACAGCTGCCGGAGCACCGTGCGCGCGCCGAGCAGGTCGAGCACCTGGTCCTCGCAGACGAACCGGCCGATCCGGTTGACGGCCAGCGGATCGAGGTCGCGCCCGGACGCGAACGCGAGCAGATCGGCGAGCGTCGGATAGGACGGGTTGCCGCGGCCCAGCGCTACCCGTTCGCTGGACAGCGTCGCGCGGGCGACGGTCCAGCCGTCGTTCACCGCGCCGACGACGCAGTCGTCCGGGACGAACACGTCGTCGAAGAAGACCTCGTTGAACAGCGCCGAGCCGGTGGCCTCGCGCAGCGGGCGGACGGTGATGCCCGGGGCGGACATGTCCAGGATGAAGTAGGTGATGCCGCGGTGTTTCGGGGCGTCCGGGTCGGTGCGGGCGATCAGCATCCCCCACTGCGCGAACTGGGCGACCGTGGTCCAGATCTTCTGGCCGTTGATCCGCCAGCCGCCCTCGGTGCGTTCGGCCTTGGTGGAGAGCGCGGCCAGATCGGAGCCCGCACCCGGTTCGGAGAACAGCTGGCACCAGACCACTTCCCCGCGCAACGTCGGCACGACCACCCGCTGCTTCTGCTCTTCGGTGCCGTAGGCGACGATCGGGGGCACCGCCCAGCCGCCCATCAGCAGCTCGGGGAGCTGGATCCCGGCGCGTTTGACCTCTTCGCCGATCACCACCTGCTCCAACGGCCCGGCGCCGCGGCCGTAGGGCCGGGGCAGGTGGGGCTGCACCCAGCCGCCGTCGCCGAGGGCGACCAGTTGTTCTTCCGCGCCGAGGGCCGCGATCTCGGCCAGGTCGGCGCGCACTGCGGCACGGATCGTTTCGGCGTCCCGCGGAAGTTCGAGCGCGGTCCGCCGGGACACTCCGTCCAGGGCATGTCGGGCGACCCTGTCCGTCCACTGTGTACTTCGGCCGAGCAGGCCGCGCAGCGACAGCGCACGGCGGTAGTACAGGTGCGCTTCGTGTTCCCAGGTGAAGCCGATGCCGCCGAGCACCTGGATGCAGTCCGCGCCGCAGTTCACCGCCGCGTCCGGGGCGACGACCGCGGCGACGGCGGCGGCGAACTCCGCGGTGTCGTCACCGGCGTCCAGCGCACGAGCGGCGTCCCACACCGTGGCGCGAGCCCGCTCCAGTTCGACGCCCATCGCCGCGCATTTGTGCTTCACGCCTTGGAACTGCCCGATCGGGCGGTCGAACTGGACGCGTACCCGCGCGTACTCGGCCGCGGTCGAGGTGCACCACGACGCGACGCCGACTGCCTCGGCGCCGAACAGCACGGCCGCGATCGAGCGGACCCGCTGCTCGGCGAGCCGGTCCAGCACCCGCTCGGCGGGGACGGCGCGCTCGGCGACCTCGACCAGTGCGGCGCGCCGGATGACGTCGATGCTTTCCTGCTCGCGGACCGTGACGTCGTCGCGGTCCAGCACCGCCCAGCGAACCTGGTCGCCGATGCGGACCGGCAGCAGCAAGACCTCGGCGACCATGCCGCCGAGCACGCCGACCGTCGTCCCCGACACCCTCAGTCCGTCATCGGTTTCAGTGCCCCGCAACGGTTCGGCGAGGCCGACCGCCCCGGTCACCGAGCCGTCGACCAGCCGGGGCAGCAATTCGGCGCCGATCTTCGTGTCCGCGGCGACGAGCAGCGCCGCGGCCAGCGCGGTCGGCAGCAACGGCCCTGGCTGCGCGGCGCGGCCCAGGGCTTCCAGTGCGACCGCCAGTTCCAGCAGCCCGCCGCCCTGTCCGCCGTGTTCCTCCGGGACGTGCAGCCCGAGCAGGCCCTGCGCCGCCTGGCGCGGCCAGAAGCCGGGCAGGGCTTCCACTTTGGCATCCACCGCGGCACGGAGCACGTCGACGCCGAGGTGCCGTTCGGCGAAACCCCGCGCCGCGTCCGCGAGCGCGGCGTGTTCTTCGCTCAGCCCCAAGCCGAGTTCGTAACCTCGAGCGTTCATGTCGTGCTCCTGTTCAGGCCCAGCCGGCCAGTCGCCGGTCGAGATCGCCGATCGTCCACGGGCCGTCGGTCTCGATCGTCCGCCCGCCCTGCCAGCCGGCCAGTTCGAAGATCGCCCCGCCCTGGACCGCGAACACCTTCCCGGTGAACGGGCATTTCTCCGCGCCGAGGTACGCCGCCAACGGCGAAATATTGGCCGGGGAAAAGGCGTCGAACTCGCCCTCGGGCACCTCGGCGGCGAACATCGCGCCCATTCCCGGCGTAGCCAGGGTCAGCCGGGTGCGCGCGATCGGCGCGATCGCGTTGACCCGCACGCCATAGCGCTCCAGTTCCTGAGCCGCGACCAGGGTGAGCGCGGCGATGCCCGCCTTGGCCGCGCCGTAGTTGGCCTGCCCGGCATTGGGCATGAAGGTCCCGGACGCGGACGCGGTGTTGATCACCGACGCGGCGACCTCCTGGCCCGCTTTCGACTGTGTTTTCCAGTATTCGGCGGCGTGCCGGAGCGGAGCGAAATGCCCCTTGAGGTGGACCGCGATGACCGAATCCCACTGCGCCTCGTCCATCCCGGCGATGAACGCGTCGCGCAGGATCCCGGCGTTGTTGACCAGGACGTCGAGGCGGCCGAACTCCGCCACTGCCTGGTCGACGAGCGCCTTCGCCCCGTCCCAGTCGGCCACGTTGTCGGTGTTGGCGACTGCGGTCCCGCCCGCGGCGGCGATCTCCGCGACCACTTCCTGCGCTGGTCCGGCGTCGCTGCCGCTGCCGTCGTTCGCTCCGCCGAGATCGTTCACCACGACCTTCGCGCCCTCGGCCGCGAACAGCAGCGCATGCTCGCGCCCGATGCCGCGGCCCGCGCCGGTGACGATCGCGACCCGCCCGTCCAGTTCTCCCATGATGCTGCTCCCTGAGGTCGATCAGCCGGCGATCTCGGCCAGCCCGTCCTTGACGACCACCTCGCCGGCCGCGGCGGTCTCGTAGGCGAAGGTTCCGTTCCCGGTGCGCCAGATCCGGGTGGTGAGGTCCTGCCCCGGCAGGACCGGCTTGGCGAACCGGACCGCCAGCCGGCGCAGCCGGTCCACTTCGGACCCGGCGCATTCGGTCAGTACGGCCCACGAGGTGAACGCCATGGTGCACAGGCCGTGCGCGATGATTCCCGGCAGCCCGGACAGCCGCGCCAGCTCGTCGTCGAGGTGGATCGGCATCGGATCGCCGGAGGCCGGGGAATACCGGAAGGTCTGGTCCTGGTCGACGTGCGCGCCGACCTCGGCAGCCGGGGCGGAGGCGCGCAGCGATTCGTCGAAGCTGTGCGGCGGTGCGGTTTCGCCGACCGAAGCCCCGGCGTCGGCCTTGCGGAAGAACGCGGTCATCCACTGCTCGTTCACCGGATCGCCGTCCGCGCCGGCGGTTTCGGTCCGGATCAGCACCGTGGTGCCGTTCGGTTTTCCGTGAAAGCCGACCGGTTTCGCCCGTGACGTGAGCACGTCGCCGGGCCGGATCGGGCGGTGGAACAGGAAATCCTGCTCGCCGTGGACCAGCTTCGGCAACAGCTCGACCGGCGCGACCGACAACGCGGCCGGCACGAGCGAGTTGAACACCGGCACGATCGCGAACACCGGAGGGGCCACCTCGCCGTCGCGGTGGCGCCGGATCGGGTCGTTGGTCGCCTCGGCGTACGCGGCGATCCGCTCCGCGGTCACCTCGAACGTTTCCGGCTCGCTCCAGACGCCGAGCCCGGCCTGGTCGAACCCGGCGGTCGCCGATCCCGCCATCAGGCCACCAATTCGGCCAGCTTGGCGACGGACTTCTCCAGTTCGCCCTTGGTGTTCTTGCCGATCGCGAGGCCGATCGGGCCGACGATCATCTGACCGGAGAATTCGGCGTCGATTTCGACGACGCTGCCCGCGTCCGCCGGCTTGACCGACAGGGTGAAGGAGACCTTGACGCCGGCCATCCCGGTGCCGCTGATCTTGAGCGAACGCGGTTCGTCGTACTCGTCCACGTTCCACTCGATTTTATTCGCCATCCCCATCACGGAGACGACCTCGGTGATCTTGGTCCCGAGCCCGATCGAGGCAGGCGGTTCCCCGCTCCACTTCTGGTGGATGCTCAGCCATTCCTCGAACCGGTGCAGGTCCGACACAGTGGCCCAGGCCTTCTCCGGCGTGGTCGGCAACTGGCCGGCGACGTTGACGGTCGTCATGTCATTTTCTCCTTGCGATTGAAGCGAATATGCGGGTTCAGCGCTGGGCGGTCCGATAGGCGGTGACCACCGCGGCGCCGCCGAGCCCGATGTTGTGCTGCAGGGCGACCGTCGCGCCCTCGACCTGCCGGAGCTCGGCGGTGCCGCGCAGCTGCCAGGTCAGCTCGGCGCACTGGGCCAGCCCGGTCGCGCCGAGCGGATGGCCTTTGGAGATCAAGCCGCCGGAGGGGTTGACCACCCACCGCCCGCCGTAGGTCGTTTCGCCGGCGTCGACCAGTTTGCCGCCCTCACCTTCCCCGCACAGGCCGAGCGCTTCGTAGGTCAGCAGTTCGTTGGTGGAGAAGCAGTCGTGCAGTTCGATGACGTCCACATCGGACGGAGCCAGGCCGGCCTGCTCGTAGACCTGCCGGGCGGCGGTGCGCGTCATCTCCGCTCCGACGAGGCTGATTGCGCTGCGGTCTTCGAAGGTGCTCGGCAGGTCGGTCACCATCGCCTGGCCGACGATCTCCACCGCCTGCCCGGCCAGGCCGTGGCGCTCGACGAACGCCTCGCTCGCGATCACCGCCGCGCCCGATCCGTCGGAGGTCGGGGAGCACTGCAGTTTGGTCAGGGGGTCGTAAACCTGGTTCGCGGCAAGGATTTCTTCGAGCGTGTACTCGTCGCGGAACTGCGCGTACGGGTTGTTCACCGAATGCTGATGGTTCTTCACCGCGATCTTCGCGAACTGCTCGGCCGTGGTGCCGTAGCGCTGCATGTGCTCGCGCCCGGCGGCGCCGAACATGTACGGCGCGGGCGGCATCGCGAACTCCTGCAGTTCGGCGAGCGCGAGCAGGTGCTTCATCATCGGCTGCTCGCGGTCCTCGTAGGTCGCGCCCAGCGAGCCCGGTTGCATCTTCTCGAAGCCCAGCGCCAGCGCGCAGCCGACGGCGCCGCTGCGCACCGCTTGGGTGGCGAGGAAGAGCGCGGTGGACCCGGTCGAGCAGTTGTTGTTCACGTTGACCACCGGGATGCCGGTCAACCCCAGTTCGTAGACCGCCCGCTGACCGGAGGTCGATTCGCCGTAGACGTAGCCGACGTAAGCCTGCTCCACCAGCTCGTAGCGGATGCCCGCGTCTGCGAGGGCGTTGGTCCCCGCTTCGCGTGCCATGTCCGGGTAGTCCCATTCGCGGCGGCCCGGCTTCTCGAACTTCGTCATCCCTACGCCGATCACGTACGTCCTGGCGTTCACACGACCTCCTCGCCGGTCCGACCGTCTTGCTGTGACAGCATGTCTCATTCAGATGACTGTGACAAGGTGTCTCGGAAAAGTGGCCGGGACGTATGCTGAACCGATGCTCGAAGCCGCCACCCCCGATTCCGAAGCCGACGGCCGGTCGACCCGCTGGGACGCGCACAAGATGCGCCGCCAGGGCGACGTGCTCGACGCCGCGGTGGCCGCGATCGAGGAACACGGCCCGGACGTGGGCGTCAAGGCGATCGCCGAGCGGGCCCGGCTGCCCCGGCCGGTGGTGTACCGGCACTTCAAGGACCGGGCGGACCTCGACGAGCAGATCTGCCGGCGCATCGTCGAGTCGTTGATGGCCGAACTCGCGCCCACGCTGCAGCCGGACGGCACGGTCATGGCGGCGATCCGGCGCGCGGTCGGCACCTACCTCGGCTGGGTCGAGGCACATCAGCACCTGCACGCGTTCCTGCTCGCGCACACCCGGACCGCGGCCGGGTCTTCCCGGGCGGTCGCCGGCACCAAGGCCGCGATCGCCGGACGGGCGGGTGAGCTGTTCGCGGCCGGGCTGGTCGGTCTCGGCAACGACCCCGACCTGGCGAAGCCGATCGCCGCCGGGCTGGTCGGATTCGTCGACGCCAGCGTCAACCGGTGGCTGACCGAGCAGCCCCGGGTCTTCACGGCCGCCCAGCTAGCCGAGTTCCTCGCGCGGTCGGTCTGGGCGGTCCTCGACGGCAACCTCCGGGTCCTCGGCGTCGAGATCGATCCCGAGCGTCCGGTGGCGGACCTGCTCGGCGGCTGAGGCCGACCGGGGACACCGGCGGAGACCGCGCAGCGGCTGCGCGTCGAAGGCGCCCCGCGGAGTCTGGACTGCGCACGGGGTCGGCGTGCACCCTGCGAAGCTCGTCCACGGCTTGGCCGATGTTCCCCAGCGCGCTGACGCTGCCGGAACGAGTACGAATACGTCAGCTGCGCATGCTGCGGGAAGGGCGGGTCGTCGAATAGGACCGGTCCATCCGGCCGGGGGTCTTTCCTGTCGAAAACCCCGGAGCGTGGATTCGTCTTCCCGACCAGTCGGTCACCCTTGGGGGACTGAGCTGCCAATGCCGGCTGACGTGCTCGTCGGGCACCCGGAGGTGAGCTGGCATGTCATCGAGCCGGTGGACGACAAGGTGCCGGAAGGCCATGTTCTGGAGGGCGAGGTCCTCGGCTACCGCCGCATCTTGGCTTGGTCGGCAGCTCGGCGCGAGTCCCAGGACGAACCGCGCAACGGTGAAGAACGGGATCTCACCGGCGTGGTCGATTCCGGAAGGGCGGATTGATGCCGCCGGTTCGAATTCCTGTGGTCGGCGCTGCCCCTTCCGTGGCAACTCCAGGCTCCGGGTGGCTGGCGAAAGAGGTCTGGGGCGGCTCGCAGGGCGGGATGGTGCCGAGAAGTTCGCTGTCGCTGTCGGTGCAGCGGGCAGTCGACTGCCCGCGACGTCCTGTCGATTGAGCAGAATTCAAGTTTGTCGGTCCTGCTGCTGTGTTCGGAGTTCGGGGCAGGTGAAGTGCTGAAGGCGCAGCGGTGTTGAAAGTGCGATGTCTTCGCGAGTCCGAGTGCGGCCCTCAATCAGCTTGCAGGAGCGGCTTCGCCGGGCGCGTCTTCGCCGATCGGGAAGAAACGCGCGCTAGGAGTCTGTCGCCGTACTTCGCTTCGCCCGCATGCGGTCTTCGCCAGGGACAGGATGACACCGCGAAGGTGTGAGCGACACTGACGCGGTGTCGCAGAGCGGCTGCCAGAGCGCGGCCACGTGGATGACGCGGAACCACGTTGGAAGGAAAACATCGGAAGGGCGCTTCGCAGTCGCGAGCAAGGGAAACCTAGTGACAAGTCCGACGGCTCCTGAAAAGGAGGATGGATGTGAACGACGCTCAGAATGAATCGGCGCGACATGCTGAAGCGGCTGTCGAGGCCATCGAAGGAAACAAGAACGCCGAAGCCCAGGTGCGCGCGACTCTCGCGGTGTCGGAAGCCCTCAACAGAATCGCCGACTTGGCCGATCCGGACAGCAAAGCCGGAACTGGGCAGTAGTAGCAGCGCTGCCCGTCTGGCTCGGAAACGGAACAGAACTCGTCCGGCGATCGGATGCCGCTCGCGACGAATGCGCATCTGGTGCCGTGACGGGCTGACAGGAGCCTCGGAAATGCGTTCTTGAGGGCACGCCGCGGTCAGAAGCCTCCGGGTCAGTCGGGCGCGACGGATTCTGCTCGACCGGCTCAACGCCGATCTGACGAAGTACCCGCCTCCTCAGCCGCCGGGGATGCTTCGCGCGCGTGGGGCCTGGGGCAAGTCGACCGTCGCCGACGGGCGTCGAGGTCGGCACACGGGTAGGTCAACGCTCCGGAGAAGTGGGTTTGGTCGGTCGAGCCAGCGCACGAACCGCTGATTCCGAAGTGGATGTACGACCAGATGAACGCCGGCCGGAAGATCGGCAGGGGAAGGCGGAACGGCCTCGAGCTCAACAGCCCCCCGGAGGCGAAGCGGACGGGCCTGTTCCGAAGCCTGATCTTCTGCAGTTGCGGTCGTCGCATGTTCGGGGCGCAGCGGCCGCGGTTTGCCTACTACGTCTGCCACCCGCTGAACAACAACCGGGGGAGAGCCGACAAGTACGCGGGGCACCGCAAGACGGTCTACGTCCGAGAGGATGCGGTAGCCGAGGTGGTCGCCCAGTTCCTGACCGATCGGGTGTTCGGGCAGGAGCGGATACGGCTGTTGCTCGGCGAGGCCTCGTCGACGGACAAAGTGGCTACGGAAGAGCGGTTGCGGAAACGCGCCTTGCTGGAACGCGCGATCGCTGACGTCGAGAAGCGCCAGCAGTCGGTTCTCCTGCAAGCCCAAAGCGGGGACCCGGCGGATCCGTTCACCCGCGGTCTGCGGGGCACGTACAACGGCTTGGAGGCGGAGAAGAAAGCAGGTCGAGGCCCTGGACATCGAGGCCGCGAGCCAGCCGGAGCTGCCCGGCCCGGACGAAGCAGCCTTGCTCGATGCCTTGCCCTGCTTGCCCTGAAACTGGCCGCCGCACCGTCGGAACTGCCGAGGAGACTCTTCGAAGTGCTTCGGCTCGAAGTGCGATTGCTGGACGACGATCATGTCGAGATAGCCATCACGCTGCCCGCCTGGGACGTCCCGGACGTGGCCGAGGTGGCGGAGAGGATCACGGACCAGATGTGCGACACACAAGCCGCTCAACCGAGCGCGCTCGCTTGTGTAGATCCCGCGTGCCCCCGGTGAGATTCGAACTCACACTGGACGGGTTTTGAATCCGTTGCCTCTGCCAGTTGGGCTACGGGGGCGCAGTGCCGGAAACTCTACGGGACCCGCCCCTGTCTCCCTCGACCGGGTCCGGTGATCGACTTGGGGCCGGGGCTGGGTGTCTCCCGCCACTTCGTGGTGAACGCCATCGTGGGATCTGGATCGGTCCCGGTACGCTGGGCTCTCGCGGGTGACCGCGTGTCGAAGACGTCCCGCCGAGCCTTCAGGAGGACACCGGTGACCGAACAGGCTGCCGAGTCGAACGGCGCCGCCGCCGGCGTGCCGCAGCGACGGGTGCTCGTCGCGGAAGACGAGGCGCTCATCCGGCTCGACCTGGTGGAAATGCTGCGCGAAGAGGGCTACGAGGTCGTCGGCGAGGCCGGCGACGGCGAGGAGGCCATCGCGCTGGCCACCGACCTCAAGCCGGACCTCGTGATCCTCGACGTCAAGATGCCGAAGCTCGACGGCATCGAGGCGGCCGCGCGGATCACCGGCGACCGGATCGCGCCGGTCGTCATTCTCACCGCGTTCAGCCAGCGCGACCTCGTCGAACGGGCCCGCGACGCGGGCACCATGGCGTATCTGGTCAAACCGTTCGCCAAACGCGACCTCGTGCCCGCCATCGAGCTGGCCGTCAGCCGGTTCTCCGAGCTGCAGGCCCTCGAGGCCGAGGTCGCCGGGCTCACCGACCGGCTCGAGACCCGCAAGGTCATCGACCGGGCGAAGGGCCTGCTGATGAGCCGTCAGGGGCTCACCGAGCCGGACGCGTTCCGCTGGATCCAGCGCACCGCGATGGACCGGCGCACCACGATGAAGGCCGTCGCCGAGGCGGTCGTGGAAAGCATCGGCTGAGCAACGGGCAAGAACCCGGAGAAGCGGGCGTGACCAGGGGGTCGCGCCCGCTTTTTCATGACCCGAGACCGGAAACAGCGCCGGAGAGTGACCGGCTGGACCCGGAGTGCGCTCCCGCCCAGCGGGACCCCGTCCGTTTCGCCGCATCCGGCTCGGCCTGCCGTGTCGCGCCGAAACCTGGCTGTTGACCAGCGAAAACCCTTCTGCCGCAGCGGTGCCGTACCCACCCGTGCGGGTTGATCTGCCCTGCGCGAAAGGGCAAGGTTGCTACCTTGGAGGCCGGGGCATCGTGGTGTCGGTCACGGTGACGGAGGGGATGTTCCTAGACTGCCCCCATTGATCAGACGTCTGGTCAAGGTCCTTTCGAGGGGTGCTCGGACACGAAGAGTCATTCACTCGGTCGTTGCAATAAGACGATCGAGTGTAAATCGTCCGTTAATTCTCGTGACGACCGTCACGATGTGGATACAAGACTCGCTGTGACTCTGTGCAACACCTCACCCGGCGGCTACGTTCAGCGCCCAGTCGAAGTCCCACGCAGGGACCCGCCGTTCCACGGGAGCGTGGCGGGTGGCATTTGGAGGAACGAGTGCAGAGAGCACGACTCACTAAGGTCATCGTGCTGGCCGCGGCGGGAGTCATCTCCCTTGGCGCCTGTTCGGCGCGGACCGGCGGTGACTCGGGTGGCGACAGCGGCGCGCCGCAGGCCGCGGCCCCGTCGGCGGCGGCAAACGCGGCGGACCCGGCGGGAGACGGCAAGGCGCAGTGCGCGCCGACCTCGATCGCCTACGCCGGCACGATCAACGGCGCGAACGCGGCCCTGGGCCAGAACATCCTCAAGGGCGCGAAGCTGGCGGTCGACCAGCACAACAAGGCGAACCCGGGCTGCCAGGTCAAACTGGAGCAGTTCGACACCGAGGGCACCCCGGACAAGGCGCCGGGCATCGTGACCCAGATCGTCAACACCCCGGGCATCGTCGGCGTCATCGGCCTCCCGTTCTCGGGCGAGTCGAAGGCCGCGGGCAACATCTTCAACTCCGCGGGCCTGGTCGCCGTGACCCCGTCCGCGACCAACCCGTCGCTCGCCCAGAACGGCTGGAAGACCTTCTTCCGCGCGCTGGGCAACGACAACGCGCAGGGCCCGGCCGCCGCGAAGTTCATCACCGGCGAGCTCAAGGCCAGCAAGGTCTGCGTCATCGAGGACGACTCCGAGTACGGCACCGGCCTCGCCGCCTCGACCGTCAAGGCGCTCGGCGACAAGGCGAGCTGCCAGGACAAGGTCAAGACGAAGCAGACCGACTTCTCCGCCGTGGTCAACAAGATCAAGGGCGAGAAGCCGGACGCGATCTTCTACTCGGGCTACTACCAGGAAGCCGCCCCGTTCGCGCAGCAGCTGAACGACGCCGGCGTCAAGGCGAAGTTCGTCGGCCCGGACGGCGTGAAGGACGACCTGTTCGTGAAGGGCGCCGGCGACGCCGCGGCCAACGCGTACTTCACCTGCCCTTGCGTGCCCGCTGACCAGTTCACCAAGTTCACCGACGCCTACAAGGCGGCGACCGGCGTCGACCCGGGCACCTACTCGCCCGAGGCCTACGACGTCGCGACGATCCTGCTGCGGGGCATCGACGCCGGCAAGAAGGACCGCGCCGGCCTGCTGGACTACGTGAAGACCTACGACGGCCAGGGCATCACGAAGCACTTCAAGTGGGACGACCACGGCGAGCTCGCCGCGACCACCGTGTGGACCTACAAGGTGGACAACGGAAAGATCGTCCGCAACACCGAGATCAAGTAGCTCACCGCTTTCGGTTCCAGTACCGGGGTGCGGGCCAGGCGGCTGATCCCGCCCGGGCCCGCACCCCGGACCCACATGGAGAACTAGTGTGTCGATGACCCCTGACCTCAGTTCGCTCGTCCTCGCGCAGGGCGGCGGCAGCTGGATCACCTTCGACGTGAATTCGTTCCTGAACCAGTTCTGGGACAACACGATCGACGGTCTTTCCTACGGCAGCATTTACGCGCTCGTGGCGCTGGGCTACACCCTCGTCTACGGCGTGCTCAAACTCATCAACTTCGCCCACTCCGAGGTGTTCATCTACGGCGCCTTCGCGACGTGGTTCACCTTCTACGGCTTGGGTTTCCGCCCCGGCGCGACGCCGGATCTGCCGATCTTCGAGCTGATCGGCTTCCTGCTGCTCGCGCTCATCGCGTCGATGGCGGTCTCCGGCGGCACCGCGGTCGTGCTGGAACGCGTGGCTTACCGGCCGCTGCGCAAACGCAAGGCGCCCCGGCTGGTCTTCCTGATCACCGCGATCGGCGCTTCCTTCGTGCTGCAGCAGATCCTGTTCATCTGGCGCGGCGGCAACCCGGAGAACAGCATCCGGCTGCTGCGCAACGACGAGGTCTTCACAATCTTCGGCGGCAGCGTCACGATCGTCACCATCATCACCGTGGTGGCGTCGATCCTGCTGATGGTCGGCACGGACATGTTCGTCAACCGCACCAAGTTCGGCCGCGGCATCCGCGCGGTCGCGCAGGACCCGGACACCGCGACGCTGATGGGCGTCAACAAGGAACGCGTCATCACGCTCACGTTCCTCATCGGCGGCCTGCTGGCCGGCGCGGCGGCGCTGTTCTACATGATGAAGATCCCGCAGGGCGCCTCGTACCAGGGCGGCTTCATCCTCGGCATCAAGGCGTTCACCGCCGCGGTGCTCGGCGGCATCGGCAACCTGCGCGGCGCGCTGCTGGGCGGCCTGCTGCTCGGCGTCGTGGAGAACTACGGGCAGTCGCTGTTCGGCGGCGCGTGGCGCGACGTCGTCGCGTTCGCCCTGCTGGTGCTGATCCTGATGTTCCGCCCGACCGGCATTCTCGGCGAATCGCTCGGAAAGGCACGGGTATGACGACGACTACGACGCCGCCCGCCGCTCCGGCGAAGGCGCGCCGCCGTCCCGTTTCGGACTGGTGGAACAGGCTCTCCCGGGTCCAGCAGTGGGGGGTGCTCATCCCGCTGGTGGCGCTGGTCTACCTGCTGCCGGTGCTGAACCCGCCGCTGATCACCACCCAGCCCGGGTACGACTTCCCGATCGCGATGTTCGAGGTGGCCCGCTACGCGCTGGTCGCCATCGGGCTCAACATCGTCGTGGGCCAAGCCGGTCTGCTCGACCTGGGCTACGTCGGGTTCTTCGCGATCGGCGCCTATGTGATGGCGCTGTTCACCAGCCCGGACTCGTCGCTGTCGAAGCTGCCGTTCCTCGTCGTGCTGCCGATCGCGATGGTGGTCACGATGATCTTCGGGGTGATCCTGGGGACGCCGACGCTGCGCTTGCGCGGCGACTACCTGGCGATCGTCACGCTGGGCTTCGGCGAGATCGTGCGGCTGCTGGCCGACAACATCGACCCGCTGCGCGGCAACCGCGGCTTCCAGGGCGTCGGACATCCGCCGGGCGTGAAGGCGGACGGCAATCCGCTCTTCAACAACACCGACGGCATCCCGTGGTACTGGCTCTGCGTCACGATCATCATCGTGATCCTGTTCGTGGTCGGGAACCTGGAGCGCAGCCGCGTCGGCCGCGCGTGGGTCGCCATCCGCGACGACGAGGACGCGGCCGAGATCATGGGCGTGCCGACGTTCAAGTTCAAGATCTGGGCGTTCGTCGGCGGCGCCGCGGTCGGCGGCCTCTCCGGCGCGCTGTACGCGGGGCAATTGGGCTTCGTGAACAACCAGAAGTTCGACGTGGTGACGTCGATGCTGTTCCTCGCCGCGGTGATTCTCGGCGGCGCGGGCAACAAGGTCGGCGTGCTGCTGGGCGCGATCGTGGTGGCCTACGTGCCGCTGCGGTTCCAGGCGATCGCGGAGTACAAGTACCTGATCTTCGGCCTGGCGCTGATCGTCCTGATGATCTTTCGCCCGCAGGGCCTGCTCGGCGCGCGGCAGCGGCTGCTCGCGTACGGCAGGCAGGCGTACCAGCGGCTGCTCGGCAAGGGCGAACAGGTCAGCAGCGACGGTTCGCTGGCGTCCGACAACGCGGGGGAGAAGGCATGACGGTCCCTGGCAACGGAAACGGGCCCGAGGTCCCGGCCGAGGGCGGCCTCGTGGCCGAGGTCGCGAACATGACCGCCGACGAGCTCGCCGAGCACGAGGCCGAGGTCGCCGAGGTCGTCGCGCCGGACCGCGAGATCCGGGCCGACTACGGGCAGACGCTGCTCAAGGTCGACGACGTCACCGTCCGCTTCGGCGGCCTGGTGGCGCTGGACTCGGTGTCCTTCGAGATCCGGCGCGGCGAGATCCTCGGCCTGATCGGGCCGAACGGCGCGGGCAAGACCACCTGCTTCAACGCGATGACCGGCGTCTACCGGCCGTCCTCGGGGCAGGTGCTGCTCGAGGACAAACCGCTCGGCAAGACGTCGCGGCACGGGATCACCCAGCTCGGCATCGCCAGGACGTTCCAGAACATCCGGCTGTTTTCCGAGATGACCGCGCTGGAGAACGTGGTCGTCGGCACCGACGCACGGCACAAGACGAGCCTGCTCGGCGCTCTCCTGCGGGTCCCTCGGCACCACCGCGAGGAGAAGCAGGCGATCGAGAAGGCCATGGCGCTGCTGGAATTCGTCGGCATCGCCGACCGGGCCGCGGACCGCGCGAAGAACCTGCCGTACGGCTATCAGCGGCGGCTGGAGATCGCGCGGGCCCTGGCCACCGAGCCGAAGCTGCTGTGCCTCGACGAGCCTGCCGCCGGGTTCAACCCGGCGGAGAAGGAAGAGCTCATGGGGCTGATCCGGACGATCCGCGACGACGGCTACACCGTCCTGCTGATCGAACACGACATGAAGCTCGTCATGGGCGTCACCGACCGGATCGTGGTGCTGGAGTTCGGCAAGAAGATCGCCGACGGGCTGCCTGCCGAGATCCGGGAGAACCCCGCCGTGATCGCCGCTTACCTGGGAGTTCCCGACGATGACGTTGCTTGAGCTTTCCGACGTTTCCGTCCACTATGGACGGATCCAGGCCGTGTCCGGGCTGTCGATCACGGTCAACGAGGGCGAAATCGTCACCCTCATCGGAGCGAACGGCGCCGGCAAGTCGACCACGATGCGGGCGATTTCCGGCATCCGGCCGATCTCCGGCGGAGCCATCCGGTTCGACGGCGAGGACATTTCGCGGCTGCGCGGGGATTTGCGCGTGGTCCGCGGGATTTCGCAGGCTCCGGAAGGTCGGGGGATTTTCCCTGGCATGACGGTGCTGGAGAACCTGGACATGGGCGCGTACGCGCGCAAGGACCGGAAGAATCTGCAGCCGGATTTCGACCGGGTGTTTGAGCTGTTCCCGCGGCTGGCCGAGCGGAAGACTCAGGTCGGCGGGACGATGTCCGGTGGCGAGCAGCAGATGCTGGCTATTGGCCGGGCGTTGATGGCCAAACCTCGGTTGTTGTTGCTCGACGAGCCTTCGATGGGGTTGGCGCCGCAGTTCATTCAGCAGATTTTCCGGATTATCACGGAGATCAACCGGCAGGGGACGACTGTGCTGCTGGTCGAGCAGAATGCGCAGCAGGCGTTGTCCCGGGCGCATCGGGCGTATGTGCTGGAGACTGGGCAGATCACCAAGACTGGTACTGGGCAGGAGTTGTTGGCTGACACCAGTATCAAGGAGGCTTATCTCGGGGTCGGGTGACTCGGCTGCGGTGAGCTTCGGCTCGTCGCCTGGCGGCGACATTGCGCCTCGTATGGTGGGGGCACCCCGAAGCTGATTGTGATGACGGACGGCGGGTGCTTGTCAAGGCGGGAAAGATGCCTTGACAAGCACCCGCCGTCCGCATTTTTGGCTT
>NZ_JBVKDT010000003.1:785476-1008998 GCF_055633655.1 Amycolatopsis sp. NPDC114503 | reverse complement strand
CTATCGCCTTTACTTCATGCCAACTACCGCCTGTACTGGGCGAAGAACTACAACGTCAGACGACCCGGTGATGCCAACTACCACCTGTCGTCACAGCGGTGCGCCCGAGAGTCCCGAGGATTTGACGATGTACCGTCCGAAGTGGGAGGTGCTGCTCGACTTGGCGAAGGTGTATCCGGTCGGGTCGGCGGAGGTGTCCGTGCCGGGCGCGGTCGATTTTCAGGCGACGGTTCCGGCAACGTTGGCGATGCGGGCGCGGACGACGACCGGGCGCAAGATCGGGTACGTGATCTTCCGTTTGGGAGATCCGAGCCGGGGGTCGACGGGGCACAGTCAGTGGGTGCTGTGGGACGCGATCCGCGAAGGACAAGTCGAGGGCGGACCTGCGCCGGGCCGGTGAGGTGCCCCTTCCTGTATGCGCGCCGTGCTCCCGGTCACGTCTCATCCGAGACACCTATGTAGAGTAAGTGTCATGCGAGTCACGCACGCGCTGGTCCAGGTCGCAGTGGCCATCATGTTCGACCCCGACGCAAGGCAGTGGGGCTATGACCTCAGCAGGGCGTCCGGCGTGCGCTCGGGCGTCATGTATCCAATCCTTCGGCGGATGCTGGACGAGGGGTGGGTAACCGACGGGTGGGAGTCCGAGGAGGAAGCAGGCAAGCGGCCTCCTCGGCGGTACTACCTCTTGACAGACAAGGGGCGTCAGGCCTTGGCGGCCCTTCTAGCGTCTGCGCGATCCGATGCGCGCTTCCAAGGCTTCCGGTTCGGGCAGCCGTGGGAGGCGACTCGGTTCAATTGGCGGCGGATCGGGTCAGGGTGCAGCTGATGTCCGAGTTGATCGATTTCGCAGGCTCGCCTTGGTCTCTTCTTCTTGCGATCATTATCTTTGGATTTGCGCCCGGGTTCTTCCTTCGGCTGACTGTTCGGCTATATCCAAAGGGTGACGGGCGACGCAAAGAGCTTGTGTCTGAACTCTACAATATGGCGAGGCTGCAAAGACCTTTTTGGGTAAGCGAGCAGATTGAAACCGCCTTGTTCGAGGGGCTCCCGGAAAGGTGGCTTGAATTCCGTCGAAAGCGGTCCGCGAAAAAGTCTAGAAAGAAACATGATGAGGATCGGCGCTGTCTGCTCGGCGCCGTCTCCCGCACCATGGACGACTTGCATCAGTCGCAGGTCGGCCAACGCGCGATCTCGGGTGGAACTGCAAAATTGGACGGATTCTACGCCGAGCTAGACTCAATTGAACTGAAACCCTTGGCCAGGTCTATGGCTTATGATTTGCTGAAGGGGCATCCCGATCAGAAGAGGCTCGTTGAAGCTGAACTGCGCTGGCAGAAAATGGGGTTGTATCTACAGGGCGCTGTTGAATCAGATCCTAGCGTGCGAGTAAACGATTCCAACCGCCCGGTGTCGTGAGGGCGGTGTGCCGGTCGTGGCACGGCTTGCCCAGCGGGCGTAGCCGGTGCCAGGCGTCGGGATCGGGCACTCCGCGGTCGACGAGCGATCGGCGGTTTCGGGATAGTGGTCGGCCACGGTGGCGGGTCGTCGGCAGAGGTCGCAGATCCGGTGCGCGCGCAGGAACGCGGCGCAGTCGATCGTTTCCTCTGCCGCTTCATGCTGAAGCAGGCTCAGCCGGGTGAAGGACGGAAGTCAATTGAGTCGCAACGCTGCGGCTGCGGAGTCGAACCTCTCGGCGACCTGCCGAGACGGCGCGTTCACGAGGTTCAGCACGGGCAAGCCGTATCGATCCGTTGTCTCTTGGTGCAGGTGCCCGAAGTGTTCTTTGATTCGAGCCGGGTCAACGCCGGCTATCCGCATCGCTGTGGCGAGAGTGTGGCGGCCGACGTGTGCGGTGACTCGTGCCGGGTCGTCGATGCCGGCCCGTCGGGCCAGGCGTTCGAGCGTGACGTTGACATTCTGTCGCGCCATCCGTCGGCCGGTCGCGGTCGCGATCAGATACGGCGGTTCCGAGTGCACGCCGCGGACCGCGAGCGCCGATCCGATCCCGCGCGAGGCGAGATACTCCTCCAGTCGGCTCCATACTTGGTCCGGGATCGCGAAGGAGTGCCGGCGGCCGCCTTTCATCGCGATGTCCGCGATGCGGATGCCCTGTGTGATCCGGATCTTGGTCAACCTGATGTCCAGCATCTCCGAGACGCGGGTTCCGATCATGAGCAGCCACGCCACGATCACTCGTGAGCGGAGCCGTACCTGTTCGACCGGGTCGGCGTCGGCCGCGGCGAGCAGTCGCGCGGCTTCGTGTTCGTCGAGCGAACGGGATGCAGCCGGTGTTTTCGGGATGTCGACGCCCAGGTTTGCCCGGTCGACGAGGGTGAAAGGGTTGACGTCGAGGTGGCTGGACCGCGTCAGCCATCTGTAGAAGGTGCTGGCAACAGTGAAGGTATGTCCCCTGGTGGCGTGGCTGAGCAACTGCCCGTCCTGAGGGCGGGGAGTTTCCCGCAACGCTTCTGTCCATGCGACGACAAGCTCTCGGTGCGCGTCGAGCAAATGCAGACGTTGGCGGGCGCACCAGTTGAGCCAGGTGACGCCGTTGCGAAGCTCAGCAGTGCTGCGCGGGCGCTTGTCCGCGACGTGGTATGGCCAGCCGATGCCGTCCGCATAGACCAACCGGGTATTGCCCTTCACCCCACCCAGCCATTTGCGCACCAAGTCCAGTTCCCGGGCCCACCGCTCGCCAGCCTCATCCGGAACCACTTCCGGGACGACACGGACAGGCGCGAGATCAACCGCGTTCGACCCGGTCATCGACAGTGCTCCGCCCAGACGGCACCGGTCTCGCCGTGTCGCAGCGAACGACCTTGTTTCTCGAGCATGGCGACCGTCGCGAAGATCTGTGATCCGAGTCCGGTGATGCGGTCGGCGTGTGAGGCGGCGGTACGGAACCCATCAGGACCCGCGGTTTTAGGGCACAGGCCCGCAAGCGGCGAGTTAACAGTAGTCATCATGTCCTGGTCGCAAAGCGAGTGCGGCGAAGGTACTGCCTGCACCACAAAGGATTCGTCTATGTTGGCACGGCTTCGCCGCGCCTCGTCGCTTGACGTTCTGCCATCACGTGCTTGGTAACCGGCTCGAACGACTCGTCCTTGATCGCCGTTGACGGTGTCCTCGCCCGCATCGACACTGATATCACCGAGATGCGCAACGCTCCCGTGTCACGCCCCGACAACTGACTCGCAGGCGCGGGCCGGAGAAGCCGAGCGACGACCGTCAGAACCGCGGCGGTGTCAGGTCGTCTCGGGGAGCATGAGCATCGAGCCGTCGTCCCAGTACAGACTCGCCGGAGATGGGCTCCATCGCGGGCGGGCGGGACCTTGGCCGTTCCACACGACCGCCGGTTCCGTGCCGGGGTCGGCCAGTTCCACGATTGCCAGCTGGCTCTGCCCCGGACGACGGCAATGGTGCCGCTGTGCTGTGTCAGCGCTTCGGCGACGCGGTAGGCCTGGCCGGCCGCGCGGCCGCCCGGTATCGCGGCGTGTCGTTTCGGGTCTTGCCGTTGAAAAAGCCGGGTCAGGCTCCAGATCGCGGCGAAGGGCCAGGTAATTGCGGAGAACACGTCGGCGAAGAATTCCCCGATCTCCGCGAGGCATCCGCCCGGGCCGTTCCCTCGTGCCGCACCGCGTTTCCGCTTGGTGTGACGGTCCCGCCGAGCAGCGACGGTGACCCGGCCCAGCCCGGTAACCTGCACCGGCTCGCGCCAGGCCGCTTCGAAGTGCTGCTGTGCCTGCATGATCTGTATTTCGTTCATCAGCCTATCTAGAAGACGTTTCCAAGGATGCCGGGTTCTGGCAAGGCGTCGGTGCCGACGTTGCTGCCGGAGACCGAACGCAGGCGAACTCGAGTTACCGCGGTCCGGCCGTAGCTTCTGCCCGGCGAGTCACCAGGCCCTCGATCTCTGCTGCGGCACGACCGGTTGTCCGCTACGCGTCTAATCTACCGCAGCTTTCTGAGGCGGAAAGAGCGAGCGTGCCGATACGGAAAAAACGTCCAGCCGCTCATGTCATAAAGTGGATTATGACATGAGTTCCCCGTCGGACTGGCGGTTCACGGAAATGCCGTTGTCGGTCAGCTGCATCGGACTTGGCTGTGGTACAACAGGATTCGGCAGGCGGATCGCGTCTGCCGGCATCACTGGAGGGAAAGCATGGCTCAGAAAGTTCTTGTGTCGATGGTGGACGACCTGGACGGCACGGAGGCGGACGAGACGGTTGAGTTTGCGTTGGACGGTGTCGAGTACTCGATCGACCTGTCGAGCGAGAATGCTGGCGATTTGCGGGACGATTTCCACCGCTACATCGAGAACGGTCGTCGTGTCGGCGGGCGCAAGCGCAAGCAGACTGCCCGTGGCCGTGCGCAGACCGGCGAATCGCTCGCGGCGAAACGTGAACGAAGCCAGGCGATCCGGTTCTGGGCCAGGAAAAACGGCTACCAGAACCTGGCCGAGCGCGGGCGGATACCGGCAGAGGTCGTTGCCGCTTTCGACCAGCGTACTGAAGTGCAGGCGGCCGGGCAGGCCGTCGCCGCGACGAAGAAGGCCCCACGCAAGGCATCAGCGAAGTAAGCTGTTCGCACTTGTTCGATCGAGGCACTGCGTGCCCTCAGGCCGGCATTCGAAGTCCTGCCGGGCGGGGAAAGTTGGGGAGCGTGCGCACGCGACGTCGCGTGCCCGCGAGGGAGTCCCCGGCCGGTGGCCCCGCCTGGCAGTCCAGGCGGGGCCTGGCGGGTCGATGTCGCTGTCCTCCTGCGCTGACCCAGATGCGAGCCGGTGCGCCGCCTCTGTGCGTGCCGCACGCTGGCCTTCGCGGCCTGGAACGACGGTTGCCTGCTCGTAGATCTCGGCGGCGCGGGGGCATCGCTCCGCGACCGTCACCGACCGCCTTTCAGATTCCCCAGCACGAGTTGGGCGACCTGGTGAGCCGACTCGCACGCATCGCCGTTCGTTCCCCTCTTTTCCGGGGACTGGGTCACGGAGATCGCGACGATGTCCTGGTCGCTGGTTCCGAGCGCGACTTCGCATTGAGCCTTCGACGCTCGCAAATCCATCTGGCCGTAGGCGACGATCGGATACCCGTCGATCGGATTCAGCGGCAGGAAGAACGGATAGATGCTTCCCTTTGCGCGGTAGTAGCTCGTCAGACCGAGGGTGTCCACAGTGGAGAACGTCACGATGACGTGCGCTTGGCTGTGTCAGGCGCACGAAGGGCCGGCGGGCGCGTTCACGTCCTCTTTGGGAGCGGTTCCGGCGCCGACCAGGTTTTCCGCCTGGGCCTGGCTCAGGGCGGTGCAGGGTGCGGTGTTGAAGCGTGCCGTGTCGATGGGGTTCTCGACCGTCGGCACACCCGGGCCAGGAACCTGTGCGGTCCTGGCGGTGGCTGAGGCGGGAGGCGAG
The DNA here is from genome assembly GCF_055633655.1 of Amycolatopsis sp. NPDC114503. Lineage (NCBI taxonomy): Bacteria > Bacillati > Actinomycetota > Actinomycetes > Pseudonocardiales > Pseudonocardiaceae > Amycolatopsis > Amycolatopsis sp. NPDC114503. The sequence goes on along the minus strand of NZ_JBVKDT010000003.1, from coordinate 1,003,591 downwards.
GGCTGGACGGCAGATGCCGTCGCTGCTGCACGGCCCTCAGTCGTGTTCGAGCATCCGGAGAGCCCTGCCAGCGCGGCGCAGGCGAAGGCGGGCAAGGCGTTTTTCATGAGATTCCCTCGTTGTTCTTGACCTCCGTCGAGTGCATGTCCTCGGCCACTGCGTGCTTTTTTCCTAGCACAGTGCGGTGCTTCTTGGCTTGCCAATACTTGCTTCTGCCGGATCAGTGTCTCTGCCGCCGGCCCTCGGCGACCGTGCGGCGGAGCGCCGCCAGGCGCACGGACTGCCATGGCTGAATGGCTGTGCGTTCATCGAGGCAGCGCCCGCGAGTCGGGCGCCGGCGCGGAGCGTCACAGCCAATTCCTCACTCGGCGTCCGCACGGCCCGCGCCGTCAGGATTCGTGTCTTGTCGGCACCCGGCCGGCGGAACGATCTCCTGCGGCCGGGACATCTCGTCGGCCGAACGAGGCCGGGTCTCCGCCGAGGTGCACGCCGCGTCGGAGCGCGGCGGCGTGCAGCGGCCGGCGAACCCGGGTGCGGAGACCTCGGGTCCGGCATCGAGGACACCGCGGGCAATGCGCCAGAGACCGGCGAAGCAGCCCGCTTCGCGCGCGGTCCGATGCGGCGCAGGACGGCGCGGGGCGGGCGTTCGTGCTGCGGGTGGATCCGGAAACGTGGAGCCGGGCAACGCGGGGCGACTTCCCCTGCAGGAAAGCCGACACCGCGCTGCCCGGCGCGACTGCCCGGCCGGGCGGGCATCGCATCAGACGCCATGGTGATTCCCTGGCCTTGGCCGGCGCGGATTGCTGCTGTCGTCCCGTTCGTCCGGTGCGTCGGCTGCCCCCCTCGTGATCGTGGATACGAGCGCCTGTGCGTGGCCGCCGGCGGGCAGCAATTCCGTCATGAGGTCGTAGAGCGGCGCCTCGAGCTCCCCGCGTTCGTTGCCCAAGGCGAACAAGACGGAGCAGACACCCGCTTGCAGGTCGTCGTCGGTGCAGTAGCCTTCCTCGCGCAGCCGGATGCCGAGGGCTAAGTATTCCTCCAGTCCGTCGGTCCGGTCTGACTTGTGCCGGCGCAGCGCCTTGTACCAGAACGACGCGATGAGCGTGCCGCGGGTCCAGAGCGGCGGAAGGAGTCCGGCGGCGAGGAGAAGATCAGCTGTTTCTCCGGCCGGGCCCAGCTCGCCGGTCTTCGCGGCGTCGGCGATGTCGTCGATCAGCTGCATGCCCAGGCTTTCGAGCTTTCCAGAATGATGCATCGGGTGTCCTCCTCGGTTGAATTCAGCGACGCCGCTGGGTGGCCGCTTCGCTGATGGGCGGGGTTTCCGGCCGGTACTCCGCAACGGACGGCCGGGATCTCGTTTCACGACGGTTGGTCGTCGCTGGTCTTGCGCCGGTCGAAAGCCTTCTGCCCGCCCGGCGGGCGGAGGGTCACTTTCTCCCGGAGCAGCAAGCGGCGGATAGTTCCCAAAGACGCCTCATGCGCGTTGGAGATGCTGTGAATATCGGCTCCGGATTCGTACTTCTGGACGATCCTGTCCACGTCGAGTTCACGGCGCACCTCCGCCGGATTTCCGGCTGGGTGGCGCCCTCGTCGCGCAGAACGCGTCCTGTCCAACCGGGAGACGGGCCGTGCTCGCGGGCGATCTCGGTGATCGACGCGCCGGTCCGCCATGCGGCGAGCATCGCCCTGTTGCGTTCGCTTCGCGAGACCCGGTCTTCGTCTGCGCTCGCATCGCTCACGGCAGGCGTCCTCCGGTCCGGCGTCCTCGTCGGCGTTGCGGGGCGGGCGGGAGTGCGGGACAGATGGCTGCCGCCGGTGCCGACTGCAGTGCAATCTTCCGTTTCTGCTGACAACAGGTCCTTCCCGCGCAGGACAAAGCAGCGCGTTGGCGAGGACTCGGGCAGAGAGGCGGTCATGGCGAGCCTGCCCGTCGCAGAAGGTTGGCGACGGCCAGGTCGGCAACGTGCCGGGCGTCCTGGCAGGGATCGGCTTCTTTCCCCGTTTGAGAGTCGGCCAGCTTCACGTCGACCTCGAATGCGGCGTTGTCGGCGATGCCGATCGCGACGCTGCAGCGGCCGGTGGGCCGGTCGTCGGTCGGCCCGTACGCCACTATGGGGTAGCCCTGCACGGGTGCGAGTTCCGCGAAGAAGCCTTCGTTCTTCTTCGCGTAGACGTGGCCGAGGCCGTCGGTCCAGGCGTAGACGAGCTGCACGCCGATGCCCGAGCCGCGGCTCGGGTTGGACCACCGGCATTGTCTGGCGACGCCGGTGTCCTGCGAGGGCTGCACCTGCGGCGGCACACCGGAGAACAATGCCTTCGCCTGTGCATCGGTCAGGACCGTGCAGGGATCGCCTTGGACGAGAGACGCCGGCAGCGGACTCGCAACCTTGGGAACAGCTGACGAGGGCTGCTGTGCGCCGCTGCCCGGCGAGCCTGCGCCGGGCACGGGATCGGGGTTTCCCGAGTTGCCGCCGCAGGCGGCCAGTCCGGCGGCCAGCAGCAGCGCGAGCAAGGCTGCGCGGGGAGGGCTCGTGCGCATCACCGGCCGCCCTCCGGCTGCTTCGATGCGACGGCGTCGCCGAGCTGCTCCGGGTCCGTGCCGGGGTCCTGTGCGGGGCTGGTGTCGTCGCCCATCGGGTTTTTTCCTTTGCTTTCACGGTTGTCTGCGCGGGTGCCGGCGGCCGGGTCAGCCGCGGCGCAGGTTGCCGAGCGCCTGTTCCGCCACGTCACGGGCGGACTGGCACGGGTCCCGTTCTCCTTTGCGCGCGGCCGATTGCCTGATCGAGACGACGAGGGTTTCGCGGTCGCTGACACCCATCGAGACGTCGCATTCGCCCCTGGGGCGGGGATCGTCTTCGCCGTAGGCGACGACGGGATACCCGTCGACGGGCTCGAGAGCGAGGAAGAACGGGTACGCGCCCCCTTTCTGGAGGTAGACCGACGTCAGGCCGACGTCGTTGATGTTGGGGTACAGGACCGCGAGGTTTGCCACTCCTGTGTTGCTGAACCACGCGCAGGCCGGTCCGACCGGGCCGTGCGGGTCTGGGTGGATCTTGGCGCTGTCGCCGAGGAGGCCCGTGATTTGCGCCGGGGTCAGGGTTTCGCAGGGATTCCGCTTGAACCGGGTGATGTCGAGCGGGTTCGGGACCTTCGGCACGCCGGGGCCGGGAATCGTCGCGGCCGGGGCGCTGTGCGGCGACGCGGTCGCCGTCGTCGGTGCGGGGCTCGCGGGTTGCGCGGCAGGGGCGCGGACGGGATCCGAGCAGGCGGAGACCAGCGCCGTCGCGGCCGCGGCCGCGACCGCCAGGGAAGCCGGTGCCGCAGGCCGGCGCCGGACGCCTCGCGCCGCTGGCGCCCGGCCGGGGGCGCGGGTCCCGACGCCGTTCACCGGGCGCCTTCCGCGCGCCGCCGGAGATTGGCGACGACCATGTCGGCCGCCTGTCCCGCGACGGCGCAGGCGTCGGTGTCGCTCTTCGTGCTCTCGCCGAGGGCGATGGTCACGTCGACGGACAGGTCGTCCGCGGTTCCGACACTGACCTGGCACAGGTCGTCGCCGAGGCCGGCCCTGAACGCGACCGCCGGCAATCCTTGCTTGGGAGGAAGCGGCCGCCAGAATTTCGACTGCGGTTTACTGTGCTGGTAGACGGCGCTGAGCCCTTGGTGGTCCTCGGTGACGTAGCCCGCGCTGACCGCGGAGCCGGAGTCGATGTTGCTCCACCAGCAACTCGGTCCGAGTCCGGCGATGTTCCTCAGCTTGCCCGGCGGCGCAACCGAGATAATGCGTCCCACCTGGTCGGGGGTCAACGCGGTCTGGCACGGATCGCCGGACAGGACGCTCGCGGGCAGTGGACGCTCGACTTTGGGCGCTCCGCTGTGCGGCAGCGCGACGGAGCGCACGATCGCGGTCGCGGCCGTATCCGCGGGGTCTCGCGCCGGGCTGTGGGAACAGGCGGCGGCGAGCACGGCGGATCCGACGACGAGTGCGGTGCGGCGGGCTCGGGGCATCAGGTGTCTCATCTCGGTGCTCCGCCTCTGTCGGCGGATCTCTGGGTGTGTGTCTGCGGTCGCCGCCGCCGGGTCGTAAGACGGCGTGCCTGCTCCGGCTCGAGGGCGCGCCCGCCGAGGCCGCCGCCGTGCGCGGAGCGGTCGGCATTGCCGGGAACGGGGGCGCCGCCTGCTCGCGGTGCGGGACCGGGCTCCCGCAGCCGGCGTGCCGCGAAGCCTGGGCAGCAGGGGCGGTCGCGTGGGCAGTTGCGGGCGGGCGGATGCGGGAGGCGTGTCACCGGCCAGCCTTCTGCCGGAGGTTGGCGATGACCATGTCGGCGACCTTGGCGGTCAGCTCGCACGGGTCGACTTTTCCTGCTTTGCTGCGGCCGAGGTTCAATGCCGCGTCGACGGTGTAGTCGTCCGCGATGCCCACGCTGACGTCGCAGGAATCATCAACGCCGACACCGGTGTAAATCCTGTATGCGACTGCGGGAAGTCCTTGGATGGGCGGCAGCGGCCGCCACATGGTCGCCAGACGCCGGGAGTTCTGGTACACCGCGCTGAGACCCTGGCGGGTGCGGGTGTCGTAGAAAACATTCAGCCCGGCACCGGAGTCCGGATGGTCCCACCGGCAGGCCGGGCCGGTGGCCGAGACGTCTTCGGATTTGGGCGGATCCGTGGCGCCGAGGATTTCCTTGAGCTGCCCGGCGGTCAGCGCCTCGCGGCACGGGTCGCCGGACAACACCGACGAGGGCAGGGGCCGCTCGACCTTCGGGGCTCCCGCGTACGGCAGCGGGGCCGTGGACTCTGTCGCGTGGCGGGATTCGGGCGGTGCGGGGGTGTCGAGCGAGGAGCAGCCTGAGGCGAGGGCCGCTGCGCCGAGGACGGCGAGCAGCAGCGCTGGCGCGGAGGGACGGCGACGTGATCCGGCGGGGCGCCGGAAGAGCGTCACCGCCCTGCCTTCTTTCGGAGGTTCGCGACGATCATGTCGGCGACCTTGGCGGTGGCCACGCACGGATCCGCTACTGCCTCTTTGCGGTGGCCGAGGGTCAGCGCGGCGTCGAAGGTGTAGTCGTCGGCGATCCCCACGCTCACTTCGCAGGAAATGAGGAGTTCACCGTCGCTCGAGAACGCGACCGCGGGGAATCCCTGGATGAGGGGAAGCGGACGCCACGTGGTCATCTGGGGCTTGGTGTTCTGGAAGACGGAACTGAGGCCCTGGTGCGTGCGGATGTCGTAGAAGACGTTCAGGCCGGCGCCGGAGTCTGGATGGTTCCACCGGCAGGACGGCCCGGTGGGCGGGATGTCCTCGGGTTTGGGCGGATCCGTGGCGCCGAGGATGTCTTTGAGCTGCCCGTCGGTCAGCGCCTCGCGGCACGGGTCTCCGGACAGCACGCCAGGCGGCAGGGGCCGGCCGACTTTCGGGGCTCCTGCGTAGGGCAGGGCCGCGGCCTGCGTCTCCGAGGCCGGAAAGGCGGGCGGCGCGGGCGTGTCGCGCCCGGTGCAGCCCGCAGTGATCGCGGCCGCGCTGACGACAAGACCCAGCCTCCTGGCAGGCCTGGTGAGGGTGGCCACGACTGTCCTTTCAGGGCAGGGTGAAACTCGGGGATTCGGAAGGGGATTCGGGCAGGAGGCGAGGGCACGGCATGTTCTGCGGGTCCGAGGGCGCTCGCGGGCGCCGGTCGCGCTTCTGTGCCCGCCGACGGCGGCCGATCCGGCGGGCGGTCTCGCTTCCGGCACGCGATCGGGGACCCGGGTCAGGTTCATCAGCGATGTTCCTCGCTGGGCTCGACGGTCTCCTGACCTGTTTGCCGGGCTGTGCGGAGTTGGTCGAGATCGTCGAGTGCGGCACGGATCTGCTGAGCGTTCCGCGGCGCCGGGCGGTTTTCGGCGCGGCCGAGCAAGTCGGTCAGCATCGCGCGGGCCGCCTCGAAGTCGCCGCGGCCGGCGAGGATTCCGGCCAGTGCGACGTGAGCCGCGGTGATCTGGGGGACGTCGTCGATCTCCGACATGTAGTCGGCAGCCGCCGTCAGCGCGGCCACGGCCTCGTCCTCGCGGTCCAGCAGGTACAGCATTTCGCCGCAGCGACGGCGGTTCATTTCGGCTCCGCGCCGGCTCGGCGGATCCATCTCCAGGTGCAGCGTGACGCTCCTCGCATAGTGCTCGTAGGCGCCTTCCCAGTCGCCGCGGGCGCGGGCGGCGCGGCCCCGGCGGGACTCGGCGGTGGCCAGGGTCGGCGCGTGCTGTTCCTGCACGCCGATGTCGAAGGCGGCGAGGTCGTGCTGTTCTGCGAGTTCCCGCTCGCCCAGCTCGTCGTAGACGAATGCCGCCTGCTGGTGCATCCGCGCCACGGCCACCCGGTCGCCGCATTTCTCGGCGGCGTAGAGCCCGGCGAGGCACAGGCGGAGGAAGGGTTCGTGGTCGCGGGTTTGCAGGTACAAGCCCCAGACGTCTTCGGCCAGGCGCCACAGGTCTGGGTGCCAGCAGTAGTGGAGCGCGATGCCCGCGACGCCGTCGACGATGCGCCAGTCCCGCTGCCACCACGCCATCGCCTCGCCGATCGTGGCGAAATCCTTTTCCTCCTTCTGCGGGCGGCGGTTTCCGAGCGCGGGCCGGTAAGGGTGCACGGCCGCGCTCGCGGCCTCGGTGAGGCGGCAGTACGTGAGAACGATGCTGCGCAGCAGACCTTGGCGGGACTCCTCGCCCTCGTACGCGTAGTGCTTCTCCGCGCGGCGGCGGGCGTCGGTGCAGACCAGCCCGGGTTGCGCGGCGGTTCCTTCCTCCTGGTTCAGTTCGCCGAGGAGGCCGGCCTTCACCAGTTCATCGACGCGCTCGTCGAGGAGTTTGCGTTCCCATCCCAGGGCTTCGGCGAGCGCGCCGAGCCCGATGTGCGGGCCGGGCAGGTCCGTGCAGAGCACGTGCAGCCGCTTCCCGGCGGGGCTGAGGCCCGCGACGATGTTCTCGAGGTAGTTCTCCATGGCGTCTCCCTGAGGTCGAGTCGGTCGGATTCGGTGGCGGGCTGCGGTGCGGGGGCAGCAGTCCGGGTCGGGCCCCGGCGCTGCCGCCGCGAAGGCGATGTCAGGGGACGCCTCGGCAAACCTCGGCGACGGGGCGAGGGCGACGGCGTCGATCGCGTCCAGGTGCGGCGTTCGCCGGTTCGCGTGTCTGCCGTCCGCACGCGGCCGGAGCGGCTGATCAGCACGGGAGACGCGGGCAACGGCCGGGCCGGCACGCGCGCTGGCGTCCGCCGGACAGTCACGACGCACCGGCAGGCGACGCGACGTCCACATCGGACACCGGACGGGCGATGCCGACGCTCGCGATTGCGGGCGTCGGCATCGCTCTGAACACGTCTTCCTTGAGCAATTTTCGCAGGCAGGAGGGGGCCAGCCAACCCTGGCAGGAGCGGGTCGCGTCCGGGGCGGGCGTGTGTCGGCATCCGGCTGCGAGCGCACCGGTCGCCGCCAGCGCGGCGATGAGCGCGGTCCTGCGGGTTCGCCGTTGCCGGGACCGGAGGTCGAGGCCGCCGGCGCGGTTGCGGTCGTGGGGTGTCATCGATCCTGTCGGTTCGTCGGTCGGGCGGTTGCGGGCGATGTCCGGAGCGAGACGGCCGGAGACGAGAGCGGCGCCGACGCTGCCCAGGACGCAGGCGCGGCGGCGTCGGCAGGGACCGGCGCCGGTCTGCCGGAGCACGCGGCGACGAGCGCGGCTGATCCGCCGACAGCGAGCGCGGTTCGACGTGCGCGGGCCATGGGATGATTCCCCGCAGTCAGTGCCGGAGATTGGCGAGGACGAGACCGACGATGTCCCGAGCGGACGCGCACGGGTCGTTGTCGGTCTTGCGCGCCGGCGATTGCCTGACGGCGACTTCGACGGTTTCGCGGTCGCTGGTTCCGAGCGCGACGTTGCATTCGCCTCTGCTGCCGCGCGCATCGTCCTGGCCGTAGGCGACGACGGGGTATCCGTCGACCGGCGCGAGGGGCTGGAAGAACGGGTACGCCCCGCCGTTCGCGCGGTAGATGCCCGTCAGGCCGAGGTTGTCCACGTTGGGGACGGCGACCTGCACCGTGGCGAGGGAAAGCCAGCCGCAAGACGGTCCGGCCGGCGACTTCAGGTCGGGCGCCACCCGGGCGCCGGGGCCGAGGAGATCCGCGAGCTGTGCCGAAGTCAGTGCATCGCACGGGTTGTGCTTCAACCGGGTGATGTCCAGAGGGTGCTGCACTTTCGGCACGCCCGGTCCCGGAACCGGGTCGACGGCCGCCGGGGCCCCGGGCAACGGCGCGGCGCCCTCCCCAGGGTGTCCGGAGCGCTGCGGAGCGGAGCAGGCGGCGAGCAGCGCGACGGCGAACACGACGGGCGCGACCGGGCGGCCTCGCGGACCGACGCCCCGGCCGCGGAGCGCGCGTGCGGTCGTCCGCGCCCCGGAAGCCGGGAGGCCGGGCTGTCGCTTCCGCTGATGCCCTCCGGTCATTTGCCGGTCGTCGGTGTCGTCGGCTTGAGCGTGTCGGCAGCTTTCTGAAAAGCCGGCGGCCAGGGCTTCGCCTGTGTTGTGCCGCTGTTCCGAGCCGCGTCGTCCTTGTTCACTGCGCCGGCGGGTTTGCTGCGCATGGGCGGGGTCGCTTTCCTCGTGCGGCGGCTGGATGTGCATGGGCGTCGTCCTTTCGGTCGGCGGAGGTGTGCTGGCCCCATCGGCGGGCCATCCGGGGTTCCCGGCGTGGTGTGCTCCGCGCTCGGCTCGGGCGCAGTGTTGTTCAGGGCGCTGTGCGGCGGCACGGTCGCCGGCGACGCAGCGGCGGTCTCGGTTTCTGCGGTGCGGTGGCGGTCGCGGGCGGGGCCGGAGCAGCCGGGGAGCAGAGTTGCCGCGACGGCAGCCGCGACGAGCACGAGGGCAGGTGAGGCAGAGCCTCCGACTGCGGGCGCGCGCGTGACAGGGCCGGCCGAGGAGCCGTCCGCCGACGAGCCGGGGGCACGTGTCTCGGCACCGTCCGCGACAGGTCCGGGGATCGTGGTCACAGCGTTCCTTTCAGGGCAGGGTCAAATTCGGCGGGCGGGCCGGGCGCTGTCGTCGGCGCAAGTGCTTGCGCAGCAGGCGCGCGAGTTCTGTCGAGCGTGCGTCCCCGAGCCCGGGAAGCCCGCTCCAGCGCGTCGCGGCCACCGCTGCGAGCTGGGCGACGCTGGTGAATCCTGCTTGCTTCAGGGCGTTGCGGGTCGCTGCCGGAAGAGGCGGGGCCATGTCGTCCAGCGGGGTCGCGAGGCCGGACAGCGGCGTGAGGCGCAGGCGCGCCGGGCAGTCGGGCTCGGCGACGGCGCTGCGCAGCTGTGCGGCGAAGGCGCTGGGCCCGAGGATCAGCACCTCCGCGCGGCGTGCGGCGACGACGGTGGCCGTGTCGGCGGTCCCGGCGCTGGTGTCGCTGCGGCTGAGGGCGAGGAAATGGAGTCCGCCGCGGATGCCGACGGCGGTCTGTTCGAGCGCGCTCTCGAGGTTGTCGGTCCGCCACAGCGCTGCCTGGCTGCCGAGGCGACGGGCGGTGATCGACACCGTGTCGTCGGCGGGAAGCGCGCGCGGGTTCCGGTCGGCGAGGGTGTCGAGTGCGCGCAGCCGCGCGACGAGGTCGCCGGACCGCAGCCCGCACAGCTCGGCCATGGGCGCGAACGCGCCCGGCGCCAGGTGGACCTCCAGGGAATGACCGGGCCGGCGGAGCAGGCTGTCGGCCCAGCGGGCCGCCGGGGCCAGGGCGAGGTCGTCGCAGGCAGCGAGAACTGGCAGCTCCACCCGCAGGCGGCCGGGTTCCCGGCCGAGGATCCGCCGGTCGACGCTGTCGAGGACCTCCTGCAGCGGGACGTCCATCGCGACGCACAGTTCGACCAGCCGGTGCGCGGTGGCCTGGCGGATGCCCAGTTCGTAGCTGGCGAGCGTCTGCAGGGACACCTCGCACGTCAGACGGCCGAGCAGATCCTGGCGCGTCCACCCCTTGCGTTTGCGGCGCTTGCGCAGCTCGTCCCCGAGAACCCGGTTGTACAGGTCGGCATCCTCGGCCAGCGGGGCCAGGAAGCCGGGCCGGTCCCCGAGCAATGCCGCTGTCTCGTCCTCGTCGCCGACCGGTGCGGCGGGGCACGCGTCCGTCTCGCCGGTCGCGCGGCCCGGGTGCTCGCGCCGCACCGGCGCGGGCTCGGCTGGTTCGTCCGGGCCGGGAGAAGGGGACGCGTGCAGCGCGTCGGTTCCCAGCGCGCGGAATCCGTGCAGGAGCTCCGGGGGTGTCGGCAGCCGAGAGTGCTCGCCTGCGGTCATTGTGGTCCTTGCAGAGTCGTCGGGAACGGGACGGGAACAGGCAGCGGACCGGGACCTCACGGCCCCGCCCCGGCCAGCGCGGGTTCTCGCCGTGCCGCGTGCGCCGCCCCCCGGCGGGGGCGCGTCGCGGGGGTCGGGCGCGATTCGCTCCGCGGAGCGCGGCGGGTGCCGGGCCGGGTCGCGGGCATCAGGTTTGCCTTTCGACGTGTGCGGCGGTAACGCGGCCGGTCTTCGGATCGGGTCCAGAAGGTCCGGGCACAGCGATTCGGCGGCGCACGCGGGTGTCGTCGGCCGTCGGTGCGCGATGTCCGGCTCGGGCGAAGCCCGGATCAGACCCGCGATCGGGGATGCCGCGCGCGAGACGGCGCAGGAAGCGCAGACGCGGCCCTGCTGCTGCGGCGGCGGGGGGAGCGCAGGCGGACAGCCCTGATCCGGGAGGCACGTGGGGCCTGGTCATCGGCAGCCGAGGGAATCGAGGATGCGGCGGGTTTCGGCGTCGGCCGGGACGATGCCGTGGTCGGGCGGTTCGCTGCTGTCGTCGAAAGGCGGGCGGGGGTTGATCCGGGCGAACCGGATCTCTGGCCCGTGCTCCGGCTGGAGCGTGATGGTGTCGAGCTCGTATATCATCAGCAGCACGGCGTTTTCGTCGTAGGCGGTGCCTTTGAGGCAGCCGTCGAAGTACGCGCCGATGTGGGTGCCCTCGTCGTGCCCGCGCTGCGGGAATCCGAGGGCGAGGAGACAGAGCGCGGGCAGCAACGGGATGAGGCTGTGCGCGAAAGCCGAGTTCGCGTCGATGCCCGGGCCGAGCCAGATCGCGAGCACCGTTCCGGCCGCGCCGCCGAGGCTCGCCGCGACGTAGGCCACCAGGAAAGGGTCCGCGCTGCTCGGAGTGAGCGCGACCGCGCCGAGGACGGACCAGCCGGCCGACCCCGCGGCGGTGATCCACTGGCCGGTGTCGAAACGGCCGTCCGTCTTGTCGCGGAGGCCGCGGCAGAAGGAACGGAGCCGGCCCGCGCGGTCGCTCGTCGGCGCGGTGCGGCCGGTGAGGCGGCGCGCGACCGCGGTCCAGGTGCTGCGGAAGGACATTGCGTGTGACCTCGTTGAGGTGAAGGGGCGTTCGTGGCGATCGGGAGGGAGCAGCGGGGCGGAAGGCGGCGGGCCGGGGCCGCCGGTGTGCGGTCCCGGCCCGCCTGTGTCAGCCGGCCAGCGCGAAATCGTGTCGCGCAGGGCCGTGGGTCGCGGCCGGTGCGGGGATTCGCCCGCGGGCCACGTCGAACATCCAGGCCCGGAAAGCCGCCGCGCTGGTGTACACGGTGGGTGCTTCGCCGGGGAGCGGCTTCGCTGCGCGGCTGCACCAGCCGACCAGGACCGGCACGCCGTCCTTGTCGACGACGACGGCGGGACCGCCGGAGTCGCCGGGGCCGGGACCGTCGGTGCCGTGCGGGTTGTCGGTGCAGATCTCGCCGCTGGTCTGGCCCGCGTCGGCGCACTTCCACGCCGGAATCACCCGCGTGTCGAGCTGCTGCAACTGCGTGGGCAGCGGCCCGGATCCGTCGGGATTCCACACGCCCCAGCCGTAAAGCCGGATTCCCGTTCCGGGACGGGCCTCGCGTGCGGCGATCCTGATCGGCTGGATGTCGACCGGGTGCTCGAGCTTCAGCATCACGGTGTCGTCCATCGGATCGCTCCCGTATTTCCACCCGGGGTAGACCGCGATCACCGGCACGTCCAGCGTTTCGCCGCCCTGGGTGCGGTCCTTCGACCCGAGCCGGACAGTGAACTGCTTGTCCGCGACGGGAATCGGTTCCTGAGCGCCCGGCTCGTCGGTGACGCAGTGCGCGGCCGTGACCACCCACTGCGCGAACACCAACGCCCCGGTGCAGGTGTGGTGGTCGACGACGTTGTGCTTGACCGCGGTGTAGCGGACCGAGGCGACGTAGCCGGTGTCGCCGGTGGCCTGGGTGCCGCCGACGATGTGCGGCTGCACAGCGGCCGAGGCCGTGCTCGCCCCGCACAGCGCGGACAGGGCGAACGCGACGCCAGCGAGCGCCGCGGTGATTCTCTTCATGGTTTCCTTTCTGTCTGCAATGGACATTTCTGTATCCCTCTGCGGAAGGGGTTGCGCCGCAGAGGAAATCGAGACCGGCGGCCGCGCCCGTGCCAGGACTGGGCGCGGCTGCGCCGGACGCGGGGACGCGCCCGTCACCGCCGCGCGGGCGGGCTGTCCAGTCGCACGGGCAGGCGGGCGACCGAGTTCGCGAACAGGGACTCCAGCGGGGGCAGGGATCCGGGGTCGTGGGCCAGGGCCAGGCGCGGGAACCGGCGGAACAAAGCACGCAGGGCGACGGCGCCTTGCAGGCGTGCGAGGTGCGCGCCGAGGCACAGGTGCGGGCCGCCGCCGAAGGCGAGGTGTTTGGCTTGTGTGCGGCGGATGTCGAAGGCATCGGCGTCGGGGCGGTGGCGGTCGGTGTCGCGGCCGGCACTGCTGTATCCGGCGAGGACGAGGTCGCCGGCGGGGATGACAATGCCGGCGATCGTGATGTCGCGCAGGGGGTAGCGGCCGGGGAAGTTCCCGACGGGGGCGTTGTGGCGCAGCGATTCCTCGACGACCCGGCTCCAGACGTCCGCGCCGCCGTCGCACGCCGCGCGCCGTTGTGCGGGATCGCTGAGCAGGGACAGCGTCGCGTTCGTGAGAAGGCTCGCGGTCGTCTCGGATCCGGCGGTGAGCAGCAGCCACAGGGTGTCGATGAGTTCGTCGTCCGACAAAGCCGTCGCGTCCTCGTCGTCGGGCCGATCGTCCGGCAGTTCGTCCGTGTCCGCGGCGGTGTTGCAGAGTTCGATCAGCGCGGTGGTCAGGTCCTCGCCGGGTTCGTTGCGGCGCAGGGTGACGAGCCTGCGCAGGAGGCCGTGGCGGGCGTCCTGGATGTCTGCGGCTTCGCCTGCGGTGAGGGTGCTGTCGAAGAGTCGCTGGACCAGACGCGCGAGGGGCTCCCACCAGGCGCGGGGGACGCCGACGAGATCGCAGATGACGGTCAGCGGGACCTGGTCGGCGAAATGCGCGCGCAGGTCCACGACGCCGTCGGGGTCGGCGTGGCGGGGGAGGGCGTCGAGCAGTTCGGCGACGACCTCTTCGACGCGGTGGCGCATGGCGTCGACGCGGCCGGGGGTGAAGACCTTGGCGACCGGGCGGCGCAGCCTGCGGTGGTCGTCGCCGTCGGCGTAGACCATGTTGTCCACCTTGAACATGCCCAGCAGCGGCCAGTCGGCGGGGACGCTGCCGTCGGCGAACGCGGCCCAGTTCCGCCAGTCCTTGCTGACCTCGGGGTGGGTGAGCAGTTCGGCGATCGCGTCGTGGCGGGTGATCAGCCAGGCGGGCACGCCGCCGGGCAGCACGACGCGCACGACGGGGCCGGCGGCGCGCAGCCGGGCGGCTTCGCCGGCGCGGTCGGCGGCGGTGGGGTCGAGCGGGAACGGGCCGGGCGCGGCCGGGCGGGTGTCACGCGGCATGACCGGACTCCTTCTGGCGGTCGGCGGTGCGGGTGGCGAGGACGGGCAGGTGCGCGGGGCCGCGGGTCCACGGGGAGGGCTGCAGAGTGATGCGGCGGGGCTCGATCGCGAGGCGGGCGTCGGGCAGCTGGTGCAGGGCGGTTTCGACGGCGGTGCGGGCGATGAGCCGTCCGGCGCGCTGGGCGGGGCAGGCGTGGTGCCCGACGCCCCAGGCGAGATGGGCGCGGTTGCCGGGCACGGGCCAGTCTTGTCCGTCGCGGCGGATCTGCGGGTCGGCGTTGGCGGCGGCGAACGCGAGGATCAGCGGGTCGCCTTTCGCGATGTGCCGTCCGCCGAGGACGGTGTCGCACAAGGCGTAGCGGGCGGGCATGTTGCACATCGGCGGGTCGAGCCACAGGACTTCGTCGAGGGCCTCGTCGAGGCCGAGGCGTCCGCCGCGCAGCCGGGCGGCGAAGCGGGGGTCGCTGAGCAGGATGCGCAGGGTGTGCCCGATCCACACGGTGGTGGTCTCCCACCCGGCCGACATCATCAGCACCATCGACTGGACGATCTCGGCGTCGTCGCACAGGTTCGGGTGCGACAGGAACGCGGTGGTGAGATCGTCCTCGCCGGGGCGGGCACGGTGCGCGGCGAGGACGCGGGCGAGGATGTCCTCGAGTTCTTCGTTGCCTGCCTGGGAGTCGTCGCCGGACCCGAACAGGGCGATCAGGCAACGCTGCAGGTCGTCGGACAGGCCGGGGTCGATGCCGAACAGCCCGGCGACGGTGAGCATCGGGACCTGCGCGGCGTAGCCGGCGACCAGGTCGGCTTCGCCGCCGTCCGGGAGCCGGGCGAGGAGCCGTTCGCAGGTGGCGCGCACGATGTGGGCCATCCGGGGTTCGGACAGCCCGGCGAGCCCGTGCACGAGCGGGGCGCGCAGCCGCGCATGCCTTTCGCCGTCGGCGAAATACGCATTGTCGCGGGGGGCCATCATCGGCGCGAGTCCGGAGTCGGCGGGGACGCGGCCTTCGGCGAACTGCCGCCAGCAGGCCGGGTTGCGGGCGAAGCGCACGTCGTCGCGGCAGACGGTGCGGATGTGTTCGTAGCCCATCACCAGCCAGGCGGGCACGCCGTCGGCGAGAGCGACCGGGGCGATCGGAAGACCGTCCCAGCGGGCCCGCAGCGCGGCGTAGGCGGCCTGCGGATCGACGCAGACGGTGGTGTCGGTCAGCGGCTGCAAACCGGTGACCTGGTCGAGCGGAACCTTGGGCGGGGTGAGCGGGTCGGTCATCGGGCGGATGCCTCCAGAGAGTCGTGGCGGGCGAGGGCGTGGGCGACGACCCGGCACAGGGCAGCGATCGAGGAGCGGCGGTCGCGGGCGTCGCAGTGCATGAGCGGGGTCCGCGGGTTCAGGTCGAGCGCGGCGCGGATTTCGTCGTTGTCGTAGACGGGGGCGTCGGGGAAGTCGTTGACGGCGACGACATAGGGCAGGCCGCGGTCGTCGAGGTGGTCCAGCACGGTGAAGCAGGCGTCGAGGCGGCGGACGTCGACCAGTACCACCGCGCCGATCGCGCCCAGGACCAGGTCGTCCCACATCGCCCGGAACCGGTCCTGGCCCGGCAGTCCGAACAGGTAGAGCACGATCCGGGCCTCGGGCAGGGTGATGCGGCCGAAGTCCAGCGCGACGGTCGTGGTCGTTTTCGCCTCGACGCCCTCCAGCGGGTCGAGGGCCGCGCTGTCGGCGGTGAGGGGTTCCTCGGTGCGCAGTGGCGCGATCTCGCTGACGGCGCCGACCATGGTGGTCTTGCCGACGGCGAAAGGCCCGGCGACGAGGATCTTCGCCGTGCTCGTGACGTCGCGGGACAGGTGGATGTCCTCGTCGGGTTCAGAGCTTCTGGAGGCCACGCAGCACCTGTCTCATCAACTCGTGGTCGGGCGTGTCGGCCTGTGCCTGTGCGTGCACGTCCAGCAGGCGCTCGTCGAGGAGGTCGCTGACGAGCACGCGCGCGACGGCGATCGGGATCCGCTGCCGGGCCGCGGCCTCGGCCAGCGACAGCGGGCGGCGCAGATCGGCCAGCAGCGCCCGTTTCTCGCTGACCGACCCGGTGTCGGCACATCCGGCCTCGGTCGCGCACAGCACCGTGTCCGGCAGCACCCGGACGTGGGTCGGGCGGGTCCGTCCGCCGGTCATCACATAGGTCGCCACCGGCCGGGCGGGAGCACCGTCGTCGCGCACCGCTCAGCCTCGTGCGGAGATGAACCAGGCGGCGTCGCCGGGCCGGGCGACGCGCTCGGCCATCGCACTGCCGATCAGTTTCAGGTTGACGCGGGTGGTGGTCACCACCGCAAGACAGGCGGTCAGCGTGACGTCGTCGCCGAGCGCGGCGCTGCGGACGAACATGTAGTGCCCGGCGCTGGCGCACATGCCGTGGTCGAACGCCTCGCCGGGTGCGCACACGTCCATCAGGACCCGGGACACGGAGAGATGGCTGCTGGCGGCGGCCGCGAACGTTTCCGCCGCCGTGGTCCCGATGTCCCCGCGGTGCTCGCGCACCAGGCCGTCGCTGGTGAACACGACGGCGAAGCGGACCTCGGGCAGGTCGACGAGGTCGCCGAGCAGCCAGGCGTCCTCACGGTCCGCGGTGTCGGAGACGGTGACGGTCGCGGAGGCAGTGTCGTGGTCGGTTGCAGAGGCGTCGGTCATGGCTGGTCCTCGGTGATCGGAGCGGGGCTGGCGGAGTGAGGGGACAGCGTGGGGCCGAGGTAGTCGGCCAAGGCCTGGCCGGCCTCCTCGGGCGTCTGCGCACGGGCCGGGGCAGGCGTCGTCGCCGGTGCGGCGGGCAGCTGCGCGGCGGCGTGCCGGTTGCGTTTCGGCAGGCCGCTCGGCGTAGTCGGCGCCACCGGGTTCTCCGAGGCCGCGGCGGGAGACTCCGGCCATCGGGGTGCGGGTTCGTGGCGCGGTCGGGGCGGTGCGGGCCGGTCGCATTCAGCGGCCGAGGCGAGCAGGTGGCGGGGGATCGTCACCCCGGCCGCGATGCCGCCGTGGACGGAACGGCCGAGGCGCACGGTGATGCCGTGCTCGCCGGCGAGACGGCCGACGACGGCCAGCCCGGTCTGGGGCGGCGTCCCGAGATCGGGCAGGCCGACGGGGACCCGGCCGGAGGCGCGGTCGTCGGCCCAGCGCAGCCGGTCCTCGCCGAGCCCGTTGCCGTCGTCGCAGATCTCGATCGCGTACCCGCAGTCGACCGGGGTGATCGTCACCGGCACCGGCGAGGACGGGGGCGAGGCTTGGGCCGCGTTGGCCAGCAGCGCGGCGACGATGTGGATGACCGGTTCGGCCGCGTGCGCGACGACGGCGGTGTCGCAGGTGTCCGGGCCGGTGATGCGCTCGTATGCCTCGGTGCGTCCCTTCGCGGACCGCACGACGTCGGCCAGCGACAGGGGGTGTTGCCATTGCTGGCCCAGCCATCCCTCCAGCAGCACCGCCAGCGATTGCGTGCGGTGCGCCTGCTGGGCGCTCAGGTGTGCGATCCGGTACGCGATCTCCACGCGGGCGGCGTCGTCGAGATCGGCCGCGAGCGAGTCCTCGGCGAGCTTCTGGATGCGGTGGGCCGCGTTCTGCCAGCTTGTCGCCAGTGCCAGTGCGCCTTCGCGGGAGGCGTCCGCCCGGTCGCGCACGTCGTCCAGCAGACGTGCCACCAGCCCGGCTGTCGCAGCGGCGGAGGGGAAATCGCCCAGGTAGGGCGGCGGCTCGCCGTGCGCGTAGGCCTTCAGCTGCGCGATCACCGCGTCGGCGAGGGCGGCGTCGGAGCCGGCCCGGCACTCGGTTTCCGCGTCGGTCTGGCACATCGCGTCGACCTGGCTGCGCAGCCGGATCAGTTCTTCGCGCGTCCGGCGGGCCATCGCGGGAGACACCACGGGGGCGAGCCAGAACAGGGCGCGTGCGGCACGGCCGGCCAGGCCGCGGGCTGTTGTCGGAGTCTGCATGGTCACCTGATCTGTCAATTGACGGGAATTGCTGCTGGGCAAGGGTTGTCGAATGCGGGGAGGGGCCGGGAACGGTTGCCGCCCGCCGGCCGGAACTTGGTGCTTGCCAGAGGAGCTCGGCCGTTGCGGCGTCGTGCGGTCCGTCGCTTCCCGGCCGTCCAATCCCGGAAGCGTTGTGCGGTCAGGGTTTCCGGGCGACTCCGACCGCCACGATCCGTTGCGCGACCGTCGGCTCGCCCAGCAGCGGGCCGTCCGGCCACCATTCGACCACCGGCACGACTTCCGCCGGCTTGTTCGGTCCGCTCGGGATCAGCTCCATGTCGTGGAACAGTTCCTTGATCTCGGCGCGGGTGCGGGACGAGACGTCTTTCATCGAGCCGTTGTGGACGGACTCGACGATGCCCTGCACCGCCTCGTCGTCCTCGGAACCGTCGTGGGCGTCGAGCAGGTGCGAGATCGCCACGTACGAACCGGACGGGAGCCGGTCGATGAATTCCTTCGTCACCTTGCCCGGGACCTCGCGGTCGCCGGTCTGGTGGTGCAGGGCGAGCAGGAACAGCACCGCGATCGGCTGGTCCCAGTCGAGGTGCTCGTTGACCGTCGGGTGGTCGAGAATGCTCGGCGGGTCGAAGAAATCCGCGAGGACGAATTCGGTGAACTCGTTGTCCAGCAGCCGCGCGCGTACGTTCGCGGCAACCACCGGGTCGTAGTCGACGTAGACGACCTTCGCGTCCGAGTCCGCTCGCTGCACGATCTGGTGCACGTTGTCCATAAAGGGCAAGCCGCATCCGCAGTCGATAAACTGCCGGACGCCCGCCCGCTCCGCAAGGAACCGGCAAATCCTTGTCATCAGGTGCCGGTTGACCCGCGCCGTTTCCGCGATGTCCGGCATCACCCGGGCGGCTTCCCGGGCGACTTGGCGGTCGATCCCGTAATGGTCCTTGCCGCCCAGCAGATAGTCGTACACGCGGGCCGCGCTCGACTGGTTCGGGTTCACCCCGGGCGGCGCATTGACGCGGTCGGTCATGACGCGTCGCTGCCCGGTGTGGGTTCCGTGCCGTCCGCGCCGCAGGGTTCGAGCGCGGCGAGGGCGGCGCGGACCTGGCTCTCGGAATGGGGCGACCTCAGCTGCTGCACGCTCGCGAGCGCCACGGTCAGTTCGTCGCGGGCTTGCTCGCGCTCGCCTCGCCGGGCGTGGACCTGGGCCAGCGCGATGGTCACCTCGGCGTACTGGGCGGGGTCGTCCTCGGTCAGGAAGACAGGGCCCGCTTTGCCCAGCCAGCGCAGCGCGTCGTCGTCGCGCCCCAGCCTGATCAGGACTTCCGCCATGCGCCGCCAGGCCAGAGCAGCGCCGCGCCGACGGCCGATGTCGTCGTGTTTCTTGGCGCTGGCCTCGTACAGCGGCAGCGAGCCCTCGAGGTCCCCGCTGTCGCGGACGGCGCGGGCCTTGCGCGAGAGCGCGGTGGCCTGCGTGGGGCCGTGCTGCTCGCGTTCGCCGATCTCGGCCGCCGCCGCGCGGTGGGCGGCGGCCTCCGCCGTCCACCCGGATTCGAGGCAGAGGAATTCGAGCTGGTGGTGCATCAGCGCTTCGACGACGGGCCGGTTGCACTGCCGGGCGGCGCGCAGGCCGGCGGTGAACAGCAGCACGCACCGTTCGTAGTCCCGGTAGTGCAGGAAGAAACCCCAGGCCGCCTCGGCGATCGGCCACACGTCCTCGTGCCAGCCCTGTTTGGCGGCGGCGCCGGCAACGGCGTGGAGGACGTCCTGGTCCCGGAGCCACCAGTCGAGCGCGTCCGCGCGGTCGGCGAAAAAGGTTTGCGCGGCGGCGGGTTCGGCCGCGTGCAGCGGGCGGTGCGAGTGGATGAGCGCGCTCGCGGCGACGGCTTTGTCGCGGTGCCAGTCGCCGTAGCGGCGCAGGAGGTGAACGCGGCCGGCGTCGGCGCGTTCCTGTGCGTGCTGGCGGACGAGATCGTGCTGGGTGACGGTGTCGCCGTCCGTCTGCACCAGGTTCGCTTCGGACAGTTCGTCCACGGCGTCGTCCAGGATCGCGGGCTTGACGTTGAGGGTGTAGGCGAGCGCGTCCAACGCGACATGCGGTCCGGGCAGGTCGGCGCACGTCAGGTGGGCCAGCTTCGCCAGGTCGCCGACGGCGGCGTAGGAGTCATCGAGAGCGTCGTGCACGGTTCCTCTGATCGTTCGGTTCTGCAGGCGGATGACGTCCCGGCGCGCGTCGCGTTCGGGACGCGCGCGCAATCTCGCCCCGGTGAGGACGAGCATCAATGGCAGCCCGGCGCATGCGGCGGCCAGCGCGTCCGCGACGTCCCGGGGCCTGTCGCGGCCGGTGTAACGGGCGAGCAGTTCGAGGGCGGAGGTGTCGGGCAACGGTGCGAGCGGGAGGATCTCCGCGTCGTGCTCGGCGAGACCGGTCAGCTGGGATCTGCTCGTGACGAGCACGAACGCGCGCGGGCTCGACGGCATTACGGCCCGGACGTCGGCGCTGTGGGCGACATCGTCCAGCAGGACCGCGAAATCGCAATCCGCGGTCCGTGACCGGAACTCCGCCGCGCGATGCGGCAGCGCGGCGGGGATCTCGGGTCCCGCGAGACCGGTCGCGAGGAGGAATCCGTGCAGCACCCCGCTGGCGGAGAGGGCGGGCTCGTTCTCGCGCGCGGAGACCCGGGCGTAGAGGATCCCGTGCGGGAACGCCTCGCGGTGGGTGTAGAGCCAGTGCAACGCCAGCGCTGTCTTGCCGATCCCGCCGATGCCGGTGAGCACCGCGACCCGCGGAGCCTGACCGGAGGTCCGCCGCAGCTCGGTCAGCAGCCGCAGTTCCGTCTCGCGCCCGATCAACGCAGCCGGCCCCGGCGGCAGCTGAACCGGCGCGGACACGCGCCGCACGCTCACAGCGGAGCCGTCGCGCCCCCGGGCGACGGCACGCGCCGCACGGCGGTTCACGCTCGCCCCGCCGATCCGCTCGCGGACCGGCCCGTGGTCTCGGCGACGAGGCCCAGGCACAGCAGTTCGGCCTGGCTGCCCTGGACCCGCTGTGGGTTGTTCCACTCGACGGCGGGAGCGATTGGGTCGAGCGGGTGGATCGTGTCGCCGAAGATGCGGCCGAGGTCGTCTGCGGTGCGCAGCGCTCGCGGGGGCCGGTGATCGCCTTTGTACTGTCGGCAGACGTCCCGCATCTGCTGTTCCAGCACTCGGTCTTCCGGCCGGTCCGGGTCGAGACTGTCGACACTGGCATGCGTGGCGATCACCAACGACTGAGCCGGAAGCCACGCGAGATAGGACCGCACTACGGCGGTGGCCGTCGCGGCGTCGTCGATCGCGTCCAGCATGCCGGCGAGGACCAGGCAGACCCGACTCTCGGTGTTCAGCAGGCCCCGGGTCGCCTCGTCACGCAGGACCGTTCGGGGGAGACGGAAGGTCCCGTCCGCGACCCGGACTTCGGGACGCTCCGCGGCGAGGACTCGCCAGTACGCCTTGACAACCTCGTCGTCGACGGCGCCGACCACCGCCGCTCCGGCCCCGGAAGCGACGACAGCGTCGACAACCGGGTTGCGCTCAGGAAACATGTCCCCGACGAACACGAGCTTGTTGATGCCCTTGTCCTGCAACGCAAACTCGGCGGCTCGGCCCAAGAACTCGTGCTCGGCCCAGTAAACGTCAGCCAGGTCGGGCATGATCCCCTTCACCAGGAGCGACCACCACTCCCGCTCCAGGGAGTACGAGTACTCGCCTCCCATAAGGACTTCCCGGATGCGGGCCCGGCTCGCACAGCACAGATCGGCGTCCGGCGGCTCCCATCCGTCCGCGTCCGCATTCAGCGCGGCGTACGCGGCGAGAAGGGCCACCGCCGGATCTTTCCCGGCAGGGTCGGGCGGCGGCGCGGGTGGCGGGGTCGAGGTCATCAGACAGGAACACTTTCTGGCGGAGGGGAAACAGACGAATTGCGACGGGAAACGCCGGGGCGGAGGGAAAGGACGGGGCCGTTCGAGGGCGAGTCCTCAGGCGCTGCTGCCAGGGGGCCGGAGTGTGTCGCCGATTTTGTCGACACGCTCCGTGACGGCCCGGTCCATGGCATCGCGGTCGACGTCGGCGGTCGCGACCACCAGCAGAAACGCCAGCGCTCCGGCGTTGTCGCCGGCACTGATGGCGCGCACGGAGACGCTGGTCTGGGCCGGCGGGCCGAACACCAGAGCGGGCGGAGTGACCCAGCCGGCTTCGGAGAACAGGTCCGCCGAGAGCCGGAGGAGGCCGGCCAAGGCTGCGGCCGCTTCTTGCTGGACTGCGTTGAGCTCGGCGGTGGCGGCCAGAACAGCGCCGTCGCCGTCGGTCACGACGGCGAGCAGAAGTTCGGGAACGTCGACAAGACCGTCCAGCATCCAGGCGTGTTCGCCGGTGACAGGTCGATCAGCCATTGCAGTTTCCTCACGTTGACGTAGCCCGTGCTCGGGGCCGGAGACACGAGGCCGGGGGACCGGCCGACTAATCGCGTGCCGCGCGGGTGCTTCCGAGGAACGGCGGTTCTGTCGTGTCGACCCGTCCGTCAGCGATTCGGTCCGGGCCGGACTGCCGTCGCTCAGCGCGGCGACATCACGCCGCTGTGGCGCGACTTTCGGGCCTGGGGAGGCGGGAGTCTCGTCGTACCATCGCACGCAGACCGGACGCCGCCCGTCACGCAGAACTCCTGAACTGCTCTGGCCACAGTGGACCGATCTGTCTCGGACCGGACGGGCTGGGGGAAGAAGCGTTCCCGCGAGACTGCGGTACCGCACCGGGGAGCTGTCGTCCGCGCCGCCCGCTGGGTAGACCTCGCGGCCGTCCTCGTGCCAGGCCAACAGTCCGACATCGACGCCTCGCCCTCCGGCCCGGAGAAACGGCGCACCCACCGAGGTGCCCTCGTACAACACGAAGCACACCCCCGCGTCGTCCCTGGAGGCGCGGCTCGCCTTGTCGAGAGAGCGCAGCACCCGGGCGGCCGAGGTCCGGGCCACGTTGATCGTGAACGGCGCGTCACCGCGAGCGGGTGCCGTCTGCGCGAAGGTCGTGCTCATCAATTCGCTTCCTGAACAAGGTCAATGCGGTGTCGCGTCGGCGTTCTGGGTCCCGAGTCGCGTGGACGGGCGTAAAGGGAGTTCGGAAACATCGACGTGACCGGAGGGCTCTTGACCGCGTGTGGTCGGGCTGCAACGCCGGAGACTCGGAGTGAGAGGGCGAGCCAGACGGAAATTGCGGGCTTGGCGGATGTTCGGTGGTGTTCGACCGCTGTCGCCGAGTGACGTCGTCAGCGGGAGACAAGCGGTCGCACTAGGGCCACGGAGAAGGACGTGACGAGCGTTGACCGGAAACTCCGGTTCACGGAATTCGCCTGCGGCCGTGTCGCTCAGTGTGGGACCGGTGGCCCGGCCGGCGGGGGAGGAGGTCGCTCGAGGTTGCCGGGGCTGTCCATGCCCTCGCTGATCATGGTTGACCAGTCGGCTATGAGGCGGTCGATGGCCTGCCCGTCGACGTCGGCTCCAGTCTCCACCAGCAGGCACCACGCGGGGCGTTCCTCGTTGCCAGGTCTGGCGCTGCGCAGAAATGTGCGGTGACGGGACGGCACGCCGCGCAGTTCGGCGGGTGCGTCGGGGCCGAACTTGGACACCAGTTCCGGATCCCGTCGGAATTGGCCGTGGCAGGTGGCCGCGTACGCGGCCGCTGCGGGTTGGCCGATCCCGTCCCAGGCCTGGAGAATGCCGTCGCTGGTGAACACGATGGCGAACGTGCACCCAGGGATGCCGACGAGGTCGGAGAGCACGCGGACGCTGTCGTCAGTTGAGGGAAGATCAGTCATCGCGGTTCCCCGATACGTTCTTTGCCTGAGAGCCGAAGTCGCGAGATGTCGGCGTTGTGTCCCGCGGGTCGTGTCCTGAATGGACTGGTTCGCCGGGACGGTGCCTCGCGCGTCGATTGCGGATGAGGCTGCGGTCGAGCGCTTCCAGCAGGGTGCGCAGCGCGCCCGGCGGTCGTGCCAGGTCGAGCCGCTCCACAATCTGGGGCGCGAGGTCGAGAATCAGCCCTTCGGGTTGCAATCGCCGGAGGCCGTGCCACAGGATGACCTCGTCTATCGGCACGTGACTCCCGTCAACCACCGCGGATACGAGGCGACGACGGGCCCACGTCGTCGTCGCAGTCTCGGTCAGGACGAACTGGGCTTCCCGGCGCAGCAGCGTGGCCGGTTTGCGCTCGGCTAGGCCGTCGTGGATCAGCCGCTGCCACACCAGATTCGCAGCCCGGGATCCGCAAGCGAGATGCTCTAGCAGCACGCCGCAGGGCTCGTGGTCACGATCCACCTTCAGCAGTTGGAGAATTGCCCGGGACGCGAGGTCGTCCGCGTCGGCCCGGCGACGCGCGGTGACTCGCCCGTCGCTGGTGACGCGGACGTGGCTGCGCAGGTGGAGTTCGCCGATGAGCATGAACCCGACCACGCAGGCGACCTGGCGATCATCGCGCGCCAGGGGACGCCCTGCGTCGTGGAAGGTAGCGGTGAGGACCAAATCCGCCAGACGGCCCGAGTCCGGACGCCCGACCCCTTGCATCGCACCGGGCCGTGGCCGCCTGCGGTCGGGACGACCGCCCGGCCGTACAGAGTTCCTGGTCTGCATCTGACACCGGCTCATGAGCAGGTCCGGTTCGCGGGACCGGGTCGCAGAACCCAGGGCCTCCTGGAAAGCAGCCGACCACTGCAAGCTGGATCTTCCCGAACTCGCCAGCCATGCGGCCGCGCCGCTCGAATGCGGTTCAGTTCGGTGCGACGCCGCCCCGCTTCAGCACAGTCCTTTCGCAGCGACCGGTATGGCAACGAAACTCTTTCGTGGCGCAGAACGCGGCCCGGCCGCGTGGTGCAGTATCGGGTGCTCGTGCCGCACGCACGTGGCGCGCCGGTCGAACCCGGTTGCGGATCGAACACCGTGAGCACCTCTCCCGCTTGCTTCAAATATGTGGCTGTCCGGAACCAGCGACGGGTCCCGTTTCCCGGCGCGGCAGCTGTGTCGGTGCCACGCTGGGGTCATCGGAGTCAGCCGTCGAAACACCTGGCTGGCCTGCCGGAGATGACAATGCCGCTCCGCCGGATCCAGGACCAGGCAAAACCCCCGGGAAGAAACCGGCAAGAAACCGGCAAGGTGAGTTGCGCTTGTAATCTTTACCTGCGGTAATGTCGCGTATCCGAGGCGTGGGGAGGCGGCCGTGGAAGACAACGAATCGGAGATGGCTCACGCGCGCGCGAAAGCGGGCCTGACCCAAGAGGATCTCGCCCGCTTGCTGTCGGCGGATGTGAAGAGCGTCAGGAACTGGGAATCGGGCCGCAACAAACCGCAGCCCGGGCGGCGTCACGAGCTTGCCGAGCATCTGAGCGTTTCGCTGGCGGAACTCGAGGAACTCATCCGCAGGACAGCCGCCTCGAGAACCGCTCCGAGGCCGAAGCCGCCTGGTTCCCGTGCCGGCCACTCGCAAGCCGGTCAGCTCGCGGCGGAAACGCTGGCCCTGGAAACCGCCTACGACGAAGCACCGTCCACGAACCTGCTCGGCCGCGCCACCAGGCATCTCGCGACTGTCGTCGTCGCGCGAGACGCGGCCTCTGCTACGGATGCTCGTCGCGAGCTGTACTCGATCGAAGCGGATACGGCAACGTTGATGGGACAACTGCTGTGGGACGCTTCTCAGCGTCGCGACTCCGCGACCTCACGAGGCTACTTCGACCAGGCGATCCACGCAGCGGGCCAAAGCGGCAACATCGAGGCGGAAGCACATGCCACGCTGCGGAACAGCTATCTGCATCTCTACAGCTTTGAGAAAGATCCCGACGCCGGCTGTGCGCTGGCACAGCGCGCAGCCACGCTCGCCCAGCCCGTCAGCCCGGGATTGTGCGGGCTGGCGCTCCTGCACGTCGCCGAGGCGAACGCGATGCGCCAAGAGCGACGTGCGTGCGAGTCGGCGCTGGACGCGGCTCAATGGCAGCTGAGCCAGGTAAACTGTGCTGGGGCCGGCGGCGAGTACCTTTCGGAGTCCAAGATCGATCGCATGGCCGGTTCGTGTTACGTGTTCCTCGGCCTGCGTGAGCCTGCGGAAGGGCATCTGGTCGCAGCGGCCGACGCATTGGCGTCGAAAAGGAAATCCCAGTCCATCGTTTTCGGGAACCTCGCGCTCGCCAGGGTGCGCGCGGGCGAGATCGAAGGGGCAGTCGACGCCCTGAACAAGGCGATCGATACGTTGGAGGTCACCCGAGGGGGCGGCGGCCTCAACGTCGCGTTCAGCGTAGGGCGAGAGCTGCGACCCTGGCGTCGGGAATCCTCCGTCGCGGCGGCGGGCGAACGGCTGTTCGCCCTCATGGCTGGCAGCTAGCCGCCAGGCCCGCGCGGTACAACGGAGACATGCAAATCGAGGAAGAGAAGCGCGCTGCCCGCGAGCGTGTCTGGGCGCTGCTCGACACCGCGGCAGTTGACCCGCAGGGCAGGAGCGCGGTCGGGAGGATTCCCTCCTTCGTGGGAGCAGAGATCGCTGCTCAACGTCTGGCCGCGCTAGAGGCCTGGCGGGAAGCGCGGGTAGTGAAATGCAACCCGGATCGAGCCCAGTTGCCGGTCCGTGAGACAGCCCTGCGGGACGGAAAAACCGTCTACATGGCCGTGCCCGCGATGGCCAAACCAGAACCGTTCTACGAACTAGACCCGGCCAAGGTCAGCCTCGACGCAGCACGAAGCAAATACGCCGCAGACGCCGCTCCGACCGTCGGCCCGGGACAGATGAAGCCGGTAGACCTCGTCGTCTGCGGCACAGTCGCCGTCGACCGACGGGGCGTGCGAGTCGGAAAAGGAGCCGGCTACTCAGACCTGGAGGTTGCCCTCCTGATCGAGGCCGGTCTGATCGGGCCGCAGACGACCATCGTCACCACGGTCCACCAACTCCAAGTCGTGGATACCGATCTCCCTGAAACCGACCACGACTTCAGCGTCGACCTCATCGTGACCCCCGAACAGACCATTTACTGTGATGCACGCCGTCGGCCCACTGGCATCTCGTGGTCGCACCTGAGTCGCGAAAAGATCCGGGCCATCCCGGCGCTGTCTGCGCGTACTGAAGCGCAGCGGCTGGGTGACCGAGCCGGGGACAAGCCCTGATCGAAACGCGCAATCGGCTGGCACCAGGTATGGCGGGCCGATCGCGCGGAATCCTGTGCCGCGTCGCACTGGTGCTTCGACCTGGGCAATCAGCGGACCGCGTCCCCCAGACTCAGCCGATCATGCCTGTGACGGACGGCCCGCGCTCACAGCCCCGAGGCCTCGGCGCAGGCCGACGCGCGCGGCAGCAGTCCCTGCGGGAAGGACGGCCGGCGCTGTGCTCGGGGACGGACTCAAATGCCGCAGCGAACGCATCGGGACTCGTGCCTGGACCTATCTGCGATAGGTCGACGGTGGGAGCAAAGGAGGCCGCAGCGCTCGGAAGCCCGGCCTGAGAGTCTCCGAGCCCGGCGTCGGCCGGAGGAATCGGACGCATCAGTTCAGAGGCTGGTGCCGTGGTATTCCCCGAGATCGGACGAACCCGGGGCTGCTGCGGTAGCTCCGGGCGGGAACGGCCCCGGAGGAACGGCAAGAAACCGGCAAGGTGAGTTGCGCTTGTAATCTTTACCTGCGGTAATGTCGCGTATCCGAGGCGTGGGGAGGCGGCCGTGGAAGACAACGAATCGGAGATGGCTCACGCGCGCGCGAAAGCGGGCCTGACCCAAGAGGATCTCGCCCGCTTGCTGTCGGCGGATGTGAAGAGCGTCAGGAACTGGGAATCGGGCCGCAACAAACCGCAGCCCGGGCGGCGTCACGAGCTTGCCGAGCATCTGAGCGTTTCGCTGGCGGAACTCGAGGAACTCATCCGCAGGACAGCCGCCTCGAGAACCGCTCCGAGGCCGAAGCCGCCTGGTTCCCGTGCCGGCCACTCGCAAGCCGGTCAGCTCGCGGCGGAAACGCTGGCCCTGGAAACCGCCTGCGGACAGGCACATTACCGTCCGGCCGTGCTGCACACGCCGGAAGCAGCTGATATCCGCGCTCGGATCCCGGTCCTGCGCCGGGTTTTGGACTCCCACGACATCCCTGAGGACGGCCCAGTCCGGCCCGTCGACGAACTGGGCTCTCTCGTGGCGGCAACCGTCGACAAACGGCTTCAATCCGACTATCGAGTCCTTGCTGCCGAGGTTCCGCTGCTTCTGTCTGAATTGCATCGCGGATTCCTGGACTGCACGAGGTCCGAAAGGAGTCGCTTCGCGCGCCTGCTCTTCCAGGTTTACCGCGCAGCCGATGCCGTGGCGGACAAGTACGGATACTACGATTTGTCCGCGCGCATCATCGGCCTGTTGAACACAGCGGCAGCCGATGCCGAAGACGAACTGCTGGAAGGAAGCGCTTCCTACGTGCGGGCAGAAACATTCTTCGCTTCAGAAGACCTCAGTGCCGGCCGGCGGATGCTTGAACGGGCCGCCGACCGGATCGACCTCGCGGCTTCCGAAACTGCGGCGGCAACGTACGGGGCATTGCACATGCGCGCCGCAGTGATGGCAGGTCGCGCGGGCGAGAGCCTCCGAGCACGCGACCATATCGAGGAAGCTCAGGAAGCCGCGCGACGCGTGAACGAGGGAATCCACCTCGGAACGGCATTCGGGTCGGCGTCTGTGCGTATCCACCATTTCTCTCTCGCGGCGGAGACCTGTGACATCAGCGCTGCCTTCCGCCTGGCGGCCGGGTGGCGGCCAGATGCGAATATGCCAGCCGAACGGCGGTCGCATTTCTACATCGACCTCGCGCGCGTTCACAACTTGGCGGACGAACGCGACAACACGATCGATGCCTTGCGCGCAGCTTTGCGGATCGCGCCGGAGCACGTACGAGCCCACCCCCAAGTCGGGGGAATGGTCGAGCAATTGCGTCGAGCGACTCCGGGCGCGTCGAACGATGCGATGAACAGCCTCGACCGCGAACTCTTTTCCGGAGTTCCGGATCGCTGACGGCGAGGAACTCAGCGTTCGCTGCTGAGGAGATCGGGCAGTTCGGCGAGGCTTTCAAGCGTCCAGGCAGCGTTGCGAACGACGACGGGGTCGTCCGCCCACAGGTAGCCCCAGGGGCCGCGGCGAATCAGCGCCGGCCTCAGTCCAGCCGCCTGTGCGGGCACGATGTCGTTGTCTCGGTGATCGCCGACGTAAACGATCTCCCGGGGCTCGCCGGGGGCGAAGTCGACGACTTTTTCGAAGAACGCAGGGTCAGGCTTGGCGGTGTTCCACTCGCCCGACGTCGCAATGGCGTCCACCGGTAGGGCCAGTTCGCGCAGAAGCCGCGCCGCTTTCGCGGTCTGGTTTCCCGCGATGCCGACCCAGAACCCGGCGTTCCGCAGCGCCGAGAGCGCCGGGCGCACGTCGGGGTAGAGATCGGACTCCTCGATCTGCTCACCGCGCCCGGCGGCTTCTCGGCGCCGGCGTTCGGCGTCCAGGTCGAAGCCGGGCCGGAAAATCTGGAACGTCTCCGCGTTGTTTCTGCCGCTCGAGGTCACCGCGCCCAGGACTGCCGAGAACGTGTGCCGCTTGACTCCGATCCAGTCCGCCCACGCGCCGAACTCTCGCGAGTCGTCGAGCAAAGTCTCGCCGACATCGAACACTACCGACCGAATCACGCTGCTCCCGATGTCTCTTCCTGCATGGCCCCCCGCACCGTAGCCGACGAAATCTTCCCGCAACCACCTCCCACGCGTCGGTGCCTGCGGCGCGCAGGACGTTCGTCATGCGGTGAGGAGGTCAATGGGCTCGTGTCGGCTCGGAGCTCGGGCTCCTCCGTCAGCGTCTTGCGTGGTTGATCACGATGTTGAGCACGGACCAGCGCGTTCTCAATCGCTTGGCAGGAAGCTCTTCTTGAGGCCCATGAGAATCGCCCAGGGTCGTTGCCCGAGTAAGTAAGCGGGATTGTCGGATGGCACGCTTGCACGGACGCTGCTGAGCGTCGCATCGTGGTCTCGGAAGCGGAGGAATGTTCGGGTGAATGCTGGCTATGCCGGTGCCGGCGACGGGCATGCGGTTCGGCTGCGGGCTCGCACCGGGGACTCGGACAAGACGCGCGTCCGGCCAGCCCAGTCCCCAGCTGCGTTCCGCCGCTGTCGGCGGGTGCGAATCTGGCACACTGTGCCTCGATGACGACTTCGGGAGTGTCCATGTCTCGCGACGGTTTTCCGACGGTGCGTACACCGGACGGGCTGCGCCTGGCCAGTACGTTGACTGAACCTGACAGCGAGCCCTGCGGTGTCGTCCTGCTTCTCCACGGTTCGAGCGTGACCCGTGAGGAGGGCGGGTTCTTCACTCGTCTCGCCGCTGGTCTGGCCGAGGGCGACGTGGCTTCGCTCCGGCTGGATCTGCCCGGGCACGGCGAGAGCGAGGGACGGCAGGAGGACCTGTCCTTGTCGGCATTGCTGAACGTGATCCGGGCCGGACTCGAGTCCGGCGCCGCGGCGGTGCCGGATGTGCCTGTTTCGCTTCTGGGGACCAGTTTCTCCGGCGGGGCGGCCGCCTATTATGCCGCGAAACGTCCGGGCGAGATTGACCGGCTGGTGCTGTTCAACCCGCTGATCGACTACCGCCGGCGGTACATCGACGACAAGCCTGCCTGGTCCGAGGCGGGCTACCTCAGCGACAAGGGCGCGGCCGCGCTCAACGCATCCGGCGGTGTCGGCCACGGAAGCGGGTTCGTTCTCGGCCGGGCGCTGCTCAACGATGCGTTCTGGTTCGAGGCCCGGGAGAACCTGCCGCTCATCCAGGCTCCCACGCTGATCGTGCACGGCACCGAGGACACCTTCATCCCGGTGGAGTGGTCGCGTGCTGCGGATCGCGAGCTGAGGTGTGAGCACCGGCTGCTGGAACTGGAGGGCGCGCAGCACGGCTTCGCTGTTCACGACGATCCGGCATACGCGGATCCGCGGAGCCAGGCATGGCAGGCGCAGGTGATCCGCGAGACGCGGGAGTGGCTCACGGCGGAATAGCGTCTTGGGGGCCGTCCTGCCCGCGCGTCTTACACGCTTATCGTCGCGCACAATTCCCGTACGGCCGGCCGGTTGTGCCACGGCCGCAGCACGTCCACAACCCGGACGAGTTCCTCGCGGGTGCGCCGTGAGTTCGTTTCGGCGGCCCTGTTCGCGGAGACCAATCCCGTCGCGGCGGCGTGGTCCGGTTCGCCGGACAGCGCGAGCGACGCCGTCATCCAGGACAGGAAGAACCCGTAGTCGCGCGGCGAGAACCGGCTTTCGATCAGGGCCTTCTCGAACAGTTCGACCGCTCGCCGGGGCTGTCCGGCTTCGGTGTAGCAGACCGCGGTCTGCATGGTCAGCAGCGTGGCGTTGTAGTGCGCGCCGAGCGCCGAGCCGTCGTCCCCGTCGTCGTCGAGCAGCTGCCAGGCGTCGTCCAGCTTGCGGCTCACCGTTGTCGCGGAGGCGCCGAGCATGGCGTCGGCTCGTGCTTCTTGCTGGGCGGCTTCGGCCTGAACGCGTTTCGGCAGGGCTCCGGTGCTGCGGCGCGCCGCCTGCGCCAGGATGAGCATCCGTGTGGGATCGCGTTCGTCGTAGGCGAGCTGAGCCTTCTTGACCAGGACGTAGCCCTGCATCGCGCCGTCCCCTGCGGCTTGCGCCCACTCCATGGCCCGGTCGTGCCAGTACAGGGCCCGCGCCATGTCGCGATTGTCCCGGTAGAGCCATCCCGCGAATTCCGCGCCTTCGGCGCCCAGCCGGAGAAGGCCGGGCCGGATGTCCGGCTTGACCTCCCGAACATGCTCGTCGACGGCTCCGAGAAGCCCCAGTACGGCCTGCAGCTTTGTGGTCGGGCCGAGCGCCCCGTCCTCGGCTTTGCAGGCATCCAGTTGCTGGCGGAAATAGCGGATTACCGAGCCGTCCAGATAGCGGCGAGCGTCGTCGAGCGCGATCGCGACGTGCTGCGCCTGGTCCGGTGCGAGCGCGGGCAACACGGCGGCGGCGAGCCCGTGTTTGAAGAGGGACCGGCGATTCAGCGGGCTCATGGCATCCCGTTCTGCAGCCGACGCTGCGTGGGGTGTCGTCTCACCGCTTCGTGAGCTGACAGCGGACGTGCGGTGGCCGAGAGCGCTCGCCGCAACGGCGGTGCCGTCGTGACAGGGCACCGCGTGTTTCCCGTTCACGATAACGGGAAACACGATCCCGGGCGCGCCGCCCGGGACAGCCGAGGCAGCGTGCGGTGCCGGATTCGGCGCTTCGGCTGGGACGGTCGTGGCCGCCGCGGTGCCTTCCCGCAGGAGTTCCTCCAACCGTGCATCCGTGATGCGCAGGCGTGCCGCGAGCCGGCGGCGTCGGGCAGGGTGCGGCTCGGAGCAGCCTGATTCCCAGGCCCTGACGCTCTTTTCGCTCACCCCCATCAGCTCGGCGAGCTTTTCTTGCGTCAGGTTCGCCGCTTTCCTCGCCCGGCGAAATCCTTCTCGGCGCCTGCCCACGGCCGTCTCCCCTCCGCCACTGCCCGAGGTCGTCACGTTACCGCAGGTCACCGCATTGTTGGCAAGACACGGTCACCCGGTTCCGCTTCCGATTCGCTTCCGGTCCCTTCCGGTCCCTTCCGGTTCACTGGCTGGTCCTGTCCGATCCCCGGCTCCAAGGTTGTCAGTGTGAAACCCCGGCAGACGCCAGCACCGCAGCCTCCCCGGATTGCATCTGCCCGGGCTCCGGCCCGCGGCCGGAAAACGGCTGCGACCGGCACAGCCGGCCGGGAGGCCGCCGGGGCGGCAGGGCCGGAACCCCCTTGTCCTGGGGAGAATCCGCGTTCGGAACTGGGGTGCATTGCATGACTGCCGCAATCACGCTCGGCGAAGCGGTTCGACCGGGCCAACCGGCTGTGGTCGTGGCGTGCTGCCTGCTCGCGTTGCTGGTGCTGGTCTCGCTGTGGCTGCGACGAGCCCGGCGGCCGATCCCTGCTCCGCGCGGGCGACCGACCGTAGACGACATCCAGGCACGATTGGACGCCGAGAAGGCGCGGCAGGACCACGCGGTCCAAACCGCGATCCAGGCGGCACGGCTGACGGACTTCCGCAGCAGCGCCGAACAAACAGCCTCGGAGCGTGCCAGGGAAGCCGCTGCGACGATCCCGGGGACGCGACAGCCGTGACCCCGCGGACGGAGGCCACCCTGCCCCGCGGGTCCCTGCCCGGCGCGGATCGGTTCCTGCGCTGCCTTCTCGCCGGGGACTGGGCCCGGCGGCCAGGTCCGCAGGAGAGCGACGGCGCGTTCGGCGTTGTCGCGCAACGGGATCGTGAGGCGAGCGTAGTCGCCGGGCCTGAGCCGCAGCCGCGTCCGCGCGGTGGCCTGCGGCTGCGAGAACAGGCGGCAGAGCTGCCGAACTGCCGGGCGAGCTCCGCCCGGTCTCCCTCTGCGACCACGGGCGCGGCAGCGAGCGCACCGCCGCCTTTCACTGACCGACGTCCTCGAACACCGTGCCGCTGGCGACGAGCAGAAGACCGAGCGGCACGTGCGCCGGCCCGTGAAGCCGTCCGCCCACCGTGTCGGGATCACAGCGCGGTAGACGCGCCCGGCATACTGAAAATCGCTGCCTGTCGACGATTGACGACTCTGCATAAGCCTAGGAGGCGCGCATCTCTTGAACGCAGAAACCACTACGAGGGCACAGGAACTCCGCAACGTCCTGGTCGACAAGCTCGTGGAGGGACGTGCGCGGCGAGGTCTCGCACTGCCCGCTGACATAGAACGCGCGCTGCGGACCGTGCCGCGCGAACTGTTCGTCCCCGGGATCTCCTTGGAGGAGGCGTACGCGAACACCGCGGTGGTCACCAAGCGGCGCGAGGACGGCGTGAACATCAGCTCGGTGTCCGCGCCTCATCTGATCGCGGACATGCTCGGGCAGGCGACCGGGCGCCACATCCTCGAGATCGGCAGCGGCGGGTACAACGCGGCGCTGCTGCGCGAGATCGCCGGTCCGAACGGGTCGGTCACCACCGTCGACATCGACCCGGACGTCACCGACCGGGCACGTGCCTGCCTGGATGCGGCGGGCTACGCCGATGTCGACGTCGTGTGCGCCGACGCCGAGTTCGAGATCAGGCCCGGCCGCCGCTACGACTTGATCATCGTGACGGTCGGGGCGTGGGACATTCCTCCCGCCTGGTTCAGCCAGCTGACCGACGACGGCATCCTCGTGGTCCCGCTGCGCACCCTGGGGATGACCCGCTCCTGGGCGCTGCAGCGAACCGGGGGTCGCCTGGTCAGCCTCAGCAACCTCTCGTGCGGATTTGTCCCGATGCAGGGCGCAGGAGCCAGCACAGGCCGGGAGATCCCCCTCGGAGACGGCGTCAACCTGTGGCTGACCGAGGAACACCAGGACATCGACGGCGCCGCGCTCCAGGGCGTGTTCTCCCTGGAGCGCTACGAAGTTTCTTCTGGCGTGATCGTCCCCTCCGGCCGGCGCTCCGCTGATCTCGACCTCTGGCTCGCGAGCCACATGCCCGGATTCGCCGTCATGATCGCCCAGACCCGCGCCGTCGACAGCGGCCTGGTCGACCCCTCGTGGCAGTACGGGACTCCTGCGTCGGTTCACGGCGCGGCGCTGGCCTACCGGGGGCGGCTCCGCCAGGTCGCCGACGGCGAGTTCGAGTACGCGGCGTACGCCCACGGCCCCGACAGGGCACGGGCCGCCGAGGAGATGGCAGATCAGATCCGGGCGTGGGATCGCGCCGGCCGCCCCGCTCCGACCCTGCACGTCCTCCCGATCGACACACCCGACACCGATCTCCCGGAAGGACTGGTGCTGAACAAGCGCCACAGCCGTGTGGCGTTCACATGGCCTGCGCAGTAGCCGGCCCGCCGGGGAACATCTCCTTCCTGCCGACGGAGCCATGGAAGGGGAGCCAGGAATCGTTCCGGAGAAAGGAAGTTCTGATGGACCCCTCGGAGTTCCGCCTCAACGTGCGACTCGTCGACGGCGGCACCGAACCCGCGACCGGGTCGGAGGACTGCACGTCGGACGGCTGTGGCGACGGGGACACGGGCAGCGACGCCTGCACGACCAACGGCTGACAGCCAGGCGCTGGTGCGGCCCGGTCTTGCACCGCACGGCCGGGCCGCACCCTCTAGGCGGGGAAGGCGGCGGCGCAGGTGCGCACGTTTGAGGCCGTGGACGCGGCACTGATCAGGGTCACGACGTTCCCGGCCGACCTGGAGTTGCCGGCGTGGCCGGACTTGGCCGGGGACGATGTGGCCGGCTGGCACGACTGGCTGCGGCACGCGTGGAGTGTGCCCGGGTTCGCCGACGCGGTGAGGATCGCCTCGGCCGAGCTGGCAACTCGGGCGGAACGGACGATCGCCGAGCCACAGCCCGGGCGCGAGACGGTGCGCCGCACGCGGCGGCTGGTCGAGACGGTGGCGCGGTACCTGCTGCGCTGGACCAGCCGAGCGACGCCCTTCGGCCTGTTCGCGGGTGTGGCGCCCGTGCACCTCGGCGCTCGCGCATCGGTGCGGTGGAGCGGAGAGCACCAGACGGTGCTGCGGCCGGATGGCGCGTTCGTGGACGACCAGGTCGAGCGGATCGAGCAGCTGGAGACGCTGCGGACCGTCGACGTCGTGACGAACAGTCTCGGGTTCGCCCGCGGCCGCTCGTGGATAGTCCCGGGCGCCGGTGCCGACGATCGCCCAGGCACGGGAGACCGCCTGTGGGACCTCGACGTTGAGCTGACCGGGCCCGTGCGCCTGGCCGTGGAGATCGCGCGGCGGCCGATCCCCTTCAGCGACCTGGCCGCCACACTGGCCGCCGAGGCCCCCGCCGTCGACCTCGCGGTGATCGAGACGCTGCTGGCACGGCTGGTAACCCGCCGTGTGCTGCTCTCAGCCCTCCGCCCGCCGATGACCGTGACCGATCCTGCGGCCCACCTCGCCGGCTACGGAGACCTTCCCGACCGGGCCGGACAGGCGGCGGCCGATGTGCGGGTCGGCTGCTCGGTGACCTTGCCCGCCGCGGTCCTGCGCGAAGCAGAACAAGCCGCGGCGGCGCTCACGCTCATCGCGCCGCACATGCCCTGGTGGCAGTCCTATCACCAGGCTTTCCTCGAACGCTACGGGCCGGGCGCCGTCGTTCCCGTGCGCGATCTGGTCAGCCGGTCCGGACTGGGTTACCCCGCCGGGTTCCGGGGATCGCATCGGCGCGAAACGCGGACACTGACCTCCCGCGACACGACCCTCGCGATCCTCGCCCAGCAGGCCGCCCTCGAAGGCGGCAACGAGGTTCTCCTCGATGACGACCTCATCGCCCGCCTGACGACCGGGCAGCGGACCCCGGCCCCGCACACCGAACTCAGGTTCGGCCTGGCGGCGAGGTCTCTCGCCGACCTCGATCGCGGCGACTTCACGCTCGCGGTCGTCAGCGGGGCCCGGCACGCCGGAGTCACCGTCGGCCGCTTCCTGCACCTGCTCGACGACACCGAGCGGGAGCGGTTCGAGCACGCCTACACGGCACTGCCGACCATGACGCCCGAAGCCAGGGCGGTGCAGGTTTCCGGGCCGCCGCTGGCCCGCAGGATGACCGCCGTCGCCAGGGTGCCCGGACTCCTGCCCGTCCTGCCAGTGGGGGAGTACCAGCGGTCTCCCGGCATCACGGTGGACGACCTCGCCGTGACCGGCGATGCGCGACGCCTGTGGCTCGTCTCCCTGTCCGACGCCCGCGCTGTCGAGCCGATGCTGTTCAACGGCGTCAACCTCGCCGGCGGCCAGCAGCCCCTCGCACGGTTCCTCACGGAGATCTGGACTGCCTCTTGCGCACCCTGCCGCCCGTTCAGCTGGGGTCTCGTCGCCCGCGACCTGCCGTTCCTCCCGCGCATCCGCCGCGGCCGATCGATCCTGCACGCTGCCCGCTGGAGGATCGCGGCCTCCGCGTTGCCCGCCCCCGCCGAGCCTTTCGGCACGTGGCGGAAGGCATGGGAGAGCCTGCGGGAGACCTGCCGGATCCCGTCGGAGGTGCTTCTCGGCGCCGACGACGTGAGGATCCGCCTCGCCCTGGACGAACCCGCCCACCTGGCACTCCTGCGCAGCCACCTGCGCCGGCGGCAGGACGCGATCCTGACCGAAACCCACGGCCCGGCCGGCTGGATCGACGGCAGAGCCCACGAGATCGTCCTCACCCTCGCACGGACCTCGCCGCCCAGCGTGCCCAAACACCCGCGGTCGACGACGGTGCACAGCGCCGTCGAGCACCGGCCGGGCCTGTCGCCGTGGCTGTATGTCAAGGTTTTCGGCCGCATCGACGACATCCTCGCCCGGACGGCCGACCTCGACGCCGCCGTCGGGAACGGCTGGTGGTTCATCCGATGCCGCGAACCCGAACCCCACCTCCGGATGCGGATCCCGCTCCGCGACCCCAGCCGGTTCGGCGCCGCCGCCGAGCAGTTCGGCGCCTGGGCGGAGTCGCTCCGCGCCGACGGGCTGCTGCACGACTACACGATCAACACCTACCGGCCCGAAGCCCGCTTCGGCACCGGAGCGACGCTCGCCGCGGCCGAGGAGGTGTTCGCCGCCGACTCGCACGCGGTCGTGCGGCGCTTGCCCGGCGACCGGGCGATCGCCGCCGCGGCCGGGCTGATCAGCATCGCCAACGGGTTCGCCGGACACGGCCCTGGCTGGCTCATCGAGCACGTCGACCACCGCGGCGAGCCGCACGCGTCCGACCGGCCGGTCAGCGTGCATCGCGAACTCGTCATCCGTGCCCTCGACGCCGGCAGTGACGAGCGGCTCCGGCTGGCCCTGGCGGACTACCGCGCCCACGCCGAACGCGACGGCCTTGATCCGGACCGGATCCTGGCCGACCTCCTGCACCTGCACCACGTCCGAATCATCGGGGCGGACCTGGCGTCCGAGCGGCGCTGCCTGCGGCTGGCCCGCGCCACCGCGCTCACTCTGCTCGCGCGAGGCGCGTCGTGAAACCGGGGCAATCCCTCAGCGGCGGCGCCGCAGGGATCGCGCTCCTGCACATCGAGCAGGCCAGCACCGGTGCGGGAACGTGGGAGACGGCCAACGCGACCTTGAGCCACGCTGTTGCCGACGGGGTCAGCAGGGCGCACTCGGCCAGCCTCTGCCACGGCGCCCCGGCGCTGTCCTTCGTCCTGCACGGAGCCGCCGACCGACCCGGGTTCGCACGTGCCCGGGAAATCGTGGACACCGGTACTGCCCTGATCACCCGCGCGCGCCTGGACGCCGCCCACGCCCGCATCGACCGGCGCGGCCGACCGGCGCTGGACGAGTACGACCTCATCGGCGGTCTGACCGGCCTCGGCGTCGCGCTTCGCCGCAGCGGCGGCCACGATCTCCTGCGCTCCGTCCTGACCTACCTGGTGCGCCTGACCGAACCCGTGGACGGGCTTCCCGGCTGGTGGTGTCCAGCAGGTCCCGAACGCACCCGGCCCGGCCCCGCAGGCGGTCATTCCAACCACGGAATCGCCCACGGCATCACCGGCCCGCTCGCGCTCCTCGCACTCACCCACAACGACGGCATCACCGTCGACGGCCAGGCCGACGCGATGACGCGCATCTGCCGGTGGCTCGACAGCCGGGAACAGCGCCACGCCAGCGGCGGCGCCTGGTGGCCACCGGTCGTCACGCTCGCCGACCTCCAGCACCACACGAGCAGCCAATCAGGCCCGCGCCGGCCGTCATGGTGCTACGGCACCCCCGGCATCGCCCGAGCCCTCCAGCTCGCCGGCCGCGCGCTGCGCGACCGCTCCCGCCAACAGAGCGCCGAAGCCGCCTTCGCCACGTGCCTCAACGACCCAGCCCAACTGGACTCGCTCACCGACCGGAGCCTGTGCCACGGAACCGGCGGCTTGCTCGCGACCGCCCGCCGCATCGCCGCCGACGCCGCCAAGCCGATCGCCCTCACGTCGGTGCTGCAGCGACACCAGAACGCCACGGCCCCGACCGACGAGCCTGCGGGATTCCTCACCGGCGCGGCCGGCGCCACCCTCGCGACCATCGGAACCGCGGCGACCTCGTGGGACGCCTGCCTTCTGCTCCGCTGACCCGAAAGGCCATTGTGGACACGACCGCCTGGAAACAGCTGAACATCGCCTATCCCGGTGCCGGCGCCGCCGAACGGGAACGGCACGCCACCGAGCACCTGACCGGCATCCTCCCGGCCGCGGAAACCGGCGGGCTGATCACCGCCTGGTGGTTCATCCGGAAAGGCCCCTGGCGCGTGCGCTACCTTCTCGCCGGCCCGGACGGCGACCCGATCCACCCGAGACTCGCCGCAGGAGTCTCCTGGACCCGCGACATCTACGAGCCGGAAACCCATGCGTTCGGCGGCCCCGCCAGCATGGACCTGGCCCACCAGCTGTTCCACCGCGACAGCAGCCACCTGCTGCCGTTCCTCCGCGCAGGCGCCGACGACCGGCGGGAACGGTCTCTCCTCCTGTGCACCGCGCTCATGCGAGCCGCCGGGCTCGACATCAACGAGCAAGGCGACGTATGGGCACAGATCGCCGAACACCGCGCCGCAGTGGCTGTCGCACCTGTCGCCGCGGACGTGTGGAGCTCGTTCACCGACGACATCAACCGCATTCTCCGAGGCAGAGCCCGAACCGACGTGCTCGACCGCACCTGGCTCACCGCGTTCGAAGACGCGGGGCGGGCGCTGCGGACCCTCCGCGAGGAAGGCGCCCTCACTCGCGGATTGCGTGCCGTCACCGCACTTCACGTCATCTTCCACTGGAACCGGATAGGCCTTCCCGCGGCAACCCAGGCCGTTCTCGCCCGAGCGGGGAAAGAAGCCGTATTCGGCCGTCCAGTCGACGAGACCCGCCCGGAACGTCCGGCCTCAGCCGGATCCCGAGACAAGCCGCCCCCGATGCCGGACGGCACTGCGCCGTAGCCGAGAAGGCTCGCATCGGCTGCTCTCACAAGGACATCCCGAATTCCTGGTCCTGGAACGCACTAGGACAGTCCACACAGGACTGCCGGAGGCTCCGTACGCGGGTCGGCTCGCGCCCGGTATGGTCGGTCGTATCGGTTGATCATGCTGCGGACGGCTGGTTCGCATCGCGGTCCCGCGCACACGGCACTCGCCGCCGCGGCACCGCGATCCCGCCCCGTGCGGCGATTCCCAGACAAGGAACGACAGGTGACTCGGACACGGTGGTGGGCCGGCATCGACTGGTCGGAAGGACTGAACGACCTCGCTGTCGTCGACACGACCGGCGCCGTGGTTCGTCGCGCGCGGATACCGGAGACACCTGAAGGCGTGCAGGAGCTGCTGCAGGTGCTGCGCGGGCTGAGCAGCAGCCATCGCCACAGCCGTCGGCAGGTGCCAGTGGCGATCGAGACCGAGTCGAGCCTGCTGGTGGAGCAGCTGCGATCCGTGCGCCAGCCGGTGCACGTGATCCACCCGTCCATGGCGGCGCGCTACCGCGCCCGGCTCTCGCCCGCGAAGACGAAAAGCGACAAGAGCGACGCCGCGATGCTGGCCAATATGCTCCGCATCGACGGCGACCTGCACCGGCCGCTGCCGCAGTCCTCGGACCAGGCCCGCGCGGTCGGGGTGCTGGCCCGCGCGCACCGGGAAGCCTGCCGGGACAGGCGGTTCTACGGGAACCGGCTGCGGTCGGTGCTGCGCACCGTGCACCCGGGCGCGCTGACGGCCTGGGAAGACCTGCCCGACGGGTTTCTCCGTGCGGAGGCGCGCGCGGTGCTGGCCGCGGCCCCGACTCCCCGGGAGGCGGCGCGGCTGGACGCGGTCACGCTGTGCCGGATCCTGCGGGAGGCGGGACGGACCCGTCTGCGGATGCCGAGGGCGTTGCACCTGCAGTCGGTGTTCGCGCAACCGGTGCTGTTGCGGCCGCCGCGGGTGGAAGCCGCGATGGGAGCGAAGGTGATCGCGTGCCTGGGACAGCTGGATCAGGCGTGCGCGACCGTCGGCAGTCTCGCCGTGCAGCTGGAGGAGGCGTTCGCGCAGCATCCG
This sequence comes from Amycolatopsis sp. NPDC114503, assembly GCF_055633655.1. Lineage (NCBI taxonomy): Bacteria > Bacillati > Actinomycetota > Actinomycetes > Pseudonocardiales > Pseudonocardiaceae > Amycolatopsis > Amycolatopsis sp. NPDC114503. The sequence goes on along the minus strand of NZ_JBVKDT010000003.1, from coordinate 962,819 downwards.
CACGCAGGGATCTACGCGTCGTTTCCCGGGTGCGGCCCGGTCATCGGCGCGCGGCTGCTCGGGGAGATCGGGGACGATCCGCACCGGTTCAGGGACGGGCGGGCACTGCGGGCCTACGTCGGTGCCGCGCCGTTGACCTGGGCCTCGGGCAACAGCGCAGTGGTCACCCATCGCCACATCGCCAACCGCTGGCTCAAAGAAGCCGCGCACATGTGGGCCTTCGCTTCGCTGACGAAGAGCCCCGGCTGCCGGGCGCACTACGACCGGCGCCGCGCCGCGGGCGACAGGTACGCACCGGCGCTGCGGAACCTCTCCGGACGACTGCTGAGCTGCCTGCACCACTGCCTGAGCACCGGCCAGACCTACCGGGAGGAAACCGCCTTCGGCGCACGAAAACGCTCCGTGTGACACGAAACCCAAGCGATGGCCGGGCAGGAGCAGCCGGGGATCAGACGCCTCAGCCCATCCCGGGCCGCCGAGCCCTCAAGCGGGAACGGCGCCCCCGGCTGCTCCTGCCCGGCCATCGCAGTCCGGCGCGCGCCGGACAGATCAGCCCGCAGCCGGAAACGGATAGACGTCGTCAGGGATCCACGCCGGCGGATGCACCGCAGGCTCTCGCACGGTGCCCTTCTCTGCCTGCAACCGGGCGGCCCGAGCGCGCAGCGCGTCGTCGCGGATCTCGCAGACCTCGTGCGCGACGCTCGGGAACCGCGTCTTGTCCTCGCGCTCGCGGGCTCGCAGGGCGGCCAGATCGATCGGCACGGTTAGCGCATCACGGTCGATCTCGTCGCGCCAGCGCCTCAACAGTGCGAGAACCTCTCCGTGGACCGTGCTCATGCTCCTGATGTCGGAGGAGGTGCGTGTTTCGCTACATTCGACACGCCTCCTGACGCTGAGGTGAGCCGGAGTACGGCGAACGCGCGACGGAGCTGACTGTGCTGTCGGCGAATGCCACGACCGTCCTGTCCGCGCGTGACGGTTTCGCTGACAGCCAGGCAGGGCCGGCAGCCGGAAGACAGAGTTCGCTGGATCGACGCGTGGGCCGTTGTCGAAACACGCAGGAGGAAAGCCCCGGTCAGGGTTCCGAGGAGCCGAGCGGGCATGCGGCGGTCCCGTCGTCTGCCCCAGCCTCGGGCGGAGCATCGTTCAGTCAGCTGCGGAGCCGGGTGGCTTTTCGCTATAGTACCACAGGCTTTCACCGCACTTCGGACAAGACTCATGGCGTTTGGCATGGTCTTCGTCGGCGAGGGTGCCGGGTCGGATCTGTGCGATGTAGTGCGCCGAGCGGGCGCCGTGAGACCGGACCCGCCGGACCGGCGGCTGCTGGCTGGTCCACCCGACGTAATGGCTGATGGGTTTTGCCTCGGTGTCGATCGAGGACACGGTGACCGGCCGGCCGTAGCAAAGGATGTAGACATGCTCGGCGTGGTCGAGGCACTCGGCTGGGCAGCTGCCGGCGATGTCCGGGGCCCGGCCCGTCACGGACTGGCCGGCGGGTGGCAGGGATTGGTCATGGGAGAACCCTTCTGTGAGATGCCGCCGGGCGGGAGAGACCCGGCGCGGCCGTGTGGCCCGGGACTCCGCAGGACGCGACGGTCTTGAGGCGCTGGGAGTTCCGCAGGGTCGGAGGACCGCACAGGAACGCCCGGGTCGCGGTTGTCGCCGTCGAGGGCTTCCAAGCATGCGCACCGTTGTCCAAGGGCGCCAGCATCTTCCGGGCGGTCAACAGCGATCGGTAGAGCCCGGCCATCGCGTCCAGTGTCCGGGGGATCCGATCGCCCGGCACGTCCAGTGCGCGGAGAAATCCGTCCAGCGCCTGCTCCGGATCGACCGGGCAAAACGTCGCTCGCGGGTGCATTGGGCCCATCGCGTCCGGGACCCATTCCCGAGGCTCCGGCGATCGTGGAGATAGCCACAGCTGCCAGCCGGTTGGCCGGGTAGCCGTCCAGGAGCGCGTCGAGCGTCTTTGTTCTGCGTCTCGACCGGTGAAGTGCTCGATCCCTGTCGGCAACTGGCGTGGCGCGGGGAGCGTCGACGTTCGTACGGACAGCAGATCGGTTTGTTGCGGGCAAAGAACTGCGCTGTCGCACCGCAGCGGTTCCCGTCGACATGCGTGTGTGGGAGAGAAGGCCCGCCCGGCTCGAGGGGGGAGGTGCCGGGCGGGCCTTCCTCGACCGTACGGTTCAGGCTGCCTCTCGGTGCGGCGGCGGCCGGAATTCACTCGTCCGGACGCCGCGGGGCTACGCGGTCAGCGATGACGGGGATTCGCTCGTCCGGCTCGGTTCGAGTGGCTGCGGGTCCATGCGGAACCAGGCGAGCGCTGCAGCGTGGTGGTGTTGAAGGATGTGGGTGACGCGGGGCCGGAGCGCGGTGGGAACGGCGATGTCGTGCTTGCGCAGCGAGTCGAGCAAGCGGGTTTTGCTGGTGGCGTCGAGGTCGTCTCGGACGCGCAGTGCCTGGTGCAGCAGGTCGATGACCGCTGTGATGTCCGGGCGGTCGCGCCAGTGCTGCAAGGGGTCGTCGGCTCCGTGGGCGGCGCGCCAGGTGTTGACCGCCGCCCACAGGTCGGTGACCGAGTAGACCCAGGCTCCGCTGCGCTCGCGGGCGAGCTGGGGTGCTGCCTTTCCGAATGTGTCGTTCAGGGTGCGGGTGAGGCGGTTGCGCGTGGCGGCAGTCTGGCGGTGCTGTGCTTCGGCGTCGGCCTCGGCCAGCCGGGACCATCCCACGGTGTCTGCCGCCGCCCACTGCCGCAGGGCCAAGTCCTGGACCGCCAGCACGATCGCCGGCACCGCGGAATCGGAACCGGCGGGCTCGCGCTCGGGAACCGCGGGCATGTCGGGGGCAGCGTCCTGCGCGGAGTGCGCCGGGTCGCGGGCGTCGATCGGCGCGGCTTGTTCGGCGTCGGGCGGCGTGGCGCCGTTGTCGCTCAGGTGCGCGTCGACCCAGCGGACGAAGGCGAGCGGCGAATCGAAGCTGGCCCGGATGCGGGCCTGGATCGCGCGGATGTCGTGGCCGGACCGGAAGTCGCCGGGACCGGTCGCGCCGCATCCGCATCCGCAGGCCCGGTGCAGGAACGGAAGTTCTTCGGGCAGTTCGCAGTAGGCGACGGGGTTTTTCGACTCGTTGACCGTCGGGTCCGGCTTGCCGAAGCAAGCATCCCGCACGGGATGTCCGGCACCGAGAAGTTTGCCCTCCAGCACGGTGCGTCCGTCGACACTGGTGGTGCCGGTGAGTTCCGCGACCGCGCGCACCAGGCCTTCGCCGGTGACCAGCACGAAACGCTCGCGCGCCAGCCGGTCGCGGCTCATCCTCCACACGCCGCGGCCGGACGACCACGCTTCCGTTTCCGTCATGCGCGGGAAGTACCCGGCGTGTGGCCTGCCCAAGGGGTCGTCGGTACGAGTTTCGTAGGGGCCGAGCGCAACCCGGATCGCCATCGTCATCCCTCGTCACGCAGTCACTGGTTCTTGTCGGTCACAGCTCATCAGTTCGCATCCGGTTCTGGGAAGTCGGACTCGCGGCAGCCGTGCCCGGTTCATCCGTCTGTGTGAGCTGCTGCTGCGGCCGGGGCGGCGCACACGAGTCGGCCGACGATCGCTGCGGCGGCCAGGCTCGGCATTCGAACTCGTTGTGCCGGCCTCGCGATCATTCGGCGGGGCTTCTCTGCGTGGGGGCCGGCGGCACGTCGAGCGGCTGTCGCACTCGTGTCTCGCGAGATTCCACGCGCTCGACGTTGCCTGTGGTCACATGCCGGCACAACTTCCGAACGGGGGAATGCGGAATTCGGACGGCGGCGTGGCCTCGTGCTGATCGGCAGGCCGATCAGCACGAGGCTCGTTTACGGGCGGAGAGCGGTGCGCGGGCCGGGCGGTGCGGCAGTTCGCCGAGGGCCGGACCGCCACGGGCACCCCGAACGGGCTGCCGGACTGGGCGCCGGGAGCGGAGTACGGGCTGTCAGAAGAAGGTGAGGACGGGCGCGGTGGCGCCGCGGTTCCAGGTGATGGTGCCGTGCTGGAAGCGCTGGGTCCAGCCGGTGCTGGTGTTTTGTTCGTCGGTGACGGGGAAACCGAGACGGCCTTGTTCCCAGCCGTTCTGGCGCCAGGTCTGCCGGACCAAGCCTTGGACGAAGTGGGTTTGCCCGGTCTGCTCGCTGTAGTAGATCGAGGCATTGGCGGAGCCGTTCGGGTCGCGCACGGCGGCGTTGGTGGGCTGGCCGAAGTGCACGAAGGCTCCGGCGCCGTTGGGCCCTTTGGGGTTCGGGGTAGAGGCGATGTCGGCGAGGGGATGGGGGTACCAGGCACCGCGGCGAAGCGAGACCCATTTCTCCCAGATGGGCCCGTAGAGGACGCTTCCATCGTGGTTGAAGTCGATGTCGAGGGCCCAGTAGATGGAGCCGCCGTTGCCGCCTCCGGCGGCGGGGTTGCCGGAGAAGTCTGCGTGCAGGATGTCGGTTTGGGCGGTGGCGGTGTTCTGACTGGTGACGGGGTAGCCCAGCGGCCCGGCAACCCCGCCGGTGTCGTGGTGGCGATAGTAGATTTGGCCGTAAATCGCATGGGTGCCGCCGGCAGCGGTGTAGTAGATCGAGCCGGACTCGTACTCCTGGACCCATCCGAGGCGTTCGGGGGTTTCGGGGGCGGCCGGGTTGGCGCGGCGAATGTGCCCTTCGGGGGCACCGAGGAAGAAGTTGGCGAACTCGTTGGCCGCGAGCCGTTGCCGTTCTGCGGTGACTGCGGCGTAGCCTTTGGCGGTGGCTGCGCTGATCAAGCGCAGCGCGGACGCGGCGTTGCCTTCTTTGCCGGCTCCGACGGCGGTCCAGCCGCCCAGGTCGATGTCGACCGCGCCCGCTTTGCCCGTGCCGTCGACGAGGGTGACGGTGATCGGGTGGGCGTCGTCTCCGGCGAGAAGGTAGGCGCCGGGGACGTCGACCGCGTATTCGCCGAAGTCGTCGGGGATTTCGAAACACACCGGCCGCCCGTCGCCCGCCGACGATTTCACTCGCACCACGTCGGTTCGTCCGGCGCAGCTCACCGGCTCCAGCAGCACCGGATCCGCGGCTGTCGCCACCCCCGGCGCGCCCAGCGCCGCCAGGACGCACGCGGCGACCGCTCCGATCCGAGACACGCGCACCATGAATTCCCCCTCAATGAAACGGCTGTCTTGAACTGACGTGCCCGGAAATCGACCACTGCGCCTGGGCTGAGCTCGACGACGTCAGTACGCCATCATAAACACCGCAGAAACCAGATCGAACAAGAGGATGGCTTAAAAGCATTTCTTGAAAACGGTTGTCTTACTGCCGTGTGCAGCATGAGGGTTGTCGCGGTGTGGCGAGTCGTTGCTGTGCAACGATCCTGCAGCGGGATGTGATGCCCGTTACGGTTGTCGGTGATCCGCTTGCCTCAGCGGCTGCCAGATGTCCTGTCTGGAGCTCGGAGGTCTGGAATCATTTCGACAGCGGCACGCTGAATGAACATCGGCGCGGTCTGAATTGTTCATGCGCGAGAACTGCGCACGTGTCTCCGAGGGGTGGGGCAAGCGTTGAGTTGATGGCCGGCTCGGGCAGGGCTCGATGGTGTTCCGCGGCATGGACGACAAGCCCAACTGCGCGGGTACCTGCGCCGTGGTGACAGCCGCGCGCTCGGACGGCCGTCGCGAACCCTGACCGCATTGGCTAGTCGGGCCAGGGCCAAGGGCTGGACCGCGTCGAGTGCCTGAAGTTCGGCGAGGGTTCTGCGCGAGAGGCGTGCGGAACCCTCGCCGGTTCGCGGCGACAGGTCGGGGTGGCGACTCGTCACCCCGACCTGTCGCCTGCGTCAAGGGGTTTGTGCCTAGGCGAGGGCGACGGTGGTGCGGTTCCAGAAGATGGTGCCGTGCTGGAAGTGCTGGATCCAGCCGTCGGCGGTGGGTTGTTCGTCGGTGGTGGGGAATCCGAGGGTGCCTTGTTCCCATCCGCGCTGCCGCCAGGTTTGGCGGATCATGCCTTGGACCATGTGGGCTTGTCCTGTTTGGGCGGAGTAGTAGATCGAGGCGTTGTCCGTGCCGTTGGGGTCGCGGACGTGGGCGTCGGTGGGCTGGCCGAAGTGCACGAAGGATCCGGTGCCGTGGGGTCCTGTGGGGTTGGGCGTGGAGGCGAGATCGCCGAGAGGTTGGCCGTGCCAGGCGATGCGGCCGAGCGCCACCCATTTTTCCCAGACCGGCCCGTAGAGGGCGCGCACCTCGTGACGGAAGTCGAGGCTGCCGTCCGCGGCCCAGTAAATCGATCCGCCGTTGCCTCCGCCGGCTCCGGGATTGCCGGTGAAGTCGGCATACCAGTAGGAGTTGGAGACGAGAACCTGACTGGCGGCCGGATAGCCCAGCGGTCCGGCGGGTCCGCCGGTTTCCAGGTAGCGGTCGGCGACTTGGCCGTAGATGGCGCGCGCGCCGGCGGCTGCCGTGTAGTAGATCGCGCCGTAGCTGTATTCCTGCACCCATCCGAGCCGGTCGGGGGTCTCGGGGACGGACGGGTTGGCGCGGCGGATGTGCCCGTATGGCTCACCGAGGAAGAAGTTTGCGCCCTCGTCGGTCGCGAGTCGTTGCCGTTCTGCGGTGACTGCGGCGTAGCCTTTGGCGGTGGCTGCGCTGATCAAGCGCAGCGCGGACGCGGCGTTGCCTTCTTTGCCGGCCCCGACGGCGGTCCAGCCGCCCAGGTCGATGTCGACCGCGCCCGCTTTGCCGGCGCCGTCGACGAGAGTGACGGTGATCGGATGAGCATCGTCCCCGGCCAGCAGGTAAGCGCCGGGCACGTCGACCGCGTATTCGCCGAAGTCGTCGGGGATTTCGAAACACACCGGCCGCCCGTCGCCCGCGGACGACTTGACCCGCACGACGTCGGTCCGTCCGGCGCAGCTCACCGGTGACAGAGGCACCGGATCCGCCGCTGTCGCCACCCCCGGTGTGCTCAGCGCTGCCAGGACGCACGCGGCGACCGCTCCGATCCGAGACATGCGCAGCATCAATTCCCCCTCAATGAACCAGCTGTCTTGAACTGACGTGCCCGGAATCGTGCGCTCCGCATCCTGGAAGCTCGGCAACGTCGGTTCGCCATCGTAGCCGTTGCCGAAACCCTCAGGGGCAGGCGGATGCTTTTCGTGACTCTTTCCTGAAACGAGTCTGTCGATGCCGGTGGGGGATTTGATGGTCGTTGGTGCCCGGTAAGTCGGTGCCGTGTAACGATTCTGCCCTGTGGTGTGACCTGGGTTACAAACCCCGGTGATCGACTTGTCCTGGTGCTTAGGATTTGCAGCGTCTGGGACTCGGGGGTCCGGAATCGCTTTTACAGCGGCGCGCTCAATGTATATCGGCGCGGCGTGAATTTTTCATGCGCGAAAGCTGCGCGCACGGTTTTGAGGGGGATGGGGCAAGTGCGGAGTTCATGGACAGCTCATGCCGGACGCGGGGGCGCTGCGGCGCGTGTGGTGGCGGGCGTGCTGGCGCTGGCGGTCGCAGCGGGTGTTGTGGGCCCACTGCCGGCTGCTGCGGATCCCGCTCCCGCCGCCGAGCACGTTGCGTCGGATCGGGAGCGGGTGCTCGCGGTGTGGCGGGACGGCGGCCCGGAGGTGCGTGCGGCCGCGGGCGCTGCGCTGACCGGAGCTGACGCGCAGCTGAAGACTTTCCTGGACACGGGACAGGCCGCTGCGGATCTGCAGGACGTGCGAGCGCAGGCGGAGCAGATGGCCGCCGGGGGCGGGCCGGCGGTGCGCGACGGCGCGGCCAAAGCCCTGGCTGGCTCGGCGCAGGACGTACGGGCGTTTCTGGACTCCGGGTGGCGGGACGGGGATCTGCAGGATCTGCGCGCCCAGGTGGACCAGGTCCGCGCGGGGGCCGCGGAGGGCACCGAGGTGCGCCGCCGCGCCGACGCGGCGCTGTCCCGGAACACCGTGGATGCGTTGCGGGGATTCCTGGACAGCGACCGCGCTATTGCCGAGAACATCGACGTGGACATGCGCGTCGCCCGGTTGCTGGATGCCGCGCCGAAGGGTTCCGCGGTCTACCGGGCGATTCAGGTGGCGCTGGACGGGACGCCGGAGGATGAGCGGGAGTTCCTGGACTTCGGGTACGCGCTCGCGGTCGCGCGGGACAACGAGCTGCTTTCGGTGAAGACCCTGGCCGAGCAGGCCCAGTGGGCGCGGCAGAAGGCCGCCGAGCAGACCGCCGTGGCGAAGGACGCCTCCGCCCGCGCGGTCGAGCTCGCCAATGCGGCGGCCTGGGATGCCGAGCGGGCCGGGTGGGCCTCCGGGAACGCGGGGCAGCAGGCGGGACAGGCCAGTTTGCAAGCGGCCCGTGCAGCGGACCTTGCCGGGCGGGCCGCGCAGGCGACTCAGCAGGCCGTGGCCTCGTCCCGGGCCGCCGCGGCCGCTGCGCGCACCGCGGTCTCGGCGGCCTCGCGCGCCGCCGCGGCAGCGGCGGTCGCATCGCGCGCGGCCGGGCAGGCGTCGCGCGCGGCAGCATCAGCGGCAGGAGACGCGCGCAAGGCCGCCGACGCCCGTACCGCTGCGGTTGCCGCCCGCGACGCCGCCGCGGGCGCCCGCACGTCCGCCGAGGCCGGGCGGGCCGCGGGAGCGGCGGCGATCCAGGCGGGCCTGGCCGCGTCCGCCGCCGCCGGCGCGGGGGAGAAAGCCGCGGCGGCAGCGGTGGCGTCGGCGAACGCGGCCCGCTGGGCCGGGGCCGCCAACGCTCATTACCGGCAGGCGGCGCGGGCCGCGGCCCGCGCGCAGGCCGAGGCCGTCCACGCCCGCGCCGCGGCGAACACCGCCACCTACCTGGCGGCGGAGGCCGACAGCGCCGCCCGCACGGCCGCCTACAACGCCGACAATGCCGCCGACTTCGCCGAATCGTCGGCGGAACTGGCCGAAGCAGTGGCCGCCCACGCCAGCGACGCCGCCGCAGCGGCACAGACGACCGTCACCGCCGCCAAGGCCGCCACGGCCGCCGCCGACAACGCCCGCGACGCCGCGGACAAAGCCCAGGCCGTCGCCGACAAGGCACGGCAAGCCGAAACCGCGTTGCTGGCAGCTGAACACCAACAGAAGCTCGCCCTCGCCCGCGCGGCGGCCGACAAGCCGGACGCCGAGCATCCCGACGACCCCGCCAACGACAACCCCGCTGCCGGACCCGAGACCAGCCGCTGGGACTCCGACACGCAGAAACTGCTCGCCGCGGCGCGCGACCCGCAGAGCGCGCAGACGGCCCGGCCGGGCCTGGCCCGCCAGGCCGCGCTGCGCCTGGCCGAGAACCCCGCAGCCGGCTCCTGGACCCGATCGGTCGCGGAAGCCGCGCTCGGCGGCGACGACGCCGAGGCCGGCCTGTTCGCCGACGCGGGACTCGACGCCGCCGCCGAAGCCGACGACCGGGACCGGATCGCGATGCTCGCCGACCCGGCCGTCGTCGTCCCCGACGCGGGCGACCCCGGCAAGCTCCGAGCGGCGGCAGCGAGCGCGTCCGGTGGGACGATCGAGCAGATCCGCGGCTTCCTCGCCGCCCCCTCCTACCCCGGCCGCGAGACCGACGACCAGAATGCCGCCCGCGCGGTGCTGGACACCGCCCGCACCGCGGGACAGCCGGCCATCGCCGACGCCGCGACCGCCGCGCTCGCCGGGAATGCGTCCGACGTGCGGGCCTTTCTCGCCCGCACGCAGTCCTACCGGCAGCAACGTGACGATGTCCTCGCCGTCGCGCGCATCCAGGCCCAGGCTCGTACCGGCAAACAGCAGAACCTCGGCGACGCCGCCGAGGAAGCCCTCGCCGGCCCCGCGGCCGGGGTCCGAGACTTCCTCGACCGCGGCCAGCACCTCGCCCTAGCGAAAGACCAGGTCGCCGCAGCGCACATCGCCAACGTCGAACACTTCCTGACCATGGCCCGCGAGGCGGCCGCGCTCGCCGCCGGCGACGCCGCCGACGCCTGGACCGCCGTCCCGGTCGCGCTGCAGGCTGCCAACAAGGCCGCGGAACAAGCCCAGCGCGCCCGCGGCTACGCCAACCAGGCCGCAGGCTTCACCACCCAAGCACGCGACGCCGCCCAGCGCGCGGCCGACTCCGCCAGCCAAGCGGCCGCCTCCTCGCGCAAAGCCCGCGCGGCCGCCGACCAAGCCAACAACTCCCAAAACACTGCCACCGCCGCTGCGCAGCGCGCCTACCGGTACGCGACCACCGCCCGCATCTCGGCGGTCCAGGCCGCAGCCTCCGCCACCCGCGCCGCCATCTCCGCAGCCAATGCGGCGCATGACGCCGCGGCAGCCCGCGACGCCGCCGACACCGCCTACCGCACCTACTTCGCCAAACTCGCCGCCGAAACCCGTCTCAAACGAGCCAACCCCGAAGAACCCCCCGCCGAGGGCAACTCCACGGACGACCTGGCCCAGCCCGCGCTCGGCCACGACCTGTCCGACGAACGCTACGAAGCCCTGCGCGGCCTCGGCTACACCGGCTCCCGCCGCTTCACCTGGCAGGAAGCCCTCGACTTCGCCGCCCGCGGCCCCTGGCCCCAGGCCGAGGTCTGCTACGCCCTCGGCGGAACCGCCGACCAATGCCGCCCCGGCGGCCCCCTCGGCGGCTTCGCCGGCTTCTTCTACGACGTCTTCCTCTCTGACATCAAAGCCTGCGGCTTGCTTGACGCCAAAGCCTGCGCGACCTTCGCGGCCGGAGCGGTCGGCCGCGGCGCGAAGATCATCCGGGACGCAGCCAAAGTCAGCGAAGACGCAGCCGACGCGGGGAAAGCAGCGAGCCGCGTGGTGCAAGGCTACGTGCCAGCCCCCAAGACGCCACCGCCTGGAGTGAAGGGGGCAGTGCTGTCGAAGCGGAAGACTTCGGTTCAGGGCGGCGGCGGACTCCGCAAGAGGTGGAAAGACGACAAGGGAAACATCTACGAGTGGGACTCGCAGCACGGCGAGTGGGAGATGTATAACAAGCGCGGTAACCATCAAGGTGTTCTTGATCCAGTCACGGGGGAACCCATTCCCGGGAAAGGCCCCGACCCGAGCCGGAGTGTCGAACCATGAGTGATCAAGCGGTCGGATGGCAGATCGAGGCGTTCCGCGAGTCGGACGAGCTCTTGGCCTGGTCCGTGGACCTTCCCGCAGGGGTCAGCCATCACACCCTGGAGACCGTGCTCGGGATGGACGATTTGTCCATCCCGGAGGGTTACCCGATCTCGGCGGAACAGGTTCGTGCCCTTTTGGGCTACTTCGATACGCCGGCAGGGACCGCTGGTCCGCTCGACGACGACAGATTCGCCTACTTCATTAGCGCTTTCGCTGACCCGAGGACTGCGACGTCGGATTCAAGCTCGTCGGTGTAGTGGAAAGCGACGGATAGGTGCGGTCGGCAAATCGGCCTTCTCGGCCGCGGGACGGGAAGGGGCTTGAGGAGACGCGCAGGTAATCCGACATCAAGGCTTGGCCCTGATGGACGCCAAAGCCTGCACCATGATCGCCGCGGGCGTCGCCGGTCGCGGGGTCAAGATCACCCGCGAAGCAGGCGAGATCGACGAAGGAGCCGCTCCCGTCATGCTTCCCGGAATCGGCGAGAAACCGCGGAAGGTCGTCAACGCCGAAGGCATCTCGGTGACGGCAACCGTTGGGAGCGCTGACGAGCCGTCCGCGCGGGAAGCGGTGCAAGCACTGGGCAAAGTCCATGGGACGTGACGGGATCCACCCCCGGATGGAGCCATTCCGGACACCCCCGTGTCGATCGCTTGCTGGTGCGGCTGAATGACAAGGCCCACGTTGTCTGCCAGATCAAACCGAACGGCAGCGCCGTCTTCAAAACCGTCCTGGAAAGCGAGGACAAGTGACCGCAGGGCAGACGAAGCCTCCGGCGACCGCGTTCTTGCGATTCGAGACCGACGATGAACGCCGTGTCGTGCGCGATGTGCTGTACCGGCGCTTTCCTCGCTTGACGAGCCTGCTTGCCGACAGCTTCGAAACCGTGCTCGCCTGCGACATCGCGCGTCCGGGAAACCTCGGCGGCGACAACGACGTCGTCATCGAGACGCTCGTTCTCCTCGCCGAGGTCAACGGGAACCTCGCCCGCGTGCCCGCCGGACAGCTGTACGACATCGTCGGCGTAGCCATGGCCCGCAGTCACGCCCGCACGCCCGAATCCGACGCCGTGAGGGAAGCGTCGACGCGGATCGGTACGGCATCGGAGAACGTCGACTGGGACGCCCTCGCTTGGGCGGCAACTGATTTCGACGGCGGAGCGCTCCCGGAGGACATGCGATCGCGCAGCGCCCCTTTCTGGGCGTTGCTGAACACCCCGGAAGAACACACGGCGGTCAGGGCGGTGCTGAACCGCCAGTTCCCGCAGGCGGTCGTGGTTTTGTCGAGGTGTCTGGAGGAGGCCGACATCCAGGACATTGTGTATCCCGGCCAGACACCGGAATACCCCGATCTCGTGCGCGAGATGCTGGTGTTGCTGTCTGACGTGCGAGCCGACCTCGGCCACGTGTCCCCGAAACGGCTCGAGCACGTCCTGCTCGAAGCAGATGCGCGATGCTTCGGCGAACCGCCCGAGGAAGACCGCGTCGTCCGCGCCGTCGACCTCATCATCACCGAGCACGCGTCCATCGGAGGCGGATGGCGGGCGCCGCACTGAGTTGCTCCGCGTCAAGGGCGTCGACTAGCCCGACGACGCCCTTGACGCAAACGATCAAGGTCAGGTCACCGGGAGTTGACCCACGACGGTTCTCTCCCGCGCGGCGCTAAGAACCGACACTCCTCAGTACCGCGAGGGTTTTGTCGTCGTGGCGTTTGGCGCGAGGGAGCAGCTGCGCGGCGGGATCGCTGTGGCGTTCCCAATCTTCGCAGCGGGCGAGGATCTGGTGCAGCGCCTCCTCGTCCATTCCGGCGAGCCTCGGCCAATCGTCGAGGCTCAGATGCCGCAGGGGTTTGTAGGCGCCGTCGGTGGCGAGGACGGCCCAGGGGATCTCGGCGGCGGGGAAGCGGTGCACGAGGGCGTGCCGCGCGGCTTCCGGGTCGGTCTCGGCGATCCAGTAGCCTCCGTCGCGGTTGCGGCAGGTGGCCTGCTGGGTCTGCAGTTCGCGCAGGATCGCGCGATGGGTCTCGTCGAACCCGGAGCCTGCGGCCAGCCGTTCCCGGTACCGGCGGGCGGGTTCGAGTTCCAGGCGGCTCAGCCGGTCGTCGGTGAGCACGGCGTGGGGGAGGACGACGAGGTTGTCCCCGAGGACCAGGACGTCGATCCACCCGGCGTGCTCGCGCAGGATCGTGACGGTGCTCGACGGCGACCGGCCGGGCTGCAGGTCCAGTCTGCCGGCGACGTCGCGGATCGCGCCGGCGAGAATCTCCGCGAGGTCGCCGCCGGGCTCGCGCAGGAGCCGGTCGCGCAGCCGGGTTCCGAGTTCGTCGGCGTAGCGCGCGGGCGGCACCGGAACCGGCACGAAGGCCGACGCCCCGTCGAGCTGGATCACGGCACGTGCTGTGGTGAACACTCGGTCGTCGCTGTCGGGGGCCGGGGGTATTTGGCTGACGCCGGCTTGCATCGTGCTCACCAGACGAAGGGCCCGGCGACGAGGGTGCTGCCGGTGATCTCGCGTCCGGACACGGTGCAACCGACGATCAGCGAGCACGACGTGTCACCGGTGTCGGTGAACAGCGACGGGAGGTTCGCGGCGAGATAGTGCGCGGCGCCGAGGGAGCCGACGGTGTGGATGCCGGCGATGTGCACGACGATGCGTCCGTCGCGGATATGCCGTGCGACGTAGGCGATGTCGCCGTGCTCGGGAGACGGTGCGTCGGCGGGGGAGCCGTGGCGTGTGCCGGCGGCCGTCTCTTCGATCCACCACCGGTCGCCGTGCTCGACCATGTCCAGAGCGGGATCTTCCCGCAGCAGCGCCGCGCCGATCGGCGCGGATTTCGGGCCGCATACGACCACGACGTCACCGTCGGGAAGATTCCCCCGGTCCGGTTCGATTTGAAAACGCTTGGTCAGGAAGGACATGCCGCGGAGCAGTTCGACCAGACCGTCGGCGGCTTCGGCATCCTCTGCGGCGATCAAAGGCCGTTCGCGATCGGTGGTCTGATAGCGGTACGGCACACCGACCTTCACCGGGCCGTGGCCGAAGAAGATCCGCTCGACGGTGGGCGCCGTCTTCATCAGCTGAGAGAGCCGGCTCTTGCTCAGAGCCATCTGATCCGCGATGTCCTTGTCCTGCGCACCGGTCTGCGCGCGAGCGCGCTCGACCGCGTGACGTCGGATGCGCGACAGCTCCGCAATGTACTGGCTGAACTTCTCGATGTTCTCGGTCGCCAGCCTGCCCTGGATGAACGGATCGGGCTCGAGGCGCAGGTCGTCGAACTCGCGGTCGGTGCTCACCCGCGCGAGTTTAGACCCCTTGACTGAGCCTGCCGGACCGGCCTAACATTCAGTTCATACCCCTAAACTCGCTTGTCGGTCTCTGCGGGGCGCGAGTTGAGGGGTGCGAACCGGCCTCGGGGAGGGAATCGCGGAATGGCGAGCACAGTCGGTCTCCACGCTGCGCTGTCGTCTGCGTCCCTTTCTCCGGGGCTGCGCGAAAGGTGCTCCGCGCCGGAGCGCTGCGACACATTGCCCGGTACTGCAGCCGGGGCATTCAGGCGGCCGCCGCTGTCCGGCGCGTCCCCGATCCGGCGCGGAGCATCGCCTACCCCCACGTCCAGGAAGAGCTGGTCCGCATGAATCAGTCCGCAACGGCGGCTACCGCCGACCGAGAAGGCGGCGCCGAGCAATCGATCGCAACCCGCGAAGAAACGAATCTCTCTGCCAGCCTGGTCCCGTCGCCTGCCGGAGCGGCGTCGTGACCGCCGTCGCGCCGGGCTTGTCCGGCGCGGTGACCACGCAGGCGTCGCTGCCTGGCGCCGCGGCCGTGGTCAGGGCATTCCACGCCGTCCCCGCCGGCTGCTACGGGCATCCCGTGCCGGCCGCCGCCGCGGCGATAGCGGCCGCGCATCGGATGCACGCCGGAGCGTTCCAGATCGTCGGCGACCCCCGCGCGGACGATGCGGTGCGCGCCGCGGCCTCCCGTGCCGTGCGCGCGCACGCCGCCGCGTGCGCGGTGCAGATCGACGGGATCGACCGGTGGGCCTCTGCGGCGCTGTCCGAGGGACGCACCGGAATGCTGCACACCGAATCGCTCGGGCAGCTCGTCGCCCGGATGGCGTCGGTGTGGATGCGAGGCAGGCTCCTCGCCGATGCCCGGGCCGATGCCGGTGATCCGCGGGTGCGGCTCGCGTCGGCGCAACTCGGCGAACTGGGACGCGCCTGCGACGACCTGATCACGGACCTGCGGCTGGGGCGACGCCGCCTTCCGGTGTTGCAGACGCCCGCCGGTCCGGCCGGGACCGCGTGCCCCTGATGGACACCACACCGATCCGGCCGTGGACGTGCCTCGTGGTCGCGGCGGACAGTCCAATCGGTCTCGTCGCCGAGGCTGTCAACGACCTGAGCCTGCACCTGCCCGAACCCGGGATCCCGGACAAGTGCTCCACGTGCGGGAAGGACAAGTACTGGCCGTGCCCGCGCTTCGACGACGCCGTGTACGCCGTCGGCGCCGCGAAGCTGCGAATCGACCGATTCGTCCCGCCCGACCTGCACCCGCGCCTGCCGCAGCCAGACCAGCTCGACACGCCGCAGTGGCCGAACAGCGCGCCTGACGAGGAGAACCGTCGTGGATGACGTCCTGAACGCGACCCTGCACACCGGGGTGAAGCAGCAGCTCGACTACATCGACAGGCTGGTGGCCCGAGCCGACGACCTGTCGAAAACGAAACTGGCGGACAGCGTGATTCCCCAGCTCACCCACGCGTGGCGGGTGCTGCTCGCCGTGCACGCGCCGGACGAGCGCGGGCGGTGCCCCGAATGCTCCCCGCGGAAGCGGTTCTGGTTCCGGCGTTCGCGGTGCACGGTCTGGCGGACCGCCCAGCTGAATCTGCTCTGCGAGCCCGCCGAGGTAGTCCGTATCGGACGCCACCGCTTGCGGGGACAGCGTCAAGCCTCGTGCTGACCCGCGTCGGGGCATTCGCCGGGACCGAAAGACCGCGGTGCCGCCCTGTGTTTCCGCGCGGCATTCAGACCGCCCGGCCCCGCTCGTCCGCGCAGTGGGCGGGTTGCTCGATTTCTCGGCCTGCGCGGCGAAATTTCCATCCTGGAAGGAATTGTTCCGATGACCGGTGTTGTGCGGGGCAGCCGTTCACGCACGCTGACGGAAGACCACGGCGCAGGGGTGCGCGCGCTGCGCGCCGCGGCCGAAGGCTATGCGGCGCGGGGCTGGGCGGTGTTGCCGGGTCCGGTGTGCGACGGACTGACCACCTGGCATCCGCTGACGTGCGAGCCGCTGGGCTCTCTCGAGCCGACGGTGCCGCCCGCCGATGCCACCGTCGACCGCCGTGTCATCGCGGAATGGTGGTCTGTGCATCGTCAGTCGATCCTTGCGCCCGTCGGCGGGCGCTTCGACGTGCTGCGCACTCCGACGCGCCTGGGCTGGCAAGCACTCGCGGCGTGTGACGGCGGCCGGCCGCTCGGCCCGGTGGCGTTGTCGCCGCACGGAGCATGGTTCGTCGTCGAACCCGGCGTCCGAGTACCTGCCGACCTCGTCCTCGCGCCCGGTGTCGGGGTCGTGCCGTCGGGGGAGTTCGTGTCCCTTCCCCCGAGCAGGCTCGTCTCAGGGGTCGTGTGGTGGCGCATCTCGCCGCTGGAGCGCGGCGCGCTGGGCGACGGCACGGAGATCCTCGCCAAGCTTGCCGAACTGTCCCGCGCAGCCCGGTAGTTCTCCACCGGCGGGTCGAACGGCTTCCAGGGCCGGCCCGGTGCGGCGTCCGCCGGCGACCGGCGGTCCGAAAGGTCAAGCGCACGGTGAAAGCCGTGTGAAACAAGGAAAAGGGAGGGTGAACATGGACAGCATTCCGGAGAACGAGGCCGCTCAGCCGGAGCGCGACGGGGCTCCGTGCTCACCCCGAACAAACCGGCCATCACCGCCTACGAACGCGCCGGATTCCGCACGATCGGCGAGCGCCGCAACTCCGGATACTGGCTCGGCACCATCGTGAACGAAACCCTGATGGACGCCATCCCCGAAGACTTCACCGGCCCGTCCGCAATCCGCCAACCCGTCGAGCTTCACGAATAACCCTGCTCTCCGATCGCCTCCGCTGACCACCGTGCCGCGAAGTCCGCAGAACGGTGACTGACAGGGCCGTGTTCGCGCAGCCGGAAGAAGGGACCCGTGCCAGGTGACCGAACAGGTCGCGGGCACGGTGCTGGCGAATCTGAAGCACCATGCGGGTTCGCGACTGCGTTGTTCGAGGCGATTGGCGTCGCAGTGAAAGGGGAATCGATGACCCGGGACATTCCCGGCAGTGACGAAGGGGCCAGGGCTCAGTTCCGCAGCCTGGTCGCCGCGGCCGAGCAGGCTCGTCCCTCCAGGTCGGCCGCCGCACGACAAGGACTGGACAAGGCCGTCGCCCTGGTGCTGAAACACGCGGCCGTGGCCGCCGATCTCGGCATCTGCGGGACCCGCGAACTGCCCACCGCGCTGACCGCGCTGGCATCGGCCGACTGCGCGGACGGCAGGGAAGCTGCTGCCCGCCGGACCGCCCGCGCGTTCACCGCGAGCCCAGGCAAGCTGCTCGCCGCCCACGCCGGCAGCGAACTGGCATTGTGCGGCGCGGTGATCAAGCTGCGGAGGGCTCTGGCCGAGCTCGACGTCGCGCAGCCGTGATCACGGCCAGGAGCCGGCTGCGCCGCAGCCTGTGCGGAGACTGCTCGAGCTCCGGCGAGCGCGACGACTGCGGCTGGGTCGTCGCGACTTGGCGTACGGGCGCTGTTCGAGCACGCTTTTCCTGCAAACGGCCATGGCCAGGGTGAACACCCCTGGATGCTCATTTGAACCAGCGCAGATCAACTTGCAGCCGGCATCCGCTGCCGCCCCACGACCTCGACGTCGCGACAGTTGCCGGCGCACAACAGGCGACCGCGAAGGACTTCGCGAATGGAGGCTGCCGCCGCCGGCCTGGCATGACCGGTCAGCAGAGGTCTTCCTGCCCGGCGGGAGAGGACCAAATGCCGCTGGGGGACAGGCTGCGTGCGGGCATGGTTGAACGGTGGACATGTCTCGCGCTGTGGTCGCCGCCAAGGTCGGGCCGGGCATCGACCCTGCGGTGTTCGACGATGTTTTCGAGCGGGGCAGGGAAGTCTGCGCGGCGCACCGATTCGATTCAGTGTCGGTCGTCGTCTGCCGATGGGTCGGGCACCCGGAGTCGACGGACGCGGTGCGTGTGGATGTGCGCGCGACGTTGCGCGGCCGGCTGGTGGAAACCCGGGCGATCCGGGCGGGCTTCGAGGCTGCGTTGAATCTCGCGTTGTCACAGCTGTCCGAACAGTTCGGCCGCACTGTCGCGGTTATGCACGACTGAATCCTTGCCTCAGAGTGCCGAGAGACCGGCTCCCTCGCGATGCGACGAAATGACGCGGGTTCCGGCATCGGGAAAGCCGCCAGCAGTGCCGAGCGGGTACTCCGGTCCGAGCGATGAGCCCCAGAAGCCGGAGACGAAAGCCCTGCCTTTGGCCACGAGGCGGCACCAGGCTCGCTGGTGCCGGCTCGTGGTTGTTCGGCGGACGCGGCGCGGACGGACCAAACCCGGCCGGCCGCTGTGCGGTGCCGAGTTCGGTCGGCCCGGTCTTGCGTTCTCCTATTTGGCGGCGGTCTTCTTCGCGGTGCGCTTCCGCCCGGGTTTCGTGGTCTGGTTCTGGGCGTCCTCGTAGGCTTCGACGATCTCGGCCGGGATGCGGCCGCGGTCGGAGACGGGCCAGTTGTTGGCGACGGCCCATGCCCGGATGGCTTGGGAGCGTTCGCGGTCTGCGGCGGTGGGGGCTGCCCGGACAGCGGCTTTGCGACCGCCGGCGCGGCGGCCGGAGGCGATGAACCTGGCGAGCTCGTCGCGCAGGGCGGCGGCGTTGTCGTCGGACAGGTCGATTTCGTAGTGGGCGCCGTCGAGTCCGAAGGGGACGGTCTGGCTGGCCTCGGTGCCGTCGAGGTCGTCGATCATTTCGACGAGAACTTTCTGTGCCATGGCGCAATTCCTCCAGAGAAACGCGGGACGTGATCGTCCACTGACGATAGCAGTTGTCCACTGTGTCCGGTCGGTCGCGCGAATCACCGTTGCCAACAAAACCTTTCGGTGTTGCCTGGGGAATCCGGGTGGCAGAAGCGGCGACGCGCGCCATGAGGCGTCACAGTTTCCGTGCGGACCCGGTGGGGCGGGGTCGAGGCGTGTCGAATGCCGAGCCGGAACGCGGGACTGCTCGCGCACGCGAGGTTGTTGTGCGGGAATGCGGCACTGTGCATGCACACCAGAGGCGGCGAGTGCAACGCCGCCGCTGGCGACTGCGTCGTTTCGACCCCATGCGGCCAGGGCGGCCCAGTGGCCCAGCGGCGGATCTTGTCTGCGGAGCAGACGAAATACGAATTCGAGCAGTAGCTCGCGGTGCGTCCGGCCGGGGCGGTTTGGACCGTGCGGCGGCCAAGTGCGTGGCATTCCGACGCGAGACTGCGACGAGGCCGGGCTTTCGGCCGGGCGGTGCGCTGATGGTCTCCCCGGAGAACGGCCGCCGTCGCCGATCTCCGCGATGAGAACGAGCGGCTGCTCGGGCGGATCCGGCCCGAACTGGGCCGAAAGCCGGTTGAGTCGCCCCTTCGCGTCATCGTCGCACGGGCGGCGGGCGGACCGTCGCCGTCAGGGCGCGCTCTGTGCTGTGGACAAGTCCGGGTTGTCCACAGATTGGCCGGCGGTCGTGGCGGGCCGCGGGCTGCTCGACCAGGATGAGGCGTATGGAACCGACTTTCCGGCTGTGGCCGCTGCCCGTGTCCGCGGGGTTCGTCCGCCGCGACGTCGACACCGAAGCCCTGCAGGACGACCTGGCGCACGCGGAGCTCGTCGCGGCGGAAGCCGGACGGCTCGACGACGCCGCCGACCTCGCGCGCGCCCGGAGTGCCGTCCGTCGTCTCGCCGATCACCCGCGCGCTGGGCGGTGACACCGCACGACGCCGCGGTGGTCGCGGTGCGGATCCGCTCGGGGCGGCTGCGACCGGGTTCGGCTGGCGCCGGAGCGGCTGATCGGCGGGGGACTCCCGGGCGTGCGCAGCAGCGGACCTTCGCGTTCGGAATCGGATGGCCGGTGCGGCCGCGCGGGCCGCGCGCACATGACTCGGCTCCGTGCCGGCCTGGCGAGCTCCAGGCCGGCACGGTTGAAACGGCGCCTATCGCGACTGATCCTCAGCGACCGGTCCTGGTGCGCCAAATCGGGAAGTCGAGTGTGTCGCGTATCTGGCAGTCTCCGTCGTTCCAGAGAAGCAGTCTGCAGTGGTCGTCGCCCGGGCCGCATGCCCATGTGCTGTCGCTGGCCCAGACGGGGGTGCGTCCGTCGTAGACGACGAGGTTTCCGTCGTGCTGGAATTCCGCGCGGTCGCCGCCGGATTTTTGCTTGGCTGTCCAGATATGGTGCCTGACCCCGTTGTCCGTCCTCCATACCTCCAGAAGCCCGCGATTCAACAGGAGCCAGGTTCCGTTGTCGGGGGAATGAATCTGGTACCCGTTGGGGATGACCAGGCCGCCTTCCCAGTAGGCGCCGTCGGCAGGCCGCGTGTCCGCACGTGCCGGCGGTGTTCCGATTGGCGTGGGTGCGGGCCCGGGCGATACCGTCGCGGGACTGTCCACGCTGGACGTCGAGTGTGCGGACGGGCCTGTTTCGGTTGCCGCCGAGGCGGATGCGGGAAATCCGACGAAGGCGACGGCGGCGCTCAGGGCCAATGCCAGCAGGGCGGTCCGCGTTCTTCTGGGGTTCGGGTCGGGTGGTGTGCGCATAGGTTTCCCCTCTGTTGAGCATGCGGCCCGGCCGTCGTCGCGGGTTTTGACGGCTGAACGTGCTGCAGGTTCCGTCGTTGCTGTTGATCGGAAGCCTGTCGGCAGCGGGTGAATTCCCCGGCGAATGGCAGGGTCTGCATGCGTTGTCGTCCCCGACGTTTTCGATTGTCCCGAAACATGTCGGTGCTGACAATGGTCTGCAAGGGTGAGCAGGCGACGGCGGGAACCGTGAAAACTGCCCGCTATGCGGACTTGCCGGGGAAGCGGCGTGGGGTCCTCTGATTTAGTGGCTTCCCGGGGCGGAGTTGCGGAGTTGCGCGCCGTCGATTGTTGCCGATGTGAGCGGAATGCCGAATGCCGGCCATTCTACGGTGAAATCGAAGTTTTCCGCAGGCGGTGCGGGCCACAGCCACAGGTTCTCTGTCGTGCGGATGTTCGCGCCGTCGATGTGGTACCCGGCTCCCTCGAGCGCGCGGAGGACCGGCGGTTCCGGTTCGGTTGCCGGGGTGAGCACGTAGTCAGTGGTGGCCGCCTCGCGGCTGTCGTGGAACCGGACGCCGAAACGCAGCAGCGAATCGGCCGGGCCGTCGTGGGCTTCGGCCGCGCATCGTGCCAGCAGTTCGCCCGGAGATTCGTCGGTGGTGCGCGCGTCGGCTTCGACCTCGATCAGGCATCCTTCCGGGTAGACGCGGATTCCGGCGAGGACGACCCGGCCTTGCGGCGAACTGGCTAGTGTGCGGTTGTGCGGAATGCGTGCACCGGTCCGGATATCGCGGGGGCCCGCCCATGGCGGCACCGCGTTCGGACGCCTTGCCGTCTCGTCCTGACTGCCTGGCCGGGATGCTGGGTGGCGTTGCTCGTCCATTCCGCAAGCCTAGTGGATTCTGAGGCGTCCTAGGGGATCAGAATGCGGACGGGGCTTGGCGGGACGGGCACTGGTTTGCCATTCTTTGTGGGCATCTTTTCTGTGGTGCGGCCGATTCTGTGTGCAGGAATTAGTTGACCGCCGCCGGTGTGAAACGGGTCCGGCGTCGACGGCTGGCGTGGCGTCTTCTTCCGTGCTGACGACAGTGCCGCCGCCGGCGGACGCTGTAGGTGCGTGTCGCCGCACGTCCCGGCTGCGGTCGCAACTCGCCGATGGCCGGACAGCCGTCGCGCACAGTGCAGCGTCCCGGCCGACGACGCGCCGGTGCATCAGACCGGCGAGACCGGACGCAATGTGGTGCCGCGCGGTTGTCGACTGCAACACCGCGCCGCGCAGAGGGCGCCTGCCGGTTCGGACGGGCGTGCTGGCCAGGGCTGGACGATGAACCGTTCCACACCGCGGTGCATGTCCTCGGGGTCGGCAAGGAGATCATGCCGGCCGCTGTCCGGCAGGGATGATCTGATGGGAACGCGCAGGCGAGTGAACGACGTGCTGCGCTCGGTGCGGTGCCTCTCGACGCCCGGGAACGGCCACACCGGGAGGTGAGGATTCCGTTTCCTGCGGAATTCATGCTGAGCTGCCGTAAACATGTACGTCACCGCCGATGTACCCGGCTTGGACGACGTTTCCCGCACTGCCGTCCAGTGAGTTGTCCACCTGCTGCGGCTGCGGATTCTCCGGTGTGGGAGGTCGGGACGGGTTATGCACGGATTTCGGCGGGCGAGGCGTGTCGTCGGTGTCCATCTGCCAGGGCGCTGCGATCGCGGCTTCGAGAGTGATGCCCTGTTCGCGGAGTTCGCGGAATCGCTTGGGCGTCTTGAGGGCGGTCAAGACCTGCTCGATTTTCGTGAGGGTGTCGTCGTCTCCGTGCAGGAGCGCGCACTGGTAGTGGGCCAGAGCTCGTCGGTGTTCGCCGGTTCGGGCGAGGTGATCGGCCAGGCAGTGGTGCGAGGCGGCGTCGTCGGCGTCGATGCCTTTCCGGAGAAGGTCGTTGGCTCGGGCGGTCAGCTCCGCGGCTTTGCTGCCGAGGCGTTCGGCGTGTGCGTCGAGCCGGGCCGCTTCCTGGGCGAGGCGGGCGGCGCGGCGCGGCTGGTTGTCGGCGGCGGTGCGGTCGGCGTCGGCGAGCGCTCGGTGGGCGGACTCGCGTGCGGCTGTGACGCGGTCGCGGTCTGCTTCGGCGATGTGGCTCGTGTGCAGGAGCGCCCGGGACACGGGCGCGATCGCGCGGGCATCACCGCGGTCGAAGCACCGTCGCGCCAGTTCGATCGCGTCGTCGACGCGATCCTGATACGCCCATGCGGCGGCGAGGGGGCCTTCGGCGCCGGAGACTCCGGCCGCTCGTGCGTTGTCCAGCGCGGCGACGGCCTCGCGGAACCGCATGATCTGGACGAACACTTCTCCGGCCCGCAGGTAGCCGGCCGGATGGCCGGCCGCCGCGGCGGCGAGCGCCAAGTCGGCTGCGAGGCCGAGCTGCGACGGGGGCGAGGAAAGGGGGAGACCGCTGTTTCCGTACTGGCCGGCGGTTGCCTGGCGGTGTTCGCGGATGCCGGCGTGCCAGAGAGCTTGGGCGACCCAGTCCAACGCCAGACCGCGGGAAGCGCCGGTTCGGCAGGCGTAGGCGTCGGCGACGGACTCGGCGATCTCCCGGGTGTCGAGGAAGGGAAACAGCGGCTGCAACACGTTCGGGTCGGCGATGTCGGCGTGCTTGATGAACCAGGGCAGCGTCTGCGCGGCCTTCCCCTGCTGGCACAACGGAAGCACGACGGCATCGATGTCGGGTGCGGTGCCGGCGTCCACGGCGTTTTCGTAGCAGGAGAACGCGTCGGAGGCTGAGCCGTCGGCGGCCATGAGCACGGCGGCGCGAGCCCATGCGTCCGCGAGGTCGAAACCGGCAGCGGCCTGCAGGCATTCGACTGCTTCCTCGCTCCATTCCTGTGCGGCGAAGGCCTCGGCGGTCTCGGCCAGCACCGACGGCTCGCCGGCCCGTGCGGCGCGCATCGCGTAGCGGCGTGCCTCATCGAGCCGCCCCGCACCGGCGTGGAGACGAGCGGCCATCGCGAGAGCACCGGGGACCTCGCAGTCCAGCGCGGTGCGGCACCAGCGCCGGGCGTCTTTGCGCCGGCCGGCGGCGAGGAGGATCTCGGCTCCGACGAGGTAGGCGTGACGGTCCCCGTCCTTGCCGCGCCGGTCCAGCTGCTTCGCCGCGTCGTCGACGCCGTAGGCGTCGGTCATGATCTCCGCCGTCAGCGCCAGCGCGTTGTTCCGGCCTTCAGCGACCAAAGGGTCCAGCCATGCGAGAGCGTCCCCGGGCCCGCGCCGGTCGACGATGTGGTGCGCCGCGGCGGCGAGCGCGCGGGCGTCGCCGTTCTCGGCGAGGCACTGGAACTCGGCGCTCGCGGCGTCCGTGTCCTCGAGTTCGATGTACGCGTAGGCGCGGAGTCTGCGGGCCGGATCGCTGTGCCGTCCCGGACGTTCGTCGAGCCACGCGAGAAGCTCCCCCGCTCGAGCCTTGGCCCGGGTTCGGGCTTCCAGGCCGTCGCGTCCCTCGCGTTCCGCTGCGACGAGCCCCAGCAGCAATTCGCCCGCGATCGTCAGCGCTTCGTCGTCTCCGTCGTCGGCCAGGCGCTCGTACTGCGCTACCGCGTCCGGGACGCGTTCGGCGTCGGCGAGGGTGTCGGCGAGCGCGTGGCGTGCTCCCTCGACGTTCTCGCCGATCGCGCGCTCGTACAGCTGGACGCTGATGCGCAGAAGCCAGCGGCGATGTGCCTCCTTGGCCAGCGGGAGCAGGCTGCGGCGGTCGGCAGCCGCGACGAGGACGGTCCACAGACGGGGTTCAGGGCGGGGGAGGTCCTCGCGGTCGCGGACGTGCCGCTGCTCGAGGCAGTCGTGCAAGCTGTATCGGGAGGCGTCGTGTCCTGTACCGGCGGTCCGGCCGGCGAGGAGCGCCTGCAACGGACTGACCTCACCTGCCCAGCGCGGGGTGAGTTCGGCGATGGCGTCGGCGAACCAGCCTTCGGCGAGAGTGTTCCGCTCCGACTCGGACAGCAAGCAGCGTGCCCCGAGCTCCAGCGCGGCGTGGGGAAGCCAGCGGTCGTGCCCCAGCACACGAAGCTGGATCGCGCAGTCCAGTACTGCTCTGGCCGGTGCGGTGTAGACGCGGGTGCCGAGCACTGGGCTCGCGGCGAGGCATCGGATCACATAGCCGTCGCGTGCCGCGTCAGCGGCCTCGGCCAGCCGGGGGTCCTGTGACGCGGCGGCGCGGCGGATGTCGCCCGGACCCCACTCATCCTCCACCGTGACGATGTCGCTGTCCTCCAGCAATTGCCGGATATGCGCATTCCAGTCTGGCCTGCCCGGGCGGCGCGGTGCGGTCAGCCTGGCCAGCTGCCGCGGCGCCAGAGTGCCGAGAATCAGCACGGTCCGCCGTTTGCAGAGCGCTCGCAGGGCCCCTGCGAGGTCGTCGCAGAGGAGGTACCTGTCGAGTCCGGGAAGCCACAGGACGGTGCACGGACCGCACTCCGAGATCGCGCGCTCAAGAGCGGCGGGCGTGCCCGGGCTCATGCAGGGCCACACTCTCCAGAAACGCAGCAGCAGTTCGCCGGTCACCGGGTCGCGGTAGCGGATCGCTTCCCAGAACGCTCGCTTCTTGCCCGCCGGGTAATTGCTGACCGCCACGATCACCGCGCTCCTGCCCGCGCACGCCTGCTTGATCCTCTCGAGCAGAAACCGGTCGTGCTCGCGCGCGATGTACTCGGTCAGCCCGAAGTTCTCGTCCGTCGCGGACAGCCTCGTCCCCGCCCGGTCCCTGCCGCGAATCGGCCTGATCTCCAGCATGTCGGGCGAGCACCCGGGCAACGGCATGCCAGGCCAGGCGGACCGCGCCCCGGGGTCGGCCAATTCCTCCCATACGGCATCGGGCAGGTCCATCCGGATTCAGACTCCTTGCAGGGCACGGCACCTCGAGCGGCCTGGCCGGCGACGCTCCTGAACGCCCTCCGACCGTGCCCGGCCGGACGAAGTCCGTCCATACCGGACAGTGCGCCTGCGCCGAACGGTCGGCGCGATCCGGCCAGCCGCCCCAGGGCGTTCGTTACCCCTTCTCAGCTCGAACCGCCCGAAGGTGTGCATCTGCACGGGCGTCTTCACGACCGAACCCGGAACGGTGCATAAGAAATCCCTGCCGCGCGGGACCTGTGCGCCGCCGAATTCGAAACTTGCGGGGGACAGGGGCGGCGGATTCGCGTAGTCGAGGCGATGCCGCAGCGGTCGTGAGTTCAGGCCGCGCGTGCGGAAATGCCGACGGGCGAGCTTCCGTTCGTCGCGCGAACAGGAATGTTCCATAGCGGTCGTGCATCCTTCGTGGTAGCGCTTCGGTTGTCCAGGCGCACGCGCCGCAGCGGGGGATGAGCGGGTAGAAGAATTCTGCGGGGCCGGAAGTCGGCTGAGGTTTGACGGAATATTCCAGCTTGCCTCGGTCTGGTCACGAATGGAAGCGAGTGCCGCACCCGACGGCGAACTGCCGGACCCGTTCGGCCCGCCGGTCCGGACGGGCGGGACCCGAATGCCGGGTGTGTCGCGACGGTCCTTACCCGCAGTTGCGCACCACGATCGAAATCCGGATCTGGCCGCGACGAGCCAGGCATGGACACGAGGGAGAATCCGCGATGGAGGGTGCGATCGACGGCACGTGGGCGCTGGCCCTGCCCGGCTGGGACGAGCTGAGCATCTGGGGCTACGACACGGGCCCCGGCAGCTTCTTCGCCCAGCTGACCCGCAACTTCTTCGCCCAGCTGACCCGCAACGGCCGCAGCGACGACGACGGCCCCGACGTGTGGATCACGCCCGGCGGCAGCGTCCCGGCGGTGACAGGCCCCGCGCAACTGCAAGCTCTGATCGCGAGCTCGACCGGCACCGCGGCCGTGGACGTCGCCTCGGCAATGAACCACGCCGTCGATCATCAAGGCGCGCCCGCCCGCTATCGCCTCGACACCTGAGGAGAAGCCATGGGGCCGCCGATAGGTTGGTCGCCGAGCCGACGCCGCAACCCGCAGGCGCATGTACGGCCCCCTGTCCGCGCCCATCCACGACCTGCCCGACGGAGCCCAGGTACAGCTCATGCCCGACGAACCCGCCCCCGACGCCTCCCGGATCGCCCACGCCGAACTCGACGTCTTCGCCGACTACGGCAGCTTCTTCGTCCAGGACGACCTGGCCCGCCCCGACCCCGACCGCGCGTTCATCAAGAGCCTGATGAACAACCTCGTCGCCGCGACCGACGGTGCCATCGGCGTCGGCACCGCCCGTCGGCTGACCCTGCCCGTGATTCTGGACGTCCGCGCCGACCCGCCCGGCGACGACCTCGAGGGATGGGACCACGTCACCGAGAGCGGCCTGCGCGTCTCCAGCGGCCGGGTCCTCGTGTGCAAGTTCGACTACCGCCCCGGAGTTCCCCGCGCCGCCGTCCCGCCCGGCAGCTACACCGCCCGCGTCTACGCCGGAGGCTTCGACGCCATCGCCGAAGACCGCATCCACGGCAACGACATCTACCATGTGATCCTCTGGCCGGGACCGGTCGTCGAACCTCGGGTGCTCAAGCGATACCCGCACCTGCCGATCCCCGGATGACGGTTCCGCCGGCCGCGGTCGTGCCCTGCGGTCGGTGCCGGGGTCATCAGAACGCGGCTTCCGCTGAGCCGGTCGGATCCGGTGAGCTGGAGCCGGACAACGGACACAGGATCAGGTGACCTTCATGAGCGACGACCCGTCGAAGCCCGAGGAGCGCGTGGCTCTCGACCCGGCCTACCCCGTGACCGCGCGGGCCAGGCGGTTGAGCCAACTCACGCCGAGAGCGATGTGGACGACCGCGGTCGTGATCGCTGTCCTCACCGCGGCCGCTGTGGTGCTGCTGTGGTGGCCGGCGACAGCGGGTTTGAACGGTGCAGACCTGGTCAGGGCGCGGTTGGACGCGCTGAAGATCGGGCTGAGCATCGGGGTGGGAAGCGGCGGAGTCATCGCGCTCTACCTTGCCTGGCGGCGGCAGCACTCGGCAGAAGCCGACCTCGACACCCGCGAGCGCACACTCGCGCACCAGCAACAGGTCGCCGCGGACACCAAGCAGCACCAGGAACGCATCGCCGAGGACGCCCGGCAGGACGCTGCCGCGAGACGGATCACCGAGCTCTACACGAAGGCGGTTGAGCAACTCGGGTCCGACAAAGCCCCGGTGCGGTTCGGCGGGCTCTACGCACTCGAACGCCTGGCACAAGAGAACGCATCGCAACGCCAGACCATCGTCAACGTACTGTGCGCGTATCTGCGCATGCCGGAAAAGAGCGCATCCGAAAGATCCGGCGAGCTCGGTCGAAAAAACGCCGAGGATCGCGAGAACGCCCAGGAGCGCGAAGTCCGCAGCGCCGCGCAACGGCTCATCACCGACCATGCGAGACCTGACCTCGGCGAAGCATACTGGGGACCGTGTGACCTGGATTTGTCCGGAGCGCGCCTCCGAAACTTCGACCTGGCGCTCAGCTGCGTCGGATCGGTGAGACTCAACGGGACGATATTCACTGGACCTGCACGATTTTCGCATGCAGTTTTTGAGCGAAATGTGGTGGTTCACGGCGCGAGATTTTCCAATGTGGCCGCATTCGACCACGCAAAGTTTTTGGCTGCGGCAGCTTTCTCCGAGGTGGCATTCGAGAATGATTGCACTTTTGGGCACGCCATGTTCGAAGGGGCTGCCGGATTTACCGCCGCAACTTTCGGCGGTCTCGCAGACTTCGCCTGGGGCAGGTTTGCGAGGTCCGCTTCCCTTGATTCCTCGAAGTTTGCTGCTGTTGCGGACTTTTCGGAGGCGCAGTTCAGTCAGTTCATCGTTCGCGATACAAACTTCTCGAGAGGGGCGGAGTTTCGACTCGTCGACATTGGCGGACCCGCGACGTTCGAAAAAGTTCGCTTTTGCGACGATGTCGAGTTTCAGGGAAGCGCATTTAATGGATTTGTCAGATTTGCCGACCTGATTTTCTCGGCTGAGGCAAATTTCCGCAGGGTGCAATTCGGCTGGGGTCCAGAATTTGAGGCGGTGGAATTTGCGAAAGACCCGTTGTTCGAGGGGGCGGCGGTCCGAGGGGTCGAGTTCAAGTTTGAGCGGTCATGAACAACCGGGCAGTCGGCCTGTTTGGACATGTTCCAGGACGGGCCGGCGGCGGAGTGAACGTGCGGCCCTGGCTGCTGACCGCGTAGTCGAACCCGATCGACGCATGCATTCGCAACATGGCCTGGAGGCCTTCCGGCGGCTCGGCGGTGGGCTAGGTTCGCCGGTTCCTGGCGTCGATCGCGGCCGAGTATCCGGCGCGCGGGTCCTGGGACTGCCGTGGGGCCGGGAACCAGTCTCCTGCGGTGTTGCGGGTGGTGGGGGTACCAGAGCTTGTCCGTGCCCAGCCGCAGCTGGACCTGCGCGGCGGAGTAGGTGAGCCAGTTGTCTTCGATGCCCGGCGTGGAGCCGCGCAGCGAGTGGCGTGCTGCGATCTCGTCGGCTGCCCGTTGCATCACACCGGGCGGCGGGACGAAGGGGCGGCGCGCGGTTCGGACGCCGTGCACCCGGCCGAACGTGTAGGCCGATCGCAGGCGGCTGAGTTCGCCGGTGCGCAGGCCGGCGCGCTCGGCCGCGTCTTCGACGGAGCCTGCCGGGCATTCGGCCAGGATGCACACCAGGTCGACGACCGGGTCCGGGTCGTCGGCGAGACCTCCGGCGAGCAGCGTCGCCGCCCGCTGCGCCGCGTTGCAACCTCGTCCGGCTGACCATCGACGCGGAACAGAGCGACGGCCCCGTGATCGAACTGCCGGCCATCGCATTGCAGCGCCTGCTTGCCGGCGTTGAACACGACCTCGCCGAGTTCCTGGTGCTGGTTGCCGACTGGGGCGCGCGGAACCTGCCTAGCCACGCCGTCCCGGTCACCGCGGCCGTCGCCCGCGTCCTCGACCTCCCGTCCGTCTGAGTCTTCGTCTGCGGCCGGGAGGCTGACGAGGTCCTGACCATGGCCTGTGCGCTCGCAGCAGCGGAGTTTCGCCTACGGAATAATGAGCGCACTGCGCGATGTGATGCGATCTTCGTGCAATCACGGAATCGATGTGCATCGCAGATTAAGTCCGCCTGCGGCAGCGATTTATGTCGCATGCGGAACAGTCATGATTGACAGGCTCGACCGCAAACCTGCTTTTCGCTAGCATCGTCGACGAACCGAGGGGGCGTTTCCCGGAAAACCGGTCGGGGGAATTCTGGGAATCGTGACGTCCTCTTCATGTTCATGCGTTCTGCTCGGAACATGAAAAAGGGGAGTTGATGTTGTGAAAAGACGCGTTTTTCGTAGTGTTCTGGCGGTGGCGTTGGCGGGGCTGGTGTGCGGCTCGCTCGCGACACCGGGTTCGGCGTCCGCCGCCGGACGCGACGCCAGCGGTCCCGCGGTCGTCGGCGTCGGCGGGTTCGCGGGCTTCGACGAACCGACCCCGCAACTGCAACAGCAGCCCGAGCCCGCGCGCACCGGATCGCTGGAGGAAGCACGCCGGATTGCGGCCGAGCGAGGCCAGGTGTCGGACGGCTACGGCGGCGACCAGCGGAACGCCGACGCAGCCCGGGCCGCGCTGGGTGCCGCCGGCACGCGGGCGGAGCCGCCGATCCCGATCCTCGACGAATGCCTGAAGCGCCCCGGATCCGGGTCGCGGGAAGGCCATGTCCTGAACCGGAATTTCTGGTGCCAGCACGGGAAGATCTGGGCCGCGATCTTCGTCAACGGCAAGGAAGAGGGCTACTTTGAGATCCCGTACCGGGCCGCCGCCGTCGCGAACCCGCTGGACCGGCGAACGCACATCTTCATCCACGGTGACGACCACAGCACTCGCGGGACCTTCTCCGGATGGTCGACGATGGGCGCGACGTTCAAGTGCACGGTCCTGACCGCCGGCTGCTCGATCGACAACGAGACTGTCGTGAAGGACGTCGGGGACTGGGACAACGGGGACTGGGTCCAGTGGAACATGGCCTCGGACGAGAATGTAGCCACGCAGCTGCCGGAAAAGGTGATCCGGAACTTCGTCCAGGGCAGCGGATTCGCGATCGACGACTTCGGACGCCGGATCGACTGGGGTCCCGGGACCCGGCTCGGGCTCCGCTGCGACTCCGCCGCGTATTTCACCACCCCGAAGTCCTGTGTCTTCACCGACGTCGTCTCCCGCCTGAACTACGTGAAGGGAGAGGGATACGACCAGGTGGTCGACCACATCATCCTCGCGCAGGATCACCCGGAACAGACCGACCCGAACAAGGGGACGCCGAAAGTGATCCCGGGGAAGTGGGCGGACTTGAACAAGCCCGGGCTGACCCGGGTGCCCTACCGGGGCGAGGACTGGAAGAAGAACGAAGCGGCGAAGGACCGCGCCTGCGCGACGATCCCGAAACCGAACCCGACATATCAGTGCGACGAATACCCGTTCGCGACGACGCGGCAGGGCGCGGGCAAGGGAGACGGGAACTTCTCGGTCAAGTACGTCGACGGGACGCAGAACGGCATAGCCGGCGGGCTTCTGCGAGGCTGGTACGACCGCGATCGCGTCCTGTACGGTTCACTCGATGAATTCTACGTCTGGGCGCGCTGACCGGGCTCCTGACGGGCCGGCGACGCCGACCGCGTTCGTGGAAGGCACTGTCGGCGTCGACCACGGCAGGTTCGTGGTCGAGGTGCGGGGGCTGGACCAGCCCCCGCACCTGCTTCCGCACCAGCCGGGCTGGGCCGCGGCCGACGCCGACGCGATCGTCGTTCAGCCCTCGAGCGAATGGACGAAAGCCGCCGCCGTGCGGCTCGAGGCATGGCCCCGGGAACCGGTGTGCAGCGGGCCGCCCGGGAGCGACGCCATAACGGTCGCAACGTCGTTCGCCCGCCGTGAAGTAGGAGCCCGAGGGTTTTCGGCTCCTGGTCTCGAAACAGGCTTGCTCGACTTGGCCAGTCCGGGGAGTTACCAGGTGCGTATCTGCCGTTGGGGCGGCGACCAGGTCGACGCGGTCTTCGGTGCCAACCCCGACGACATGATCCACCGTGTCGAGAACTTCCTCCTGCAATTCTGGCCCTCCGCAACGGATCCTGGCCAGACCGCGTCCGGCGACGACGCCGCGGGCAACCCGCCCGACGATACCTTCGCTGCCTACGACGAAATACGCCGCTGGGCGCACGACGCATGACAGTCGCTGCCGTTCAGCGGCAGGTCCGGCACCAGCCGGTCGCAACAGGACCTCGGGCAACGGAGGTGCGCACGGAATCCGGCAACCCGCTGCTGGGCGCGGGCTGCGGGCAGTTCGTGCAGCAGCATCGGTCGCGACAACGAGAACGACTGCTGCAAAATCCCGTATGGTCGGCGCCGGAAACACCGGTGACCGTCCAAAGCGGGTGCTCTGCCGCTGGTATCGCACGCGCTGCAGGAAACCTGGCGGCGCCGGCGCGGCACCGCGCTTACTCTCAGCGGTTACGACGCCGCGGGCGGGATCCGGCACGCGCTCGCCCATACCGCCGAATCCGTCTACGGCTCGCTCGACCCGCACCAGCAGCGGCTCGCCAAGCACGTGCTGCTGCGCCTGACCGCGCTGGGCGAGGACACCGACGACACCGCCCGGCGGATCGACCGCGACGAACTTCCCGCCGAGGACTCCGATATCGACACAGTGTTGGAGGCTTTCGCCCGGGCCCGGCTGATCCTGCTGGACAACAACACCGCCGAGATCTCCCACGCGGCCCTGATCGCGAGCTGGCCGCGGCTCAGCGGCTGGCTGGCCGAGGACCGCGAAGGCCTGCGCACCCACCGCCGCCTCACCGAAGCCGCCGACGCCTGGACCTCCCTCGACCGCGACCCCAGCACGCTCTACCGCGGCACCCGCCTCGCGCACGCCCGCGCATGGGCCGAGGGCAACCAATCCGCGCTCAACACCCGGGAACAGGAATTCCTCACCGCCAGTGCCGCCGCTGAGGCCGAAAACGAAGCCGCGCACCGGCGACGCGTCCGCCGCCCCCGACAGCTCCTCGCCGCGCTCGCCGTCCTCGCGGCCGCCACCGTGACCGCCACCGTGCTCGCCGTGCGAGGACAGACACCGGCACCAGCACCAACGCCGGCCGCGGACAGCGACCAGCCCGCCCCCACCGTCCCCTGCGGCCCGCAGCAGGACGTCGTCACGATCTACACCGACACCGGGAACCAATGCGTCACCGGCAGCGGCACACTCGCCGCCGTCCACCAGGTCCAGAAAGTCTGCGCCGGCAACGCCCCCGTCAACGTGCAATGGTCATCAGACGACGTCCACAACGCGACCACCACCGCTGCGGCCGGCAAATGCCTGGACTTCAGGGACACACCAGGCGACACCTGGATCCACCGCGTTCACATCGACCGCCCCTGAACGGGATACAGGAAGCATCTGTCTGACGAGGCGAACGGCCATGAGCCGACTGCACCGCGTCACTGAGGAAAAGGCCGCCGCGGGCGAGTTACGTCCAGTAACGGACAGACATTGGGCGACAATCTCCCACTGTTGTGGCGAGCATTGCGGGGGTGGCCCCGGGCGACACCCTTGAGCTTCCTGGCGAGGCCGACGACGTCGACGAGGAAGCGCCCAGCACCGCTGCGGGGTGGCCGCAGCCGAAACGCGACCTGGGGCCAACGTTGCGCGAACTGGCACGGCAGCAGCAGACGCCGCCTAAGGGGAGCGATATTCCCGGCGACGCTGCGTGGCACTGCTCGGGACGAATGTTGCTTGGTCAGCGATGGCCTCTCTCGCGTGCGGCTCGTTCGGTGCGCTCGAGGGCGTCGCTGAAATCGCTGGGGTCGCGGGTCGCGATGGCGTGGACTGCGTCAGCGAACCGCTGCTGCTCGGAGTCCTCCGAGTAGAGCCTCCCCGGAGGTTCGATCTGGCCGCGGGTGTCAGACGGCGGTGCGGGCCAGAACTGGACGAGGAAACGCTCTGCGCCGCGCAGGGGCTCAGGTTCCGCTCCTTCCGCGATACGATGCCGCGCGGCTTCTGCTTCCTGCCGGATCCGGTCGCGGTCGCCGGTGTGGGCGCGGACGCGGTAGAGCCCTGGCCCTCCGAGGTCGAACCTGGCGAGCGGCTGCTCGCGGATGGTGCGCCAGAGGCAGAGCCGGCCGGTCGAGAACCAGGTCAGGGCCTCGCTGACGGCGGGCCAGTCCGCGGCGGGCGGCGGCTCGCCATCCCAGTACTCGAGCAGTGTTTCCGGGACGAGGTACATCCCGGAAACACTGCCCAGGCTCACCTGCTGCTCGGTGGCGTGCATCCACCCGTCCGAGTCCGGCGGCACGATGTCGCGGTCGACCGCGTCGTCCTCGATGAACAGCGTGGAGTAGTCCAGTTCGAACTCGCCGGCGAAGCGGCGCAGCAGCGTGGCCATCGCACCTTCACTCAGTCAATGACGTTGACGTAGAATTGGTCCTGGAGTTTGTACAGTATCCTGTCGTCACGGTAGAATTTTTGCAGGTCGTTGCCTCCCACTTGATTCTGCTTCCCGTCGATGTGTTTCACGGAGAAGTCCCACACGGGGCTCGCCGCTCCTTCGAGCGTCGATGCGAACGGGTACTCGTCGCACTGCTGGGTCGGCTGGCGCGGGGGGAGTTTGGCGCAGGCTTTCCTTGCTTCGCGCCGGTTCACCTTATTGTCTTCCTGGGGCACCCTGTGCAGGCCTGGTTTGAGCGGGTCGCCGTTGAAGTACTTGCCGGGGATCCGTTTCGGGTGCGACTCCGTCGGGAGCGTCGTGTTCGGCTCGTTCTGCGCCTGGCGGAGATGCGCGGCGTATTCGGGAAGTTTGCTGGATTCCACGGGGAGCCACGAGATCACGTCGGAATTAATGCATGACTGGGGGTAGCCGGGGAAGTAGGGGGCGGAGTCGCACCGCATCCCGTTGTCCGGGCTGTCAGCGGTCCATTCGGACCCGGGTATCGGCGTGTGGGCGCCGGCGGTGACGTGCCACTGGTGGCGGGACACCTTGTCGACCGCGGTGCTCTTCGTCGCGTCCGACTCGATGCGCCAGCCGAACCACGACGCGCTGCGGACTTCGCGCTGCCAGTCGGCCAACGACAGTGCGAGCGGCCCGGTGTGGGTGCTGCAGCCTGGATCGCCGGTGGTGCTGCACACCGGGCCGACCGTCAGCTGGGTGGTCAGTGCGTCCTTGTAGTCGCCCCAGTTGTCGCCCGCGAGCGTCGGCTGCAGCTCGAAGAGATTCTCCCGGGTCCTGGTTTGTCCCATCGCGACCGCGATCCATTTCAAGGTCACCTCGCCGCTGAGCGCGCTGCCCCGGTACGCTTGCGCCTTCAGTCCGAAGCGTTGGCACCAGAACGTGCGGTGAAAGACGTGGCCCGTCGGGGATTCCGCACGCGGATCTGTCTTGCACCGGTTCAGGAAATCTTGCGGAATTTCCTGGGTCGTTCCCGGTTCGGCGGGCGATCGGCTCTCTAATTCCGCAATGGCTTTCCGGAACTCCGGAGTGGCCTGTTCGGGCGACGGTTCGTTGCCCTTCGCCGCGGCAGCGGCGAGGGCTCCCTCTGCCGTCGCGGGATACGCCGGGCCCGATTGCCAGGGTTTCCCGTCGAGACCGGTGATCACTACCCTGGTCGGCGAACCGGGCGGGGGCGCTGGTTGCGCGGCTGCCGCCGGGTTCGCGCCGAGGGCTGCGGCTCCCGCGAGAACAGTCACCGCGACGAGCGCGCGTCGAAGTATCCATCGGTTTCTTCGCACAGAAATGACACCTCTTCCAAATCGGAGCATCGCACCGGTGCGCGTGCTGTCTTGCGGCGGTCGACTGCCGGCCCTGGGTCTCGAGCGCTGCAGGCGGTCGCGGGCAGGGGCGGAACGATCCGTCGGGGTCCGGACACGTGCCGGCAGGAATCCGTGTCACTCGGGCACGGATTCCTGCGCACCAGTCCGAGAAAGCCGTTCGACATCCAGATGCCGGGGACTGGCCTGCAGAACCGCCGTGGCTAGTGGCGTCCGGTGGCCGGATCGAATGCCCGGTGATGACCTTGCTGCAGTGGCTCCGTGCCCAGTCGGCCCGGCATCCGGATCTCAAGCCGGGACTGCTGATTCCTGCCTGATGCGGTATTCGTCCGGGTGTTGTGTCAGCAGTTGAGGTAGTGACTCGCGATCCAGTAGAAGCTGGTGTAATCCGGGCCCCACAGGTGGCCTGCGGACCAGTTTCCGCGGCGTTCGACGACGTCGAAGCCTTGGCCCTTGTCGACCCATCCGGCAATGAGGTACTCGGTGCCGGGCCCGTAGCGATAGTCGACGTTGTCGGCGTTGAGGAAGCACACCTGGACGGGCTTCGCGTGGTCGACCGTCGCGGTCAGGACGGTGGGGGCGGCGGCGGACGCGGCGGGCGGCACCGCGGCGAGACAGAGTCCGGCAACGGCTGCAGTGCCGGCGATCCGTGCTGCGCGTCGGCGTGCGGTCTTGGACGGCATGACGATGGTCTCTCCGATCAGAGTGGTGTTTCGAGAGGGATTTCGGATCGCCGCCGCGCCGCGGGGGAACGCGGGTTCTCCGACGGAATCGGCGGGACGGTTCCAGATGTAGCCGGTCGTTCGTGTCCGGTGTCGCTGTGCGTCGCACCGGACAACAGTTCCGGACAACGACTCCGGGGCCCGGTCGGGCCGCGCTCCCGTGGCATGAGCCCATTGACGCAGGAACGTCGTAACGCAGCCGGGAGGGTGTTGCCCGAACGGCAGGAAATAGTGTGCCGCGGTGTCGTGCTGCGGGTTGGTCCGTTCGGGGTTGTCCGCCGGACGGCGGACGCGCGGCCGGTCACCGTTCTGGGACCCTCAGTGACGGGGAGGGAACGCGATGCCGCGTGCGGAACAGCCGTTGCCGTCGGACGGGTCGGTGCTGACCGAGTTCGCGCAGGCGCTGCGCCAGGTCCGGACCGTGGCGGGGAATCCGTCGTATCGGGCATTGGCGGCGCGTGCGCATTATTCGTCGACGACCTTGTCCGACGCCGCGGGCGGCAAGAAGTTCCCGAGCCTCGCGGTCACGGAGGCGTTCGTGCGCGCCTGCGGTGCGGACACCGCTGAGTGGACGCGACGGTGGCAGGAGACCGCTGCCGCTCTCGCGGCTGAGGCGCCACCGCAGGAAGAGACTGCCCAATCTCCGGCTGATGACGGCGTGGCGCCGTACCTCGGGCTGCGCGCCTATCAACCGGGTGACGCCGCACGCTTCTACGGGCGGGACGAACTGGTCGCACAGGTCCGCGCGGCGGCGGCAGAGCATCGGTTCGTCACCGTGGTCGGTGCCTCGGGCGCAGGGAAGTCGTCGTTGCTGTACGCGGGCCTGATCGCACAGGCTGCTGAAGCCTGCGAGCCGGTTGTTGCTGTCACGCCGGGGCC
The DNA here is from genome assembly GCF_055633655.1 of Amycolatopsis sp. NPDC114503. Taxonomy (NCBI): domain Bacteria; kingdom Bacillati; phylum Actinomycetota; class Actinomycetes; order Pseudonocardiales; family Pseudonocardiaceae; genus Amycolatopsis; species Amycolatopsis sp. NPDC114503. Next base: position 925,586 of record NZ_JBVKDT010000003.1, on the reverse strand, counting down.
GCATCCGGTGGAGGAGCTCGCGGTCGCCCTGGCGGCGGTGTCCGGCGAATCGGCGACGGGGTTGCGTCACGACATCGCCCGTGAGGCCGCCGGGTTGCACTACTCCGCCCGGCAATGGCTGGCGGCCGGTGAGGCCGAGGGGGATCTGCTGGTGGTGGTGGACCAGTTCGAGGAGCTGTTCACCGTGTGCCAGGACCCGGCGGAGCGGGCGGCGTTCCTCGCGGCGCTGATCACCGCCGCGACCGCCGAGACCAGCCGTGCCCGCATCGTGGTGGGGGTGCGCGCGGACTTCTACGCGCACTGCTGCGCTCATCCCGAGCTGGCGCAGGCGATGAACGGCACCCAGGTCGTGGTCGGTCCCATGACCTCCGATCAGTTGCGCGCCGCGGTCTCCGGCCCGGCGTCCGCTGCCGGGCTCAGCGTGGAGAGCGCTCTGCTGGCCGAAGTGACGGCCGACGCGCTGGGAGAGCCGGGTGCGCTGCCGCTGCTGTCGCATGCGCTGCTGCAGACGTGGCGGCGTCGCCGCGGCACGATGCTGAGCCTGAGCGGTTATCAGGCTGCGGGCGGGATCGCGCACGCGCTGGCACAGACCGCCGAGACCGCTTTCACCGATCTCAGCCCGGCACAGCAGCACGCGGCGCGGGAGCTGTTCCTCCGGCTGACCGCGCTGGGCGAAGGCACCGAAGACACCAAACGCAGGCTGAACCGCAGCGAACTCGACCTGCCCGACAGCGATCTCGAGGCCGTGCTCGACAAACTCAGCACGGCACGGCTGATCGTGCTCGACCACGACTCCGTCGAGATCGCGCACGAAGCCCTCATTCGCGCGTGGCCGAGGTTGCGCGGTTGGCTGGACGAGGACCGCGACGGACTGCGGCTGCATCGCCGCCTGTCCGGCGACGCGAGCGACTGGACATGCCTCGACCGCGACCCCGGCACGCTCTACCGGGGTCTCCGCCTGGCGGCCGTCTCCGACTGGGCCGATGGCGCGGACATCCGGCTCACCGCCCTGGAGCGGGAATTTCTTGACGCGAGCCGGGCAGCTGAGGTCCGTGAGCACGCCCGGCGGCGGCGCCGAACCCGGCAGTTGCGCTGGCTCGCCGCGAGCCTGACCGTGCTGCTGGTCGTCTCGCTCGCGGTCGCAGTCGTGGCCGTGCGGCAGCGCGAGAACGCGCTCGCCCAGGAACGCGTCGCGACCTCGCGGCAACTCGCCGCCGAAGCCCAGACACAAGCCGGGGTGGACCCGGCCGCGGCGATCCGGAAGAGCCTTGACGCCTACCACGCCGAGCCGACCGTCGAAGCCCGCGGCGCGATTCTCAGCCTCGCGTCCAACCGTGCCTACCACGCGCTGCTGCCCGGGTCGGCCAAGGCCAGTCCGGAGGCCCAGGTCGCGCTGAGCCCCGACGGGCGATGGCTGGCCGCGCCAGGGGAAGCACGCCGCCTCACGCTGTGGGATGTTCCCGGCCGGCGCCTCGTGGCGGTGTTCGACGCCCCGTTCGACCGGGTCATCGCGGTCAGGTTCAGTCCGGACAGCCAGCGGCTGGCCGCTGGAACGATCGACGGGCACATTCACATCTGGCACCTGGCTTCGCGCAGAATCACGGCCTCGTTCACCGTTACCGAGCCCGACACGGCTGTTGCAGTGTTGCGGTTCAGCCCGGACGGACGGCTGCTGGCCTCCGCCGATCAGCGCAACCAGGTGAAGCTGTGGGACACCGGCGGGCACGCTGCCCCCGTCACCCTCGCCGCCGAGCACGACGGGCCCGATATTGCCAGCCGCCCCGCTGTCGCGTTCAGCCCCGACGGCACGCTCCTCGTCTACACCGACACCGCCGGCACGCTCGCGCTCTGGGACCTGCGCACAGCCACCCGCGCGGGAACGCTGCCGCCGGCCAGCGCGTGGACGAACTCCGCCGACTTCGCACCCGACGGGCACACTCTCGCGACCACCAACCGCGCGACATCGGCGATCCGACTCTGGGACGTCACCACGCGGCAGCAGGTCGGCGAGCTACCCGGAGACTCCATTCCGCAGGCCAGTGTCGTGGTCGATCGCGCCAATGCGCAGCTGATCACCGTCAACATTCGCGGCACCGTCAATCTCTGGGACATCGGCCGCCGGAGGTTCCTGGCCACGCTGGCCAAGAGCGTCTCGCTGAACGGGCCGTTCTTGGCGGTCAGTGCCGATGGAAAAACCATCGCTAGTAAAGTCACCAAAGGCATCGCCCTGTGGGACCGTGGCCGCCTCCCGCTCCTCGGCGGTGCCCCCGTAACGAACTCGCTGCAAGTCAGCGATTCCGGCCGTGCGGTGCTCGCCGGCGGCGGCGGCTCGCCCACCGTCATCTGGGACACCAGCACCCGGAAAGGCCGAGTGATCGCGACCGTCCCCAGGCTCAACATCGGCAGCATGCTCGCGCTGCTCAGCCCGGACGAGAAACTCGTCGGGATCAGCGACAACGGCCGCTTCATGATCCTCGACGCGAAAACCGGCGCAGTGCTCGACACAGTGCCGGAGACCCCGGACCGGCGGTTCTCCAATTCGTCTTTCGAGTTCAGCCGGGACTCGCGCACCTTGGCCGTCGCGACCGTCATCGGCGGCGGCATCTGGCTCTACGATCTCGGCGCACGACGATACGTGCGACACTTCGCCGAAAAAGACGGCGCCGCCAACCTGCGCTACAGCCCGGACGGGCGCATGTTCTCCTACACCAGCGAAGGTACGACGATCAACCTGCTGAGCACCGACGGCTACACTCTGATCAAGAAGCTGACGGTCGTCGAAAACCCCGGTGACGCATGGCCGGGGTACCGGTTCAGCCGCGACGGATCGCTGCTGGTCTCCAACGACAACAACCTCACCGCCTCGGGCAAGCTCACCGTCTGGGACACGGCGACCTTTATCAAGAAGGCCGAGTTTTCCACCCCTGACACGGAAGCGCGCGTGCCGTACTTCAGCCCGGACCGCCGCTACATCGCCACATTCGGCAACAGCGACGCTGTGGCCCTCTGGGAAGTCGCCACCGGAACTCGCTGGGCGACTCTCACCGGTCACACCGGAAAGATCACCGGCATCTACTGGAACGCGACCGGCGTGCTCGCCAGCAGCAGCGAAGACAACACCGTCATCCTCTGGAACACCGACGTCGACGACGCGATCCGGCAGCTCTGCGACAGCATCGAACACGACTTCCCCGGCACCGGACCGGCACCCGCTATCTGCTCCGCGCCGTCGCAGAGCGGGCCGAGTTGATCAGGTGGATGACCTCAAGTGCGAGGAATGGCGGCGCGCTGCCCGTCACGGTGAGGCGGATTGCGGCGGAGGGGTCGAGACTGTCGTTGACCGCGACCAGCGCCGGTCGCAGTCCAGCGCTGAAGGACTTGTGTTCGGCGGGCGTCGGCCAGTTCGACGAGCCGGTCGCGGAGGTCGGTGCGGATTTCTTGCGGCCGGCGGCCTCCGTGCTGGGGCGGCTCAAAGCAAGAGACATCCGACGCAGACTCGCACTGGCGGCCAACTGGGCCGTGCGGAACTTGCCCTGCACGCCGCCCCGGTCATCGCAGCCCTAGCCGCGTCCTCGACCTCCCGCTCGTCCAAGACCTCGTCTGCGAACGGAAGGCTGACGAGGTCCGGATTACGGTGCGCGCTCGGTGCATCTCTCCGCGGTTCTGGATCAGGCACTCGGCAACCGCTACTTTCAGGGCCGAGTTTGTCGGCGCCGGGCACGGGTGCCCGCGGCAGCACGCGTCGGCTGGCCGGTGCGTCTAGCCGTGAGCAGGGCCGCTCGACGCAGTGGGAATGATGCCGACCGTGATCGCGAAGCCCGTGCCCCGGACCGGTCCGTCGGGCGCGGGCCGGGAGGAAGGAGCAGCGTGACGGTGCCGTTCGATATGGAGAACGAGCTTGGCGAAGGTTGGTGCGTGACCCTGGTTCGCGGGCGGGAGCCTGACGAGGTTCTGACCGTGATGGGTGCTGCTCCGGGCAGCGTCGGGCCTGCGACGTTCGGGGACGTGCCGTTCGGAGTGATGGATCGGGAGCTGGTGCTCGCGCGGGAGTGGCCGGAGCGGGGCTGGACGTTCGTGGTCGAGTGCGACGGGCCGAGCGGGTTCGTGGGATGGCGGCGCGAGTTGCTGGCCGCTCTGTCGGCTCGGGGCGGTTTGGCCGGGACGGCGCTGTATTTGCCGAATGTGCAGGAAGTCTGCGCCGCCGAGGACGGGCAGGTGGCCACAGTGGCCGATCCGCTGCACAGCTACCGCCGCTCGGGCGCGGACCCGGACCGGTTCGCCGTCCGGATGCGCGAACTCGGGTTCCGCGTCGACGACGAGGACGACCTCGCCGGTGCCGCCCGCGGCTTGCCGCCCGGGGCGTTGACCGTACTGCTGCTGGAGGTCATGACCGGCGTCGCGCTGGACGCCTCGGCACTGGAGGGGCCGTGGCGGGGCGGCACGATGCGCTTCGACGAACGCGGAGCGCAGATCCGTTTCCCCGCCGGGTGACCCGTTCCCGCCGTTCGGCGGAGCACCGACCCGCATTCAGCCGCATTCCGCTTTGGCGCCCCCGCGCGACCGCTTCCCGCCGCTGTCTCTGATTGAATGGCGGTGCCACCCCGCGCGGGTGCGCGGGGACGAAATCAAAGGGGAAAAGAATCGTGTTGGAACGCGTGCCAATCGCGGTCGTGCTCGCGACGGCGGGCCCGGTTACGGCATCGACGAAACAGCCCGTCGCGTCTGCTCCGCCGACGGCCATCCGACGATCGACGTTGGCATTGACGAAGCTGCCTGGGCGGCACCGGCTGCCCGCCAGCGCTCCGCACCAGTGACCCGGGTGCTGTCGGCCTCTCAGGCCGTGCCTGCGGCTCTCGCAGACACCCGCTGAAATCGTGGCGCCGGGGCGGTGCGCACGGTCAATTCTTTCTGATCGAGACCCCGTTCTGGCCGATTCCGCCGCTCCGGGAGTAGACGCACTGGTACGCCGATACGACCGCGAGTGCGGTCCATCCCTTCGGCGGTTGCTGGACACCGCAGATGACGATGGTGAAACCGGACGGGACCCCGTTGAGGTTGGTCACCGCCTGCTGGTTGTTGAAAGTGTTGTCAGGGGTCTTGCTGGAATTGCAGGAAAACGAGTTCGAAAACGACGTCGCGTAGAAACCGGCGGCGGTCGGCATGACGCAGGTGGGTGCCGAGGCGCCCGGGGGCGTGTCGGTGATGTCCTGGATCTTCTTGCCGTTGTGGATGTAGGGATCCGGGGTTCCGCAGGGGTACCAGTCGAAGTACGCCGTGACCATCCACCCGTTCGGGACGGGCTCGGAGAAGCATACGTTCTTCGCACGGCCCAGCGGCTGTGCCGAGGCGGACGGCGTCGTGGCGGCGACCAAGTTCGCAGCGAATGCCAGTGCGACAGCGACACCGGCCAAAATTCTCTTGGCGATCATTCCGGTCATGCTACTTTTCGCCCTAGATCGACACTTCCGCCGCTTGGCTGATTTCCCGTGCACCGCACCGGCAATTTGGTGGAAGGTGGGTATTTAGGTCAAGTTTCCAGAGGTGTCGAAAATGTTCTCCACGGTTCAGGTCAGGCTGCCGGCAGGGTCCGCCGCCGCGGCGAAGACATAGGCCATTCGGTCGACGGCGGGCAGGTCGATTCGCTCCACTGCTTCGAGCGTGTGCTCGGCAAGCGGTGCCTTTGCCTCGTCGAACCCGAAAGGTGAGGGCGCGCAAATTTGACAGATCCGCACAATCGGAGGGCCGCCGCGCTGGTGTACGTGCTGCGGGCACCGGTGCTGATTCCCTCCGACGAGGCGGCGCGGAAACAACGCTGGGCCCCCTCGTCTCACCGGTACACGCCCGCGCAACTCGTGGGAGCGTCGGATCGCGCTCGCGGCGCGGGCAACGGCACCGGCCGTCCGTACCACGAGTGGGCGCATTCGCGGCCTCCGTAGAGCACGGTGACCCCCGGCCGCGGTGGTCGCGGTTCCGTGTCCGGGCACGCCCTGCGCCGCCGCTGCCGGGGTTCCCTGCAATGCCGCAGAAGCCCCGTGGAACCAGCACACCGCACGGGTGTTGGAGGCGGTCACACGGATCGCCGACATCCGGGGCGCGGCAGCAGGCTGACCGTCGGACAGTTCGCGCCGCAGGCGCTGTGCGTCGTTCGACGCCACCCCTTGACGATGCCGCGCGAGCCGTTCGGGCGAGGGCCCGCGGCGGCCGCCGGGCAGACTGCGGGTGCGAACAACGCTGGGCGGACGGCGCTGGGACGGCGGCGTGTGCACCTGCGGGCCCTGCCGCTTGCGCGGACGGCGGCGCACCTTATAAAGGTCGGGTGACGGCGTCTTCCGAGTCTTCCGAGTCCGACAGTGCGCATGACGAGATGTCCGCCCGGAACAGGCAGGGCGGGGAAAGCGGCGGCCTACTTCATGATCACGGCGCTGAACAGGCGACTCTCGGCGGCATGCTGCTGAGCACAGCTGCGATTGTCGACGTGGCTGAGATCCTGGATCCGCGCGACTTCGACGACGCGGTGCACGCCGCTGTCTACGAGGCCGTCATCGACCTCTACGGCGAGGGCGAAGCGACAGACGTCGCGGTCGTGGCCCAGAAGCTGCACAACGGAGCCGGGCCGACGGGCGCAGGCAGCGTGACCGACTTGCTGCAGGCCCTGGCCGACCGCGTCCCGACGGTCGAGAACACCGGATACTACGCCCAGATCGTGGCGGACAAAGCGGTGTTCCGCCGGTTGTGGCTGGCCGCGAGAATGATCGCCGAACTCGCCGAAAGGGAGAGCGAAGACCTTGCCGGCGACACCGGCGAAGCCGTCCGGCGCGCCCGGTCGCTTGTCGACGACGCCGCGTCGGACCGCACCGGCAGACGCGTCCCGGAGCTGGAGAGCCTGCTCCGCTCGACCATGGACGAGCTCGACGCCATCGAGTCCGGTGGGGGAGCGGGGCGGAACGTCCCGACGGGGTTCGACGAACTCGACTGGATCACCGGCGGTCTGGCGGCGGGGTCCCTGACCGTGATCGGCGCCCAGCCCGGCGTCGGCGCCAGCACGCTCGCTCTCTGCTTCGTGAGGTCGGCCGCATTGCGCGACGGCATTCCCGCGGCGTACCTCGCGTTGGCCAGCCCGATCGGTCCAATCGCCCAGCGGTTGCTCAGCAGCGAGGCCAAGGTGCGGTTGGAAGACATGCGGACCGGGCGGATGGGCGACGACGACTGGACGCGGCTTGCCAAGCGCACGGCCGAGATCAGTGCCTCGCCGATCGTGATCGCCCGCCCCAAGGGCGTCGAGATCGGCCACCTCGCCGACGAGATCAGCGGTCTGGCCGCCCACCGGGACGTGCGGCTCGTCGTCATCGATTCGCTGCACCTGGTGACCGCCCGGCGCGACCTGCCGTACGAGAATCGCGAACGAGAAATCGCCGAGGTCACCCGGCGGCTCAAACGCCTCGCCCTGGACGTCGGCATCGCCATCGTCGTCACCTCGCAGCTGACCGCCAACCCCGGACCGCGGAAGCCGATTCCCGCCCCGCCGTCGCTGGCCGACCTGCGCGACTCCGGGACCATCGCGCACCTCGCCGACTACGTGCTGCTCATCCACCGCCCCGATGCCTGGGAACCCAACGACCCGCGTGCGGGCGAAGCCGACCTCATCCTCGCCAAGCACAAGTACGGACGGACCGCCACGATCACCGTCGCCCAGCAGCTGCACTACAGCCGGTTCGCCGACCTGGCCCATGACTGACGCGAGCCCGTGCGCAGCTGGATCAGGTGCCGGTCGGCGGGGTCGGGGTCGCGGGGGTCGGTCCGGTGTAGACGAGCGTCAGCGCGTCGGTGGCGCCCGGTCGAGGATCCGGAAGGGCAGTTCCATCGTGGTGACTTCGTGGATCGACGCTCCAGCGAATCGCCGGTGAGCTGGATGGCCGGGGCGTCGATCGTGAAGGACGAGGGCTTCCCGTCTCTCGCTTTCGTCGCGCCTGTGCACGTGATCCGCACAGACAGCGCTGCGCCGGCGAAGAACGCTTCGTAAAGGGCGAGCGTCGAGTCTTCCCATTCGCGCGACCGGAATCGTCGTGCCGGTCGTTGTCCTGTTTTGTCCAGCGCGAACCGGCAGGCTCACTGGTGCGGCCGGTTCGCGCCCAGCAGCGTCGGGGTCGGCAGGGTGTCCGAGACCGGCGGACACTAACGCTGGATGCGAAAGGGGACGGGCAACCCTGCGCCAGGTCGGAGCCGACGCTCGAGAAAGGAGAATCCCCGCGAAGGGCGAGGAACGCACACAGCTCCGCCTGGGCCTTCCTAGCGATATCAGGACGACTCGTTTAAGAGGTGAATCGAGCCGGCGGCGGACACGTCGGATGCCGGGAAATAACGGTCGCGACATGCTGCACGCACAGATCTGACGCGGAACGCTTAAATCAGAGAGCATCCCGGCCCCGGACTGGGTCAGTCGGACCTTGCCAGGTCCCGCCAGAACTCGCAGGACAGCAACTCGACCGGCCAACAACACGCGACGTGCTGCAGAACGTTGGTGCGCGTGTCACGTTTTCGCTGTTCGGGGCGACTCCTTGGTACTAACAGCGCACCGGAAGGCCCCGCTATGCGCGTCGTGTTCGTTGACGATAGCCAGCAGCTCGAACCATGCCGGGCCGGGTTGAAGCGTCTGCTGGCGGTCGGCGCGGTCAGCATCCCCGGAGACCAAGTGGCCGGTTACGCCGCTGACCTGAACGCCATTCGGGACGAACTTGGAATCCCGCCCGGGGAGGAGTTGAAGTGGGCACCCGCGCGCGGAAGCTTCCTCAAGGACAACTGGGGAATCGTCGGGCCATTGCGGGCTAAGATGCTGGAGGCCGCCGCCGCGCGCCAGGCCGTGACGATCGTGGTGATCCTGGACCACGGAGTCAGCTATGCCACCCGCTCGCCGGCCGAGGTCGGCGCCGATATCCTTCTCAAGCGACTCTACGAGCGGGTGATTCTGCACCTGGACGATCTCGGCGAGATCGGGCTGATCATCGCGGACAAACCCGGAGGCGGTGCCGCCGAAGAGAAAAAGTGGCTCGCAGAGTCGCTGGGGCTAACCAGCCTCGGCACCGAGTACGTCAGACCCGACAAGATCGTCCTGCCGATCGTGACCGCTGACAGCCGTCATGTTCCTCACCTGCAACTCGCGGATCTCGTCGTCGCCGCGACCACCGCCGCCTACGCAGGACGGCCGAGCGGAATGGACCTGATGCCGCTGCTCAGACCGCTCATCCGCCGACACCCGGTGGGCTGCATCAACGGCGCCGGGATAGTCCTGGAGCCCGAATACATGAACCTCTATCACTGGGTGTTTCAGGAAACACACGCAGGAAGGCCAAAAGGCTGGCGAAAGTGGCCCTTGCCCGTGCCTGGGCAGGCCTACTACGACAACGACGGGCTGGGCAAAGGCGAGCCATCGGCGGGCCAAGAGGGATTCGGGCGGTCCGCCTGACTCGATCAACAGCGAGCACACACGCGTTCTCGGCAATCGCGCGCCCATGAGGAATCGGCGCGGTCAACGGCCAGTTATCAAACCCCAACCACGCCTCAACCGACCGGTGCACGGCCGGTTGTTGATTACTACCGTTCGCCTGTCCAATGGCGCCTCACGGATGACGCAAAGCCAGGCTGGCATCAGCGCGGGTACCTCGGCACCGGACTGGCCGGCTTGAGTCGCAGCTGTGACCGGCAGAACATCTGTTCGACAATGCAGGCGTGTGGAGTGATACTCCCGCTGTGTCCGCCGTGCCCGTCCCTCCGCCGTTGGGTATGTCCGTGCGTCCGCGCGGCTGGGATCACGAACACTGCGTGAACGGCCATGTTCTCGAGCCTGGCGGCGGGTATGAGACCTCGCCTGGTCACGGCCTGCGGGCGCGCCGTCGCCGGTGCGCGCTCTGCATCGAGCGGGGGATGCCGCGCGCGGTCTGGCTGGAGGTCGACCTCGTGCCCGGGCCGCGGGGGAGCGCGTACGGGCACCTGGAACTGGCGGTCCGGCCGCCGGCGACGACCGCTGGCGTGGGACAGGTCGTCCTCGAGTGGCACGGCCGGGCGATCGCGGACGTGGACCTGCGGGTGTGCGAGGCGGAGCGGGTCGGCGTGATCGAGCATCTTCGGGTGGACGCGGCGTACCTGCGCCACGGCATCGGGACCTTGCTGGTCGCGGCGGCACTGGCCCGCGGGCCTGGCTACGCGTGGTCGACGACCGTCCTGGCGAACACAGCGGAGTCGCGAGCGTTCTGGGCCGCGCTGCGCCCGGACCAGCCGCTGCGGCTGGGAGATCCGGTGTACTGCCCGCACATGCGCGCGGAGGACGAGTCGGTCCTCTAGCGTGACGGCCCGCCGGGCCCGCTCGCCGCCAGCTCGGTCGCGACCCGGGCCTGGCCGTTGGACACGGCGACGACGAACCTGCGGGCATTGCTGGATCCCGGCAGTGCTCGCAGGTTGCCTACGGCGACGTTTCGGTCGGTTCCGTGAATTCGGCGAGCAGGCACCGCGCTGTTTCCATTGCTTTCTCGGGATGCTGCTCAAGGAGGAAGGTCGTCAGCAACGGCACGGCGGCTTCGCGGTAGTGCGGGTCTTCTCGCCAGATCCGGGCCAGCTCCTGCAGGCCGAGGATCTCGGTCCGGGGCTCGCGCAGCAGGTTTGCCGCGGCGAGGTGCCTGTCGGTCAGGTCGTTGCGATCAGCGTCCGGCACACTCTGGAGGCTACCGCGTCGCGCTCCCGCTTGGCTGCTGCGCGGGGAGCTCGCGGCGGCGAGGCCGCGGCTCAGTCGTAGAGCCCTTCCACCGTCCATGCGAGGGCGTCCGCGGTCGCTTTTCCCGACAGGAGCAGAGCGACTTCCCTGTCATCGGGGCGAGCAGCGGCGAGAACGACCTGGATCCGGACGACGCGCTGGGCGCAGCCGGGCCCGACGCGCACGGTGACAGCCGGCCAGGGCCCGGCCCAGCGCGTCACCTGCCGCGCAGCGCGGTCGCCCACAGCGACCGTGTCCGGAGGTTCGGTCAATCGCGCTCGCGCGGTCCAGGCGACGGGGGCGCCGCTGGGGCCGAGGACCTGTGCGGGCCAGGGACGATCCGGCACGGTCGCGGGCGAGGGCGCGGGCAGGCGTCCCGGCCACGGGGCGTCGGCGTCGGCAGCGTCGGGTTTGTCGCCCCACGGCACGAGAACTGCTTGTTCGGCTGGTCCGCGCCCGCCCGTCAGTACAGCGGTGAACACGCGGTCCGGGCCGAGGAGTCCTTGCACACGGCCGATCGCGCGGGCGGCGCGGTCGTCGGCGTCCGGCTGTGTGCCCGCGGCGGGCAGGCTCAGCTGCAGCGCGCCGCCGGAGACGGTCTCTGCGGGTTCGAGGGTGACGCGGACGATGCCGGAGGAGGGCCGGTCGTCCTCGCGGCGTCGCAGCCAGCCCTCGCACTGCCACCGCACCCGATCGGTGATCCCTTGTGCGGTGAGGGGTTCGGAAGCACGCCAGGTGCGGCTGTGTTCCTCGCCGGTCTCGGTGAGAGCGTGGATGGCGAGCTGGGTGACCGCGAGGCCGCGGTCGGCCAGGCGCACGTGCAGGTCGCTGCCCAGCGTTCTCGCTGCGAACGCCACGGCGTCGATCCGGTCCAGCGGGTCGTCCTCGAACCTCCGCTCGACCGTCAGGTCCGGCGGCGGTGTTCGTCGTGACGGCGGGCGTTCCGACAGGCCGCGCGCGAGCCGGTGCGCGGTCACGGCGTCGCGGGGGAATCGGCCGAGCACGTCGCGTTCGGAGAGTGCGGCGAATGCTCCGAGCGTCCGGATGCCGAGCCGGTGCAGCAGGCTGACCAGCTCGGTGCGGTCGGTGCCGGGCTGGCTCAGTTCCGTCAAGGGCAAGGGCGCGAGGAAATCCCGCGTGCCACCCGCCGGAACCAGGTGCCCGCGTTGCGCGGCGAGCGTCGCGGCGAACAGGCCGTCCGCGATCCCGACTTGGCTTTCCACGCCCGCGAGCGCGGCGACCTGGTCGACAAGCCGCTCGGCGAGCGCGGCTTCCGAGCCGACGAACGCGGCCGGGCCGGCGACCGGGAGCACGATCATGCCGGGACGGACGATTTCCACGCCCGCGGCCACGGTCTCGACCGCGCTCGCGACGGCCTCGAAATGTCGTGCGTCGCGGTCGGGATCGTGGCCGAACACGGCCAAGTCCGGGCATCGGGACTGGGCTTCGCGTCGCCGCATCCGGCGGGTCACGCCGTCGGCGCGGGCGCGGGCGGAGCAGGCGACGACGCGGTTGGCGAGAAACACCGCTGCCGGAGCAGTGACCGGAAGCCCTGCCGCGGCGCCCGCGGCTACGACCGGCCAGTCCGGGCACCAGAGCGCGAGCAGCCGCGTCGACCCAGCATTATTCATCGGATGCAACGTGCCGTCGGCCGCCTGGAGCGCTCCGATGTGTCGTCGGCGAGGGCGCGGCATCGGGCCGGTCGGTTCGCTGCCCGATGTGGTGTACGTTCCGCCCGGCTTTGTGCGATCACCGCGTTGCCTCTCTCCGCGCGTGCTGCCCGCAGCCGGTCGCCGGCGCAGGTTGTCGCTGCCCGTGCGGCATCGGTTGCGTCGTGTCGAACGCATGTTCCATTCTGTGTGGGAATCCTGAACATCGCGCAGCTGGCTGTCAAGTCGAGGACAAGCGAAGTTGCCTCCACCACGACGGTGCGAAGCGTCCTGCTGCTGGCTCGCACGCGAGGAAGTGCGTTGTCGTGCGCGGTGACGAGGGCGAGTTCGGCGGACGGGCATCGTCGGTTCGCGGCACCTTCTCCGCATGACCGCACCCTGACCGCACGACCTTGAACCGGATGAACGCTTTCCGGGGGACCGCGATCGTCCGCGTCCACCAGGTGTCGTGCACACGCCTACGGGCACGTGGGGAAGGGGAGTCCGATCCGGTTCAGCAGGTCAGGCTCAGGCACGTTCTGGGTCAGCTCGCTCGATACCAGTCCGGGCCGCCCACAACGAACTGATCGTTGGTCGTGACCTGTCGCGGAGTGTCTTCGCCGAACCGGCGCCAACGGCGGCCGTCGGCGTCAGTGAAGCCGATGACCACCTTCGTGCGGAGCGGATAGTCGTCATCGGTGATCGGCGGGTCGTAGGTCAACGACACAGGGATGAGGTCGTCGTTGCCCGCGCCCAGCACCGAGGGCGCGGCTTCGTAGCCGCCGGGAAATTCCGCTTCGACGTCCCACGTGATCGTGCCGCCCTTCTGGTGCACGAAGCCTTCAATGCGGGGACTGAACACATGGCGGGAGCTGAAGTTGGTGATGCGCACCGCGTCCAGGGGATCCATTCCGGTTTGGTTCTTGAAGCTGAGTTCTTCGGAGATGGTCGGGTATTCGACGGCCGCGACCACAAGGCGTGCCTGCTCGAGCGCGTGCTCGACCCTTTCCGCGCGCCGTTGCTCGGCTTCGCGGTTGGCTTCCATCTGTGAGAGCTGGCGGGCATTGGCGGCTTCGCGCTGGGAGATTCGCAAGGCGACGGTCACGGCGAGAACCGAGCCGAACGCACCTGCCCACTGCCCCAGTCCCGCCCACGCGTCCGTGTCGTTGAGCCAGACAGCCGACAGCACCATGACAAGCACAGTCGCAGCGCAGGCAAGAAGGGACCCGCGGTGCGCCTTGATCAGTGTCAGCCGCGCACGTGCCTGCTGCCTGAAGTTCATACGAGATCCCCCAGCTGCGTCCGGTTTGGCCTCGACATCCTGCCTCACAGTCCCGGGCGGTTGAGCTGGGCCATCATTTCGCGGTTTGCGGCACGAGCGGCTTCCAGCTCGTCGGTGCGGTCGGCGGGCTGTCGGCGAAGCTCGAGGTCGTGCTGCTCAAGCTGGGTAGTTCGGCGCTGGAGTGCATCGAGGTCTGCGGGGGGCGCCGAGCCCGGTTTCCCGCCAGACGGACTCGCCGAGCGCGTCGGACAAGCGACTCTCCAGCAGCGTGATCCGCGCTGCCTGGCGGCGGTCGCGTTCTGCGGCGTTGGCCGGAATACAGTCACGTAATTTTGGTCGCCGCCGCGACCGCGCCGGGCCATCCGCCGGACGAGGTCACAGTGATTTCGTCCGGCGGATGGGTGATCGACAGGTGCGGTAAGCGTGACGTCTACAGCAGCGGTGCTGTCGATGATTGCCAGCACCGCTCCGAACCCGCCCGATAGCCGCACCAGGTAGCGGCGCCCACCACGACTTCACCCCCCGGATGGCAGTCCTAGGCAGCTTTCGCCGCACGCTCCCACCGACACGTTGTCACGCCGCTCACTACTGCACCAATGCCGGGAGCATCGCAAACAGACACTCAACAGTCCCCTGCCAATGTCAGATCGCTCGCCGAGTCGACCGGGTTATCGGGGTTAAAATACGCTGCCACCATCTGGTCTTCACCGACCGGAATGCACACATTCTGGTTCGGTAAAACGACCCAGTGGATCTCCACGAGATCACCTACTGTTCTGCAGTTGTGCCACCACAGGTAGGGAGGAATCCCTGCCTCGAGGTGCTTGCCACAGGGAGACGCGCTTGCGGATGTCGCGGATATGGCAAGGGCCGACGCAACCAGGCCGAGCGTAAGCAGCAGGGCACGCGCTTTCTTCATCGTTAAACCTCCAGATAGTTTCCGACTTGCTGATCAATCAGTTTTACCAATGCTAGAAAAATCGACGACGAACCCTGACATCAACTCGCTTTCATTGCAACCTCCCGCGCGGCGCGGTTACTGGAGGCGTCCAGGCTGAGGCGCGGGCAGCGGCGACACTAGGTCACGAACCAGCCACGCATGACCGATCGCGCACTACCGTAGGACGCTAATTCAACCGGTACTGCGCACTCGCCGGGTGGCGAAACCTCCGACGCGTGTTGCCTCAGTCGCAGGCTGACCATGTGCACGGGCGGTGATCTGCAAACATCGCCAGTCGGGACAGGTAATCCCGATCCACATTACGTGGCAATCCAAGCGAACAAAATCATTGGGCCTGAACAACCAATGCAAAGTTCCAGGATCCTCGACGCAGGTCACAAATCCCCAGTATCCACCAGAGGCCAGTCCTGTCGCGTAGATATTATCCACTCTCATCGATCCGACCGTGCCGCCATAACAGATCACCGCGCCTGGGCGAAGAGCAAGTCTGATCTGCGGCGTTGGGTCGCTTGAATCGCACGGCCTTGCGTCGATAAGTGGCCCGACTGGACCACCCGCCGACGCGGCCGTCGTCATTGCTTCACCTGTCAACGCAAACACAGCGACCACCGCCGCGAAGATTGATGTTATTTGCCTCATCATAGAAACCGCCACGCTCCCTTAATAAAGGACTCCTCAAGCTATACGGAAAGGCGTGCTCTCAACGGGTGCTCGAATGCATCTCACGCATTACACTGACCAGCATTCACAGTGGTCGCGCCCGGCCGGCCGATCCGACTCTAGAAGTGTGGGTCATGTCGTCGGCGACCACGGCCACCAGGAGCAGCGCCGCTGCCATGAAACGCCGACGATACCCCACGGTCGTAGCTTCGACACAAATTATCCCTCTGTCGAGCCCTGCACCCCTGTGTGGAAGTGTAATGATGTCACTCATCGTCACAACTCCATGAATCTTCAACATGGTTAGTTCACCTGGCGGATTGAATCGACTGAACGCGCGGCAGGTCAGCTTCTGATTGGCGGGATCGATCAAGCTAATGGCCGCAATTGGTCACTATCCGCATTCAGTGAAGTAGGCCGGACTATCCGGTTGCACCTCCCGTCAGGATGGCCGACGCGTGCGACTCGGGGTCTGCTACGACGCTAGCGATGAGCGCAACCATCGCCGCGGTGTGCACGCACGTGCTCGCCTTCGTTGGACGTTGGAAATAACCGTTAGGGCTATCGCAAGATCACATTCGAGAAATCTGCGATCCGCGACAGCCATCGGTGCTTGTCTAGTGCGTATGGGTTGTTTCGTGTCGCCCTGTGGACGGTAAACAATCAATTAGTGAACAATAAGTGAGGTAGGGGTAGGGAGAGGGCCATGGCGCGACGAGAGCGTCCGATCGACGCGGGGGACAGTCCGCTTCTGCGGTTCGCGGCGGATCTGCGCAGCCTCCGGGAGAAGGCTGGTAGCCCGACCTATCGGCAGCTCGCCGCCCGCGTGCACTACTCGACGGCCACGTTGTCCGGTGCGGCGGCCGGCCGGAAGCTGCCGAGCCTGGCGGTGACCCGCGCCTACGTGCGCGCTTGCAATGGCGACGTCGCCGAGTGGGAGCGGCGCTGGCACGCTCTGGCGGCCGATCTCGCGAACGCCGACGCGGCCGATTCGCCGACCACTGCCGAAGACGACTCGCAGTCGCCCTACGTGGGCCTTGCCGCGTTCCAGCCCGAAGACACCGACCACTTCTTCGGTCGCGAAAACCTAGTGGCCGAGACCGAACAACAACTGAACCGGCATCGGATGATCACCGTGTTCGGTGCATCCGGGGCCGGCAAGTCCTCGCTATTACGCGCCGGGTTGGTTCCCCGCCTGCGAGGCGCCGGACAGCTGGTCCTGCTGCTGGCCCCGGGGCCCTCCCCGCTGGAGGAGTGCGCGATCCACCTCGCGCGACTCATCGGCACCACACCGGGGCCTGTCAACGCCGACCTGCACGCGGACGTGCGTGCCCTGCACCTGCTGGCCAGACAGGCACTGGCGGACCAGCCGGCCGACGCCGAGCTGATGCTGGTGATAGACCAGTTCGAAGAGGTGTTCACGCTGTGCCGCGACCGGGCAGAGCGGACCCGGTTCATCGAGGAGCTGACCACGGCCGTCGCCACGTCGAACAGCCGTTGCCGGGTCGCGCTCGGGATTCGTGCCGACTTCTACGCACACTGCACCGGCCACCCCGACCTGCTGGCCGCGCTGCGGGACGCCCAGATCGTGGTCGGCCCGCTGAGCACCGAGGAGTTGCGGCAGGCGATCACCCAGCCCGCGATCCGCAACGGCTGCGCGGTCGAGAGCGCGCTTCTGGCGGAACTGGTGGCACAGACCGACGGCCGGGCAGGGGTGCTGCCCCTGCTGTCGCACGCGCTGCGGGAAACCTGGCAACGCCGGCGCGGCAACACTCTCACCCTCGGCGGCTATCTGGCCGCGGGCGGCATCCACGGTGCGTTGGCGCAGACCGCCGAATCCATTTACACCGAGCTGGCCGAACCGCAGCGACGCCTGGTCAAAGCTCTGTTCCTCCGGCTCATCGCGCTGGGCGAGGGAACCGAGGACACCAAACGGCGGATCACCAGAGACGAGCTGGACACCACCGATCCGGATACGACGGCGGTGCTGGAACGCCTGGCCAGTGCCAGGCTGCTCACGCTCGAAGAGAGCAGCGTGGAGATCGCTCACGAGGCACTGATCGCGTGCTGGCCCAGGTTGCGCGACTGGATCGCGGAGGACCGCGAAGGGCTCCGGGTGCACCGCAGGCTCACCGAGGCCGCCGGGACGTGGACCTCACTCGGGCGCGACTCCGGTGCGCTGTACCGGGGTGCCCGGCTGGAACAGGCACGAGACTGGGCCGCGACCGCCGACGTGGTGCTCGGCCCCGCGGAACGCGAGTTCCTCGACGCCAGCCTGGCCGCCGAGGCCAGCGAACAGCAGACGGCCAGACGCCGCGCCCGCAGGCTTAAACAGTTGGTGGCACTGCTCAGCATTCTGCTCATTACGGCCACCGCGACCACCCTTGCCGCCGTGCGCGCACAGCGCACGGCGGTAGAAGGCCGCAACGTTCTGCTGTCGCAGAAGGTGGCCGCCGAGGCGGTCGCGCTGCGCGCCACGGACCCGGCGCTGGCGGCGCAGCTCGGCCTGGCTGCCTACCGGCTGGCACCCTCCGCCCAGGCGCACAACGGGGTGCTCAGCACCTTCGGCACCAGCTACGCCACCCGGCTGACCGGACACACCGGCAGCGTGGAGTGGGCGGCCGTCAGCCCGGACGGCCGGACCCTGGCCACTGCGAGCGAAGATCACACCGCACGGCTGTGGGACATCACTGATCGGCACCATCCCGCGCTGGCGGCGACGCTCACCGCGCACACCGACCGGCTCTGGTCCGCGACCTTCAGCCCCGACGGCAAGATCCTCGCGACCGGCGGCAACGACCGGGCCGTACGCCTGTGGGACGTAACCGATCCGCGGCGGCCGGGCGAACTGGCAACGCTGGCCGGACACACCGACAGCGTCATCGGGATCGCGTTCAGCCCGACCGAGCCGATACTGGCCACCGCGGGCAAAGACCGCACCGCGCGCCTGTGGAACATCAGTGACCCCCGGCATCCGCGCGAGCCGATCGTGCTGACCGGGCATACCGACCTGGTGAACACCCTCGCGTTCACCCCGGACGGCGCCACCCTGGTCACCGGAAGCTGGGACCGCACCATCCGGCTCTGGCGGCTCGGCCGGCCCGGCGACCCGGTGGTGGTCGCCGCGGACGACGGAATCGACCGGATCGCGGTCAGCCCCGGCGGCACCGTGCTGGCCACGCTGAACCGCAACCACGTCATTCGCCTGTGGTGCCGCACCAGCAGCGGGTCGCTGGAGAACCTGGCGGCACTGCCCGACAACGCGGACGCCCATTCGCTCACGTTCAGCCCACGCGGCGCCACCCTGGCAATCGCCGGTCTGGACCGTACGGTTTCGGTGGTGGACGTTGCCGATCCGCGGAACCCCAAACGGCTCGTGGTGCTCAACGGGCACACCGGCCCGGCCGTCTCAGTGGCGTTCACCCCCGACGGCCACACCCTGATCTCCGGCGCGGTAGATCGTTCGGTCCGGCTGTGGGACCTGGACGGGCGGGTGCTCGCCGGGCACTCCGACTCCATCTACGCCGTCGCCTACAGCCCCGACGGCCACACCCTGGCCAGCGCCAGCTACGACAGCACCGTCCGGCTGTGGGACTTCACGGACGCCCAAAACCCCCGGGAGCTGCCGACGCTGACCGGACACCGTGGTGCGGTGAACTCGGTGACCTTCAGCCCGGACGGCCGCACAGTGGCGACTGCGGGCTACGACCACACTGTGCGCTTGTGGGACCTCACCGACCCCCGGCACCCCGCCGAGCGGTCGGTGCTGCTCGGCCACACCGACTCGGTGAACTCGGTAGCGTACAGCCCAGACGGCCGCACCCTGGCCACCGGCAGCGCGGACCACTCACTACGGCTGTGGGACGTGGCCGACGGCAGACACCGAGCCACGCTCACCACCGACAGCGACGTCGAGAGCGTCAACTCGCTGACGTTCAGCCCCGACGGACACACCCTCGCCGCCGCCGACTCCGGCCTCAAAGTACGACTGTGGAACATGCGCGACCCGAAGCCGCCGGTGGAGCTTCCCCCGCTGACCGGGCACACCGACAACGTCAAGTCAGTGGCGTTCAGCCCAGATAGCCGGACCCTTGCCACCGGCAGCTCAGACCACGAAGTGCGGCTGTGGGACATCACCACACCGGAACGGGTCACCCCGCCTCGCACCCTGTCCGGGCACACCGACATCGTGCACGCGGTGGCGTTCAGCCCCGACGGACGCACCCTGGCCTCGGCCAGCGCAGACCTCACCGTGCGACTCTGGAACACAACAGACCCACACGCACCACAGGAACTGGCAACCATGGCGGCGCACACCGACCGCATCTACGCGGCGACATTCGCCCCCGACGGCCACACACTGGCCACCGGCGGACAAGACCACCTCCTACGCCTGCTGGAACCCGACATCGAACAAGCAGCCAACCGCATCTGCGCAACAACGTCCCCACCGATCAGCGACGAGGAATGGCACCGATACTTCCCCGACCTCACCCGCAACCTGCCCTGCTGACCCGACACCGACACCCTGGTCTCACGGTGCCAATGCGCCGGCATGCCGCGGCGGCAGCTGAGTTCCGCCGACATTGCCTGCGTGATCGGGAATGTCCGGGGTTTTGTGCTCGACGGGCTCGCGTTCACGACGCGACCACCGTCATCGTCGGACGCGCATCCTCGCTCGGCGCGGCAGGCTGTGCGGTGATCGTGCCGGCCGGTCCGGGAAGCCGGACGGCCACCGCGGCAGCGGCTGCGCGTCGGCCGTCCCGTCGGATCACCGCGTCGCGTCGTTCCAGCCGGCCGCGCCCGTCGACGGCAGCGCCGTGCCACCGTCCTGGCTCGGCCCGCAGGTCGACGTCCGCGCCGGGCCACGGCCCGGCCGCGATCAGGACGGAGCGCCGGTTGCGGGCGCGGCGGGAGAACCGTGCCGCGGCCGCGGCCGAGATCGTGCGGCACAGCGCCGGACCGAGCACGACGATGTCGAGCCCGTCGAGCAGCGTGCCCACCGCGGCGGCGAGGTCGGCGCCCGGGCGGGGGAGCAGCACGACACGCTCCAGCGCGACGCCGAGCTCGGCGGCTGACACGATCCCGAGCGACGGCATCCCGACCACTGCGGCCCAGGACCCGGTCGCGGTGGGTTCGGCTAGCAAGCCCAGCAGCAAAGACGTCGAACCGGTCACGGACACGGTCGTGCCGCGCCGGAGCCCACCGAGCACGGCGAGAGGTCCCCCCACGGGCAGCATGCTGCCGTCGGCCGCGGCCGATCCTCGTTCGCCGGCCAGGGCTGTCGCGGTGCGAACGCCGGGGATTGCGGCGAGACGAGCGAGAGCATCCGCTGCTGCAGCAGTCACCGAACGCCTCCCCGATCCACTCGGCCAGTCGGCGGCCTGTCGTGCGGGGAAGACACGGCAGACCACCTGTACTCGTCGCGCGACGCCCGCCGCGATGCCGCTCCGGCAACATCGCAACCAGATACGGTTGCCGCAGCTGAACGGCCTTGCCTGCCCTCTTTCCGTAGCAGGCGAGCCCTGGCGTCACGTATGACGGAAACCTACGTCACGAAGACTGCGATGTCGAACACTTGTTCGATGAATCACTCGGACGGGGGCGTGCCGGCCAGTTGCTTCGGTGTTTTTGACTACAGGCGATAGTTGTCACTTGCAGGACGTAGTTGTCACCGCGACTTCCTGAGGATGTCTTCGCCCCTCGGGGCCGGCGATCGAGATGGGGCGGGCAGGTCAGGTCGGGGCGCGGGGATTAGCGTCCGACGTGGCGGGTGCCGCGGCAGCGTGCGAGGAGCTGCTTGCCGACCGTTTGCGTGTGCTGGGCCCCGACCATCCCGACACGTTGACGTCCCGCAGCAACCTGGCGTGCTTGCGGGGTGAGGCGGGCGACGCGGCGGGTGCCGTGGCTGCGTTGGATGAGCTGCTGGCCGACCAGATGCGAGTGCTGGGCCCCTGCCACCCCGAAACCCTGAGGTCCCGCAACAACCTCGCCCGATGGCGAGGCATCCCTTCCCGAGAGCCGCTCTCGTGACCAGCTCGGTCGATCGCCGACGTCACCTCAAGTTCGCAACCTGATCTGTCGGACGCCACCACCGACGATGTCGTCTAAGACCTCGGCGACGTCTGCCTTCGGCTCGGGCCGCAACCGCTCGTCCTGCCCCGGCCTGTCGCCGATCTCGTGCACACGCTGCGCGCCTGTGCCGGAGACCGGGCAGCGCGGTTCTCCCGTCCCGCCTGAGTTGGCGCTGCAGCGCCCGGTGGTCGTCGACGCCCGGAGCGGAGAGGCACCGCGAACCTAATCGCGGCCTGCGGCTGTCCGAGTGTTTTCACCGAGAGCGAGGGGCAGAACTGCGGCTGCTGCTTCTCCGTGCTCGCGGCGAAGCCGGTCCGGTGCCGGTTGCGGCCAGGCCTGGTCGCAACCGGCGCGCAGTGTCGTACGGGGTGCGGGGCCCGAAGGACGGCCGAACGAGCCCCGTGCGGCAGGACGAGGGACGCCGCGGCGACCACGAGCAGCAGCCGCGTCCCATCCTCCGGGCCAGCCGAAGACGTCGGTGGCGTTGGGCCGTTCCGGGGTGAAAGCCGGCCATTCCCCCGGAGGTCTGCGCGAGTTGCCAGCCCTGATCGCAGGCTCGTGAAAGCGCTGTGGCGCTGCTACGTTCGCCGGGCCAGGCGGTCCCGGTTGGTGCCGAGCAGAAGAAGGGCTGCCGCCGTCCACGCACTGTCTCCAACCACTGCCGACGAGCGGGTTTTGCATGCCCGCTCGACGTTGCGGTTCAAGGAGATAGCCGTGGAATCGGTCGAAATTGTGGTAGTCGGGGGCCTGCTCCTCTTGGTGCTGGCTGCGGGCGGCGTGATGATCCGGAAAGCTCCATCGGTGCGTCTGGTGGCGCTCTTCGGTGTGCTTCTCCTCGCTGTCCTTGCTGTGTTGAGCAAGGACCCTGAGTTGGTTCGGAGCGTGCTGGAATCCGCACACCTCACCCGATAACAGTGGAGAGGATCGCGCGGGCCAGGACCGGCGGGATCGCGTTGCCGATCTGCTGGAATGACTTGGTCCGCGCGCCCTGCCACCGGTAGTCCGCCGGGAACGTCTGGAGCGCGGCGGCCTCCTCGACCGTGACGCGGATCGGCTCCGAATCGACCCTGCCGCTCCGGGCGACCGCCGACTGCCCAAGGGGCGCGGCGGTGTCGGTTCTCGAAACCTGGTCCGCGCCGTATATTCCGTGCTGTCGCCGCGACGATGGTCGCTAAGCCTGGGGGCGGCAGTGGTCTATCGCGGATGGGACGTCGACGTCGTGGCACGCTTCTCCGGAGGACCTCGGGATCTGGTGGACGAGACAGCTCGGTTGTGGATCGAGCAATGCCTGCTCGAGGACAGGTCGCTGACGAGTCCGTCGCGCGACGGCGTCTGGACAGTGGAGGTTCTCGCCGACCTCGACCGCCGTTTCAACGGCAATCCGCTGGTCAGCGGCGAGGGCGGCGGTACTTTCACCGGGAAATGGGCGATCCAGCTCGACGGCGGCAGTTCTGAACTCGTGCTGCTGGCAGCGGAGATCCTGCTGGTGCACTTCCTGTTCGTCAGCTCGGTCACCTATCGGGGCAAGCTCGAGGTCCTCAACGCGACGGTGGCGGGCACCGAGGTCGCGCTGGATCCGGTGTCGGTGCCGATGCAGGCGATGAGGCAAGGCGTCGGTCATCCGGGTGTCGGGTTCAACACGCGGCGGGATCTTCAGGTCGGCTATCTCATCGACTTCTGCCTGCGGCTCAAGCGGCTCGACCGGGACGAGCGAGCTGTCCTGCTCAAGGATCCGTGGGCGCTGCGCGACTTCGCCGACGACACGGCCTTGCCTTTGCGGGAAATGCGGCACATCGTGCTCCACCTGCTGGATCCGGATTCGTTCGAGCGGATCTCCTCGGGCACGCACAAACGCGAGATCGCCGCGGCATTCGGCGACTTGGCCGAGAATGCGGGTCCGGATGTCGACGAGCGGCTGCTCGCGATCCGGAGCGCGCTGATGACCCTGATGCCGCGGGGCAACGCTCCGGGAGGCGCGATCGACTTCTACCACTCGCCGTTGCGGGGAGTGTGGGAGAGCGCCGGGGACGCGGGGGAGGGGACCGGTGATCTCGAGGCCCTGGAGTGGAAGAAGCAGATCGTGCTGTACGGGCCGCCGGGCACCAGCAAGACTTACCAGGCCCGGGAACTCGCCGAGACGATCATCCGCCGCGCGGCGCTAGACCGGTGGGGCTTCAAGAATTTCGTCGAACGCAGCGAACTGGTCGAGAAAACCGTGGCGGCGAACATTTCCTGGGTGCAGCTGCATCCCGGCTACGGCTATCCGGAATTCGTGCGCGGGCTGCGCCTCGACGGCGACCGCACCCGCTACCACCCGGGCCTGCTGCCTGCCGTCGTTGACCGCTACCGCGACCAGCGCTTGCCTGACGGGCTGGCGGCTTTGCCGGTGGTGCTGGTGCTGGACGAGATCAACAGAACCGACCTGAGCGCGATGTTCGGCGAGGCGTTCAGCCTGCTCGAAGCCGGGCAGCGCGATCGCGCGGTCACGCTGCCCGGCATCAACCCCGACGAGCCGCCCGCGACCCTCGCGCTGCCCCAGGACCTCTACCTGATCGGCACGATGAACGAGATCGACCAGTCGGTGGAGACATTGGATTTCGCACTGCGCCGCCGTTTCTTGTGGCGGGAGTGCCCGTTCGAGCGGGAGACGCTGCTCGAGATCGTCCAGGCACGCTGGGAGGACGCTGTCCGCAGCGTCCCCTACGAGCACGCGGCCGAACAGCTCGCGCGTTTCGCCGACCACGCCGAGGCACTCAACACCGCGATCTCCGAAGCCGCAGTCCTCGGCCGCGCCTACCACGTGGGCCACACCTACTTCGCGGACATCGTCTTCTTCCTCGGCACCTGGCTCAGCACGCGCAAAAGCCGTCCCGCCAACGGCGCATACCTGTGGCGCCAGCCCCGCGACCAACCACAACCGCCGCTGTTCGACCTGTGGAACCGCTCGCTCAAGCCGCTGCTGGAGCAGTACCTCGCCGGCGTCGACGACCGCGACGAACAGATGGACCGCCTCCGTCGCGCTTTCCTCGGACAATGACCGCACGGATCGTGTTCGCCGACCTGGCCGGCCCGGTCGAGCGCGACCGGGTTTTCACCGCGGACGAGGACCGGTGGCTGACCGCGCTGGCGGCCGAAACCCGGCCCGACCGGTTCACCCTGAACCTGGCCCCCTCGTGCGCGTCGGCGGATCCGCAGCCCGTCCTCGAGCGGCAACTCGACGGCAGCTGGCGCGCCGGCCGTTACGTGGGCGAGCTCCGCCGGGACGGCCGGATCCTGGAGATCCTTCCCCGGCTCGGGATCGACACCATCGCCGCGTGGGCCAGCGCTGCCCTCAACCTCCACACCGTCCCCCGGGCAGCTGAGGCCCGCGGCAGCTCCACGCTCATCGCCGAGCTCACCGCCGCACTGTGGCGCGCCGCGCTGACTGCAGCCGCACGCCACGGCCTTCCCAGCTTCCGGGTCCACCGAGGCCATGTCGGCCCCGCGGTCCGCGGAAGCCTCGACGTGCCGGGCACCGTCGCGCTCCGCGCCGCCCGCAGCCCCCTCCTGGCCTCGTCCGAACGCGCGAAGCTGCTCGCGAATCCGGTCACCCGGGTGATCGTCGCGGCCGACCGCGTCCTCGACACGCTCCTGCACCACCGGCCGGGCTGGCGCGGCGACCGTGTCGACGACATCGTGCCGCGCCTGCGCGCGAGCGTCGGCGCACGCCCCCGGCTGCCGAGCCTGCGCGATCTCCGCGGCGTCCGCTAC
Source organism: Amycolatopsis sp. NPDC114503 (assembly GCF_055633655.1). Taxonomy (NCBI): domain Bacteria; kingdom Bacillati; phylum Actinomycetota; class Actinomycetes; order Pseudonocardiales; family Pseudonocardiaceae; genus Amycolatopsis; species Amycolatopsis sp. NPDC114503. The sequence continues at coordinate 900,468 of NZ_JBVKDT010000003.1, read as the reverse complement.
ACGCCGATCACGTTGCCGTACAAACGCGTCGCCGACCTGTCCTGGCAGATCGTGCGGCACACCGCCCCGCAGGCGTCGCCCACCGACGAACGCACCCACGGCCTGCTCATCGACGTCGCCGAACTGTGGGAACTGTTCCTCCTGCACTGCGCCCGCCGCGCGACCACGCTCCCCGTCACGCACGGCACCCAGCACCACGTCCCCGCGCCGCTGCTGCGATCAGCCCGCCACCCCGCCGCGGTGCTGGGCCGCCTCTTCCCTGACATCCTCATCGGCCCCGCCGAGTCGCCGACGGCGATCATCGACGCCAAATACAAACCCCTCAACGACCGTCGCGGAGTCGACCGAGAGGATCTCTACCAGCTCAACGCCTACCTCACCGCACACCGCGCGGAACTCGGTGCTCTCGCCTACCCGGTGCTCGACCAGCAGCCGCCGCCTGTCATCCAGCGGCGCAATCCCTGGCTCACACAGCAGAAACGCGCCATGCGCTTCACCCAGGTCCCGATCACCGAAAGCGCGTGCGTGACCGCGCTGGCCGAGCTGCTCAGCACCGGGGACACCAACACGCACGACGCGAATCAGGACAGTGATCTGCCGAGAAGGGCGGGCGCGACCGGCAGCCCGCGGGTCTGAACCGGCTTCCGGTGCGGTCGCCTTCCTCCGAACTCGGCGTGAGCGTCGACGAGACGCGGTGTCGGCGGCAGTTTTCGGCGCAGCGCCGGAACAAGCCCGTCCCTCAGCATCCGGGCTTCGTGTGCCCAGCAGGCAGGACCCGGTGCCGCTGGGCGGCACGCGGCTCGATCGAGGCGGGACAACTTCTTGCACGTCGAAGTCGGAACGAGGTCGCGCCTGCGACACGCGACCGCCCAGCCGGAACCGCCGAACCATGCTGGAACGCAAGGACACCGGTTTCCTGCGCAGCGTCCACGACGACTTCGCTGCAGCGCCGCCGGAATGAAGGCCGCGCCGCCGCGGGTCTGTGCGAACGCCGACCGGATGGGCCGCTGCGACAGAGTGGCTCTGTTCCCGCAGGCGTACAGGAAAGGACAGGTGCAAGCCGAAGCGGCCGGCGCTGCCAGGGTCTATGCGTCCACCGTGAGGGTGAGCGCTTTCAGTTGCCGGATCCCGGGACCGCCGGGCAAGGTCGGGGTGTTCCTGGTGTCCGCCGGGGCCGGGTGCCCGCAGGCGGCAGGCCTGGTGGGGCCCGTCTCGCCGCACAGTTGCGCGAACATGTCGCGCTGGGCGCCGTTGACGAGGTCCTGGGTGAACTCCCTGCTGTGATCGTCGTCGGCGAGGACCAGGTGGAAGGTGATTCGCCTGCTGCCGGGCTTCTCCGCCAGTTTGGTGGCCGGGCAATGCCATCGGGTGCCGTTGTCGATGATGGCGCACGGCCCGTTCTGCAGGTAGTAGGTGCTGCGCTTGGTGCCGTCGTTGTCGCCGATGCTGACGAATTCCCACAGGGAGTACCCGGGGGCGGGGCGGGGCTCGAAGGTGCCGGAGAGCGTGACCGGGTTGGTGGACGTGCCGTTCTCGTGTCCTGCGCTGTCGACTTCCACCGAGGGGTCCGAGGTCGAGTCGGTGTTGGCGGTGCTCAGGATCGCCTGGGTGCCCAGCATCCCGCCGGCCAGCACCAGGATCAGCGCGAGCGCGAGCACTCCGACGGGGAGCCGGGGGCGGGCCCGCCTGACCAGGAAGGCGGTCATGAACCCGCCGGCCGCCAAGACGCCGGCGAACACGAGCGTGAGCCAGCGCGGCCCGCCGAATGGCCACCAGGTCGCGTTCCGCGCGAGGGTGACGGCGGCGACGAGCGCGGACATGATTCCGGCACACGCTCCGGCGTAGGTGGCTATGCGGTCCTTCGGATCCTTCACGGGGGCCGCGGGCTCGTTGGACGACTGGTTGCGATCCGGCACTGTTCCTGCTTTCCGCCGCGGTGGGGTCGCAGAAGGGTAGCGCCAAGCGGCAGCGGAGTCAGGGCGCTAGAGAGTCCTCGGCCGGTGCCGGCGGGAACCGTTCTGCCGCTTAGGAGCCTGGTGACCGGGGTGTGTTCGAGCATCGCGCGGCGGAACCCGAACGCCTCCGTCGCCCTCGGCCGGGGCGAAAGCTTGAGTAGTTGTTCTGGTGGCACCCCAACGGAAACCGGTCGCCCCTTCGGCGCCCTCAGTCCGAACACGATGGCGATGCTCGAGCTGAACTCCAGCAGCGCCTTCAAGTTCGTCTGGGGCGGCACGTTCGAACTCCGGGGCTGGGTGGTCCGTCCGGGGGGTGGTCAGTCGCCGTCCTTGTCTGCGTGACGGCCGGTCGTGCACTTGTTCGGGTTGTCGCGCAGGCATGCTTTGCCGTTCGCGATCCGGAGACCGACGTCGTCGAAGGCTGTCACCCAGTTCGTCGCGATCGCCTTTTGGGCGGCCGCGAGCTGGATCGGGCCTGAGCAGACGGCCTGGTTCAGTTTGTTCCCCACCGCGTCCTTCGGGGGCCGAACTGGACCTGGCCGCCCCAGCTGCCCGCAAGCGCGCCGACAAATCCGAGCGCAGCTGCCCACCACGCCATGAACGTCAGGGTACGGATGCGGTAGGTGACAACTAGCCTGATCAACTGGTGACGACTACGGCGTCAAAGTCGCCTTGCCGAAGATGGTCAGCCCACCAGCGTGGCGACGGATACCGTGGTCAGTCACAGGCCTAGGCGCCTTTACGATCGGCGGCCATGGGACAGAGAAGGCGAGTGGGAGCAGGGGACGCTGCCGCGGACCAGGCGGCGGGTTCGTGACCGGTCCGGGGTTCGTCCGGTTCGCCACGGCGAATCTGCACAACCTGTTCCTCGACGGCGAGGCGGAGCTGGACACGCCGCGCCGGCGCGCGCAGCTGGCGTTGCTGCGGTCTCTGGGTGCGGATGTGCTGGCGGTGCAGGAGATCGTCGCCTCAGATCCGGATCGGCACGCGAAGGCGGCGCTGGCAGGACGGCGTCTGCGGCTGCTGGGCGAGGAGCTGGGGATGCAGTGCGCGACCGCGTCCGGAGTGCCGACGGTCGCGGTCGGCAATCACGACCACCACACCGCGCTGCTGTGGACCGGCGGGATCGAACCGGTCGCCGGTCACTGGTACCCCATCAGCGGGGCGAGTTTCTGGCACAGCCTGGCACTGCTGCGGCTCGACGTCGGCGGGAAGACACCGGTTGACCACGGCTCGGTCCACCTGTCCTGGACCGGACGCGAACGGCGCTCCGACGAAGGCGAGCGGCTGCTGGCGGCGATGACCCGCCCCGCCGGAACCCCGCCCAAGCTCATCGCCGGCGACCACAACAGCGTCTCCGCCGCTCGGATCCTGCCCCCGCGCGAGGCGGGCGCCCCCTGGCGCGGCCCGTACTTCGACCCGGACCTGGATCGGGTGCGCTGGCGGCCCGGCCTGGGCAGCTATTGCGAGGTCGTCCTCGATCCCGCCACCGGCACCCGGACATGGACGGCGGACCGGCGGCCTACCGCGCACCTGGCGCTCGCGGGGATGCTGGACGCTGCGGTCGTGTGCGGGGCGGATCCGGAGCCGACGGTCGGGCACTGGCCCGGCAGCGAACACCCGCCCGCGCGGTTCGACCAGGTCTGGACCACCCCCGACCTCGGCCCGGCGCTGGCCGACTACGAGACCGTCGCGCGGCCGCGGGTCGTCGACGACGGCGTTCTCGACCCGAAACTCGTCGCCGACCACCTCGCGGTCGTGGCGGCCTACCGGCCCTGGCGGATCGGGCGGCGGGACTGAAACCCCTGGCCGCTCAGCGGTCCGCGACGACCGAGAGCGGACTGGCCTCGAGCGCGTAGCGGCAGAGGGAATCCGGGGCGGAGCCGAAGGCGCGCAGCCTCAGCGCGGCGGGCAGCGGACCGTCTTCGGGGCGGGTGCGCAGCAGCACCGACGGGACCAGGCTGGCGGTCCAGTCCCCGGCGCTGTCCTCGGTGACGGCGTCGATCCGCCAGACGCGGGAGGAGGTCGTTCCCCGGCGGCCGGTGCGCAGGTGCATCAGGCACCGGCCGGACCGGAACGTCACCGCGCTCACCGTGCCGGGACCGCCCCCGTGCAGCCAGTCGGCGGTCATCAGTCCGGTGTCGGCGACGTGGCAGAGCCAGGCGTCCGCGTCCGCGGTCTCCCAGCCCGGCCGCGCACGGCGCAGGAGCACCTCCGGGGACTGCCGCACGCCCCGCCAGGCCAGCACCGCGTCGTCGAGGTCGCGGCCGTCGGGAAACCTCGCGTCGACCACCCGCACCGTCGGCTCGTCCCAGTACGGACCATTCTCGACCGCGCCCGGAAGCCGCAGCACCACCGCCGTCTGCGGATCGCGGGGGTCCGCGGGCGGCTCCCACAGCACCGCGTCGCGCGCGTGCCCCTCGTCCCGCATCGCCTCCGGCCACGCCCACTCGAACCCCATGGCACCAGCATCTCAGAACCCCGGCCGGCAGAGTGCCCTCCCGACACCCGCGTGACGCTGGCGCGGGTCGCTGGCAGTGGGACGAGCTGGCCGGATCCCATCGGACGAGATGCTGGCGGGATCAGCAGGCGAGCTGCGCTGGGCCATTCGGCGGGACGTCGACGTCGAGCGTCGCGGGTGGCGTCTCGATTGCGAGGAGGATCGTCTAGAACGGTGCCGTGCCCGATGACAGCGACGATGTCGCACCGCGCGTTGTTCCCGACTGGCCTTCGTGTGTTCGGGAGGAATGCGCTGGTCGACGGATCAGGTCGTTTGAACACTGCCTCGCTCATCTGTCGGCCGACGATCTCGACAACGCACTGAAGAGCTTCGGGCCTGGTGCTGATCTGGATGTCCGAGGGACAACTCTGACCCCTGGCCTTCTTCAGGAACTGTTGGCAGCTTTCTCCGAGGAGGGGCCCGGCGGATCTGCTGTGGGGCCGCATTTCGGCGATGCGGACTTCAGCTACTGTCAATTCCTCGCTGAAGATGGCCATGAGGTTCAGGGTTCCAGCGGTTCCGTCGCCCTGTTCACCGGTGCTCACTTCGCCGGACGCGCCTGGTTCAACCGCGTGCGGTTCGCCGGCTATGCCAGGTTCGACAGCGTGCGGTTCGCCGGCGAAGCCAGGTTCCACGGCACACGTTTCGTCAAGGGCACCGGTTTCGTCAACGTGCGGTTCGACGAGGAAGCCTGGTTCCACGGCGTGCAGTTCGACGAGGACGTTGATTTCGAGCGCGCGAATTTCGGCGGGCGGGCCTGGTTCGGCGGCGGCGTGCGGTTCGCTGGGAAAGCTGGTTTTGGCGTCGCACGGTTCACCGGGAACGCCGACTTCCTCGGCGTAAAGTTCGCGAAGGACGGATGGTTCGCCGCTGCGAAGTTCGCGAGCGGTGCCATGTTCCGCGGCTCGCAGTTCGACGAGAACGCCGAGTTCGGCGGCGTGTGGTCCGGTGGGTTCGCCGAGTTCCGCGACGTGCGGTTCGCCGGTGACGCCGGGTTCAGCGACGTGTGGCTCGCCGGGCAGGCCGGGTTCAGCGACGTGCGTTTCGACGGGTACGCCAGCTTCAACGGCGCGCGTTTCGACGAGTACGCCGAGTTCGACGGCTCGCAGTTCGCCGGGCACGCCGAGTTCAACGGCGCGCGGTTCGACCGGCAAGCGAAATTCGGCGGCGCGCGGTTCGAGGCATGCACACGTCTCGGTCCGCTGGTGGCGCCGGTGCTCGATATGGAGCGTGTGTCGTTTGCCCGGCGTGTTGTGGTTGAGGTCGAAGCAGGTGTGCTTTCGGCGGTCGACACGCGATTCGAAGGCGGCGTGGAACTTCGCGTGCGCCGCGCCAGGATCAGCTTGCGACGAGCCTTCTTCGGCGCTCCGTCATCGGTCAGCGGCATGCCGACGCCCTTCGTCTCGTCAGGGGGCGAGTCTATGGATGCGGGTCGCGAGCGGATCACGGCTTGGGCGGACGCGGCGGAGGGCGGCGGCAGCGCTGAGGCAGACGCATCCGATCTGCCCGCAGGGACCGGACCGCTCGACGCGTGGGTGCCGCAGGTTCTGTGTGTGCGGGAGACCGACGTGTCTCAGCTGACGCTGGCGGATGTGGATCTGCGGTGGTGCCGGTTCGCCGGGGCGCACCAGCTGGACAAGCTGCGCCTGGAAGGGCTGGGGCCGTTCAACGGACCGCCGCGGAAGTGGCAAGGCGGCTGGGAGTGGCCGCCGGTGTGGCGGTGGGGCTCGCGTCGCGTGCTGGCCGAGGAGCATCCGTGGCGCGCCGGACGCCGCAAGTCCCGCGGCTGGACCCCTGATCTGCCCGACCTCTCCGGTGCCGCCGATGTCCCGCCGATCACTCCGGAGCGGCTCGCGGTGTTGTACCGGTCGTTGCGGAAAGCGTTCGAGGACGCCAAGAACGAGGCCGGCGCGGGAGATTTCTACTACGGTGAAATGGAAGCCCGCCGGCACGCCGCGCCCACTCCCGCGCGGGAGCGGGTCCTGCTCACCGCGTACTGGATGATCTCCGGTTACGGGCAGCGTGCCGGGCGCGCGCTCGCGGCCCTGGTCGTGCTGATCGGCGTGCTGTTCGCTCTGCTCACCCAGTGCGGGCTGCCCGCCGGTGCCAACCTGCAGCAGATGGCCGGCACAGTCCAGACAGCCGTGACCGGGCAAGCCCAGCAGATCACCGTCGATGTCAAACCCGCCCAAACAGTCCTGCCCCCGCCGAGCGAACGCTGGACGGCGGACCGCATGGGCACGGCGATCCGCGTCGCGCTGGGCTCGGTGATCTTCCGCGACACGGACCAGAAGCTGACGTCTGCGGGCATCTGGACGGTGATGGCGGGCCGTGCACTCGGCCCGCTGCTGCTCGCGCTGGCGGCGTTGGCGATCCGGGCTCGCGTCAAACGCTAGGTGCCATGGGGCCGCACAGCTGTTCCGCGGCGAGCGCAGAATCGGCTGTCGTGGTCGTCATGCCGGAGTCCTGCGCTGATGTTGGTCTCGTCAAGGGGTGCCACGCCGCGCGCCGAGCACAGCCTGACGGTCGCTGACGGCGGGCCCGTGCGGGCTGTTCGCGGCGGTCGAGGTCGCCGGTGCGGCGCCGGAGTGCACGACGGCGCCGCCGGGTGTCCGGCCGGAGGGGCGGGGCGGGTTTGGGTCGGGGAATGCGGCCCAGTCGCCGGGCACGGGATAGTCGTCGTCGGTGTGGATCGGGGTCCGGTTGGCGCCGTCGGGGTTCATCGTCAGCAGCCGGTACCGATAGCCGTCCATGAACAGGATCAGGGCGCTGTCCGGGGACCAGACGGGGAACAGGTCGGCATTGTTGCTGTTGACGGAGATGTTGGTCGGGTGGGTGCCGTCGGCGTTCGCCGTGAAGATAAAGGTGCCCGACCTCGGATCGAGTTGGTATGCCCAGAAGGCGATCTTGGTGCTGTCCGGGGACCAGCGCGGACCGGAGACAGTGTGGCCCGGGATGCTCACAAGAGGGGCGTTTCCGGTGCCGTCGGGCTTGACGGAGTAGATCAGTCCGCCTGAGCTGTAGGCGATCCTGGTGCCGTCCGGGGACCAATCGGCGTAGTCGCCGCTCGCGCCGAGCGCGACCGGGTCGGTGCCGTCGGCGTTCATGACCGTCAGTCTGCCGCTGTTGCTGTAGGCGATTTTGGCGCCGTCCGGGGACCAGGTCAGCGACCCGGAGCCGGCGTAGGCTCCGGACGTGAGCTGGGTGATCTCGGTGCCGTCCGGGTTCATGGTGAAGACTTGAACGTCGGGGCCGGAGCCCCGTGTGAAGGCGACTTTGGTCCCGTCCGGGGACACGCGCGGGGAACCGGAGGAGTAAGCGCCCGCGCGGGTGAGCGCGGTGATCCCGGTGCCGTCCGGGTTCATCGAGAGAATGGCGGAGTTCCGGGTGCAGAAGATCTTGCCGTTGTCCACGGGGAACGCCGCCTGCGCAGGCCCGGCCGTCGCCGCGGGCACCGCCGCGGCGAGCATGCCGCATGCCGCCAGCGCCGCCAGGCGGCGGAGTGCACGAGACCGAGGTCTCGCTGCCGGAGCCGGGGTTTTCCGGACTCGCCTGAAATGTGTCATGGGAGCGGGTTCTCCTTCGGCGCCCGGGTGGCGGCCCGTCGGTCCAGAACCGCATCGGTCACAACCGGGCGTTCCTAGCGCAGCCGCTCCGGCGCACGGCGTGCAAGCCGGCGCGTGACGGCCGGCGTCCATGCTCCCGCATATCCGAGATCGCGCGGAGGGGCCGGAACTACCGCAGAACAGCGACCTGCGGCCTCTTGCGCCGCACTCGGCAAGCGACCTCGCGCATCCCGACGCGCCCTGTTCGACGACAGGCCAAAAACGACGTCCAGGTTTGCCGAGACGGCGGAAACTTCCGCGGCAGCGACTGCGCCGAAAGCAACGCAAGCCGGCGCACCCCGCAAGGCGCACCCGGCCGGCGAGATCCGCCCGATCGAGGTGTCGAACTTCTTGCAGGAGAACCTCGAGAGCATCCCGTCGAGCACGACGTCGTCCCGCGCACGAAACAGTTCCTCGTTCACGCGCGCAACACCCCTCGGGCCTTCTGTCCGGCTGCGAGAGCAAGCCGTTTCCCGTGGAGGTGTACTCCGAATGCGCAACCTGCTCATTCACATAGTCCAACGAGGAACGGATGGGGCGGAAATGCGTAAAACTCGTCGAGTACTTCTGTGGATTTCGCACATTCTGACAAGCTGACTCGAGCGGTCTCGTTGCCGTGCTGATGCACAGTCGGCGTTGTTGGGCGCATCAGGCGAACTGTGTCCGATGCGATTGGACACAGTCGGCACGTGCTTGTAATTTGATCGCGCCGGTCGACAGAGGGCACGTTGACGAAAATTGTGGGCGACTTGCGCGGCGAGGACATCAGGCCGATCCGGGTCATGCTGTCCCCGCATGAACTGCCGACGCGGAATTATCCGACTCAATGCGACAACAGCAACGAAAGGATCTGTTCAGTGCGGAAAAATTGGCAACCAGGGCGAAGACGGCTGACTTTTACGCGGAAGGCAACGGTCGGCGTCGCGTCGCTTCTGGCGTTGTCCTGGTTGCACTTCGGTGCCGCCGACGCCGCGCCCGCCGGAAGCACAGCTCCGCCCGCCCCGGCCGCTGTCGCGCCCCCGGCACCGCAGGTCGGGCCGCCCTTCACCTTCCACACGACCGACGACTGCCAGACCGTCAAGGCCAAGATCAAGGCCCATGCGTTCGGCTCCCAGGGCCAGGTCGCCTGCATTACCCGAGCGCTGGCGGACAAGAAGACCAAGGTGCCGGCCAGCGGAACAATCCCGGTCCCGGAGTGGTGCACGAACGACACCGTCATCTCAACGCGGTTCGAAGTCTGCGGGATGTCGGTCTGGAACATCGAGGTGGTGACGGTCCCGGGCGGGAAGCCTGTCGGCGGCATGCGCGTCAACCAGCTGGGCTATCTGCACACCGACTACGACAAGATCGACTGGCAGTACGAGGCGGTGCAGACCTTCGAGAACATCTGGGGCGACGCGGACAATACAACGGTGACCGCGACCGGCTGGTGCCACGGCGACTGCCAGGTGGAGAACCAGTTCTGGCCCACGCAGATCGCGAAACAGCGAGCACCCGGCGAAGAACCCTGGGAAGGGTACGTCGTCGGCGTGTCCAACAAATACCAAGCCAATGAGATGGGCAACGGCGTCCTCGGCGGCGAGACGACGCTGAGCAACCCGAAGTGGACGAACCTCCAGATCAGCAACGCCGGTGACGCCCCGAACGTCCGCTGCGACAACGTCCTGTGGAAACAGCAGGCGGCCGGTTGCGTGGTGTCGGCTGCGATACCGGAAATGTTCTACGAGCTCAACGGGCCCTTCCCCGAACTGGCCAGGCACATCAAGCGAGCGCAGGCAAAAAACCTGCCCGGCGTCAAAGGCAGAATCCCGCCCGCCCCGCTCACCCGCGCCATGGCCCAGAGCGTCAAGGACAAGAACAACGACAAAGCGTGCCCGGCGAGCCTGCCCCGACCGAAAGGAAAAGACTGCGACGAGTACCCTTTCCAGTCGACGTGGCAAGGCGCAGCCTACGGCCCGTACGACATCGACATGATCGACAGGGACCAGAACCGCAACGGCGGCACCGCGTTGAAGGTGTTCTACAACCGGGAGCGGGTGCTCGAGGAAGACCCGTTCTGGGTGACGATCCGCTAGCCGAGCCCAGGAGGGGCGCATGAGCAAGCCGGTGGGGACCGCGACCGCTGACCTGTACGTGAGTTACGGGAACTTCGTTGTCCGGGACTACGGCGGGGAGGACGGGCCAACCCCGCGACTGGCCGCCGCCAACGGTCTCCTGGGGGCGGATTCCAGCGGGGCAGTGGTCCTCACCGGCATTGCGACAGGCCGGGTGACCGTGACCCTGGAGGTGCTCGACGCCGAACCCGACTCGATCGGACTCGACGACTGGGACGACGTCGCCGAGGTGTCGATCGAATCGGAAGAGGGCGACCTCCTCGTCCACGACCTCGGAAGCGACCCGCCGACGGAGTTCTTCGAACTCGGCCATGTAGGACCCGGCACCTACAGACTGCGCGTACACGCACGAGGCCGCGACACCGCTCCCGGATCCCGGGCCGACATCCCCGTCGAGTTCTACCGACTCGCCATTTGGCCAGCACCGGAATCGCCGGAAACGGTCTACAAGCAGACGGATGCATTCGGGAACGAAGTCCGCACTCAGTGGAAGAGACCGTGACGCGTCGCCACGCACGTTGACACCGCGAAACATGCCCGTGTGCGCGCGGACCGGGCACCCGAGCAGCAAAGCGGCCCGCGACTGCCGCTGACCCGAGGCCCGGACGCGGGGGACCGGCTACGGGCATCCTCAATCGGAATCCTGCGCCCCCAGGTGCTGCGGTCAAGCCGGTGCCACGCCGCGCTTGGTGACGACTCGAGTCTCTTTTCGATCACAGGCGCGGGCAATCGCTGCCAGGCGTGCAGGTCGCAGAGTTGCAGGGCGACAACCGGCAGCTGTGGCTACAGCTGTTGTGACTGGACCCCGTTTCTGCCGCGCGACGAGGACGACCGTCGCCGGCGGCCGTTTCCTGCGGCGGTTCGTCCAGTCCCGTCCGGTGTCGGAAGCCCGGATCGCCGACAACGTCTCCCTCGTCGATGCGTATCGCGGCGAGAACCGCCATCCGGCAGGAAGCGGGTCGCTCGGCACGTCGTCCGCCACGAGCCACATCCGCCACGAGCCACATCCGCCACGGGCGCCCACGACCGCCGACGGCCTCGTGGATGCAGGTGTCACCGGCCCAGATCCGCGTCCACACCGGCGGTTTCGACCGGTCACTCATGGCCGGGGACGGTCGTTTTCCCGCGTTGCGCTTCCGGTCAGCGGGTGCCGGCGTTCGCCACGAGCACCAGTTCTCCCACATCCACATCTCTCGATCGCCTCTGTGCCTCATGCGGCTGCGTAGGGTCTGCTGACCTCGACGCGGAACCCGCGGAGGCGCAGAGCGTGCCTCCTCCGGCGCAGTCTCCCCGCACGTGCTTCCTCGGCACCGGGCGCCCGGCGGCGATCCGGCCCCGCGCAGTCCTGTCGCCGCGTCTGGCCGCATCGAGGAGGCCAGCGTCGGCCGCGCCCACGTCGCGGAGGAACGCTTGCTCGATCGCACATCCTGATCCGCGCTGGTCAAAGACCCCGCATGACGTGCGTTACCGCCAGCCGGGCAACGGTTTCGCGGCGCGCCACGCGGCCGGGGTTCCCCGGAATGCGCTGTCTCGTACGACGAAACGTTTGCTCCCCACTGTCATCGCGACACCGCCGTTCTCCGTAACACGCGGCGGGTGTTACGGCCACGGGTCTCAGCTCAGCGACCGGCAGCGAAAAGAAGGAAAACGGAATCGAGTCGCGGAATTGAGGAGAAATCGTGAATAAGGTCCCTCTGCGACAACGGCAAGCGTCGCCACCGGAGGCCCGGAGTCAACTCGAGGTTGTGTTCGCCGGGTTTGTGTCACGGGAAGCCTGCCGGTGAGCCTTCCTGCATATCGTGCGGAAGGGCGGCATGAGAACCGTTGCACGCGGAAGCACGCCCGACGCGTTTGCTTGCGTCGCAGGGGAACAATGGCGGTCAGCGTGTTGCTCGTCGTCCGCAGGAGCACTCGGCGGTGCCGCCCCGGAAGCCCGGAGCCGGCTGGGTTGCTGCATTCCTCGGCGGGACCGGAAACGACGGGCGCTGGTTGCGCTAGTGTCTCGTGAATGCGTGGTGCCCGACGCAACAGCAAGCTGCAGAAGGCGCGGATCCATGGGGGAGTCGTTGGCTGATTCGGCGAGGGCGTCCGACGGACACGGCGGGACCGCGGGTCCTTCTGCGGGCACGCACAACACGATCTCCGGTCCGGCGACGGGTTTTGTCGTGCAGGCCAGGGACATCCATGTCAATCTCGCTTTGCGGCTGCTGTCCGCCGGCGCGCACGACAACTACATCGCCGAGGCGCTTTCGGACATGGCCGGCCGGCCGGAGTGGGCGCAGAGTTCCGACCCGGTGATCCTGCGGCGGCGGGAAGAGCTGGCCGGCGAACTGGTGCGGTTGATCCTGGGGGACCCCGCGACGCTGCGCGAGGCGATGGACGCGCCGGTGCCGGCGACGGGGCAGGGCGGGTCTTCCGCTGCTCCCGCCCCGCCGGCGTGGGTGCTGGACGAGACTTCGCGCGTGCTCGAGCTGGTGGATCGGCAGTTGTCGGCGCAGCGGATCGCGCAGCAGGCGCACACCGACCTGGTGGAGCGGATCGCCGTGGACATGGCGCAGCTTCGCCGGCAGGTGGCCCAAGGACAGACCGTCGTCCGGGCCGAGCCGGCCGGGACCGACGACGGCGAGAGCGAGGGCGAGGATCCTGAACAGCCGCCGGCGCCCGGGGTGTGTCCGTATCCCGGGCTGGCGGCGTTCCAGCCCAGCCAGGCGGAGTGGTTTTTCGGCCGGGAGGAACTGACCGCCCGGCTGGTCCAGCAGTTGCCGTTGCAGCAGCAGCGGGGCGTGCCGCTGTTCGTCGTCGGCGTGTCGGGGGCGGGCAAGTCGTCGCTGTTGCGGGCGGGACTGGTGCCCGCCCTCGTCCGCGGGGACGTGCCGGTGCCCGGATCCGAGGACTGGCCGCACGTGCTGCTCACGCCGGGGTCGCAGCCGTTGACCGACCTGGTCGCGCGGGTGGCGCTGCTGGCCGGCATCCCGGCCGGGCAAGCGCTGGAGGACGTGCGGCCGGACCCGGCCCGCGCCGCGCTGCTGGTGCGCCAAGCCGCGGTCAACCAGGCCAGGCAACGCGGTCTTGAATCGCACCCGATGCGGGTGGTGCTCGTGGTGGACCAGTTCGAGGAGATCTTCACCCACGGCTGCGACCCGGCCGAGCGGGCGGGGTTCGTCGCCGCGTTGCGCGCGGCGGCCGCCCGGGTGGACGGAGACACGGCCACGCCGCCTGCTCTGGTGGTGGCGGGCCTGCGGGCGGATTTCTTCTCCGCCTGCGCCGAGGAACCCGGCCTCGCCGACATCTTGCAGGACAACCAGATCGTGGTCGGCCCCATGAGCGCGCACGAGCTGCACCGGGCCGTGACGGAACCCGCGGCCGCGGCCGGGCTGACCCTCGCCGGCGGCCTGGTCGAGCTGATGCTGACCGACCTGGGCGCCGACCAGCCGCTCCCCGTGCCCGCCGAGGGCCCGGAGACGACGGACCGCCCCGGATTCGACGACGACGCCGCGCGGCTGCCCGCCGCCTACCCGCCGGGAGCCCTGCCGCTGCTGGGGTACGCGCTGGAGGCGACGTGGACGCGACGGCGCGGCCACACCCTGACCGTGTCCGGCTACCGGGAGACGGGCCGGGTCCAGGGCGCGATCGACACCGCGGCGACCACGATGTTCGAAAACCTGACCGCTCCCCAGCAGCGCGTCGCGCGCAGACTGCTCCTGCGGCTGGTGGCCGTCGGGGAAGGCCGCGACGACACCCGCCGCACGGTGGCGATGTCCGCGCTCGTCGGCGACGACGAGTCAGCACGCCCGGTGCTCGACCGGCTGGTGGAAACCCGGCTGGTCACGGTCGCCGAGGACAGCGTGGAGATCACCCACGAGGCCCTGCTGCGCGCCTGGCGGCACCTGGCGGACTGGCTGGCCGAGGACCGCGCCGGCCTGATCGTCCACCAGCAGCTCGGCGACGCCGCCGACGCCTGGGAACGCGAGCATCGCAGCGCGGCCACGCTCTACCGCGGAACCCGGCTGGCCGCCGCCCGTGCGTGGGCGCAGGACCACGCCGCCGACATGACTTCGCCGGAACGACAGTTCCTGCACGCCAGCATCCGTGCCGACCGGCGACGCACACTGCTCAACAGGACCGTCGCGGCAGTGTTCGCCGTGCTCTTCGCGGGCGCGATCGGCGCCGCGGTCATCGCCGCCCATCAGACCGAGAAGGCCGAGCAGCAAGCGCGTGTCGCGACCGCGCGCGGCCTGGTCAGCCAGGCCGAGAGCCTCCGCGCCAGTCAACCGCGAACGTCACTGATGCTGGGCATCGCGGCCGACAAGATCGACCACAGTACCGAGACACAGGCAAGCCTGGCGAACACCCTGGCCGCCAGCCGCTACGCCGGAACGGTCGCCGGACACGACAGCTCGGTGACCGCGGCGGCGTTCAGCCCGCACGGGAACGTCCTGGCCACCGGCAACGACCAGCCAATCGTGATCTTGTCGGACGTCACCGACCCGGGTAGACCCCGACAGCTCAGCATTTCGGCGACCGGCGGACGCACCGACGCGGTGGCGTTCAGCCCGGACGGACACATCCTCGCCACGGGAAGCCGCGATCGCGATCGCGGCGTGAACTTGTGGGATGTCACCGATCCGACCAGACCCCGGTGGCTCGCTGCTGCCACCTCCGGTGACGGGTGGGTGGTCTCGGCGGCGTTTAGCCCGGACGGGCACGCCCTCGCGGCCGAAGACGGCAACGGCTCCGCAGTCTTGTGGGACGTCACCGACCCGACGAAACCCCGTCCGCAAAGCACGCCCCTGACCGGCGACGCCGACACTGGCAACACGGTCGCCTTAGTGGCGTTCAGTCTGGACGGACACACCCTCGCGACGGGAAGCCGCGATCACAGCGTGATCTTGTGGGATATCGCAGACCTGGCAACACCCCACCAGCTCGGCGTCCTGCACAGCGCCGACAAGATTGACGAGGCTGCGTTCAGCCGGGACGGACACACCCTCGCCACCGGCGGCAGCGGCGGCCTGTTGTTGTGGGACGTCACCGATCCGAGACGACCCCGCCAGCTCAGCACTCTCGCCGGCTCCACCGGCTCGGTGCCCGTGATGGCTTTCAGCCCCGACCGGCGCACCCTCGCCGCCTCCGGCCCGGGCAAGACGGCGATCCTGTGGGATGTCACCGATCCGAGACAGCCCCGCCCGCTCGACACTCTGACCGACCACACAGACGTGGTGACCGCGGTGGCGTTCAGCCCGGACGGACATACGCTCGCCACCGCCAGTCTGGACGGCACTACCGTCTTGTGGACTGTCGCCGACCCGGCGAAGCCCAACCAGCTGGGCGCACCCCTGACCGGTCGTGTAGGCGCGGTGACGACGGAGGCATTCAGGCCGGACGGGCGCGTCCTCGCCACCGGCGGACGGGACAGCACGACGGTCTTGTCGGACGTCACCGACCCGGCACACCCCCGCCAGCTCAGTGTTCTGCCCGACACCAGTCCGGTCAAGGCAGTGGCGTTCAGCGAGGACGGGCACACCCTCGCCACTCTCTCGGGCCGCCCCAATGACGACCCCGACGACCCTGTCGAATCCGTCGACGCCACCGCAGTCCTGTTATGGGACGTCACCGATCCGAGACAACCCCGCCAAGCCAGCACTCTCCCCGGCTCCGGCTCCCCACATCCGGTGCGGGCGTTGGCGTTCAGTTCGCACGGGCACACCCTCGTCACCGGAAGCATCGGCACTGTCGAGCTATGGGACGTCGCAAACCCGGAATGGCCTCGCTTGCGCCCCAAATCGGATAACCGCGCCGGAACGCAGAGCGTGATCGCATTAAGCCCCGACGGACGGACCGTCGCCACCGAAGATGGCCGACGCAGCGGCGCGTACCTGTGGGACATCGCTGACTCGAACATGACCACCCCGCTCAGCTCTCTGCACGGCCACATCGACTCGGTGACCGCGATGGCGTTCAGCCAGGACGGGCACACACTCGCCACCGCAAGCGCCGACCACAGCGTGATCCTGTGGGACGTGACGGACCCGGCCAACGCCCACCAACTCGGCACGCCCCTGGCCGGCAACGGCACCGTCGAAACGGTGGCGTTCAGCCCGGACGGGCACATCCTCGCCACAGGCAGCAGCGACCACACTCTGTCCCTGTGGAACGTCACCGACCCGACACGACCCAACCAACTCGCCACTCTGACCGGTCACACAGACCATGTCGCCGCACTGGCGTTCAGCCCGGACGGGCACACCCTCGCCACCGGAAGCACCGACCGCACCACGATCCTGTGGGACACGACCGGAATCAGAGACCTGCTCAACCGCCCCGCCGACCACGCGTGCGCGCGCACCGGACGCGGCCTGAACCCCGAGGAATGGGCCCGCTACGCAGGCACCGGCCTGCCGTACCTGAGGTTCACCCCGGGCAGTGGACACCGAGTTAGCAGGACCAGTCGTCCTGCTGGAAGGATGTCTGCATGCCTGCTCGCAAGCGCCGGTCGTACACGGCGGAGTACAAGGTCGAGGCTGCTCATCGCGTGATCGATTCCGGCCGGACGATCGCCGAGGTCGCCCGCGAGCTGGGAATCGACGCGGGCATGTTGAGCGTCTGGGTCAAGGACGAGCGGCGGCGGATCGCCGCGGCCGAGGTCCACGGCGAGAAGCCCTTGGGGGCGGCCGAGCGGGCCGAGTTGCTGCGCCTGCGCGGGCAGGTGGCCGAACTGGAGAAGGACAACGCCTTCCTGGTAAAAGCTTCGGCGTACGTGTGTCCTGAACAGCAGTCGCTGGTCGCGTAGGTGCGTCCGGTGGACTGGTGGTGCTGTGTGAGAGATGGAGGTAGGCCCTCCGTCGTCGCCGTGCAGGCGGTGATGACAAACCACCATGAGCTGCGTCGGTCAAGAGCCGGGGTGGTGAGCGTCATGGAAAAGACGAGCCAACGAGCCCGTCAGGTGTGGATCGTGAAGGCGAGTAAAACCGAACCCTTGTTGACGTGTCGAAATGCTTAAGGTGACATCAGAACCGGGATGTGTATGCGGTTCCGGGATAAGTCAGAGAGATACCCTGTTTACTGCTCTGGCGGTGTCCGGCATGAAGAGGGCGCGAGCACGATCCAGGCTCTTGCATGGAACAGGAGAACCTGTCGTTCTGGAATCCCCGCCTTGTTGGCGGGGTGAAGGGAGTTCCTCAAGCGGCAGAAACCGTGAGAGGCAGAGTACCGGTCCAGAGCACAGGGGCGGACCGTCTCGTAGTAGTGATGAACCTCCTGTAATGGGTGGGGAGCGAAGGGGACGGATCATCCAGGTTCAGGCGCCGATCAACCACCTTGGTGGGAGGAGTCGGTGAATGAACCACGATCCAAGCCGTTCGATATTTCCAAACGTCTGGTGTGGGAGGCGTATCGGAAGGTCGCGGCGAACAAAGGTGCGGCGGGGGTTGACGGCGAGTCCATCCAACAGTTTGAGGCAGACCTGAAAGGTAACCTCTATAAGCTGTGGAACAGGTTGTCGTCGGGTAGCTATCTTCCGCCGCCGGTGCGTGCCGTTGAGATCCCGAAGAAGGCAGGCGGTGTCCGTGTTTTGGGGGTACCGACCGTGGCGGATCGGATCGCGCAAACGGTGGTCTGCATGGTGTTGGAGCCTGAGGTGGAACCGATTTTCCACGAGGACTCCTACGGGTATCGCCCAAGTCGGTCGGCGCATGATGCGTTGGCCGTGACTCGGCGGCGATGCTGGGAGAACGACTGGGTGATCGATCTGGATATCCGGGCGTTCTTTGACACCATCGACCACGAACTATTGATGCGCGCGGTCGAACGTCACACCGACCTTCGGTGGGTGTTGTTGTATGTGCGTCGCTGGTTGGCGGCGCCGATGCGACACGTCGACGGAACTACGACACGCCGGGATCGTGGGAGCCCGCAGGGCTCGGCGATTTCACCGTTGTTGGCCAACCTGTTTCTGCATTATGCGTTCGATGCGTGGATGTCTCGAACCTATCCCGACGTCACGTTCGAGCGTTATTGCGATGACATGGTGGTGCACTGCCGCAGCAAAGCTCAGGCCGCGTTCATCCTGGACAAGATTGGTGCCCGGATGGCTGAGTGCGGGCTGGAGCTGCATCCGGAGAAGACCCGCCTGGTGTATTGCAAGGACTCGGGCCGTCCGTACTCCCACGAGTATGAGCAGTTCACGTTCCTGGGGTATACCTTCCGGCCCCGCTTGGCCAAGAGCAGGAAGCATGGCACGTTCTTTGTCAGTTTCTCGCCTGCGGTCAGCCGGGACAACCTGGTTCGGATTCGACGTGTGATCCGGGGCTGGCGTCTCCACCGGCGCAGTGACATGACCTTCCGAGAGATCATCACCTACATCAACAAGCATGCAGCTGGATGGATCGCCTATTACGGGCGGTTCTATAAGTCTGAGTTGTATGCGGCGTTCGCTGGCCTGAACGAGTTCTTGGTGAAGTGGGCCATGCGGAAGTATAAGACGTTGAAGCGGCGCAAAAAGCAGGCGTGGGCGTGGCTGATTGGTATCGCGAAGCGGTATCCGTTGTTGTTCGCGCATTGGCGTCTCGGTGCGGTGCCGACGTGAACGGTCAGGATTGGATGATGGGAGCCGTGTAAATCGAGAGGTTTACGCACGGTTCTGAGAGAGCCGGGCGGTGAGATCCCGCCCGGCCACTCGCCTTTGCCGCGATGCAGAAGAACCGGCCCGGTTCGCTCTGATGGCCAAGTACGCCGGCCCCGAAGAGCTTGCCGACACCTCCTCCTCGCCCCGGCGCACGCGGTTCTCGGTGCGGCGCATGGCGCGGCTGCTGGGTGTGTCGAGGGCGGGCTACTACGCGCACGCGAAACGCGTCGCGGCAACGGTATTGACGCCGCGGCAGCAGCGCCGTGCCGACCTGGAAGTGAAGATCGCCCAGGTGCACCGGGACTCCCGCGGAACCTACGGGTCGCCGCGGATCACCGCCGAACTGCGCGACCGCGGCGAGGCGGTGACGGCGAAGACCGTCGCCAGGATCATGGCGTCGATCGGGCTCGAGGGCATCAGCCCGCGCACGTTCAAGGTCAAGACGACAGTCGTCGATCCGGCCGCGTCGTTCCCGCCGGATCTGGTCGACCGCTGCTTCGACCGGGACCGGCCCGACGCGGTCTGGCTGACCGACATCACGTATCTGACATGCGGCGAGGGCGACATGTTCCTGTGCGCGGTCCGGGACGGCCACTCCCGAAAAGTGTTGGGCTACAGGATATCCGACCGCATCAGCGCCGAGATGGTCACCGACGCGATCGACGACGCGGTGGCCGCTCGCGGCGGCAGATGCCGCGGCACGATCCTGCATTCCGACCGCGGCGGCGAGTTCACGGCGAACGTGACGGCGCAGGCGTGCTTCCGTCACGGGCTGCGCCGATCGATGGGCGCGACCGGAATCTGCTGGGACAACAGCCCGGCGGAATCGTTCTGGTCGACGTTCAAACACGAGCACTACTACCGGCACGTCTACGCGACGAAGACAGAACTCGTTGCCGCAGTTGACAATTGGGTTCTCTTCTACAACAGTAAGCGGCGGCACTCCTCGATCGGGATGCTCACTCCCGACGCCTACGAGAAATCACTGTCAGCGGCTGCCTGAACTGGGTAAGCCCCTGTCCACCGTTCGGGGTGAACCTCAACCAGCAAACCTGCACCTGACGCAGCCTGTCGGTCGGGCAGGGCCGGTGCGCGCCTCCGCCCGGGCGAAGAGTCAGCCGATGCCGAGCTTGGATTCGGCGGTGGTCCAGTCGGCGAGCATGGTTTTCTGGGCCGCAGCGAGGGTGGCCTTCTTCGCGCAGACGGCTTTTTTCACCGCGTTCTCGACCGAGTCCTTGCTGGCGGAGTTCTCGTTGCCGGAATGCGGTTCGGGCCAGAGGTTCTTCGGGTCCTTCGGAGCGCCGCCGAGTTCGAGGGGGAGGAAGTGGTCTTCCTCGTAGTCGCTCATGTTCGTGTCGGCGTAGCCGTAGTCGGCGATGCCCTGCTTCTTCAGGCCGTTGGTGTAGCTCACGGGCGGCCGGATCGTCGCGGTCCAGCCGGACTGGCAGATCGTCGAGCCGATCGTGGACTGGGTGACGTCCGGGTTCGTCGCCCCGGGCGTGCATTTCGGATCGGGCAGCGGCAGATACGACTGCGAACAGCTCGCCGCCGGCACTGCGGCCGAGCGCGCCGCCGCGGCGGCATGCGCGACGGGCATGGTCAGGAACAACGATCCGGCCGCCATGACAACCGGGACCGCGAAACGTGCAATGCGAGACATCGGGATCTCCTTCCCCAGGGGCAAGGCCGACAGACTCCGACAGCATCCGGTCAAACACCACCGGCATTCGGAGGAATCCGTGAAAATTTCACCCTCCGCTCAGCTGCAACCGCCGCAAACGGCGCGCTCAGGCGAAAACCGGTCAACGGCGGGCAATCTCACAGGTTCCTTGCTTCGCCGTTCGCCGCGTCGCGGGCGTAAGCTCCTCGGCGGACCTGGACTCCATTGCGGGCGGCTTTCCGCGCTGCGGCTTCAGCTGCTGCTGAGCTGCTGTCTTCCAGGCGCGAATTTCGTGTGCCAGGAGGAGATTTCGTGTGCCAGGAGGAGATCGAGCTGTGGCAAACCGGCGGTATCGCGCCCTTGCGCTCTACGAGAGAACATGACGACGCGGGAGATCGGCGACGCGCTGGGCGTCGATCCCAAGACGGTGTGGCGGTGGCTGGCCGGATCGGACGTGCCGCGTCGTCGTCGGGGTCCGCGAGGACGCACGGATGTCCCGGACAAGCTGATCAGGGAACTGATCGAAGACTTCGGTCTCTCTTATGCCGAAGCCGCTGACGAGGTGGGCATGTCGAAGTCGGGTGCGATGCAGAGGTGGTGGCGGATTATCGGCCGCCCGCGGGCCGACCGTCCGCCCGAATCCGCGGGGGTCGCATTCGGCACCGCATTGTCGTGTGACGCACGACGTCGCGGGAGGTGACGGCACGGCCGGTCATCGGTGGCGAGCCCGGCGGGCTTGAACGGCTGCGTCGCAGGCGGGCGCCGGGCTGGTGGACTCTCCGCGCTCGGGTGCCGATCCTTGGCCGGATGTGGTGTAAGGGAACCGTATTGCTCGGTGCTGAGCCTGATCTCGATGCCGAGTGCCGCCGCGGTGAGGCGGTTCCGCTCCGGGGTGAGCGTCCTTTCGAGAACCTGATCGCGGCCGCAGATGGCTTCGATCGCCGCTGACAGGTAGCGAGGCTTCCGCACCGAGATCGGCCGTCTGCGGGCTGTTCCTTCGGGCTGGAAGGGACAGCCCGCCGAGGTCGTTCTGGGATTACTTCACAACCGGCCCCGGCGGCCCCGGAGCCCCGCGAACCGGGCCTGCTGCGGGGACGGCCCAAAGCTTGCGAGACCTTGTGCCCCGGGCGGCCGCGTCTGCTCGTGTTCGCCAACGCTGACGCTTCGTGGACGGGTCGCGATCCTGTCGGGCAAAGGCGACGGCAGGAAGCGGCCGCGGGGCGCTCGGGTCGCGGGGGCTCGGCGTTACGACACCGCGGTCCTGCACGACGGTGGAGTGCCGCGAGCCGTACGTGGGGCTGTCCGCACCTGGACGAGCGCCATTGAGTCTGCGGCGCCGGTGTCCGTGCGGTGTCGGTACGGCCAGGGCGTCACTTGCAGGGCGGCACGATGTGGTTGTGGAAGTGCCACGCGTTGTTGACATACGGAGCGAAGGTCCACCACGGATCGGTGCCGTTGTTGGGGACTGTGGAGCCATTCGGGTTGGGGTAGGAGACCTTCCAGGTGCGGTACCACACATCTCCGGCGGTGCCGACCTGTCCGGCGGAGACCCAGCAATCGATGTCCACCGAGCCTCCGTAGCTGTCGTCGGCGAGCCCGACCTTGTTGCCGGGCGAGTCATAGGGTTGCCAGTAGATGCCCACATGAGCGCCGGTGTCGATCACCGCCCAGAAGGACGGGAGCGGGTCGGCATTGGCGCTCGTGGCGCTCCCGAGGAGTCCGGCCGCGGCAATGGCGGCCGCGACGGAAGCGGTGAGGAATCGACGCAGTCTCATGATCGAGTGCTTTCTGTTCGGATGGACGGGTGAATTGCGCACAGGGCACGAAGGACCGGGTTCCTCTCTGTGAGGGCGGCCGCGTCGCCGGCGAACCCTGCGACGCCGCACGAGGCCCCCGGCGTCCTCGCTCGTCGTCGGGCCTTGTGCGGGGCCCGGCTGCACGACGTTATGGACCCGGGTCCGCCGATCGTCCTAGATTCGTCCTATTGCGAGGGCGGTCCAAGCGCGGCTGATCGCTCAGGTCCGGGCGCGACACGAGGTCCGGCGTGCTGGAGCCCCTGGGCACCTGGGCCGCCGGGCGCGCAGCGACGCAGTCCGTCAGGTCCAGGACCCGGTGTCAGGGGCGGACGGACCGGGCCCGCCAGCCATGCCTCCGGAACACCGGTGGTCTGGGCTTGTCGCCCAAACGGAGCAGAGTAATACTGTGAGTCAGATCCCGGGTACGGCGTTCGGACGACGCCGATGTTCCGTCGGAGGGAACGACGGTACGGCCGCAGGGCTGTCGGGATGGTGCGGACTCGCGCGGGGGTGCGGAGTTGGAGACATTGCCTGCGATCGGCGCGGACATCCGGTTGGCGCTGTCGGTCGGTTCGATGGCGTGGCACGGGTATCGCGTGGTGTGCCCGCAGTGCGGGGCGTGCGGACGGTGGGGCCTGGTCGTGTGGTCGCTTCCCGAGGAGTGGGTCGTACGGGCGAGCGGCTTGTGCGAGCGGGGGCATTGGGTGGACAACCCCGTGATCACCCCCGAACTGGTGATGAGCATCGTGCTCACGGGCGAGGACCTCCTGGTGGCCGGCGAAACCGGGCAGGACCGGCTCGACGCTGCCCGGATCGGCTGGACGCCGAGCGTCGCGGACCGCGGGGACTCCGGGCCCGCAGCGGCGCGGCGCGAGGAATGGCCGCAGCGGGGTTCCACCTCGCACGAACGCTGGGAACGAGCGGCGCTGTACCGGACGTGGCGGGCGGCGACCGACGGCAGCGGGAACGTTCCGCCGTGCTGGCTGGAGGCAGCCCCGGCGTCCCGGCCCGCGGACACGGTGCATCCTGATCTCGCGGGGGACCGCGCGCTCGGCCCACGGTGCAGTCCCCGCGTCGACGGCTGGTTTCTGCAGCGCGTCGGGATGCAGACTGTGCCGCGGCTCCTCACGCCCACCAGCCTCGACCGGCATGATCCGAGCCAGTCCTGGCGCACCGCGGAAGAAGCGGAGGCGGCCATCTCCCCGCAGCGGTTGCGCGGACGCTGGCCGGTGCGCGTCGTCCGAGGCGAACCCGACGCTGGGCGGCAGGCGGCGGCCGAGCGGCCGAGCCGTCCCTCCGGCCCAGGAAAGACGTGCGTCGGCGCGCAGGTCGGGACGACGGACAAGGGCGGCTAGGGCGGGCAGGTTCCCGCGGGGCTGTCCAACGGCCACGTCTGCTGTCGGCGTTGCCCGGGTCCGCGGCCCGAGCCCTGGCCGCTCCGACGGGTTCAGTACTGGTTGTCGCCCCAGAGCAGGCGTGCGGCATCGAGCGCCGCGTCGCGATGCTCGCGGTCGCGGGCTCGCAGGCACTGGGCCAGGGTGGGCTCGTCGTCGCTGACGGCGGCGGCGTGGGCGTGGTGCCAGGCGGCGACGGCGCGGCAGTGCAGGGTCAGCCTGCCCCACGGCGTGGCGGGGTGGGGCGGTCCGGCCTGGTCGTGGACGTTGGCTCCGAAGCGGATGTCGTCGGCGTAGCGGCGCATTCCGGTCTCGTAGTCGGCGCGGGCGAACCGGTCCGGGGAGGAGTCCGGGCCCAGCTTGCTCAGGGTGCCGCGGCGGGTCGCGCCGGAGCGCCACAGTCCAGCGATCTCCCCGGGTTCCGCGACCGCGGCGGCCAGGTCGCCGGTGGGCACGCCGGCCAGTTCGCCGGGATGCAGCCGCCGCATCGGGAAACCGGTGCCGAGCCGGTTCCGGTCGGCCAGGCGCTGGATCGCCACGCCCAGCACCAGCACCGCGTCCGCCGCCTGCTCCGGCTCCAGGCCGTGCTCGGGCCGCGCCCCGGCAGGGGCGTCCTGCTCGAACCAGGTGTGCAGCACATCGCTCCAGGCCAGCGCCGACGTCCACGCCGTCCAGAGTCGGCGGCCCTCCAGCTCGGCCAGCCGCGCCTCGACCGCCGCCAGCTCGTCCCGGAGCCGGTCCGCCGCCCGCCGGTATGGGCACTCCCCGTCCGGGGCGTCGTCCGCGCTGGCCTCTGCCAGCCTTGTCTGCGCCTCGATGCCGGCGCGCAGTTCCCGCGCCCGCTCGGCCGCCGCGACGGCGTCGAGCGCCTCGACCGGAACCTCTCCCTTTCCCATGAGCCCCAGCATGCCCGGTCAGCGGTCGCGGTTCGACGCGGCGCCGTCGGCGTGTCCGGGGGCCGGAGTCGTGGGGCGCTGCAGGAGCTGCCGGAGGTTGAAGTCGATCCGGCGGGCCCGGCGGTTGATGGCGCGCAACTGCAGCTGTTCGCGTTCGGCAGCGCTGCGCCGGGTCAGAGGGCGACCGCGGCCAAGCCCTTCCCGGCGTCGGCCGAGATGTCGTCGCTGACGCGGGGAACCGGCGGCCCGGTGCGGTCGGAGTAAAACGGGCTATCGGACACGAGCGACAGTGCGGCACTTGACCGTTGGGGTCGACGACGCGTTTCGGCGGATGCGCCGACGTGCCGTGCGCGCGGGCGCGACGCGGAACCGGCCCAGCCGGGGGAGGCTGGTTCAGGCGCCGTCGCGGCGAACCCGCTGCTTCGGGTAGCGCGGTGGTGGTCGTTCCGAAGCCGGCGGGTCGTGCCGACGCAGGCGCGATGCCATTCGATCAGCCGTCGCTCGAGCGTCTGCGCCTCGGCGTGGCTGGAGGTGGTGGCCCACTGCGGGTGCGCCTGGCGAACCGTGAGCACGTGCACCACTGTCACCTCCCACGACGAGTCCGGGTCGTAGCCCGAGATCCACTTCCGGTAGTTGCCCAGCCGCGCGGCCAAGGACCGGGCGGACCCGATGTAGGGCACTGCTTCCCCGCTGGGCCAGACGTAAACCCCGGGCGCGGCGGGATGAGCGCCGGTCGAAAAGCTTTGCCCTGAACCGAAATGCGCGGCCAGGGCTGGAGCAAGCTCCGCAACGGTCAGGACGTCGAGGCTGAGGGAAGCAGGCATGGCGGGCAGGCTAGACGCGCGCCCTGACAATATGGCCGCGATCGTGCCGGTCGTCGCGCGTGAGGACGGCGCCGTTGCGCTCAAGGTGCGTTGGTGCGCGGGATCACCGGGGAGGGAAGCCGGTCCTCGCGAGTGCTTGCACGGCTGTGTCCGTTGCGTCGTCGCCGTGCGTCGCGCGCCGTCCGTCCGCGTAGGTTCTCGCGGTCGAGGCGTAGAGGCGGCGCGGGTCGTACGGCACGGGGGAGGAGTCGTCGGGCCGGTCGCGCCGTGCGTCGGCCTCGTGGTCGACCATCAGCCGGATCCGGTCGTAGGTGACGGCCGGGTGCTGCCAGTCGTGTCCGGCCGGGCACGTCGCCCACGCCTGGTGCGACGCGTCCCCGAGCGCGGTCAGGACCAGCATGCGGTCCGCGCCGCATTCCGGGCAGGCCGCGACCTCCGGGTTCGGCGCGGATTTCAGCTCGAACGCGGAACTCACGCGGATCGCGTACCGCGGCGGATCGCCGCCGTCGGCGATGATGGCCTGTTCTCGCTCGTGCGCCGCGACCTCTCGCGCGAACGCGCTTTCTTCCCGGTCGAGGAGGATGCGGTCTTCCACCACCCAGTCGTAGCCGTGGTCGCTGTCGTAGGCCGTCCCCGCGGTTTCCCGGTCCAGCCGCGCACGCACCGCGTCGATCTCCTCCAGCCTCATCGCGGCCTCTCCTGCGCGTCGTGCAGCCGGGTCCCTGCGGCCCGGAACCCCTGTTCCTCCAGCATCAGAAAGCTCGCCGCAGCGGAACTGACGGTCGCGGCGTCGACGGCCCGGCTGCGCGTGAAGCCGCGACGGTTGTGGAGCAGCGCCGCGGCTTTGGCCGCGCGGGGGCCGTCCGCGCACGAATTGTTGGCCAGGCGGGGGACGTCGACGGTGGGACCGTTGTTCGGCTTCATGCCTCGGCACCCGGCTGGTTCGTGCCGGTGCCAGCGGATTCGCCCGGCGGCAAGGCTTGACGCTGCGCTCATGCCGTGACTGTAACCGAGCGATGACAGGCACGCCTCGATTCACCGGATCAGGGCCTTGACGGTCGTCGTTGTCGAGGAAGCCTGCCGAGGTCGCAGGACTGTCTCCGGCGTCGAGGTACGTCTGCAGACCCCGGTCATCGCTGCCGACGGGCGGGAGCAAATCGAGCAGCCGTTGGCCCGCCGCGACAGCGAACCCGGTTGCCAGTCCGGCGAGCATCCGCCCGGCGATCGGCTGCACGGCTCAATCCGGTGCCCGGGCCGGCGGCACGCGCAGCGGGGCGGTGTGCAGTTCGGCCGGCAGGGCGAGGGGGAGAAAAGAAGCGGGCGCAGGGACAGGGGGCTTGGCGTTACGAATCCGCGGTCCTGCGCGACTGTGGAGCATGGGTCAGAAACGTCCGGACGAAGAGGCCGCGTTCGCGATCGTCGGCGGAGTCCTGGGCGTCCGGGTCGAGCCCTACGACTGCGACGGTCGTCAGAACGCGGTGGACGCGCTGCTGCACTACCCCGACGGTCGTGAAGCCGCGTTGGAGGTGTCGTCCCTCGGTCCGGAGTCGGAAGCCGCGATCATGAACGTCCTGGGCAAGGTGAAGCATCGACGGACCGTCGACGGGCTCCGGCGCTCGTGGATGGTCACGGTACCGCGTGATTTCCCGCCGGCGGAGGTCAGGAAGCTGGATGAGGTGCTCCGCCTGTGCGAGCGACACGACGCCACTTGCCTGGACCGGCTCTATCTCGGCGAGCCGTCGCAACCGGGCATCCGGGAGGTTCGGGCATGGGTCGATGCGGGGCTTCGCGCAGAGGTCGTCACGGTGTCCGGGGATCGCCCGCCGACCGTTTTTCTGACGCTCGACGGCATCGGCTGCATCGTCGACGGCACCCAGCGTCTGCTGGCCGAGGAAGTCGCGGCCGCGCTGTCCAGCGAGAAGATGCAGTCGAAAATACGCAAGGCGGCGGCGCTCGGGCACGACGAACGCCACCTGTTCCTCTGGGTGCGGATGAGCGCCTTCTCCCCGGAGTCCGCCGGCAACATCTGCTTCGGCGGCCCGCTCCCGGACGATCCGCCTCGGTTGCCCGGCGGCCTGTCGCAGGTGTGGCTGTGCGGGGGTTCCATCGGCGGCGCCGTGCGCGCGATCTCTGGCGACCGGTGGACTCGCGAGACCGCGTTCGTGTCCACTGCCCGAACGCCTTAGCCTTGCTCGGGCCGGACTCCGCTGCGGCCATCGAGGCCGTGCGGGGGCGACAAGCTCGGACTCCGGCGCGGGCCTGTCCCGGTCAGGTCAGTCGCCGTCCTGGTCTCCGTGGCGGCCGGTCGCGCACTTGCTGGGGTTGTCGCGCAGGCACGCTTTGCCGTTCGCGATCCGGAGACCGACGTCGTCGAAGGCTGTCACCCAGTTCGCGGCAATCGCCTTCTGCGCGGCCGCGAGCTGGATCAGGCCTGAGCAGACGGCCTGGTTCAGTTTGTTCTCCACGGCGTCTTTCGGGTTCGGGATCTTTCCCGGTTCCACCCACAGATTGCGCGGGTCGTCGGGCGCGCCGCCCAGTTCGAGGCTGACGAGGTGGTCGTATTCGCCTTTTTCCTGCGGCGACAGGCCGTACGACCGTGCTGACGCCGCCTTCATCTTGTTCGTTTTCGCCGTCGGCGGCCGGACGGTTTTCGTCCATCCTGACTTGCAGATAGTGGATCCGATGGTGTCCTGGCGGACGTCGGGGTTCACCGCGCCCGGCGTGCACTTCGGGTCCGGCAACGGCTGTCCGTCCCGGCTGCCGACCTTGCACGCGCCCGCGCCGGGCATCGCAGCAGCCGGATCGCCTGCCGCCAAACCGGAACTGCCCGCCCCTGCCGGCGCCGCCCGGCTCGCGGAGCACCCCACGACCGCCGCCGCGCACACTACGAGAATCCCGCTGCGGACGAAGAACTTCATCTTGGTCGGCTCCTTTGCGATCGGTGTTCTGCGGACGTTCCGGCCAGGCGGTTTCCGTCGTGAATCCGTGGCGCGCGCGGATTGCGGGGGAGCCGACGGGCCATGGCGGGCGGGGGTTCGGGGAGCCGGAGTATGCCTGTCGCCGGGCCGGCGATCGTGCAGACACTCTCGGCCGCGTCGCAGGCGTGGCGAAGGCCACGTCGGACCGCTACGGCCGCGGCGGGTTCCGAGGGCGTTCTCGCATGGCTCGGGCTATGCGTCCGCGCAGCCGGGCACGGCGTTGCGCTCCTCGCCCCTGCGCCCTCGGTTGGCGATGGTTCAGGAGCGGCGGCCGCGTGTTCCTCGATGCCCTGCCGGGTGCCGAGGAGCCGGGAGCGGGGAGAATACGTTCCGTGCTTGCTCAGTCATCGAGTGTTGACCGTCTGGCTGCGGCGACGAGGGCCTTGTTCGAGGTGGATCCGGCCGACACCGGCAGGGCGGTCGCGGTGCTGCGGTCCGGACTCGCCGCCGTGTACGCGGGCGGGATCGCGGTCGCGGTCGACCCGAGGTGGAGGGCGAGGCACCGTCGCGCGAGTTCGGTCGAGTTCGACCTCGCCTACTGCCTGGCCCGCGTCGCCGTGCCGTTCGGCGAGACCGGGTTGCCCGAGCGCGTCGAGGATCCCGAGGCGCTGTTCGGGGCGGACGCGGACGCCGCGGTCGCGGCGATCGTCGCGCACTGCTCAGCGGCGGGCCTGTGTGCCCGGGAGGCGGCGGAGCGGTGCCGGGACCGCGGCGCGCGGGACGATCTGGCGCGCACGGCCGGGTTCTGGGACGACCTCGGCGAGGCGTGGACCGGGGCCGCGGGAAGCTGCGGCGACGGCCGGGCGTCGACGGCCGGATGAACGCGGGCTTTGGAGCTGCCGGTTCCGCGGATCTCGCCGGGCTGAGACGGCGGCCCTCGCGGCGGATCGGCAGGGCGGACTGAGCCGTTGACGCGGTTCGCGGTCCGTTCGTCGATCATCAAGTTGCGGGGTTGCGCGCTGCGCCGCGACCTCGCGGCACGGCGTTGGTCGGCCGGGCCGGCACGGGCGTTCGACGTCGAGTGTCCCCCGTGCTAGCGCCGGGAGGGGTGCCTGAGCCGATCCCCGATAGCCGTGCGATGGATCGCGGGCAGCAGCTTGTCCCGCAACTCGATGCACGTCCACGAGTTCGGCGTTGTGCCAGAGCAGCAAACGTCCGTCGGGCGACTGGCCGGCCAGGTAGCGGTTCGAACCTGCGGCCAACACCGCTCCGCTCGTCGCACCCGCCGGCAGCGGCAAGTACGACGGCGTTCAGGTGCACTGATCCTGAGTCCGTGCGTGCGCAGGAGCAGTTCCCTGCGCACAGCATCAACGAAACAGCACAACGACCATCACACGCGGCGCATTGAGCCCCCTGGCGTCCTCGCAGTCTGTGGCAGCGGGTGTGGATCGGTGAGTCGGTGGGGAGCCCGGTCTTGGGCCGGGCACGTGCAGGACGTCGACGTCGAGGTGGTGCGGGTCGTCGAGGATAGGCGGGCCGCCACCAGGCGCAGTGCGTGGTGCGGAGTTCGCTGCGGCGGCTGCGACGGGGACGCGAGCCCGCCACCCCCGAAACCGGCACTAGTAAGCGGCGGAGCAGCGGTCGGAGTCGCCCGCGTTCGGCTGGTCCACGCAGACCGCCGTCTTCACCCCCGCGTCCAGGAACCAACGGGAGGTCGCGTTGCCATATGCCCCGAAAAATTGCCTGTCGTGGTCGTAATTCGTGCCGTTCACGTACGTGCGCAGCCATACCTCGCAGGTGTGGGTGGTCAGATTTGTCGAAGTGTAGTGCACCCAGTCATGTCCGTCCGCGAACTCGCTGCCGAGGAAACCCACGCAACCGTTGGAGGCCACGGTCCCCCGCAGCGTGTCGGCCTGTGCGGCCGGGGCCGCGGAGACAGCTCCGGCCGCGGCGAGAGCGGCAGCGGCCAGGGACGCCCCGATGATGGTCTTGAATCGAAAACGTGACATGTCAATCCCCTTGGATAGTCGACGGTTCGTTGACGCAGAGGCCCTCGGTGCGGCGCAGTCGCCTCCGTGAATCCGCCCCTGCGGTTGCGGACGGCTGGCTCGATGTCGGCTGGCAACGGTCAGCGTGCCGGTGCCCGGTACCCGTCCAGTACCTGATGGGTTCCCTCGGGCCTGACGACGGGGCCGTTGTGCGAGACCGAGGCTAGGGGCTGCCGTCCTGGATCCGTCCTAGATCCGTCCTTGCGCGCTCCGCTCGCCTGAGCACGTGTGACAAGTCGATGGTGACAACCAGACTGCTGCGACCGGCCCGAATCGCCGGCGCGCCCCTCTCCGCTGGTGATAGTTACGGTGCTTCGGCTCAGGTGATCGAACCGTCGCCGCTGGATGTGCCCGTGCGTCCGGGAGGCGGGCGGCACCGGTACTGCCTGAACGGTCGCTCGCTCGACGTCGGCGGACGGAACTCGTCGCTCGATCACGGCTTGGAGACAGACTGCCGCCGGTGCGATCTCTGCGAGGAACTCGGGCTGGAGCAGGCGGCGTGGGTGGAGGCCGATCTGCGCGTGCGAGGCCGGGCGGGTCGGTGTGACCGAGCAGGTCCGGGTCGACACGGAGTGCAGGCGGCTCGGGGCCGCTCATGCTCGGGGAGCCGGTGTACTGCACGCATATGCGCGACGAGGACGACTCGGTCGTCTGACCGGACGGGCCGTAAGAAACCCGGGTGCACTCGTTATGGCCTCTACCGCAGCGCGCGGACCGGTTCGGGGTCCTGTGCTGCGGTGGCGGGTCCGCCGGACCGTCGTGAGCGCGTCTGCCTGCCGGGATCTGCGTCGCACGATCGCTGGCAATGACCGGCGTTCGGCTGCAGCATTCCGGTGCGCTGCAGGGTTTCCTCGACGACCACGAAGCGCAGATTACGCGGAAGCAGGTCGCCGCGAGGAGTCGCCGACACGAGGAACTGGGCGCTCACGACGTGCCGGGCTGGCTTCCGGCTGCCCGCGTTCGGGCGGAGAGCACCGCGGGGCCGCCAACTGACTTGATCGGCGCTAAAGCGCCTCAGGATCTAGGCGTGGCGAGCCGGATTTGAAACTCGCGGTGCCGGAACTGCGTGGCGGTGCCGGCGAGACGGAGGAGTCCTGCGGCGTGCGCCCAGTCGAGGAAGCGCCCTGGGCGGGAGGGAAGGCTGTTGGTGCGGGCGAAAGAGCGCACCGTGAGCCAATAACGTCCCCACGGGGTTGGTCCGTCTGCGAGCGCAGTCGACAACCCGAAAAGGATTCCTGCCGCGAGAGCCACGAATAGTCCGACGATGCGATGAAAAACTAAGAATGCGCCGAGAGTCCAAAGCGGTGCTAATACGCAGAAGACTGTCGCGCCACGCAGCATGGCCAACGTCAGGGCTTGGCGTTGTGGTTCGCTGGGGCTTGCGGCCGTCTGCAGGCGCGAGTTTCCAGCATCCATGAAGCCAACTAATGCACCAGCGATAAGGAATAGTGCGACCACTGCTAATATCGCTATTGCAATCGTCGATCCGAAGGGATGCGCGGAATCAAACGAGTACACGAAGAGTCCGAACAGGGCGCCAACGGGAATCCCGACTAGGGATCCAATTCCAGCGGTCTGCGCAAGCTCGCGAACTCCGGCTCTTGTCAATGTCAGGTGGAGGGAAAAACGCTGCAACGGCCTGGTGGTGCTTATTGCGGAGAACCGCACAAATAGCACTGAGATCACCAATGTTATTCCAATATTCGCGATCCATTGCCCGGGGGATTGCAGCCCGAGGTTGTCAAGGCCGAAAGCTCCGATTGCGACACTCGTCAGTTGCGGCAGGATGCCCAGGCAAGTGACGTATGCAGCAGCGCGGTAGCGGATGCGGCGGCCTGGATGATGCTGGGCGCCTGTGCTGCGCCAAAGTTCGTAGAGGTGGAGGTCGACCGAGGAACGGTCGTGATCGCCCATCCAGGCGAGATGGTCGGCGAGGGTCCGCAGCCAGCGTTGCACGTCGTCAGGGTGATAGCGGGTGCCGTCGGGGCGGGGCCGGTTTGCGACGACGGCGGGGATCAGAAGTGCATAGAGGTTGTTGTCGAGTGTGTCGGTGTCGAGGTCGCACAGGGCTTTCGGCGTGGTTGCCGGTTCTTCGTAGACGGTCACGGCGAGGTAGAGGTGCAGCGGGGAGGAGAGTCAGAGGGCCAGGTCGCAGCCCTTCTCCTCTCGCAGGCGAGCTGCGACGGGGTGCCATCGCGGGGCGAGGCGGTCGGGCTGGTCGCGGGCGGGGAAGCGGTGGGCGAGCCAGGCGATGACCTGCTCGACGTCGAGCGGTTGCATCGTGATGACGGTGGTGTCCTGCAGAACGCCGCTGGCGGTGCGGTCGGCCGTTGCGGTGGCGAGGTGTTGATAGCGCTGGCTGCGGCTGGCGAGCACGACTGGCCAGCGGTCGGGGCCGGGGTAGAGGTTGAGGGCCGCGATGATCGCGCGGGCGCGGACGGGTTCGGCGTCGTCGGGGTCCATTTCGTCCAGGCCGTCGAGGATAGGCAGGATCCAGCCGCGAGCGACCAGCGCGCGGGCGATTGGACGTTCGACGCCGTAGACGGTGGCCAGGTGGCGGGTGATCCATTCGTCGAGTTCAGTGCGCACCGCAGGCGGCGGTCGGTCGGCGGCGGCGGTGAATGCGGGCAGGCTCATCCGTACCGGGACGACGATTCTTCCTGCTGCTCCCGGGTCGCTGTCGGCGCGGGCTTTGTTAGCGAGGTCCAGTAGGAGCTTGATGACCAGCACGGTTTTGCCGGCGCCGGGGTCGCCGAGCACGACCAGTCGTCCCAATTGCAGGCTGCGGTAGTAGCAAAGGATCGTAGCCAGCGAGCCCGAAGCGTTGCCGCCATCGGACCTCCACCGCACCAGTTCTGGGTGGGGTGGAGCTTCCGCGGGGTCGAGGCAGTCGCGTTGGGCGAACCCGACGTTCGCGGGTTGGGAATCGCCGGCTCCGGCGAGAAGCTGTTGCAGCGCTCGGTTTTCGGCGGTCAGGATGCGTTCCAGCAGCGATCGAGCGTGGGCGGCCAATACTCGAGGATCGTCACCGCGGGGCCGGGGCCACGCGCTGATCGCCAGCATCGCTGCCGCCGCGGCGAGCAGCGCGAGGGGCGGCGCGAGGTGCCCGTCGTAGATCCATCGGCCGGTCAGCCACAGCAGGCCGACCACGCTGACGACGATTCCGGCGGTTTTCCATCGTCGTAAATTCCGGGGCCAGACGCGGGGGATCGCACCGACGAATACTGCGGTGCTGCTGCCGGCTGCGTGGGACACGGCCTCGGTCGCAGCGTCGCGCCGGCATTCTTCGCCTGGTGGCGCCGCGCCAGAGCGAAACTGCTGTTCCGAGGCGGCCGCGGAGTACTGGGCGGCTGGGCGCGAGTCGCGGCGCGCGGCCTGGTCGAGTGCGCGCGCGAGAGCCGCATGGCGGCGTCGCCATTGTTCGAGCAGCACCTCCCGCGGCGGCATGGGCAGGTCTCGGTCCTCGCCGATCTCCAGGCACGCGATCACGAAGGCGCGGATACGGTCCCACTCCGGCAGTCCTTTGACCCCGCAATTGAGCAGGCTCGAGATCGTCTGTGGCACGAGCAGTTTCTTGTTCTTGTTGTGCAGCGCGGCCAGCGTCGGCCGCCCGGCCAGGTCGCGCAGCTGGTTGAGCTGGTCGGCGAACCGGGCTCGCGGGTCCTCCGGTTCCACTCGCGGCAACCCCCTCCAGGTCTCTCCCGAGTTCTCCCGTCTCCCAATTCGGGAACTGTAGCCCGCGCTGGGGCAGCCGATCAGGTTTTCCCGAGTCCTCCCGGAATGAGGCACTCGACCGGCTGAACGGCGCACCGTCGTCATGGGCAGGCCGACTCCCTTTGACACTCTCGGACATCGGAGCGAGTGCTCCGGTTCGGTGGCCTGCGTTGGCGATCTGACGGGAGGTGGGTGGTGTGATCGTGTTCGTGGAGATCGAGCAGGAATCGACGTTCTGCAATCCCGACCAGAAAAACTGACCGGGGAAGGAGGTCGAGCGCCATGTGGCGTCCGAGGATCAAATTCGAGCACCGGCCGGTGCGGTACGGCGACGGGCTGGTGCGCATCGGCGGCAGTGCGCCCGGGATCGCGCGCGGTCTGCGTGATCCGGACGGGTCGGTGTGGGCGTTGCTGGCGCTGCTGGACGGGTCGCGGACGGTGGGCCAGGTCGCCGACGATCTGGTCTGCCGTTTCCCGGCGCGTACGCACCGGGAAGTGAGGGAGGCAGTCGGTGAGCTGAATGCCGCCGGCCATCTGGAGGACGCGGCGGAAACGGTGCTGAGCGCGTTCGAGCGGGAACGCTACAGCCGGAGCCGCGCGTACTTGCGGGCGTCGGATCGCACTCCCGGACGCAGCAGCTGGGACGCGCAGTTGCAGTTGAAACAAGCGCGGGTCGTCGTCGTGGGAGTGGGTGGCGCGGGATGCGCGGCGGCGCTCGCGCTGACGATGTCGGGGGTGGGGCAGCTGCATTGCGTCGACGCGGACGTGGTGGAGGTGTCCAACCTCAACCGCCAGTTCCTGTTCACCGAGCGCGACCTAGGCCGGGCGAAGGTGGACGCCGCACTGGACCGGCTCCGGCGGCACAACTCGCACGTGGAGCTGACCGGGTCCACGGAACGGATCGAGGGCCCACGCGAGCTGCGCGCACTGGCGGTCGCCTGCGACGTGCTGCTGGTGACCGCGGACCAGCCCTCCAGCGGGGAGATCAGGTCGTGGGCGAACCAGGCGTGCCGCGCCACGGGCACAGCATGGGTGCACAGCGGCTATGACGGGCCGCGAGTCAGCATCGGGATGTTCCGCCCGGGCACGGCAGCGTGTTACGACTGCGCCCGCGCCGCCGAGGCGCACCGGCGCAGCGTCGTGTCCCCGCGCACCGCCTGGGCACCCGGGGATTCGATGGAGCGCGTGCAGGCGGCCAACGCGGTCTCGGCCGGGACGGCGGGCTTGTACGCCGCGCACGCGGTGATGAGCCTGATCACCGGGGTGCCGGATCTGGCGGCCGATCGGGAGTACGGCATGAGCCTGACGACGTTGCGCGACTACGACATGCTGCGGCTGGACCGGCCCTGGCCGGCCTGCCCTGTGTGCGGGAACGACGGCGACGGCTAGCTGTCCGGCGGGGCGGCGGCGCGGGCGGCGACGTCGCGCCACCGCTCCTTCGCGGCGTCCGCGGGGAGCCCGAGATCGGTGTAGTGGGCGACGGCGTGCTGGAGGCAGTCGGCGGCGCGGGCGAGGTCGCCGGCGTGCTCGAGGCAGGTGGCGGCCAGCTCCAGCGCCGGTGCCGCCAGCTTGCCGGTGCCGGGCAGATCCTGGTAGGCGGCCAGCGCCTGTTCGGCCAGCTCCAGCGCGAGGGAGCGGCGGCCTTGGGCGAGCCGGGCGGTCGCCGCGCGGTAGATGCTGTGGGCGTAGCC
The DNA here is from genome assembly GCF_055633655.1 of Amycolatopsis sp. NPDC114503. Classification (NCBI taxonomy): domain Bacteria; kingdom Bacillati; phylum Actinomycetota; class Actinomycetes; order Pseudonocardiales; family Pseudonocardiaceae; genus Amycolatopsis; species Amycolatopsis sp. NPDC114503. Next base: position 864,730 of record NZ_JBVKDT010000003.1, on the reverse strand, counting down.
CACTTCGTCCCCCGCCTGGCAGCGCAGCTCGCGTTCGCGATCGCTGTGGGCCAGCGCCTGCTCGTACTCTCCCAGCCGGATGGCGATGGTGGCCAGGTTGCCCTCGATGACTGCCTGGGTTCGCACCAGGCCGCGAGACCGGGCAAGCGGAAGCGCCCGCTGATAGCAGTCGCGGGCGCGCGGCAGTCGTCCCCGCTTCAGATGCAGCTCGCCCAGGCCGATGAACGCGCTGTAGCGCTCGGGGTTGCGGGGCGTGTCAAGGCTGGTGAAACCGGCCTCTGCCTCGTCCCACCGCTCCAGCGTGCTCAGCGTTTCGCTGCGCGATTCACGGAGGAAGAACTCGGCGGCGGGATCGCCGAGAGCTTGGGCGGCGGTGACGCCGAGCGTTTCGACCTCCAGCTGGACAGTCCACAGCGGGCGGGGCAGGTAGATGAGGAAGCGCGACGTGGCCGCCAGTGCCAGAACCGGGGCGCAGACCCCGTCGTCGGCTGCGCTGCGCGCTGCGGCGTACAAGGCGGGTTGTTCAACAGTGAGCCAGGCCAGCGCCTGGCCACGATCTGTCAGCTCCGGTGGAGTTCCGACCTGCTCGATCTCGACTGCGAGGAACGGGAATCCCGAAAAGAGCAGCTGATCGGCGAGCTGCGCGACGCGGGCGTACCAGGACACGACACGGCGGCGCGCGGCGCGCTGCTCGCCGGTGGGGTCGAGGCGGGCGCGACTGCGGGCGTAGGCATGCAGCAGGTCGTGGATCCGGTACCGGTTCCGGTCCATCGGCTCCACTAGGTGCAGCTCGGCCAGTGCCTCCAGGTGTCGGTACGCCTCTCGCTCGCCCATTTCGCACAGTGCCGCGACGGCGGGGACAGAGAATTCCGTGCCCGGATGCCACCCGATCTGACGGAAGACCGTTGCCTGATCGCGGGTGAGGCGGGCGTAAGACCAGCCGAAAACCGCGTCCACGGCATCCCCTGCGATCCCGCTGGCTCCGTCGTCTGCCACTTGGCCTTCTCTGATTTCGTCGACGACGTCGGCGATCTGCCAATGCGGGCGCGACGAGACTCGAGTGGCAGCGACCCGGACGGCCAGCGGCAGCCCGGCGCACAGCCGCACCAGCTCGTCCGCGGCGTCGGGCTCGCCTTCGACTCGGGTCTTTCCGACCACGGCATGCAGCAGCGCGCGCGACTCGGCGGGGGCGAACAGGTCGAGGCTGATCCGGTGCGCTGCTTCGGAGACGATCAGGTCGGTGAGGCTGTCGCGGCTGGTCACCACCGCCATGCACCCGGCGGCTGCGGGCAGCAGGGGACGCACCTGCCCGGCTGAAGCGGCGTTGTCCAGTAGAAGCAGCATCCGGCGGCCCGCCACCATCGACCGGAACAACCCGGCCGCGGCGTCGAGTTCGCATGGGATCCGCTCCTGCCCCACGCCGAGCGCTGTCAGGAACGAGCCCAGAACAACCGCAGGATCCAGTGGCGCGCTCGGGCTGTAACCCCGCAGGTTCACGAACAGCGCGCCGTCGCGGAACCGGTCTTGCACCCGGTGCGCCCACTGCGTGGCCAGCACGGTTTTTCCAGCCCCGCCGGTGCCGTCGAGGACGGCAACGGTGCTCGCGGCCTCGGCGTCGCGTGGCAGCACAGCGTCCAGCACGGACATCTGGCGTTCGCGGCCGGTGAAGTCCCGTACCGGGGCAGGCAACTGCCGCGGCACCAGTACCCGATCCGGAACCGGGGCGGAGACGATGACTTGCCCGATGCTGCCCGCTTGCACCACGGATCCGGACACAGACCCGCCGATCGTGTTTCTGACGCCGTGCGGTCCGCCCACCCAAGTGAGTCTGACCCGGTACCGGTCGGGTAGGTAGCCGGCACCACCCTGATGGGCTATCGCGGCGCGGGCGGCTTGCCTTACTCGCCTGGCATCGGCGAACCCGGTCTGTCCGGGTGCAGGCGCTGCAGGTCCGGGTCTGTGATCAGGTGTCGTTGGAGGACGAGGCCACCTGCTTGTTCGGCCGGTATCGCTTGTCTTGGGCGTAGACGACTGCGGGTTTGCCGTCTCCGGGGCTGCGTCGGTCCAGTTCGAAAAGGGTGGTCGCGGTGATGAGGTGGCTGAGCTTGGCGTAGCCGTAGTTGCGGGAGTCGAAGTCGGGCCGTTGTTTGGTGATGATGTTGCCCACGGCGCTCAGCGCTGCCCAGCCGTCGTCGTCGGAGGCTGCTTCGACGGCGTTGCGCAACTGGCGGACCAGTGCGGTGTCTGCTTTCAGTTGCGCGGCGGAGACGGCCGTTGCTGATGTGGCTGCGGGTTCGGCCGGTGGGGTTGGGCCGTGGGTGGCGGCGAGGTTTTCGGTGTAGACGAATTTGTCGCAGGCGGCGACGAAGGGCTGGGGTGTTTTGCGTTCGCCGAATCCGTAGACGGTGAGGCCGGATTCGCGCAGGCGGGCTGCGAGGCGGGTGAAGTCGCTGTCGCTGGATTCTCTGAACTAAGCCGTGCATGCTGTTGTCAGGCCGGGGAAGATGGATCAAGCTGGCTGGATTGCGTCCTGGGCGATGCTGTAGTCAAGACGATTTCGCGACTGGGATGGCGTTGTAGTAGTCAGGTCTCCATGCCTCTCACCAGGCCTGCCATTTGGATCTGCGCGTTCTTGAGCCGTTGATAGGATTCGATCACGTCCGTCTCAAACTTCATCGGCCAGTCCACCTTGGAGTGCAGTGAATATTGCGCTTTCTCCTGCTTCCATCGTAGATGCGTAATCCGCCAGGCGTTGTAGTGTTCAATGAATGCCATGAAGGAGTCTGGCATTTGGTTGCCCGCCATAAGGTGTGTCTTCGACGACAAAAGACTCTGGATCGCCTCATTGCGCGGCATGAACTCATGGTCGACCCAGAAGAGCCAGAGTGCCTCCTCCTCGGCGCTGAGCGGTTTGTCATTCAGGAACACGATGTTGCGCCCGAGTGTGTCGCAGAAGTCCTGCCACGCTGACCGTCCCTCCTTCACTAAGAACAAGAGCGGCCCGTAGAGCTGTTCCAGTTGCTGTTCTACATGTGTGAGCCGCGCCTCGGCCCGCCTCCGCCTTACCTCAGACCGGCTTCCCAGCGCGCTGTTGACGACCCATCCGGCAGAAGTGGCCGTAGCAGCGATTAACGCCGCCAGGAGTGTCGGATTCATAGAATCTGATTATGGTGCATGTTGACTTGGCGGTCCATCGCTTCTCTGAACGTGTGGTTTGCTGTGGCCTGGGGTGGCACTCCGTCGCTCAACGCCTGGTTGCGCGGGAGAGCGCCTGCGTGGGCTTTGGCCGGATCTGCTACCAGGCGTGGGTTCCACTTCTCTGAACGTGATCATGAAGGTGTGCCGCTGCTGCCCTGCTGCTGATCACGATTCCCTTGCCAGATTCGGCATTCCGAGATTGACGCTTCCCGCGGCGCTGGCGCGCTTGTCGATCTGGTCAAGTTTGTCGTTGGCGCCCGAGAGGCTGATCTGGAGTCCTTCGACCTCGCCGAGCCAGCCCTCGCGTTTGGCCTCGAGGATGCGGGCGATCAGATTGTCGCGGATCTCGGCGAGTCGGTCGCGTTGGGCTGGGTCGGGCCAGAGCATGGGGCAGCGGATGCAGGCGTGTTCGTGGATGCAGGGGGTGCTGAACGCGCGACCGCAGGTTCCGGTGGAGACTTTGCGCCGCTCGAAGTGGCCGAGGAAATCCTGCCATTCGGCGTCGGTGGGCACCCGGTATTCCTCGCTGGGGCGCAGCGATCGCCGACGGGCGAGGAAGGCCAGGTGGGACTGGATGGCCTCGTCGGGATAGACGGCCTTGTAGCCCATGGTGACGTTGATGTCGGAGTGGCTGGCGACGATCTGTGCGATGTGCGGCGGAAGTCCATTGACGACGGCGTCGGTGATGAACAAGCGCCTGAAGTCGTGGGGGAGGAACCGCAACGGCTCACCGGTCGCGGGGTCGGTCAGGCCAGCGTGCTCGATGGCGACGTTGAGCATTTCCCGGATGACCTTGGCTGCGATGGCCCGTTGTTCGGTTCCGAAGGGGCGCTGGAACAGCAGCGGCATCGGCGGCGACCAGACACGTTCCTGAGGGTCGTAGAGGGGAGTGAGCGGGATCGCGCCGCTGGCGCCGCGGACGCGTTGGATGATCGCCGACAACACTTCGGCGAGTTCCGGGGGCACCACCAGCAGTCGTTCCTGGTCGGTCTTGGACGGGGCGATCTGCAGCAGCGGCACCAGCTCACCGGTGGTGGGCAGCCGGTATTGGACCAGGCTGTGGTGCGAGAGTTCGGTCAGTTCCTCGACGCGGATCCCGGTGGCGCGCAGGACCTCGACCGCGGCGAAGACCCAGAAGGCGTAGTCCTCCTCGTGGACCAGGTCGCGGCGTTCGCCGGTGACCGGGTCCGCAGCCCAGACCTTGGCGGCGGCCGAGCGCTTGGGGGCGATGCGGGTCAGGGTCTGTCCGGCGGCGGTGAAGGATTCGCCCGGCGGGGTCTGCCGGGCCGCCGTGAGCAGCGCGGCGGCGTCCTGACGCCGCTGGCTGACGCTGCGGGCCAGGACCGGCAGGACGGGCAGCCGCTCGCGGGTGCGTGCGTCCATGCGGGACTTGCGGCGCCGATTGTCTTTCTTCTGGTTGATTTCCTCACTGCCGACGGGGCAGGGGGTGACCCATCGTGCCCAGCGTGCCGGGTCTTCGACGGCCCAGTGCGCGATGACGAGGTAGAAGGCGCGCACCGGGATCAGGCAGCCGCGGTAGTTGATCCGCTCGACCGTGGTCTGGACCGTGCGCCCGTCCGGGGTTCGCGTTGTGCGAGTGAGGGTGCGCAGCCGCTGCTTCCAGGCGGCGGCAACCTCGGTGGGCAGGTGGAGGCTGTCGATGCCGGGATGGTGTCGCTCCAGGTCGGCCCAGAACAGCTTGCCCAGGACGTTGGCCAGCGACACGAGGCTGGTGTAGTCCAGCGCGGGCTGGCGCTCCCGCAGGTAGTCCACCAGCAGGTCCCGGATCGGCCGGCAGGCCAGCCCGTAGCGGTCGATCAGCTCGTCCGGGTTGAGCTGTCCGGCAGTGCGCAGCTCTCGTAGCGTGGCCGGGGCCTGGCCGTCGAAGACGCCCATGGTGTGCAGGATGCGGTAGAAGGTGTGCACCGCTCCGGTCCCGGTGCCGTGTGCGTTCGCCTCGATCTCCAGCAGTTCCAGTACATCGCCGGTGGTGATGTCAGCGATGGCGCCGCCTTTGGCCGCGAGGATGATCGCCGTGCGAAGGCTGATGCGGCTGGCGTCGGCCCGGTTGATGTTCGGGTCGGCCGAGCACAACGCCCGCAGCCGAGCGAACCCTTCGTTGTCGCGGCACTGGGCCAGGACGTTGGGCAGGACGCCCCGGCGGAACGCGGCGACGATCAGCAACGAGACCGACGGTCTGATCGCGTCGGCTGCGATGGCCAGATAGAGGGCGCGGAAGAACGCGTCGTGCTGTGAACTGGCCGTCACGCCCCGCCCTGCCAGCCAGTCCATCGGGATCTCCCGCCAGGCTCGCCCGGCGTCTTCGAGGCCGCTGGCCAGCCACCGGTCCTGCCAGCTCTCGCCCGCTTGGTCCTCCAGCCAGTCCAACATCAACTCGAGCCCGCGCTCGTGCGAGCCGCGGTTGCGGTTGCCGGGCGCCGCCGAAAACGGTGGGCGGGTCAGCCGCGTCCAGAGCGTCTCGCGGCGGACGCAGGTCGCCAGCCAGCCCGAGGCTTGCGGACGAGCCCGCCTCGGCGAGGCGGGCGATGTTCGCGGTGCCGCTGCCGGGGCGTGTGGCTCCGTGCTGGTGGCCGTCATCGTGGTGCGCCGTCGAACAGGACGGCCAGCGTGTCGGGCCGGTAGCCCGGCGCGGGCGGCGGCACCGCGCGCCGGGCAGCTGTGCGGGTCTGCTCGGCGTGGTGGGCCAGTACCCGCCGGATCACGTCCTCCTGGCGCGGCGTCGTGTAGATCTGGGTGGTGGTCAGCAGCGCGTGACCGAGCACGAACTGGACATCGGTCAGCGGCAGTTCGGGGTCCTCGGCCATCCGGTAGGCGGCCGTGTGGCGCAAAGCGTGCAGGGTTGCCGCGCTGCCTGCTGCCTCCGCTGCCCGCTCGAACATGCGGTGCACCGCGTGATAATTCAACGGCCGCGCCGGTCGCCGGAGGGTCCACCACAACGGCTGCCGTCGGCCCTTCACGATGACTCCGCCCATTTCCACCTGATAGAGCCGCAACCACACGAACGCGTCGGTCGAGGCCGGCAGCTCCTGCTCCGCGCCACTTCCCTTGCGCACCACCGTGATCAGCCGCCTTCCCGGATCGACACCAGCCTGAGTCACCGATAGCAGCTCGGAAGCGCGTGCCCCCGTGGAGATGTAGAAAGCCACCAACGCCCGGTCCCGATGCGAGGGCAGCCGGGCGAAGATCTCGTTGAACTCCTCGTCCGGGATGCTGCGCGGGATCCGTTTCGGCACAACCGGCCGATACAAGCCAGTGCGTTCCTTGCGGTGCGGCTCCATCGGATTGTGATGCGCGTGTGCCCGCCGACTCCGCCGCGACCGGTCCAGCGGGAACGGGTTGACCAACGGCCCGCTGCCCGCGTCCAGATGAAACCCGTAGAACCCGCGCAGGACCGTCTCGCAGTGCGCCCGGACCGACGGCGCGTAGGCCAACCCGGTCGACGACGGATTCGGGCCGGGGTTCACCTCGCGCCAGTGCGGGCGTTTCGGCTTGCCCGCCACCAGCATCCATCGGCAGAAGTCCCGCGCTTCCGCTCGTGTCGCCCGCTCCCAGGCGACCTCGACGGCCCAGAGGAACCGGAACCAGCGCAACAGGTCCATCCCATAGGAGCGCAGCGTCGTCTCCGCTCGACCGGCCGCCTGCAAGTCGCCGAAGTAGGCCGACACCGGCTTTACTGGCCGCCCGGCCGGGTCAAGCAGCCGGAACGGCAACCACGGATCGCCTGTCGCCGCCACCGACCGCTGTCAGCGGGACGACCAACGTCGCCAGATCCCGCGGTGACTCCAGGTCGTCGATCATGGGCGGGGACCGTAACCAACCCTCGCGATATCACCGCACTGACCTCCGCGAACTCGGAAGTTAGTTCAGTCAACAGGTAGACGATGCAGAACCCGTTGAAGCGTTCGGAGTAGAGCAGGTCCATGGCGTCGATGACCATGGCGGCGTCGGTGGCGTTTTTGCCGGTGGTGTAGGCGAATTGCTGGACGGGTTGGATGGACTGGGCGAGCAGGTGGTCTTTCCAGCCTTTGAGGTTGGTGCCGGTCCAGTCGCCGTAGGCGCGTTTGACGTGCGCGGTGCCGTATTTGGCGATCTCGGCCAGCAGCGCCTCGATGATCGAGGGTCGCGCGTTGTCTGCATCGATCAGCACCGCGAGTCTGACGGCGTTCTCACCGGCCATGGACGAGTCACCTCCAGACGACATCGCGAGGCTAGTCGCCGAATCCCGCCTGCGACAGGTGATCTCGCGGCGTCCTCGCCGATGCCTCGATGCGCGAGTTCGTGCGGGAACTGGCTGAGCCGCCGGTTCCGGGGTCGGGCCCCGCTCCCAGACCGGCGGGGTGGTCGGCTCGAGGAAGGACCGCAACGCCTCGCCGACGTGCAGCCCGCTGGTGGAGGTGGTGCGGCCGGTGTCGTCGGCACCCGGCGCGCCCGCTCACCGGGTCGGCTCCGGGACCGGTGCCCGGCTTGAACCGGTGCGAGCTCCGCAGATGCGCGGCGACAGCCCCAGGGTCGGGCCGCCGGGAAGGGGACTGCCCTGGCCGCGGCACGGGTTCCGTTGCGCGTCCAGGCTTACCGGAGGCGGCGTGGCGGGGTGGTATTGGTAGCTGTAGTCCAGTTCGCGGAAGGCGAGGCATACCGCGAACGGCTCGTCGCCGAACTCCCGTCGCAGGAGTCGCCAGTTGCGGGCGAGGTATTCGGTTGCCGCCCAGGTGGTGTCGCCCCGGAAGCCCAGGCAGAAGATCACGGTGGTGCCGCGGACCGCGTCGTGCACTTTTTCGACAACGGCGAGCGTCATCGCGTCCGAGGCGACCCGTTGCCCGAGATCGGGGCCGTTGAGCACTTCGGCGTACCGTGCTTCGGGTGGCGGTCGGCGCGGGTCGGCGTCCGGGTGTTCGTTCGACAGTCGCAGGGTCACCAGGTTTTCGTCGAGGTAGAGCCTGCGGATGCGGTTGCGGGTCGCCGCGCCGACCACGATGAGGTTGCCGCCCAGCCCGGTGAAGTGCTGGGGATCGTCGGTCGCCGCCGGGCTCACAGTGGTGTGAAAGTCGTACTTGTGGCCGCCGAGGTAGATCGCGTCGACCAGACCGCGGACGAGGTCCGGGAGCCGAAAGGACGCCGAGCCGAACAGTCGTGTGATCGCCTCGGAAGCGCGCAGCTCGTGCAGCGAAACGGAATACCCGCGCGGGCGGGTGCTCGTTGCGGTGTTCCACAGGTTCGACAGGCAGACGATCAGGTGCGGGTTGGTGCGCAGGCCGAAGAACCTGCGGAAGCGGCGTTGGCCGAGTCGGACCATTCCGGCCGCGGCGAGGCCCAGGCCGATCCAGAACACGATGTTCGCGATGACGTTGGTGGCGATGTTCAGCAGCACCGCATCAGCGTGGTCCTCCGCGCCTGGCGAGCGTCCGGCCGGTGATCCGATCGTTAGACGGGCAGCGTCCGGCGCGGCAGGGAACCTGCCCGACTCCGTGCTTGTCCCGCGCCCGATGAACGGCCTGGCGGGGGGCGCCGGCGACCGGAGCCGCTGCGGCGCGTCCGGTGGTCGCTGACGGGAGAAGTCGCAACGGAATGCCCGTTGTGTGGGCAGGCGTCGTGGCGGCGATCGGCTGCCGTGAGGCGCGCAGCTGGTCTATTGCGGACACTGCGGGGCGGCGTGGACTTGTGCGTCGTCACCGCCGGACCGATCGCGCACGGTCCGGTAGGTCTTGGCGTTTCGCAGCGAGGACCTGCCGGTGTACGACGCGTAGACGGCGAGCAGGCTGTCTTGCTGCTCGCGGGAGAGATCGTGGCGATCCATCACCGTCAGCTCGAACGAGTCGACCGCGACCCCGGCCACGATCTGGCCGATCTCCGCGTTCAGCAGCGCTTCCGGGGAATGCGCAGCGCTTCGCTGATCTTCGACAGGCGGATCTCGCTGGGCCGTGCCCCTGCCATGATCTGCGATATGCGGCCGGGCGTGACGCCGCCTTTCTCGGCGCGTTCTTTCCGGGACAGGCCGGAGAGGGTGAGATGGCGGTGGAGCGTCTACGGACACGGGATGGGCGTCGCGGCGCGCTCGCGCTGCGCGACAGCCTCGGACGCCATCTGCTGCCGCTCGGAACCGTCGCGCTGCGACGCGCGATCGCCCGCGCGGGCGAGCATGCCTGGGCCATGTCGAGCCTCCAAGACCTGTGCAGCGCCGAGTCCGATGGCGCAGCAGACCGCGCGCCCGGCCTGCTGCGCCGCTACTTCGACCGGCTTGCCGCCGCGGCCACGCACCGGACCGCGATCGTCGATGCTCAGATCGACGTCTTCACCCTCAGCGCCCCGCCGCGGCGCCTCCTCGCACCGCGCGTCGCGGTCTGCACCCTGCTCGGCCCCCGGCAGCAGCGCCGGGCTGAACCGCCTTTCACCGCAATGGAATCTCGCATCCTCGAACGGCCGTCGCAGTAGCGCCCGACACGGCTGTCGCGCCTTTCGCCCTCCCCGTAGCGCGGGCACGAAGGATGCAACGGCTTCACTCTGTCACCTCTCTCTCCGCGGTGGTCGGCCTGCGTTCCGACGATCGGCTGGCTCAGGTCCGCAGCACCCGGCGGAGGGGCGGCATGCCCTGAGCGGAGCTTGGGCACGCGGCCTGGCCTGGTCGGCCAGGAACGTCCGGAGACTTTCCCGGCCTACTATGGACGGAGGTGCGGGCGGCCGTTGCGTCCGCTCCGTTCGCGCCGTCGCCGAGGAGGTTCGCGTTGCCGTCGAGTCCGTCATGGCGCGCTATTCCGCTCAACTCCCCATTGCTGGCCGGGCCTCAGGCGGTGACGCCCGCATCGGTTATGGGAAAGCTCGACCTGCTGCCCTTCGACAAGATGTCGTGGGAAGACTTCGAGCGGGTCCAGGGGCGCATCCTGCGCGACGTCGAAGGCCTGCGGCACGCCCAGATTTACGGTGAGCGGGGACAGAGCCAGGCTGGGCTGGACGTCGTCGCGCTCGCGCCCGACGGTTCCGGCGTAGCCCTGCAGAGCAAACGCTACAAGCAGTTCGGCCCGGCTCGCCTTGAGGCCGCGGTGAAGAAGTTCCGCGAGACCACGCGGCCATTCCCCGTCGACCGCCTCATCATCGGGGTGTCCTGTCCGGTGAGAAGGACCGCAGCCGTCGACAAACTGGCCGAGTTGCGCCGCGACCTCGCGCCGATCGAGCTGGACTTGTGGGACCAGCAGGAGCTCTCCGAGCTGCTTCGCGAGTGCCCGGAGATCGTCATCCAGTTCTTCGGGCTCCCGACCGCCGAGGCGTTCTGCGCGCCGTTCGAGCTCGCGCCCCGGCAGGTTCCCCACACGGACGCGCTGGCAGTCCGGGAAGCCCTTGCGCGCACGCCCGAAGTGACGACCGGCGCGGCGGGACTCCTCGAGGAGGCGCGCACGACATCCGACGGCCCCGCGCGTGCCCTGGAACTCGTGGAAGAAGCCCAAGCTCTGCTGTGCCAGGCGAAGTTCGGCGGCCACGCGGCCGGGCACGAGCCCGAGCGGACCCGCCTGCTGGTCGAGCTCGGCCGTCACGACGATGCCGCGCGCGACATCCTGGGAGAGCTGTGGACCGCGCTCGACCAGGGAGCGACGACGACCGCGCAGATGGCTCAGCACCGCCTCCACCGGATCCCGCAGGACTCGACCGACGACACCCGCGTCGCCGATCTGCGCGCCGTCGCCGACGCGGCCATGGACCTCTATCTCAACCCCTTGGCCCACCTGCCTGCAGCAGCCGAACTGGCACTCGGGGACACCTCCGACGAGGTTCGTCTGGCGGTTCTCGCCGGGGAGTCCGCCCTGGCCAACGACTCTGGGCGATGGCTCGAGGACGCGGTCCCGGTGCTGGCTTCCCTCGCGGCGGCTCGCGGGGCCGACGAGGTTTTCGCGACGCGTCTGCGGCTGCTCGTGGCCGAGACGTCCGGAGACTGGTCGTCGGTGTTGGACGACGCGCGCAAGCTGCGTCTCGGCTACGAGCTCAGCGGACTGGTGTCGGCTCGCTACGCCAGGCATTGCGCGCTGGCGCAGCGGTTCGAGGAAGCCGACGCGTTGTGGGACGAAGCCGCCGGCAACGCGAGCCTGGCGGAACGCTGGGACGATGCGGCGCGGTGGATCTTCAGCCGCCGCGCCTTTCGCGCCCGCTGGCGGCCCTTCACCAGCGACGGACTCCTGCCCGTCCAGACCGCGCTTCGGGACAGGGGCCCCGCACGCCCGATCGTCACGATCGACGACGACGCGTACGAGGAAGCCCTCGACGACCTGCGGCGCGGGAAACTGCGGCCGGGCGCGATCTCCGCCCAACGCGCGCTCCGAGACGCCGTGGCGACCGGCGACTGGGCCGCCGAGGAACGGGCCCGGCGGCTGCTCGGCGAGATTCTGCGCGAGTCCGACGAACCCGAGCAGGCCGCACGCCACCTCGTGCGCGCCGGCGACACGTCCGGACTCGCCGAGCTCGCGCGGTCGCTGCCCGCCCGCTTCGTCGACGTCACCGCCGAACTGTCGGCAGACAACTACTGGAGGGTCGGGGCAGCCTACAGAATGCTCGCCGCACAGGCCGACCTGGTGCCCGACGACACGATCGACGCCGTCGTCGACAGCATCGCGCGGGACCTCTCCGCGGCGGAGGCCGGCTCACTCGTCGATCTCCGGTTCTTCGCGACCTCGCGGTACCGCGGCGCGGTTTGCGCGCTGGCGGGGATCGCTCACCGGTTGAGCGCCGAGGCCGCGGCGACGGCGGTTGCCCATTTCACCGGACAGCCGCCGGTCGAGCCGAACCACTACCGGCACCACGACGCCGACGAAGCGACCGCCGTCGCCCGCATCGCCATGACCCAACCGGCCCTGCGCGCCCGGGCGATCGGCCACCTCGTGCCGTTGCTCGTCCGCTCCGAACCCTCGCGCACACCGGTCACCGACAACGCCGTCGGCGCCCATCTCGATCTGGCCCGGCCTGCCCTGGACGAAGCCGCAGCACACGGCAACACGTGGGCACGGGAGATCCTGGCGGAGCACGCCCCGGACACAATCGACGCCGCGGCAGCAGAAGCCGCACTCGTCCGGCTCACGACGCCGCTGGTCCACGTGCCGAACACGTACTCGACGGGCACCAACGCGATCAGCGACTCGCTGCTCGTCCGCGGCTTGCCGAGCCGGAAAGTCGAGCCGGCTGTCGGGGAGCTTCTCGAACGGACGAGAGACCCACGCGTCGGGTCCAGCGACCGCGGCAGCTACCTGCTCGCGGCCTCCAAGCTGGCGCCTGTCCTGACCAAGACACAGCGGAGCCGCCATTTCGCCGCCGCTCTTGCCTGCGCGACGGAACCGGCCCCGTCGGCGCAGGACGTGCTCGAGGCGACGATGACCCACAAACTCGGCTCCATGCTGCTCGTCTCGCCTGATCTGGACAGCCGGGACCGGGCGATGTACCTCGCCGCATGCCTGGCGACCACCAAATCGCAGCGCTCGGCAGCGAGACAGCAGGCGTTCGTCTTGACCGGAGCAGGCCGCACCGCCGGCTTCTGGACGACCAAAGCACTCCAACGGCTCGGCGACACGCTTAGCGAAGATGCCAGCTTCCTCGCCGGCCAGAACTGGCCGCTGCGAGCGCTCGCCGCGATCACATGGACCTCCAGCGGCACGCCGCCGTACCTCGGGGCGCTGCTCGCCGACGACGACGAGATGCGCGTGCGGAAAGCCTTCGCGGAAGCGCTCGCCACGACGGAGGAGAAGGACTTCCAGGCCCCCGTGCGTGCCCGCCTTGCCCAAGACCCCAGCTACAGCGTGCGCTGCGCGCTCCGCGACGAGTACGACGGAACGTTACGCCTGTGCGGCGCGAGCTGTGTACATGCCGTCCTGCCGCCGCGGTTTTGGCGCGACGAACTGCCGGAGTTTGCGATCGGGCTGTGGACCGACTCTCGCATTCCGACGTCACGCCTGGACGGGGGGCGAGGGTGGGCGCCGGGCTGAGGCTGGTGGAACCCGGTTCGCGCCAGTCGAGCTCGTGTCGGACGTCGTGTCCGACGGCGTTGGCCTGAGGGCTGGAGCGGGTGACGCGAGGCTCGAATACCCGGTCGGCGCGGCCGGTTTCGGGGTCGATGTCGGAGCCTGGGAACCGAGCAGTTGTTCGGACTGTGCGCTGTTCCTTGTCACCCGGTCCAGTGCTGGACGGGCCGCGGCAGAAGGCGAAGGATCGAGGGGCGGCCGCGAGTTGGCGGCCGAGCACGGTGCCGGCGAGGACAAGGCCCGCTCGTCGGCAGTCGTTGTCCGTGCGGGAAGGACATGCCCGGGGCGACGGCCGGGAGTCCTCGATCCGGGCTTTATCACGATGGAGGCGTTGCGTCCCGGCGTGCGGAGCCGGGCGCGACAGCGCACCCGCGGCCGTTCCGCGGGTGACGCACACCGTGCTCTGATCAGGCGGGCACCGGTGGGGGAGGACGGTCCCGCGTCTGCGGGCGCTCCCGATGGGTTTCTCCGTCGGTCATTGATTCGTGCCCGCGTGCGCCGCGGGGCGCCTGGCCGTGTTCTCGCGCGCCCTCGACCCGGAGGGAGGTGAATCGTGATGGGCCGGGAAACCCCGATGGACCGGGAATCCGCTGACCGGATTTCCGCGGCCGCGGACCGCGACCCGACATCGCCGACCGCGACCAGCGGGTTCGACGAGCGGGCCCAGTCCGCCGCCGACCGCAACGACCACGGCGACGAGGAGGAGGACGACTGAGCGAACCCGGGGGCCGGGCCATGGTGGTTCCGTGGCCCGGCCCCCGGGGCTCGGCGACAGGCCAGGCGCGATCCAGGTGCCTGCGTCGTCGGGCCATAGACCGCGTGCCCTGCCCGGACGCCGCGGGGTCGCTCTGTTGTTGTGCCTCGCCGCCGCGGCGGGCGGATCTGCTGCTTCTGGCCCGAGTTCCGTTCGTCCGGCCCGGCTGGGGAATCGATTCGGGCGTCACGGCTTTGGTGCAGTTGGCAGCGGATCGGGGCAGTCTTTGATTCATGCTCTCGATTCATGTCGGCCGGTGGGCCGCGAGGTCTGCGCGGGAGTTTCCCGGGCCGGGGAAACACAGTGTGCCCGCCCTGATAGACATCCGGTCATGCTCGCGGGCGAAACAGCAACGGGTTCGTGGCGGTGGATGCCACGTGCTTCGTCGGCTCGCGCACGGAGGGAGACAGTGGCCGCTGCGGCGACGACAGGAGCGGGACCGGCACGCAACGCGACTGCCGCGCCGATCGCTCGGGTGCGCCGCGGCGGTGCCTTGCCGCCCGGAGAGTTCGCTCGGCGGGACGCGGCGCTGCCGGGCGGGAAGGCACTGTGCATGCCGATCCAAAGGTCGCCGGGATGAGCGCTGGCAAGGAACGCGCGCCCGGTCCCGCTGCGGCGCGGGAGGAAGCGATCCCCGACTCCGTCCTGGGTGGAATCCCGGGCCGCGAGGCCGGTTTCAAGGACTGGGTGCGTCGGGCGAACGATGCCGTCGACACCGTGACCACTCGGATGCTGCCGGGCGGACGGTTTCTGCTCGCGGGCGTGCAGCGGACCGCGCTCACCACGAAACCTGAGCGGTGGAAGCTGGTTTCGCTCGGCGTCGATCGCCAAGGGCTGTGGCGGTTGCGCCGTGCCGCCTGCGCCGTCAGTCTCGGCGGGCAGCTTGCCGGGGCGGGCATCGCCGCTGGTCTTCTCTCCCTGACGATGAGGATCGACAGCAGCGGGAGCCCGAATACACGCGATGCTGCCGAGTTTCTGTCCACCGCTGCCGTCGTGATCGGGCTGGCCGCCGTGCTTGCGCTCACCACGTGCCTGTCGCCGCGTCGTCGTCTGCGTGCCGCGCTCGTGCGGTGCGTCCGGTTCACCCTGCTGCTGGACTCGCGCCGGGTGTGCTTGTCGTCGCAGCGGTTTCTGCAGCGCCGGTTGCACGACCCGGTTTTCCGGCGCAAGACGATGGAGGCGTTGGCCTGGACGATCAACCGGGACACGGCCCGGCTTGCTGGGCAGCGGCCCAGCGGCTCGGGTTTGGGCGCGGCGCTGCTCTGGTACGCCGAGAACCCGTTCGACCCGAAGCGGAGGCCCACGCTCGAGCACTATCTGTCCGACGTCCTCGCCGCGGCGGCGTCTGCCGAAGCCGGGCTTCCCGCCGTCGATTTCGTGCCTGCGCGGCGGTTCCGCACGATATCGCCTCGCGAGCGGCTGCTCGCGCTGCTCAAGAGCGTCGCGGGCGGCGCGGTCACCACCGGGGTCGTCGTCGCGATCGTGACCGCGGTCCTCCGGATCTGGTTCAAGTGAGCGCGGCGTCGTGCCTTCGGCAGACGTCGGTGGGGGCGCGACCCGTACTGACGTACTGCGGGTAGAACACGCCGCACATGCTTTGCAGTTCAGCGCGAGCCTGGAGCGGTGCCCGGAGAACAGCCGTTGATCGTCACCGCGTGCGACGGTTCGGGCATCGACGAACTGCAGGACCTGAGCCGTCCGCCGGCCGCTGCGTTGACCATTTTGCCGAGTGGCGATGTCTCTCCCCGGTGCACGAGTGCGCTTCCTCTCATGCCGATCAGATCAGCGATGCTGATGTCGTCGACGCAACATCCCCGATAGTCGACTTTCTCGCGAACTCGGCGAGAAAGACACGCTCCCGGCTCGCTCGCCCGTGAGCGTGCGGCGTCGTCGCTCCTGTGGTCGGCGGTTCGACGCTGGTCGACCGGGCTTGATATGGACCGGCCTCCGTTTGTCCTGGTCCGGTCCGGCTTTCCCTGTGCAACGGCAGGGCTCCGCGTCGTTGCGCGTCGGGCGGGGCCGTCCCTGTCGTCGCACTCATGGTTGTCCGGTGGGGCACACCGGCCCGTCGGGGGCGGGGGCGAGCTGGCTGGCTCGTTCGTCGGGGGTGAAGTCGCGGTGGCCGATGATGCGGCAGAGGTCGCGTTCCCAGGTGGCGGGGTCGAGGGGGAGGATGCCTCCGATGCCGTCGGCGCCGGCGTAGACGAGGGCTTTGCCGTCTCGGGCGACGTCCATGAACGAGTAGGGGTTCTTGTCGCGGCTGCCGTCGGGGCGGCCGAATTCGTAGGAGTCGACCGAGGTCTGCTGGCCGAGTTGGTAGATGCGGACGGAGTTGTTCGCGGCGACGGCGTAGCGGTCGCCGCCGTCGAGGAATCCGGCGTACCACGGCTGGCTGCCGATGCCGGTGAGGCTGCGCAGGGGGCCTGCCTCTTTGCGGGGCGGATCGCGTTGCCACAGTTCGGCGATGGATCCTTGGCGCAGCAGGGCCATGTGGCGGCCGCTGGGCTCGTATTGGATGCCGATGAGGTCGGGGACCGTGTCGACCGTCGCGGTGACGCGGCCGGTGGTCAGGTCGACGACGCGGACGATCGGGTCGCCGTGGGTGATGACGGATATCTGGTTCGCCGCCGGGTAGGGGCCGACGGCGACCTGTGTCGCGGCGGCGGGGCGTGGTGCGGGCAGGAGGCTGGTCGCGTCGAAGCGCGCGAGCTGCCGGCCGGTTCGCGGGTCCCATTGCTGGACCTGGGCGTCGGACACGGTGACGAGGTTTCCGGTGCGGTCGAAGAAGTACAGGAAGCTGTTGTCCGGGGCCTTGTGCCCGGTGCGGAGGTAGTCGGCGGCGGTGGTCGGCGGCGGGGCTGCCGGCATGGGGGCGGCGATCCGGGCGGTCTGGCGCAACGTCGTCGCGTCGCGGATCGTGACGACGTTCGCGGCGTCGCGCGTGGCGAGCAGGCGTCCGTCGCTGCTGAGCCGCAGGTCGTCGGGAGACGGTTCCAGCCGGGGCCCGGGGGCGGGCGCTGTGGCCAGCAGGCGGTCGTCGTCGGCTCCCGCGGGCCGCAGTTGCAGCGACCCGTCCGTCATCAGGCTGATGGTTGTGCGGCCGTCGGCGCTGATCTGCAGGGCGGTGACCTGCGAGGGTTGCAGACCGGGTGCCAGCTTGGTGTAGACGATCGCCGTGGCGTTCCCGTCGCTGGGGCTGTTTTTGCCAGCGAACCACAGTGCTCCGCCGGTCGAGACGAGTGTCTGCGGGTACGAGGTGACGAAGTCGGCTCGGACGCCGGTGCCGGCGCTCGTGCCGTGTTCGAAGTCGACCAGTGTCAGAACGCCGCCTCCTTCTCGTATGGCGACACGCAGCCCGGTCGCGTCGGCGGCTTCCAAGTCCCCGCATACGCGGTCCTGGGACTGGACCGGCCGGCCCACGGAGGCGCCGTCGGCGATCCGGTTGAGACGCAGCATCGCGGGCTCGTCCCCTCGGGGCTGGCAGGCCGCCACCGCTGTCCGGTCGCCGGAGACGAGGTAGCGCTGGCTCTTCCGGGGTTCGAGCACGGTCCGTGTCCGGCCGGTGGCCGTGTCCACGGCGACGAGGCCGACCGGCAGGTCGGGGTTGCCCAGTTCGGTGTTGTCCGCGAGCAGGGTTTTGTTGTCCGGGCTGAACCAGAGTCCGTTGCCGGTGTTCGGCGGTGCGGGCACGGACCCGGCGATGCGCCCGGCGTCGAGGTCCCACCACACCAGGCGGTCGTCGGTGGGGACGGCGACGAGTTTCCCGTCCAGCGACATCGTGGCCGCGTTCTCGGGGTTGCTGTCGTATGTCTTGAGCTTCCGGACGGCGGGCAGGGCGTGGACGGGCCCGGCGGGCTGGTCGGCGTCGGGATTCACGTCGAACCAGCCGGCGTTGCCGTCCTCGGTGACGAAGGCGGCGCGTTTCCCGTCGGGGGAGACCAGGGTGTAGAGCACGTATCCGGCGGGAACGGGCTGGCTGCGGACGGTTCCGGTGGCGGCGTGGACGAACAGGACCGCGCGGCCGAGGTCGGTGGCGGCGAGGACGACGTTGCCGTCTCTGCTGGTGTTGAAGCCGGCGAGCGCGCCGGGCAGGCCCGAGAGCACGTGCGCGGAGTTCGAGTGGGCCAGGTACTGGCGCAGCAGCTGGTTGCGTGCTTCCTGGGTGGGGGCGGTGCGGTAGGCGGCCAGCGCGGTCATCACCGCCAGGGCCGGATCGGACGAGGAAGAGTCCTGGGACGCTTGGGCCAGCGCCCGGGAATTGGCCAGGGCTTCGCGCTCGCTGCTTTCCTGCCGTGCGTAGGCGAACAGCGTGCCGAACAGCAAGGCGGCGACGGCGAACACCGCGAGGCTGGAGATCAGGGCCCGGCGGCGGCTGGTCCGCGTTTGCCAACGGGCTCGGCCGCGGTCGAGGTAGTCGCGTTCGGGCCCGGTGAGGTCCCCGTCGCGTTCGGGCGTCCAGCGCCGCGCCTCGGCGAGCGCGGTGCGGGTGGGCAGCAGATCCGGTACTTGTGCGCGGCGCTGCCAGCGATCGAGGTCGTGTCGCAGGGACTCGCGCCAGAGCAGGAACGCGCGGTCGGCGTCGACCCATTCCCTGAGCGCGGGCCATTCCCGCAGCAGGGCTTCGTGGCTGAGCCGCACGGTGTCGCGGTCGAAGGTCAGCAGGCGGGCCTCAGCGAGCCGGTCGAGCGCCTGCCGCCCGGCTCCGGGGTCCGGGAGGCCTTGCTCCAGTTCGGCGCGGTCGGCGGGCCGGGCGATGTCGAGGGTGTCCTCGCCGACTCGCGCCAGCCGGGGGAGCATGCGCCGCAGGGCGTCCTGGCCCGCCTCGTCGAGCGCGTCGTAGACGGCGTCGGCGGTGGTGGCGATCGCCTGGGCGATGCCGCCGGTCTCTCGGTAGGCGGCGACGGTCAGGCGGGTCCCGGCGCGGCGGGACCAGATCGCCCACAACGCGTGCGACAGCAGCGGCAGCGCTCCGGCCGCGGCCTGCCTGTGGTCCGTCGCGCCGAGTTCGTGCAGGATCAGGTCCGCGAGGCCCTCGTCCAGCACGAGCCCGACGGCGGCGGCCGGCTGCTCGATCGCGGCGCGCATCTCGCCGGGGGCCATTGGCTCGACCAGGACCTGGCGCTCGCGCAGGGCCGTCACCAGTTCGGGGTGCGACGCTGCCTGGCCGTAGAAGTCGGCGCGCAGCGCGCAGAGCACCAAGGCGGGGGCCGGGTCGTCCTCGACTGGTTCGGCGAGGGCCGCGAGGGCTCGCAGGAACGCGGTGCGCTCGGCGGGGTTCTCGCACAGCGTGAACAGTTCTTCGGTCTGGTCGACCACGACGACCAGCCGGTGCCCGGGCCGCTCTGCCAGCAGCCGTGCGGCCAGCGCGGCCGCCTGGGCGGGATCTTCCCGCAGGCGGTCGGCGGCGGCCGGGTCGGCGGGACCGAGCTGGACCGCCAGTCGCCTGAGCGGGTCCGTGCCGGGTGTGAGCTGTCTGGCGGGCCAGCCTTGCGAGCCGGGGACGCCGGGCAGTCCGTCGCGCCGCAACCGGGCCAGGAACCCGGCGTTGAGCAGCGAGGTTTTCCCGGATCCGGACGGGCCGACCACCGTCAGCAGGCTCGGGGTGTCCGGGCGGCGGGCACAGGCTGCCGCGGTGTCCAGCACGCGCCGGGTCATCGGTTCGCGGCCGAAGAACACTGCGGCGTCCTCGGTCCTGAAGGCGTCGAGGCCGGGGTACGGGCAGCGGATCGGCGCGGGCGGCTCCCTCGGCTGTTCCGGAAGCGATGCCGCGGCGGCGTTGGGTGCGATGACCAGGTTCCCGGAGCGGTCGCCGGCCTGGCGCCTGGGCCACGGCCGCTGTTGCTCGCGCAGCTTCCGGAACACCGCGTCGTACACCGCGTCCAGGGTCAGCAGGTGCGGCCCGCGCGGGTCGCCGTGCTCGAGAACGGCGAGCAGCGCGCCGGTGAACGCGGTGTGCTCGGCTCCTTCGGGCGCGAGGGCGAGATGTTCGGCCGAGCCGGTCAGGTACATGCCGTGCACGGGCTCCGGCGCGAACACGGAGGCGGGTGCACCGTCGAGGGACGCCCTGCCGGAGAAGCAGCAGTCCAGCACGACCACTACCGACGCCGCTCTGCTGGCAGACAGCGCTTGGCGCAGCGAGGAGAACGACAGCGCCTGGTGCTCGGCCAGGCCCGGGGTGAGCCGGTCGGTGTCGCGGGCGGCCAGGTACAGCTGGTCGTCGGGGCCGAGCAGTCCGTGCCCGATGAAGTACACCAGCAGCACTGTGTCGGCCTGCCTCGCGGCCTCGGCCACGGCGGTGGCCATGGCCTTGGCGTCGGCGGGATCGAGCAGCGCGTCGAGCTGGTGCGCGGGCAGGCCGCAGCGTTCGATCAGTGCCGTGCGCAGGCGGTCGAAGCTGCGTCTGGCCGAGGGCAAGGGCGTCAGGGCGGGGCCGTCGTGGGTGGTGGTGGCGATCAGCAGCACCCGCACGCCGGGGCCGGTGAGGTCGGTTGTCATGATCGGTCGAGGCGTCGTGCCTCGTTCCTCCCGTCGCCGAGGAGTGTTGCGATCTGGTTGACGTGCTGCTCAAGAGCGGCGGCGTCCAGCCCGGATACGTTGGTGGCGGTCAGTTCCGCCGAACGGCCGTCTTCCAGGGTCAGGGTGAGGCGCACTTCGCTCCGCCGGGAGCGCAGCCACGCGATGACCGCGGGAGCGAACGCGGTCGCCGCTCCGGCCGGCCCCAGCGCCACCGCCAGTGCTTCCAGCACCGGGCCCATCGTCCCCGGCGCCGGCGGTGCCTCCCGGGGTACGACTCTGCCGCGCAACTGGTCGACATCGGCCAGCCACGTGCGCAACGACCGCAAATCGCCGGCAGTGTCCGCGCTTTCCGCGGTCACCTGGACGTCCACAATTCCACCGCTTTCGTAATCGAACGGGCGCATCGGCCGACGGCGCCGCCGTTCCCGCCGTGTCGGCGAGGCCGTAGCGCGTACGCGGGTCCCATAGCGGTCGGCAGCCTGAAATGAACCCGGGCCGGAGGAATGCGCGTACAGGACACAGATACACCCGCACGGCGCGCGACACGGCGGAACGTCCGGGCACGTCGGCGACGTCATCCGGATGGCCCAGCGACGTCGCGCGCGTCGGCAACGATGTCTCGTCGCATTCGGCTGTTCCTGCGGATCCAGGGTCCGCGCCGACAGGGGGTGAAGTCGCCGGCTGGCGAAAGGAGCCAGCCGAACCGCATCCGCCGGATGGCGAGCCGGCGGGCGGGCGTCGTGGGCGGGCAACGTTGTCGTGCCGGAACCCGTTCTCGCGCCTGGATTCGTGGTCTGGGACCGGGTTCGGCGGCGGCGGGCTTTCGTCGCTGAGGTCGACGTGCTGCACACTGGAGACGAGAATTCCCGCGCCGAAGCTGGGCCAAGTCGCCTTGAAGCACTGTATCGACAGTGCGGCGGGTCCGGCATTGCGGAAAACGAATATTGCGTTGACGAATCCCGCGAAATTCCTCACGCGATTCTCGGTGACACATGGCGGGGAGGCGGCGAGACGCGAATGGGAGAGCTGCGCTCGCTTCTGCGCGGAGTGCCTGAATGCCGAGAGCACCGTCCTTTGCGGACGGTCAGTGGTCCGGGCGGCATGCCGGAGATCTGCCCGGTTCCTGCGGGCGCACCGTGGGCGAGCCAGCTCGTCGTCGACGACGACGGGCGATCCGCGGAACCGCAGCGCGGGCGGCGCAGGGTTCACGAGCCGGGGCATGCCTCGGGGCCAGGGTTGTGGCCGACGATGAGCCACTGGCCTTTGTCGACTTGCTGGACGGTGAACGTGCCGAGCGCGGGTCCGCCGGTGACGTGGTATGTGCAGGAGTCGATGACGACGGTAGTGCCCGGGGTTTCGCCGGCCACGGAGCTGGGCAGTGATTCGGCGTAGTCGTTGACGGTGGTGACTTTGCCGGCGAGGGTTTCCGCTGCGGTGCGGCAGTCGGGAAGGCCGGTGTCGGCGGCGAACTTGGTCTGTGCCTGCTCGCTCATCTGACCGCAGGCTTCGGCAGAGGCGTGTTGCGCGATGTTGTTGTAGACCCTCCGCACGGCTTCGTGCGGGTCGGTGCTGAGGATCCGGTTGCTGTGGTAGGTCCCGCCGCCCTGCTTCGCGATGTCCGCGCTGGACGTCCCGTGGTCTTCGGGGAACAGGCGGGATTCGAAGTGCCGCACGGCGTCGGCGGCGCCGTCGTTTCCGCCGACGTTGTAGCTGATCACGGACGTGGTGCCCACGACGGCGACGAGTGCGACGATGCCCGTGACGATGCCGCCGGTGCCGATGCGGATCGTGCGTTTGGAGTTGTCGATGTCGCCGCCCGCGACGTTGCGGGCCCGGAACCGGCTGTTGTTGTCCTGGGTGACGACCACCTGCGCGCCGCCCGCGGTCGCTCCGTCACCGACGTGCCGGTGGTGGATCTCGCGGACCGCGTGCTCGAGCTGCCCGGCGAATCCGGGATCGGCGTGGGCGGCGTCGGCGAGGACCGCGCCGACCATCTTCGCCCGGTCGGGATCGTCGGGTTGCTCCGCGAGCGCGTCGAGCGCCGCCGTGCCGACGGCGGTGCCGCGCAGGCGGGGTTCGATCACCTGCCACAACCGCTCGACCGCGGCGTCGCGGACTTTCTCGCCGAGCTGTTTCGCGCCCTGGGCCAGATAGCCGGCCGCATAAGTCCCTGCGACAGCGGCCATGCTCGCGATGTCGTCCACTTTCAACGCCCTCCCCGGCGACTGCGTGACCTCGATCACTCGAAGTGGAGAGTACCGGTTCCCTTCGCTCCAGGGGACTGCCGGCCGCCCGGGCGGCGGCTCACCGCCAATCGCTCGAGAGGGGGCCGGACGGCGGGGACCAGCTGACGGTCCGCCTCGAGTCGACGGGAATTGGCGAAGGCCATGCAGCAATGGCGCTCCGCCGTCCTGCCGCAGGCAATACACCCACCCGGCGCGGAGTCGGCGCGCCTGCCGCCGACGGCATTGCTGGACGCGGGAATAACCGCTGCGGCCTCGGGAATTACCGATTCTGGGGGCTGAGTCGACAGCGCCGCTCGGAGACTGGGCGTGACGTCGGTGCCGGGCCGCTCGTCGGCGGGCACCTCGCAAGCCTCGATCAGGCTGTAGTCGGAGCGGCCGAAGGCGAGGAGGACGGCGACGTCGAAATCGAACGAGCGGAAGGTGGAGGAGACGGCACCGGGTCTGCTGCCCAGGCCGCCGGCTCCGGCTTTCGCCTGACCTGTGCGTCCGTCCCGGGTGCACAGGTCGTAGGACTAACCGAGTTCGTCGCGAGTTCCCGGTCGCAGAGCTGGGCGGCGAGGCGCTCGGCGGAGTCGCCCAGGGGTGCGTTGCCGGTCCGCACGATGCCTCGCCGGCGCAGCTGCTGCGGGACCGCAGCGTAACGCCCCGGCAGATCGGGAACGGATGCCGTGGCCGCGCTGGCCTCTCGGCCCTCCGATCGATCCGGGTCGACCGCGGTCGTCGAATTGCATGCCGAGAGTTCCAGCTAGGACGCCGACGAGATCGGGCGCACCGTCCGAACCGAGTCGACTGATGCGTGTTAACCCGATGAGCCCGCTGGTGGGCGAGCGTTCGGTGAGCGGTTAATTCTCCTGACAGTGCGATCACCGTGTGACACGATGCTGTGCCGGGGAAGAGGGGATGACCGGGTGGTTGACGAGGACCGCAACGATCTGCGAGACCAGAAGCCGCGGCGGCTGTTCACTGCGGCCGAGCAGTTCACCGAGCGACTGCAGACCTTGATGAGAGCGCGCGGCATAACTCAGGAAGAGCTCGCCGAACGTGCGCATCTGGATCCGGGGCTGGTCAGCAAGATCGTTCGCTGGATCGTGGCGCCGAGCCACCACGCAGCTATCGCGCTGGACGTGGCTCTCGATGCGCAGGGGGCGGTGACGGTGCTGGCGATGGCCGCCAGGGCCGAGCCGTACCTGGGCCTGCCCGCGCCGCCGAGGTTCTTCGTCGGACGCGAAGCCGATCTGGACCGGCTGGACGACGAGGGCGCGAAGCTCACGGCGGCGTCCCCGCCGACGGTGATCGTGGTCACTGGAATGGCCGGGGTCGGCAAGACGGATCTGGCCCTGAAGTGGGCGAACGACATGGCCCAACATGTCGACGTGGTGCTGTGGGCGAACCTGCGCGGATATTCGGGAAACGAAGCGGAGCGGGCCCAGACCACGGAGATTCTCGAGGACTTGCTGCGCAGTTTCGGCGTTTCGCCGAGCAGCATCCCGCCCAGCGAGAAGTTGCGGCGGGACCTGCTGCGAGGGCACCTGATGCGCCGCCGGCAGCGCACCTTGATCGTGCTCGACAACGCCGCCGACCTCGCGCAGGTGCGGCCTGTGCTGCCGCAGTCGCCGGGCACGATGGTGTTGGTGACGAGCCGTCGACGGATCGTGGGGCTGGCGTTGCAAGCACGGACGGTTCATCTGCACCTCGCTCCGATGGCGGCAGCCGAAAGCAGTGAGCTCGTCGCCGCGATTGTCGGCGAGCAACGCGCGGCCCGAGAGCCGGCGGCGATCTCCAGGCTGGTGAAGCTGTGCGGGTCGCTTCCGCTCGCACTGGCGATCGCGGCGACGCTCATCGCGCAGGACACGGGCCGCAGCATTCGGGAGCACGTCGACTCGCTGACCGAACGCGGTCGCAACAGACTGCTGGCCAGCGAGCAGGAGGAGGACACCGACGACGGCGTGGTGGGTGTGCGCGCGGCCTTCGACGCGCTGTTCGACTCGCTCGACATCGAGCACCAGCGTTTGTTCAGGCTGCTGGGCGTGTTCCCCGGCCCGAGGTTCCGGTGCGCGGCCGCGGCGGCGCTGGCCGGCGTCGCCGCCGACAAGGCCCAGCGGATCCTGGACGACCTGATCGAAGCTCACTTGGTGCAGATGCTCGATCAGCATTACTACGTCCTTCACGATCTTCCTCGTTCCTATGCGGCCGAGTTGATCGCCGACGACTCGGCCGCGGAGGAACGGGACCTCGCAATCCGGCGGCTGGTCGCCTGGTATGTGCACGCGGCCAACGCCGCGGCGTGGACGCTGATGCCGGCTCGCGACCATCACGCCCGCCTCGCATCTCCTCCTGAAGGGGTGTCCCCGCCGAGTTTCGCCACGCGCCAGAAGGCCTCTGATTGGTGCACTTCCGAATTGGCAAACGTGACACCGGTGGCGCAGCTCGCCTACGACCACGGACTGTGGTTCGAGGCGTGGCGGATGCCGACCGACTTGCTCGATCATTTCGTCACCGGGCGCGGGCTGCAGGTCTGGAAGAGTTCCATGCTGGTGGCCTATCGGGCCGCGGGGGAGGCAGGCGAGATCGGCTGGATCGCGGAGGCTGCGGACAAACTCGCCGAGGCGTGCCGACGCGAGCGCAACTACAGCGATGCCGATCGCTTCGACCGGCAGGCCGTCCAACTGCTGGAGCCGCTGCCGGTCCCGCACCACCGCCTCGGGTGGGCCCTGGTCGGATTGGGCAACACCCGTCACGCGCAAGGCGATGCGGAACAGGCGGCCGCTCTCATCGCACGCGGGGTGGCTGCCTTCGTGTCGGCGGGTTCGCGCATCGGCGAACTGACCGGCCGGATCCACTGGGGCCGCGCACTGCGCGCGCTCGGCGATCATGCCGGCGCCGTAAAACAAGGGAGGCTGGCGCTCGCGGGTTTCCGGGAGGACAACGACCTGCACGGCATCGCGTCGGCGCTCGCCCCGATGGCGCGGACCGCGGTTGTCTTCGGGGAGTTGGACGAGGCGCTGGAGGCGTGTGAGGAAGCGCGCGTGCTGTACGAGGCGGTCGGCGATCCCTGGGGCCGGGCTGACGTGGCGCACATCAAAGGCCTCGCGCTGCGCGAATTGGGCAAGCCGGACCAGGCGCGGACGTCGATGATCGCTGCGGCCGAACTGTTCGACACCGTCGACGACGTGAAGGCACAACAGGTGCGCGCCGACATCGACGCGCTCAGTGCGCCGCCGACCGACGCTGCGGTGAGCGCCGAGCGGGATCACGTGTGATCAGCGAGCCGCACTCGCGCTATCTGAGCGCCCAGGAACAGTTCGCCGTTCAGCTCAAGGCGATGCGGGGCGACCTGTCGCTGCGCGAACTCGAGGCGCGGACTGCCGCGGTCGCGCAGGCGCGCGGATCTCGATCTGGCGACGGGGATCGCGTCGAGCGCGGCGTGAGCAAAACGGGGATCGCGCGGTTGGAAGGCGGGCAGATCGCGCCAAGCGAAAGAGCCGCGTCACTGCTCGACATCGCCTTGCACGCAGGCGGCGCGCTGGAGATTCTCGGCGAGCATGCGCGGCGGCCGCCGTATGTGCACCTGCCGCTCGGCCCGCCGTTCTTCATCGGGCGTGCACGGGAAATCGAGGAGCTGACGCAGTTCGCGCGACAGCGCGAACCCGATGCGGACGCGCCTGCCGTGATGGGGTTGAGCGGCCCCGCCGGGATCGGGAAGACCGCGTTGGCGCTCTACTGGGCCAACGCTGCCACCGAGCTGTTCGACATTGCGCTTTATGCCGAGCTGAAGGGGTACAGCGGCGGGGAACCGGCATCTCACACGGTGATCGTGGCCGAGCTGCTGCACGGGCTCGGCGTGGAACACGCCCGGTTGCCGACGACGCTCGCCGAACGGGAAGAGCTGCTGCGGGAGCACCTGCGCAAACGCGGTCAGCGAGTGCTGGTGGTCTTGGACAACGCCCGCGACGCGGGCCAAGTCCTGCCGGTGCTGCCGTATCTTGCCGGTGCGACCGTACTGGTGACCAGCCGACGGCAGCTCTCGGCGCTGGTGCTGGACCACGAGGCCGCCCTCCTGCGCGTGCACACGATGCAGGACGAGGAAGCCGCCGAGCTGGCTGCCGAGATCATCGGCGACGACCGGATCGAGGCTGAACCTGAGGCACTGGCCCAGCTCGTCGACCTGTGCGGGTCGTCGCCGCTGTCGGTCATCATTACCGCAGAACGCGTCGCCGCCGATCCGGAGACCAGCCTCGCACAGCACGTCGACGCGCTTGCGGACGCCCGTCGCCGGCCCCATCTGCTGGACATCGGCGAGGCTGACGAGTTCACGGCGATCCGGAAGTCCGTCGAGGCGCTCACACTCCCGTCGGCGCGGATGTTCCGCCTGCTGAGCGTCCATCCCGGAACGTACGTCGGCAGCGGATTCGCCGCGGCGGTCGGCGGAGTCTCTCCTGCGGAGGCCCAGGTGCAGCTGGACGAGTTGGTCGATGCTCGGCTCCTGGAGCGCCACGGCGAGCGGTCGCACCGTTTCCACGATCTGCTGCGGCAATTCGCCGGGCAGGACGCTGCCGCGGAATGCAGCGAACAGGAACTGCGCGATGCGCGTCGCCGGTTGATCGGGTGCTTCCTGCACACCAGCAACGCCGCGAGTTGGGCGTTGACCCCGGCTCGGGACCACCACGTGCGCATGGCCGCCGCCGCCGACGTGCCCGCATCCGCTTTCGCGTCGATCGCTGGCGCGTTCGAATGGTTTTCCGGCGAGGTCGCGAACGTGGTGCCGGTGCTCCGGCTGGCCCTGCGCGAGGGCCTGCTGTTCGACGCGTGGCGCACCGCCGTGGAATGGTTCGACTACTTCGCCAGCACCCAGTACGTCGACACGTGGACTGCTGCATTCGAAATCGCCATCGACGCGGCGCGCGCGTCCGGGGAGATCGAACAATTGGCCGAGGCACAGGAGAAACTCGCCGAAGGCTACCGGCGGCGCGGCCAGTTGGACCTGGCCCACCGCATGGATCTGGCCGCGGCGAGATCCTGCTCGACGTGCGGCCCGAGCAGGACCTTGGGATTTGCCTTGCTGGGGTTGGGCAACAACGCGCAACTCGTCGGCGATTACACCGAAGCCCTGCACCTGACGGAATCGGCGGTCGAGACCTTCAACGCGGCCGGTACGTGGATCGGCGAGGCCACCGGCCGGGTGTCGCTGGGCAGCGTGTATCGCGACCTCGGCAACCGGGATTTCTCGATCATGCACGGAGAACTCGCCGCCACGATGTTCCGTGCCCGCGGCGACCACCACGGCTCGGCGGTGGCGCTGCTGGCGCTGGCCCGGTCCAACCGCCGGTTCGGCCAGCGCCGCCGGGCACTCGAGCACGCTGAACTGGCCGCGGCGTATTTCGCGATGTCGACCGACTCGTGGGGGCGGGCCGATGCTGCGGAGCTTCAAGGCATTGTCCTGGCCGAGCTCGGGGACCGGCAGGATGCGGCGGCGCGGTTCGACATCGCGCTCCGGCTGAGCGAAGGGCGGGACGAACGGACCGTCAACCGGCTCCTCGCCGCCCGCGCCTCGATGCAGGGCGCGGGCCGGCGCTCCTGATCGCCGAGGCGAGGGACCTCCCTGCCGGCACACGGATCGCCGGGCATGGCCGACCGGACCGACGGGTGTCCTCCGGCGGCGGTCCTCATCGTCGGTCGGGCGGGCGCAGCGGGCCGAGGGTCCAGGCCGGGTGGTCAGGCGGCAATTGCGGGCCCCCTCCGGGGAAGAGCTTTTCGCGCAGGGTGCCCTGCCGGTATTCGCGCTGCATGAGCCCGGCTTTCTGCAACAACGGCGCGACTTGCGTGCCGAACTCGGCGAAACTCGTCGGAGAGATCACGTATTCGAGGTTGATCCCGTCAACTCCGGCGGCGCGCCAGGCGCGGATGTTCTCGAGGACCTGCTCCGGTGTTCCGGCGAACCGTTTGTTCTTGGCGCGCAGAATCAGTTCCCCCAGAGTCCAGTCGTCGCGGGACGTGGTGGCGAGGAGCGTCCGCACGGCATCGGACACCTCGCGCCGGCGGAGATCCCCGACCCGGGCGTGCACGTCGTCATCGCTGTAGTCGTGGTGGTCAAACACGCTGGCGCGCGCGAGGTTGCCTTCGACCGTCTGCCGTTCCAGCAGGTCCTGATCCCGTCGGCGGGCCTCGGCCTCGGTGCTGCCCAGCAGGTAGGACTGCGGAACGAAAATCTTGACGCTGCCGGGGGCCCGACCGGCCCGGCGGGCGGCGCGGCGGACGTCGGCGACGACCGGCGCGGCCGCGGCGGGATCCTGGGCGTTGATGAACAGGCATTCGGCGTGCCGTCCGGCGAAGTCCTGCCCGGCGGGCGACATCCCGGCGTTGAACAGGACGGGGACGCGCTGCGGAGAGGGCTGGCACAGGTGCGGGCCGTCGAGCTGGTAGTAGGGCCCGTCGTGGCGGATCGCGTGCACCCGCGCCGGGTCCGCGAAGATCCGGGTCTCGCGGTCGGCGAGCACGGCCTCGTCCTCCCAGCTGTGCATCCACAGCTTGCACGCGGCCGCCGTGAAGTCCTCGGCGCGGGCGTAGCGCTCGGCATGGCCGGGCAGCCCGCCGTGGCCGAGGTTGCGTCCGGCGGACGGCAGGAACGTGGTGACGATGTTCCAGCCGACCCTGCCATCGGTCAGGTGGTCCAATGTGGACATGGTCCGGGCGAAGGTGAAGGGGTGCGCGGCCAGCACGTTCTGGGTCATGACGAACCCGAGGTGCTCGGTGTTGTGGGCCAGCAGCGGGATCAGCACGGCCGGGTCGAGCGTGGGGAACTGCATGCCCTCGGCCACGGTCGCGTCGCGGCTGCCCTGATAGGTCTCGTAGGGGCCCATCACGTCGGCGAAGAACAACGCGTCGAAGCAGGATTCCTCGAGAACCCGGGCCAAGTGCAGCCAGGTGCGCGGGTCGTTGTAAGCGAGCTGCGTGCTGTCCGGTTCGGCCCACAGGCCCTGGGCGTGGTGGGAGACCGCGAACATGGTGAACGCGTTGAACAGCATCGGAGGAGGGGCGTCAGGCATCGGCGGCCCCGTTCTCAGCGAGCGCCTGGCGGCCGATGGCGTCCTGGCAGACCTCGGCGGAGTAGGCCATCAAGCCGCCGGCCTGGGCGTCGCGGAACCACCGCTGGATTGGGGAGGTTCGCAGGTAGCCGGACGCGCCGCCGACCTTCACCCCCAACGCCGCCATGTCTCGTGCGATGTCGTTGGCGAGCAGTTTCGCTCGCATCGTCGCCGGCAGGAACTGCGGGGAATTTGTGTCGGCGAGCCAGTACATGTGCCGGGCGAACATGTCGGCGGCCTCCAGCCGCGGCACGAGTGCGCCGACGTGTTCGCCGATCCACGGCAATGTCGCGAGCGGCTCGCCGGTCGGACGGCTGCGGGAACGAACGTGGTCGAGGAGCGCGGCGAGCGCTCCGGCGGCAACGCCGAGGCTCAGCGCCGCGACTCCGGCGCCGATGTGATTCGGACGCCTCCTGCGCGGCGACGGGCAGCGGCGCTCGTGGCGCAAGAGCGTGCCGTCGAAATTGATCTGCTGGGAGCGGGAAGCGCGCAGGCCCATCGTGTCCCAGATCGGCACGAACGAGATGCTGTCGTCCTTGGTGACCCCGAAGAACGTGCTCGTCCCGTCGATGCGGGCGTTGACCAGGAAGTGCGAGGCGATCTCGCAGCCGGAGGAGAACCGTTTGACTCCCTGGAGGCGGAACCCGCCGTCGACAGGCACGGCCGTCTGCAGCGACTCGAGGAAGAGATTGCCGCCGGTGGGTTCGGACAGCGCATTGGCGAATCGCGCGCCTCGGCGCAGTTCGGCAGCGAAGTAGGAGGCTGTGTCCGGAGCCGACATCTCCACCAGACCCGCGAAGGCACCGACGTGCATCACCCATATGCATGCCGTGGACGGGCAGGCCTGCGACAGCGTCCGCACGATCGCGCCGTAAGCCCGATAACTCAGGTCCTCACCGCCGTGCTCCCGGGGCAGGAGCGCCTGGTCCAGGCCGCTGGCGTGCAGGCGCCTCAGGTTGTCCTCGGGCAGTCGGGCGGATTCGTCGCGTTCGGCGGCGGTGGCGGCGAACGCCGTCGCCAGCCCGGCTGCGGTGTCCAGCCAGTGCTGTTCGTGCTCGGGCACCCCGAGAGGGTGGGGGTCGGTCATGAGTGCTCCTCTGTCGCGGTGGTGCGGAGTCCTCGCCGGGCGCGCCCGGGCGGGTACAGGCAGAGCAGCAGTCCGGCCGCCAGGTACGGCGCGGCCTGCAGCAGTTCGACGGGCAGCCCCAGATCATGGGTCTGGGCGAGCAGGGCGAGGTTGTCGAGGACGCCGAATCCCAGCGCGGCGGCGAGCACCCCGGCCGGGGTGCGGCGGGCGACGATGACGACGGCGAGGACGAGGAATCCGCGCCCGCCCGACATCGTGGGGGAAAAGGCCCCGATGGCGGCCAGGCTGAGCGCGGCGCCGGCCAGCCCCGAGAACCCGCCGGCGACGACCGCGGCGGCAGCGCGGTAGCGGCGGACCGGAATGCCGCGGGTGGCGGCGGCGGCGGGATCGTCGCCGACTGCTCGCAGCCGGAGTCCGGCCCGGGTGCAGCGCAGCGCCCATGCGGTCGCGAGGGCCAGGGCGAGCGCCAGGTAGGTCGCGATCGAGGTCCGGGTGAACAATTCGCCGGCGAGCGGGATCCGGTCGAGGGCGGGCAGCGACACGACCGGGAGGGTGTCGGCCGACAGTTCGGCACCCGTACTGCGGGTGAGCGCGCGGGAGAGGTAGTCGCTGAGCCCTGTGCCGAGCAGCGTGAGCGTGATCCCGACGAGAACCACGTTGATCCCGGCCGCCATTCCGGCGGCGTAGAGGCCGCCGAAGGCCGCGCCCGCCAGCACGGCGGCGACCAGCCCGGCCCACGGGCCGCCGCCGCGGGATCCCAGCACGGCCGCGAGCGCCGAGACGAGCATGGTTCCTTCGATCCCGAGGTTCCACCCGGCGCCCGCGCGTTCGAGTACGACCTCGCCGATCCCGGCCAGCACCAGCGGGGTGGCGGCGGCGACGGCTCCGATCAGAACGAGCACGGCGAACTCAGCCATCTCCGGCCTCCCGCTCCGCTGACCCGGCTCCAGCGTCAGCGGCGGGCACGCCGCCGGTGCGCTGCGCCGCGCGCCGCCGCACCGCGACGATCGCGAGAGCGACCCCTCCGAGCAGGAGGGCTTGGGTGACGGTGCCGATGGCAGCGGGGATCCCGGCCTCGAGCTGCAGCCCGCCCGCGCCGGTGGTCAGCGCGGCATAGAGGATCCCGGCGAGCACGATCGCGACGGGCCGGTTGCGTCCGAGGACAGCCACCACGAGCCCGGAGAACCCGAGACCACCGGCGATCGCTGGGGTCAGGCGACCGCCGGCGCCGGCCAGCTGAATCCAACCGGCTGCGCCGGCCGCTGCGCCGGACACCAGCGTCGGCGCGATCACCGCGCGCCAGGGGCCCGCGCCGAGGCGCTCGCCCAGCCATCGGCGTTGTGCAGCGATGTCCAGCACGAGCGCGGCGCGCGTGCGGTGCCACCACCAGGCAGCCGCGGCGATGCCCAGGACGCCGATGGAGGCCACGGTGAGGCGTCCGGGCACCGGCAGCAACGGCAGCAGCGCCGCGTCGGGGAGCCGGGCGCTGCGCGGCGTCGCCGCCCCGGCCGGGTCGGCCAGCGCGGTGCGCAGCAGCCATGCCAGCAGCGGCACGGCTGCCAGGTTGGCCATCAGCGCGGCGAGGATCTCGGAGGCTCCCCTGCAGACCTGGGCCAGCGCGGGCAGCAGCGACCAGGCCGCGCCGGCGAGGGCGGAGGCGACCGCTCCCAGCGGCAGCGCCAGCAGCGCGGGCCCGGACCCTGCCGGGGTTTGCAGCACGGCGGTCGCGGCGATGGCCCCGAGAATCATCTGGCCCTCGGCCCCGACCGTGATGACTCCGGCGCGCAGCGGCACCGAAGCGCCGAGGGCGATCAGCACGAGCGGAGTCGCTGCGGCCAACGTGTGGCTGAGGTTCGCGGGCAGCCCGAACGCGCCGTGCGCCCACGCTGCCGCCGCCGCGAACGGGTCGCCGCCGGTGATCGCGATCAAAGCTGCGATCAGAGCTGCGCCCGCCGCGACGCATGCGGCGACCGGAAGCGCTCCGCGGGGCGGCTTCACAGGCCTTCCTCCGGCCCGGCGAGGTCCGTGCCCGAGAGCCGCAGGGCGAGGGCGTCGTGGAGCCGGTCTGACGGCACGTTGCCGACGATCCGGCCGCCGCGCAGCACGAGCAGCCGGTGGGCGAGCTGGCGTACCTCGTCGAGATCGGCCGATATCAGCAGAACGGCGACGCCCGCATCTGCCGCGGCGAGGATTTCGCCGCGGATCGCCGTCGCGGCGAGCAGGTCCAGTCCCTGCGTGGGGCCGTGCAGCACCGCGACGGCCGGTTTCCCGTCGAGTTCGCGGCCGACGAGCAGCTTCTGCTGGTTCCCGCCGGAGAGCGCGGCCACAGGGAGGCCGGGATCGGGCGGGCGGACGTCGTGGCGCTGCAGCAGCCCGCGCACGAAGCTGGCAATCGCGGACCGGTCGAGTCTGCCGCCGCGCCCGGCGAAGCGAGGCTCGCCGATCCGTTCGGCGACGGCGGAGAGCCGTACCGGATGGTCCAGAATCAGGCCTTGGGCGCGGTCTTCCGGGACATAGCCGATCCGGCCGCCGTGGTGTACTCGGCCGGTTGTGGGTCGGATCTGTCCGGCGGCGACATCTGCGAGCGTGCGCTGCCCGTTGCCGGCCACGCCCACGAGGGCCACGATCTCGCCGGCGTTCACATGAAGGGTCACATCGCGGATCGGGCAGATATCGCCGCTGCTGGCGCTGACCCCGGTCAAGCGCAGCATCGCCGCCGCAGCGCCGGACGAGGTCGGGGACGGCGGGAGCGGGCGATCGGCGGTGTCGGGCAGCCGCCCGACCATGACCTGGACCAGGCGGGTGTCGTCGACGTCGGACAGCGGCCCGGAGAACCTGATGCGTCCGTGGGAGAGCACGGTTGCCTGGCTGGCTACTGCGCGGACCTCGGCCGCGCGGTGGGTGACGAGGACGACCGCGCAGCCGGATGCCGCGAGCGCCTGCAACCGGGCGAAGAGCGTGTCGATGTCGGCTGCTCCGAGGGCCGAGGTGGGTTCGTCCAGCAACAGGACACGCGCGTGTTGCGCGAGCGCGAGCAGGACCTCGCCGTGCTGACGCGCCGCGGCGGAGAGCCGGCGGACGGGCACGTCGACCGGCACGTTCATCTCGGTGCAGGCCACGGCCTCGCGCAGCCTCGCGGCCAGAGCGCGCCGCCGGACTCGCCGCTGCGGCTGGGTCAAGGCGAGATTCTCGACCAGGTCCAGCTCTCCGACGAGGCCGTTGACCTGAGGCACTAGGCCGATTCCGCGGCGAATCGCGTCCTCTCGTCCGGTCAGCGAGACCGGGGAGCCGTCGATCTCGACGACGCCGGCGTCCGGGCGGTCCAATCCGGCCAGGATCCGGAGCAAGGTGGACTTGCCCGCTCCGTTCTCTCCGAGTACCGCGTGCACCTCCCCGGGGCGGACGGTCAGGTCGACCTGGTCGAGTGCGCGCACCCCGGGGTACCGGCGGGTGACCGCCCGCAGCGCCACGACGGGCGCCGCAGTCACTTGATGACGACCTGGCCGGATCGGACCTGATCGGCTAAGGAGGCAGCCCGCGCCGCCGTGTCGGCGGGCAGACCGGGCGCGGCTGGGACCTTTTGCAGGTCGGCGGCGACCAGGGACCGGTTGGCCAGCGTCGAGGTTGCGCCGCGGTGGCCGAACCCGCCGTTCTTCGCCCGCTGGGCCCAGTCGCGCACGAATCCGGTCATGTCAACCCTGACCCGGCCGATGTTGACCTGTTGTGCGGCGTCGCTGACCTGCGGGGCCATGCCGAGCGTCGCGATCCCGGCCGTGCGCGCTGCGGCCGCGACGCCGGAACTGTAGGCCTCGGAATTGCAGGCCACGAGCTTCGCGCCGGCCCGTGCTTGGTCAGCGGTGGCCTGTTCCGCTTTCTGCGGATCCTCGAAGCTGCCCGTAAAGACAGGGGCGAGCATCCGGGCTGTGGGATTGGCAGCTCGGAGGCCCTGTTCGAACGCTGCCCACTGAGCCCTGAGAAACGGCGCCTGCGGGCCGTCGACCGCGGCGACCGGAGTGAGTTTCGACAGGCCTGCGAGATACCCGCTGAGGTAGCCGAGTTGATCGGCGGCATAAGTCCACGTCTCGAGGTTCTCGCCGGTTTTGGCCAGGATGTCGTGGCCGCCGGTGGCGACGAACCGGACCTTCGGGTACTCCTTCGCGACGTCGATGACCGTGTCGGATTCGGCCAGGCCCCACCCGATCACCAGGTCGTATCCGTTCTGCGCGTAGGCCTCCAGCGCTGCCCGCGGATCCGTCTCTCCGGCGGTGGGCACGTGCACGTCGCCGGAGATCGCGCCTTCGGCAGCAAGCTGACGGACCGCATCGGCACCGAATTGGTTGAACCCGTGGTCGCGATCGCTGCCCTGCAGAACGAGCCCGACCTTCGGCACCTCCGGCGACCCGGCCGGCGACGTCGACGGGCTGCACGCGGCAAGCGGCGCGAGCATCAGGACCGCCGCAAGCGCGGTGAAGCGTTTCACTCAAGACCCTCCTCGGAACATCCCAGGGGACGACCTTGCCAGAAGAACGGCTGTCCCACTGAAAAAGTCAACTTCTCCGATCTGGCCGCTGTGCTGGGGATGTCCATCCGCTTTCCGTGTCCCGCCTAGATCGTCAACTACACCTTCTGGGCAATGCGCAGCTCGCTGGCCACACTGAGAGTGATCGGTTGGGAAATCACGATCGGCGGGCAGCGAGGGGCGCGCCCGCCGGACGACCCTGGTTCGGGGAGAAACTGATGGTTGAAGTGCTGGAGCTGGGTCCGGCTCACGAGGCTGACCGGCGACGGCGGGGTGTCACGCTGCGCTCGTTCGCCAGGTCGATCCACGGCGTACCCGGCGACGCGTCGAAGGCACGGAAGGGGGCTGCATCGCCGAGCGGCGGTTTGGCAGTGGCATGCAGTCGTGTCCTGCAGGTGGACTCGCCACTGTTCGAGCGCACCGGGATCATGCCCGTGTCTGCCGACTGGGTCCGGATCGCGCGGCCGATGCGGCCTCCGGCTGCCGCCGTCGGCATCGTCGACTGTGAGGGTCTGCTTGCCGAGTTGCCTGCTGCGGTGAACCAGCGGGCAGTCCCGATCGCCGGGCCGAACGCGACGCTGGGGTGCCACGCATGCTGAACACGAGCGACTCCGGGACTCCCGATGCGAACCAGAGGCATGGCCAGGACAAGAAGACGGAGCCGGTGCCGATCGAGGCGGAGATGAGCAGCTTCGTCGGCCGCAGCGCCACGCTTGCCGAAGCGACGGGTTTGCTGAAGTCCCATCGCCTGGTGACGCTGGCAGGCACCGGCGGCGTAGGGAAGACAGCGCTGCTCTTGCGGATCGCCCACGACCTCGACGAGGCCCGCGTGTTCGAGGACGGCGTGGTGGTCGTGCGGCTGGTGGATCTCACGGCGGCCGACGACCGGCTTGAATCCACTATCGCCGTGCGGCTGGGAATTCACGACAACTCCGTCACGCCGGGGCGTGCACGGCTGGTCGAATACTTCAGGCACAAGCGGATGCTGCTGATGCTGGACAACTGCGAACATCTGGTCGGGGAGCCCGGAACGGGACAACTGCCGAAGTTGGTGGCGACGCTGCTGAAGTCGGCCCGGGGCCTGACGGTGATGGCGACCAGCCGGGGCAGGCTCGGGGTCATGGGCGAACGGGTGCTGACCGTCCCGCCGTTGTGCACCGGCCCGGCGGAGGAGCGGCCCGCCGCAACCCGGAGGTGCGGATGCGAGGGCGCGCTGCACGAGGCGCAGCAGCTGCTGCTCGAACGCGCGGCGGCCATCGACGAGCCGATTCCCGAATCCGACTATCCGACCGCGACCCGGGTATGCCGGATGCTGGACGGGATCCCGCTGGCCATAGAACTGGCCGCGGTGCAGCTGGAGAAGATGACGCTGACCGAATTCGCCGAGCACCACGCCCCACTGCCGCTGCTGGTCGACGGGCCTTCCGACCAAGGCAACCACGCCACCATGCGATTGAACCTGGACTGGTCCTACGCGCCGCTCGCCGAGGCAGAACGGCGCGTGTGGGCACTGGCCTGGGTGTTCGAAGGCGGATTCGACCTGGAAGCCGCCGAGGCGGTCTTCGGCCGCTTTCGCGTCGAGACGTCCGAAGTCCGGGCTGTGCTCGCGCGCCTGGTGAAAGTCAAGGTGCTCGAGCGCGAACGCCGGGACGGGCGCACCCGCTGGACGATGCGGAACCTGATGCGCCAGTACGGCCAGGAGATCGCCGCGGCCGCAGGGGATTGCGCGGAGCTCAAGCGCGCGCACGCGGACTACTACCTCGGGCTTGTCGAGTCCTGTTCCTCGAGCTGGTTCGGGCCCGACGAGGTCGCATGGATGCACCGGCTCGCCGAGGAGGTGCCGAACCTGCGCGCCGCGCAGGACCACTATCTCTCGGACGCCGACCCCGCCGGCGCCGAGCGGGGAATCCTGCTGCCGGTGACGGCCGTCCCCACTCGATTTCTGATCTTCCGCGGCATGCTCAACGAGGGACGGCGCATGCTGACGGCAGGCATCGACGCCCATCGGGGCGACCCCACCTATTCGCTGCTGGCCGCGCTGTCGCTGACCTGCTGGGTCGCGTTGATCCAGGGCAAGCAGGAGCGGGCGGCACCGCTGCTGGACCGGGCGATGCAGATTGCGGAGCAGCTTGGCGTCGAGGAGTTCGCGCCGCTGCTGTTCGCTCGCGGCACGAGAATATGGCTGACCGAGCCCGACCCAGTGCGCGCCAGGGACGAGGCCTCGGATCTGCTCGGACGGGCGGCGAAAGCGTTCGCCGCCCAAGGCCAGCGCGGCAACCAGCACATGGCCGAACTCTTCGAGGCCATGACCCTGGTCTTCTACGGCAAGCCCGACCCGGCACGGGCCTTCGCCGCGGCCGATCGCCTGCTTTCCTCTGCGCGCCGGGCGAGGGCCCGGTGGTGCGAGTCCTGGGCGCTGTGGACCCGCGCGCTGGCCGAGTTGCTGTACGGCGACCCGCATGCCGCCGGGAGGATGGCGCAGGAAGCGCTGGACCTGCAGCTCCAGATCGGGGACACGTGGGGCCCTGCCTGGAGCGTGTGGCTGCTCGCGATCATCGCCGCCTGGTGCGGCGACCACGAGCGGGCCGCCCAATTAGTGGGCGGGGCCAACCTGTTGCAGCGCAACACCGACACTACCGTCCTGGGCCTTCTCGCATTCTTGCTCGTGCAGCAACAAGCCGAAGCCAAGGCGCGGGCCGCGCTGGGCGACGACGATTACGACACCGAGGTGGCCGTCGGCGAATCGGCGAAGACCGTCCAGGATGTCTACGACCTGGCACTGATCAAGTTGCCCCGCCCCGAAACCGCCGCCCGCGACCTGCCGGGCGGACTGACCGACCGGGAATACGAAGTCGCGGGGCTGCTGGCATCGGGGCTGACCCACAAAGAGATCTCGGATCAGCTGACCCTGTCGGTGCGCACGGCCGAGTCCCACTCTCAGAACATCCGCCGCAAGCTGGGGTTGGCGCGCAAGACGGATGTCGCGAACTGGTGGAACTCGCACCACCGGGTGTGACGCCGGCCCGGGATTGCCCCGGAGGAGGAGAGCTGTCCCGGACCGAGCGCCGCGCTCAACCGGACAGCCGCACCGGGAGGCTGATCACGCCGTCCATGATGGAGCTCGGCCGGTGCCGCAGTTCAGTGTCGTCGGCGGCGAGGGACGCATCTGGGAATCGCCGGGCGAGTGCGCTGACCGCGACCTCAGCCTCCATCCGGGCGAGCTGGGCGCCCAGGCAGTAGTGGATGCCGAACCCGAACGACAGGTGTCCCTGGCTCGCGTCGCGGTCGAGCAGCAGACGCGTGGCCTGAGGAAACCGCTGCTCGTCGCGGTTGGCGCTCTGCAGCCACACCAGCACGATCTCCCCGGCCGGGATGACGCTCCCGGCGATCTCCACGTCCTCGGCGGTGAACCGGTGCGTCGCCAGCCGCACCGGGGAGCGGAAACGCAGGATCTCCTCCACTGCGGCCGGGATCGCCGCCGGGTCGCGGCCGAACGCGCGCCAGCGGTCCGGCACGCCGAGCAGGTACCGGACGGTGTGGCCGAGGAGGTTCGTGATGGTCTCGTGTCCGGCCACGAACAACAGGAACAAGGTCGACATCAGCTCGGAGTCGGTGAGCCCGCCGTCCTCCCGGGGATGCCGCACGAGCGCGGAGAGCAGGTCGTCGCCCGGGGTAGCTCGCTTGGAGGCGATCAGCGCGGAAAAACACTGTTCCATCGCGGCCGAGGCCGGCAGCGACCGCTCTTGGCGGTCCTCCATCAGGTCCGCGGTCCATCCGCGCAGAGACGTCCTCACCTCCTCCGGCACGCCGAGCAGTTCGCAGATGGCGGACAGCGGAAACGGGAACGCGAACGCTTCGATCAAATCGACCGGCTCTGCGACGGGCAGCCGGTCGAGCAGGTCCTCGGCCAGCCGCTGCAGCTGCGGCCGCATGCCCGCGACGCGCTGCCGGCTGAACTCGGCCGCGACCGCGGACCGCAGCCGGGCATGGTCGGCTGCGTCGGAGAACAGCATGTTCTGACCAAACATTTCCGACAAGCCGTCCGGCTGGCCGGCCGCGGCGAGGCGGGCTCGCATGATGCCGGACAGCGCGGCGCTGTCCTTGCTCAGCCTCGGATCGGCGAGCGCGGCGCGGGCCGCGTCGTACCGGCCGACCACCCAGACCTCGACCCCGTTGGGCAGCCTCGCGCGGTGCACGGGCCCGCGTGCGCGCAGGCAATCGGCCACTTCCGGCGAACGGTCCCAGAAATCCCTGCCGAACAGCGCCTCGCTGAACGGCGCCGTGTTGCTCGGCGTCATCCGATGCCCCCTTCCCGCAGCGGGCGCCGCGTGCTCGCGGACCGGCGGCACGGACGCCCCTGGTGCCCGGCCCGGTGGTTCCGGACCCGGTACCAGGGTCGGCAATCCGCCGGACTCGCACATCAGGACAAATACGCAAACGGTGCGCATGCGACTACGGAGTCGCCCCCGGGGACTACGGAGACGGGCCCGCCCTGCTACGCAGCCGGGCGGGCCGAACATCGTGGCACCCGGATCCGAGGGGCTTCGTCCCCGGGCGCGCTGATCCTCCGGCGCTTCGCGGGGCCTGTTGCCCGGCGCGCATCGTGCTGGAGAGCTCGCCGGCGCACGGCAGTGGCCTGACGACGTCTCGTCGGCAACCGGACGACGCGCCCGCCGAGTGCGGCAAAACGGGCGCAAACGGCCGCATTCCGTAGTTCGCGACGTCGTGCTGCGTGGCGGCGTGCGGGTCCATTGCGTATTTCCCGCATGCTTCCCCGAGTGATTTCCTAAGTCAGGGCAGTGGTCGGCCTATTGTTTTCCGTATTGACATCGATGGATTCTCTCGTAGTGTCTGCTGTGTCGAAGGAATACTGCGGGACGACATCGAATGAATGTCGGAACAAATCCTCCGCGGAGATCATCCTGTCGGCAATCCCAAGTTTTACGTCCGATGCTGGAAACCGGTCGATGCAAAGGCGATAAAGGTGCAGTTTTTCCTGGTGCGCGTACTCGCGCCGAGGACGAGGCGTGGTGTTCTGTCCCGGCTGGTC
This sequence comes from Amycolatopsis sp. NPDC114503, assembly GCF_055633655.1. NCBI lineage: Bacteria > Bacillati > Actinomycetota > Actinomycetes > Pseudonocardiales > Pseudonocardiaceae > Amycolatopsis > Amycolatopsis sp. NPDC114503. Next base: position 824,268 of record NZ_JBVKDT010000003.1, on the reverse strand, counting down.
CGCCGGCTTTCGACACAGGAAGGCGTCGCTGTGCACGGCAATCGCGGTGAATCCCCGGCGCTCGCGGTGCGCGGCCGCTGTCCGGCGGTTGTCCTGGGGGCCAGCGCCCTTGCCGTGGCGACAGCGGCCGGCTGCTCGATCGCTCCGAGCCACGAGCCTGCGCGCCCGACCGCGGTGGAGACTCCGGCGCCCGGCTTTGCTGGCGACACCGTGACCGTCGACGGACGCGCCCGGTGGAATGACGGCCACGTCGGCTGCGCCCAGATGCTGACCTCGACAGGACAGCGACTCCGGCTGGTCGGCCAAATCGCCACCGACCGCGAGCACGCGGCCCTGCACGGCGGCCCCATCGACGAGCAGGTGCGGGTCAGCGGGCATGTGCCTCCGGGGCCTTTGTACTCGGTGTGCAGCGGAGGTCTTCCGTTCGACGTCGCCAGCGTGCAAGCCGTTCCCCGGTGACGAAACACAAATAGCCGTCTCCCGGCACCTGGCTCTGCGAATCAGGGCCATGCCTGGTGCGCCCGAAAACGCGCCTCGCGCGCATGAAGTTGTCCGATGAGGTCAATCCGAAGGGAATACCCATGTCATTACGACCATCCCGCGCCGTCAGCGTGATCGCAGGCTGTGCGGCGCTCGCCGGCGTCGCCGCAGCCGCGCCCGCTGTGGCCGCGGGTGACGGAGGCGACACGGTCTCCGTTGCGGGCAGTACGCCGTCCTGGGCGAGGCCCGCCGCGCGGGTCGGCGGCGTCGACGGCCAGGCGCACCGGCATATCCAGATCGCGCTGGCGGGGCGTGATCCGGCGGGAGCCGAAGCCCTGGCGCGCGCGGTGAGCACACCTGGTTCCGCGCAATTCCGCAAGAAGCTCTCGAGCGAGCAATTCGCGGCGAGGTTCGGGCCGTCGCGGGAGACTGTGGACGCCGTGACCGAGTGGCTGCAGGACCAAGGCCTGCGCGTCACAGGGGTGAGCAACGGTCGCCAGCTGATCGAGGCGGACGCCCCGGTCGAGAAGCTGGAAGCCGCGTTCGGCACGACCCTGGAACAGTTCCGCACCACGGTCGACGGCGTCGCACACACGCTCGTCGCTCCCGCACACGACATCAGCCTGCCCAACCGGCTGCGCACCGCGGTGACCGCCGTGTCCGGTTTGGACGATGCGGGCAAGCTGATGCACCCCCAGCGGGCCGCGAACGCCCGGCCGGCCGCGACCTCAGGCGGCGACTCCTGCGCCCGGACGTGGGGCGAAACGGTCAACACCTCGGTGCCGCAACGGTATCCGGCCCCCAACCAATCCAACATCCTCTGCGGCTACACGACCGCACAAGTCCGTCAAATCTACGGACTCGGCGCGAGCGCGACCGGTGCAGGGGCGACCATCGGCATTGTGGGCGCCTACGGCGCGGACACGGTCGCGTCGGACACGAACCGGGCCGCGGCGAAATTCGGCGGCCCGGCCCTGCGGCCAGGCCAGTTCCGGGTCGTGGACCCGGCGGGCGGATACAACCCGGATCCCGCCTGCGAGCCGGACAGCTGGTCGACCGAGGCGGATCTCGACGCGCAGATGGCGCACAAGAACGCACCGGCCGCGAACCTGGTGTACTACGGAGCGCAAGACTGCCGGACCTTGATCCCGACACTGGCCAAAGCGGTCAGCGACAACAAGGCCGACGTGATCTCGGCGAGCTGGGGCAACAGCGGAGGCGAGACGTCGGAAGCCCCGACGACGCTGAAGCTGATGGATTCGCTGGGCATTCAGGCCGCGATCCAGGGGATTTCGCTGTTCGTGTCCTCCGGGGACACCGGCGACAGCTCGGGAGTGCCAGGCCACAACGGCCGTCGGACCGCGTCGTTCCCTGCCTCTCACCCCTGGATCACGGCGGTGGGCGGCACGAGCGTCGGCCTTGACGCACAGGGACGCCGGGTCGTCGAGACCGGCTGGGCGAACACCGCGAATGTCCTGTCCGGAAACACATGGACCCCGGCGAGCCCCGGTCCGTTCGCGGGCGGCGCGGGCGGCGGCGTCTCGACCGCCTACGCGCGTCCGGACTACCAGGCAGGTGCGGTCGGCGGAGCGAAGCGGGCGGTGCCCGACATCTCCGGCCTGGCCGATGCGAACACCGGCATCGCGGTGGGCGTGACGCTGAAGGACGTCGGCTACGTGGAGCTCAGCGGCGGCGGCACCAGCGCCTCGTCGCCAGGCGTCGCCGCCGCCGTCGCCGACGCGGTGCAGGCCGCGGGCGGACGGATCGGGTTCGCGAACCCGGCCATCTACGACCTCGCGAAGACCGACGCGATCCGCGACGTCACGCACCAGTCCGCCGGTGTGTGGACTCCGCAGGTCATCGGCTACGGCGGAGTCCAGACCCCGCCGGGCCGCGGGAACTACGAGATCGACTTCGACGCGAAACCCCAGTCCTTGCAGTCGTCCGACGGCTACGACGACGTGACCGGCGTCGGCGTCATGACCGACAAGGCAATCGCCGCACTGGCCAAATAGCAGCAGAAGAGGCGGAACAGGGAGCGCCTTGGAGCGTTCTCCTCGCACCGCTTCCCGTTCCTCCCACCGGATCCACGAAAGAAGGCTGTCTGCCATGGACGAGGACCAGACTTGCGCCCCGGAGCCGCATGCGGATGCCTGCGCAACCGATTCCGTTGCGCCCCAGCCCGTACGTCCGTTGCGGGGACGCGGGGGAGTGCTGGCCGTGGCGAGCCTGGCCGTGGTACTCGGTCTCGGCACGGTGCTGGCGTCGGCGCGGCCGGCATCGTCCGCCTCGCCCGCGCCGTCGGCGGCCGCCGAGGTTTCCGAGGACGTCGTGCCGACTGTGGCGGCTCCGACCGCGGTGCCGGAGCACGTCGCCGCTCGGCTGCCGCAAGCGACGACCGACGGAACTGTGCCCGGGGCGCCGCGCGACGGCGCGCCGGGCGCACAGACCGCAGGCCGGACGCTGCACCCGACAACGGCGGTGCCGGTGTACGCCGCGCCGGGCGGCGCGGCGATCGCGATGCTGCCGCCCAAACAGAAATTCGGCGACGCCACGACCGACACCGCGGTCCCCGTCGTCGAGGAGGTTCCCGGCTGGGTGAGAGTGCTGCTTCCCGTACGGCCCAACGGATCCACGGGCTGGGTGTACCTCGTGGACTCTGCGGTGACCACCGAGCACAGCGCTTGGCGGATCGACGTCGACCGGGCTGCGTTCACCGTGACCGTGTGGAACGGCGACGCCGAGATGGGGCGCTGGCGCGCCGGGGTCGGAAAACCGGCCTCGCCGACACCGGCCGGCAGGACGTTCCTGCTGAGCGCGTTCCGGGAGAAACACCCGACGTTCAGCCCGGTGATCCTGCCGCTCGGTTTGCACTCCGACACGTTCACCTCCTACGGGGGCGGCCCGGGAACGACCGGCATCCACGGCTGGCCCAATCCGTCGGTCTTCGGACGCCCGGCCAGCGACGGCTGCGTCCGCATCCCGGCCGACGCGCTCGACCTGATCTCCACGCGAGTGCCGATCGGCAGCATCGTGCGGATCTTCTGACCCAACCACGTTCACGCAGTTCCTGTACTCAAGGGGAAAACATGGAATCCACCAACGCTTCCGGCGCCGCTTGGACCACGCGCCGCGTGCTCGCAGCCGCGGGCCTCGGCGGGCTCGTCGCCGCGGGCGCGGCCGCGGCGATGCTGAGCGGCTCGCCGAACGAGGCCGCGGCCTCGGCGGGACCGGCGTCGTCCGCGCAAGGCGTACGCGCCTCGGGCACCGGGGTCGAGGCGCGCAGCGCCGACTCCGGATCGATCTCAGGCACCGGATGGTCGGCCGCGGGCATCTCCACCGAGACCCGCCCAGGTTACGCCCGCGCCTCGGTCGCGTCGATCACGGTGGGCGGCCAGTCGATCGGCTCGGTGACTGCCACCTGCAAAAACGGCGTCACCACCGTTGAGCATTCCGGCAAAGCCCAGGACACGCCTTACTTCCACGTCGCTTTCGGCAAGGACGGCGGCCCGTCTGCGACCGGAGCCACTGTGCGCATCACCGATCGCAGCGACCCCAATCGCAAGGCCCACACCTCATTCACGCTGACCGCCGCGTCCGTCGCGTGCGGAAAAGACACGCCGCCGCCGACGAACCCGCCCACGTCCCAGCCGCCCACCGGCACACCCGCACCGCCCACCGGGCCCCCGACCGGAAAGCCCGCCCCGCAGCCCACCCACCGGCCCGGGCACACCCCGACGCCGAAGCCCGGCCGCACCGCGCCGGGCACGCACAGCGCGCCCGATCGCGAGGCGACGCCCGCGCCGCTTCAGCACGGTCACGGTTCGGTGACCGGCTGATCCCCGTGCGGGGGCGGTGCACACCCCCCTCGGCCCGCCCCCGCACCTCTATCTCCGTCCTCATATGCGCCCCACAGTCCACCGCGGACAGACCTGTCCGGTGGGAAACCCCGCACGAAAGGGAAAAGAATGTCCAACACCAAGAAGATCATGGCCAGTGCTCTGCTCGTCGCCGCCGCGTCCGGCACGGCGGCCCTGGCGATGACGGCGACGGCGAGCGCAGCCCCGGCCGACAGCGGCCCGGCCGCCGTGCACGCCGACGGCGGGCACGAGCCCCTCACCCGCGAGGGCGTCGTGAGCCCGAACGGGACGCGGATCTGGGCGCTGCCGGACGGCACGCGCATCAACTTCTGACCGTTGCTCCCGTGCGCGCGGGCCGCGCACGGGAGCACAGCCTTCCCGACACAACTGAATAAGGACCAGCTATGAAATCGCCCACCGCTCCGGTCGTGCAGATCCTGGACCGGGATTTGTCCCTGTTCGAGCCAGGCATCCAGAATCAGCAGCTGGCCGTCGCCGTGCACTCCGGCATCGCCCGGATCGGACGCCTCGCCTCCGGGGTGGTGCGGATGCCCGGCGGGCACCAGGCCTCCGCGCACGCGCACCGGGACTCGGAGATCACCGTGTTCGTGCAACGCGGGCTCGCCGCTTCGCTGGTCGGCGAGGACATGCAGCCGGTGCTCCACGCTCCTGGCGGCGTGTGCTACATCGCTCCCGGCATTCCGCACGCAGCAGTGAATCTGCAGCCTCGGAGCATTGATCCCCGGGACGCGGACAGGAGAGCGGTCATCGCCTTCGAGGCGCGCACCGACCCGAAATTCAACGACGATGTGGTCCTGCTTCCGGAGTTGGACGGCCTGGTCGCAGAGCGGGCCGTCCGCCTGCGCCAGATGTACCGCGACGGAGAGCTCGACGCGCAAATCCTCGCACCGCACGTGCATGTGGTGACGCGATGAGCCGGACACCTCTGAGTGGCGCACATCCGCGGCATTTCGGCGACCCGCGCACGAATCGGAGCGATTCGTGCGCGGGGCAGAGGAAGCGGCAGCCGCACGACACATGGCGCGAACTGCCTGCCGCACCGCGACTGAACTTCACGAAGGGACGCCATTGTGAGCAAAACCCGAGAACCAACGCATTACCCGGATCTCGTCTTGGTGCGCGACGGGAGAACCGGGTGGGCGCAGCTCTCCTGCCGGCCCCACTGGAGCTCGCGCGTGATCTCCGTAGGTTTCCTGCACACGGCGACCATTCCGGAGTTGGCGGCCGTGATGAGGGGGCTCGGATACGTCGAACTCGCCCGCTACCGGCTGGATGCGCTGCTGACGACGTTCTGGTTCGTCAACCGCCTCGATCCGAACCCGCCGTCGGTCGACGCCGGGACCACGACCAGCCGCGAGCCCGCGGCGCTGGCCGCATGAGCGGGACGACCGGTCGCCCGCCTGTGTGGTGGGGAGCGAGGGTGGGGATCGACGGAATGACACTGCACGCCGAGGATCGGACGGCCGCCATACCCGAGCGCCTGGCGGCAGTGCTGCTCGGTGCGCAAGGCCCGGGGGTATCGGCGGAACCGGACCACGACCTGCTGCGGCTGGAAGCGTTGCTGCGGGGGTGGGTGCTGGACGCCGGGACGACAGTCCGGCGGTGTTCGCGTGCGCTGACCGCAGCCGCGCGCCGCGAGCGAGAACTGGACGGGCGCTGGTGGCACGGAGACTGGTGGCAGGCGCGCCGTGCGCGCGAGGACTGCCAGGAATTGCTGGCCGAGGCGCTTTCCTGGCACCAGTGCGGGGCGACCTACCTGACGCAGCTGCGGCACTTGGTGATCGGTCTGGCTCCGCAGGAGGGCCTGCTGGCCGAGGCCGCGGCCGGATGGAACCGTCCGTCCCGCGTTCCAGCCGGTGTATCGGTCTACGCCGACGAGGACACCTTCCTGACGGATCTCCGGCGGGGCGATCCGCGCATGCCCGCGCTGGTGATCGGCGGGACGGAACTCGGCCAGATGTGGCGACGGGACCCCGACGATCCAGTCGATCAGCCGCTGGAGCGCCCGGGATGCTGGACGGTCGGCCACATCGCGCGGACGGGCGAGATCTACGCGGTCCGCCGCAGCCACCGGGACACGCGTGCGGTGTGGCTGCTCGGCCGCGGGTTCAGCGCGTCACGGGCGCGCGCAGTGCTGGAGCCCTTGCTTGATCGCCAACCGGAACCGAATTCGCTGCTGCTGGTCGCCGACGCGGTGGCCGCGGCGCAGCGCACACGCCAGGCACCTGCCACCGCCCCTGGCGCCGAGGAATCAGCCGACGAGGCCGTCGACGACTCCATTGCCGGTCCGGGACCGTGAGCGGACGCGCTCGCGCGGACGGCTCGGGCGACGACCGTCGCCGGATGCCCGCCCGAGACCCGGCACGCGCCCGACTCCGCGCATCCGCCCAATCGGCAGGGCGTACGCGTCGTGACGGAAACACCGTGAAGCTGCGGTCAACGCAGGGCAGAACCGGTCGGTGAGGGGCTGGTTCTGCCCTGCGTTGACCGCAGCTTCGGATCCGTGCTGCCGGAACGACCGTCCGCTGCACAACCCCGAGGACGCCGAACCGGAGCCCGGGCAGCCGGACTGCTCGGCCTTCGAACCCCTCGAATCCCCAGCGGGCGCGCAGGCGGCGATCGCAGCCTGCGCTCGGTACGGGGGGCGGACGCGCCCCGCATCCCACAGCGCTCTTTCACGTCATCCGAACGTCCATTGCGGACGTACGAAGCCGAACGAGGACGACCATGCTCACGACCGGCCGCATCCGCGGCGGCGGACGCCACCGCCGCCGCCCGAAACCCCGCCGCAGCGGAACCGTGCTCGGTGCGGCGCTTGCCATCAGCGCCGCTTCGCTCCTGCTGCCCGGCGGAACTCCGACCACGGCGGCACCCGGCCCGGACCGCGCAGGCGCGGCGTGCCGCGAGGTGGTCGCGCCCGTCAGACCGGGTGCGCTCGCCGCGACCGTGCGCGCCTCGTTGTGCCTCCCGCGCGGCGTGCGCCCGGAACTGTTCCACTCCACAGGCGACGCAGACCCGGTCATCACCGGCGCGGAGGAGTCCCGCAAGGACGCCGGCTCGAGCGCCGAACTGGCGCTCGCCGCGACCGTCGGCACCGCCGCGGCCACGTCCCGAGCGATCAGCGTGCCAGTCTTGGAGGCCAACGGCGGACAGGACTCCTGGGCATGCCCCGAAGCCCTTGACTGCAGCAGCTCGGAATCCTTCCTCGCAGCCGAACAGGCCAATTTCTCCCGGCCGCTCGCCGCTTACATTCAGCCCGCCGCGGGACACGCCGTGACCCTGGCCGCCGATCGCGCGCACACCCTGGACACGATCATCGGCTGGATCGACGCCGCGCTGACACACCGCGGCCGCGCCGACGCCGCTCCCGCCGGGCACATCGCCGGCAACAGCACCGGCGCGTGACCCGCACCCGTCATTCGCCACCAACAGGGAGGAACCGGCATGGACGCCGCGCAGCGCGATACCCCCGGCAGGACCACGGAAAAACACAGCGAATCCGAAAGGGGCGACCCGACCCGTCCGCCGGTGCCACAGCCAGGCGGGGCCGGCGATGCTCGCCAGCCCCGTAGCGGCGGCGTTGCCCGGCTGGACGCCAACGAACTTCCCTTCCCGCCGCCGCCGGAGGTCGCGGCCGCGCTGTCATCCCGGCGAACGCTGCATCGCTACAGCGATCCCGAATGCACAGCGCTGGTGTCCGCCCTGGCCGAGCAGTTGCGGGTTCCCCGCGACGCCGTGGTGCTCGGACCCGGCTCGTCGGCCCTGCTGTACCGGCTGATCGCGCTCGCGTGCACCCGCCCCGGCGACGCCGTGATGTGGTCGACGCCGGGATTCTCGGCCCTCGAGGGGTTCGCCCGGCGGGCCGGAGCCCGCGCGCAGCGCATTCCGCTGACGCCGTCGGGCACCAGCGACCTGGACGCGATGGCCGCCGCGATCACGCCGGAGACCCGCGCGATCATCCTGGTCAATCCGCACAACCCTACGGGCACGATCGTGGCCGGGGACCGGCTCCGCGCCTTCCTGGCCCGCATCCGGCACGACATCACTGTCGTCGTCGACGAGGCATATCGGGAATTCTGTCGCGACCCGGCGACAGCGGACGGCATCGAACTCGCGACGCGAGGCTGGGACACGGGCCAGCGCGTCGCGGTGGTGCGCACGTTCTCGAAAGCGTACGGGCTGGCGGATCTCCGTGTCGGATACGGCATCGCCCCGCCGCCGCTCGCGCGGGCGGTCCGGGCTTCCGCCGTGCCGCGGGAAATCGGCGGACTGGCCGCCGACGCCGCTCTCGCCGCGCTCAGGGCCCAGACAGCGATGCGCGACAACGCGGCCGCGGTCGTCCGCGAGCGCGAACGGGTCGTCGCCGATCTGCGGCGGCTCGGATACGTACCCTGCGACAGCCGCGCGAACTTCGTGTTCCTCCCGCTCGGCGACGCCGCAGGGGATTTCGTCTGCCACTGCCGCGACGCCGGCGTGCTCGTCTCGGAGGTCGCCGATCACGGTGTGCGGGTGACCATTGGCTCCCTCATCGAGAACCACGCCTTCGCCCAGGCCGCGTCGTCGTGGGCTCCAATCCGGCAGCCGCCGCCGGACACGACGGCGTGAGAGGCGGAGTGTCGCTCCGGGTTCGACCGGCAACGGCGAGGCCCTCCTGCGCGGCGTCGCCGACGACCGTCGTTCACGACCGGTGGGCCGGCCGGACTGCACTCCGCGCGAAAACCAGGACGTCCTGGCACCGGCCGGTGCCGTTCAGACCGCCGCCACAGCGAATGAGGCGTACGTGCCGGCGGCGGCCAGGACGATCGCGCAGACGCTCGCCGCCATCGTGAGGAGCCGACTGCCCAAGAACTCGACGTCCCCGTGCGCGTCACCGAATCGGACGGCCGTCTCGGTCGCGCTCGATCTGCGCCAGGCTGTCGGTGTCGTCCCTCGCTTTGTCGCGGAGGAACACGGCGTGCTTGTGCGTGATCGGCGCTTCGCGGAGATCATGGGATCCGCGCAGGAAATTCTCCGTACGGTCGGCGACGACGTAGGCGAGCATTTGCTCGACCACCGCCGCGATCCGGTGGACGTCGTCGACAGCGTGGTGCAGATCCTGCAGCGCGACCGTGTGCTCGGCGGCCCGTCGTTCCAGGTCGTCCAGCCGGGCCGCCACGCTGCCCAGCAACGGGTCTCGGGACCGGAACAGTGCGGTCGCACGGGCTGTCGCCGGATCGGCCTCGAGACGCAGGTCCAGCTGCGCCGCAAGGAACGCCGTCACGAGCGTGCCCTGGCCGAGCCGGTCGCTGAACCGGCGCGCTTGCCCGTCGTCGACGCCCAGTTCACGGACGGCTGCCGCGCGCAGCTGCTCGCGCATCGCGCCGACGATCGCGTCGGGGAGCGACTTGATGTGCGGCTGGCTCGTCACCCCCCGCAGCCGGAAGCCGGACTGGGGGAGCGCGACCGTGTCGTCGGCCCCGCCGGAACCGCCCTTCATCGGAACAGCGGTGCCGTTCTGCACCGCATCCTGATGGTCGGTGAGCCGCAGCGACTGCGGCGTCGCGTCCTCAGACGCCCGGCGGGGAGCCCGAGCCGGCACGGGAACATCGTTGTCCGGCTCGCGCCGCGCGATGCCCGCCGAAGCGCCTGGCGCAGCGGAAACCGGCCGCGAGACCGCGACCGGGGAATCGCCCGTGCTCGCCGCACCGCTGTGCCTGCGCGGCGAGCCGGAGCGTTCGACGGCCGAGCGCGCGGATTCCGGGTCCGGCAACGATGCGGGATCGTGCGCAGGATCCAGGTCTTTCCCTGGCCCGGCACCAAGACGTGACGACGGCCCAGGAAGGCCGACACCGGTCCGCGAATCCTCCCGGACACTGGGCAGCGCAGCCGCGGCAGCACGCGCGGCCCCGACCGGCTGGTGCGGCGAATCGCGTTCCTTCGCCGGCGTGCGCCGTTCGCCGCTTCCACGCCGGTAGGAGTCGAGGAACGACGTGTCGACGTCCATGAGATCCTCGGTCGTCGGCACCGGATCCCACGACCCGTCGAAGCCCTGGTTCATCGGAGGTCGCCGTTCCCTTCGTCCAGCAGGTAGTTGTCGCCGCGGGTGAGAACGACGAAGGAGTCGACTGCCTGGGTGACCACGTGCTCGAGATTCGCGACATTCGTCGACAGCGCCCTCATCTCGTCGACGAGCTGGTTGAGACGGGCGATCTCCAGCGTCGGCAAGTCGTAATCGCCGTTCTCACGACGGATCTGCCCGGACACCGCCTCGGCCACGTATTCGTTGACCGAGGAAAAGCCGCGTTTCTCGGCCCAGTAACCAGCACGCTGTTTGTCTTGCGGCGACAGTCTGACGACGAGGCGTTGAGGGCCATCGCTGTTGCCGCGGTCTGCCGCGGAATCCTCGCGGCGCGGGCTGCGCGCGCCCCGCCGCGCCGACGCCTTCCCGGAATCGCCTGCGACAGTCATGTCCGGCCTTTCTCGCGTATTCCATTCCCTGCCGACGATTCTATCTATTTTCCGTTGCTTTGTCGGGCTAGTCCATGCGCCAGTCGACTACCAGCAGACGCGACAAGGGCACAGCAGCCGACATGGCCCGTCTGTTCCGCGCCGCCGACCGACTCGTTCCCTGCGAACGTGGACAGTCCGCACGCGAACAGTCCTTCAGCCGAGACGGATCGGAGCGGAGCCATACGGCACCGGCGGGATGCCCGCCCGTAACGCGCGCGGCGGCCGGTCCCGGGCCCGGCCGGGACCGCGGCGCGGCGGCCGGGCCGGCGGGCGGGGGATCAACAGAGTTGATCCGGATGGGTTCCCGGCGCGAAGACCGTCGCGGCCGCTGGACGTCCGCCAAGCCCCGGAATCGTCGGCGCGATGCCGTCGTCCCGGGGCGGCCGCGCCGGAGGCGGCAGGTGCGGCCACGCGCGAAGCGCACCGCATCGTCATCCGAACAAGGAAGGGCACCCCGCTATGACTGTTGCCGAATCCATCCCCGGTCTCCGGGGCTCCGAGCGCGAACCGCCTCCGGCCGAACTTCCCGGCCCGGCCGAACTGATCGCGATCGCCGATCGCCTCCCGGAACAAGAATGGTGCACGAAGTGCGCCCTCGACGAGACCTCCGAGCCCGGTGTTCCCCGGGACATCGTGACGCAGTCGGACGAACCGGAGTCTCGCCTGCCCTACACCCGCAACTGCGGCGGGGATGCCGGATCTCTCTACGAGGTGACGCGGTTGTCGTGTGGCCACGCGATCGTCGGGATCCCGGCGCCGCGCTGGCCCGGCCCGCTGTCCTGACCCACCGCGCGCGCACCACGACGGCATGCGACGCGGCACAGCCGCGTCCGGGAATCTCCGCGACGAGAACAGGCGAAGGCCATGGCCTGCAAAAACACGGCAGTCACAGAAATCCCGTCGTCTCGACCGGCGATCGGGTGCCAGCGGTCCGGCCAAGCAAGGGCTGAGGCGGGTCCCGACGGAGACCCCGAGCAGACCCCGGTCTCAGTCGGCCTTTCCCCGGACCATGACCAGCCTCGCCGGGGCCCGGCGGCGGACCTTCCTGGAGGCAGGTCCCGCGGACGACGCGGCGCATCGAATGCAACCGCACCACCACCTCACTCACCGAGGCAGCAGGACCGACAGAACGTCGCGGCAGCCGGTGCCGCCGAGACCACCGCCCGGAATCCAGATCGGAAGGAGCAGCCATGTCCCGACGCGCCAAGCCCGACCGTGCCGACCTCGTCACCGTCGCTGTCGGTTCTGTCGACGTCACCGGGTCGATCATCCACGACGACACGCGTCGACTCCTGATGCTGCAGACCGACGAGGGGAGCGTGCGTCTTTCGATCAACCTGACGGAGCACGGCCTGACGCCGCGGCCCGGCCACGTCTTCGTCAAGAACTGGTCCGAACATCGCGGACTCGCGGTCCGGCTGGAAGCCGCAGGTCTGGTCAAACCTGTGCGCATCTTCAGTATCGGACAGTTCGCCTCGACGGCATTTGAAGTAGAAGTGACGCTCTGATCGGCGTCCAGCGCGGGGTCCGAGAATCGGGTCCTCGTCGGCGACGCACCAGCCGAAGTGCGCGATCCGGGGGGAGCGGTCGCCGTGTCCCGCAATCCGCGCGCGTCGCCGCAGCCCCAGCGAACCCAGTGCAGACCAAAGACTTTCACCGGGAGTACGTCGATGACCTCGCACACCAGAACGGAAACGGTCACACCGGAGAACTACGGCATCCACGTTGCCTGTTCCACAGGGCGTCTGAGGAGCGTGAACGGCCAGCCCGCGGCGATCGCCTACTGGAACGGGAACTCGTGGACCGCGCGGCCGATGAGCGACTTCCGGCCCGAACAATCCGGCCCGCATGGGCGCTGGACCGTCCCCTGCCGTGAGGCCCGCGCCGACACCTACGAGGATGCCTTCACCAAGCTCGGTTTTCCCTGCGACTCCGACACGTCGCCTGACCCGCAGCGCGGACCGCAGCCGTAGGGGAGCACGCCGTTGCGCTCGGCCCCGAGTCCCGGGCCTACACCGGCGAGACACAAGCTGGCTGGCTGCGCCGTGCGCGTGTACTGCAACGCAGTTGCCCCGCAGGTGCGCAAAGACCGTGATCAGCGGAGCTGACACGGGATTCGGGGCAGAGGAACACGCGATCAGCAGAGCTGATTCGGGGCTCGACACAGAAGAACGCCGTCCGGCCAGCGAGGTCCGACTCAGGCCGGGCCTGGCGCATACCACCGCCTGCGCCACCCAACCCGCACGCGCAGAAACCCACCCTGTCGCGTGCCTTGCACACGAGGAGACTTCATCATGACGAACCCCCGCAACAACGGAACTCTCGTCGGCCGCCTGGCCGGAGACCCCATGGTCTTCAACAACTCCGACGGCTCCAGGAAAGTCCTGTTCAGCGTTTACGCGGACCGCGACTACAAAGACAGCCAGAACAACCGCCCGTCCGATTCCATCCCGGTCGAAGCCTTCGTCCGTGCGAAGACCGAGGGCCTGGGCCCCTTCGGACACATCCACAGTGGCGACCTGGTCGCCCTGAGCTTCCGCCTGCGCCTCGACCATTACAGGAAGGACGCCAAAGAGCACTACGCCCTCAAGGTCGAGGTCGAGGACCTCACCTTCCTCGAGTCCCGCGCGGTGACGCAGGCGCGGCTGGCGGGCCGAGTGAAGGCCGCCGAGACTGCGAATCAGGAGGCGCAGGCGCGGGTTCCCGCTCCCCGCGAGCCGGTCTCCGCCGTCGCCGCCGAGGCGCAGCCGTTCGGCTGACGGCCGCATCCCCGAACGAACCCGCACCATCGATCGGGGCTGTGCCGGGTACGCCCTCCGTTCCGATCCCCTGAAGCGCACGAGATCCCCGCCGGAAAGCCTTGCCAGACAGGGCCGTCCTCCGGCGGGGATCTCCTTTTCCCGGCCGTCGCGCGTGCCGACACGCGAATGACCCGGTCGCCGAACGGCATGCGAACCGCACCATCTCGACAGACACACAAGGCCGCCGACGGTCCTTGCACTCCGGAAGGGAGACACGCAGTGCTTGATCCCAACGCGATTCTCGACGAGATGCGCACCCTGCGAGCGCAAAGCACGGCGGTCGCAGCGAAGGCGGCGGAACTGGACACCGGTGAACGCGCGTCCGACCTTCGCGAAGAGGCCGAGAATCTTCTCGTCACAGTGGCGGGGAAATTCGCCGAGCTGGACAGCTGGCTCTCCCACGGCGGCTGCCTGCCCGACGAGTGGTCGGCCCCGAAGGATGCAGCATGACGGACCCCGCGGCCGCTGCACGACGCACGGGCAGCAAGCCGCGCTCCGTGCTGTCGTGGACGCCGCTGCGACACCGTCTGCTCTCCGAGATCGCAGACTCCGCGGTGCGGTACCAGGCCTTCCTCGACAAGCCGGACGGCAACCCCGTCGGGTGGCGGATCGACGACGCGAAGGTGCACGGCTCGGTCACCCAGGCGCTGAACCACCTGCGGAGGACCGGGCTGATCGTCGAATCCGCACCGAAACCGTTTCGGTACCTCCAACCTCGCGACGTGTCGCTCACCGACCAGGGACGCGCCGTCCTCGACCAGTGGGCGCGCGAGGGCCGGCGACCCGCCCGCGCAGTGCGGCCGCAGTGACGCGACTGCTCGTCGTGCCGTGCGGCCGGACTAAGCTCGACCGCCCGGCGACAGCACGGTTGCTCTACACCGGCGGGCATTTCCGGTTCGTCCTGGCCGCTGTCGAAAGAGCCGCCGCCGGCGCTCCGGTGCGGGTCTTGTCGGCGTTGCACGGCCTCGTCCGCCCGGACACGGTGTTGACGCCCTACGACGTCACCATGGACAGCCCGGCCAGCGTGGACGCCGAGCGGCTCGCAGGACAGTTGGCCGCCGAGCGCGCGAGCGACGTGGTGGCCTACCTGCCGCGTGCCTACTTCGCACGCCTGGCCGCGGCCGCCGCGCTGACCGCCGGGTGCGTAGTGCGCAATGCGTACGCCGGATGCCGCGGCATCGGCGACCAGCGTGCTGTGATCGCCCGCCTCGACTCGCCGGAAAAGCCGTGACGGCACAAGCAAAGCGCGTGCCGCCGAATCGTGTTCGCGCCGCACCTCGCACAGGCGCAGGTACCGAGTGCGTCGCCGCACGGACCCGCGCCTGCGCGCGCGTGGAGCCCGGAGCCTCCGCCGGCCTGCGCGCCGTTGAACGGGAAGAGGAGCCGGGCCCCGATCCCCGTGGAAAGGAGTTTTCTGTGCCCGGAGCAGATCAGCACAGCTGATCCGAGTCGTGAGCGGACAGAACATCCGCACGGCAGGGAAAGCAGGTCGGTCATGCACAGCCGAGAAAGCTGGGACGAACTGGACAAGGATCCCGTTCAGGCATTCGTCGTCCAGAACAACGCTGACTGCGTCGGGAAGCCCATGCACCACGTCTGGCACCGGCGGGACATCGACGCCGCGCACTGGGAGCGACTGCTCGAGATCGCCGAGAAGGACGGACCTTTGGGATCCAGCACCGTGCTCGCCTGGCAAGACGAGCACGACACCTGGCATCCGCTGACCGACATCGAACCCTGCGCGCTCGCCAGGTTCGTTCGGGCGAGCTGATCGCATTCACTGCCGTGAGGAGGCCCGTGCTGTGACGAACAGTCCGAAATTGCAAACCCCTGCCGGCGTCGGCCGCGGCGGCACAATGTCCAGTGCGGACGACGCAGGTCGGGTGGCCGCGGCGTACCGGCTCGCCTGCGCCGCTCAGACACATCCGCGGCTTCGCCGCGCCGAGGCGGCCGCGCGCGTCGAGCTGGCCGCCGCGATCGTCGCGATGGACGCCGCCGAAGACCGGATCGACGCCGGAGAACACATCCACAGCGCAAACGAGCAGGCCTCGGTCGTGCAGGCGGGCGAGTACTACGTGCGCCGGCTGGCCGATCTCCTCCGCGGGACGGCCGGAAGCTGCGTCGGAGACGAAAGACGTCCGTCCGGCCATCCGGACAGCCCGCCGAGGCGGCCTGCGGAGGACGCGCCCGCGCATCGCGACACGAAAGGCACAGCGCCATGACCGACATCGACCGCAGCGTGCCCGCGGACATGGCGGAACTCGCACGACTCGCCCTGGTCACTGGCCTCGACGAGGTTTACCTGGGGCACGAAGGGCTCGGCTTCGAGTTCCCGGCGCCGATCGGGTGGTACCTGGGCATGACCCGTGTCGAGCCTTTCCACTTGTTTTGGCTGGAGAAGCACGGTCGCGGCACGGAAACCGACGCTCTGCGCCCGGAGCCCGAGCATCTGCGCGTGACCGCTCACATCGGAAGCCGGGCGAGTGCGTACCGCGGCAAGACAGCGAGTGCGCTCTACTGGCATTTGGACGAAATCGCAGCCTGGATCCAGGCGCCACGCCCCGGCCTTTCCCCGTTGACCGACCCGGAACTGGCCGCGCTCGGACAGGACGCCGACCACATGATCGCGGCGTGGTCAGCCGGATGGTCTGCCCAACGCAGTCTCGGCCGCAGCAACAAAGCCGTGGCCGACCGTCTCCGGCCGGACGAGACCGGCCCGCTCGGGGCCAGCTTCCAGTACTCGGCGCTGAACAACTTCTACAATGTCGACGGGCATCCGGCCCACCGGAGCACCGGCACCGACCTCTCGGTCGATATCTTTCTGAGCCGCCATGACCTGAGCGGAGACGACTGGATCTATTCAGCCGTCGGCCGTGAACGTGTACCTGTCCAGGACGCGCTTGCTCGCGTGGCACGGCGGGCGCCGTGGCACGCGGACGTCGCCTATTTCGACGACGACACCGAGGAATGGGTGCGGTGAGCCTACGGCGGCGACCACGTGCCCACCGAGCCGGTGCGGAACGAAAGCACCCCGGTTTCGCGCCGGTTCCGTCGCGTCGCTGAGCCGAAGGTGCGGACACAACCAGGCACATGCCGCCGGGACAGCCGGCAGCCGCGGGAGTCGGCGATGGTGCGGCAGGACATTGACCACGCAAGGACGAAATACATGCAGAAAATCGATCCGGCGCCGAATCCGACGTACCCATTCCGCGGCCAGTGCCGGTACTGCCGGGAGGTTCTCCGGCAGGACGACGGAAACGCCGCGTGGGCTGACCCGCACGGAGAGGCCGAATGCGCTTCCGCACCTGCGATCCCCGCGCTCCGAGAACGCGACGAGCCTGACCCCGGGCACCACGAACCGTTGCACGTCCTGAGCGCGGAATACCCCGTTCCTCCCGGTGTGCCCGACAGGTTTCTTCCCGATGACGCGCGAGTCCGGACGCGCAACACCGGCCGCGCGTGAACCTTTGGTCTCGAACCCCGGCACCAGAATTAGCACGCGGCCGGCTTTCTCAGCACCGGCCGCGCTCCCGCTGGCCCGGCCCGGCGCCGCATCGACAGCTGAGCCCCTGTCCCGTTCGCATGCAACCACCCAGCGGAGAGCACTGATGAACAGCAACGACACCCAGACCATCGCAGTTCGGGATCCCGGAACCCCGATCTACGACCAGCTCGTTGACGGCACGCCGGACGAACCCGAACCGCACGCCGCCGCGCGCGCCGCAGTCCTGCAGCTGTTCGTGCGGATCAAGCGCATCGACGGTGGCTCCGACCGGCCGGGCGGCGACACCGGCGAGGTCCTCGACGAATGGTTCCTCGAGTACGGCATCGACCCGACCGACGGGGTCGCCGCCGCTGCGAGTGCGCTGCGCTTGCCTGTGCCGCCGGACACGACCGCCCTGACGGCCGCAGAGACCGAGAGTGGCTCCCAGCAGCAGGCGCACGTCGGTTGAGCGGAAAAGCCGCGTGCTGATCGGCCGCGTCCACCGTCCGGACGCCGCTCTGCAGCAAGAACCATCACCGTCGGATCGAGGGGCCGGCTGGCCCGGCGACGTTCCTCCGACCCGGCACGAGCCGCACGAAGCACAGCGGGCGAGAAACGGCAGCGGCGACTCCGCCGCGCCGTGAGCGCCGCCCGCGGCTGGTGACAGAGCTGCCGCCACTGGGCCTGCCCCCGCGCCATCCGGTCGGGCGCCACCGCGTTCGCGAATCGCGTTGTCCGTCAAGCGGTCCCGGATGAAACGGCGGCAGGCTTTCGGACCTCCGGCGGAGACACGGTTGCTCCGGCTGCTCGACAGTGCACCACCCGAGTTGGAGAGGTCGTGCACAGGAGCTTTCATCGCCTGGCCTGACGGAGAAGTCGTCGCCCGCCCCGCAGCACTGTCACCTCGCAGGCAAGGGCCGGCATCGACACGGCCGACATCGCCCGCGTGCGCCGCCGCGGTCCGCGAGCTCCCGCCGCCATCGCCGGAAAGCACCAGGAAAAGGCGGGCAGCCACCGGCAGAGTGATCCTCCGCCGCACCCCGCCCGCATGGCCGCGCATCCTTCACCTGCCACGCCGGACAGGCCTGCACCGTTCCCTCGCGCGAGGCATGCGGGCGTGCCCGGCGTGCACTGCCGAGACGGGGAAGACGTTGTCGCGCAATGCAGAACCCGCAACTGCCGTGCACTCGTCGCACGTCCTTCGCACGGACTACACCAACAAATCCGCTCAGGTCCTCGATCCTGCGGGGAACTGCGTCGCGATCTACAGCGGTATAGGCGGTCGCGCCGACGCCGTGCGGCGCGTTGCCGCGGACGGCTGGTTCTTGTCGCCTGGTTGCGAGTGGACCTACACCAGTCCGCCCGACGGGCGCCAGCACCCCGTTGAGCCCGCAGCAACGCGGTGCCCAGCCGCGTCGACCAGGACCGCTACTGAGGCCCGATCACCTGGTGTGAGCGCAAAAAGCGAACCTGACCCGCCGCCCTGAGCCGCAGGCTGAGGGGACGACATGCCGATCGCGCGGGAGATCAGCACAGCTGATCCGGATCGGCTGCGAAAGAACATCCGCAACGACCTGTCGGCGTCTTTCTCGACGCCGTCGCGAAGGAGCGCCGACGGACATGTCGTTTCTCGAAGACATCGGGTTCATCGAAACCGAACAGCAGGAACGGGCGCGGCTGGCGCAAGCCCCCGAGGGATCGCTCCTTCATTACCTGTCGACGCTGCCGATCACGATGCAGGGGTGGCCGAAGGACCGGCTCGTGCGGCTCCCTCGGAACAGCGGGAACGCGGCGTCGTCCCGCACCGTCGTGGTGGTGCCCATCGACTACAGCCCGGCCAGGAGCCCCGAGGAGGAGGAGCCCCTGCCGCGCGAGCGCAACTCCGGATGGTGGGGCTGTGCGGTGGTCCACTCCGACGACCCGCACTATCCCGCAGCCACCTGCCGTCTCAGCATCCACGCCGCCGAGATCGCCCGGGGCACCGAGGTATGCCTGGCGGATGTTCTGGGACAGGACCGGTGACGCCTGTGCTCTGCCGAGCACGACCGCAGCGAACTCGTTTCCGGTTGGCGGCCACGCCCTGGGCTCGTGGCCGACGACCCGGACCGCGCCGCCGGCGCCCGTCGCACGGTCGTCGCGACGGCTGACGCCGCGACTGGACAGCTGTTTCGATCACGACTGTGCGCACCGCCGGAAGCCGACTGCCTGTTTCGGGCCGAACGGAGACGCCGCTGTCGCACCTGATGCGTCCGGCCACGGCCCTGCGGGAACGGACCGGAATCACTTACCAGGCACTAAAACAGGAGATCCGCCAGCAGATCCCGGAGGCTCGCCATGACTGTCGTCGTTCAGCTTTGCCTCAACGATCGCATCGACCAGACGGTGGGATCGGACCACCGCATCCCGATGGCGGCGTCCGCGGCCACCCCTGACACCGACCTCGCGCGCTATCGCCCTTACGGCCGGCCGGACACCACGCTGTCGGGCGTGGTCTGCGGCCACTGCACGGACGCCGGAGCCGTCGTGCGTCACGCCAGCGCGGGCCATGTCCGCGCCTGCTTCGAGGCCGAGCAAGCCGAACTCGATGCGGCGGAGAGCGAGCTGGCTGCCGAACGAGCCGCCGAACGTGCGCTCGAGGACGCTGGCTATCGGGAAGCGCGTGCTCAGGAGGACTACGAACTGTCCCATGGCATCCCGCCTTGCTGACTGGCCCGAGCGAGGGCAGGTCCGGACAACCAGGGCAGCGGCCTTGACCGTCCCGGGAAAGCCAATGGGTCCGTCGACGCACGCGCCGCGATCCCGGCACCGCGCAGCCGGACGACCACCCCGGTCACGTCTCGGGCGAGATCGCGCGCCGACGACCGCTCTCGACAGGCATCGCCGTATCCGCATCTGCCTCAGACGCACCTTTTCGAGCCACCACAGGGATCCGGACAGGAGAATTCATGAACTATCAGGCCGAGGTCGAAGCCGACGGCGCAGAGATCGACCGGCTCATCCGCCTGCACAACGGATGCGGCGCCAACGTCGCATTGCCGCCAGACGAGCGTGGTGTCCGCGACGTACTCAGCGGGCGCATCGCCGCGCTGATCGCCCGCCGGGATGCCATGCTTGCCAGCATTCCCGCGCTGGAGGAACTGGACAGCAGCATCGCGGCGGCGGCCGAACGCCGCACAGCGACGGCGAAATCCCTGCGCGGCTGTGCGGCGGAGGTTGCGCGGGACGAATGGCCTGCGGTCGTGCTCACCGGCGCGGCGGTCACAGGCCTCGTGTGCGACATGCCGATATTCCCCGAGTCCGCATGGGGATTCGCAGCGCTGCTCGGCACTGAGTGGGTCGTCATCGGCTTCGCGATTCGGGTCGGGGAGATCTTCGGGTTCGTTCGCGCGGCGCTGCGCGCACGCCGCGAACACACTGCGCTGCGCGCCCGGCGCCGTCGCACGATGGACGGCATCGAGGCCGGACACGCCGCGGACGCAGAAGGCCGGTGACCATCGCGGCACGACGACGGCAACGCGGACCACGAAGAACGCTGCGTGCGCGGCTGTCGTGCGACAGCACCGAACTCCTTACCTGGGACGACAACTACGCACGGTGCCGCGGTAAAAGCACTGATCCGTGTCCGGCAGTTCACCTCGGCCGACGAGGCTATCGCCGACCGGGTCCCCGGTGAGATCGGCAGTGCCGCCGGATCCGACGACGAGCAGGCGGCGGTCACCGGGTCGCGGCAGCCAACACCCCGCGCAGCGTGCCCAACACGGCCGCGTAGAAGGGCATTCCGCCGAGAGCCGCCCTGCGGCAAGCACTTCCGCCGATAGCGATGAAGATCGGCCTCGAACCAGGAGGGGAACCCGTTGTGGAAAGCGAAACCGGAGCCGACAGAAAGCTCACTCGAACCGAAACGACCCTGATCAAGGCCGCCCTGGTGACGGTGATCGTTATCGACGTGGTCGTCTTGCTGCCCGGCGCGATCTTCGCCATTCTCGTCGGCAGTTATACCGGCATGATCATCGCAATCCTGGGCAGCTTCGGCGTCTGGGCGGCAGGCGAGATGGTCGTCAAGGGACGCTGTGCACACCTCGAGGCGGCGTTCGCCGAGAAAGACGAACGTGACGGCGACTGACGAGTTCCGGCCGCGGGAAGGCAGCTCGACGTAGTGCCAGCAGCAGATCAGCATCGCTGATCCGGGAGAGCCTCTGACCCGACCGGGACCGCAGCGCCTGTCGAACGGCGGTGACAAAGGCCGTCGACAGATGCGGAGCTGAACGCAATCAACGGCCGTGGGCGATCTGCTGTCGCCCGGGGATCGCCGCCACCGGAGTTTCTCCGTGCCAGCGGCTCGGGCCCCTGGCACAACAACGGAAACGTGACGAGTGGAGTCCATTGTGGAAGAAACGACGGGAGCAGGCGCGCGGCGTACGCGTCGGGGAGACCGCAAACTCAGTTTCACCCTGCAACCGTGCGGACGAGACGGGCAGCCGATCAACGGCGGCCGGCATTACGCAGACGCGGACACGATAGAAGACGCGCGCACGTGGGCCCGCCAGGTGCTGGCGCAGCCCGGCGGCCGACACCTGGGCCGCGCGGTGCGGTCGGTGGTCATCTCCGGATGCGTTCACGAGTTCCGGGGACACGGATGGATTCCGCTCGCCGGCCCGGAAACGCACCACCACCACGAGGTGGTCGAATCCGGGCAGCCTGACCCCGATGACCGCAACTGACCGCGGCTGTCCTGACGCATACGCGGGAGAGACCTTGTCCGAGCCGCGAGCACACGGAGCGAGGGCAGCGGCGGAGCCCGGGCACGAACCCGGGGACACGAGCGCCCCGCACTTTCGCGCGGCACCATGCAGCCTCCTCGGTCGTCGAATCCGGTGCCGGCGGACTGCGTGGGCCCGGCCACGCAGCGGCAGGACGGCCCGGAATCCGCGCCCCATCGTGGCGCTGGGACCCGTGACAGCCGAGACGTCCACTGCGAGAGCTTCCCTGATGCCGGATCGGTCTGGGGTCCGCCCCGAGGTCGATCGGCACAGCCGAACCTGCGGCTTCTTCCCAACTGTCCGTTCCGCGTGCAGAAAGAAGGAAACTCCATGCCTGTCGTCACCGCGTGGTCCGAACTGGACGTCAGCCAGCTGCGGGCATTCGTTCTCAAGTTGCGCCCGGCGTTCGCCGACGTACCCGGGTACATACTCTGGCGACGCGAGTTCGTGAGCGAAGCAAGTTGGCTGTGGCTGGTGTCCGTCGCCGAGCACGACAGTGCGGCGGGCACCAGCACGGTGCTGGCCTGGCAGGACGTTGAGGGACGATGGCGCGCGTTGACCGACATCGAGCCGCACGCGCTGTCCGAGATGCTGGCTGCCGTGCACCGGTCGTGCGTCGCTGTGACCGCGCACCACGGCGCCGGCGCGCCTGCGCAGCCATGACCCGGACGACAGCGATGCCCACCGTCACCAGGCAGCCGAAACGTCACCCGAATCCCTTCACCTGAGACGATGCGCGCACGGGTGTTGTCCCGTGCGTTCTTCGGAATGTGCAGCGAGAGCCCGGAAAAGTCCGTCAGCCAGCGGGGTCGATGGCTTGTTCTCATCGTGCGCCCTGCCGCCGACATGCCAGAAAGGACATCGATCAGAGATGACCGACCGTGCCCCTCGCACCGCATATGCGATCCGCGGTTTCCTGATGCTCGAGCCCGGCGACGTGTCCGAGGACGAAGCGGCGGTTTCCGGAACCGTCCCGATCGACGCGGTCGCCGAACGGGTCTACGGCAGGCCCTATGACGCGAGGCGCGGCTGCCGACGCGACTATCCGCAACTGACGATCGCCGACGAACACGCGGTGCTGTATACGTTCGCCGACGACCGCGACTACCGGTTGGCGCTCGAGCACTGGGACAGAACGCCGTTCTCCCTCGGCTACGACGCCGTGCACGAGGTCATGGTGGTCAAGGACGGCATCAGCAAACTGGACTACTGGAAGAGCCTGCGCGTGGCGGAGAGTCCAGAAGAGATCACCGCGCCCGCAGGCGAGATCCCTGTCGGCACCGACCTGGAAGGCATGGTCTTCGACACCTGGGTCGACCTGGAGGTCGCCTACACTCCGTCGCTGGACGGGATCCTGGCCGATCTGATTCGTCTCGGCGAACTGCCCCGGGGCGATTACCTGTTCCCGCTGTGACCCTGGCCCGAACCGGGCGCCGCACACACCGGAGACGACACGTGTTCGACGGCATTCCTCGGTGTCGTGCGACGCCGGTGCCGCCATGCGCAGGCTCGCCGGTCTCCCGGTCGGCGTCACGGTCGCGGAAACTGCTCCCGTGTCCGGAAGCAATGCGTGCTACCTGCGCCACGTTGCTCGGCGGCCTGCCCTCGGACGACACGACGGTCGCATTCGGTCGAGCTCGGAGATCGCCCGCCGCGGCGGCACGCAGTCGTACAACCGGGGCGTCGAACTGACGGGAGTCCAGGTCGCGTCATCCCCGACGACGGGCTGCGCGACGACGAGCCGATCGAATGCTTCGCACGCCGCAGCGGCTGCGGCTACCGGGGCTGGCACAGGAATTCCGTTCCGTCGGCGGGTTCGTCGACGGCGTGCGTGGGCACCGGTTCGGCATCCCGAAGGCCGACGGCTGCCCCATTCGCGCAGGGCGACCGCGCATTTCGGGATCGGCTCGGCGGAGTGGCGGAGAGTCCGCCGCGCATTGCGCGAGCTGGGCTGGCTGCGCACAGGCCCTGACGTCCTGCTCACCAGTCGACCGCGGCCTGCGGCCGGGAACGGGCGGGCGAACACCCCCGCCGCCCTACGCCATGCAGGACGGTGACCCGACCCCAGCGTGCGGACGGCGGCCGAAGCCGGCGGGGCACGGCCGCGGCGAAGGCCGCATACCGCATTCGACAGCGGGCCGGATCGGCCCGCAGGACGGGGTTCGGCATCCGTTGCAGCCGCGCTCGCCTGGCTTCCCGTCGCTGCCACAACAACATGTCCGACACCATCGAACGAAGGGCTCTTCCGTGCTGACCCCGATTGCGACCCGTTGCCGGGATCGCCGCACGCACGCCTTTGTCACCCCGGACACCGTCGACCGTCTCGGCGCGAAGATGGTCGGGATCATCGGCACCCGGCGGATGACGAAGATGCGCCGGATTCTCGGCGACCGAGACGACGCACCGCGGCTCTACGCAGGGTTGTGGGCACCAGGCGGTGCCGATGCAGCGAAGACGGTCCGGTCCCGGTGCTCCGCGTCCGTTGCTCTCGTCAGCAGATCGCACACATACGAGGGCATCGGATTCGGCATCTCCCGTGACGAGCACACCGAGAACGAGGTCTCGGCGCGCTACCACCATCCGGAGCGGGAGTGGTTCGGCAAGCGCCGCGACATCACACTGGTCGAACTGACCGGGCGCCCGGGGTCGGCGGGGTCAGACGACCGCATCCGCGTCGAACACTGGAACAGCAACGGTGTCGGACGCGAGACGATCATCGTCTTCGACGACGTGGATCCGGTCCAGGAGATCGCGTGGATCGCCAAGGGCGACAACACACGCGTCGTCGAGTTCGACGACGGGTTCTGCACCCTGCACGGGCGTCACGTCGAACATCCCGAGCACAACGAGCGCGGCGTCAACTGCGTCCGACGCCCGGCGACGCTCGCCGAAAACCTCGCAGTACTGGCACACCTCGCCGGCGACCGGGCAGCGACGAGGTCGGCGCCGCGCCAACGGCCCGCGTACTGAGCCCAACGCAGCCGCCCCGTCGCCACCGGTCAGCGCACGACCGGATGGGGCGGTCGTGCGCGCTTCGCGAGGGCCGCGCGACCGCGTCGACTGAGCCGCGTCAGCGGTGCGCCGGTGATCAGCGAAGCTGATCCGGGACCGGCACTGGACACATCGCGTGCTCCGCGGTCGTCGCGGCAACCGCCACGGCCGGGGAAGCAATCAGCCAGGAAGGCCACTCCCCATGAACTTCAGCGTGCGCAGCAGCGACCTCGCCGCGCTCAACTCGATGACCAAGTACCCCTCGATCCCGACCTACCACGCGCTCAATCCGGAGAACGGGTGCCTCACCGAGGACGCCCTCGCGTTCGAGGGACCGGTGATCGGCACCGAGAAGATCGACGGCGCGAACGCCCGGATTATCCGGCTGCCCGACGGCAACTACCTGCTCGGCAGCCGCGAGAACCTGCTCTACGGCAAGGGCGATCTGATCGGCGACCCGATCGAGGGGATCGTGACCGCGCTCAAGCCGATCGCGGAGCGCGTGGAACCGGCCCGGCCCGGCGCGATCGAAACGCTCTATCTGGAAGTGTACGGCGGCAAAACGGGCGGCAAGGTCGCACGCAACTACAGCGGGCACCAGGCCGTCGGCGTGAAACTGTTCGACTGCACGGTCATCGAGGACTACGACGACGTGCTGGGCTGGGAACGAGCGCGGATCGCCAGTTGGCGGGAGTCGGGCGGGCAGCCGTTCGTCGACGAGGACCGTCTCCGCGCGATCGCCGCGGCATACGGCCTGGGGCTGGTGCCGCGCCTGTTCACCGTCGACGCGGCGGACCTGCCCACCGGAATCGACACGATGCACGAGTTTATCCTCGACCGGCTGCCGCGCACTCTGGTCGGACTCGACGACGACGCCGTCGGCGCGCCGGAAGGCATCGTCCTGCGTTCTCCGGACCGGGCCACGATCGCCAAGGCTCGGTTCTACAGCTACGAGCGGACCATCCGGCGGCGCGCGGCCGGTTCCCGGCCGCGGTGACCCTGCGCTCTGCCGGAGCGTTCCGCCTACCGCTTCCGATCGCGCCGGCGGCAACCGGCCGGACCTCCCTGCTGCGCAGGCTCTCATCGGCCTGACCGGTGCGCACCCCGGACGGGGACGACACGGCAGACAGGCACGCGCGCCCCACCGTCGCAGGGAACCGTGCCGCGGGGACAGCCGCGCAACGACAACCGCATCCGAGCCCCGAAGGAGCCAGAGCTGTGACGAGGAACTACAAGGTCCTGCCCTTGGTCGAACGCGAGCAGGACGACATCGTCCGAGACCTGCGGCTGCACCTGGCAGGCAACGTCAACGTCGGCATCATCGACAACGACCTGGAGAGGGCCGCGGTGTTTCAGGAGTACCTGGACGTCCTCGATCGCCTTGTCGAACAGTCCCGTTCCGGCGCTGACGGGCAAGGCAGGTCCTGACCGGACGCTGGGGAAGCCCATCAGCCCGAAGGCCCTGTCGCGCGGGAGCCGACCCAGGCGTGCGGGCGGCGGACGCGAATCCAGCCGCGTCGCCTTTCACCGAACGTTCGTGTCCAGCAGGCTCGCGCCGCGTTCGCTGCCGCCGTTCCATTCCCGCGTCAGCCGAGCTGACGTCACGATGCCGGTCGGCGGACCGGCCGATCCCCGGCAGGGATCCGTCCCTGCCGGGGTTTTCCTTTCGCTGCACCTGCCTCTCGGCACAGTCGAGATCAGCACAGCTGATCCGGCGTCAACACGGAAGAACAGCCCAAACCAGCCGGGCCGCACGCCTGGCCGGTTGCCCTCGCGAAGGAGCACCGGACGTCATGACGTTCCGCACCCGCATGGAGACCGAAGAGCAAGAGCGCGCCCGCCTGGCCGCAGCCCCCGAAGGCTCGGCCAGGAATTACCTGTCGACCCTGCCGGTCAGGATCGCGGCACGGCCCCAGGACATGCTGGTGCGGCTGCCCTGGGATCCGCCGTACACCGAGCACGCGTACACCGTCGTCGTGGTGCCGTTGACGCACTACCCGGACTCGCACCCGCAGGGCGCCGAGGCAGAACCGTTGCCGCACAAGCGCAACTCCGGGACGTGGGATTGTGTCGTCGTCGCGTCGGACCACCCGAGCTACCCGGTCGGCGGCTACCACCTCAGCATCAGCGGTGCCGAACTCGCTCGCGGCACCGTGATGGGAATCGAGGGGACCTCGTGCGCCTGAACCGACCTGATCCCTACCAATCTACAGGGAGCGCGCGATGGCCAACACCCATTTCCTGGAGGGCATCCGCTGCCCGGAATGCTTCAGCGAGACCGCCTTCGTGATCCAGATGAGCATGAACGTCGTCATGCAGGACGACGGGATCGATTTCATGGGCTGTTCGCAGCCCCGGAACGACCATTTCCCCGGCCGAGTCATTCCCGACGACGACGGATTCCGCGACGACGATCCGATCCAGTGCTTCGAACGCCGTGACGGCTGCGGCTATCGCGCGACGGTGCGGGAATTCCGTTCCGGCTGACGACCGATCGCCGTGCCAGGGCGAAGGCCGCGCATCGAAAGGCAACGCGAGCCTCGCCCTGGCACCGGGCCGGGTCGCCCTATCACGCTTCTCGGCGATCACCTGACCGGAACTGTCCGTGTCGCACGACAAGCCCGAATCCGCCGACCCGACGGGGATCCAGCGGGGCATGCCGCACCAGCAGATCCGTCGGCAACCCCGGCGGCACACCTGTGCAGGCGCGACGGCTGACGAGTGCGCATCGGCTGATACCGCAGCACGAGAAAGGGACACCGAGATGGCCACCCGCACCGACTTCTACCTCGGCACCGGAACCACTGCGGAGTGGGCCGGGTCGCTGCAGTTCGCCTGCCACCCCGACAACTTGCTGAAACACTCCCGCGGCCGCGCCGCGCTGACCGCGCGGGCCGTGCTCGACTACAGGACAGCAATGCGGGACCTGCTGCTGATGTGGGCCGTCGACGGGCTCGGCGCCGCGCACGAGCCGCGCAACGGGTGGCCGTGGGACGGGGAGACCAGCCACGGCAACGACTGGATCATCACCTGGTCCGACGGCGCGGCGCACATGACGGCGGGCGGCGGCGACCGCTGGCATCGCCTCGACCCCGACGACCCGCGCCCGCCGTTGCGCTGCGGGCCGCCGAATTTCGCGCGGTGGCTCCGCGATCCCGGCGCGGCACCAGCGGTCCCGCTGCCCGTGTTCCCCTGGCCCGACACGCCGCCCGGCGACGTGCTCCTGCGCCAACCGTGACCGACCACGAACAATGCCGACAGGAGACTGCGACGATGCCCGAGTACACGCCCGTTCCCCGCGAGCTCTACCGCCAGGCAGAACCCGAGGCAGGCGAGATCCTTCCCGCCCTGACCGGACGTCTGAAGTCCCGCCGCCCGGTCGAGGTGTTCGACCCCGACTGGGACTACGTTCTCGCCGGTCGCGCGTCGACCGTCGCCGTGGTGTCCGCCCTGTGCTGCGGAGAGCTCGAGGTGCCCGAGCACGCGTGGCCCGCTGTGATGCGGTTGTACTGCCCGCGCGCCTGGCGGATGCTCACCGGGGCAGGGATCTCGTTCGAGCAATGGAACACCGGCCGCTGCGAGGCTGTGCTGTCCAGCCGGATCGGGACGACCGCCAATACCGAACTCGGCGGCTACAACGTGTTCGCGGTCATGGACGTGCCTGCCGCCACGGCCGCCGTCGTCGGCACTCTCGGCGACGTTCCCGCCTTCGGCGACCAGTCGTCGCCGCACCGCGCCGAGAACGCCAAACCGTCCACATGAGCGACCGTCGATCTCTGCAGAACCATTCCTCGCGCGCGTCGGCTGCGCTCCGGACGGAACGATCAGCACAGCTGATCCGGGCCAGCCGCGACAACAACTTGCTGCAGTACCTCGGCCCAACGCCGGGCGACGCCGTCTTTCCCGGCACCACCAGCATCGACAGCACACAGAAAGACGACAAACGCCATGCATGGCGACGACGAGACAACGTCCACAGCGGCACCTCGGCATTCGGGTGTTCTGCGGTCCGCGGCCGTGCGACTCGAAGGAAGCCGCGTCCTGCTCGCCGACGGAACCGACGTGAGCGCCGGCGCACTGCGCGGCTGGCTGGCAGTCAATGCGGCACGCGCCGACATCGACGAGTCCCGACAGACCCGAGAACACGAGCACGACTCGAGCCCAGCCGGTCATGACAGCGGGCATCGACCGGCGCTCGCATGCGACCCTCAGGCCGTGGATTTCGCCCGTGCCGTAGCCGCGAGCGTCGCCCGGCCTGCCGATGCCGCATGAGAGCCCCACCGGCGCAACCCGGTCGGCCCTCGCCGCCAGGCACGCGTCGCAGACATCGCCCGGACCGCAAGGCCGGCGGAGGAATCATGAACGACAACGAGATCAACCTGGCCCGCTACACCGAAGCACAAGACCGGCGAAGTGTGCAGTACCGCTATCCGATCATCAGGACCATGTATCCACGGTGGCCTTTCGTGACGGCCGTCGTGATCGGGAAGCTGTGGAGCTCCGCCACGCCGACCGACGACGAACTGCGGACCGTCGCGAGCTTTCACGACGAGTACATCCACCGCACCTACGGCGACCCGACGCAGGGGCGGATCGCGCAACAACGGCAGAAGCATCCGTTCGACATCGACGACGGGGCGAACGGCCGCTACCTGATCAAGTACGACCACGGCGGGTGGGGCGTGAAGTACCGGACGCAGTGGGACGGCGCCCACCCCTCGTATGGGGACGCGCCGATGGACCTGGTCGCCGTGCTCGACGCGCATCACAGCCTCGGCACAACGACACCGTGCGAACAGTGGGTCCGGTGGAAGGCCGGTCACCCCGAGATATTTGCCCCGCAATCGGCATACTGAACGAGCCGCGATCGGTCGAAGCAGGGCAAACAGTATCTGGCTCGGTCTTCGCCCGGGGGTACGTATGTTCACGAGCGTTGCCGCGGTTCGCAGTCGCCACGGCTCGGTCGGTCGTACCCGCGGTCCAGGTTCGACGCGTGTAGTCCGGCACAATCCGGAAGCCGCCCTCGCCGAGAGCCCTCCGTGAGCGGAGGGAAGACTCGGACCCGCCCTGACGATGTCGCCGACCCAGAGAGCCGAGCATGAGCGACAGCACGATTCCTGTCGATATACAAGACCTTCACAAAGCCAGGAGCAGCCGTGGTCCACGCTATTTCGTGTCGTACCGCGTAGGTCACGGCCGATACTGCTACGCCTACTGCGACACGGCCGAACAGGCCGACGAGACAGCTGAACGACGCCGTGAGGACCACGGCCAGATCATGATCACACTGCCCGTCGACCTCATGCCGCTGGCCGAGCAGACGCGGACGCTCGGGAACTATCGCCGCGCGAGAATCGCGGCGGAGCGCGAAACCACTGACAAACTGAAAGCAGCGGTCCTACGGCTGCTCGCCCTGAAGGTGAGCGAAGAGCAAGCGGCTGACCTCGCGGGCGTGGACCCCGCGACTGTCCACAGTTGGAGCAGCGCCCGACCCTCCACAGCCTGAGCAGCGGGCCCGGGCCCAGTCCGGCGCAGCATGGATCCCCGAGAACAGCATACGGCGAGTTCTCCGACGCGTTGCCTATTGCGCGCACGGAAGGATCAGCAGCGCTGATCCGGAGGAGGCCCTGTACCGGATTTCAGGTTTCACGACCGCCGAGGTGATCACTGTGTTGCACCAGGAGCCGATGTTCCGCGGACAGCTGGCCTTTCTGTCCAATTACGACAGGACGCCGTTCTTCATGCCGTTGTTCGGCAAAGAGGTCGCGAGCGGCGAACATGGATTCAACGCCCTGAAAACACTCGACCCAGACGAGCAGCGAGCCGTACTCGACGCCGCGACACCTGGGCAGAGCAAGAGCATCGGCCGACGGGTCACGCTGCGTCCAGACTGGGACACCGGTGCCCGGGTCTGGGCGATGCGGCACGTGCTGGCAGCGAAATTCGCCCTTTACGACCTGGCCGCAAGGCTGAACGACACCGGGCACGTCACGCTCGTCGAGACCAACCACTGGCACGACCAGTTTTGTGCACGTTCGGTCAGTGACCACGTAGGTACAGGAGGGCACCTGTGAAGTTCGAATTGGACGAGCCGCGGGTATTGGTCTGTGGAAGTCGCCGGTGGCCGTGGCCGAGAACGGTGGAGACTGTCTTGGATCGGCTTGCGACCCGCCACGGTGACCGTCTGGTGGTGACCGAGGGCGCCGCGACGGGCGCGGATGAGGCAGCTCACCAGTGGTGCGAGCGGCACGACCTGCCAGACGCCCGGCACAGGTGCCATCCGGTCGACTGGCGTGCCGAACGCCGAGCCCGACCGAAGGACTGGCGGATGGCCGGACCAGAACGCAACACGCGAATGCTGTTGCAGGAGCGGCCACGACTCATCGTCGCCTTCCACGATCACTTCGACCCAGCCTCGGGCGGCACCTCGGACATGGCGCTGCGCGGTTTGCTGCGCGATGTTCCGGTCTGGCTGGTGCCGGGCGACGACCCGCTCTTGGGGCGGTGGCTCACACTCGATCTCTTTCCACAGCAGCGAAGTAGCCGGGTCCGTCGGGAACTCGACGCCATCGGCGACGCCTGAGTTGTACTCACCTGGTCACTGACCGTTAGAGCCCGTGTAACGTGCCCGAGTGCGTTGTGGATCAAGGTGGCAGGTGTTCTACACGGCTCGGGATCTCCCGTCCGTCGACGAGCCGATGCCGTTTCTGGCCAGCAGGTCTAGCGACTCGGCCGCTACCTCCAGGGCCGCACGAAACTGACGGTCGAATCCGGCCCGCTCTTCCTCCAGCACAGCATCCCGAATTGCCCGCAGCAGCAGGCCCGACAACGCGAAAGGCGGCTCGACCGCATCTTCGGTCACGGCCAAGCAGCTTAGCTGAGTCCACCGACACCCAGCCCAGACATCAACTTGGCTGAGTGGACACCTGCTGGGCCGAAAGATGCGGGCTCACAAGTGGTCAATGGTCACGCTGAAACCCTATCTACAACCAGTTCTGGGGCTCGTGCTATTGCCCTCGTCACGACCAGACCCCCGGCCTGAACATGCTGGGTGAACTGCTCATGGAGCGGCGAACCGTGCTGCGCCAGAATGGCATCGCCAGGAAACCATGAGCACACGCCGTGTTCTGGAGGGCCGGAGCCGTCAGCAGAAGAGACCTCCCCGGCGCGCTGCTGCGCCGGGGAGGTCTCTTCTGCCTAGGCCGCGCGTGTCTGCGGCGTCTCCGGCGGTGTCGCCGCCCGACTGGCGGTGTCCGCACGATGTGCCTGCCGCATCCGCTCGACCGTCCGCACGGTGACCCCGGCGCGCCGGGCCAGTTCCGGTCCCGCCACCCGGTATCCGGTCTCCTCGAACACGGCGAACCACTCGGCCCGCGTCGGCTTCGAGTCAGGCGGTGCGTATCCGCCCCGCACAATGTTCTCGACCACGGACTTGTCCACTTCGCTGCGTCGCTCGCGCAGCGTCTTGCCAGCGGATCGTGCTGTCATCTCCTACCGTTCCTCGTCTGTGGTACGGGAATTCCGGGAACGTCCGCAGGGACTGAGCGGCGCTCCAACCGCAGCCGGCGGCAGGGGAGCTGTGGCCGGAGGCGGTCCGGAGCGCCGCGATCACACTGCGACCGGCCGTTTCCCGGCTTTCTCCGACTCGCCCTGTACCTCTTCCGTGTACCGCGCTGCCAGGTACAGCCCTTCGCGATTCAGGTGCCGCGAGTAGCTCGCGTCGAGGTACAGCACCGGGATGTCCCCGGCGGCCTTGAGCAACGCGGGATGCAGGATCTCCTTGATCGGGCCCGAGCCGCCGCCGTAGACGTACACCGCCTCCGTCGTCGCCCCGGCCTGGGCGAGAACGTCGCCGAACGCGGAGACGATCGCGTCCACGAGATAGCCGGCTTCGTCGTCGACGTAGCCCCGGGCCTTGCCGTGCCTGCCCCGCAGCATCGGAGAGGGAGCGCTCAGCAGGAAGTCGGCCAGTTGCTTGCGGCTGGAAAACTGCAGATTCCGGTCCGATTCGGCCATCCGTTCCATCGCGTTCATCAGAGCCGTGCCGTAGCCCTCGTCGAGCGTCGCCGCGGCTTCCGCATTGAATCGTCCGTCGGTGAACACCGGGAAGTTCACGGTGCCCTCGCCGACGTCGACGCCGACGGTGTTCCGCGCGGCAACCAGGTCGGATGCGGTGACGTTCGCGAGAGCTCCCGGTTCGCGCCCGCGCAGATCGGCGAGCAGGAGCTCCGCCAGCCGCTCTCCCTTGTCCGCGATGGCGAATTGCGCGGACGCGCCTTCGGCGATGACCTGGACGTCGGTGAACGTGAGGCGCACCGACACCGGGGTCGAAAAATTCTTGATCGTCACCAAGTGCACCTCTGTTGCACCGGAAGAACCGGTGAACTCCGCGGCGTACGCGTGCCGTCGCGCGACGAACTCGCGGATCGGGAGGGCCAGACCCGCGCGGATCGTCACGCTCAGCTCCTCGGTCGGCAGCGCGCCGTGCGCGGCGACATGGTCGCGCAGGGCCTTCGCGGCGAAGACGCCCAGAACGAGCACTTTGGCCAGTTCCTGATCGACTTTGGAGTGCTGGCCCAGCACTTCGAACTCGGTGAACCTCGAGCCGCGCACCGACAGGGCCGCGCGGCCGAAGATCCGGCGATCGCTGACGGCGACCAACGGGCTGGTCAGCGAGCAGTCGAGTTGGTTGTAGAAATCGTCCGTCCCGCCGGCTTTGCCGACGACCGCGGCCGCCTCGCTGTCCGGGACTGGGACCTTCGGGCTGCTGCGCGAGATCGACACCACCGCGCTGGGCAGGTCGATCTCGTCGAACACGTCAGTGTCCGCGTTGCGGACGACGCCCTTGACATAGCCGTTGCCGACGTCGATGCCGCCGACGAGGCGAATGGTCTGGGTGCTCATCGTTGTGAATGACCCCTTGGTCTCGTAAGCATGTGCGTTGTCGTTCTCGTCGTGCTGTGCGTCCGGGTCAGCGCTGGTTCAGCATCGCTTGGATACCGGCCCTGACAGCCGGATTCCCCGCGGGCGGCGCGGTCTTTCGGTCTGTCACCGTCCCGGACACAGGCTCAGCAGTGGTGTCCGGTGCGGCGTCGGCGGGGAGCTCCGGCATCGGATCGCCCTGTCGGCGCGTCGTGGCATGGACAGCCTTCCGGCCGGTGCCCGGCGCATGGACGCCGGCGTCCGGCGGACGCACGTCACGGGAATCGCCGGTCCGGGCTGCCGTGTCCTCCCCGGACGCCGCCTGCGTCGCGCGGGCGCAGGTCCGGGGGAGCGGTTCGACAGGCCGGTTGACGACGTCGATGTATCCGTCCTGCCGGATGGAGTCGCGAATGAGCATTTGCAGCGAGCGCGAGATGTTCTCTTGTAGGTTAAGCCATTCGTTCGTCGAGACGTCTGCTCTCGGGACGCTCCAGCGCAGCCGGCGCGGCTCATCGGATCCCGTTGTCGGGCTCTCGTCCCCGGACGGCTGTGCGGATGATCGTTTCCCGGCCATGGCGACCGACCCCTCTCCCCGTCCGCTCTTGTCCTTTATGCTCGACGGGCTTGTTCCGGTCTTCTCGTGGTCTTGTCGTGTCTTTATCGTATTGCTTATCAATGGTGCATTCAAGGTGATTGCATGGTTCGTCGGCGGGCATGCGAAAGCCTTGGATGGACCCGAACCCGAGGTGCGCGGTCTGCGACCGTTCGCCGCCGGGGGAGCTCGGGCGGCAGCGGGCGCTCGCACCTCCGGCGCAGATGGCAGCACCGGGCTCACACGGGGCTGTCGGGGGTCTCGCCATCGGCCAGCCGGAGACCGCGCTGCGTCCCGGAGCTCCCCTCGGACCGTCAGTCGCTGACAAGGACACCCGGACACGACACGGAGGAGACCTCAACCGGGCCACTGGCAACGCCGGTCTTGTCTCGGACGCGCCAAAGGAGCGAAAGATCACCTGGCAGAACGACGCCTGGCCCGCGGCCGTACCGCCGAGAACCGGCCCGGACTCGCGCGGGTTCTGCCGCTTCCGCAGAAACGGAACCCGGCGCGACCGGCAGGCGGCGCTGTCTGCGCGTGCGGGCGAAACGAGCCGATTGTGTCCTGCGGACGGAAGCGAAGCCCCGTACCCCTCCGCCTTCGTCGTGCCGTCGCCCCGGAAAGGGCCGGACGTACGGCGTTGCCGCGAAGGCCGCGAGAACCCGACCCGCGACAGACCCGCCGACCAGGGGGAACAACCCGGCCCGTACACCCCATCCGCACGAGCTCAGAGGGGTACGGGCGGGGGTGGTACACCCGATTTCGGCTGGTATCCGGGCCTTTCGCCGACCTTCCGGCCCTAGAAGGAAGCAATCGCGACACGAGGCCGACAAGGGCATAAGGAAACCTGGCAACAACGGTCACACGGGTGATCGTTCGCCTGCAAGACAAGGGGATCGAGGCACGGGTCGACAGGCATCCGACGTCGCCTCCCGGAGAACGCGCAGCGACGACGCGCGTCCCGCCATCTGCCGGCCGGCCAGGCGTCCCGGAGCCAGCGGAGCTGGCACGGGAGCGTCTGAAGCGATCGCATGACCGCGAGGTTCCCGCCAGCTTCTCGACGATTCCATTTCCGGGAAGCCGTCGATCGTCGTCGAGCCGATCCCGAAAGGCGTGCGCATGAACGAATCCGCCGGTGCACCTGACCGGCTGGCCGCGGCGATCGCGGAGCTGTGCACACAATTCGCCAGAACCGACCGCGACGCCTGGGGCTTGGGCATTCCAGTTCCCCGACGAATCCGACGGGGACTCTCCCGACTGCGACGTCATGAGCCGGCGCTTCCTCCGCCTCGCCCAAGCGGCTGGCTGGGCCGGCTTCCTCGTCCGGGCCGAGTACGACGACGGGCACTGGTTCGCTGTCGTGACGGAGTCGGGGGGACGCAGCTTCCGGTCTCGCGGTCGACTGGACCGCGCCGCAGTTCTACAACGCTGGCCGAGCTGCCGTATCCGCGGACGCCGGGCTCATCGCATGCCCGCTGCTGTTCGAATGGCCCGGGCAATATCCGCTCGGCAACGTCTCGTTCGAGTCCATCACCCCAGTCGCGTAGTCGTTCGCTGCCGCGAGGCCGCGGATTGATCGGGGAATCTGCCCGTTGTTCAGAAAGGACGAGCTCTCATGCACGTGTATCCGGCTCCGCTGCCAGTGCCCGACGATGCGGGCGATGTCGAGATCCGCCGGATGATCGACGAACATTTCGGATCGGGCGAGGCGATCCTTGGCGTGAGTGCAGCAGGCGCACACTCGGCGATCCATCTGGCAGGCGCAACACTCTCTTCCCCCAGATGTCGGCAGAAGCGCCGCCGCGGTAGGCGGTACATCCATGAAAGCGCCCGTATCGACAAGGTCGTCGCGGTGGCGCCCCGGCTTGTCGACGCATTGGACGGGGCCGCGATGGTCGCACTGTTGACGCAGGCAGGATTCGCGCCGTGCCGGATGTGCCGCAAATGCTGGCACGGCTCGACCGTGATTCCTGCTCACTGCAGGGACTGCTGCCGAGGGCCGGACCAACGGACATGGCCAGGGGACGCAGTGACAGCGCATCCGAGCGTGGTGTCGGTGTCGGCAGACGGCATGGTCACAGTACGGGTCAACGCACAGCATCGGGCAGAGCTCGCGTGGGACGTCGTGACGAACGTGACCGTGCCGGCAGAGGACGCCTCCGGCATCTTGCGCGATCCGGACTCTCTGCTGAGCTGGATGAAGGAGAATCGTCCCACCTGGGACAAGGCCAGGTGGGAAGACTCGGTGGTGCTGAACCTGACGGTCGACGACGCGGTCCTGGTCTCCGCTGCCACTCCGGTGCACTCCTCGCATCCGGAAAGCCCGCTCAGCGCAGAAGCACCCGAGACGATGCCGGCAGATCCGACCGACGCCGAGGCAACGAGCCTGCGGGACACGGAATAGCAAGCACCCGAGCCCGAAATCGCCACATCCGCCAGAGTATTGAGATATTGGAGATCACGTCAGATGAACATCACGACTCAGTCCCGGGCCGAAGTGGCGCCGCTAGAGGAGATGCTGCGCGCCGAGGGCACCCGCTATCTCAAGATCGACCTCGACACCCCCGACGGATCCGTCGGTCGCATTGCCGCCGTCGACGAGTCATGGAACGAAACGGCCGCCTACGACGCCGCGGAACTGTCCGACGACGTGCTCCTGGAAGCTCAGAACATGTCAGGTGAAGGCGGTGTGTGCTTCTACACCCCGCCCGGGAAGGAGTTGACGCCGCTGGACACAATGCTGCATGCGGACGGTGCCCACCATCTCGAGATCAGCTACGACATCTTCGACGGATCTGTCAGTGGCATCGCGGCCGTAGACGGGGCGTGGGACGAAATGGCTGCATACGGCGCTGCGGAACTGTCCGACGACGTACTCCGGCAAGCTCAGAGCATCTCCAGGGAAGGCGGCGTGTGCTTCTACAGCACTCACGACTGAGCAATGTCGACGCTGCTCAGCTCCGTGTCACGTGGTTGCCGACCCGCAGCGGAAGAGACACCGTCCCGATCCTCGCCGCCAGGCGAACCCCTCGAATGAGGAGCCGCGGCGTTCGCATTCCTGCGGACCCGCCTGTAGCTGCGATCCTGACACTCGCGCGCAGACAAGTGCCGGTGCGCATCCTCGTCGCGCCATTGATGCACGGAATGCGCGCCAGCAGCCTTGTCGAGGCTTGCTCCGGTACCGGGCCCCGGATCCAGGTCTCGTCCAGGCGCGTGAAGGTTGCGTGGCGAGCAGTACGGGGCGCAGGCCATGTTGAACACGAGCCGGAGGCGGCGGCAGTCAGCGATGGGCCGGCCGGCCACCGCCGCCTCGGGACGCAGGCGCAGCACCGTTCGAAAAGATTCCGATGACGACTGCCATCCACATAGTGAACACGCGAAACTCGCCCTGCGACCTGTTCATTGGCAGGGGATCGATCTGGGGAAATCCGTTCCGGCTGACCCGCGATCACACCCCGCAGACCGGGCGCGGGTCATCGAACAGAGGAGTATTTGCTCGCCAGTCCCGAACTGATGGCCCGCCTGCCCGAGCTGCGTGGGAAACGTCTTGGCTGCTTCAGTGCTCCCAAGCCGTGCCACGGCGATCTCCTCAAACGATACGCAGAGATGCCGGAGCCGGTCCCGACCGCGTATTCCCATGCGGTCCTGGTCACCGGATCGCGGACCTGGGACGACGAAACGGCCATGCGTCGAGCGTTCAATCACCTGTGGCGGATGTGGAGGCCTGGCCGCGTTAGCCGTCCGGTGCTGTTCCACGGGAAGCGCCGGCAGGGAGCGGATGCGATGACCGCCCGGATCTGGGACGCGGCCGGCTTCGGGTCGATCCCGTTCCCGGCCGGCTGGAAGACCTACGGCAACGCCGCCGTCACTCGCGCAATCAGACGATGGCCGCCGTCGCTGCCGGTCTCGGTGCTGCAGGCGCTTAGATGGTGTGCACGGGTTTGCTCGACCTGTGCCGACGGCCCGGTTGCCCATGGCGGCACCGCGAACAGTTGATGGCGCGTTTCCGGGGGCACTACTCGCACGGCACGGCCGACTGCCGGCGGCGCGCCGCAGAGGCCGGGCAAGATGCACGACGTTCTGCGCCCGTCGATGTCATCGCCGTACGGCGATGACGAGGCGTGCGGCCCGAACGCATCCCGCGCTCCCCGGAGAGCTGTCAAACGGCATGCGAACCCGTCCGGATCCGGGAGCCTACGTGTGCAGGTCAATACCGTGCGCTTCGTTGTAGGCGCGGACGATGTCCTTGCGGAGTTTCCCGGAAGCCGCGACCCGGAAGCCGTTCTCCTTCGCCCAGCGCCGGATTTCCTCGGCCCTTCGCTCGAGGTCGCGTGCTTCGTTGTAGGCTTCCGCGACGTGGTTCGGGATCTTGCCCTTGGGTGAGACGTCCGT